>CAZKEF010000012.1:0-147088 GCA_964551735.1 uncultured Anaerolineales bacterium
GCCGGTGTGCGCGACCTGGTCAAGGTGATGATCGGCGGCGCGCCGGTGACGGATAGTTTCGCCAAACAGATCGGCGCGGACGGCTACAGCCCCGATGCCAGCTCGGCCGTGCGCCTAGCCAAGACACTGGTCAGTGCTTGACCGGTCTCCGGCGCAACACGCTGTCCCTGACCGCAAGGGGCGGCGGCTGGGCACAGTGCATCCCTGCCTCGACCAACCATACTACCAAGAGGAAAAGGAAACCGGCCGCACACCCCGGTGTGTCGGCCGGTGCGGTCACGCGGCGAATGTTCAGATCTTCTTTTGGGTTCGAGGCTCACCTGCACTGGCGCCGAAGCATAGGTGAAAGTGCTAGCCGGTCATGCTCTTCACCAAATGTCTAGGCAGTCATCACCGCCCACATCTCCTGGAGGATGATGTAGCGCTGGATTGGCGCGTTATCGCAATTGAGGGAGTTCGACAGGGTCCTCCTTGGGGTGGCAGATCCCGCGGTAGAGGGCGTTTCCCACCACCAGCGCCTTCTGCAAGCCATCGTCGTTGCGGTAAAGCGCCTCGATGTACGGCAGGCTGCGCGCGTGTTCGCGGCAGACCCCTCGTCCGCAAAACCGGCAGACACCCTGGGCAGGCCGATCGCAGTGCCAGCAGTTCATCATTTCTCCTGTATAGCGAAGGTCGTCGCAGCTTGCTGCGTACCGGGGCAAGCTCCGGCGTCCAGATTGTTAGAGCGTGTTTTACGGCCGAAGGTCATGCATGCGCCGGCTGGACTCGCGTTCCAGGCCCTGCGCCACTGCCAGTTGGTCGGCCACCAGCCGGTCGAACCCCGACTTGTCTAGCGCCAGCACGCGTACGTGGGTCAAGGCACGCACGGACGCGGTGCGGGGTATCGCCAGCAGTAAGGCGATCTCGCCCAGGTATTCCCCCGGCCCGCGCTGGGCGATGGGCCACGTCTCGCCGTCTCGCTGGACCAGGATCTCGACCTGGCTGTAGCCATCCAAGAAAGCCCGGCTTTCGGCGACAATCGACTTTCAGGGAAATCTCCTGTCCTGCGTTGCTGATCACCAAGATGCGCACCCAGCCCGACTCAATGATGTATAGCGCGTGGCCCACGCTGTCCTTGTGGAAGATGAAGACCCCTTTGCCGAAGGCCCGTGTGACCATGCACGCTGCAACTGACGCCAGGTCTGCATCGGACAGCCCGGCAAAAACCACACCCGGCGCAACGTTTCGATACCCGGCATGGGAGACCTCCTGAGGCCCTTACCGACAAGCCTCCATGTCAGCGTCCGGTTGGCATGGCCTGAAAACAACCCCCTGATTCGCCAATAGCGGCTCCAGCGCTTCGATATTTTTCTGCTTCCCCTGGTCGCGCTGGTTCCGGGCGGCGGAAGTGAAATAACGGTGTTCGCGCAAGAATCTCCATTGACGACGATACCACTCGGCCTCTGGCACTGCGGTGCCCAGGGCTGCCAGCTCGGTGCGCAAGGCCAGGCTCCGGGCCAGGGCGTCATCCCGGCCGAGGTTGTCCAAGTCAGCGTCGGCCAGGATTTCATCCAGCGGCGTGCGGGGTGACTGCGGCAGACGGGTCGCCAGGATCATGCCCTGCACCGCGGCCACCTGGGTCGATGTGAAGCCGAAGCCCGGCAACACCTGGGCCGCGATCTCGGCGCTGGCACGCTCGTGCTCGTGGCGCTGCACCACGTATCCGATATCGTGGAACGCCGCGGCTACCTCTAGCAGGCACGCATCTTCCCCATCCACCCCACATAACGCGGCCAACCGGCGGACCGCGGGCAGCACATCTTCGACGGTGTGCCACAGGTTGTGATAAGTCAGCTCCGGCGCCAGCTCCCGCTCCAGGCGTCCCACCGCGTAACGGATCGCGGCCTCATAGTCGGGGCCGGCATGTTCGACGCCATCTCCGTAGTAGGCCGCGCTGAGCACCGCGGCCTGCGCGTCCAGGGCCAGGCTCTCCCGGAAAAAGTGCTCAGCCTCTTCAAGCGCGCCTCTGGCCTGCGCC
Source organism: uncultured Anaerolineales bacterium (assembly GCA_964551735.1). Lineage (GTDB taxonomy): Bacteria > Chloroflexota > Anaerolineae > CG2-30-64-16 > CG2-30-64-16 > DAOUAT01. The sequence goes on from CAZKEF010000012.1 coordinate 2,018, forward strand.
TGCCTGCCGGCCCGCTCCAGGTATTCGATGGCCTTGGCCGGCTCGTCGCCCTGGCGCCAGTGATGCGCCAGGATCGCGGTGTGAGGCGCTAGATCCGCACGATAGGTCTGTTCGTACCACTCGGCGACGCGGCGATGGAGCGTCCGCCGCTGCACGAACAGCATTGCGGTGTATGCGGCGTTGTGGAGGCTGCCATCAGCGAAAGCATACGTTCCCGTACTTGTGCCGCCGACCAACAGGCCCGCGGCCTCAAGCTGGCGCAGGTGTTCGACCAGATGCGCCAGCTCTGAATCCACTGGGACGATCTCGGCCAGTGCCTCGATCGTGAAGGTCGGGCCGAGAACGCTGGCCACTTTCAGCAGCAATTGCTCGGACGGTGACAGGTGGTCCAGCCGCGACCTGGCGTCCCAGCGCCCTCCCGCCTGGCCGGGGCGCGCGTCAGGGATCGGCGCGAGGAGGTGAGGCGTCGGCCGGTACACGGATACCGGCTCGGCAAAGCCTTTAACCCGGATCGGCGGTAGCGCGGTGAAAGCCACCTGTCCCTGCGCTGCCCGGTAGACTTCGTCATCGCAGAGGATGTCCCCTTCCGGTGCCGCGATCATCAGCCGGGCAGCCAGGTTGACCCGTTCACCCTGCACCCCATAGGTGCGGCGGCCCCGACCGCCGTAAGTCCCTACCAATGCCTGGCCCGCGGCCACCCCGATGCGGATGGCGCCCACGAACGCCAGTTCCGACGGCGGGGACAGCAGCTGCAACGCGGCATAGACGGCGCGCGTCTCATCGTCGCTGTGCGCGATGGGCGCACCGAACGCCAGGCAGATGTAGCTGCCCTTGTCGCCCATGGTCAGGTGGTCGAAGATGGCCTCATGCCGGTCTGCGATGTGCTGCACCCAGCGGATGTAGGTATCCAGCTTCGCGCCGGCCGCCACGTCCGCGTCGTAGTCAATGCCTTTGAAGTTGATAAACAACGCGGCCACAGGGCGCGGTTCAGACAGGTACTGCTTGTGCCCGCTGCGCACCCGCTCATACACATCCGAGAGCACCCACGGCCGGCAACCTGCGTCGGACAGCGCGTCGGATGAGAGCTCGGGCCACGGCGTGGGCGCCACACCCGCCACCGGCCCGGTGACCACGGCAAGCGGCCTGCCTCGTTCGTCTGTCCGGCGCTCCCGGATCGTAAGCTGCCCGGCGAGTGGCTCGGCGACTTCCCCCTGGACGATCACTTCGCCCCGGTTGGCCGCGTGCTCGGCCGCCGCCAGCCGGTCGAGGGTCTGCCCGGCAATCGCCTCGATCAGTTGGATCTCCGGAGCACCGATCAGGAAGCGGCGCACCGGGCCAGCCACGACCGCGATCTTGACAGCCAGGTCAAAAGTGGCGCCGCCAGGTGTAGTCACAGCATTGCACAGGGCCATGGCCTCTTGCATTGCCAGGCCGCAAGCGACCGCGCGCAACGTTGCGCCCATCCCCACGTCCGCTCCGCTTCCTTCGACTGCGCCGGGGTTCCTACCCCGGCTCTGCTCAGGATGCTCCGCTGACATCTTCAGGGCATGTAGGGGCGTTGTCGCGTCATCAAACCAACACGTAATCGCGTCGCCGGCGAAGCCGATGACGCTGCCGCCGTAACGGTGCACCTCGTCAATCAGTGCGGTGTAGATCTGGCTGACCGTACGGGTCAACTCCGCGGCTCCGCGCTCACGGCCGAGTTCCTGCGCCAGCGCGCCGGTGAGGGGGGTGAAGCCGGAGATGTCGGCAAACAAGGCGGCTCCTGTGGTCCGGTCGGGCAGGGTTGCGCCCGTGGCCAGCGCGTGGCAGCGGTCCATCGGCAGATAAGCAGCCAGCGGCTCGCTCTGCGCGCGTTTCATCTCCTCCATGTCCAGGCGCAACTGCTCCAACTGCTGTCTTGGGCGGCGCTCCCGCAGGTAGACCTCGCGCGCCATGCGTTGGAAGACGCGGGCCAGGCCGCCCAATGCGTCCCCGCGCACTGCGATCTGGTCCAGGCTGGCGGGATCGAACTTGGCAGCCTCCACCGCCTGGGCCGCGCTGACCACGTGGTTAACCTGCTCCAGATACTCCAGTTCCAGGTCGCGCAGCCGCTTCTCGACCAGCGAGGCGTTAGGCCGCGCCCGCAGCAGCGCCGGGTTGAACGGTTTGGGCAGGTAGTCGGTCGCGCCCATCTCGATACAGCGGACGACGCTCTCCATCTCATCCAGGGCCGAGATCATGATTACCGGGATGTGTCGCAGCCGCGCGTCCCTCTTGACCTGGGCCAACACCTGGTAGCCGTCCAACGTCGGCATCAGGATGTCCAGCAGGATCACAACGAACGGCCCAGCATCGGCCGCGGTCAGTAAGGCCAACGCCTGCCGGCCGTCCTCCGCGGTGGTAGCCCGGCACCCCTGCCGTTCCACCGCGCGCGCCGGCATCTTGCGGTTCAGCGCATTGTCGTCAACAACCAGGACGTGCCCGCAGATGTCGGTCATAGCCAGCCTTCATCCCGCATCGCCCCAGCGCGACCTTTACCCCCTGATAATCCCCTGCCACAACGGCGATTTTCTCAGCCGCGCCGGCCTTGCCCATCAACTCCAACTCCTTGCAGTGGGCCGACAGAGTCAGCGCGCCGAAGTTGGCGGAGTTGGATTTCAAGCTGTGGGCCGCCCGGCGCAGGGCTTCGGTGTCACCGGCTGCAACGGCAGCTTGCATGGCCGCGATCTGCTGGGGAGAATCATCGAAGTAGGTCTGCACCAGCTCAGTCAGGAAGTCGCAGTCGCCGCCGACGCTGTCCAGCAAGCCCTCGAACACTGCCCGGTCAATGATGTCTGTTGTTTGCATGGCACGTTTCCCTCTCGTGCATGGACCAGATGTTTTGCTGGTCACCTGCCATAACACACCTTGCGTCGAACACCCGCTCAACATGACGTACTTCTCACATCATTGGTTGACTTCGCTCCAATGCAACCACCAGCTCATCCACGCGGATGGGTTTGGCCAGGTAGTCGTCCATGCCGGCGGCCAGGCACAGCTCCCGGTCCCCCTGCATGGCGTTGGCGGTCATGGCGATGATGCGCGGCCGCTCGGCTGCGGGCCAGCGCGCACAGATCGCACGCGTGGCCTTCAACCCGTCCAGCTCCGGCATCTGCACGTCCATCAGAATCACGTCGTAAGGTTGGCGCTCCACCGCCTGGATCGCCTCCAGGCCGTTGGCGGCCACGTCCGCCCGGTAGCCCATCTGCGCCAGCAGACGCAGCGCCAGCTTCTGGTTGACCGCGTTGTCCTCGGCCAGCAGGATGCGCAGCGGATGCCGCGCCGCCAGCCCCGGGTCCAGCGCAGGTCGAACCGCAACCGGCCGGGCCTGGGGCGCCGGCTGCGCAGCCAACACGCTGACTAACGTGTCGAACAGCGCAGACGGCCGAACCGGCTTGGCTAGGTACGCGGCGAAGAGGGACATGTCGCCGGCCGCCTCGCGACCGCCCAGGGAGGAGGTGAGAATCAACGGCAACCCGGTTGCAGACCCCTCAGGGACAGGTTCCACGTTCAAGGTCGCAGCAGCGCCGCCTTCAACCGCACGGATCGCAGCGGCTAGCTCCACGCCGCTCATCTCCGGCATGTGCAGGTCGAGGATCGCGACGCCGAACGCGTCCCCGCCGCGCAACCACGCCAGCGCTTCGGCCGGCCAGTGCGGGCTGCGCACCCGCCAGGTGCGGCCGCGGCCGGAAGTCCGGTGCGGGCTGCGCCGTGATGGTGAAATGGAACGTCGAGCCCTGGCCCGGCCCGGCGCTCTCCGCCCACATGGCGCCACCCATCATCTCGGCCAGCCGCTTGCTGACCGCCAAGCCCAGCCCCGTGCCGCCGTAGCGCCGCGCCGTGGACGCATCCACCTGGCTGAACGCCTGGAACAGCCGGTCGAGCCGGTCGGGAGGGAGGCCGATGCCGGTGTCGCGGACGGCGAAGTGCAGAGACACGGGGAGGGGGGGAGGGGGAGACACGGAGCGGGTCTCCGCGCCCCCGTGTCTCCGTGTCTCCGCGTCGCAAGAGACGGTCACCACCACCTCCCCTGTCTGGGTGAACTTCACCGCGTTGCTCAACAGGTTGACCAGCACCTGGCGCAGGCGGGTGACATCGCCGCGGATGGCGGACGGCACCTCCGCGGCGCTCTCACAGGCCAACTCCAGCCCCTTCTCCGCAGCCCGGATGCGCACCAGGTCCAGCGCGGACTCGACGCACTCGCGCAGGTCGAAGGGCTGCTCCTCCAATTCCATCTTGCCGGCCTCGATCTTGGAGAAGTCCAGGATATCGTTGATGATGGCCAGCAAGGCGTCACCGCTGACCCGGATGGTTTCCGCGAAGTCGCGCTGTTCGGCGTCCAGTTGCGTGTCCAGCAACAGGCCGCTCATGCCAATGATGGCATTCATCGGCGTGCGGATCTCGTGGCTCATCATGGCCAGAAACGCGCTCTTGGCCTCCGTGGCCGCTTCCGCCGCTTCCTTGGCGTGGCGCAGCTCCTCCTGGACGCGCGTGCGTTCGGTGATATCCCGGTCCAACCCGATGGTGAAGTAACGCCCCTCGACGCGGGTCGGCGCTGCGCTGTACTCGACGATGTTCTCCTTGCCATCCGGTCGGATCCACGAGAAAACACCTGAGAAGTGTTGCCCAGTCTTGATGGATTCCCAATCGGTCTCTTCTTCGGCGTTCTCGATGCTGCGTTGGATGCCCCGGGTGTCGCCGAGGGCCAGGAGCTCCTCTTTGCTGCGGCCGGCCATCTGGCAGTAGCGCTCACTGCATTCCGACAAGATGCGCCGATCCTGGTCCGGCAGCTCCTCATACACGCTGATGCCATCGAAGGCGTTTTCAAAAATCAGCCGCAGCTTTTCTTCGGATTTGCGCAAGTCGGTTTCCACCCGCTTGCGATCCGTGATATCCCGGATGGTCTCGATGGCGCCGACAACGTTGCCCCTGACATCACGGAGCACCGACGCCGTGGCAAACAAGTAGCGGCCGCCGCCTTGAAGGTGCGGCACATAGGTCTCGCCGATCAGGGTGCCGCCCAGACGCCGGATCTGGGCGTATTTCGCTTCGAGCTCCTCCTGGGGTTTGAATACCAGATCAACCAGGATCGGCCGGCGCTGGCCGTAGAAGGGGATGGCGTACTCATAATCGCCTTTGCCCAACATCGCCTCCGCCGTGATACCTGTCATCTCCTCGATGGCCCTGTTCCAGGCGATCACACGGCCTTCGCTATCAATCACCACCGTGGCATCGGGCAAGAACTCGATGATGTCGGTCAGCCGGCGCTGGGTCTCTTGGGCAGCCGAGTAGAGCCGGGCGTTGTCCAGCGCCACCGAGGCAAGCTGGGCGAAGCGGCTCAGCAGCGCTACCTCACCCGCACCGAATGACCGATCGGTGCCGGGGTCATAGGCCAGGCCGATGGCGCCCACGACCTGATCGTCCGACTTCAGCGGCACGCCCATGATAGCGCCCAGGAGGCCCGGCTGAAACGATTCGGCACGTCCGGGCCAGCGGTCGTAGTCGTCCACCACCAGTGGCTGGCCGGTCTGCCAGACCTTGCCTGCCACGCCCTCGCCCGGCCTCCGGCGGGAGCCCACCGACCGGGTGAGCGCTCCGACGCCGACCTTGCACGCCAGCTCGGCTTGGTCGGGCTCCAGCAGGTAGATGAAGCCGTGTGGCGCGTGGAGCAGTTGTCCGGCTCGGGTGATCAGCGCCTCCAACAGCTCATTCACGTCCAGGCGGCTGATCAAACCTACCGTGGTCTCGTGCAGCGCAGCCAGATACGCGTTCTGCCGCCCCAACTCGGCCGTGCGTTCGGCCACGCGCTGCTCCAGGGTGCGATACAAACGCGCGCTATCAACGGCAGCCGCAATCTGGGCCCCCACTGTGGAGAGCAGATCCTGCATGGTTTCAGGGATGGGCCGGCCGGTGAGGGCGTTATCCACGCCGAGCACGCCCACGGCCCGGCCTTGCGTGATCAGCGGCACGGCCAGGAAAGAACTTACCCCCAGCGCTTCCAGGTATCCGCGCGTTGCTTCATCCCCGGCCTCCTCGTATGCATCTCGCAGCAGCAGTGGCTGTCCAGAGCGAACGATCCTGGCCAGGAACGAGCCCGATCCCTCCAGCGGGACCTCCAGCCCTTCCAGCAATGCGGCCATCTCCGGTGTGCCACCGATCAGCCGACCGCTTGCCAACATACGGCGCCCGGCGCGCTCCTCTACCAGCAGGATCAGCGCACGGTCAAAAGAGAGGTAGGCTGTGACTGCCCGCAGGCTCTTGTCTAACAGCTCGTCCACATCCAGAGTCGCGCTCAGCGCCAGGCCGATCTCGTGCAGTGCGGTGAGCTCCGACAGCTTCTGGTTGAGCGTAACGTTGGTGAGCTGGAGATCTGCGTTGGTTTGCTGGAAATCATCGTATTGCTTTTCGGCCGCGTCGCGGGTCTCCAGCAGCAAACGCTCCGCCTCTCTGTGGCGCTTGGCCGCCTCCCTGGAACGCCACACGAGCCACCCGCCCGTTGCCGGGAGCAAGGCCGTGGCCACAGCAGTCCATTCCCAGCCCGGCAGCCGCGCCAATGTGTAGGCCAGCAGGGCGGCCGAAAGGATTGCGCCTCCCCACACTTCGAGACCGATGTCCGACTGCGCCGCCTGCCAGGCAAATTCCCACTCACAGCAATCGTCCCCGCGCAGCACGCAGCGATGCTCACGAACCTGGGCTAGGGGCAGGCCTGAATGTACCCGCGGCACGGCGGCGAAGACGCCCCGGTAGGCCTGGCAGGCCATGTGGCGATAGCGTTGGTGCAGCGCCGGAGGCAGCTGCACGAGCTGGCGGGCAGGGTGCCATTGGACGACAGCCGAATTCGACGTTGTGTTGATCACCCGGAAATCGGCCTCAGTAACCCTGGCCGTCAACCAGGGCAACAAAGTGTAGATCTGGCGCAGGGTCAAGGGATGCGCCAACCTGAGGAGGGCAGCAGGGATGCTCTTCAGGCCGCAACGGAAGTGAAAGCTCGGATCACCGGTGATTTCGCGGGCGAATTCATTGAGATACAAGTTGAACTCGTGCGAGTAGTAGTTGCTTTCATTCAGCAGGTAATCTCTGGTGACGCGGTAGCGCGGGTCGGGGATGACGGCGTTCAGCCGTTCGACCAGGCGGTCTAACGCCGCATTCTGGGCTTGGCTGAAGCGCGCCCGGCGTTCCTCGGCGCTCATATCTGGGGGCAGATCTCGGCCAGCTTGCTCGCCCACGGCATCCTGCATCTCTCGGATAGCCCCGATCAATCCTGCGCCCGTAATCTGCCGGATCGGCCTGCCGTCTTGGTCCGCACCGAAGGGCAGGCCCTCGATGAAAGGGGGAAGCCCAGGCAGCTCATTGTCGGGGAGCGCGACCGGGACCGGATAGGCCCCCGGGAGGGGCGAGGTAACCTCGCCCCTCCCGCTACCTTCTCCGCTGCCCGCCTGGTCTTCCATTCCTGTTGGGTGGGCGCGACGAGATCCCGCCCCCACACGCGGTCGTTCATCATCCGATGTGCTATCGTGGGAAGGCACGGCTCGTTGATCACGCGGGTTCTCCCAGGTGAACTCCCACTCACAGTACGGGTCCCCGCGCAGGTGGCAGCGGAGATCGCGGATCGCGGCCGGCGGCATCCCGGAATGGACCTGCGGAATGCTGGAAAAGGTGCCCTGGATATACTGGCAACTGTAATCGAGGAACAGCCGGTGCAGCGCAGGGGCAGTTGCGCCAGGTCGTTGGCCGCGTGCCACTGGATCACGGCCGAGTTCGCGGTCACCTGGCCCACTCGAAACTCCGTCGCAGCGAACTTGGCGGCGAAGCGCGGCAACAGGCTGTAGACTTGCCTGAGGGGAAAAGGTCGCGCCAGTTGGACAACCGAGGCGGAGATGCTCCTGGCCCCGCGGTTGAAATGGAAGCGCGGATCGCCCGAGAGGTCGCGACAGATCTCGCTAAGGAAAGCGTCGAACTCCACGGAGTAGCTGTTGCCCTCGTTCAGCAAATAGTCGGCCGTGACCTGGTAGCGCGGGTCGGTGATGGCCGCGTTCAGGCGCGCGACTATCTGGGCTAAGGCGCCTGCCCTCGCATCCGCGATGCGCGCCTCTCATTCCTCCGCGCGGGCCCCAGGCGGCAAAGCGCGAACGGCGCCCTGTTCCACGCACTCTAGCATGTAGGTCACCGTCGCAGCGACGATGTTGCCTTTCGTGCGGCCCACAGACCGGCCCATCTCGTCAACGCCGAACGGGCGCCCAGCCATCGTGGCCGGCAGGGGTGCGGGATTTGGCGCCCCACTATCTGGGGCGGATGGATGGCCCATCCCAAAGGAGCGCGACTCCATCATGACAGCACCTCACAAGCGCTCAGGGCTACCACCAACTCATCCAACTTTGGAAAACTGCCAGGTCTTGACCCTAAGCAGCGCGTATCGCCACCAGAGCCACGTCGTCGTCCTGGCCGCTGGTCCCCTGGTACGCGGTCAGCCCGCGCCAGATCTCGTCGCATACGGCCTGGGCAGCCCGGCCGTTCAGGCTCGCTTGCGCCAGCGTCTGCAACCGCTCTAGGCCGAACAGCACTCCCTCCGGACCGGTGATATCGGTGGCGCCATCGGTGTAGAGCAGGATCGCGCTGCCGGGCGGCACGGGGATGCACTTCTCGTCCAGCGCCACGTCGTCGAAGATGCCCAGGGGCGCGCCCTGGCCGTGGGGCGCGGGCGCGACCATGCCGTCAGGGTTGAACAGCAGCGGCAGCTCGTGCCCGGCGCGCGCGTAGCAGAAGTCGCCTCGCTCCCGGTCCAGCACCCCGTACAGCAGCGTCACGAACATGCCGGCATCATTCATGTCGGACAGCAAGCGGTTCACGCGTTCCAGCACGCGCCGGGGGGAGCGGGCGCGCGTGGCTTCCGCACGCAGCAGGCTGTGGGTCAGCGCCATGAAGATGGCCGCGGGCACCCCTTTGTCGGAAACATCCCCGATGACGATACCCACGCGGTCGCGGCCCAGGGGGATGAAGTCGAAGAGGTCGCCGCCGACCGCGCGGGCCGGCTCCATGCGCACGCCGAAATCGAAGCCGGTCAGCCGGGGCAGCTCGCGCGGCAGGATGCTCTGCTGGATCCAGTGCGCGGTGCACAGTTCCCGCTCCAACACCTCTTTTTCGATGATCTGCGCTTGCGCCGCTTTGAGGTCGGCGTAAGCCTGCGCCAGTTCACGGTTCTTGTCGCGCAGATCCGCGATGGCCGCGTTGTCCGACTCGCGCAGGCGCAAGCTGAGCGCGCGCACCATCTCGTAGGCCAGGGCAGGCCGGTGTTGCAGCAGCGCGTCGAAGTCCGGCCGCGCCATCACCAACAGCCGCGCGGCCGTACGAGGCCGGACGCTGGCAGTGCGCAGGCCGTCGGGATCGAGCAGGCTCATCTCGCCGAAGAACTCGCCCGGCCCGCGCGTGGTCAGCAGGCGCTCATCGGGCGTGTCCAGCGCCTTGATGACCTCCACCTCGCCGGACAGGATGGCGTAGAAACGGTCGCCGGGGTCTCCTTCGAGGCACAGAAGCTGGCCCACGGGGATATCAGCCTCGGACAGGATATCCGCCAGGTAGCACAACTCGGTGTCGCCCAGCCCGGCGAACAGAGGGATGCGTTTGATCAGCGCGGCTTTGTCGGTCTTCATTACACCTGCCCCTCCCCTGCCCTGGGGAATCCGACAACAGAAAAGCCGCGACCCAATCAGGGCCGCGGCCTCAGCACGAACACCGGGGCAACCGATCTTCCTGGCGGGGATCTCCTCGAGAACGAAGCCGGAACATAGCGACCTCCGCTGCGCAGCCACGCCACCAGTCCCATGTGGTTCGGCACAACTACTCAAGATTATTATAGCCAGTTTTCATGGTTTTGCAGGGGGTTCGGCAACATGAAGTTTCAGCGCTGCTGTTTGCACCCATCTGCAAGCGCCATTATAATGCATTCGCTCGGCCTCCCGACTGCGATCGGCATTTGTCCTTATTATCGCAGTTCCTGGTACTGGAAACACATGCTTCAAGAAAGGCGCCATGTATCATGAAAGTAGTCGTTGAACCGTTGGCCCCAACCGCCCGAAAATCGTTCCCAACGGACTTGGGCTTCGGTCGGAGCTTCTCTGAGCACATGTTCAGCCAGCGTTACACGCCTGAAAAGGGTTGGCATGATGCCCGGATCGGGCCCTATCACTCGTTGAGCCTCGACCCCGCCTCCATCGTGCTGCACTACAGCCAGAGCATCTTTGAGGGGCTCAAAGCCTATCGCCGGCCCGATGGCCGGATTAACCTGTTCCGGCCGTGGGAAAACGCGGCACGTTTCAACCGGTCGGCCCAACGCATGGCCATGGCGCCGGTGGACCCGGAGGAGCACGTTGAGGCGATGGTCGAATTGGTGCGTCTGGAGCACGCCTGGGTCCCGGCAGGAGAGGGCGCGTCGCTGTACATCCGGCCGACCATGATCGCCACCGATGTTGACCTGGGCGTCCATGCCAGCGGGACCTATTTGCACTACATCATTGTCGGGCCTGTGGGCGCTTATTTTGCGACCGGATTCAACCCGGTCGCAGTTTATGTCTCACGCGACCACGTGCGCGCAGTCCGCGGCGGCACCGGCGAAGCCAAGACCGGCGGCAACTACGCAGCGAGCCTCTACGTCGGTGAGCAGGTGCGGGCGCAAGGCTATCAGCAGGTGCTGTGGCTGGATGCGGTAGAGCGGCGCTACGTGGAAGAGGTGGGCGCCATGAACATCGCGTTCGTGTACGATGGGACGCACATCGCCACGCCTGCGCTCTCCGGCAGCATTCTGCCCGGCATCACGCGGAATTCGGTGTTGAGACTGGCGCCGGATTTGGGCTATTCGGTGAGCGAGGAGCGGATTGAAATTGACCGGATCCTGGCGGACATCCGGGGCGGCAGGATCACCGAGGTGTTCGGCATCGGTACCGCGGCCGTGATCGCGCCGGTGGGAAGGCTGGGCACGGAGGATGAGGCGGTCACCATCAACGACAATCAGCCGGGGCCGGTGGCGCAGCGCCTCTACAAGGCGCTGACCGATATCCAATATGGCCGCGCGGCCGATCCGTATGGGTGGACGCTGACCCTGGATCTGTAACGCAAGCTGACGGCTTTGCCGAGAATGATTCGGGCATATGCTGGCGTTGAGGCTTCAGCCGGCCCCTGACATTGACCAGGCAGCCGGCTGAAGCCCAATGGCACTAACATTGGGTGGTCAGCCAGCTTTGCATTTGTTCTCAGCCGGTCTGCGACCGGCGTCGCAGCGGTTTTCAGGCCGCTTCTGGCCCCAGGCCGGGGTCACAGACCCCTTACAAACGACAAGTTAGTGACATTGGGCTAAAGCCTCGATTCCGGCATCGTGAAGCGATCGCTACCAGATCCCGCGCATCTTCCAGACATCCAGCGACTTAACCCGCGCCGGCCCACCCTGGCTCACCAGGCAGATGCCCACGCTGTCCTGCCGCGTGGGGTAGATGCGGGTCGCCAGGTTGGTGCGGCCCCCTTCCGCAAAAACCTCGATGGTCGAACGATCAAGGAAGACGCGCAGCGTCACCGGCCCGCCGGTAGCCTTGAGTGGCGCGCTGGCCGGGGGCCGATCGCACCTGTCATCCAGGCTAGCGTGCTCCCGGACGATGGCGATCTGCCGGGCGGCCTGCCGCAACACGATTGCCGTGTATTCTGCATCGTCGGGCGTGCAGCGCACCCGAATCTCAACCTCGGCGCCCTCATCCGGCTCGATCTGCGCGGTGATCTCCAGGCAATCCCCCGCGATCTCCGGCGCCCACGCCTCTGCGCCCAGCGTGATAGCCGCGTAGTGCCGGCCCTCAGCCCGCAGCGCCTGCAGTTCAGGCGTTGGCGCCAGGGTCAGGCAGCCGTCCGCGGCCAGCGAGACCAACAGCGGCAGTGACATGGCGCCGGCCCAACCCGCCTCCCGCCGCGCGGCCTCGTGTCGGCCTTCGTTCAGCCAGCCCCACAGCAGGTAACTGCCATCGGCCCGGCGCATGGCCTGCGGCGCGTAGAAGTCGCCCCCCGTGCCAGGATACACCAGGATCCCCTGCCGCTCGACCGTGAAACCGCTCGGCCCCAGGACACCGGTGACGTAGAACGGGTACATCAGCCGCCAGGCCGGGTCCTGCGTGGAGATGATCAGCGACTGCCGGCCGCCGTAATCCAGCAGGTTGGGGCACTCCCACATCGCGCCCGTGGAAAAGGGCTCGCTCTGGCGGATGTCGCCCCGCAGGATCGGGCCGAGATACTCCCAGCGCCGGAGATCCGTGGAGCGGTACAGCAGCACCACGCCGCCGACGTCGCCGTCGCGCGTGCCGATCACCATGCGCCAACCGTCGCCGGCGCGCCACAGGAACGGATCGCGGAAGTCACCGCCTGCGGCTACCTCAGCCGGCGGCCCGGCGATCACCGGGTTGCTGGCGAACTTCTGCCAGGTTAACAGGTCATCGGCACTGGTGGCGACGTGCACGGCCTGGGGGTGGACGCCAGTGTAGAGCAGTGTCGGCACACCGCCGTCGTCCACCGCACAGCCGGACCAGCAACCGCCCGCGTCCGTGCCGCCCGGCGTGGGCGCCAGTGCGATGGGCAGGTCGCGCCAGTGGACCAGGTCATCGCTGACCGCGTGGCCCCAGTGGATCGAGCCGTGCACCGGCGCGTGCGGGTTGTGCTGGTAGAACAGGTGATGCTGCCCATGCCACTGGATCAGGCCGTTGGGATCGTTCAGCCAGTTGGCCGGCGGTGTGAAGTGGTATTGGGGGCGGTGGGGGTCGGTCTTCGTTTGTTGTCGGATGTCAGATGCAGGGATCGCCTGATGATTCATGACAAGGTCTTTCCCCATAGCTTGATTGAGAACCACAAAGACACCAAGACACAAAGAGCCCAGGAGCTTTGTGCCCCGGTGGCTTCGTGGTAAGAAACGGCTTCTTTACGCCTTCTTGACCCGCAACACGAATCCTCGTTGCCCGGTCACGATGACCTGCTCGCCGGCTGCGACGGGGCCGGACTCCGACTCGGCGCGCCACAGCTCACCGCTGGCCAGTATTATGCCGGTGGGGTTCAGCGGCTGGCGCACCTCGGCGATCTCGCCGATCATCCCTTCCATGCCGGTGGTCGGCCGGCGCCGCTGTGCGGTCAGCGCTTTGGTGATGGCAAAGGCGAAGAACGCGGCCGTGGCCAGCGCCGAGCCGATGATCGGCGCCCAGGGCACGCTCACATCCGTGTTGTTGAACAGCATATACGCTCCAAAGACGAAGCTCACGATGCCCCCGGCGGTCAGCGCGCCGTGGGTGGGCGCTTTGAGGTCGAGCACGAACAGCACGAACGCCAGCGCGATGAACCCCAAGCCCGCCCAGTTCGCGTTCAGCGTGCCTAGGGCGTAAAACGCCAGCAGCAAACAGACCACGCCGATGAGACCGGCAACGTAACCGCCCGGATTGGACAGCTCGAACAGGATCGCGTTCAGGCCGATGGTCAGCAAGATGGCTGCCAGCGCAGGGTTGGTGATCTGATTCAGGAAGCCTTCCAGCGGGCTGAGGGGCACATCTTCCACGGGCAGGTCGCTGAGGCGCAGCGTGATCGCTTCCCCGTCAACCTCTACGACCCGGCCATCGAGCTGCCGCAGCAGATCGGGTAAGTCGGCGGCCACGACGTCAATCACACCCAGGGCCAGCGCCTCGTCGGCGGTGGCCGCGGCTGCCTCGGCCACCGCTTTCTCAGCCCATGCTACCGCTTCTTCACCGCGCCGCGCGGCCAGGTTCTTGATGTCGGCCACCAGGATGTTGACCGCCTTGGCCTTGAGCGTCTCCGGCAGATCGGCGCCCTCGCTGCCCACCGGGCTGGCGGCACCGATGCTGCTGCCCGGCGCCATCGCGGCCAGATGGCCGGCCAGCGTGATGAACGTGCCGGCCGAGCCCGCGTGCGCGCCCCGCGGGGCCACGTACACAATGATCGGCACGCGCGCACTGGTCATGCGCTGCGTCAGCGCCTTGGTAATATCCACCGAGCCACCTGGCGTATCCAACTCAATCACTAGCGCGGCCGCGCCGCTGGCCTCCGCGTCGTTGATCGCCCGCTCGATATAACTCGCCAGCACCGGCGTCACCGGGCCCTTGAATTGCGCCAGCTTGATGACGCCATCCGTCTGCGCGGATACCTGCGTGGAGAAAACCAATGCGATCAGCAAGACCAGCAGATTCCAACGCCATCGCACTTGATATCCCCTTTTTCTGCCACCCCTCATACTGTTATCTCCTTACGCCTTACTGTTGCCTCATCGCCGCGTGTAGCGGCCCATCGTCTGCGCCTCTGCCAGCACGTGCCCTTTGAGCGCCGCCTGCACGTCCTTGGCTGTCGCGTTGTTCCCCAGGGTCAGCGCGACGTCCAGCGCGTACAGCCTGAAGAAATAGCGGTGCGTGCCACCTGGCGGACAGGGCCCGCCGTAACCCACCCGCTTCCAACTGTTGGTCCCTTGGAGGCCGCCGCCAGCCAGTTGCTTCTCCGCGCGGACGCCTTCCGGCAGGCCACCGGTCGTAGTCGGCAGGTTGAACACAACCCAATGCACCCAAGTACCCACCGGAGCGTCGGGATCGTCGCCGATCAGCGCCAGGGACTTAGCGCCCGCAGGCACATCGATCCACGTCAGGGGCGGCGAGACGTCGTCGCCGTCGCATGTGTACTTCTTTGGGATCATTCCGCCTTCGGCGAAGGCAGCACTGTTGAGTTTCATCGATGCAGCTCCTGGTGAAGACGCCCTGGTCGGCTCAGATGGCGCTACAGGCGGCAGCGCCGTCGCACAGCCGGCAAATAGAACCAACCCCAAGAACAAAACGAAAACAACAAAGGCCGCTCGCATCTACAAGGACTTGCTCCACAACAAGAGATTCCTGGATACGCTCGATTGACTTCCCTTTTATCATAGCATACACTATCCACAGCGTCAACGCGTTTCACGGACGGCGAGCGATGTCTTACATCATTGACGGCCATAACCTGATCGGGATCCTACCCGACATCCATCTAAACCAACCGGACGACGAGCAGCGCTTGCTGGTGCGGCTGCGCAACCACCGCGCGCGGCTCGGCGGCCGCGCGATGGTCGTGTTCTTCGACACCGGCCCCCTGGCCCCTGCACCGCCGACCGCGCCGGCCGGGCCGACAGCAGATTCACCCGGGGTCGAGGTGCGGTTCGCCCGCCCCGGCCAGACCGCCGACGACGCGATCATCGCGTACCTGACTGCCAGCCGCCAGCCAGGTCAGTACGCGGTCGTCACCAACGACCAGGGGCTGGCCGGCCGCGCCAGGGCCGCGGGCGCCAGTGTGCTGTCGGCCACCGAGTTCGCGGCCCACATGTCGCGGAGCATGGCGCGCCGCCGCGCGCAGACTGCTGTTGAAACAGCCCCCATGCTCGATCCGCACGATCCCGCGTTCGCCGACATCTACTCCGATTTTCTGGCTGCTGAAAAAGCGGGGGGGCGGTTTCAGGGCAAGAGACAAGCCGACGCGGCCACCTGGATCGAACGCCTCTACACGGCCGATCCGCAACTGGCCGAGCAGGCCGCGGCCTGGCTGGGCCGGTTCGGCGGCGCGGCCGCGCTGGAGCCGCTGCGCGATGCGGTGACCCACGCCGACGCCGGGGTGCGTGCGGCCGCGCTGCTGGCGCTGGGGGACCTGGGAGACCCAGCCGCGTTGCCGGTGTTGCGCGATCGCCTTACACACGATGGCAACAGCATGGTGCGCGAGGCAGCCGCGCAAAGCCTGGGCCGCATCGGCGACCGGGGCGTGCTGGCCGTCCTGGCGGAAGCTGCGGCGCACGATGCCAAACGCAAGGTGCGCAAAGCGGCGGCCGCTGCCCATGCGCAGATCAGTGCACGCAGGCATTGAGACTCTTCACATGAGTCTCCCGGCAAAACACAAAAGGCGCTCCAGGCACTTTGCCGCCTGAAACGCCTCATTTACGCTGTGCGTCCGGAAAACGCGTACTGTTGGCCCCGTCAATCACCCGCTGCTGCCGACGCCCGGCAGGCTGCGGCGCATGATGGGGTAGTTCTCCAGTGCCTTGCCCGCGCCCAACGCCACGCACGCCAGCGGGTGTTCGGCCACGAACGCGGGCACCCCGGTCTCCTTGGTCACCAGGCGGTCAATGTTGCGCAGCAGAGCGCCGCCGCCGCTGAGCACCATGCCGCGGTCGATGATGTCAGCGGCCAGCTCAGGCGGAGTCTTCTCCAGCGTCTGCTTCACCACACCGATAATGGCGCTTAACGGTTCAGCCATCGCCTCGGTAATCTCGCCGGAGGTCAGGGTGATGGTCTTGGGCAGGCCGGCCACCTGATCGCGGCCGCGCACGTCCATGCTCAGCTCTTCAGAAAGCGGCAACGCGCTGCCGATGGTGATCTTGATCTCCTCGGCGGTCTGTTCACCGATGATCAGGTTATATTTCTTGCGCACATAGGCCATGATCGCCTCGTCGGTGCGGATACCGCCGACGCGCACGCTACTCCACACCACGATGTCGTTCATGGAAACCACGGCTGCCTCGGTGGTGCCGCCGCCGATATCTACAACCATATTGCCGGTGGGTGTGCCGATGGGCAGGCCAGCGCCATAGGCTGCGGCCAACGGCTCGGGGATCAGATATGCTTCCTTGGCGCCGGCCTGGAGCGCAGCGTCGTGCACCGCGCGGCTCTCTACACTGGTGACGCCCCTGGGGGTACTGATCATCACGCGCGGTCGGAACAACGGGCTGCGGCCGATCACCTTGCGGATGTAGTAGCGTAGCATCGCCTCGGTGACCACGTAATCAGCGATGACGCCATCGCGCATCGGGCGAGCGACCTCGATGCTCTCGGGCGCGCGGCCCAGCATATCACGAGCCTCCTGGCCCACGGCGACGATCTTGTTATCGCGGATGGAGATCGCGACCACCGACGGTTCTTGCAGCACAATGCCGCGGCCGCTGACATATACCAGGACATTGACCGTGCCCAAGTCAATGCCGATGAGTCGTTCAAACATGCAGGCTCCTGCTAAGTCAGAAAAAAGCGACGCCCTGTCGAAGCGCGTCGCACTCTAGGATGGGCTCATTATACGTCAAGGCAGACCGCGGCGCAAAAAGAAGCGCGCGCTATGCCCGAAAGCACATCGCACGCGTTGACCGCTGCACTGTGAAAACGAACAACCCAAGACGATCAGTTGTTGTTCCCCATCGGGGTCTGGGTGTCCACCTCGCTCGGGCCAGAAGGCCGCCAGCCCGTCTTGCGGCCGCCCACCTTGAGGCGGATGTGGGAGCGCTTCAGGGCCATCTCCAGGCCGGCGCGCTCGTCGCGGGGGGGCTTCTCGGCCAAGAGCTGCTCGGCGCGCGCTTTGGCAGCTTCCGCGCGCTGCACATCAATTTCGTCGGAGCGTTCGGCGGTGCGGGCCAGGATATTGACCTTGTCCGGCCGGACCTCCATCCAGCCGCCGCTGACCGCAAAGCTGAGGTCGGGCTGGCCCTCGCGCTTCACCAACACCTCGCCGGGCGCCAGGATGGTCATCAACGGCGCGTGCTTGGGCAAGATGCCCAACTGCCCCTCGATGCCGGGCGCCAGGATCTCGGTCACATCGCCGGAGAAGACCATGTGATCCTGCGAGACGAAGTCCAGACGGATGGTTGACATGGGATCAGTCCCTCAGCTCTTTGGCCTTCACCACCGCATCGGCGATGCTGCCGACCATGTAGAACGCCTGCTCAGGCAAGCTGTCATGCTCGCCGTCCAGGATCTGCCGGAACCCTTCGATGTTGTCAGACAGCTTTACGTAGACGCCCGGCCGGCCGGTGAACGCCTCGGCCACAAACATCGGCTGGGTGAGGAAGCGCTGGATCTTACGGGCCCGGGCCACGGTTAGCTTGTCTTCTTCACTCAATTCTTCCACGCCCAGGATGGCGATGATGTCCTGCAGATCCTTGTAGCGCTGCAGCGTCCGCTGCACGGCGCGCGCCACCTGGTAATGATCTTCGCCGACCACCAGCGGGTCAAGGATGCGGCTGGTGGAGGCCAGCGGGTCCACCGCGGGGAAAAGCGCCTGCTCGGCCAGCGAGCGCTCCAAGCTGATACTGGCGTCCAGGTGCGCAAACGTGGTTGCCGGGGCCGGATCGGTGTAATCGTCGGCGGGCACATACACGGCCTGCATGGAGGTCACGGAGCCGGTCTTGGTGGAACAGATGCGCTCCTGCAACTCGCCCATGTCGGTGCCCAGGGTGGGCTGATAGCCCACGGCGCTGGGGAGGCGGCCCAGCAACGAGGAAACCTCGGAGCCGGCCTGCACGAAGCGGAAGATGTTGTCAATGAACAGCAGCACGTCGCGACCCTGGTCACGGAAGTATTCGGCCATGGTGACCGCGGTCAGGCCGACGCGCAAGCGGGCGCCGGGCGGCTCGTTCATCTGGCCGAACACCATCGTTGTGCTGTTGATCACGCCGGAATCGCGCATTTCGTGCCACAGGTCGTTGCCCTCGCGGCTGCGCTCACCCACGCCGGCGAATACCGAATAGCCCGAATGGAATTTGGCGATGTTGTGGATCAGCTCCTGGATGACCACGGTCTTGCCAACGCCCGCGCCGCCGAAGATGGCCGTCTTGCCACCCTTAGTGAAGGGGGCGATCAGGTCAACGACCTTAATGCCCGTCTCAAACACCTCAGCCTTGGTAGACTGCTCGACCAACGGCGGCGGCAGCCGATGGATCGGATAATGGTCAGCGGCATCGATCGGCTCCGTGGAATCAATGGTATCTCCCAGCACATTAAAGATCCGGCCTAACGTGCCTGGCCCGACCGGCACAGAGATCGGCTGCCCCGTGCCGATAACCTCCATCCCACGCTGCAAACCATCGGTGCTAGACATGGCGACCGAGCGCACCCAGTTGCGGCCCGACTGCCCTTGTACTTCGCACACCAGCTTGCCGCCGCCTTCGAGCCGGATCTCGAGCGCGTCATAGATGTCCGGCAGATCTTCCGGGGCGAACTCCGCGTCCACCACAGGGCCGATAACCTGGACAAGTTTACCGATGGCGCCGCTTTTACCCATGCTGTTTTCCTCCGACGATGTGATTTCCTTCAGGCGTTCATCAATGCGGTGGTGCCGCCCACGATATCCAATAGTTCCTTGGTGATCGCTTCCTGCCGGGCCTTGTTGTACGATAAGGTCAACTCACCGATCAGATCATTGGCTGCGTCGGTCGCGTTGCGCATAGCTACCATCCGGGCCGACTGCTCGCTGGCGATCGCCTCATAAAGCGATTGCAGGATTTGCACTTCAGTGAGACCGCGCAGCACCTCGCCCAAGATGGTTTGAGGGTCCGGCTCAAAAATGTAATCTGCAGCCATGGGCGTTTCGGGTTGTGCTGTCACAATGGGCAACAACTGCCACGTAGCCGGCTCCTGGCGCATGGTGTTCACAAAATTCGTGAACACGATATACACCGCATCATAAACGCCCGAGACAAAGTCCTCGATCAAGACGCTGGCCACCGGTGCAACATCGTTGCTGGTGGGCCGATCACTCATGCCGGTGAATTCTGCGCGCAGGGGCGGGCCATGCCGCAACATCCAATCCCGGCCCTTGCGCCCGACCGTGACCACGCCGACCTCAAGGTCGTCCCTTTCCCATCCGCGAATCTGCTCGGCAGCTTCGCGGATGACGTTACTGTTGTAAGCGCCGGCCAGGCCACGATCGCCCGAGATGAGCAGCAAGCAGACCTTCTTGACCGGTCTTTGTTGCAGCAACGGCTGCTCCGCCACATTTGCGCTGCGCAGGCGTGCAAGGAACCTCAACACCTCCCACGCCTGGCTGGCGTAGGGCCGCGTGGCTAGCACCTGCTGCTGCGCCTTACGCATCTTGGCCGCAGCCACCGTCTCCATCGCCTTGGTGACCTTGGCAATGCTCTTGACGCTACGGATACGACGACGGATTTCGCGTGTGCTCGGCATGCCTTATCCTTCAGTCGCTGACCAACCGGGGCTTACGCGCCACCGGACCTGATACCAGACCATGCGCCCCCGATTTATTTCTCCGCCAGAAACATCGCGTTGAAGTCCTGCAGCGCCAGCTTCAGCCCCTCAATCGTCGAATCATCTAGCTTCTTGTTGGCCGCAATGGTGCGGCCAAGATTCGGATGCGCGGTTTCCATGTAACGAATGAACTCATCCTGCCAGTCGGCAAGCCTATCCAGCGGCACCTTGTCGAGATAGTTATTGGTGACGGCGAAGAACACCATGACCTGCCGCTCCAACGGCCAGGGCGCGTATTGCGGCTGCTTCAAGATCTCGGTGATGCGCTGGCCGCGGTCGAGTTGGCGTTGCGTCGCGGGATCCAGGTCCGAGCCGAACTGGGCGAAGGCTGCCAGCTCGCGAAACTGGGCCAGCTCCAGCTTCATCTTGCCCGCCACCTGCTTCATCGCCCTGGTCTGCGCAGCGCCACCTACACGGCTCACGGAGAGGCCAGGGTTCATGGCCGGGCGGATGCCCGCGTAAAACAGATCGCTCTCCAGGAAGATCTGGCCGTCAGTGATCGAGATGACGTTGGTGGGGATGTAGGCCGAGATGTCGCCGGCCTGGGTCTCGATGATGGGCAACGCGGTGAGCGACCCACCGCCGTACTCCGGCGCCAGGCGCGCGGCGCGCTCTAGCAAGCGGCTGTGCAGGTAGAAGACGTCGCCGGGATACGCCTCACGGCCAGGAGGGCGGCGCAGCAGCAGCGAGACCTGTCGGTACGCCTGGGCATGCTTCGAGAGGTCATCGTAGATGATCAGCGCGTCTTTGCCCTGCTCCATGAACTCTTCGCCGATGGCACAGCCTGTGTAAGGGGCGATATACTGGAGCGCCGCGGGCTCGGCCGCCGTAGCAGCCACCACCACGGTATACTCCATCGCGCCGAACTTCTCCAGGGTCGCGACCACCTGAGCCACCTGGCTCTGGCGTTGGCCGATGGCCACATAAATGCAGAACAGGTCCTGGCCCTTCTGGTTGATGATGGTGTCAATGGCCAGCGCTGTCTTGCCGGTCTGGCGGTCACCGATGATCAGCTCGCGCTGGCCGCGGCCGATAGGGATCATAGCGTCAATGGCCTTAATGCCGGTTTGGACAGGGGTATCCACGCTCTTGCGGGTGACCACGTTGGGCGCGATGCGCTCAATGGGCCGGAACTTGTCTGACTGAATGGG
The DNA here is from genome assembly GCA_964551735.1 of uncultured Anaerolineales bacterium. Taxonomy (GTDB): domain Bacteria; phylum Chloroflexota; class Anaerolineae; order CG2-30-64-16; family CG2-30-64-16; genus DAOUAT01. The sequence continues at coordinate 23,247 of CAZKEF010000012.1, forward strand.
CCCTTTGCCATCCACCGGCTGACCTACCGCATTCACCACACGGCCGATCATGCCTTCGCCTACAGGCACGGAGACGATACGTCCGGTGCTGCGAACAAGCTGCCCCTCGGAAATGCCGCTGGTCTCACCCATGATGATGACACCGACATTGTCCGCTTCCAGGTTGAGCACGATGCCAAGGGTGCCGTTCCCAAATTCCACCAGCTCCGCGGCGCGCGCATTGGCGAGGCCACTGAGGCGCGCGATGCCGTCGCCCACCTGCTGCACAGTGCCGACATCTACTACACGGGTCGGGGCCTGAAAGTCAAGGATCTGCTGCTTAAGCTGCGCGACTAAGTCTTCGGTTCGTACAGCCATCTATGTTCTCCCTCGTGCGATAGTACGTTAGTGCGATAGTATGTTAGTGCACTAGTGCGATAGTCTTCCGCTAGACCATATAGACACTAATGACCAACTCTCTAACTCGCCAACTCACTAACTCACTCATTCGTTACGCCCAACGCCTGCTTCATGGCCGCCAACTTGCTCGCCACACTGCCATCCATCAGCTTGTCGCCGATGCGCACGATCATGCCGCCCAAAATGGCAGGATCGACCTGGTAGGTATAGCTGAGCGCGCCACTGTGCTGCGCGGCCAGCTTGGTTTCCAGTGTGGCTCGCTGATCAGCGGTCAGGGCAATGGCTGTGACCACTTCGACCGGAACGGGGCCAGCTTCAGCCTGACGCACCCGGGCGCGCAACGCCTCGGTGATATCGCCAAGCAGCTCAAGATCCCCGTGCTGCGCCAGCGTGTACAGCAGGTTGCGGGCTAACGGATCGGCGTCGGCCGGCAAGAAGCTATCGAGAGCCCGCTGCTGCAGCGCGAAGTCGGCGCCAACACCCTGAAGATCAGCCAACCGCCCATGCTGACCGGCCAGCGCCGTCGCAGCGCCTTGCAGAGCGCCCAACCAACGTTCGAACGCCGCCTCAAGGAAGGCGTTCGCATAGCTTTGTACGCGTTCACCCGTGTTCATGGGTCACTTGCCCAGTTCGGCCAGGAACTGATCGATCAGCTTGCGCTGCGTGTTCGCATCCACGGCCTCGCCCAAAACACGCTCAGTGGCCAGCATGGAAAGGCTTGCGATCTGGCTCTGGACGTCAGCCAACAGGTGCACCTTCTCTTGGGCTGCCTCCGCGCGCGCCTGTTGGCGGATGATCTCGGCCTCCCGCTGTGCCTCAGCCTTGATCTCCGCGCCGACCTTCTCGCTGGCCTGCGCAGCCTGGGCGATGATCTCCTGCGCTTTACGCTGGGCCTCCGCGATCCGGCGGTCGTACTCCTGTTGGGCCTTGGCTGCGGCCTCGCGCGCCGCGTCCACATCCGCCATGCTGCGTGCGATGCGCTCCTTGCGCTGGTTCAGCATGTTCAGGATGGGCTTGTACAGCAACATCGTCAACAGCACCGCGATCAGCGTGAAGTTGACAAGTTGCGAAATCAAGAATCCGAGGTTGATGCCAAGCTTTTCCAAACGCCCCTCCTTGAGATTGCGGATTGGGGATTACGGATTCTCAATTGACCGATCCCCGTGAGACAGGTCAATCCGCGCTCCGAATTCCGGAATCCGAAATCATCAGACGAACTTGATGATGAGCGCGACCACCAGGGCGTAGATCGCGATGGCTTCCGCGAACGCCATGCCCAGGATCATGTTTGTGCGCACTTCGCCGGCCGCTTCAGGGTTGCGACCGATGGCCTCCATCGCCTTGCTGCCGAGGATGCCGATGCCGATGCCGGGGCCGATGGCGCCCAGACCAATGGCGAGAGCCGTACCAAGAGCCGTCAGATCCATGTGTGTCTCCTCTCAAACAGAGCTTTTCTTAGTGATGTTCTTCTGCACCGTGGCCTACCGTGGCCATAGCAAAGAAGACAAGCGCCAGCATCATAAACACAGCGGCCTGGATGAAGCCAACGAAGAGCTCCAGGCCATAAAACGGCAGGGAAGCGATGTAAGGGATCAGGAATGCCATCACGCCCAACAGCACTTCGCCCGCGAAGATATTGCCAAAAAGACGAAAGCCGAAGGAGAGAATCCTGGCGATCTCGGAAATCAACTCCAAGATGCTGACAAAGAGGCCTACGACACCGTCGAAGGCGCCTTTCTTGAAGCCGCTCACGTCAAAAAACTTCTTGAAGTAGCCCGGCCCCAAGGCTTTCATCCCGAAATACTGCGAAAGGGCCACTACCAACAAGCCCAGCCCGATGGTGAAGTTCAAATCGGTGGACGGAGGACGGAAGAACGGCACCACAATGTAGCCCTCACCGTGCTTCTCGCCTTCTGCTGGCGGGGGCGCTTCGACGCCCGTCAAGATCGCGCCATTGGCGATGTAGCCGGCCTGACCGACCACGTGGGGGTGCTCCAGCACGCCGATCGAGCCGACCCCAGGCACCAGGCCCAGCCAGTTAGATACAATGACAAAGAGGAAAATGCTGGCAACAATGGGGAAGAACTTGGGCGTCCACCGGCCACCAATGCTGTGGGCCATGTTGTACAACGCTTCAACCACTATCTCCATGAAGTTCTGGAGGCCGCTGGGGACCAATTCTTGATTGGTTGCTTGAGCAAGGTCCTTCGGGATGCGGCGCGTGGCAAAGATGGCCAGGAGGATCAGCAGGATCATCACGATCCATGCTGTGAAAACCGCGTTGGTGATGGTGAGGGGGCCGAAGTGAAAAATGGGTTCTGCCGCCAGTGAAACAACTGGGCTTGGAACCTTCAGCCCCAACAGACTGGAGACCACAAAGGGCGCCGCGATCAGCAGCAAGATCACCAGTGTACGGACGGTGAAGAGTTTCTTAAGCACTACGCTCGATCCTCCTTCCCTTCAGATAAGTGGTCTGGGCTACTGCCGTCGCCCGGCGGCCGCCCCAACGCTTCAATCGCTTTGCTCGCAATACGCACCGCGCCGACAGTGCCAGCCAAGATGCCGATGATGGCGCCGACCAAGATAAATAACGGCGCCGTGTCAAGGCGCCGATCGAGCCAAATCCCCAGGCCCAATGGGATCAACGTGGAAAGGGCCACGACCCACCCCATCTGCAACAACGGGCCAGACTGAAGGAGTTGCTTCATCGCACGCCGCCGCTCGGCCAACGCATTAAAACGTTGGCGATTATAACAGGTAGTATCCGAAGGCGCAAATCCAGAGAGCGACTATTTACACAGAACTGTTGCATTACTCGCGCCGCACAAATACCGGACAATCACCCGCAGACGCGCTGTCTCAATGGGATGATGCGCCGTCATCCGGCGCTTTGACATCGGATGCGCGCTCAGAACGGGCGAGCTCGCGCTGGCTGCGGCGCTTGAATCGTGCATCAACAGCGACGCCCAGCCTGGCCAGCGCCAGGGCCACGCCGCCAGCCAACAGGGCGGATCCCACCACCGCCGTCAGGAATAGGGCCAACGCCACCGCGCCGCCACCGCACAGGCCAATGGGTTCCATTAATCAGCCTCCTCCATTTCCTGTCGTGCGCCCCCCATCATGCACCCACAGTACGACCGCCAGTAGGCCGACCCCGAACAGCAACGCAGCCAGGAGAAACGGCGCGCGCAGTCCCAGCGAGGCCGCGACCGCAGCACCTAACACCGGCCCGATGGCATTGGCGCCCGAGATCGCGCTGGCGTCCAGCCCAAAGACCATCCCTTCATGACCGGGCGGCGCCACACGCATCAGCAGCGCAGTCACCGTGGCCAGCGTGCCGCCGACCGCAAAGCCGCTCAACAACTGCCAGAAAATCAGCCAGCGCGCATCTTGGACGAACGCCTGGGGGACGTAGCAGGCGCCGGCCACCAGTGCACAGGCGATCAACAGCCGGCGCTGGCCCAAGCGGTCACTCCAGCTCCCGATCACCGGTGAGCCGATCGCAGAACCCAGGCCAGACACCGCAACGATCATGCCCGTGGTCACGCCGACCTGGCTGCCCGCGGGGAGCAGCGTTTGCACGAACAGCGGCAGCACGGGATCGAGGGCCCGGCTGCCCACCCGCAGCAGGATGCGGCTGGCAAATACTGCCAGCAACGCCCCCGATGCCAGCACCAGCCGCGCGGCCTGGACCGTGCTGCTGCGCCCAGCGCGGGGAACATCCGCTGCCGGCTGGAAATCCTCGTGCACGAACAGCAACACCAGCAGACCGGACAAGAACAGCAGCGCGCCCGTGATCCAGAAGCTGGCCCGGTAGCCCAAAGCCTCACCCGACACCCCACCCAGCAACGGCCCAAACGACACGCCCAGGAAGATGGCCGTCTGCAACGAGCCCAGTGCCATGCCGGCACGCTCCTTGGGCACAGTGCTGGCCACCAACGTCGTCGTGGCTGACACAGTGCCAGTGAGCATCCCTTGCAAGAAACGTAGCACCAGCAACTGCTGAACGTTGGTTACGAAGCCCATCAAGCTAAGCACCACTGCGCCCGCGAAGGATGCGCGCAGCACCATCAACTTCCGGCCATAGCGGTCGGCGAGCGAGCCCCACACCGGCGCCATCAGCGCCATGCTCACCGCCTGAGCCGAGGTGATCAGCCCGGCCCACATTCCAACTTGCTTCACATCGCTGATGCCAAGCTGCTGGATGTAGTAAGGAATGAAGGGGATGACAAATGAGAAGCCGGCCACCGCGATGAACTGGGTGAGCCAGACAGTGTAAAGGGTGCGGCGCCATTGCGGCATGGTGGTTGGCCTCTGAGATAGGACTAATCTGCGTAATGGATGCGCCGACCACGGCCGCGCGTGCTGCGACGACGGCGTAGTCCAAATGCATCATTACTGGCGGCGCGCAACGCTTCAACAGGTACTTGCATCCGATTGGTTTCACCGAGAAAACGGACCAAAATGCGTACGCGCTCAGCCGGGCCCATCGGCCCCTGGAAGATGCCGCGTAAGCCGGCCAACGGGCCGCTATCAATTACGACGGCATCACCCGGCTGAAATCGATGTTTCAGCACGCCACCTGCAGCCTCGATCTCCCGTAAGCCATCCTCAATTACCTGGATCGCCTCATCAGGTACGGCCGCTGGCTGACCGCCAAAGCTAAGAATGCGGCGGAGTCCTGGTATCCATTGCAGACTGGCAATGCCTAAGGCATTCAGGTCGCAACGCACAAACAGATAGGCGGGAAACAAAGGCCGAATGCGGCCCCCTGGACGCGCTGGCAACAGGGGCAAGAATACAGCCAATCCTCGTTCGATCAGGGTTCGTGCCACCTGTGCTTCGGCATTCGGTTTGGTGTACAGTGCGTACCAGGCTTCCATCGTCCATATTCCTTACGGCAGCGAGACTCGATTATCGGCGAAACGGGTGATTCCTGTATCCACTGGCCGTAGAAATACTTATCTTCATTCAATGTATCACGAGGTGGTTACGCAGTCAATATGATCAAACGTGTTGGCTGACGAGCAGCTCAGACAGCCACTTGGCACAGTAAGGCGTTCCATTTGCGCAACCTGACTGGGACCGGCTAACTCCACTACGTGCCCTACATGGCGGAGGTGCCGGCCGGTGCGGAAAAAACGGTCCAGGAGGTCGTGCGGTGCTTAGCCAGGTGAGCTTACGCAGCAATTGCGACGGCCGCCGAGGTTATAGCTGATAGACCAGGACGGTGAGCATCTGGCGAGTCGGCCGAAACCCCAACGATTCGTAGAGATTGCGGGAGATAGTATTGCTGGCCTGGGTGTTTAGCGCCAAGCCGGGCGCCCCCGTCTCACGCGCGTGGCGCAGGGCGTCTACGACGAGCTGCCGGCCGATGCCGCGCCGCTGCGTTGCCGGGTGGGTCGCCACGCGAATCAGGTGAGCATAGCTGTTGGGCAACGCGTTCGTGGTCAGTGCGAACCCGACCGGCTGGCCGTCCAGTTGTGCCAGCACGGCATGTTCTGAGGTGATAAGCCAATTCATCAACGTGGCGTCCTGGTAACGCCAAAGCGGGGCAAACGCGGCCGCGTTCAACGCTAAGATGGTCTCAGCGTCGTCCGCGACCGCTGGCCGGAGTTGAGCGCCGGCATTGCGATGAGGCAAACACGGCCACGTGTCATGCACATAGCTGATGACCTGATCGCGTTCCACAAAGCCAGCGCTCCGCAACGCATCCTGCAACCATTCAACCGCGGTCAAGCAGACGATGCCGGTCGCTTGCTGCTCCCGCAATCGGGCGATGGCTGGGGCCAGCAGGGTCTTCATCACCGGGCTGGCCGAACGATCAGCCTCCACGGCAGCCATCACCACATCCACCCAGGTCTGCAGGGGCGAACCGGTCGGCTCACGCATGGCCAATCCCAGGAATCCCACCGCCTTATCACCCGCCAGAGCCACCTGGGCCAGACCGTTTGCCAGCAGCGCGGCCTGGTCTTCCAGCGACTGATTGCCGTGCCGCCGCCAGGCCGTCGCCAACAGCGCCGTCACCGCGGCCCGATCGGTCGGGAGAGCTGTCCGCACAGCCACCGATTCACCGCGCAGGATGTTCCACCAACTCATGGCGCAAGTATGCCACGGAATCAACGAATGGGCGAATCTCGAAGCTGCCCATCTGCCATCAGCTATCCGCCAGCCGCTCATTGGCAATCCGTCCCTCTGCCACCGTCCAAATCGTCGTGGCGACCCGTTCGATGAAGTAACGATCGTGAACCACGGCCAGCACGGTGCCCTGGAAGCGGGCGATGGCCTGCTCGAACCGCTCGCGCGAGGGGATGTCCAGGTGGTTGATCGGCTCGTCCAACAGCAGGAAGTTGCAGCCCTGCACGGCCAGCAGCGCCAACGCCAGCCGGCTGCGTTCGCCGAAGCTGAGCCGGCCCACCGGCACGAACACTTCGTCTTTGGTGAACAAGAAGTAGTGCAGGAAGGCCCGTGCCTCGGTCTCATCCAGCGGCGCTGCGTCCCGGATCAGCGACAGCGGCGTGGCGGCCGGGTCGAGCGTCTCCTGCTCCTGCGCCATGTAGCCCAGGCGCACCCCGCGGCCCAGGCGAACTTCGCCGGTCCAGGGCCGGAGCCGACCCGTGATCAGCCGCAGCAGCGTGGTTTTGCCCGCGCCATTGGGACCGATGAGCACCGCGCGCTCGCCGTAACCCAGGTGCAGGTTGACCTGGTCCAGCACGACGCGGTCACCGTAGCCGGCGCGCAGGTCGCGGATCATCAGCACGTCCTGGCCGCTGCGCGGCGCATCGGCAAAGATCAACTTCAGCTTCCAGGTCTGGCCGGGCCGATCCACGATCTCTTCGCTGGCTAACATGCGTTCCAGCCGTTCCTTTTGCACCACGGCGCGGCGCGCCAGGTCCTTGGCGATGCGGCGATAATGGAAATCTATGGTCTCCCCCTCGATGCGCCGCGCCTGGCCGCTGAGCTGGCGGATCGAGCTCTGGAGCTGGCGGATGCGCTCCTGCTGCTCGCGGTAGGTCGCCCATTGCTTGTCCAGCTCACGGTCAACCGCGGCCGCGTAATCGCTGTAGCCGCCAGTATACTCGCGCAGCGTCCGGGTCATGTCGTCCAGCGCCAGGATGCGGCTCACCGAGCGGTCCAGGAACGCGCGGTCGTGGGAAACGACCAGGGCCGCGCCGGGGTACTCAGCCAAGTAGCCTTCCAGCCACTCCAGCGCCACGATGTCCAGGTGGTTTGTCGGCTCGTCGAGCAGCAGCAGGTCGGGTTCGGCCAGCAGCAACCGCGCCAGCCCCAACCGCGTCTTCTGCCCACCGCTGAGGGTGGCGACCGGCCGCGCAGTGTCCACGTCTGCCATGCCCAGGCCGGCCAACACCGCGCTCGCGTCTGCGTAGCGCGCCCCGCCGCCCAACGCCTGATACTCGGCCAGCGCGCGGTCGTAGGCGGCCATGGCCTCTGGCAAGATCTCGGCGGACGCGGCGGCCACAGCCTCGGCCAGCCGCGCCAGCCGGGCCTCGGCGGCCTCGCGCTCCCCTTCGGCCGCGGCCAGCACATCGGCCACGGTGGCGCCGGGCGCGAAGGACAGCGCCTGGGCCAGGTAGCCGATGCGCGCCGAGCGCGGCGTCAGGGCCACGCTGCCCCGGTCGGCCGCCAGCTCGCCGGTGATGATGCGCAGCAGGGTGGTCTTGCCGCAGCCATTGGGGCCGATCAACCCGGCCCGCTCCCCGCGGTTCAGGGTGAAGTTGACACGGTCCAGCACTTTGACGTCGCCGAACCATTTGGTGATATCGCGGACGGTAAGCATGAGAGACCTCTTGTAACAAAAACGCCGCAAGCATAGATGCCTGCGGCGTTAACGGTGTGCTCGGTCGAATAGCGTAGATAGAACGATCACAGCAGGCATGAAGCCTCGCCATGAACCTGTTGCTAAGAAGCCAGACCTTGAGGGTTTTCGAGACCCTCAAGGTCTACCCGCGCCAGGTGGTTTCCCGTCGTTCGGGAAGCGAGGCAGACCTTAGGCTGCGATCCTGTCTGTCATGCGTGGATACCCTCCGTGAAGTAGCTCAATTATGCCATAAGAAGCCCAGAAGGGGCAAATCCGGTCAGTCTGTAGGGCAATCCGCCGGATTGCCGGTGTGCGCACGGGACGCAATCCAGAGGATTGCGGTACAAGGCTCACTCCCACGCTTCAAGCTCATCGAACCCCGGCCGGATGAAAGCCCGCGCGTCCGGAAACTCGGCCTCGGCGGCGCAGCGCAGCCGGTCGAGATGCGCTAGGATCTCCAGTGTCTCGGTTTCGCGCTGTGGGAACATGCGCGCCAGGGTGTCCCAGGCGTCAATTGAGCGGTCAAGCGCGATCAGGGCAGTCTTGGCGATGCCGTCGGAATGCCGCGGCTCATCGGCCAGCGGCGGGGGCGGCACATCTTGCGCATGGAGCAGCGCGGTTTGCAGCTTGACGTGGATCGAGAACTGGAGCCAGCGGATCACGGCAATCGCATCGGTCAGCGCAGTGGCTTCGGCGGCCGGGCCATCTTCGTCCAGCCCCATCCTGACCTGGGCGTTGAGCGCATCCTCTTTTGCCTGGAACGCAGGGCCGGCGGCCTCGAACCAGTTGTCAATCATCTTGATATAGGTCACTGACGCAGTTGCCAACGGATGTTCGGCCGCGCGCTCAAACCTGCGCTCTTTCTCCTCCAGGGCCGCGTTCAACTCAGCGTCCGCCTCGAGCGCCTCCAGGTCCACACCGGCCTCAGTGACCATCTCTCTGAGCATTTCCACGGTGTCGGTGAGGATGTCTATCAGCTCCTCCCCGAACGACTCGTCGTCCAGCGCACGCGGCGGCGCTTCTTGGGCGCGTTCGAGATCCATCGCGTAGTTTAAGCAGCGGGCGGTGAAGAGGCACCGCGCACACCAATAGTCACAGTAATTGTAGATGCCAGGGATTAAGTGTTCTTCTCCGGCCAGCTCCCGGAGTTTTTTGCGAGTGGTTTCGGTCATGGTAGGGCCGCCAACATCGTTAAAATGGCAGATCGGATAAACTCCTCCAAGTATACTCCGAGATAAACGTGGGGTCAACACTATCCATGCCGCCTGAGAGACAACCCCCAGCGCGGGATTAGCGGCTGTATTGTCTTTGTGGCATAATCTGCCCATCTGTTGAATCGTTACTCATTCGAGTTAAGGAGGTCATCAGTGACCAAAGAATTATCGAGAGACGAGCTCCTCGAGTTTTACCGCCAGATGGTGCTCATCCGGCGCTTCGAGGAGAAGTCCGCCGAGCTGTACGCCGAGGGCAAAATCGGCGGGTTTTTGCACCTCTATATCGGTGAAGAGGCGATCGCGGTCGGCGGCTGCAAGGCGCTGCGCCCCACCGATCACATGTTCACCGCATACCGCGACCACGGCTGGGCCATCGCCCGCGGGCTGGACCCCAAGGCGGTGATGGCCGAGCTGCTCGGCAAAGCGACCGGCGTCAGCGGCGGCAAGGGCGGGTCCATGCACCTGGCCAGCGCCGAGCACCGCTATTGGGGCGGCCACGCAATCATCGGCGGCCATCTGCCGCTGGCGACCGGCGTGGGCATCGAGATCCGCTACAACGAGAAGCCGGACGCGGTCCTGTGCGTGCTGGGCGAAGGCACCACCAACATCGGTTATTTTCACGAGTCTATCAACCTGGCTGCGGTGTGGAAACTGCCGGTGGTGTTCCTGGTGGAAAACAACCAGTACGGCATGGGCACCGAGGTCGGCAAGGCGTCAGCCGTTTCCAACATCTACCAGAAGGGTTGCGCCTACGATATAGACCACCGCCAGATCGATGGCCAGGACGTCTTTGAGACGTACGAGGTGATCAAAGAAGCGTTGGACCTGGCTCGTCAGGAAGGTCCGGTGCTGCTAGAGGCGCTGACCTATCGCTACGTCGGCCATTCCATGGGCGACCCCGAACGTTATCGCTCCAAAGCTGAGATCGAAGAATGGCGCGCCCGTGATCCGATCGTCCGCCTGGGCGACAAGCTGCTGGCGGCCGGCCAGGCCACCGAGGCTGATTTTGCCCGGATCCGGGAGGCGGTTGAGGTCGAACTGGCCGAGATCGTGAAGTTTGCCGAAGAGAGCCCCGAGCCTGACGACGCGGCGCTGTGCGAGTATGTTTTTGTGAACCCGATGGGGCATCAATAAGAGGTAATGGACATGACACGCATGACAGTTCGTGAGGCCATCAGCCAGGCCCTCCGGGAAGAAATGTACCGCGACGAGCGAGTGTTCATCATGGGCGAGGAGATCGGCAAGTGGGGCGGCACCTACGCCGTCACCCGCGGCTTCCTCGACGAGTTCGGCGAGAAGCGCGTCAAAGATACGCCCATCGCCGAGGGCGTCATCGTCGGCGCAGCGGCCGGCGCGGCCCTGGCCGGCCTGCGCCCCGTGGCCGAGCTGATGACCATCAACTTTGCCTTCCTGGCCATGGATCAGATCGTCAACCACGTCGCCAAGCTGTACTACATGTTCAACGGCCAGATCAAGGTGCCCATGGTGATCCGCACGGTGGGCGGCGGCGGCCGGCAGCTCGGCGCCACCCACTCCCAGACCCCAGATGTGGTCTTCGCGCACTTCCCTGGCTTGAAAGTGGTTGCGCCAGGCACCGCGGCGGACGCCAAGGGCCTGTTGAAGGCCGCGATCCGCGACGAGGACCCGGTGTTCTTCATCGAGCACGCCACCCTTTACCAGGCCAAAGGCGAGGTGCCGGACGACGAGGATTTCCTCGTGCCCATCGGCGTCTCCGATGTAAAGCGCGAAGGGGATGACGTCACCATCGTCTCCTACTCCAAGGGCTTGCAGCTCTCGCTGGAAGCAGCCGAGAAGCTGGCCGGCGAGGGCATCAGCGCCGAGGTGATTGACCTGCGCACCCTGCGGCCGCTGGACACCCGCCCCATCATCGAGTCGGTAAAGCGGACCAACCGCGTGGTCGTGGTGGAAGAGGGCTGGCGCGCGTACGGCATCGGCGCGGAGGTCGCCAGCCGGGTCACGGAGTTGGCCTTCGATTACCTGGACGCGCCGGTGCGCCGCGTGGCCCAGGCCGAGGTCCCGCTGCCCTACAACCGCCGGCTGGAGCAGATGGCCCTACCGCAGGTCGCGGACATCATCAACGCCGTCAAGGACGTGATGTACTTGAAGTAAACTGCCCACTGTCATTCTGAGCGACAATTCCACCAACGGCCGGGTGAGCGACTATTCTGACAATAGTCATTCTGAGCGACCATCGGGAGCGAAGAATCTCGCTCACTTGCATAGACAGACCCTTCGCTCGTGTTGGCTTGTCATGTAGGGCGCCGGAACAACTCGCTTAGGGTGACACGCGGTAGAGTACTTCTCCGTAGGAGGAATCCATGGCTGAACTGATTACCATGCCCAAGCTGGGCTTCGACATGGCCGAGGGCAAGCTGGGCGAATGGCTGAAGAAACCGGGCGAAGCGGTGACCCAGGGCGAGGTCATCCTGCTAGTGGAGACCGATAAGGCGACGGTAGAGGTGCCGGCGTTCCGGGGCGGCGTGCTATTGGAAATATTGACCCCGGCCGGCGAGAGCGTGCCCATCGGCACACCCATCGGTATCATCGGCGAGACGGGCGAGCAGGTGGACCGCGCAGCGCTGGGACTGGGTGGGGCGAAGGCCCAGGCGAAGGTTAAGGCTGAGGTTGAGGCTGAAGCGCCTACGGTGCCTGCAGCTGCCGCGCCGGAAGTCGAAGCAGTGGCCGAGGGAGGCCGGTTGATGGCTTCACCGGTAGCGGCCCGCATGGCCGGCGAGCTGGGCATTGATCTGCGCAAGGTGGTGGGCTCCGGCCCCGGCGGCCGCATCATCAAGCGCGACATTGAGGCATATCTCATGGAGCTGGACAAGGCTCCGGCCGCGCCGCCCGCGCCGCCGCCCATGCCCACGCCATCCTACGAGCCGACGGCCGAGGGCTACCGCCTCGAGCCGTTGACCGGCATGCGCCAGACCATCGCCCGTCGCATGGTGGAGAGCAAGACCCAGGCGCCGCATTTCTACGTCACTATGGAGATTGACATGGCCGCGGCCATGGTGCTGCGGAGCCAGATCAACGCGGTGCTGTCCGAAAACGAGAAGCTTTCGGTCAATGATATGATCGTCAAGGCATCGGCCATCGCGCTGCGCCAGTTCCCCAACGTCAACGCCTCGTTCGCCGCCGAGGGCATCCGCGTGCACGAGGCCGTGAACATCGGCATGGCCGTGGCGCGAGAGAACGGCCTGGTGACCGCGGTGTTGCGCGACTGTGACAAGAAGCCGCTGGCCCAACTTGGCCGCGAAGCACGGGAACTGGTGGCCCGGGCGCGTGATGGCCGCATGAAGCCTGAAGATATGACCGGCGCGACCTTCACCGTCAGCAACCTGGGTATGTTCGATGTGGATGAGTTCAGCGCCATCATCACCCTGCCGCAGGCCGTAGCGTTGGCCGTGGGCGCGGTGAAGAAGGTCCCGGTGGTGACTCCGGACGGCCAGATCGTGGCCGGCACCCGCATGAAGGTCACCCTCTCGGCCGACCACCGCGTCACCGACGGCGCGGAAGTGGCCCAGTTCCTGCAGGCGCTGAAGGCCGCGCTGGAGCAGCCGATGCGGCTGGTGGTGTGATAACAAAAGAAGTCCGGGTTCTCGCAGAACCCGGACTTCTCATTTCTGGATTGGTTCTCTACTCTTTCTCCTTCGCCCCCTGGTACATGATCCCCACCCGTTCATCGTTGCGATCGGTGGCCGGCGGCGGCTCGGGCGAGAGCGCCGCGATCTCGGCCCGCCAGGCCGGCGTCATGGCGACCTCCAGCGCCCGCAGCGACGGCTCCAACTGCGCCAGGTTGCGCGCGCCAATGATGGGCGCAGTGATCGCCGGGTGCGCAGCGACCCAGGCCACGGCCAGCGTGACCGGGTGGATGCCCCGTTCGGCCGCGTGGGCCACGAACCGCGCCGCGACCCCCTGATACCCCGCTACGCTGTAACGCGTGCGGTGCATGGCGTTAGTCAACAGCCGGCCCACCTCGGGCTGGCGCTCGCCCCCGTACTTGCCGGTCAACAGGCCCGAGCCCAGCGGGCTGTACGGGATCACGCCTAACCCTTCGGCCGCGGCCAGCGGCAAGATCTCCACCTCAGCCTGGCGCTTCACCAGGTTGTACATGGGCTGGATGCACTCGAACCGGGCCAGCCCGCCCAGCGCCGACAGCCCCAGCGCTTTTGCGATCTGCCAGGCGGCCCAGTTGCTGACGCCGAGATACAGCACTTTGCCACCGTGCACCAGGTCATCCAGCGCGCGGAGGGTCTCATCCATCGGGGTCAGCGCGTCGAAACCGTGGACGAAGTACAGGTCAATGCGATCGGTCCCCAGACGACGCAAACTGCCTTCCACCGCCTGCATGATGTGTCGCCGCGAGAGCCCGCGCTGGTTGATGTCCGACCCCATGGGGAAGTGCACCTTGGTGGTGATCACCAGCTCGTCCCGGCTCCCGGCGAGCAGCCGGCCCAAGATCTCCTCCGACCGGCCTCCTGCGTAGACGTTGGCGCAGTCGAAGAAGTTGATGCCCGCGTCGCGGCAGCGATTGAACATGGCCGCCGAAGTCGCCTCATCGGCATCGCCGCCGAACGACATGGTCCCAAAGCACAGCCGCGACACCTGCACGCCCGTGCGGCCCAGAACGCGATATTCCATGTGGCACACCCCCTGTCTCGTGTAGGGGCAAGTCTCGCCCCCGCCCATAAAGATGGTCCCAACTGTCACCCTGAGCGGGTCCACGGCTTAACTCCGGTGACAACGCAAAGCCAGTGAAGAGCCTGCCCTGAGCCCGTCGAAGGGGTCTCGTTGATTGCGTTGAGATCCCTCGCTGGACACTCATCGTGACCGGTGTTGGCTTATTGCCCTCCTCAGGATGACACTATCATTGCCATATCTTACCCCGTTGGCCGGTTTCTGTCCATTGCCGGACAGCGATTTCTGTGATACGATTTTGGCGTGAAATCATTATGCTGTTCCTTGGTACCCATTGGAGGCCCCGCATGAAGAAATCCACCGTCGCAGAGATCCGGCAGCGTTTCGATGCGGACGTCGAGCGGTTCGCGAATCTGGAGACCGGCCAATCGGCCACGGTGGATGCGCCGTTAGCGATGGAACTGATCGTGCGGGCCGCCGCGGCGAGCACGCCGGCCGCGATGCATGTGCTCGACATCGGCGCCGGCGCGGGCAACTACACCCTCAAGCTCCTGCAACTCTTGCCCGAGCTCAATGTCACCCTAGTCGATCTGAGCCGCCCGATGCTGGATCGCGCCTTGCAGCGGATCTCCGAAGCGACCACGGCGAACGTCAGCACCATTCAAGCCGATATCCGAAAGGTTCACCTGGGCGAGCAACGCTTCGATATCATCCTGGCCGCGGCGGTGTTCCATCATCTGCGCACTGACGCCGAGTGGCGCGCAGTCTTCGCCAAATGCTATTCTGCGCTGCGGCCCGGCGGCTCGCTGTGGATCGCCGATCTGATCGAACACGCCTCCTCCGCGGTCCAGGCCATCATGTGGCAGCGCTATGGTGAGTACCTGACCGTTCTGAAGGATGCGGCATACCGCGACCATGTCTTTGCCTACATAAAAAAGGAAGACACCCCACGTTCACTCTTGTTTCAGGTCGATCTACTGCGGGCGGTTGGGTTCTCCACGGTCGAAATCCTGCACAAGAATAGCTGTTTCGCTGCGTTCGGCGCTATCAAGTAGCTGGCGGCGCGCCACACATAACGCCTCCACTGACTTTCCCACGCCTACACTTTGCTTTGCGCATCGTTTGTGCTATCATAAATCCTGATTAGTCCAATATCCAAGGAGTCACCATGTCCACCTATCCATCATCACCTGCTCACACCCGTCACGCCCACGAGATCGAAGTGGACAGCGAGATCGTCACCGTGCGGCCGGCCGCGGAGACCATGACCAAACAGCACCTCCCCTACTTCGTCGGCATCTCGGAGGCGACCGCGGGCGCGCAGGTGCTCTCGATGAACCTGGTGATCATCCCGCCGGGCGGCGCCGCGACGCCGCATCTACATGACGGCCAGGAGACCGCGATCTACATCCTGAAGGGCCGGGTGGAGACGCGTTACGGCGCGGGGCTAAAAAAGTCCACGATCAACCAGGAAGGCGACTTCCTGTTCATCCCGCCCTACGTCAGCCATCAGCCGGTGAACCTGAGCGCCACCGAAGCGGCCATGGCGATCGTGGCGCGCAACGACCCGAACGAGCAGGAACGGGTGCTGATCTATGACCCGGCGCTGGCCGGGTAAGGCGCGAGTATGGTCTTTTTGGCAGCACAAACCCTGGCAGTGTCACCCTGAGCGGGCTCGCCCCGTGAATTTCGTGCGGCGTGATGCCAGCGAAGGGTCTGCGTGGCGGTCTCCAAGACGAGAAGCTTCGCTAGTCAGTCGCCGCACCGAGACTTGAGCTGTTAACCCGCTCAGCATGACATTTGGGAGTTCCTGGCCGGGGCGCATGCCGCTCGCGGCTTGGGGAACTCAGCATGACAGAGGATCAACCGTCATATTATGGCCTCTTCTCTTTTCGCATCCCCGCGTCCCGGTGTATAATCTCCCGCAGCGCAATCCACCATCCATCTCTCTGCCCATCACCCGGAGGTAACGATGTCCTTCCAAGACCTGATCCGTAACCGCTACAGCGTCCGCGCGTACAAGCCGGACCTCGTACCTGATGACCTGCTGGCGAAGATCCTGGAGGCGGGCCGGCTGGCGCCGACCGCGGCCAACAAGCAGCCGTTTCGCGTCATCGTGATACACACGGCGGGCCGCGAGGCCGAGCTGCGGCGCATTTATCACCGCGAATGGTTCACCCAGGCGCCGCTGATCGTGTGCGTCTGCACCGTGCGAGCCGAGGCATGGCAGCGGGCCATGTACGACGGCAAGAGCCACGCGGATGTGGACGCGACCATCGTGATGGATCACATGATCCTGGCCGCGGCCGAGCTCGGGCTGGGCACGTGCTGGATCGCAGCGTTCAACCCGGCCGCGGCGCGCGAGATCTTGGAGATACCGGATGAAGCTGAGCCGGTGCTTTTCACGCCGCTGGGCTTCCCGGCCGATCAACTCCGGCCCAAGGAGCGCCGGCCGCTGGCGGAGCTGGTGCGGTACGAGCGGTGGTGATGACTGATTTACACAACCTCATGACCTTCGCGGCCGAGACCGCGTACCTGGCCGGCCGGCTGACGTTGGGCTACTTCAACGCCGGCGTGCGGCCTGACTTCAAGGCCGACGATTCCCCGGTCACCGTGGCCGACCGGCGAGCCGAGGAGCTGATCCGCGGCCGGATCGAGCAGGCGTATCCGGGCCACGCCATCGTTGGCGAGGAGTTCGGCGCCAGCGAGGAAGCAGGGGCCAGCCACTGCTGGTTCGTTGACCCCATTGATGGCACCAAGGCGTTCATCCGGGGCGTGCCGCTGTACGGGGTGCTGATCGGCTTGGAGATTGAGGGCCGGCCGGAGGTCGGAGCGGCCTACTACCCCGGAACCGATGAGTTGCTCTGCGCCGCGACCGGCGCGGGGTGCTGGTGGAACGGCCGCCGCGCCCGCGTCTCCGCCGCGGCCAACCTGAGCCGGGCCTACGTCTCGTGCAGCGATCCGGGCGGTTTTGCGGCGTATGGCCGCGCGGCCGAGTGGGAGCGGTTGATGCGGCGGACATATCACCGCATCGGCTGGAGCGACGCCTACGGCTACTTGCTAGTGGCCACCGGCCGGATCGAAGTCATGCTAGACCCGATCATGAACTCGTGGGACTGCGGGCCCTTCCCCGCTATCCTGGGCGAGGCTGGCGGCTATTTCGGGGACTGGGAGGGACGCGTGACGATCCACGGGGGCGAAGGGCTGGCGACCACACAGACACTGCTGCCCCAGGTGTTGGCAGCGATGCGGGAGTGAGCAGCCATGACGATCGCTCGCCAACTCACACGCGCTGAGCTCGATCTGATCTGGACGATTGACCGGGCGGAGGTCATTGAGGCCATCTACTACCTGCGAGACGGCGCGCTGGTACTTCAGCCGGAGCACTACGACATGACCGGCTGGCCGCCAGGCGAGGGTGATCAATACGCGCCGATCCTGCGCGACTGCTTTGATCGCGGCGGCTGGTTCTACGGCGTCTTCGATGGGGCGAAGCTGTGCGCGGTGGCAGTGCTGGAAAGCAAATCCATCGGCCGGGAAAGCGATCAGCTTCAGCTCAAGTTCCTGCACGTAGGTCGGGCATGCCGGGGCCAGGGGTGGGGCAAAGCGCTTTTTGCGGCCGCAGCGCAAGAGGCCCGGCGCCGCGGGGCAAAGTGGCTCTACGTCTCCGCCACGCCATCGCAGCACACCATTGACTTTTACCTGCGCCAGGGCTGCGCGCTCACGCCAGAGCCTGACCCGGCGCTGTTCGCCCTGGAGCCGGAAGACATCCACTTGGTGTGCCCGATCGGTGGTTGACGCCGCAGCCGGCGGGATGATGAGGCAAAAGTCAGTAATCCAGCATCATCAGAGGTGTTTGCGCGTCGGATGACGCGCTTCCCTGTCCGTCACGCGCCGTTCGTCGGGAACACGATATCCTCTTTCCCGGCCAGCTTGTCCTGGATGCGCCGCACCACGATCCCCAAGTGCCGCGGCTTGTGGACGAAGTCCAGGTCGTTGGTGTGGATGGTCAGCACCGGGCACAGGTCGAAGGTTTGCAGCCACTCGTCGTAGAACGTCTCCAGCAGTCCCAGGTACTCGGCCGTGATGCCGCTCTCCATGCTGCGGCCGCGGCCGTGGATCCGCTCCAGCAGCAGCGGCACCGGCGCCTTCAGGTAGAGCAGCAAGTCGGGCCTCGGCAGGCCGGCCACCACCAGGTCGAACAGGGTCCGGTAGGCCTGGTAGTCGCGCTCGCTCAGGTTGCCCATGTGGTGCAGCGCGCGGGCGAAGATGTACGCGTCCTCGTAGATGCTCCGGTCCGCGATGGCCGACTCAGGGGCGTTCGCCAGCGCCTGGTGTAGTTGGGCGCGGTGCCCCAGGAAGAAGACCTGCAGGTGGAAGGACCACTGGCGCATGTCTGCGTAGAAGTCGGGCAGGTAGGGGTTGTCGGCCACCGACTCGAACGCGGTGCGCCAGCCCAGCCGCGCGCCGATGCGCTCGGTGATCGAGGTCTTGCCTGTGCCGATGTTGCCGGCGACAACGATGAATCGCTTGGTCACGCTGTGCTCCTGGTGGGGGATGCCGACGAGGTTTTGGTTGTGGGGTGAGGATAAACGAAAGTGGGGCAATTTGCCAAATTGCCCCACAGATGGATTTTACCGCAGGGTGTGCGCCGCGTAATAGGCCATCGCGTCCCGCATGAAGTCGGCCAGGCCGATGGCGTACCTGTCGTAGGTTGCCCGGAACTCCGGGTGATCGGCGTAGTGCCGGCCCAGGCCCTCGAACATCTCGGCCGAGCAGGGATAGAAACGTTCGATCCAGGCGTGCTGCCGCGCGATGGTCGTCTGCACCTCCGGGTCGCCGGGGTCACGGCTCATCAGCTCGGCCATGCGTCGCGAAATGGCGTCCCCCTCGGCCTTCACGTCGTTCCACTGCGCCTGGCTCATGGCGCGCACGCGGCGGTTCGACTCAGCCACCAGCGCCGGGTCGTAGCGCTCGTCCACTTCCCGCTTCCAGCGGTCAACCTGCTCTTTGGGGAACCCCTCGTAAAGTTCTTCGTCCGTCAAGCTCATGTCCACCTCCGTGAGTTTTGCGATCGTGCGATCGATCGTGGTCAGAAGTGCGCCCAGCCGATCCACCTGCGACTGCACCAGCAGCCGGTGCTGCTGCAACGCCGCCACTTGGTCGAACCCCGGATCATCCAGGATCGCCCGGATCTCGGCCAGGGGCAGGTCCAGTTCTCGGAAGAACAAGATCTGTTGGAGCCGCAGGAGATCGGCCTGACTGTAGAGCCGGTAGCCGGCGCCGGTCCGGGCGGATGGCGCCAGCAGGCCGATACGGTCGTAGTGGTGCAGCGTCCGGACGCTGACTCCGGCCATCTCGGCAAGCTGGCGCACGGTGTAACTTTGGGCTGTGCGCTTCATGGGCGGAAGCATACACTATGACGTAACGTGAGAGTCAAGAGGGATAAGCTCAAAATTTGCGCGTTTACAGCAGCTTCGCCGATAGCGTGATCTCCGGGCCGGCCAGCGCCTTCGAGACCGGGCAGCCCTTCTTGGCGTCCTGGGCCAACTGCTGAAACTTTTCCTCGTCAATGCCCGGCACTTCGGCCTCGGTCTCCAGCTCGATCAAGTTGATCGTGGGACCGGCGCCCAGGTGCACCTTGGCGGTGGTGCGGATGGTGGGCACGAAGCCTTCCTTGCTGAGCAGGGCGGACAGGAACATGGAAAAGCAGCCGGCGTGTGCGGCACCGATCAGCTCTTCCGGGTTGGTCCCCGGCCCTGACTCGAAACGTGAGGCAAAAGTGAACGGCCCCTCGTACGCGCCGCTGCCTAGTTTCATGGCGCCGGCGCCTTCCTTCAACGTGCCTTTCCATTCCGCGGTCGAAGCTCGAATTGCCATGGGATCCTTCCTTTCGTGGTGTTCAAGTTGTGTGCGATCGTGCGCACAGGTCAGTAACGATGACGAGAGTATAGCACCGCGTTATAGATGGGGACAGTATCAGCAATTCCAATACAACTATCCGCGTCCATCCGCGCTCGTCCGCGTCCCATCTTCAGGTCAGGGGACACCGCACCCACGTCAGATCGGCGTGGCTGATGCGGATCGTGCCATCGTCGGCGATGAAGCGATCCACGGCGTTCGGCGGGAAGCTGATCAGGTCGAACGGCGCGCTGCGCGCCAGCCCGGCCAACGCATCCTCGACGATAGCGGTCAGGGGCGCCAGCCGCGTATCCCACTTGGCCAGCGCGAAATGGGTGCGCCGGTAGCGCCGCGCCAGCGAACGGATCTTGGCGGTGGTCACGTCGCCGGCCTCGCCCCAGAAGCGCGGCTCGCCCCGGTCGCCCAGGCTCACCACGTCCGGTTTGTAGCGGTCGCCGATCGCGATCTCGACGGTCAGGTCGGGATACTGCGGCAGGTAGAGCGCCCAAAGCAGCGCCTTCATCACCACGTGCGCGCTGCTCTCGACCGACTTCTTCACGAACACCACCTGGCGGCCGTGGGCCCGCAGCGTCCACTTACGGCGCAGAAGCAGGTCTTCGGTCATGGCATCTGCCCCAAAATCCACCCTTCCACCCGGCGCACGGCCTCGTCGTCCGGCTCGCCCGGCGACCGGCGGCCCAGCGCCACGTCCAGCATCCCAAACAGGCCCACGGCCGCGTCGAACGGGTCGTCGCCGTCGGGCCGGGGGCCGAAGCCGCCCTCGATGGCCGCGGCCAGCGCAGGCTCCAGCTCAACCCCGGCCGCGGCGGCCCAGGCCAGTAGCCGTGGGGCCAGGGCGATCCGGTCAGCCGGCCGGCGCTTGCTCCAGCGCTTGCGGCCGTCGGTCAGCCCCAGGTGATGGTAACACTCGGCCGGATAGGTCTCGGCGACCACGATCCAGCCGGGCCGCAGCAGCGCGTCCAGCGGGCCAGCAAAAGGCCAGAGCGCCACGCGCGGGGTATCGGCCTGCAGCGCGGGCACCAGCACATCGCGCCAGCCGACGATGGCCGCCTTGCCCGACTGGTTCGCGCCCAGCGTCCAAAAGAGCGGCGACGCGGAACCGCGGCCAAAGGTCAAGCGGTCGCAGCGCCGCCAAAGCGCGTCGCCGCCGTCCAGCCCCAGGCCGTCCAGTAGGTGTTGGCGTCGTGCCCGGCCCGGCCGCTGCGGGTAGAAGGGGCGGCGCAGAGCGATCTGATCAGATTGCTCAGCCGGGTTGTAGAAGTCGGCCCAGTTGCCTTGACCAAAACCGGGCAAGGCGGCCAGAAAGTCGTTGATCCCGGCACGCTGCGCGTAGGCCTGTGGCAGGCCGATGGGGAAATCGAACCCGAGCAGGATGGCGCCACCCGCCGCCTCATCCGCCAGCCTCGGCAGCAAGCGGTCCAATGCGCCGGCCGGCTGGGGCGCCAGCGCCTGGTAACTGCCGGACGGCAGAAGCCGCGCCTGCGCCAGCCAGCGCTTATTCGCCGCGCTGCCCCAGTCGGCGTGGGCGATCAGAGTGGATTGGCTGGTTATCTCTATCAAACTGGAATCGGAGGTCGTGGCCGGTTCGATCCTCTGCGCGACCGGCCGCCTGATCCTATTCAAGGAAGCTTCGCACAGGCTCGATTCCATTAACCCGACCCCTTCAGCGCCACCACACGGCCAGCGCCAGGCACAGCCAGCCAGCAACCAACGCGACCCCACCCAGCGGCGTGATCGCGCCCAGCCAGCGCACGCCGGTCAGCGCCAACGCGTAGAGGCTGAAGGAAAACAGCACTGTGCCGGTTACAAAGAGCCAGCCCGCCGCCACGGGTAGATTCGACCTGCCCCACCGCGTCACAGCCCACGCGACCGCCAGCAGCGCCAGCGCGTGATACATCTGATAGCGAACACCCGTCTCAAACGTCGCCAACAGGTCAGCCGCCAGCCGCGACTTCAACCCGTGCGCCCCAAACGCGCCCAGCGCCACCGCCAACCCGCCGGAAAACGCGCCCAGCGCGAAGAAGAGTCGCTCCATGTCTTTGTCTCCATACTTCGTATTGCGTGGTGTCATTGTGCTCAAGTCAACGACGCCGCTCCTGACCCGAAAGACGAACGCGGACTACGCGGAGGACGCGGACAAAAATCGTACATCGTCCAGCGAACATCGTATACGCCATCTTCCTCTACCTCCGCGTCTCCCCGTCCCCCCTTCTCCGTGTCTCCCCATCTCCGCTGTCATCCCGCACCACCCGATAGTCCGCGCGCACCTGGGTCAGCTCGGCCGGGGTCACCGGTTGATCGCCGTAATGGACGCGCATGTAGGCCGCGGTGATGCGCGCCAGGGCGGGTTCATGATCGGGGAAGACGCGAGTTAAGGTGGCCAGGTAGTCGTCGGGCGGCTGCGCTGGGGGCCTGGGATGACCCTGCCGGCCGGCCAGGCGGCACAGGTTGGCGTAGATGTTCTGCACGGACACCGCGGCCAGGAGTTGCCGGCTGAAGCCGAAGCGCCGTAACAGCCGCGAGGCATTGCGCAGCGAGGCCAGCCCGCGGCTCAAGATACCGCCGCCCAGGGTGATCGCCTCCCCATCTTCATCCTCGGCCTCAGCGCGCGTGCCGAAACGCCCCACTCGCTCCAGGTAAAGCAGCAGCACCACGAGTAGTGCCAAGGCCGCCAGCGCGATCCCGATCGCGATCAGCACGTCTATGAGGAGAGGCCCCAACCAAGAGGACGCTGGCGCCCCTGGGGCCGGCTGCTGGCCCGCACCCGTTGCTGGCGTAGCGATCTCTGGAAAGCCTGCCTCGCTTCCCAGGAGCCGCACCACGACCTGTTCCAGCCAGATCAGCACGGGGTCCAGGAGACGTGCCAACACGAAAAGAAGCGCCAGGAGCAATGGTCTGAGCAGTTGCCAAAGCGGATTGAGCAAACGCAAGAAGCCGCGCACCCCCTCAGGTGTGTAACCCTGCGCCAACACCCCGATAAGACCGACCGTCCCACCGATGGCCAGGAGCACTTGGAGCAGGCGGCGCGATGTCATCGTTGCCCCCGCACTTTGCGCCTCCGAAGCCTTTTCAGAGATACGGGCCAGGGCAACCGCGGTCA
This sequence comes from uncultured Anaerolineales bacterium, assembly GCA_964551735.1. Lineage (GTDB taxonomy): Bacteria > Chloroflexota > Anaerolineae > CG2-30-64-16 > CG2-30-64-16 > DAOUAT01. The sequence continues at coordinate 46,360 of CAZKEF010000012.1, forward strand.
GCCCCAGCACAAAATAGGTCAGGAGAAGCGGCAGCAGGTTCACCTCGCGCACCGCCGCGCACACGGCGCCGCCGGCGAACAACAGCAGCATGCCCGACCGGAACGCCACCCCCACGCTGAAGAAACTCAGGTCGCGGCTGGTGGCCACGGTTGCCCGTTGCCAGAGGAGTAGGTTGAAGCCGATCAACATCAGCGCAGGCGGGATAAGCCCTGCCCGGTAATTGGCGGTCTCGCTGACCGCGCGGCCGATCCACCCCAGACTGAGCCCCGGCCAACCAGGGTAAAGCACGAGGCGCACCAACAGCAGTCCGATCACGGCCATCGCCGACAGCGCCACTACGTCATACAGGGGCGATTGCACCCCAGCCAGGCTCAGTAGCTCCAACGCCAACATCCAGGCCAGCAGGCCGACGAATAGGATGGCGAACGAGGCCAGGGGCGCGGGCGCCCCGCGATAGGCCAGCAGCCAGAGCGGCAGTAACCAGGCGGCCTCCATACCGGCCAGGCACAGGTAGATCAGGGCGACGCGACGGTTAGTGAGAAGCATAAGTCCAGTCTGTCATCAAAAAAACCTGCTTGTCACTCCGAGCGGGTTGACAACTCAACACTGTTAACCACTCAAAACCAGCGGAAAGTCTCGGCTGCGCAAGGCGGGATGCTTCACTGGTAGCACGCCGTGGTGGACTTTGGGCGGTAGACCCGTTCACTGCAAAGCCGTGACGGCGAGCTGCACGCGGCCGCCAAGTTTCTTGCCGGAGCCGCATGGTGAGTCTCAGCATGACAGATGAGGCGTTTCTTTTCCGGGCTCATCTCGCCGGACCGCAACGGGAACCGCAACTCAGAACGATACGCGCAGTGGCGCAACGATGTCCTCCACCAGGAGCGGCAGGTGATACACCGTGACACCGGCCAACTCGCGCGCCGGTGGTCGCTCGGCTAGGGTGAACAGCACTACTCGGCGGCCAGCGCGATGCAGATCAGTCAGCGCAGCCAGCAGCCCATCGTGTGCAATGGCGCTGACCACCAGCAAGGTCGCGCCCCAGGGTAGCCGCGGGGCCTCACGCAGTAGCAGCTCTTCGATGGGCTGAGAGGCGAACGCGGTCACCGCGGCTAGGAGCTCCAGGATGCGCACCAACTGCTCAGGGCTGCGGCCGGGCAGCAGGCGCAGCGGCTGGTCAGAGCCGGGCAGCACGCCGTTGGCGATCAAACCCACGGGCAACCGCTGTTCGGCACAGACCGCGGCCAGGCTGCCCGCCACGCTGACGGCCCGCTCCATCAGTTCGGGGATGTGACCCAACCAGTGGCGCTCCAGGGTCGCCACGTTCAGGAAGATCAGCATCTGCGGCTCCTGGCTGGGCTCGTAGACGCGGCTGAGCATCGCGCGCCCGGCCTCGCGCGATGCTTGATGCCGCGCGGTGGCCTTCCAGTGCACGCGTTTCAGGCCGTCGGTCGGCTGCCAGGGGCGGATGCCCGCGGTGCGCAGCGGATCCTCCACCAGCCGGGCATCGGCCGGCCGAGCGCCGAACGGGTTCTTGGCGGGCAGGCCCAACTCGACCACAGGGTAGAGCCGTGGATAGACGATCAGCCGCTGCTCGCCAGCCAGCTTGCCCTTGCGGTTGAACATGCCGAAGCCATCGCCGGTAGTGAGCGCCGCCGGGCCGTAGGTGAAGTAGCCGCGCTGAGTGCAACTGACCGTGAAACGCCGCGTGAGCCGGCCGAAGACGCCGACGTTCCAAAAGCTGAGGAACTCCCCCAGGTTAGTCACCGGATTCAGCCTGACCGCCGCGGTTTCATGCTGAACGGACACGCGCTCGCCAGCCTCAGCGTTGACAACAGGCAGGGCAGCCGGGAATGTGTCGAGCACATGGAGCCAGGGGATCGGCAGAAACTTGGCGTTGCGTACCGACAGGGTTAGCGTTACCGTTTCACCCAGAAACGCGCGCGTTTCGCTGAGATCGCGAGTGTAGTGCACGCCGAACAGACTGAGCGCGTTCCAGGCCCAGGCGACGGCCGGAACGATGAACAGGCACAGCGCGCCAGCCAGCAGGAACCGGCTGTTTGTCGCCAGGCCGATCAGTGTCAGGATGACGCCCAGCAGCGGCCACACGTCGGTGAACTGGGTGTCCTTGCTGAGGTCAATGTAGCGTTTGCCTTGCAGCTCGCTGTAGACGCGGCCGAACCACCCCCGCGGCGTCTCACCGCGCGACCCGTAGCGCCGTTCGACGTCCTGGCGGAGTTCTTCGTCAAGGCCTTGTTGCATCCAGACTATCCCTACTCGACCACCGGCACCGGCACTGCGCCGACCACATCAGCGATGACCTGGGCCGGGGTGCGGCCGCGCAGGCGCACGGTGGGGCTGATGTGCACACGGTGGGTGAGCACCGGCCCACACAGGTGCTGCACATCGCTGGGGATCACATAGTCACGGCCCCGCAGCGCGGCCAACGCCTGGCTGGCCCGGTGCAGCGCCAATGTCCCGCGCGGGGAGACGCCCAGATCCACTGCGCCGTGCTCGCGCGTGGCACGCGTGACCCGGCTGATGTAGCGCCGCACGTCGGGGTTGACATGGATCTGCCGTGCCTGTGCTTGCAGCGCCCGCACATCATCCCCCGTGGCTACTGGCCGCAGCGCGTCCAGCGGATCGTCGGCCTGGTAGCGCTGCAGGAGTTCATCTTCCTCCGCCTCGGTGGGATAGCCCAGCTTCACCTGCATCAGGAAGCGGTCAAGTTGGGCCTCAGGCAGCGGAAAGGTGCCCTCCAGCTCGATGGGGTTCTGTGTCGCCAACACCAGGAACGGTCGCGGCAGGGGGTAGGTTTGCCCGTCCACGGTGGCCTGGCGCTCCTGCATCGCCTCCAGCAGCGCCGATTGCGTGCGCGGGGTGGCCCGGTTGATCTCGTCGGCCAGCAGGATCTGGCTGAAAGCCGGGCCGGGCCGAAACTCAAACCCGCCGGTCTTCTGGTTGTAGATGCTCAGGCCGGTCACGTCCGAGGGCAGCAGGTCGGGGGTGAACTGGATGCGCGCGAACGAGCAGTCCAGGCTGCGCGCCAGCGCCTTGGCCAGCGTGGTCTTGCCGGTGCCGGGCACGTCTTCGATCAGCACGTGCCCCTCGACCAGCAGGCTGACCAGCAGCAGCTCAGTCGTCTCGGCCTTGCCGATGATGACTTGGGCGATGTTGGATTGGATGGCTTGAGAAAACTGGGTGAAGTCCATCGGTGCTCCGTAGGACGTACTGCGTATTGCGTGGTGCGTATTGAATCACAATTCCCGAGTACGGAATACGCAGCACGCAATACGCAGAGGCGCGCGTCACGCCATCAAATGTTCGCCAAAGAACCGCACGATCTCGTTGTAGCACCGCACCTTGTTCTCATAACGCGTCACGTCGTGGCCCTCGTTCTCGAACAGCAGGAACTCGATCTGTTTGCCCTCGGCGCGCAGCGATTCGACCACGTCGCGCGACTCATCGGCGCGGACGCGCGGGTCGTTGCGGCCTTGGATCACCAGCATGGGGCAGGCGAGCTGGCCCAAGTAGGTGCTGGGCGAGCGCTCCAGCAGCCAGTTGCGATCTCGCTCCGGGTGGCCGAGGGCCAGGTAGAAGTAGGTTTTCCACGTCTCCGGGATGCGATCCAGGAAGGTGAGCAGGTTGTACGGCCCGAACATATCCACCGCGGCGCGCCACAGCTCCGGGTGCCGGCCGGCCAGGGTCAACGTCATGTAGCCGCCGTAGGAGCGGCCCATCACGCCGACGCGCGCCATGTCCAGCCGCGGATCGGCCTTCAAGACCTCGTACGCGGCGACGTGATCCAGGCGATCCAGCCCGCCCCAGTCGCGATCCACCCGCTTCATGTAGCTCAGCCCGTAGCCGTGGCTGCCGCGCACGTTGGGCACGAACACGGCAAACCCGTTTAGGGTGAAGAACTGGATGAGGGGCATGGAGAACCAGGTGAAGTCGGGGCGTTCCTGGCTCTGCGGGCCGCCGTGGATGTAGAAGACCACCGGCCGCGGGCCGATGAAGCCCAGTTCGGCCGCGGGCAGGTAGAGCCGGGCCGAGATGCGCAGGCCATCGTGGCTGATGTAGGATGCGTCCTCGCCCGGCGCCAGCAAGGACGGCGCGATGCCCAGGGGTCGTTCGCGGGTGATTTGGGCGATGCTGAGACCTTGAGGGTCTTTGGAGACCCTCAAGGTCCTTACAACATAGATCTGCACCGGCGACGTGGCCGTGGAGAACGCCACTGCATAGTCGCCGCTGGCTGCCTCGTAGCGGATGGACTGGAGCACACCGTCCCGCAGCGCGCCCTGGCCGCAGATCACGCGGTCCAGGGTCAGGCGCAGGTTGGTCTCGTCGAACGTGCCTTCGTACATCCAAGAACAGCCGTCAATGTTGTAGCCCACCAGGTAGCGGTCGCCTGCCAGGTGCTCCAGGTGATCCATCTCGCCTGCGCCAGCATGGACTGCACCGGCCACTTCCACTGGCCGGATGGCGGCCGGGTCAGCCAGGGGGAAGTAGCCCAGGCCGTAGCGATCATCGAACAGCGAGGTGAAGAAGAGCAGCCCGCCGCCGGGTGTGAACTGGACATACGCGATGGAGTTGAGCGGCACAACCTGCCCCTCGGCCCGCTGCGCCAACGGCACGCCGAACAACAGCACCCGCTCCGGCGCTTGACGCGTCCATAGGTAGAGCACGTGGTCACCGGTGGTGTAGCCGTCGCCCAGTACGATCTGCGAGTAGTCGCTGTTCGCGCCTTCGTAATGGTTGCCATAGATGCTGCTGCCGAGATCGGTCATCGCCAGCGTCGCCAGGTCGGCCAGGAAGGTGTGATGCACCGGGTCGGTACGCGGGTCGACGCTGAAAATGGCGAGGTTCCGCTCCGGGTCGCAGTGCTGGCACACTAGCTGCTGGCCGGCGAAGCGATCGCCGTACACCAACTCCGGGATGCCGCCATCCAGGGGCACGAAGTGGGGCTGGTAGTTCTCGTCACCGTTGCGATCAATCATCACCAGCACCTTGCCCAGCTTGGGGAAGACATAGAACGGCTCGCCGCCCAGCAGCTCCGGCGTCATCAGCGCCACATCGGGCGGGAGCAGCGGCTCGGGCACGCTGCCGGCCCGAGCCATCGCGTACAGGCTCAGCTTGCCCGACAAGTTGCTGAGGAAGAAGATGCGTTCGCCGGCCAGTTGTGGGCTCAAGAAAAGGCGAGCGGCCAGAAGGGATTCGACCTTGAACGTAGCTGACATGTCAATTCCTTTCGAGAACGGATTTTCGTGCCGGGCAGAAGGGTTCACCATTCGCCCGCGTAGATTGTTGTGCGCGGAGCCGCGAGCTGGGTTGTGTAAGCCCAGTGCAGCTCCACCAGTTGCCGCATGTGCAGCACGTCGTGCGCAACCCAGGCGGCCAACATGTCGCCGCCTGTGGTGCTCCAGCCCCAGAGTGTATGGACTGTGGTATCCCAATCCGGTGTGGCCAGGCCGCGCAGCCAGGCCAGGGAGGCCGCACGCTCGGCCAGGAAGCCCCGCACGGACTCGGCCAGATCGCGTTCGTTGTACCGGCGCTCGGTCACCCAGCCCTTGGGGTCAATGGGCGGCCAGGCCGCGGTCGGGTCGTGCAAGATCAGGTTCAGCCGGACGCGAAAGTCCTCTCGCTCTTCATCCCCCAGGTGGCCGATCACCTCCAGCAGCGACCATGCGTTTCCGGCCGGCCGCCACCGCGCCTGCTCGGCCGAGACACCGGCGACTAACCCCGCGACCCGCTCGCCGTTCAGTGCCAACTGCGCCATCAATCCCTCAGCGTCCATCGGCTCCCCCTTTCAAGTTCCATACGCAACCTCAGCACGTCACCTACATCGAATATCAGACATCGTACTTCGAACATCATACATCCGCAATCACCGATACCAACTCCGCCGCCCGGCCCGCCGCGCCTTCGCGATCCACGGCAGGCACAAAATCAGCCCGGCCACGAATCCGCCGATATGCGCGAACCAGGCCACCCCGCCCGTCGCCGCGCCCGCGCCGACCGATAGGACGCCGTTGAAGAGCTGCAAGACGAACCAGAGACCCAACACCAGCACGGCCGGCAGCGACGCGATGCGGCCAAAGTAACCGAGGAAGATCAGCGTATCCACGCGCGCGGCCGGGAAGAAGAGCAGGTAGGCCGCCAACACGCCCGCAATCGCGCCGCTGGCGCCGATGCCGGGCACGCTCGACCCCCACGATGCGATCACCTGCGCCGCGCTGGCCGCAAAACCGGCCAGGAAGTAGAAAACGGTGAACCAGAAGCGCCCCATGACATCCTCGACGTTGTTGCCGAAGATCCACAGGTAAAGCATGTTGCCCAGGATGTGCATGAACCCGCCGTGCATAAACATGGACGTCACGAAGGTCAGCCACGTCAATGGCGCCAGCGGCGCCTCGGCCACGCGGGCCGGCACGACGCCGAAATAGAAGACGGCTTGCTGCAACGCGTTTTCGCCGCCCGTGCCCAATACCATCATCTGCCAGCCGAACACGATGATGTTGGCAACCAGCAGCAAGACGGTGACCAATGGGAACCGGGAAGTGGGGATGCGATCGCGGATGGGAAACATAGCGGTTGCTCCTGGGAATCGGTCGGAAAGAAGGAACTCAAAGAACTTATGGAACTCAGCGCATCATGGCTCAGGTCAATTGTGGCACGATCTCGCCGAACAGGGCATAGAGCGAGACGATGACAAGGAAGGCGTACGGGAAAGCCGATGCGGCCGCCCGCAGCAGGTTGTAGCTGCGGCCGAGCACCGGATGGCTTTCCCAGCGGCTGTGGAGCCACGTCAACGCCAGGTCCAGCAGCAGCACGCCGACGGCCGCGGCTGCGGTGATCGCAATGGGCCACTTGGGCAGCCCTGTCCCAGACAGTGTCCCCCAGGCCGCCAACCCGGCCGCCAACAGGGCCAGCCCGGCCGCCAGCCACCGGCCCATACCCGGCCGGGCCACCGCGTCCCACCCGGCTGCGAACACCATGCCGATCGGGATCAGCGCGGTGAAAAGATACCGCCCCTGGTGTTGCAGGAACTGCGTATTATACCAGATGTAGGCTAGGAACGTGAGCAGGGCGGAGAGGGTGAGGAGGCGTGCTGCGTACTGCATACTGCGTACTGCGTATTGCGTATTGCGTGGCGTAAGTTCTTCTGCTGAGACGGAATATGCGGTACGTCGTACGTAATACTGGCCACGCAGCAGCCACGCAGCGACCGCGATCCCGCCCAACAATGCCAGCGCGAAGTAGACCCGCGTGTCCAGCCAGACGCCCATCCAGCCGAAGACGCCGGTGAAACTCTTGAAGGTCCATTCGACCGCGCGCTGCCAGTAGGCGGCCCAGCCGTTCTGCGCCACGAAATCGGCCAGCCGCGTCTGGCCGAGCACGATGGCGTCGTGGCGCTGCAGACCCAGGAAGTCGGGCCAGCCGTAAACCGAGATGTTGCGCGCATACCACGGCAGTGCGATCAATGCGGCCGGAACGATCACGCCGAGGGCCTCGACGGCGATCCGCCGAAACGACGCCCGCTCCCGCCACCATCGCCAGGCGATTACCCCCCCGGCTAACGGCACGGCGATGTAGGCCGTGGTCTTGGTGATCAAGATGAGACCGAGGAGGAAACCCAAGCGGATTGCGGATTGCGAACTGTGAATTGCGGATTTTAAGGGGGGAGTAGCCTCGCCATTCGCCATTCGCTGAAGCAACACCCACAACGTCGTTGCCAGTAACACCTCTGCCAACACATCGTTGCCGACCTGCGCAACCGTGGCCAGGTGTTGGGGCAGGAACGCCACAAACGCGGCTGCGCCCAACGCCGGCCCCGGCCGAGCTGAAAAGACGCGCCAGCCGATGGTGTAGGCCAGCATAACGATCCCAGCGCCCAACAGCACCGAAACCAGCCGTAACGCGAGCAGACTGCCCCCGGCCAGCGTGTAGACCAGCGCCAGCAGCGCGTAGTACAGCGGCGGCTGGTGAAATTCGTAGCGGATAGGATCAAAGCTCATGTCAGGCGGGAACCCCGCCGCCTTGATCTGTTCCAGGTAGGCGTGGGGGTAATCGCCCATGTGCAGCACGGGGAATTGGCCCTGTTCGGCCAGGTAGCGCACATAGTTGTAGTGAGCCGGCTCGTCGGGCGCCTGCCAGGGTGGCGTGTAGACGGCGAAAAGGCTGCCGAGAACGAGGTAGAGCAGGAGGATCAGCGCCAGAATTGTGCGTGTGTGCCGGGTATTCATTCAATAGCTGCCAACATGCGCGCAATGGCGACTTGCAGATCGGGCAAATCCTCTTGCACCGTGCGCCAAATCACTTCCAGGTCTACACCGAAATAGTCATGGGTCAACTTGTTTCGCATGCCGGTCATATATGACCAGGGCACATCCGCAAAACGCTCTTGCAGCGACACGGGCACATTCCGGCTGGCTTCACCGATGATTTCTAGGGCGCGAATGACAGCATATGCCTTTTCGTCATCCGCAGCAAAGGCATCGAAGGTAACGCCCGCGACAAAGCGCCTGGCCTTTTGCACGGCGTCCAGTATATCAAGCACATAATCTATCGCGTCGCGTCTCAACATCATACCACTATGACCTCAGCCAGGATATGGTGTCCGATGTTAGGTTTCAAGACCTTCTTCAGCACCAAGTCCACCTTGACACCTGTCAACTCGCTGAGCTGCTGCTCTATAGCGACAAACTCGAACAGCGTTGGGGGATAGTCAAATTCCACCAAAACATCGAGGTCACTTTTCGGATTGTACTCGCCCCTCACATAAGAGCCAAACACGCCAAGATAGTTCACACCATAGCGCTGCTGCAGTTCAGGCAAATGAGATCGAAGCGTGTGGATGATCTTACGTGTGCGCCGCGGCAGTACATGAACCTGATTTGTGCTACTTTCCGGGGTTACTGTTGACATAGCTTCCTCATTCACCTTCTCGCCTCAACCCCGCGCGCCTCCGGCAACACCTCGCGGCCGCGGCTGCCGCCCTGTTCCGGGCCGATGATGCCGTCGGCCTCCATCTGGTCAATGATGCGCGCCGCGCGGGAATAGCCGATGCGCAATCGGCGCTGCAGCAGCGAGATGCTGGCCTTGCCCGACCGGCGCACCTCTTCGACAGCCTGGCGATACATCTCGTCCCGGTCGCCGGCGCTGGCCTCGGCCGCGGCCACGTCTTCCCACAGCGGCTGTTGCAGGGTCTCCTGGCCGGGCAGCCACGGCGGCTCCGGCACGTCACCGGCCTCTTCGCCCGATCCGGCCCACCTTGTCACCCGCTCACCGGCCGCGCCCGCTTCCGCGTTGTCAGCCGCCTCCGCATCCAGCAACGTCTCGGGTTCTGCAAACGCCCGCGCGCCCCGCCAAAACTGCACCAGCCGGTACGTCTCCCGGTCGGAGACGAAGCAGCCCTGCAAACGCTGGAGCTTACTGGCATCGGGCGCCATAAAGAGCATGTCGCCGCGACCCAAGAGCTGCTCCGCGCCCGGCGTATCGAGGATGACCCGGCTGTCCACCTGCGAGGTCACCGCAAACGCGATACGGGCCGGAAAGTTGGCCTTGATCAGGCCGGTCACCACGTCCACGCTGGGCCGCTGGGTGGCCAGCACCAGGTGGATGCCGGTGGCGCGCGCCATCTGTGCGATACGGCAGATGTAGCGCTCCACATCTTCCGGCGACGAGAGCATCAGGTCCGCCAGCTCATCAATCAGGATCACGATGTAGGGGAGCACAGGCTCACCGCGGCCGGCCAGCTTTTCGTTGTAGCTGTCAATATTGCGCGCACTCAACTTGGCGAACAGCTTGTAGCGCCGCTCCATTTCGCGGGTGGCCCACTGGAGAACCGGCACCGCGCGTTCCACATCCACCACCACCGGCGCGATCAGGTGTGGGATATTATTGTAGACAGTCAGCTCCACTCGCTTGGGATCTACCATCAGAAAGCGCAGGGTGTCGGGGGTATGCGTCAGCAGCAGCGAGGTGATGATAGCGTTCACGCACACCGACTTGCCCGAGCCGGTGGCGCCGGCGATGAGCAAGTGCGGCATGCGGGTCAAGTCAGCGACGGCCGGTTGGCCGGAAACATCGCGGCCCAACCCGAAAATCAATCCGCCACGGATCGCGGCGTACTCCTCCGACTCCATCACACCGCGTAGGGAGACCAGCGAGATCTGCGTATTAGGCACCTCGATGCCGACGAAGTCGCGGCCAGGCACCGGCGCCTCAATCCGGATGGGGGACGCGGCGAGAGCCAGCGACAGGTCATTGGCCAGCGCCTGGATCTGCGACACCCGCACTTTGATCTGCTTCTCTTCGCCCTTACGATCCTTGCGCACGATGACACCGGGGCGCAGGCCGAACTGAGTCACAGCCGGGCCCTGGTTGACCTCAACCACCTGCACCGGCACGCCAAAGCTGGCCAGGGCATGCTCAATGATCTGCACGCGCTTGCGTAGGTCTTCCTGCTGGATATCTTGTTCGCTGCTATCTTCCAGGATGTCGGACAGCACGGGGAGGTGATACGTCTGGCCAGCCGCGCCGACGATACGAGGCTCTGGGGCGGCAGAGGTCGAGATGCTGCCGCGCTGCGCCGGCCCCGCGCCGCGAGCCGGCTGCGGCTCAACGCGGCGCATCGGGCGAGGCTCAACGGCGGGCGGCTGCCACGAGGGCGAGACCAGCGGCGGCAACGCGGGCGGCTGCGGCCGCGACGGCGCCAGGCGGCGCAACCTTCGCCACCACCGCCGCCAGAACGGCTCAACCTCCCCCATGGGCAGCGGCGGGTTGACGCGCACCCCTTCAGGGCCAGGCGCACCTCGCCGCCAGCCGCGCAGCCCCTGGGTCAACGCTGCTCTCACATCTGCCAGCGTGAGACCAGCGAGTGCAATCCCTGACACCAACGCGATGAACGCCAGCGTCGCGGCCGCGGCCGGCAAGCCCAAAGTGATCACCAGCCCCTCGCTCAACAGCCAGCCCAGAAGCCCGCCGCCCTGACCAGCGCTGGCGACGTTCGATGCATCGGGCCGGCCGACGACGATGTGCACGCCGCCCTCGAAGGCCAGGAACAGCCCCAGCAGCCCGGTCATCCGCCATGCCGACAGCGGCCCTTCCTCGCTGACATCGCGCAGGGCGAGCCATACCCCCAGGATACCCAGCAGGAACGGCGCAGCCCACGCGCCCAGGCCAAAGAGCAGCTGTAGCCCGTCAATGAGCGCCGATGTGATCTGGCCGCGGTTGGGCGACAGCAGGCTGAGCAAAGTCAGCAGCGCCACCAGCACCAGTACGCTGCCCACCAACTCCCCGCGCAGAAATTCGCCCAGCCTGGGCGTCGGTTTGGGTTTAGATTTGGTGCGTCTCCTGGCCATGACAGACCCTCGCGGCTTGACCGCGCAAATGTTCTAAGGCGGTGGAGAGATTATACAACAAAGCGCTGATTTTGCCTACAGACAACCCGCCACCCGGATCTTCGGCAGAGCGGCCAGCTCTACTTCCGCGACCCGTTCTGGCCCCAACGCAATAACTGCCTCGTGTAGCGCGCTCGTCGCCGCGGCCAGCTCGGCGATGTGTACGCCCTGGCAGATCTCGGGCAGGCCGCGCAGGCGCGGCAGGCCCCGGCGGAACAGCTTGACCGCACCGGCGTAGTTGCGTTTTTGCAGGTGGTGAAACGCCACACCTACCTGCAGGATACCCTGATATAGATCGCGGATCGGCCTGCGCTCGGCCACCCATAACGTCTCCAGGGTCTCATGACACTCCCAATATTCGCCCGCGTTGAATTGTGCGATGCCGCGGCACAAGAGTGGCGGGGGAGCCTCATCCCATCCTGCCAACCAACGCGTGGGCGGGTGGCGTACGGCATCCAGCAGGCCGGGCAACATCGCGAGCAACTCAACCTGTGTCCAGATATGGTCACAACCGGCGGCACGGGCCAGGTTCGCGGCCTCCGGACCTATGGCGCGGCCGAACGCGGCGATCGGGATGGCCCTGGTGTGGGGCTGACTCTTGGCCCACCGCACCGGCGCGTCCCAACCCGCCGCGGCCAGGTCCACAATAACCAGCGCCGGCCAGTGGTCAAAGGCGTGCCACAGCGCATCTGCCGTTTCGACGGGTTGCATCTGCGCGCTGGCGGTCGACACTGCGCGTTCAATTGGCCCGGCGATTTCAGGATCGTGGGTTAGGACGACGACGACCGCTGGAACCGCAGCGCTCACGTGGGTTCACCTGCCTGTTGGCGGATGCGGTAGGCGCAGCATGGGTCGCCGGACACGATGTGGGTTTCGCGCGTCACCTCAGCATTGGGCAGCACGGCGCGCAAAAACGCCAGTTCCGAGCTGCAGGCCGCACGGTGCTCCACAGCGATATCGTGCACTGCGCAGTTATGTTCCCGTAAGATGAAGATCCCGGGCTCGATCTGCGCCCATTCGGCCAAGTAGCCTTCCCGGTTCAAGATGTCAGCCAGGCCGGCCACGCGCTCGCGCAAGGAGCCTCCATCGAGTTCGACCTGGGCTTGCCGGATGCGGCGCAGCGCGCGCTGGTCGAACAGCTCGACCACCGTGCGGCCATCATCTTGGGCGGCCAAATAGCTGAGCAATTCGTTGGCCAGCCCAGCGTAATTCTTTGGGAATAGATCCTCGGCCGTGGCGCTGAGCCGGTAGATATAGCTGGGCCGGCCCTTGCCGCGCTGGGCCAGCTCGTAAACGACCAACCGATCCTGTTCCAGGCTGGCCAGGTGCCGCCGCACGCCCATGCTGGTGATGCCTAGATGTTCAGCCAGCTCGGCCGCGGTCATGCCGCCCCGCTGCTTAAGCGCCAGCAGGATCTTGTGCCGCGTGGATTGCACCTGTACGCTCGCCGCCTGGCTTAATTCAAGCTCCGTCATGGCAGTTCATTCGCTCCGGGTCCTGTGGCAAAATGGCGGCAGTCCGCTGCCCGCACATGATGCGCATCATAGCACAGGGCAACCCGAACGCAAACTTACAGGGCTTTATAAGCGGATCAGTTGCTAATTTGCGGGGCAGGGGTGCAGTGGTTTGACGCTTCCCCGTTCTCGCGATACACTGTCAAACAAGCAACTGGTCTTGCACCTGCTGACTGAGGTGTACACAGGGTGCGCCTTTCCTATCCAATCTCACTATCTGAAGAGGAGCGCGCAGATGGCTGAAGGCACTGGAGAAGTCATCGCCCTGATCCCAGCTTACAACGAAGCGCGTTATATTGCTGACGTTGTACAGCGAACATTGAAGCACCTACCCGTTATTGTGATTGATGACGGTTCCAGCGACAGTACGGCCGCGGCCGCGGCAATGGCTGGCGCTAAGGTGATCGCCCACAAAATGAACCAGGGCAAAGGCAAGGCGCTGAACACCGGGTTTGAGTATGCAGTCCAACGCGGAGTTGACGCGGCGATCACTTTGGACGCCGATGGGCAGCATGATCCCGACGAAATACCACTGTTCCTCGAAGCATATCGCGCAGGCAAAGGCGACGTCATCATCGGCCAGCGCACATTTGCCCAGATGCCGGCGAAAAGCCAGTTCGGCAACCGTGTTGGCACCTTCCTGTTGGGCCTGGCCATGGGGCAACCGGTGCCGGACAACCAGAGCGGCTATCGGCTGCTCAGCCGGGACGTGATGGCGCGCGTGCGGCCATCCAGCACGCGCTTCGAGGCGGAGGTGGAGCTTCTGCTGCGCACCCAGATGGCAGGCTTTCGCCTGGCCTGGGTTCCCATCAAGACGATCTACAATGACAAGAAAAGCCATTTCCGGCCGATCCATGACAGCGTCTTGTTCCTCAAAATGGTCTGGCGCATCTGGCGCGCCCGCATGCGCGGGACATTTGAGTAGAATCATCCGTTGCTGGCTCTTACAGTCTGGCCAGCAGGTTGGCTTCTGGAGCATTCAGTTTGCTCAAAACTGAAGTTGTATACTAGCTTACTTTATGGTATAGTTTCTTTGCCCACCCGAGCCTGGGCAACCTTTTTCGCAGCGCAATTTCGATTCCCAAAGGAGGCAGTCGTCATGGACTTCTCGAGCGTCGATCTCAAGCGGTGTACACTAGCCCGACTCAGCGGCCGTATTGATGGCAGCGTGGCCCCGGAGTTAGGCAACCAACTGCGTGGCTTGATGGATTCAGGTCGCTTCAAGCTGATTTTGAACATGAAAGACGTCAGCTATGTCTCCAGTGCGGCGCTGCGCGAGTTGATCGCCACGTGGAAGAACTGCCGGCGCTGGAATCGGGGCGACTTACGCCTGGCCGAGGTCAACCCGAACATCCAGAAAGTTCTGGATCTCACAGGCCTAAATCGTCAATTCATGATTTTCGACACCGAGGCTGAAGCCGTCGGCAGCTATTAGGCCTCCCATTTGGACCATCACATGATGTGCGAAGCTGGAGGCCGTCGTTGAGCCGGTCGCCAGCTTCCCTTCTATTTGTCTGCTCCATCCCCGCCCAAGGATCTTACGACGCCGATGCAACCCTACCAGCGCGAGGTGACCTTCGCTAGCAAGATGGCTGTCCTGCCGGACGTCCTGGCATTTGTGGAGGAGGCGTGCGCGGCGGGTGGCGTAAACCCGGAACTGGTCTTTGACCTGCAACTGGCCATCGAAGAAGCGTGTAGTAACGTTATTGAGCACGCATACCGCGGCAAACGCGGCCTATTCCGCCTCACGTTCACAATCAAGAACAGCGATGTGATCGTCGTGCTACATGACCAGGGGCAGCCCTTTGATCCCAAGGCTGTCAGTAAACCGGATCCGAATTTACCGCTGGAGAAACGGCCCATCGGTGGGTTGGGGTTGCACCTCATCTATCAATTGATGGATGAGGTTCGCTTCACCTTTGGCGCTGATGGCAACACCTTAATACTGGTGAAACGAAACGCGGTTGCCTGCGGCAAGTAATCTGACGATGCCTGAGCCCAAAACGACTGGAACCCATCCCATCCTCTCCCGGCAACTCCAAAGGCGCAGCATGGCCAACCGGCATACTGAATTGGCCACACTGGCCGAGATCGGCCGCGCCATTGTGCAAGCGCCGCTGGATGAAGATGAGCTGTGTGAGTTGATCCACAACCTGGCAGGCCGCGTCGTCCCCACCGAGAGCTTTCAACTCGGCCTGTTCCAGGGTGATCGCTATCATATCAAGGTTTGGTTCAAAGACGGTCAACGCCAGTCTCCGGCGACGTTCATTGTGGCGCCTGGGCAGGGCCTTGTCGGATGGATGCGTCACTCGCACCAACCGCTATTAGTGCGTGACTTCCAGGTCGAGATGGATCGTTTACCGGCCCGGCCGATCTACATCAGCGACCAGCCGCCCCGTTCGGCCATCTTTCTCCCCATGCTAGTGGGCGAGAGCGTTATCGGCGCCCTCTCCATCCAAAGCCCGCAACCGGCAGCCTTCAACGATCGTCACCTGCGCCTCCTATCCATTCTGGCCAATCAATCGGCTTCGGCTATCAACAACGCGCGCCTCTACTCGCGCGGTCAGCGTCGCCTCAATGACCTGCTGGCTGTGGCTGAGGTCGGCCGACGCATCACCAGCATCCTCGACCTAGACCAACTGCTGACCGAAGTGGTTGAACTCATCCAATCGCGTTTCGGTTACTACCACGTCCAGATCTTCTTGGTGGAACGGGACGGGCGCGCGATGTTCAAAGCCAGCAAATCATCTCCTACAAGGAGCAACCACGCGCTCAACGAGCGCTGGCGCCGCGAGGGCCGTTCCATGCGCATCGGACTTGAGGGGATCATCGGCTGGGTGGCTCAACACGGCGAACCGTTGCTGGCGGGCGACGTCACGACAGAACCCCGCTACGTCCCCGATGACCCGCGCCTGTTGCCCGACACCCGATCAGAACTGGCCGTGCCGTTGCGCGTCGAAGGAGAAGTGCTTGGTGTCCTGGACGTCCAGGCCGCGGAGGTGGATGCGTTTGGGCAGGACGATATCTTCGTGCTGCGCACCCTTGCAGACCAGGTGGCGGTTGCTGTCGGCTCGGCGCGCGCTTACGAAGCCCAACGCGAGGAAGCCTGGGTGACCACTGTCATGCTCCAGGTGGCCGACGTGACGAGTCAGGCGTCCGGGGTTGATGACGTGCTGGATGCTGCTGTGCGCGTCACGGCTATGCTGGCCGGCGTCGAGTCAACCTCGATCTGGCTTCTGGATGAGGAATACGATGCCTTCTTCTACGCCGCCTCTTTCGGCATAAGCCTCGAGGGGGTGGCCGACCCTGCGCTGGCGCTGCGCATGATGCCGGGCGAGTGGCCGGCCCTGGATCGCCTGCGCACAACACGCGCGCCTGTCGTGCAGGACATGGCGGATCTGCCCTCAACCACGCCCTTACGCGACTTCTGCCCCGGCGAAGTGGTGGTGTTGCTGCCGCTGATGAACCAGGGGCAGGTGTTCGGTGCAATGGGGGCCAGCCTCAGCCTGGAACATGCCCCAGCCCTGGATGAACGCCGCCTGGCCATGCTCAGCGGCATCGCCCACCAAGTGGCGGCTGCCGTAGACAACAGTCGCCTGTCAGCCGCGCGCGAGGAGGAAGCCCGCATCTCCCTGGTGCTGCTTCAGGTGGCCGAGGCGATGCGTCGGCTCCAACCCGTGCAGGTGACATTGGAACAGGTAACGCGCCTGGCGCCTGCGCTTACAGGCGTGGACCGCTGCACCGCGCTGCTGTTGGAAGAGGATCACAGTTTTCACGTTCGCACCGTCTATGCACTGCGCGAGGGCCTGGCCGAAGCCTATCAGGGCGCGGTAATCCGGCCGGGCGACCTGCCTTTGCTGGATGATGCCTGCCGACTGGGTCAACCGCTGGTGGTCAACGACACGACGGATAACCCGCACGTGCCGTCTGCGTGGTGCGAACGGTTCGGCAGCCGGACCATCCTGGTGGTCCCCCTGCTGGTAGCCGATGAGCCCATCGGTGCGCTGCTGGCTGACGACGTGGACGCCACCCATCTGTTCAGCCTGCGCCGGGTCCGCATCCTCAGCGGCATTGCCGGTCAGGCTGCTATTGCCATCGAGAATGCCCGGCTGCAAGCGCAAGAGGCTGAACGCGCGCGATTGAGCCGCGAGTTAGAGCTGGCGCACGCCATCCAACGCAACCTTCTGCCGCAGCAGGCGCCTGCCGTGCCCGGCTACCAGATCGTCTACCGCTGGCGATCGGCGCGCGAGGTGGGCGGTGACTTCTTCGACTTCATCCCCCTCGATACCCGGCAGCTTGGCCTTGTAGTGGCCGATGTCTCCGACAAAGGTGTACCGGCCGCGCTCTACATGATGTTCGCGCGCACTTTATTGCGCGCGGCCGCGCTCAGCGGCCGCGCGCCGGCGGCCGCGTTACAACGGACCAACGAATTAATCCTTTCAGACAGCACCTCCGACATGTTCGTCACGGCCTACTACAGCGTGCTGGACACCGCGACCCATCGGTTAACTTATGCCAGCGGCGGCCATAATCTGGCCTTCTACGCGCCGGCCGACGGGTGTCAGGTCGAGGAGATGATCACTGCCGGGATCGCTTTGGGCATTATCGAACAAACCGACATCGAGCAGAAATACCTGGACCTGCGCCCTGGCGATGTGGTGCTTTTCTACACTGACGGCGCGATTGACACTCTGAACGCCGCCGGCGAGGCGTTCGGCGAAGAGCATCTACGTGATATCCTGTGCGACCATCGCCACGAGCCAGCCGAAGCCATCGCGGCAGCTATTGATCACGCCGTGCAGTCCTTTGCCGGTGATCAGGCGCAGTATGACGATTTCACCCTGGTGTTGGTGAAGCGGGATCACGAGGCCCCACGCGTGGCAAGGCCTGCCCGCCGCCGCCCCACACCGACCAACCGCGATCGCAACGTCGCGTAATCATACCCCGCGCGCCGGGCGTACCCAGCCCTTTTCCGCTCCCCGGCCTCGATATGACCCACATCATTTGTCCGCCTGGCAACTCGTGATAAGTTTAGCATACAGTTTTCAGATCACGCCGCGCCGGTGCGCAATCTCAGGAGGCGCCATGCCTGAAGCCAAGATCCTTGTTGTGGATGACGATCCCGACTTCGTGGAGATCCAACGGATGACCCTGGAGGCCGCCGGCTATGAGGTCATTTCCGCCAGCAGCGGGCGCGAAGCTTTGCGCCTATTGCGCGACGAGCATCCTGACCTGATGCTGCTCGATGTGATGATGAGCACTGTCACCGATGGCCTGGACGTCAGCAGCCAGTTGCGGCAGGACCCGCTGACACGCTATCTCCCCATTGTCATGGTGACTTCCATCGCTGACACGCCGTATTCGGGCGAGGTCACAACTGAGGATGCCACCCATGCCGATGCCTGGCTGTCCAAACCGGTGAAGCCCAAGCGCCTGCTGGACACGGTCAGCCGCCTGCTGGCGCAGGAACGATAGGCGTTAGTGTCGTCATGGCCAAGATCCTGATCGTAGACGATGATCCTGATTTTGTGGAGCTGACCCGCGTAGTGCTTGAACAGGCCGGCCACAGTGTGGTGACAGCCGGAAGTGGTGATGCGGGCTATCTTCGCGCCAGGAGCGAGCGACCGGACCTGGTGATCCTGGATGTCATCATGGACAGCATCCTCGATGGCGTCTCAACCAGCCAGCGTTTACACGACGATCCAGAATTGCGCGGTCTGCCCGTCATCATGGTGACATCTATCGCCAACACGGACTACGCAGAACTTTTCCCGACCGATGAGTATGTGCACATTGACGCTTTTTTGAGCAAACCGATCAAGTCGGCTGCGCTATTGCGCCAAGTGGATCGTCTGTTGGCCGGGTAAGATGACCCTGGTGCTGAAGGACCATGTGGGCTACTGTAAAGCGGAGACTGCGCGATTTACTGGGCGCACCGTTTCAACTGGTGCTGGTGATCTCGTTTTCGTTGGTGGCTGCTACCACCATCCTCATCGGCGCCGGTGTGATCTCGCGCACGATCCAGGATTACCTGGCTGAGGCCATGACCGAGCGCGTGAATCGGGACATGCAGTTGGCCGAGGCGTTGTATAACATCCGGTTGCAAGAGATCTCCGGCGCCGCGCACCGCCTGGCGCTGGATCCGTTGGTGGTGCAGGGGCTGGCCGAGCTGACCGGCGACAGGTCTCGTGCGTTGGCATTGATTGACCGGCAGATCGCCAATAAGGTCGCCGTGCAGGCCCTGGCGGGCAATCACCTGATCGCGGTACTGGATGGCAAGGGTGATTTGCTGGCCGGTCGCTTGATCTCAGCAACGGGTGAGCAATCCACCCTGGAAGGCACGGCTGCCAACGTCCATTGGGCTGATCTGCCCATTGTCAAAGCCGCCGTGCAACAAAGGACGATCCTGGCAGCCACCGAGGTGATGCCGGCCGAACTACTGGCAGAAGTGAATCTGGCAGATCAGGCGCGCATCCCTGTGCTCGACACGCCCAGGGCCGCCGAAGCGCTCTTCGATCCGCGCGAGGGCCAGGCCGGCCTGACCCTGATAGGAGCTACGCCAATCATCGGGGAGAATGGTGAGATCGCCGGGATTGTCATCGCGTTTCACCTCTTTAACAACGATTTCACGCTGGTGGACCGCATCCGGGATGTGGCCGGCGTTGACACGGTTACCATTTTCTTCGGGGATCTGCGCGTTTCCACCAATGTACGCACATTGGACGGTCAACGGGCTATCGGAACCCGCATCTCCGAGGAGGTGAGCCAGACCGTATTGGGAGGCGCGGTTCCATACGTCGGAGCGGCTTTTGTCGTCAGCGAGAATTACATTACCCGGTATGATCCGGTGCGCAACCATGCGGGTGAGGTTGTAGGCATTCTATACGTAGGCGCACGTCAAGCGGCGTTTACGCGTCTGGTCAATACCTTCAACGAGCAGGTAGCCGTGATCGCGCTGGGCACGATCCTGGCGACGTTTTTGCTGGCGATCCCTGTCTCGCGCGCGGTGACCCGTCCCTTACAAGAGCTGCGCGATCTGGCCGAAGCCAACCGGCGCGTCGCACAGGGCGATATGTCGGTGCGGGTGCCGGTGCGGGCCGGCGGTGACGTAGGTGAGCTGGCCAGTTCATTCAACACCATGCTGGACGAACTGCAGGCTACCCAAGATCAACTGGTGCACTCGGAAAAACTGGCCTCCCTGGGTCAATTGGCCGCCGGTGTGGCGCACGAGTTGAACAATCCGCTGGCTACTGTATTGCTGTTTTCCGATATCCTGCTCCGGGAGTGTGGACCTGACGATCCCCAGCGCACGGATCTGGAGATGATCGTCAAGGAGACCCGAAGGTGCAAAGGGATCGTGGCGGCCTTGCTCGATTTCGCACGCCAGAACCAGGTTGAGGCCCAACCTACGGACCTGAACGCTTTGATCCGGCAGGTGTTGCAGGTTGAGCAGAAGCGTCTGGGCGATATTCCGATCACCATCGTGGCTGAGTTAAGCCCGCATCTGCCCGAGATCGAAGCTGATCCAGGCCAGATGCACGAAGTGGTTGCCAATCTGGTCAGTAACGCCCTCGAGGCAATGCCGATGGGCGGCAAGCTGACCGTCCGGACTTGCCCGGGACCCAACGGCATGGTCACGCTGGAAGTGGCCGACACGGGTATGGGCATCTCGGCAGAAGATCAAGCGAAGCTCTTCGTGCCGTTCTATACAACGAAACCCGTGGGCAAGGGCACCGGGCTGGGCCTGGCTATCGTCTACGGGATCATCAAGATGCACCGGGGACAGATCACAGTCCAAAGCCAGGTGGGCAAGGGGGCCGCCTTCACGGTGTTTTTGCCCATTCATCTATCGCCCGCCACGCAACGTCTATCTTAACCGAGCAAGGTCACTAGACGAACTCATGAAGCTACAAACCAAATTCCTGTTGGGTGTTATTGCGATTTTCGTCATCCTGGCCGCGGCCATGGCTGCGCTCACAGCAAACTTCATTAACACCAACACGATCCGTGAAACCGAAAACCGTGTCCGCATCTACATGCGCGCCGCGTGGGAAATCCATGACAGCAAGATCGCACGCACGCGCGCCGCGGTCGAAACCCTGGCGCGCGATTCGGCCTTGACTGAATTTCTGCTCACACAAGGAGACAGTCAGTCGGCCGAAGAAGTGCGCACCCTGCTGGAGACGGTGCGCCGTGATCAAGGAATGGATATCCTGAACGTATTAGCGCCGGATGGACGTGTGCTCTTGCGAACCCGCCCGCCTTACAACAAGGGTGACAGCTTGGCCCAGGATCCGTTGATCAAGCAAGCACTCACGTTACGCCAGAGCAGCGCCGGTAACATCATCTTAGAGCAAGAGCGACTGGACGTCGAAGGCAGCGAGTTGATCGAGCGCTGTCTGGCGGTGGGCAACGAGCCGCGCGGGATGTTCGGCGGCGCGGCGGTCCCAGTCTTCGGTAACGGTGAGCTGATTGGTCTGATCGAGATGGGTTCGCTGCTCAACGGCGCGACTGAGAAGGTGGACGCCATTCGCGATGCGGTGTTTGCCAGCGAGATTTATCAGGGCAAACCGGTGGGCACGGCCACCGTCTTCATGGGTGACCTGCGTATCTCCACGAATGTGTTGGACGCCCAGGGGCGCAGGGCTGTTGGCACCCGGGTCTCGCAAGAGGTGGCTGATCGCGTACTTAAAGAAGGGCTTTCCTGGACGGGCCGCGCCTTCGTTGTAGATACCTGGTACCTGGCTCAATATGACCCCATTCGCAACCCTGATGGCAGAGTAATCGGCATGCTGTATGTCGGCGAATTGGAGCAGAAGTACCTGGACCTGCGCACGCGCACGATCGTATTTAACCTGATCGTGATACTGGCGGGTATGCTGCTGGCCTTTGTCGGCGCGCTTTGGTTAGTCAGGAGCATCGTCAAACCGATCCACTCGCTGGTGGATGCCACGCAACGACTGGCCGCAGGCGACCTGACCCATCGCGTCGACATTCGGCGCGCGGACGAGCTCGGCGACTTGGGTTCTTGCTTCAACACGATGGCCGGCCGGCTGGAAGAACAGCGCCAGGAGTTGGAAAAGCACCAGACCGAGTTGGAAGCCCTCAGCCAACAGTTGCAGACCACAAATCGCAACTACATTGAGATGCTCGGCTTCGTCACCCATGAGCTGAAGAATCCGCTGACGTCGGCCATCATGGGGCTTTATACCGTCAAAGATGGCTATTTGGGCGAGCTGAACGCCGGGCAGAAGAAGAGCCTGGAGACGGTGGCAAAAAGCCTGGATTACTTCCAGGATATGGTGCGTAACTACCTGGATCTGTCCCGCCTGGAGCAGGGCCAGCTCGTGGCCAGGAAGCGGCCGCTCAAGCTGCAAGAGGCGGTCATCGGGCCATCGCTGGAATCGCTGGAGCGGCAGATCCAGGATCGCCGTATCGTCGTGGACAACCGCGTTCCCGATCAACTCGTCATCAACGCCGATCCCACGTTGATGCGGGTGATCTACGATGATCTGATCTCCAACGCCGTCAAGTATGGTCGGGAGGGCGGCCAGATTCAGCTTGCCGCCGAAGCGACGAATGGCAAGATCACTCTGAGTGTGCGCAATGACGGCGAGGGAATCCCACCGGAGAAGCAGACGCAGCTCTTCAAGCGGTTCAGCCGGCTCGACACGCCCAGCGCGACCGGCAAGAAAGGGACGGGGCTGGGATTGTATATCTGCAAAGAGATTGTCGAGAAGCACGGCGGCACGATAGGGGTCGACTCGAAGATGGGCGAGTGGGTGAAGTTCAGCTTTACCCTCCCGAACGATATCCACGGCGCATAGGAACTGTCTGCTCAGGCGCAGCAGGGGATGTGGCATGGTAAGTTGGCTAAAGGAGGCCATCTGATGACTCAGAAACAACGCATCCTTGTCGTTGACGATGATGTCCAAGTTGTGGATACCCTGGAAACCCTGCTCCAGAGCGTCGGCTATGAAACGCTGCACGCCTACCGCTCGGATGAAGGGATGGAGCTGGCCCGGACAACCAGGCCAGACCTGATGCTGCTCGATGTGATGTTTTCCGGCCCGCCTACCCCGGACGGCTTTGAGACCTCACGGCTGATCCGCGAGGATCCTGACCTGAAGGGTATTCCTGTGATCATCCTGTCCGGGATCAAAACTGTGCTGGGGATCAACTTTGATGTCGGCCCCGATGACACCTGGATGCCCGTCAAGGCGTTCCTGGAGAAGCCGGTGCGGCCGGGGAAGTTGCTGCGGGAAATCGAGAAGGTCCTTGGCCCGCGTGAGCCGGTGTTGGCATAGCGCACATGGCAACAAACGCCCGGATCTTGGTCATTGATGATGAGTTGGGCATCCGTGAAGGCTGCAAACGCGCCCTGACGCCCCTAGGTCACGTGGTGGATGTTGCCCAGGACGGCGCCGCGGGCCTGGAAAAGGTTAAGGCCGGCCCTTACGATCTGGTGCTGCTCGACGTGATGATGCCGGGCATCGGCGGCATCGAGTTGTTGAGCCTGATCCGGGAGCACGATCCGTATGCCGTCTGCATCATCGTCACAGGCTACGCGACGGTGCAACTGGCAGTCAACGCCATCAAGCGCGGTGCCTACGATTTTCTGACCAAGCCGTTCACGCTGGACGACCTGCTGCTGGCGGTCAATCAGGGCCTCGAACATCGGCGCCTGCTGCTGGAAGAGCAGCGCTTGAAGGGGCTGGAGACCGAAACCCAGCAATTGGCCTATGAGAAGCGTAAACTGGAGGAGGTGGAGAAAGCCAAGACCGCCTTCATCCGTCTGGTCACCCATGAGCTTCAGGCGCCAATAGCCGCGATTCAGGGCTATTTGCAGCTTATCCTCGAAGGCTACGTGGAGCCGGACAAACAGCGGGAGTTGCTCATGCGCGCTTCAACCCGCGCGGACGAGCAGATGACGTTGATCGCTGACCTGCTGACGCTAAGCAAGCTCCGCGAGGTCAAACAACATGAGCAAGTGACGAACGTTCGCCTCGATGAATTGCTACGAAAGATCATCGAGCCGTTCCAAACACAGGCTGCGGAAAAAGACATCGTGCTACGGACTGAGATCGCAGGGGATATTCCCGCGACGCACGGCGTCACCGCAGAGTTCAAGAGCATCTGGACCAATCTGATCAGCAACGCGGTGAAGTATACGGTGCCGGGTGGCGCCATTGTTGTCGGCCTACGCGCCGATGGCCAGTGCATCATCGGCCGCGTGAGCGACACCGGTATCGGCATCCCGCCGGAGGCGCGCGATCGCCTGTTCACCGAGTTCTTCCGGGCCGATAACGCCAAAGCCCTGGCCCTGCGCGGCACGGGGCTAGGGCTGGTCATTGTCAAGCAAGCTATCGAAAATGCGGGCGGGCAGATCTGGGTCGAATCTGAGCTCGGTCGTGGGACGACCTTCACTTTCACGATACCTATTGCCCCCGAGGTCAAGTCCCAACTGCAAATTGCCAGCATAGAAGTTAAGAAAGGAGGCCGGATGAGTTTACGGATCATTGACAAAGGCGCAATGCCGGCATTTGTTGCCGGCATGACGCGCGAGTATGAAGTGGTGGGGCCGCGGGTCAAAGCATACCTGCCCAACGGCAAAGCCCAGTTTGCGTTCGGTCCCATCGCCGACGCCAGCGAACTGCGGCTGGACTACAACACCACCATCCTTCCGCCGAAAAAGCACCTCCTGCCGCAGGAAGAGGTGTTGTTCACCTTCCAGACGGCAGACCTGAAAGCAACACCACAGCTTGACAGTCAGCCGCGGGTGCTGCTCGGCGTACACACCTGCGACATCCATGCCCTGGGACTGTTGGATGCCGTTTTTGCCACCGGTCAGCGCGACGAACACTACCTGAAACGTCGCGCCGCCACCCTGATCGTCGGGATCGAGTGTCTGACGCCATGTGACGAGCACAGCTTCTGCAAGAGCATGGGAACACTCACCGCGGACAAAGGGTTCGACCTGCACCTGATTGACCTGGGAGACAACTATGCGGTCGAGGTCGGCACTGCAGCCGGCGAAGCGTTGCTGAGCGCCCACGGCGCGGCCCGCGATGCCGAAGCGAACGATGTCGAGTTGCTCAACCGGGTGCTGTCGGAGAAGTGGCCTCGCTTCCCCTATCGGCTCGACCTCGATGGCAGCGAACTGCCCAGCCTGATGGCCCTCAGCTATAAGGATGCGCTGTGGAACGAATTGGGCGAGCGCTGCCTGGCGTGCGGGTCGTGCAACCTGGTGTGTCCCACCTGCTACTGCTTCAACGTGACGGACCGGGTAACGCTCGATGGTAAGACCGGCGAGCGGGTGCGCCTCTGGGATAGTTGCCAGTTGGATGAGTTCGCTCGCGTCGCCACCGGCGAGAACTTCCGCCACAAACGCGCCGAGCGCCAACGCCATCGCTTCTTCCGCAAAGGTAAGTACATCTTCGATATGCACGGCGAGTTGGGCTGCGTGGGGTGTGGCCGTTGCGCCCGCGCTTGCCTGGTAGATATCACCCCGGTCGGCGTCTGGAACGCGCTGCACCAGGCGCACGCCAGCTAGGAGGCTGCTATGGCAATTCCAACCGTCGGTTCGATCTACATCCCCAGCCCCGCGCACATCGCCAAAGTCGAGCAGTTGACCGCGCTGGAGAAGCTGTTCACCATTGAGCTGCCGTGGGGGCAAAGCCTGGGCCATGAGCCGGGCCAATTCGTGGAAGTGAGCCTGCTGGGCATCGGCGAGGCGCCTATCTCCATCAGCTCCTCCCCCAGCCGCAGCAATGGCACCTTTGAGCTGTGCGTACGCAAAGTGGGCGACGTGACCGCTGCCATGCACAAACTGGAGGCCGGCGCTACGATCGGTGTGCGCGGCCCCTTCGGCCACGGCTTCCAGATAGACAAGATGCGCGGCAAGGATATCCTGTTCGCGCCCGGCGGCCTGGGCCTGGCCCCGGCCCGCAGCCTGATCAACCAGGTGTTGGACGAACGCGGCTCCTTCGGCCGCGTCATCATCCTCTACGGCGCCCGTAACCCCTCGGAGTTGCTCTTCAAGGATGAGCTGGAGATCTGGAGCGCACGCTCCGATATCGAGTTCCATGTGACCGTGGATCGCCCAGACCCGACCTGGACCGGTAACGTAGGGGTGATCACCACCCTGTTCAAGAAAGTGCACGTCAACCCGCGCAACACCGTGGCCGTCACCGTTGGCCCGCCGATCATGTATCGTTTCGTGCTGATGGAGCTGTTGGGCAAAGGCATCCCCGAGACCCAGATCTGGATGTCGTTGGAGCGGCGCATGAAGTGCGGCGTGGGCAAGTGTGGCCATTGTCAGATCAACAATCTGTACTGCTGCCAGCAGGGCCCGGCCTTCACCTATGCCCAGATCAAGGGCATTGAGGAGGCGATTTGATGAAACCCAAAGTAGCTTTCTTCGATTTCACCAGTTGTGAGGGCTGCCAGCTGACCGTGGTGGACAGCCTGCAAACCCACCCGGAACTCCTGGATGTCGTTGAGATTGTCCAATTCCGCGAAGCCATGACGGAAAAAGGCGAAGATTATGCCGTGGCCTTCGTAGAAGGTTCGATCAGCCGCGCCAGCGATGAGCCGCGGCTGAAGCGCATCCGCGAGCAGGCTGCGGTTTTGGTGGCGCTGGGCGCGTGCGCGCACCTGGGGGGCGTCAACAGCATCCGCAACGCGCAGCCATTGGAAGATGTGCGGCGCTACGTCTACGGCGACAAGGCGGAGTGGTACGAAACCTATCCGGCCCGCCCGCTCAGCGCGGTAGTGAAGGTGGATGCCGTCATTCCCGGCTGCCCCATTGACCGCAACGAGTTCCTGGAGGTGGTCAAGGCTGTGCTGCTGGGCAAGAAACCGCCCATCCCTGACTACCCGCTGTGCGTGGAGTGCAAGCTGAAAGAGAACGTCTGCTTGTTCCACAAGGGCGGCTTCTGCCTGGGCCCCGTCACCCGCGCCGGTTGCGGCGCCATCTGCCCCACCTACGGCGATGGCTGCGAAGGCTGCCGCGGCCTGATCCCGGAGCCCAACCGCAACGCGATGAGCAATGTGTTGACCGAGAACGGCCTGAGCGTTGAAGCGATGTTGGCCCGCTGGACGATGTTCGGCACGTACCAGCAGATGGAATGGGCGGCGAAGAAGTAGGAGTATCTTATGGCGAACGTAAACATTGAAGTCCATCACGTCACCCGCGTCGAGGGTCACGGCAACATCGTCGTCAACGCGAAGAACGGCGTGCTAGAGGAATGCCGGCTCGAGATCGTTGAGACCCCGCGCTTCTTCGAAGCGATGCTGCGCGGCCGGCCCTACACCCAATCCAGCCACATCACCAGCCGCATCTGCGGCATCTGCGCGGTGGGCCATGCCACGGCCAGCCTGCGCGCCACCGAGAACGCCTTGGGCATCGAACCGTCGGAGCAGACGGTGCTGCTCCGCAAGCTTAACTTCCACGGCGAGATCATTGACAGCCATGTGCTGCACGTCTACATGCTGGTCGCGCCCGATATGCTCGGTGTTGGCTCGGTGATCCCGCTGGTGAAGACGGCGCCTGAAGTCGTGCTGCGCGCCTTGCGCATCAAGAAGCTGTCTGGTGATCTTTGTGCGATGATCGGCGGCCGTCATACCCACCCGATCGCGATGGCGGTCGG
This sequence comes from uncultured Anaerolineales bacterium, assembly GCA_964551735.1. Classification (GTDB taxonomy): domain Bacteria; phylum Chloroflexota; class Anaerolineae; order CG2-30-64-16; family CG2-30-64-16; genus DAOUAT01. The sequence continues at coordinate 73,925 of CAZKEF010000012.1, forward strand.
TGGCTTCACCCATGCTCCCTCTGCGGCTGAGCTGAAGGAGATGCGTCAGCGCCTGGTGGACGTGCGCGTCGACATGGATGAGACGGTGAAGCTGGCGAAAACGTTGCCCTGGCCTCAGTTCACCCGGGAAACGGAGTATGTGGCCTTGCGCAAAGAGGACGAGTACGCCTTCATCGATGGGACCATCACGACTACCGACGGCGGCAAATACGCTATCAAAGACTACCGCAAGGTGACCAACGAGCGCATGGTGCCGCATTCGACCGCCAAACACGCGGCCCACAAGCGGGAATCGTACATGGTCGGCGCGTTGGCGCGGTTCAACGTCAACTACGACAAGCTTCACCCGCGCGCCAAGGCCGCGGCCGAGGAGTTGGGGCTGAGACCGATCTGCACCAACCCCTTCTTCAACACGGCCGCCCAGGTGATCGAGATGGTGCACAGCGTGGAAGACGCGATTCGGCTCATCGACGAGCTGCTGACGCGCGGCGTTCGGCCCGAACCACTGCCTGCTTTCCCAGGCAAGGGCGGCGAAGGGGTTGGGTCGTGCGAGGTGCCGCGCGGTATTCTGTTCCATAACTACCAGATCGGCGACGATGGTCTGGTGGCGGGCGCCAACTGCATCATCCCCACCGGCCAGAACCTGGCAAACATCGAAGCGGACATGCGGAAACTGGTACCGGAAATCCTGGATCGGCCCCAAGACGAGATCCGCCAGATGATGGAGATGTTGGTGCGGGCTTACGACCCGTGTATCTCGTGCTCAACGCACTTTCTGGATGTGAAGTTTGTTTGACAGCAGACCAACGACGAACGACGAAGGACGACGGACAGGCCACATCACTCATCATTCGTCATTCGTCATTCGTCCGGTCTTGATCCTGGGCCTCGGCAACCCACTGCAAGGTGACGACGGCGTCGGTTGCCAGGCCATTACGGCGCTGCAACAGCATGCGTTGCCAGACACGGTCGAAGCTATGGATGGGGGGACACCCGGTATCGGCCTCATCCATATGCTGGAAGGCCGCAGGCTTGCCATTCTGGTAGACGCGGCCGAGATGGGGCGGGCGCCGGGCACGGTGGTCCGCTTCCTCCCGGACGAAGTGACCCTGACGGGCGCGGTTGAACGCTTCTCACTGCACCGCAGCGCGGTCAGCGATGCGCTGGCGCTGGCCGCCGCGCTGAAACTGACGCTGCCGGAGATCGTTTTCTTTGGCGTGCAGCCAGCCAGGGTGGAGTGGAACACAACGTTGAGTCCGACCGTGGCTGCCGCGCTACCTGGGTTGGTGAAGGCCATTTTGAGTGAAATCGCAAGTTCGGCACCGGAGGTGAATATGCCCCAAAACACAAATTCAGATCAGTCCTTGGGCCTGATCCTGATCATTGACGATGACCCAGACATGGCCGAAGCATTGCGCATGCCGTTGGAAGCGCACGGTTACACCGTGGCTCATGCCGGCAGCGGCCGCGTCGGGTTGAACATGGTGAAAGAACTGACGCCTGACCTGATCATCCTGGATGTGATGATGGAGACGGCTACCGAGGGGTTCCAGGTCTCGCTGGCACTGCGCAGTCCTGATGCTGACTCCGCGTATGCCGCCTACAGCCACATTCCTATCCTGATGCTGACATCCATCCATTCGACAACGCCTCTGCGGTTTGGCCCGGATCAGGACTATCTGCCGGTGGATGCGTTCATTGATAAACCGATCGATCCTGATGAGCTGCTGGCGAAAGTCGGCGAATTGTTGCGCAAACGATAAGCCTTCCCTGCGGTTTTCGGGCGCAGAAACCAGGTTGCCGCAGGGCGCCTGGTTTCTGCCGAGCCGAGCGGCAAGGGGCGCGTGCGTTTTCGCACGATATGACGCATATCATTGCACTGTTCCGTATCTGTACTAGACTTCACAACAGGGCGATTGCCTGTGGAGCCCGTGCTCCGGGGGTAGCGCCGAGACAGTAAAGAGGATTTCGGCCAGTAACGCCCCTGTGAGATACCGGCAGGGGCTGTTTTTAAGTCATACAAAAGGGATCGCGCATGACCAACGATACGATGAGCTTTGACCTGGCCCCACTCGACCAGATTCTGGCGCAATATAGCAGCCAGAAAGGCGCGGTGATCCCGATTCTACAACATGCGCAGGCGGCCTACGGTTACTTGCCCAAGGAAATCCTGGCCGAGATCTCGCGGCGGACCGGCATCCCGATTGCCCGCTTGATCGGCGTGGCCACCTTCTACGCCCAGTTTCGCCTGACCCGGCGCGGTAAGCATTTGATCCGGGTCTGCGACGGCACCGCCTGTCATGTACGGGGGGCCGCGAAGTGCATCGAAGCGGTGGAGAAGAACCTGGGGGTGCCGCCGGGCGGTACATCCGAAGATTACGAGTACACCATGGAGATCGTCTACTGCCTGGGTTCGTGCGGCCTGGCCCCCGTGGCGGTGGTGGATGAAAAAGTTCATGGGCGATTGACACCGAACGACCTCGTTGAGCAGCTGCGGGTCCTGGAGTAAGAGCCAAAGCAAGTGGCGCCCATCTGCGCCACATGTCATCCCGTCAGACCAAGGAGTGAGGGATGCCCGAACTATTGAGCGTCGCAGATTTGGATCATCTGCGCACGGAGGCGCAACACGGCTTGCGGGCCCGGCTGGCAACCACTGCACTGATCACGATCCACATGGGGGCGTGCGGGGTGGCCGCAGGGGCACGCGCAACGGCCCAGGCGTTAGCCCATGAGCTGTCACGGCGCAGCCTGATGGCCCGCGTCGCGGTGGCTGACTGTGCGGGGACGTGTGCAGACGAGCCGCTGGTAGACGTGCAGTTGCCTGGCGCAACGAAGGTGACGTATCGGCGCGTGAACCCTGCTATGGTGCCCCGCCTGATCGAAGAACACCTGGTTCAGGGTCACCCTGTCATTGAATGGACCCAGCCGGCAGCGTAAGAAGGCCCTACGCTCGCATATTCCGTATTTCAGGAGGCAAACATGGACCATGCGACTTCTGTAGACGAAGTCCTGGATCTGGCGATTCAACGTGAGATCGAGGCCTACGAACTTTATTATGACGCGGCGCAGAACATCGACAACCCGGCCATCCGCCAAACCATGTTGGATATGGCGGATCAGGAGCGCGGGCACCGCGTCAAGCTGGAAAACATCAAGAGCGGCAACGTGCGTTGGGCCGTCCGCCGTTCCAAAGCAGAGCCAGTGACGGACCTGCGGTTGAGCGATCATCTCACGGCCGGTTCGCTGGACCCCAAGGCCGATTACCAGGACATCCTGTTGTACGCCGCCAAGCGCGAGAAGGCTGCGTATGACTTCTACAAAGCGATGGTTGAAATGGTGGACGACGTGCTGGTTCAGAATGTGTTCGAGATGTTGGCCAGTGAGGAATTGCGGCACAAGAATCGGCTGGAGAAGATCTACGAAGAAGTCGTCTACCAGGATTTTTGAAATCTGACGGGCGCGAGACAAGGGATGCACACATGGATAGCTCGACCGGAACCGAGATGCTGAGCCCCGCTCGGCCGACCTTCCGCTCCGATGTGTTGATCTGCGGCGGCACGGGTTGTCACTCCTCAGGGTCGCACGCAGCGCTGGAAGCGCTGCACGCGGAAGTTGAACGCCTGGGCCTGGCCCAGGAGATCCGGATTGTGCCCACGGGGTGCCGCGGGTTCTGCGAGATGGGCCCGGTGATGATCATTTACCCCGAGGAGATCTTCTATTGTCAGGTGCATGATTCGGACGTGGCCGAGGTGGTGGAAGAAACCTTCATCAACGGGCGCGTGGTGGAACGCCTATGTTACCATGAACCGAGCTCAGGTAAGGCCCTGCCGATCTACCATGACATTCCCTTTTACCGCAAACAACTCCGCGTTGCGCTGCGCAACTGCGGGCTGATCAACCCCGAAAGCATCGAGGAGTATATCGGTCTGGATGGCTATCAAGCGCTAGGGAGGGTGCTGACGACCCTGACGCCTGACGATGTGCTGGCGGAGATGAAAGATTCCGGGCTGCGCGGCCGCGGCGGCGCTGGCTTCTTGACCGGCCTGAAGTGGGAGTTTGCCGCCCGGGCTAAGAGCAGGCCCAAGTACGTCATCTGCAACGCTGATGAAGGTGATCCGGGCGCGTTCATGGATCGTTCGATCCTGGAAGGCGACCCGCACAGCGTTATCGAAGGGATGACCATTGCCGCGTTCGCCATCGGCGCCAATGAGGGCTATATTTACTGCCGCGCTGAGTATCCGTTGGCGATCCGCCGGCTTGACACGGCCATCGCCCAGGCCAAGGCCTACCGCCTTCTGGGTGACAACATCCTGGGCACTGGCTTTTGCTTCAACCTCCATGTCAAAGAAGGCGCGGGCGCGTTCGTCTGCGGCGAGGAGACGGCGCTAATCGCTTCGATTGAAGGCCGTCGTGGGGAGCCGCGGCCGCGGCCGCCCTTCCCGGCCGTGGCTGGCCTGTGGGATAAGCCGTCCAATGTAAACAACGTCAAGAGTTACGCCCTCACCCCGCAGATTATGCTCCGGGGCGCGGACTGGTTCCGCAAGATCGGCACGACCAAGTCGCCTGGCACGGCCGTCTTTGCGCTCACGGGCAAAGTCAACAATACCGGCCTCATCGAGGTGCCCATGGGTATTACTCTGGGCGAGATCATTTTCGACGTCGGCGGCGGCGTGCCCAAAGGCAAGCACTTCAAAGCGGTGCAAACGGGCGGCCCTCTGGGCGGTTGTCTGCCAGCATCGGCGCTGAACACCCCGGTGGACTTCGACTCGCTCACCGAAGCGGGCGCAACCATGGGTTCCGGCGGCATGATCGTGGTGGACGAAGACACCTGCATGGTGGAGTTCGCCAAGTATTTCCTGCAATTTGCCACCGCCGAATCGTGCGGCAAGTGCGTACCCTGCCGGATCGGCGGCGTGCGCCTGTTGGAGGTGCTGACGCGCGTCTCCGAAGGTCACGGCCGCCCGGAAGACGTGGACACCATCCGAGAGATCTCCCGCAACATGCAGGCTGCGTCCTTGTGCGCGCTGGGCCAATTGACGCCCGGCCCGGTGATGTCAGCGCTGCGCTTTTTCCAGGATGAATTCCGGGCCCACATCGAAGATAAGATCTGTCCGGCTGGCCAATGCAAGCCCTTAGTGCGGGCCAAATGCATCAACGCCTGTCCGGCCGGCGTCGAAAGCCCGGCCTATCTAGCCTTGGTGGCCCAAGGAAATTACGCCGAAGGTCTGGCCATCCATCGCCAGCGCAACCCCTTTGCGCTGGTGTGCGGCCGCGTCTGTCCCGCCTTCTGTGAGCAACGCTGCCGCCGCGGCGAGATTGATGAACCCATCGCCATCCGGCAGGTCAAGCGCTTCATGGCCGATCAGGAGTTCGCGCACCCCTGGCTGCCCGAACGCTTTGAAGGCCCTAAAAAGGAACGGGTAGCAGTGGTAGGCGCCGGCCCGGCCGGGCTGACGGCCGCCCTACGCCTGGCGCAGCGCGGCTACCGGGTAACCGTTTACGAGAAACTGCCCCAGCCCGGCGGGATGATGACCGTGGGCATCCCGGAGTACCGCCTGCCGCGCGTGCCGCTGTTTGCCGAGATTGAACACATTCAGCGCGCGGGCGTGGAGATCCGCTGCAATCAGGCATTGGGCGATGATTTTACCCTCGATGACCTCCTTGAGCGCGATGGTTACAGCGCGGTGATCCTGGCGATTGGTGCGCACAAGAGCCGTAAGCTGGGCGTGTCCGGCGAGGACAAACACGGCGTGTTGCACGGCACCGATTTCCTGCGCGAGGTCGGTCTGGCCAACCGGAGCGCGGTGGACGCAAGCCGGGCAAACACAAGGCCTGCCCTTACGTTGGAGGAGATGGCAGCCCAGATCCGGGGGCGACGGGTGGCCGTCGTCGGCGGCGGCGATGTGGCCATTGATGCGGTGCGCACCGCTTGGCGCCTGGGCGCGTCCGAGGTGCATATCGTCTATCGCCGGCAGCGTGAGGATATGCCAGCCCACGAAGAAGAGATCGTGGCGGCCGCGCACGAAGGAACGCACTTCCATTTTCTGGCCAACCCAACGGCGGTGATCGGCGATGACCGCGTCATCGGCCTGCGCATCCAGCGGCAGCGGCTGGGTGATTTTGACAGCAGCGGCCGGCGCCGGCCGCTGCCGGTGGAGGGGGACGAGTACACCCTGGATGTGGACGTAGTGATCCCGGCCATCGGGCAGACCACCGACCTCTCCTGGATGCGCGGTAGTGGCGACAACACAGGCGAAGCCGCGCGAACAGCCATTCACGTGACCCGCGCCAGCACATTCGTGGTCCGCAGCGCCTACGACACCACCCGCCCCGGCGTATTCGCCGCCGGCGACGCCGTGAGTGGCCCGGCGACCGTGATCCAGGCCGTGGCGCACGGCAACGAGGTCGCAGTCGCCGTGGAACACTGGCTCAAGGCCGGCGGCCGGGTTGACCAATGGGACCGGCAGCCCAAGCCGGTCTACCAGACCCCGCGGCCCGACATCGTGCAGTTGTATGATCTGGACCAATACGCGAACGCCCAGCGGCCTCACGCACCGGAACTGCCGTTGGCGGCGCGCCACGGCAACTTCGACGAGGTCGAGCTGGGCTTCGACGCACATACCGCGCGGGAGGAGGCCAAACGCTGCTTGCGCTGTGATCTGGAGTGGCTGGATGTCATGCGCATCCCCCGACCGCTCCGTGCAGTGGAGGCAGAAGAGGCAAACGCTTAGCGTGAGCAGAGTTGAAGGATGAGTGAGGCAGAGCATGGCCCCAGTCAATATCACGATTGACGGAAAGAGAATCAAGGCCCAGGCGGGACAAACGGTCTTGGAGGCGGCCGAGGCGGCCGGCATCCACATCCCCGTGTTGTGCCACCACCCGGCGCTGCCGCCGGAAGGCGCGTGCCGCGTCTGCCTGGTCGAGATCGAACGCCAGCGCAATCTCCAACCGGCGTGTACCTACCCGGTCACCGAGGGCATGGTGGTCAACACCACTTCACCGAAGGTGATGGAAGCGCGCAAATTTGCGCTGGAGCTGATCATCTCGGATCATCCGCTGGACTGCATGACGTGCGAGGCGACGGGCGATTGCCGGCTGCAAGACCTGGCATACGAATATGGCGTCCAGGGCGACAAATACGCGGGCGGCAAGCGCCACGCGTATCCCATTGACGATCCCAACCCCTTTATCCAGGTGGATCGCAACAAGTGCATCCTCTGCCGGCGCTGCGTTCGGGCATGCAACTACATCAACGGGGTTGAGGCCATCAGCATCGTTTATCGCGGCTTCAACGCCAAGATCGCGTTTGGCATGGATTCCACCATGGAAGACAGCCCATGTGAGTTCTGCGGGAGCTGCGTAGAGGTGTGCCCGGTCGCCGCGTTGTGGCCCAAGCTGAGCATCGGCAAAGGCCGGCCCTATCAGACCCGCCGCGTCGAGACGGTCTGCTCGTACTGTGGCGTCGGCTGCAAGCTGATCCTGCACCTGCGCGGCAACGAGATCGTCCGGGTGAGCGGCGGCGACGGCGCAGCCAACCATGGCTTCACCTGCGTCAAGGGCCGCTTCGGCTACGACTACGTCAACCACGCCGACCGGCTGAAAAAGCCGTTGGTGCGGCGTTATCTGCTGGAGGGCAAACCCAAGCCGCGGCCGCATGCGGCCGAAAGCGGCGACGGCCATCACGAAGCGACCGGGACCGATCTGGACTGGGTCGAGACCTCCTGGGAGGAGGCTTTGGGGGTGGTCGCCCGGCAATGGGTTGCAATCAAGCAAACCTCCGGCGGCGACGCGTTTACGGCCCTGTGCTCAGCGCGGTGCTCCAATGAGGAAAACTTCCTGGCCGCCAAGCTGACCCGCCAACTGATGGAGACGCACAACATAGATCATTGTGCGCGGTTGTGACACAGCCCCACCGTCTCCGGTCTGGGGACATCGTTCGGCTCTGGGGCCATGACCAACACGTTCGACGACATCGCCGAACAGGCCAAATGCCTCTTCATCATCGGCTCGAACACCACCGAGCAGCATCCGGTGTTCGGTATGCGGCTACGCCAGGCGGTCAAGCAGCGCGACGTGCCGCTGATCGTGGCCGACCCGCGGCGCATCCCGATCACCCAACTTGCCACGATCCACCTGCGCCACAAGCCCGGCACCGATACGGCGCTGCTGAACGGCTTGATGCACGTGCTGATCGCCGAGGATCTCTACGACCATGACTTCGTAGCCAATCGCACCGAGGGCTTCGAGGATCTGAAGACCAAACTGACGGAGTATTCACCGGAACAGGTGGCCGAGATCTGCGGCGTCAAGGCCGAAGACATCCGCCGGGCGGCGCGCCTGATGGCGGCCAACAAGCCGACCGCGCTGATGTACGCGATGGGCATCACCCAGCACACCAGCGGCCACGGCAACGTGATGAGCTGTGCGAACCTGCAAATGCTGCTGGGTAACCTGGGCGTGCCGGGCGGCGGCGTCAACCCGCTGCGAGGCCAGTCCAACGTGCAGGGCGCGTGCGACATGGGCGGCCTGCCCAACGTCTATTCCGGTTATCAGAACGTAGCACTGGAAGCCTCCCACAAGAAGTTCGAGGCAGCCTGGGGCGCCGTGCCGCCGGAGGACAAACCGGGGTTGACGGTGGTCGAGATGATGAACGCGGCCATCGCCGGCAAGGTCAAAACGATGTACGTTTTCGGCGAGAACCCGATGCTTTCGGATCCGGATCTCAACCACGTGCGACACGCGCTGGAATCGTTGGATCTGCTGGTAGTGCAAGATCTCTTCATGACCGAAACCGCGCAGATTGCCGACGTGGTGCTGCCGGGGGCATCGTTCGCCGAAAAGGATGGCACCTTCACCAACAGCGAGCGCCGCGTTCAGCTCATCCGGCGGGCGCTCGATCCGTTGGGCGATACACGGCCCGACTGGCAGATCATCTCGGAACTGGGCCAGCAGTTGCTTGGGGCCGGTGTCCTGGCCGAACGCACGGCCTCCGTAGAGGCCGCCCCATATGGCGCGTGGGACTACCTGAACCCGGCCGAGATTATGGACGAGGTCGCGGCGCTCACGCCGAGTTACGGCGGCGTCCGCCATCAACGCCTGATGAGCGGCAAGGGCCTGCAATGGCCATGCCCTGATGACAAGCATCCCGGCACGCCGATCTTGCACGTGGGCAAGTTCACGCGCGGCTTGGGCAGATTTGCCCCAGTGGACTTCTTGCCCCCGGCCGAGCTGCCGGACGACGAATATCCGTTGCTGTTGACCACGGGCCGCGTGCTGTGGCACTACCATACTGGCTCCCTAACCCGGCGCGCCCAAGGCCTGGCAGCAATCTATCCCGAGGGCTTCATCGAGATGCACCCCGAGGATGCGGCACGGCTGGGCGTCGCCAGCGGTGAGCTGGTAGAAGTCTCCAGCCGCCGCGGTCAGGTGAACGTGAAGGCTGATGTCACAGAGAAGATTCAGCCCGGGGTCGTGTTCATGACCTTCCATTTTGCCGAGAGCGCGGCCAACCTGCTCACCAATTCTGCCTTCGACCCGGTGGCCAAGATCCCCGAATTCAAGGCGTGCGCAGTGAAGGTGGCCAGATTGCCCGCAGCGATGTGTAAGGCGTGCTAACCGGGATAGAGGCATCAACCGGTCTCTCGAGATGACACACCAACCGGCCAAAGCCTCGATTCCGGGATACTTTTCGACGAGGTGATCTTTTTATGCCAAATGGGGAACTAACGATTGATGCTTTGATGCCGCCGCAGATGGCCGACCGGGCCGAAGCGATCGGTATCAAGAAGGCGAACACGGACTTCTGGACGATGTTTGCCCTGTCCATCCTGGCCGGAGCGTTCATCGGCGCCGGTGCGATGTTCGCCACCGTAGTGACCGCGGATGCAGCAGGCAAATTAAGTTACGGCGTCACCCGATTGCTGGGCGGCATTGTGTTTGCCGTTGGTCTTATCATGGTGGTTGTCGCTGGCGCGGAGCTGTTCACCGGCAACAACCTGATTGTGATGGCCTGGGCCAATCGTAAGGTCAGCACGGCCAAGCTCCTGCGCAACTGGGGGATCGTGTACCTCGGCAACCTGGTTGGTTCGGTGGCAACGGCAGTCCTGGTGTTCATGGGCCGGCAGTATACGTTTGGCAGTGGCGCAGTGGGCTTGCAGGCGCTCAACACCGCGGCCACCAAAACCAGCCTGGACTTCATCCAGGCGTTAGCCTTGGGTATCATCTGTAACGCCCTGGTGTGTATTGCGGTTTGGCTGTGTTACAGCGCCCGGAGCACGACCGACAAGATCCTCTCCATCATCTTTCCGATCGCAGCGTTCGTCACCGGCGGCTTCGAGCACAGCATCGCCAATATGTACTTCATCCCAATGGGCATGTTGATTAAGGCTTTTGGGACGCCGGACTTCTGGGCCAAAGTCGGTAAGACAGCAGCAGATTACGCCAGTCTCACATGGGGCAACTTCTTCCTGGCGAACCTACTGCCCGTGACCATTGGCAACATCATTGGCGGGGCTGTGCTGGTCGGCCTGGTCTACTGGTTTGCGTTTTTGCGCCTGCGGCGCAATTGATTCAGAGGAGGATAAGATGCGAGGTTATGTTTTGGTACACACCCGAGCCGGCGAGGAGCGGGACGTGGTTGACCAGATCAAAGGCGTCCCAGGCGTTATTCGGGCCGATACGACCTTCGGCCCGTACGATGTTATTGTCGAGGTGGAGGCCTCTGATCTGGCCAGCATCGGCAAGCTGGTGTATGGGCGGGTCCGCGCGACACCCGGTGTTATGGATACGCTGACGTGCCTGGCCGTCGAATAAGTTCGACCCCCGGCGAAGCTCAGGAGCGTGCACCATGAAGCTCTGTGATGTGCTACAGGCCATAGACGGCCGACTGATCACCAAAAACACTGACCTGGACATCGAGGTCCAAATGGGTTGCGGCGCCGATCTGATGAGCGATGTGCTGGCGTTCACCCACGCGGACACGTTGCTGTTGACAGGGCTGACCAACCCGCAGGTGGTGCGCACAGCGGACATGGCCGGGATCCGGGCGATCATGTTTGTGCGGGGGAAACTCCCCCCCTCTGAAACGGTTATCCTGGCCGAGGACAAGGGCATCCCATTACTGGCTTCGAAATACACGCTCTATGAGACTTGCGGCAGGCTTTATCGCACAGGCTTACCCAGCTGTGGCTTGTTTGAGCACAGCGTCCGGCGGTGGGAACAATACTTTGAGGGCAAGCCATGACGCTCCGTAAGGTCCTTATCGTCGAAGATGACCCCGATATGGCGCTGGCGCTGCGTATGCCCCTGGAGGCCAGTGGCTACGAGGTCCACGAAGCGCGTTCGGGCCTGGAAGGCCTGCAAAAGATCCAGGAGATGCAGCCCGATCTGATCATCTTGGACGCTATGATGGAATCCAGTACGGCCGGTTTCCAGTTTTCCCTGACCTTGCGCAGCCCTGATCCGAGATCGCCATATGCAACCTACCGTCATGTTCCCTTGCTGATGGTGACAGCCATCCACACGACCACGTCGCTGCGCTTTGGGCCCGATGAGGCGTACTTGCCCGTGGATGATTTCGTGGAAAAGCCGGTTGACCCCGATGTGCTGCTGCACAAGGTGCGCACGCTGCTCAGTAGTGCGTGATTGACCCCAGCAATTGATGATAGCCAAGTAAAGGAGACACATAATGGCTAAAAAACAGCATATCCTGATCGTTGACGATGATGTGCAGGCCGTGGACACTGTGGAGACCCTGCTCCAGAGTGTCGGCTATGAAACGTCGCACGCGTATCTGTCCATGGACGGCCTGGAGCTTGCCCGGCAGGTGAAGCCGGCCCTCATCCTGCTTGATGTAATGTTCGCGGGACCACCCGGCCCCGACGGCTTCGAAGTTTCGCGCGAACTCCATGAAGACCCCGAGTTGAAGGACATCCCGGTGATCATTCTGTCGGGGCTCAAGAAGGTGATGGGCATTTCGGCCGATTTTACGCCGGACGAGACATGGATGCCCGTCAAGGCCTTCATGGAGAAACCGGTCAAACCGGCCGACCTGTTGGCTCAGATCGAAAAGATCCTCGGCCCGCGGCCGCAACTGGCATAGGGACGGTTGCAGACCTCCGTCGGCGCGCGGGAGCGTGTGCTCCCGGGCGTAGGGACGGGGTGTGCCCGGTTAACGCAGGCTCGCCTTGCGCGACGGAAGCGTGATAGCGTCAGGTTCTCCGTTGATTCGAAGGAACCCGCCTCTACAACTGGTTTTGAACACACCCGCATGCTGTTGGTCGCGACCGGGGATCGGTCGCGACTAACAGCACTGTAACTACCATCCGGCAGGAAGGGTCTGTGCCATGTCAGGCACGACTGAGGCGCTGGAGTCGTTGATCGAGGCGGTGCGGCGCATCGTGCCGCTCGGCGCCATCTCCGCGTGGGAATTGAACCCATCTGCGGCCCAACTCACGTTGGCATGCCCGCAGGGTTCCCCAACGGCTATCCCGGCCTGCGCCATACCCGACAGCCCGCTGGCGCAGAAGGCGTTGGCCGCCGGCAGTGCGTTGGCCGCGCCAGACCGCACGGTAGCTGACCCACTCCTGACACACCTTGATGGCATGGTACTGGCCCTGCGCCTGGGAACAGCGGAACAGCCGCGGGGACTGCTCCTGATCCACACTGTCGCGCCTTACACCTTCACCTCCGCGGAGATCACGACCCTGCAGGCGCTGTGCCGACTCGGCTCGGTCGCACTAGGGGCAGCGCAGCGCGCCGCTGAGTTAACCCGTGTTGACGCCAATCGGGATCAATTCCTCCATGTCACCACGCACGAGCTCCGATCTCCCCTGGCCGTCTCGCAAACGCTGATACGTAACGTTGTTAAAGGCTATGCCGGCCAGCTGACCGATAAACAAAAGGAGGTATTCACACGCATTTCCGGCCAGCTTGACCGCCTGGAAGGACTGGTAAACGACCTATTGGACCTGGCTGCCAGCCGGGCTATCGGCGCTGAGGCGCTCATGCCAGTCATGCTCAACGCTGCGATTGGCAGGGCAGTGCTGCTGCTGAGCCCGCACGCGGAAGAGAAAGGGGTCGCGCTCGTCCTGCAGCCCTGTCGCGAGGAACTTGTGGTTACCGCGACTGAAGATGGCCTCGACCGCATTTTCGTCAACCTGGTGGGCAACGCCATCAAGTACACCCCTGCTGGCGGCCAGGTCGCCGTGTCAGTGAGTCGCACCGACGAACTGGCGACAGTCACCGTGGCTGACACCGGGCTCGGCATCCCAGCCGAGGCCATGACGCACCTGTTTGAGGAATTCTATCGCGCACCCAACGTGCGCGCGGCCAATATCACCGGCACTGGCCTGGGTCTCATCATCGTCAAGGAGCTGGTAACGCGATTTCACGGGCAGATTGACGTACAAAGTGAGGAGAGCAAGGGCACTTCTTTCACAGTTCACCTGCCACGGCTCCGCTAAGCAACACAAACCAGTCCCCTTCGACCATCCACCATTGGGCCGAGTTGTATGATATTCGTCATATCGCCATTGGCCGTGGGTAATTATACTTACAAGGGCTATTGTTTGCGTCTGACAGCACAAGATGTGATTTGCGCGAATCTGTCCTCAAATAATTCGCACTGATCGTTAAATATTGTCCTCTCAACAACGCTGACACGGCAGATTGCAAGGAGGCGTCTCATGACAACCCCTGAGATCATCGTGCTAACTGACATCAAACGCGATATGGCGTTTGGCGACCGCCTGACCCCCGCCGGACTCGAGCTTCGTACTTGTATTCAATGTGGCACCTGCACGGCATCCTGTCCATCAGCTTCCGCGATGGACATCACCCCGCGCAAGATGTGGCGTATGGTGCAGTTGGGCATGGTCGAAGAGGTGCTGAAAAGCAAGACCATGTGGCTGTGCAGCATTTGCTATCAGTGCCAGGTGCGCTGCCCCCGCGGCATCCCCCTCACCGAGGCCATCGCTAAGCTTAAACAACTGGCGATCCAGCAGCAGGTCAAACAGTGGCGTGAGAGCACCACGTTCTACCTGGCATTCAGTGATGTTATGCGCCGTTATGGCCGGATGCGCGAGACCGAGTTCATGGCGCGTTACTTCCTCTCCACCAATCCGCTGGAGGCACTGGGGTATGCCGGAATGGGGCTCACCCTGCTACGTCGCGGCAAGTTGCGCCCCGAGTTGCCGCGGTTGGCCGGTGAAGGCAAACTGTCCAAACTTTTCGATCGCGTGGCAGAGTTGGAGGGGCGCAGATGAAACGCTATCTATTTTACCCCGGCTGCTCCATGGACGCCTCGGCGCTGGAATACAAGAGCGCCATGCTGGCCGTTTTTTCCGCTTTAGGTGCCGAAGTCACTGAATTGGAGGATTGGACCTGCTGCGGCGCCAGCGTCGCCCCAGTCATGAGCGACCTGCTGGGGCTGGCGCTGCCGGCTCGCAACCTGGCTATCGCTGAGAAGATGGGCAACAGCCGGACCATGGTCGTCGGCTGCAGCGCGTGCTTCACCAGCTTTGCGCGCACCAATGCGACTGTTGCCGAACCCGCCACCTTAAGCCGGGTGAACCAGGCGCTGGTGGTAGAAAACCTCCAATACAACAACACCATCACAGTCCGCCACATGCTGGACGTGCTGGCCAACGACTTTGGCCCGGCTGCGGTTGCCGCGGTCGTCAAGCGCCCGTTGACCGGCCTGAAGGTGGCTCCCTACTACGGCTGCCAGACGGTGCGGCCGTATGCCTCGTTTGATGACGGCCAGCAGCCGTGGTCTATGGTGGCCTTGATTGAGGCCTTGGGCGCTACGGTTTACCACCACCTGCAAGAGGCGACCTGCTGTGGCACGGCACTCTTAACAACCAAGCCGGAACTAGGGCTGCGCATCGCCGGCAGCATCCTGGAGGCTGCGCAGCCGGCCGACTGCATCGTCGCCGTGTGTCCCATGTGCCACATGAACCTGGATAGCTATCAAGACAAAGTATCGAAGGTGTTACGCAAACCGATCAAGATCCCGGTGGTGTTCTTGCCGCAACTGATCGGACTGGCCTTTGGACTCAGCGAGAAGGAACTGCTCTTCAAACGGCATGTGGTGCCGGTCGGCCCGGCGTTGGAGAAAGTGCCGGCTTGATCGTTGGAGGGACCATGAGACTATCCGAGATCGCCCAACAGCTTTCGCTGGAAGTCAAGGCCGGAGCCGGGAAACTCGATGTCGCGGTCACGGGGGGCTACGCCTGCGATTTGTTGAGCTATGTGATGGCGAACGGCAAGGCGGGCGATCTTTGGATCACTATCCAGGGCCATCCAAACATCGTCGCCGTTGCCAGCTTGATCAATCTCGCAGGCATCGTCGTGGTTGAGGGCGTTAAGATCGATCCGGTAACAGTAGCGAAGGCCGACCAGGAGCGCATCCCCTTGCTGGCAACCAATGAGACGACTTACAGCGTGGCTGGCAAGCTTTACGCCTTGGGTATTCATGGCGCGTAACCCCCATGCGCGAGTTGAGCCTGCACATCCTGGATATCTTGCAGAACTCTGGCGAAGCGGGCGCAACCCTGGTCGAACTCACCATCGAGGAGGACCTGGCGGCCGACCGGTTGGCTATCGTGGTGCGTGATAACGGCCGCGGCATCCCGCCTGACGTGCTGTTACACGTGTTTGATCCGTTCTTCACGAGCCGTAAGACCCGTCACGTTGGATTAGGCTTGCCCCTGCTGAAGGCAGCCGCCGAACGCTGCGAAGGTGATGTGGTGATCACATCGGAAGCGGGCGAGGGAACGACGGTTACAGCAGCTTTCCGGCACAGCCACATTGATCGGGCGCCGTTGGGCGACCTGACGGCAACACTGCTGTCGTTCATTCTGGGCGGGATATGCGATCTACATTATGTGCATCGGGTTATGGCCGGTAGACTAGGCGAGAAGGCGATCAGGGAGTTCGAGTTCCATACTGGCGAGATTAAGGCGGAACTGGGTGACGTGCCTTTGACCCATCCAGCCGTGAGGCAGTGGCTGCAAGCGTTTGTCACGGCGGGTGAGGCCGAACTCGAACGAGCCTGAAGCCGGGAACAGGAGCATCTCTTCTGTCTCAGCCGGCCTGCGAGCACCCAACTTACCAACCTATTAGTTACCAACCCATGGCTTTTTTTGCCGCCGACCTGCACTTGCACACCGTCCTCTCGGCGTGCGCCGAGAGCGAGATGTTGCCCGACCTGATCCTGGAGCGTGCGAGCGTTCTGGGGCTAGATATCATCGCTGTCACCGACCATAACTCGGCAGAAAACGCGGCTGCGATGATCCGGGCCGCTGAAAACACTGGGATTATCGTCTGGCCGGGCATGGAGCTGCAATCACGGGAAGAGGCACACCTGCTATGCCTGTTCGATACGTTGGCGCAGGCGCTGCAATGGCAAGCGATCGTTTACACCAGCCTGCCGCCCTTGAAAAACAAACCCGCTATTTTTGGCCAGCAAGTGATGCTGGCGCCGGACGGCGAACCGATCGGCTACTGCGACCGGCTTCTGGCGACATCGTCGGCGCTTTCGGTGGATGAAGCCGTCGCCGGCGTGCGCGGGTTGGGTGGTTTGTGCATCCCGGCGCACGTTGACCGGCCAATGTACAGCATCATCGCAAACCTGGGCTTCATCCCGCCGGAGCTGGATATCCCGGGCGTGGAGATCTCGCACCTGCTGGGCCCGAAGGAGGCGCGTGCTCGCTTTCCGCACCTGGCGCGCTACGGGCTGATCGCCGATAGCGACGCCCATCGGCTCAGTGAGATACG
Organism: uncultured Anaerolineales bacterium; assembly: GCA_964551735.1. Lineage (GTDB taxonomy): Bacteria > Chloroflexota > Anaerolineae > CG2-30-64-16 > CG2-30-64-16 > DAOUAT01. The sequence goes on from CAZKEF010000012.1 coordinate 90,704, forward strand.
CAAACGCAACACTCTGAAGATGGCGGCCCCGACGGTGGCCGAATTGGCGTTGGCGCTGGCAGGCCGGGAAGGCCGAGGCGTTTGGATTGACGGTTTGCGCACCAACCGTGAAGGCGCCGACTGAGCAGTGGCACGGTCCATGACACCTCCTAGGCTTTGGATCGAAACAGCGCACGAGACGTGGCCCGGCACCGCTGATGAAGGATCCGGCATCATCCTTCGCACCTTATCAACTGAGGACCGTTTCCTGGCGTTGCTGGCGCACGAGAACGGCTGGGCTGCCCCAGTTCCTCGTGCTGCGCTGCTCGCTGCGTGGGAGGCGTGGGCGTGGGGGGCCGAGTTCACACTTACCGGCGAGCGCTTGCTGGCGAAGTTACCGGTCGGAATGCACCTGCCGTGGGCCGTGCTGGCAGCAGGGCCGATGAGCACCGGGGGGGGCCGCCCGGTGCAACTGGTGGAGTGCGACGCGCCGCCGATGTTCTACGCGCGGCGGGGCGAGGTGGTTTTGCTGCCGGTAGTCGAGGAGGAAGCGCACGGTCGGCTGTTACGTCGCTGCGACTTCGACGTTCGGGACGGCGACCACCTGGCGTTGGTCAGCGAAAATTACATTCGTGCCAAAGGCGGCGCCCAACCGTGGAGTTGGCGCGACATCGCTGTGTCTATCCGTCGCTTGATAGTCACCGGCGGCAGCGCGGCGGAGTTGGCAGGGGCGTTGGCGCGGCTGGCAGATAGCCGATGGCAGACGGCGGATGGTAACCCCGCACACTCGCAATCCGCAGTTCGCAGACCGCAATCGGCGATTTCGATCCTCGCCATGCGCGTCCGGCCCATGCGCAGCGTGACGGTGTGGACCGGGCCGCCAGTTGACCGGAGGCAGGATCAGAAGGTGCTGGCGAAGCTGCTGGCCGAGGAGGGGATGCGCGTCATCTGCGGCGACACCACCGCCGAAATCGCGGCCAGGCTGCCAGGTGGCAGGCTGGAGATGGAACCACCACCGCCGGAGGGCTGGGGCGAAGTGCCGCCGATATTGCGTTTGACCGGGTCCGCCGAGCGGGTGGATCTGATCACCGAAGGCGCGGTGACGCTGCGGGTGGTGTGCGGGCGGCTGGCCGAAGCGCAGCGGCCGCGTGACCTGGCAGGCCGGCACGACGGCGCCTCCCGGCTGGCGAAGCTGCTGTTGGAAGCCGACAAGGTCACCTTCCTGGTCGGTTTGGCCGTGAACCCGGCGCAAACTGAGCGGGATGGGACGCCGTTGCGCAAAACAGCGGTCAGGAAGTTGACACAAGCATTGACAGTTCATGGAAAGATCGTAAGCCTGGAGGAATTCTGACTCTTTGCAGCGGGAAGATTTGCATATGCGATACCCCACCGAAGGAGGTACCGTTCATGGAAAAACCGAAAATCGGCGTCTACGTCTGTGACTGTGGCGTGAACATCGCGGCCACGGTCAATGTCCCCGAAGTCGTCAGGTTCGCGGAGGGGCTGCCGAACGTGACCGTGGCGCGTGAGTACAAATACATGTGCTCCGACCCCGGCCAAAAGATGATCAAAGAGGACATCAAACAATTCGGGCTGGACCGTGTCGTCGTCGCCGCATGCACGCCCCGCATGCACGAACCGACCTTTCAGAACGCCGTCAACGAAGCTGGCATGAACCCGTACCACTTCGCCATGGCGAACATCCGCGAGCACGTTTCGTGGGTGGTCAAGGATGTGCCGGCGGGCACCGAGAAGGCCAAGCGGCTGGTCAACGCCACCGTGATGCGCGTGGCGCTCCAGACGGAGTTGTACGCGCGCAAGGAGCCGGTGACGCCAGCCGCGCTGATCGTCGGCGGCGGCATCGCGGGCATCCAGGCCGCGCTCACGGTCGCTGATGCGGGTTACAAGGTGTATCTGGTCGAGCGGGAATCGTCCATCGGCGGGCACATGGCCCAACTGGACAAGACGTTCCCAACGCTCGACTGTAGCACCTGAATTCTGGGGCCCAAAATGATGGATGCCGGTCGGCATCCCCAGATAGAACTCCTGACCTACAGCGAAGTCGAAGAGGTGTCCGGCTACGTGGGCAACTTCAAGGTGAAGGTGCGCAAGAAGGCCCGCTATGTGGACACGGACGCGTGCACCGGTTGCGGCTTGTGCTGGCAGGAATGCCTCACCGTGCGCATCCCGCAGCTCAAGCTCATCAAGATGGGCGAGATGAGCCTGGGTGAAAGGAGGCCCGGCGACCGATGAACGAGTACAGTGCGCAACGCGTCGAAGAGATCATCCGCAGCTACAACTCGGACCTGACCAACGGCCTAGCGATCCTCCAGGACATCCAGCGCGAATATAACTATCTGCCCCGCCAGGCGTTAGAGCTGGTTGCGGCCCGCGTGGGATTGCCCGTGGGCCACGTCTACCGCCTGGCCACCTTCTTCAAGGCCTTCAGCCTCAACCCCAAGGGCGAGCACCAATGTAAGGTCTGCCTGGGCACCGCCTGCCACGTCAAGGGCGGTGCGCTGATCCTGGAGACGCTGGAGAAGGAGCTGGGCGTCAAAGCGGGCAACACCACAGCCGACGGCAGGTTCTCGCTGGAAGGGGTGCGCTGCCTGGGCGCCTGTGCCCTGGCCCCCATCGTGGTCATTGATGATGAGCCGTTGGGCCAGATGACGTCGGATGCCGCCGCGGGCAAAGTACGCGACCTGCGCGCCGGCAAGGCCGTGCCCGTGCCGGCCCAGGTGACGCCGAAAGCGGCGGTCAAAGCACCGGTAGACATATCAGCCGTGCCGCCGAAGGGGAGCCGGTAGTCCCCGCCAAAGGAGACGAAACCATGCCTCAACTCAAAAGCCTAGACGAACTCCGCTCCTTGCGTGCGCGGCTCCAACAGGATATCAGAACTCGCACCGAGTCTAGCACCACGATTACCGTGGGCATGGGCACGTGCGGCATCGCAGCCGGCGCGCGCGAGGTGATGCAGGCCTTTCTCGACGAGCTGACGGCTCGCCAGATTGACGCCCACGTCGTCACGACGGGATGCATCGGCATGTGCTCCAAGGAGCCGCTGGTGGACATCCAGCAGGGCGATGGCCCTCGCATCACTTACGGCAACATTGACACAACCATGGTGCCGCGCATCATCGAAGAGCACATCATCCAAGGTCAGGTGGTGGGGCCGTGGGTGGTGGGCCAGGCGGCAAGGGGGTAAAGATGGCAGATCTACATCGAGCCGATGTCCTGGTCAGTTGTGGCCATGGCCGGGCCCCCGACTTCATCCCCGCCTTGCAGGAAGAGATCGCCCAGCGCGGCCTGGCTGAAGAGGTCAGGGTGGTCGAGACCGGCTGCCGCGGTTTCTGCAGCGTGGGGCCGGTGCTCACTATCGAGCCCGGCGGCATCTTCTACGCCAACGTCCAGGCGGCCGATATCCCCGAGTTAGTGGAAGAGACACTGGTGAAGGGCCGCGTGGTGCAGAAGCTGTTGTACAAGGAGCCGGTGGGCCGCAAGGCCGTGCAGAAATACGAGCAGATCCCGTTTTACGCCAAACAGAAGCGCATCGTCCTGGGCAACTCCGGCCGCATCGAGCCGACCTCGATTGAAGAGTACATTGCGGTCGGCGGCTACGAAGCCCTGGGCAAGGCGCTGGCCTCGCTGACGCCGGAGCAGGTGATTGACGAGATCAAGAAATCCGGCTTGCGCGGCCGGGGCGGCGCGGGCTTCTACACCGGGCGCAAGTGGGAGCACACCCGCCACGCGCTCGGCGACGTCAAATATGTCATCGCCAACGGCGACGAAGGGGACCCCGGCGCGTTCATGGATCGTGCCTTGATGGAAGGCGATCCCCACGCGGTGCTCGAGGGCATGGTCATCGGCGGCTATGCCGTGGGCGCGCACCACGGCTACATCTACGTGCGCGACGAGTACCCGCTGGCGGTGAAGAACCTCAGCATCGCCATCGAACAGGCGCGTGGATTCGGCCTGCTCGGCGCCGACATCCTGGGCTCCGGCTTCGATTTCGACATCAAGATCGTGCGCGGCGCGGGCGCGTTCGTGTGCGGCGAGTCCTCGGCGCTGATGCAATCGCTGGAAGGCAGGGTCGGCGAGCCGCGGGCCAAGCACGTCCACGCCACCGACCGCGGCCTGTGGGATCGGCCGTCGTGCCTCAACAACGTCGAGACCTGGGCCAATGTCCCCCACATCATCAACAAGGGCGCGGATTGGTTCGCCAGCATCGGCACCGAGCGCAGCAAGGGCACCAAGGCGTTCTGCCTGGTGGGCAAGGTGCGCAACCCCGGCCTGATCGAAGTGCCCATGGGCATGAGCCTGAAAACCATTGTCAACGATATCGGCGGCGGACCGCCCAAGGGGCGCAAGATCAAGGCCGTGCAGACTGGCGGGCCATCCGGCGGTTGCATCCCGGCCGAGATGCTCGATATCCCGGTGGATTACGAGACCCTGACCGAAGCCGGCTCCATGATGGGCTCCGGCGGCATGATCGTGCTGGACGACCGGACCTGCATGGTGGACATTGCCCGCTACTTCCTGGAGTTCCTGAAGGACGAGTCGTGCGGCAAGTGCTCCACCTGCCGCGAGGGCATCAAGCGCATGCTGGAGATCCTGACCCGCATCTCCGATGGCACGGCCAGGCCGGGTGACCTGCCGATGCTGGAGGCGCTGGCGAAGACGGTGGCTTCCTCTTCGCTGTGCGGCCTGGGCAAGTCCGCGCCGAACCCGGTCATCAGCACGCTGCGCTACTTCCGCCACGAGTACGAGCAGCACATCAACGAGCAGTTCTGCGAGTCCGGCGTATGCCGCAACCTGGTGGCCTTCGTGATCCTGGAAGACAAGTGCAAGGGCTGCGGCCTGTGCGTCAAAGTCTGCTCGCAAGACGGCATCTCCGGCACGCTGAAGCAGCCGCACGAGATTGACCAGGTGAAATGCATCCAGTGCGGCGCATGCTTCGAAGCGTGCAATCTCAACGCCATTCAGATTGTGCCGAGGTCGGCCGTGGTCGTCGGCCAGACGACCGTGCCGGTGATCACGCAACCCGCGGCCGGCCGGAAGGCGTCGAGCGGCGGCAACGGCAACGGCCACAAGGTTGTGGGGAGGTGAAGACATGGCAAAAACAACACTGACCATTGACGGCCAGATCATCCAGGCCGACGACAGCATGACCATCCTGGAGGTCTGCCGCAAGAATAACATTCACATCCCCACGCTGTGCTACCATCCGGTGCTGGAACCATACGGCGCGTGCCGCCTGTGTACGGTCGAGGTCGTTCGCAAGGGCTGGTCGAGCCTGCACACCTCCTGCACCCACCCGGCATGGGACGGGATCGAGGTCAAGACTAACTCGCCGGAAGTGCGCGAGGCGCGCAAGATGATCATGAGCCTGATGCTCTCACGCACGCCCAATGTGCCGATCATCCAGGAGCTGGCCGCAGAGTACGGTGTGACCGAGCCGCCCTTCGCGGTGGATGACCCCAACGAGAAGTGCATCCTGTGCGGGCTGTGCGTGCGCGTGTGCAACGACATGGTCAAGGCGCATGTGCTTAACTTCTCCGATCGGGGCGTGGATCGCAAGGTTGGCCCGCCGTTCATGGAGAAGACGCGGCAGTGCATCGGCTGCGGCGCATGCACCATCGTCTGCCCCACCGGCGCCATCGAGATCGTGCTGGAGGAAGCCGGCATCTACGCAGAGAAGCCGCTGGGCCCCACGGCGGCCATCTACGTGCCGTCGCTGCAGGCGGTGCCCCGCGCGCCGGTGATTGACACCGACTCGTGCATCCGCTTCCGGCAGTACGACCGCTCCAACGGGGAGATCGCCGACGCGTGCGGCGCGTGCCAGCAGCTTTGCGAGGCGAACGCGATTGACTTCACGCAAAAGGACGAAGTCATCGAGCTGGACGTGGGTGCCATCATCGTGGCGACCGGCTTCCAGATGTGGGATTCCAGTAAGCTCAGCCAGTACTCCTACGGCAAATCCCCCAACATCATCACCGCGCTGGAGTTCGAGCGGCTGTCCAACGCCAGCGGCCCCACCGGTGGCCAGATCGTAACCGCGGATGGCGTCAAGCCGGAGCGCGTCGCGATCATCCACTGCGTTGGCTCGCGCGACAAGAACGTTAACGCGCACGAGTACTGCTCGCGCATCTGCTGCATGTACTCACTGAAGCAGGCCCACCTGGTGCGCGATAAGACGCATGCCGATGTCTACGAGTTCTACATGGACATGCGCGCGTTCGGCAAGGGCTACGAGGAGTTTTACGAACGCGTCCAGGAAGAGGGCGTCGTGATGGTGCGCGGCCGCGGGGCCGAGGTCCAGGTGCTGCCCTCCGGCAAGCTCCGTGTGACCGGTGAAGATGCGAACCTGGGCAAGCTGGTAGCCGTGGACGTGGACATGGTGGTGTTGAGCTCGGCCATCGAGGCGCCGGCCGACGCGTCGAAAGTCGGCTCGCTGTTCGGCCTCTCCCGCACCTCCGATGGCTGGTTCGCCGAGGCGCATCCCAAGCTGAAGCCGGTGGAGACCAACACCGACGGCGTCTTCCTGGCCGGCTGCGCGCAGGGGCCGAAGGACGTGCCCGACACCGTGGCGCACGCGGGCGCGGCCGCAGCGCAGGCGCTGGCGCTGCTGAACAAGGGCGAAGTGACCATCTCGCCGCAGGTGGCGGTGGTGGACGAAAAGCTCTGCTCCGCATGCAAGACCTGCCTGTCGGTGTGCCCGTATGGTGCGATCAGCTTCGTCGTGGACGCGAACAGCGCGCGCATTAACGAGGCGCTGTGCAAGGGCTGCGGCACCTGTGTGGCGACCTGCCCGGCGGGCGCGATCACCGGCCAGCACTTCACCGACGAGCAGATCTACGCGCAGATCGAAGGGCTGTTCCGGCTGCCGGAGCGGGTGGAGGTGGTAAGATGAGTACGAACGGCAAATTCGAGCCGCGCATCGTCGGCTTCCTGTGTAACTGGTGCACCTATACGGCGGCCGACACGGCCGGCGTCTCGCGCATGGAGCAGCCGCCCAACGTGGACATCATCCGCTTCATGTGCACGGGGCGGATCGAGCCGGCCTTCGTGCTGAAAGCGTTCGCCGAGGGCGCGGATGGCGTGATCATCTCCGGCTGCCATCCGCCCGGCGACTGCCACTACACCAACGGCAACTACAAGACCTTCCGCCGGATGCCGCTGGTGGAGGCGCTGTTGCAGCAGTACGGCATCGAGCCGGGCCGCTTCCACTGGGGGTGGATCTCCGGCGCAGAGGCCCCGAAATGGGCCGAGCTGGTGCGGGGCTTCACCGAGCAGGTGCGGGCGCTGGGCCCGTTGAATTGGAAGCAGCAGCTCGCGAGCAAGGAGGATTGACGATGCCAGGCAATGGGAAACTCAAGCTAGGTTTCTACTGGGCGGCCTCCTGCGGCGGCTGTGAGATCGCGGTCGTCGAGCTGCGCGAAAAGTTGCTGATCGTGGATCAAGTGGCCGACATCGTCTTCTGGCCGTGCGCGATGGACTTCAAGTATAAGGATGTTGAAGCCTATCCCGATGGCTACATGGACGTCTGCATGTTTAACGGCGCCATCCGCACCAGCGAGAACGAGCATCTGGCGCACCTGTTGCGCAAGAAATCGAAGGTGTTGGTGGCGTTCGGCTCCTGCGCCTACGAGGGGTGCATCCCTGGTCTGGCGAACCTGTTCGACCGCCAGTCCGTCTTCGAGCGTGTCTATATGGAAAGCCCGTCGGCCGACAACCCCAACAAGGTCGTGCCGCAGCAGGCTTACCACATGCCTGAGGGGGAGATCGAACTGCCCAAGTTCTACAACACGGTCAAGACCCTCGATCAGGTCACGGATGTGGATTACTACCTGCCCGGCTGCCCGCCGCAGGACCCGCAAATCTGGGCCGTGATCGAAGCGATCGTGTCGGGCAAGCTGCCACCCAAGGGGAGCGTGGTCGGCGCGACCGAGAAGACGGTGTGCGACGAGTGCAAGCATGTGCGGGAAGAGAAGAAGATCAAGAAGTTCTATCGCTACCATGAGATCATCGCTGACTCGGCCAGGTGCCTGTTCGATCAGGGGATCATCTGCGCGGGGCCGGCGACCCGCGGCGGCTGCGGCGCGCTCTGTCCCCAGGTAGATATCCCTTGCCGCGGCTGTTACGGCCCGCCGCCGCATGTCGTTGATCAAGGTGCTGCGCTCCTCTCGGCTGTCGCGTCTGTTGTAGACGCCGACACCGAAGAGGAAGCCCGCAGCATCGTCAGCGAGATCCCCGACCCAATCGGGACGTTCTACCGCTTCAGCCTGCCCGCGTCGATGTTGCATCGGGCGAGGAGGTAATCCATGCAAAAAATCAGCATAGATCCTATCACCCGGCTGGAAGGCCACGGCCGGATTGACATCTTCCTGGACGACGCGGGTGATGTGGCAAACGCGTACATGGTGATCCCAGAGTTGCGCGGGTTCGAGAAGTTCGCGGAGGGCCGCCGCGTGGAGGAGATGAACGACATCACCCCGCGCATCTGCGGCGTGTGCCCCGAGGCGCACCACATGGCCGCGACCAAGGCGGCCGACGCGGTCTACCACGTGGACCCGCCGCCGACGGCCAAGAAGCTGCGCGAGCTCTTCTACTCCGCGTTCTACGTCGCGGATCACACCGTCCACTTCTACATCCTGGCCGCACCCGACTTTGTGCTGGGGCCGGACGCCAGCCCGGCCGAGCGCAACATCCTGGGCCTGATCCACAAGGTGGGCGTGGAAACCGGCACCGCCGTGATCCAGGCGCGCGGCAAGGCGATGGATATCGTGGGCGCGCTGGGCGGACGCAAGGTGCACCCGACCTTCGGCGTGCCCGGCGGCGTGGCGAAGAAGATCACCGAGGAGGAGCGGGCCAGTTTTGAGAAGATCGGCCGAGACCTGGTGGACTTCGGCCTGTTCAGCATCCAGCTCTTCAAGGATGTGGTGCTGAAGAACCAGGGCTACGTGGATCTGATCCTGTCGGAGGCGTTCACCTTGCCCACCTACTACATGGGCATGGTGGATGCCAGCAACAAGACCAACTTCTACGACGGCAAGGTGCGCGTGGTCGGGCCGGATGGCAAAGAGTTGCTCAAGTACAGCCCGAACGAGTACCTGGACGTCGTCGCGGAGCGGGTCGAGCCGTGGACATACCTCAAGTTCCCCTACTTGAAGAAAGTAGGTTGGAAGGGGCTGGTCACAGGAGCGGATAACGGCATCTACCAGGCCACCCCGCTCTCCCGCCTCAACGCGGCCGACGGCATGGCGACCCCGCGGGCGCAGGAGGCTTATGAGGAGTTTTACGCCACGCTGGGCGGCAAGCCGGTGCACCACACGCTGGCAACCCATTGGGCGCGGCTGGTGGAACTGCTTTACGCGGCCGAGCGGCTGCTGGAGTTGAGCCAGGATCCCGAGATCACCGGTCCGCACTTCCGCAACCTGCCCACCGAGAAGCCGACCGAAGGGGTGGGCATCGTTGAGGCCCCGCGCGGCACCCTGACGCACCACTACATTACCGACGAGCGCGGGATCGTCAAGAAGGCCAACCTGATCGTCGGCACGACCAACAACTACGCGCCCATCGCGCTCTCGGTCAAGAAGGCTGCCCAGGCGGTGATCCAGAAGGGCGTGGTCACCGAGGGCATCCTGAACCGGGTGGAGATGGCCTTCCGGTCGTATGATCCCTGCTTCGGCTGCGCCACCCATACGCTCTCTGGGCAGATGCCGCTGGAGGTGCGCATCTTGGATGCCAACGGGCAAATCAAAGAAGTGCTAAAACGCAGCTAAATCTCAAAGTCCGGAATCGAGGCTCTAGCCGGTCACTGGCCTTAACCTGAGAAACCGGCTGATCCCAAAGGAGGCTTCGCACAGCCTCAATTCCAGGAAGACTGTTCAGATTCAGGAGGATACATGGCGGTTTTCACAGCAGCACAGGCGCTCGACATGGCAATGCAGATCGAGAAGAACGGCGAAGCATTCTATCACGCGGCCGCGGCCAAGGCCCAGGATCCGGGGGCCCAGGACCTCTTTCGCGAACTGGCTCGCCAGGAGCAGCGGCACTATGTAGCGTTCCAGAAGATGGCCACCCATCTGGGCAGCGTGCATGAGGCCCCGGCATCGGTCAGCGAGGAATACCAGTATTACTTGAAGGCGGCGCTGGACGGACACCTGTTCAGCGGGCCGGACAAGGCGCTGGCGGTGGCCGAAAAGGCCGAGGACGCTACGTTGGCGTTGCAGGGCGCCATCGGCTTCGAGAAGGATACGTTGCTGTTCTACTATGACTTGCGCGACATGGTGGGTGAATCTGACCGGGAGGTGCTGGGCGGCATCATCCTGGAGGAGAAGTCTCACGTACAGCGCCTGGCAAGCATGTTGGGCTAACTGCAAAGTCCAGATGATGGTTGCATCGGCCCAGGTTTACGAGGCTTTGCCAGGCTTCGCAGGCCTGGGTCGTTGATTTTGCTCAGTAAGGAAGGAACTCATGCCAATTCGCAAACCCAAACCCCAACCCTGGTGGAAATGCTCGGATTGCGGCTACATCTTCCAGGCCGCGCCGCCACCGCCGGAGACGTGCCCAAGCTGCCAGGAGAAATGCGTCTTCGTGGACGTCACGTGCTATACACCTGAGTGCGGGCCGGGGATGCCCGATCCGCAACTTGTGAGCACGCCCGTATCCGGCCGGGTCAAGAAACAAGATTGACCACCCTCGTTCTCGGTCTGGGTAACCCGATCCTGACTGACGACGGCGTGGGGATCCACGTCGTCCGCCAGGTGGCAGCCCGCTACGGGCAGGCCTCGGGTGACGCGGTGACGTTTGCGGAGGCCAGCGTCGGCGGCCTGCGTTTGTTGGAGGCGATCTCCGGCTATGATCGGCTGATCCTGGTAGACGCGATCCGCACGCCCGGGGGTGTGGTCGGCCAATGCTGCCGTCTGGGCGTGAACGATCTGCTCTCGCCCCTCCATGCCGGCTCCACCCATGATCTGTCATTTGCCGGCGCCCTGGCTTTCGGCCGCGGCATCGGCATGGCCCTGCCCGCCGATGCTAACATCCACATCATAGCCATTGAAGTAGAGGATGTGCTCACTTTCAGCGAGGCATTGATGCCCGCCGTCGTAGCCGCCTTGCCGCATGTAGTTGCACAAGTACTAGATCTGCTGCAACAGGAACCATCCCAAGGAGGCAATCCATGAAGCTCCGGGACGTGCTCCAGATCATCGAAGGGAAGGTCATTTCTGAGAACGTGGACCTGGATACCGAGGTCACCACGGGCGGTGGCGCCGATCTCATGAGCGACGTACTGGCCTTCGCCAACGAGGGCATGCTACTCATGACCGGGCTAACCAATCCGCAGGTCATCAGAACCGCTGAGATGGCGGGCACAGCGGCCATTGTCTTCGTGCGAGGCAAGATACCACCGCCGGAGACAATTGCTCTGGCCAGGCAACGGGGTATCCCGTTGTTGGCGTCCCAGTACACGATGTTTGAGACGTGCGGCCGGATCTTCGCTGCCGGCCTGCCCGCCCACGGACTGTTCGAGCTCACGGTGCGGCGTTGGCATGAGGCGTTTGCGGAACGCGACTCGCTGTGACGGCCGTTCGGCGGTTGAAACCGCGATCATCATCCAGCCGCTGAGAGGAGGCGCCCCGTGCAGCCAGCCAACAACAAACCGGAGATTACCAAGCTCCAGGAGCTGACCTACGAGTTGCGGGTCGAAGACGCGATGACGCGCCGGGTGGCAACCGTTTCGCCTGACGCGACCATGGCCGAGTTTCGCGAGCTGCTGCGCGTCAACCGGATCTCGGGCATGCCGGTGATCGAAGATAGCAGGATGATCGGCATCGTCAGCATCGAGGACCTGATCAAAGCGTTGGCCGCCGGCGAGATCAACACGACGGTACGCGAACGCATGTACCCCAGGCCAGTAACTCTATACGCAGATGAGCCACTCGTGCATGCGGTAAGCAAGTTCAGCGAGCTGCGGTTCGGACGTTTCCCTGTAATTGACCGCGGTGGACAGCTTGTCGGCGTCATTACTCAGGGTGACATCGTGCGAGCGATGCTGAAGCGGCTCGAAGTGAGCTACCGCGAGGAGGAGATCCATCGCTACCGCGCCAGCCACATTTTCGAGGATATTATCGCGGATGAGGTGGCCCTGGTGTTCGGCTATCGGGTGAAAGCGCGCGATTTCACCCGCGCCGGCGAGGCGTCGAGCGGCTTGAAACGCACCTTGGGGCGCCTGGGGATCCGGCCCGATATTATCCGTCGGGTGGCTGTGGCAACTTACGAAGCGGAGATCAACGTCGTGGTCTATGGCGAAGGGGGTGAGATCGTGGCCGAGGTGCGCCGCGATCGCATCAAGATCGAGGCCATGGACAAAGGCCCCGGCATCCCGGATATTGACTTAGCGATGCAGCCCGGCTGGTCCACCGCGCCGGACTGGGTGCGAGAGATGGGCTTTGGGGCGGGCATGGGGTTGCCCAACATCAAGTCGTGCGCCGACGCGATGAAGCTGGAATCAACCGTGGGCCTGGGCACGCACCTGACGATCACCATCTACCTGAACGAGCGTCGTGGCAACTGAGGGTGGGGGGCAGGCGCAAAGCCATGCCCGCACTAACAGATGCGCGGCAACTGTTCCCCACTCAACATATCCACAATGCGCTGGCCGCCGATCCGGCTGCGCATGATCACTTTGCGTGGATGTTCTGCCACAACCTCACCGATAATCGCTGCCTCTCTGCCCTGCGGATGGCCCTGCATGGCCGCCAAAACCGTCTCAGCCGCCTCACGTGCCACGATGACCACGCACTTCCCCTCATTGGCCACGTAAAGTGGATCCAGACCCAGAATCTCGCACGCGCCGCGCACCGCATCGCCCAGCGGGATGCTGGCTTCGTGCAGCCGGATGCCGACCCCGGCGGCCGCGGCGATCTCGTTCAGCGCGCTGGAGACGCCGCCGCGGGTCGGATCACGTAGCACGTGCACGGCATCGCCGGCCGCGGCCAGGATCTCGGCCACCAGGCCGTTGAGCGCCGCGGAGTCGCTCTTCAGCTCGGTCTCGAACGCCAGCCCCTCGCGCACCGACATGATGGCGATGCCGTGCTCCGCGATGGGGCCGTTGATCAGGATCACGTCGCCGGGCTGCGCGCGGCGCGGAGAAATGCTCACGCCCGGGGGGATCACGCCGACGCCGGATGTGTTGATGTAGATGCCGTCCCCCTTGCCCCGGTCCACGACCTTGGTGTCGCCCGTCGCGACGGGGACCCCGGCCGCCTGCGCCGCGGCCGCCAGCGAACGCACGACGCGCCACAGCTCATCCATGGCCAGGCCCTCTTCCAGGATGAAGCCGGCCGAGAGCGCCAACGGTTGCGCGCCGCACATCGCCAGGTCGTTCACCGTGCCGTGCACCGCCAGCGAACCGATGTCGCCGCCAGGAAAGAAGCGCGGGGTGATGACGAAGGAGTCGGTGGTGAAGGCGAGCCGACGGGCGACGAACGACGAACGACCGACGACCGACGACGCCTCAGCTTCTAGCTGCCAGTTTCCAGCTTCCTGGCCTTCCAGCGCAAGAATTGCGCCGTCGTGCAGCATCTCCAGCGCGGCGTTTTGAAACGCGGGCACGAACATGCGCTCGACCAGCATCTGGGACAGCTTTCCGCCCCCGCCGTGGGCCAGGGTGATGGTGGGATAATCGCTGATGGGGATGGGGCATTGGAGCTGAAAGCTGGAAGCTGGTTGCTGGTCGCTCATAGGGTTCTTCCATAGTTGAAGTAGGCCGCGCACGCGCCCTCACTGGACACCATCGGCGCGCCCAGCGGGTGTTCAGGCGTGCATTGCGCGCCGAACGCGGCGCACTCATGGGGCTTTTTCAGGCCGCGCAAGATCTGGCCGGCGATGCACAGCGCCGATTCTGCGGCTCGGACATCACCCACGGCGAAACGCAACTCGGCATCGAAGGCCGCGTAGTCGGGCCGCAGCCGGTAGCCGCTGAGCGGGATTGGGCCGATGCCGCGCCACTGGCGGTCGCAGACCTGGAAGACATCCCCGAGCAGCTTCTGCGCGGCCGGGTTGCCGTCGCGCGTGACGGCGCGGGTGTACTGGTTCTCCACGCCCCAACGCCCCGCTTCCAGCGCAGCCAGAGTCATGTAGATGCCCTGCAGCAGGTCCAACGGCTCGAAGCCGGTGATGACGATGGGCACGCGAAATGTTTCAGCGATGGGCTCATACTCCCAATAGCCCATCACCGTGCACACGTGGCCGGCCGCCAGGAAGCCCTGCACCTGGTTGTCCGGTGCGGACAGGATGGCCTCCATAGCCGGCGGCACCAGCACGTGCGACGTCAGGACGGAGAAGTTGGTCAGGCCAAGCTGCCGCGCCTGCCACACCGCCATCGCGTTCCCTGGCGCAGTCGTCTCGAACCCGACGGCGAAGAAGACCACCTGGCGGCCGGGATGCTGTTGTGCCAGCCTCAACGCGTCCAGCGGCGAGTAGACCATGCGCACGTCGCCGCCCTGCGCCTTGACGCTCAATAGATCGGTGCTGGAACCAGGCACCCGCAGCATATCGCCGAACGATGTGAAGATGACTTCGGGCCGCCGCGCGATGGCGATGGCCCGGTCAATCAGCTCCAGCGGGGTGACGCACACCGGGCAGCCCGGCCCGTGCACCAGCGTCACCTGCTCCGGCAGCATCCGGTCCAGGCCTGACTTAATGAGCGTGTGCGTCTGCCCGCCGCAGATCTCCATGATGGTCCACGGCCGCGTCACCGTGCGTTCGATAGCCGCCAGGAACTTATGAACGTCGGCCTCGTTGCGATACTCGTCAATGAAACGCATGCATCAACCTTCGATCTCTTCCAACTCACCCATCTCACGTAACAACGCGAACACCTCCTGGGCTTCTTGCTCATCCAGCGTGTTCAGCGCGAAGCCGGCATGGACAATCACGTAATCATCCACCTGCGCCTCCGGCACATAGGCCAGGCAGACCTCTTTCGCCACGCCGCCAAAGCTCACTTTCCCCATGGTGACGCCCAAGGGGTTCGGCTCGATACTCAGTATTTTACCCGGTACACCCAGACACATGTTGTCCTCCGCTGACGGCCGACCGCTGACGACTAACGGCCGACCGCTGACGACTGTCCCCTAACCACTGACGCCTGCGCCACCGCCACCTGGCCCAGGCTGATGCCGCCGTCGTTGGGCGGGGCCTGGCGGTGCAGCAGGACCTCGAAGCCGGCACGGCGCAACGCCTTGGCCCCTCGTTCGGTCAACAGCCGGTTCTGGAAACAGCCGCCGGTCAGCGCCACGCGCGGCTGGCCCACGGCACGCGCGACGTCAATCATAGCATTTACCAGCCCATTGTGGAAACGGGCGGAGATGATGCCTATCGGTGTTCCGCTCCTGACGTCAGCCAGGGTGGCTTCGACCAGCGGTTGCCAGTCGAGGACGAACGACGGATGACCGCTGACGGATGTCGGAATTGCGTCTTTCGTCTTTCGTCCTTCGTCTTTCGCCAACGCAATCGGATATGCGCCCGTCTCCAACGCATCCGCCACGAATTCCAGCCGCATGGCCGCCTGGCCCTCAAACGCGACTTGCTGTTGTAGACCGGCCAGCGCGGCGATGCCATCAAACAGCCGGCCTATGCTGGTAGTGATGGGCGCGTTGACCCCACGGGCCAACATCTGACCCAGCACCCGACGCTCGGCCGCCGTGAACGCGGCGACCGGCGCGAGGTCAGCCATCTCCAGAGCCGTCTCGCCGTACAACTCCCACAGCACCGCCAGAGCCACCCGCCGCGGCTCGTGCACGGCCGCATCGCCGCCCGGCAGGCGGAACGGCCGCAAGTGCGCCACGCGGGAGTATCCGGACGCATCCCCCAACAGGAACTCGCCGCCCCACACCGAGCCATCCGGCCCGTAGCCCGTGCCATCCCACGTGACGCCCAGCGCCGATCCCGCGACCTGGTTCTCGGCCAGGCAAGCGGCCAGGTGGGCGTGATGGTGCTGGACGGGGATAAGATTGCGGATTGCGGATTGCGAATTGCAGATTTGCGAAGCAGTCGTGCGCTTCAATTCGAAATCCGAAATCCGAAATCCGGAACATTCTTTCGCCCACTTTGTAGACAGATACTCCGGATGCATGTCGTGGGCAATCGCTACCGGCTCCGCCTCATATAGCCGTATGAAATCAGCGATGACGCGCTCGAAGGCATGCATGGCCTCCGGCGTCTCCAGGTCGCCGATGTGCTGGCTGATGAAGACCTGGCGGCCGACGCTGAGCGCGACGGTGTTCTTCAGGTGCGCGCCGACGGCCAGGATGGTCGGCGCTACTTCTTTGAGCAGCACCGGCAGGGGCGCATAGCCGCGCGCCCGGCGCAGCAGGCGGGGCGCACCGGCCGCGATCCATGCCACGCTATCGTCCACGTGCCGCTCGATGGGGCGGTCATGCACCAGGAACGCGTCCGCGATGCCACCCAGGCGCTGGAACGCTTCGTCGTTGTCGATGCAGATCGGTTCGTCGGTCAGGTTGCCGCTGGTTGCCACCACGGGAAAACCCACTTCGCGCAGCAGCAGGTGATGCAGCGGCGTGTAGGGCAGCATGACGCCGAGGGTGGGGTTGTCGGGCGCGACGGATGGCGACACGGTGACACGATGACGCGGCGACACAGGGGCAGATTGTGGGCACGATGTATCGGGCAGAGCAACGATCGCCGCGTCTGCGAGCCTGGTGAGCAGGACAATCGGTGCTTCGGCGGTGGCCAGGAGCGCCTCGGCCTCAGGCGTCACGATACAGATGGCGCGCGCCTGGTCGAGGTCGCGCACCATGACCGCGAACGGCTTGTCCCCGCGGCGCTTGCGCGCTCGCAGCCGGCGCACTGCCTCGTCATTGCCCGCGTCAACCATCAGGTGGAAACCGCCCAGCCCCTTGACCGCCACAATCTGCCCGGCGCGCAGCGCGTCAGCCGCGGCGGGCAGCGCGCGATCTCTCTGGATGACAAAGGACGAAAGACCGCGGACCGCGGACGCGCTAATCTCTGCCGGTCGTCGGTTATCGATCGGCGGTCGTCCATAAAACGCCACACGCGGGCCACAGGCCGAGCACGCGTTAGGCTGCGCGTGAAAACGCCGATCCAGTGGGCTGTCGTACTCGGCCTGGCACGCCGGGCACATGATGAACTGGCGCATGGTGGTGTTGGGCCGGTCGTAGGGCAGCGCTTGGATGATGCTGAAGCGCGGGCCGCAGTTGGTGCAGTTGGTGAACGGGTAGCCGTGGCGGCGATCTGCCGGGTCCAGCACCTCAGCCAGGCAATCGAGGCAGATGGCGACGTCGGGCAGCACCAACACGGTTTTGGCGCCGGAGCTGTCGCTATGGCGGATCTCAAAGTCGCGATAGCCGGCCGGATCGAGCCACTGGGCGTCGAGGCTCTGCACAATGGCGCGGGGGGGCGTTTCGGCGGGCAGGCGCGCCAGGAATCGCTCCAGGTCGGCCCGCGGACCTTCGACCTCGATGAAGACACCGGCCGTATCGTTGATGACCCAGCCGGCCAGCCCTAGCTCGGTCGCCAGGCGGTAGACGAAGGGCCGGAAGCCCACGCCCTGCACCGCGCCATGGATTTCGACGCGCAGGCGGTTCTGGGGTGGGGCACTGGGGGTAGCTGGCATTGCCTACTCGACCTCGATGCTTTCGACCCGCAGCTCGCGGCCGCCAGCGAGGCGCACGCCACCGCTGCCGCACGCAGAGCACGCCGGCAACAACGGGATCTCGGGGTGAAAAACATGCCCGCACGCGGCGCAGGTGGCGCTAGCCGACTCGCGGCGGACGCGGAGCAACGCCCCTTCGGCAACCGTGCCTTTGCTCAAAAGGTCGAAGTAAAACTGGATCGAGTCGGTCACAAACCCGGTCAACTCGCCCACCAGCAGATCGATGGCTGTGATGCGAGGCGAACCGGCGCCGTGCGCGGCCTCCACCGCGATGTTTAGAATACCTTGGGTCACGGATAGCTCATGCATGGGCCGAGTATAACCGACCGGACCGTTTTCCTCAAATGCGGCCGGTGATGTAGCCTTCCAGGTCGCGAATAGCTACCTCTTGCTCCGAAATGATCGCCTTGCCGATATCGCCGATGGTCACGATCCCGACCAACCGCTCCCCCTCCAGCACCGGCAGATGCCGGATTCGCCGCTCAACCATCAGCGCGAGGCATTGGTTGGTAGTCATCTCAGAGGTGACCGTGATAACTGGCGAGCTCATCAACGCCGCGACCGCGGTATCCTTGGAGGCCCGGCCTTGCAGGATCCCTTTGCGGGCATAGTCGCGCTCCGAAAAGACGCCGATGAGCGCATCCCCTTGGACGACCGGGAGCGCGCCGACGTTCTTCTCGGCCATCAGTTCCAGGGCTTGATAGACCGTCGCGTCCGGGGCGATGGTCCAGATTTCGGGCTTGTCTTTCAGGACTTGTTTGATCGTGATCATGGCACAACACTCCTTGGTTATGATTCAATCGGATGCTTGCAAAGCCGGTCCGGGTACAATCTGTGGCATCAGGGCGTTCAGATGTGGGGAAACTCACGTCAACTTGACTGGGCTCAACCTGGGGTTCCTATGCCCCCCCTTGCGTGAACGCTCGTAGCGCCTGCGCCACTCATCGAAACACGCCGACCGGTTGTAGATCATCGTCGGGATGCAGTTGAGGATGCTCAGCTCTGGGCTGGGCCGCCAACCCAGACGCTGGTGCGTGTAGGTGGCGTCCACGTTCAGCTTGAGATCAATGTAGTCGCCCATCCACGAGCGCTCGAATGGCATGACCCCCGTGATACGGCCCATGCCTTCCCGCATCCGAATGCCCAGGCGGGCCAGCGGCTTGGGGACGTAGATCCAGCGCCGCGGGGTGCCGAAATGGTGGCGGGTGGCTTGCTCAAAAAGCTCACGCATCGTGGTGCAACCGTTGGGAGAAGCCTGGAGGATCTGTTGGGGCTTGGTCTCATCACAACGGTTTATGATCGTGATGAAGAAGCCCACCAGGTCACTCACGTGCAAGTAGGGCACGGCCCAGTTCCCCCGGCCGCCCAGGACGCGCGCGTCCCATCCACCGCCAAGCCAGGTCTCCAGGAAGTTATAGAGCGGTTCATACTCGCACCATTCGCTGAAGATTGCGGCCAGGCGCAAGATGCACGATGGCACCTGATCGCGATATGCCCGGAGCAGTTCCTCTCCGGCGTGTTTGGAGCGGGAATAAGGCGGCAGCGCAGTCGGCGGTGTCTCTTCGGTGACGGCGCCGCCGGGCGGTGGAAAAGGACACGCGGCGATGGAACTGGTGAAAAACAGCCGGCGCAGGCGCAGCGGGATCGCTAATTCCAACACATTGCGCGTGCCGATGACGTTGGTAGTGGTATACTCCGGGTGCTCCTCGCCAGTGAAATCGTAGTAGCCGGCCAGGTGCAGCAAGATGGTGGCGCCACCCAATGCCTGCACCCGCTGGAACGCAGCACGCAGCGCATCGAAGTTGCCGATATCTGCGTCGAAATAGTGGATGCTGGGACCCTGGGGCAAATCCGACTTACGGGAGGCGTGGCGCGCGATCGAAAAAACCGTGTACTTATCGGCGCAGATTTCGGTGAGCCGAGCGCCCAAAAACCCAGTGCCTCCGGTGATGATCATCCCGGGTTTGGTGGGAGCGTTCATGATTCACTTGCTCCCAGCAACCGGAAGATGTCGCGGTTGGTTTGGTCGTGCAGGCCGGTAAGGAACGGCTGCGGTGGGTAAATGGTGAAGATCGAAACCACAGTCCCCCCGGTTTCCGCGGGCGCAAAGAGAAAGCAATGATAGCCGCCCGCGCCGAAGCCCCATAGCACGCGGTGGATGATGCGCAGGGGCCGGATCGCGCTGAACAGCCGCATGCGCACCACCGGGATCAGGCCCCAGAAGCGATAGGAGAACAGCACCCCAGAACCATTGGTGCGCGGGCAGGCGAAGAAACCGGAGCGCGGCCACGCCTCCCACGCGGCGAAGCGGTCAAAGGCCGCCTCGGGTGCCAGCGGCGCGGTCGCAGTGTGCAGGTTCTCCTCGGTGCAGCCGGTCAGGTCACAGCCCGCGGCCAACAGCTCGGCGCGCGCGGCGGCGAGGTCGCCGGCGGCCGTGCGCCGCGTGGGCGGCGGGCCGTTCACCGCGCCAGCGACGAAACGACGCAGGTCGTGGAAGGGGCCAATCAGGGCGTTGGACAGGGTGTCGGATGGCATGATTGACTCACTTGGCGCTGCCATGCTGAGCGGGTCTGTGACTCAAGGTTAGTTGCAGCGAACATCCAGCGAAGCATCTCGGCCCAGACTCTTCGCTGGTGTTGAACCGGTAACAGCGTTACGTCGTTAACCCGCTCAGAGTGACAAGCGGAAGTTACCGGGCAGACTCGGCTACAGCAATCACCATCCCGCGTCGGGCCAGTTCCTCGCACAGCTTCTCCACCAGCGGGTCCACCTGCGCCGCGACCGGGGGCGAAAGCTCCAGGCCGATATCCAACGAACCTGGCTGCACGCCCCATAGCACGATGTCCGGCGGCGCGCAGCCTTTGAGCTTGGCCGCGAACAGCATGTCGGGGATGCCGACCTGGTGCGGCGAGATTTTGACCGACAGGAACGCCGGAACCTCATCCCCGGCCAGGCGGAGCAGCGCACCCGGCGGCCCGTCCGTCTCCACCGCATCCACGATCAGCAGGCAGTCCACGCCCTCAAGGTAGTAGAGCAGATCCATGCCGAGGGTGCCGCCATCCAGCACCTGCACCTCGGCCGGCAGCGCGTAGCGTTCCTGCAGCCGCTCGATCACCTGGATGCCGGCCCCCTCGTCGGAGAGCAGCAGGTTGCCGACACCCAGGATGAGGGTTTTCGACGGCGCGCCCATCAGCCGCACGATTGGGCGGTGTTGACCGAGATGCTGGTGATCTCGCGGCCCGTCGCATCCACCACGTGCACACCGCAGGCCATGCAGGGATCGAACGAGTGGATCGTGCGCAGCACCTCCACCGGCATCTCCGGGTTGGCGATGGGCGTGCCGATCAGCGCGGCCTCGTAGGGGCCGGGCTGGCCTTTGTTGTCGCGCGGGGAGCAGTTCCACGTGCTGGGCACCACGCACTGATAGTTCGCGATCTTGCCGTCCTTGATGTGAACCCAGTGGCCCAAGCCGCCGCGCGGGGCCTCGTGATAGCCGAACCCCTTCGCCTCCGCGGGCCAGGTGGCCGGATCCCATTTGCTGCCTTCGTGGATTTGGATATCACCGGCTTTGATGTTGCCCGCCAACTCATTCACCCACGTGTCAAGTTGGTTGGCCATCACCACCGTCTCCACGCAGCGGGCCGCGATGCGACCCAGGGTCGAGAAGAGCACCTCCGGGCCGAGCTGCGCCCCGGCTGCGGCGCTCAACTTCCCCAGCACCGCGTTCACCGTGGCTTGCACCTGCGGCTGGCCTTTAGCATAGGCCACCAACATGCGGGAGAGCGGGCCCACTTCCATCGGTTTGTCGTCCAGTCGCGGGGCCTTCATCCAGGTGTACTTGTCGTTCGAGCCGGTGTTCAGGAATTCGTAGGGCGGCTTGGGGCCGGTGTATTTGGGGGTCGTCTCGCCGTCCCACGGGTGCAGCCCCACATCCCCGCCGCCGTACTCATACCACGAGTGCGACACGTACTCGGAGATCTTCTTGTGATCCACAGGCATCACGTTCGCCAGGTCGCGACCTACGATCACCCCCGCGGGCAGGAAATCGGCGCCGTCGGCCTGCGGGAAGTCGCCGTAGGAGAGGTAGTTGCCGATCCCCTCGCCCAGGCCGGCCCAGTCCAGGTAGAACGGCGCTACGGCCAACACATCGGGCAGGTAGACGTTCTCCACAAAGGCTTTGGCCTTGGCAAAGTAGCCCTTCAACGCCGCGATCTTGTCCGCGTTGAGCGCGGACTGGCTGTCCGGGTCAATGGCGGTGGACATGCCGCCCACCAGATAGGTTTGCAGGTGCGGATTCTTGGCGCCCAGGATCGCGTGGGCCTTGATGACCTCGCGCTGCCAATCCAGCGCCTCCAGGTAGTGCGCCACAGCCATCAGGTTGGCTTCGGGCGGCAGCTTATAGGCGGGATGCCCCCAGTAGGCGTTGGCGAAGGGTCCGAGCTGGCCGGTCTGGACAAACGCAGCCACCCGATCCTTGACCGCCTTGAAGTGGCCGGGGCTGTTGGTGGGCCAGTCGGAGGTGGATTGCGCCAACGCGGCCGTGGCGACCGGGTCCGCGTCCAGCGCGCTGACGATGTCAACCCAATCCAGCGCGTGGAGGTGATAGAAGTGGATGACGTGATCCTGCACGTATTGGATGCCGCCGATCAGGTTGCGCAGGATGCGGGCGTTCTGCGGCACGGTGATCCCCAGGGCGTCCTCGACAGCTCGCACGGAGCTGATAGCATGCACCGACGTTCAGACGCCGCAGATGCGCTGGGTGAGCATCCAGGCCCCGCGCGGGTCGCGGCCCTGGAGGATCGTCTCGATACCCCGATACATAGTGCTGGAGGCCCAGGCGTCGGTGATTTTGCCATCGTTGACCTCCACCTCGATGCGCAGGTGGCCCTCGATCCGGGTAATGGGGTCAATCGCGATTTTTGCCATAGCAGGTTCTCCTTGGGTCAGTGCGGATGCTGATCCAGCACCGGGAAGTATTTCGCAGCAAACATGTAGATCAGGATGCCGAACGATGTCAGGCCGGCGGTGACGGCGAACTCCACCCAGGTCGGCGCATAAAAGACGCCGCCCTGTCCGAAGAAAAGCACGTTGAAGCGGTTGAGGATCACACCCAGCACCACCAGCAAGGCCGCTCGAAACAGCCAGATGCGGCTGCGGCGCACGGACGGCCGCAGCACCAGGGCCAACGGCACAACCACGCCGATGACCAGCTCCAGCCAGAAGAAAGCGCTGGCCCAGCCCTGGGTGAAGAGCAGGCCGGCCTGCCCGCGCACCAGCACATCCACAACCTTGAGCGCCAAGTAGAGGCCCAGCGCGTAACGCAGCCACCCGCCCAGTTCACTCAGCAGGCGCATCTCCGGCTTCCGGCGGAACGCGCTGGAGGTCAGCAGCGACTCGACAATCACCATCGCAAACCCCACCATGACCGCGGAAAAATAGAACAGGATCGGCATGAGTGGGGTGTGCCACAGCTCGCTCAAGCGGTGGCGGGCCATCAAGAACAGCGCACCGAGGGAAGACTGGTGCAGGTGCGAGATGATGATCCCCGCGATGATGGCGACCGGCAGGAGGTAGCGCAGGATGCGCAGCCACCATTTGAATTTCAACCTCTCCGCCGCCCACTGGCTGTTCTCGATGGTGAGCATGATCAGGTAACTGAAGACACTCATCGCCACTTCGAACATGATCGAATGGATGTTGTGATAGATCAGGAAGTGATAGAACCGCTCCGGCCGGCCCAGGTCGAACAGGATGGAGCCGCCGGCCAGGATGTAACCCACAAACGCGGTCAGGATGGCGGGCCGCGCCAGCGGGTAAAACCGTTTGATGCGGAAGACGTAGACGACCGCGGCCATGGTAAAGCCGCCGCCGGCCAGCGCCACGCCCGACATAACGTCCAGCCCGATCCACAGGCCCCAGGGCACACGGTCGGTCAGCGCGGTGGACGCGCCCAGGCCTTGCGAGTAGCGGATGATCGCAGCCACGACGCCCAGCACGACCAGCCCGATCAGGATCAGGGTACCGATGGGCCAGGAGGCTGCACGGCTGCCGCGGGAAACGGACAAGCTGCTCGAAGCGCTCATGCGGCACCTCCGTCTCGTTCCTGGCGGCCGCGCAGGTTGTAGATGATGCCCGCCAGCCCACCGACGCCGAGCACCACCCAGGGCACCGCCGCGTTAGCCGGCGCGGTTTCCGCAGGGAGCGATTTCGGGTCCAGGCGGGGCAACCCCAGCTTCTCGAAGGCAAGGCGTGAAAGGACCAACTGCAGCGTACCGCCGCCTTCGTGCTCGCCGTATACCCGGTCTTCGAAGTACTTGCCCGGATGCGCCGCGATGCGCGCGTGCGCCTTAGCCAGCATCTGGTCCCGTGTGCCCCAGGTCAGCGCGCCGGTGGGACATGATTCGACGCAGCTCGGGCCCAGCCCCTGCGCCAGGCGGTTCTTCGAGTGCGTGCCGCCTTCAAGTGTGGTGTAGCCGAAGCAGAAGGTGCACTTCTGCACCAGCGGCACAGTGCTCCACCATTGATAGCGCGGGACGTGGTAGGGGCAGGCGATCATGCAGTAGCGGCAGCCGAAGCATTTGTCCAGGTTGTAGGTCACCGGGCCGGAAGGATCCTTTTGCAAGGCCCCCACCGTGCAGGCCGAGACGCAGGCCGGATCAATGCAGTGCATGCAGTTGCGCTTGACGAAGGACCAGTTGGAGCGATCAGCCGCTGGCGCGGGGGCGTCCGGGTCAACATACAGGTTGATAATAGTCCAGGTGTCTGCGGAGAGATCGGTGGGCGCGTCATACAGCCCGGCCGGATCCCGTTCGACATGCGTCTCGTTCCAGGCCCGGCAAGCGGTCTGGCAGGCCCGGCAGCCAACGCACAACGTGGCATCGTAGAGCATAGCGTGATGCTGGCCGGCATCGATCGCGGCCGATGAGGCCGCGATGGGCTTGGGCGCCGAGGCCGCGCCGGCCAGGCCGCCGGCGCCGAGGCCGGCCAGTTTCAGGAAACTCCTGCGACTGAGCGACATGGTACGCCTCCTCGCCTAGCCGGCGTCTTCGGCTGTGGGCGCCTGGCGCCCACGGGCCGTCGCCACCGCCGCTGCCACCCCGGCGCCGACGATGAGGCCGCCCACTGCGCCCAGCGTCGCCGCACCGCCGGCTGAGATCGGCTCGGGCGGCTTTACGGTCGAGGGGAAGAGGGCCGGCGGGCTGGCCTGCTGGATGTCCACTACCGCGTACGCCTCGCGCTCAAAGAAATCGGGCGCGGCGCATGCGATGCAGGGATGCCCTGCGCCCACCGGCCAGTTCACGCCGTCGTTCCAGCGCACCGTCGGGCAGTTGAACGTCGCGACCGGCCCCTTGCAGCCCATCTGGTACAGGCACCAGCCCTTGCGATGCCCTTCGTCGCCCCAGGCTCGCACGAACTGGCCTGCGTCGAAGTGGGCGCGGCGTTCGCAGTTGTCGTGGATGATCTGGCCGTGGGCGAAAAGCGGCCGGTTGAGGCCATCCAGCGCGGGGAATGCCCCGAAGGTCAGGTAGTGCACCACCAGCGCGGTGAAGTTCACCACGTTCATGGGGCAGCCCGGCAGGTTGACGACGGGGATATGTTTGACCAGGTCCATCACGCCCACGGCGCCGGTGGGGTTGGGCGTAACCTTGGGCAGGCCGCCGAACGCGGCGCAGCTCCCCACGGCGATGACCGCGACCGCATTGCGCGTGGCGTCAGCCAGGATGTCCAGCGCGGTGCGGCCGGCGATGGTGCAGTGAATGCCGTCCTCTTTGGTGGGGATCGAGCCTTCGACGACCACGATGTGGCCGCCCGCATCGATAGTTGACCGAAGCGAGGCTTCGGCCTGCTTGCCCGATGGGGCCATGACGGTTTCGTGATAGTCGAGTGAGATGGTGTCAAGGATGACGTCGGCGGGCGTGGGCCGGGATCCACGCAGGAATGACTCGGTGTCACCAGCGCAATCCTGGAACTCGAGCCACACCACAGGGGGGCGTTTGGCGGCCTGTTCCAACGCGTACGCTACCTGGGGCGCCATCGCCTTGGGCAATGCCAGTGTCGCGGTCACCGCGCCGCAAAACTTCAGAAACTCGCGGCGTGACACGCCGCGCTGCGCCATGCGCATCTCGATGGTCGAGCCTATACCATGCATGAGCACCTCCTGATAACTTCAAGCGGCCAGAAAGGCAAAGTAGGGCAACCTATGTCTACGGGGATTCACCTCCTGAAGCGGGCGCGTCGTGCCGCACGGCCAATGCCAGCACCTCATCTTTGACCAGTGACAGCGCACGGGCCAGCTCGGCCAACTCTTCTGCGTGCAGGCGCTGATAAGACGTGAGCTGCTGCTCCAGACGCAGCACGCGGAGCGCGAGGTCGGCAGAGGGATGCGCTTTCGCCAGGTGTTCCAGGGATTCAGGCATAGGAACGATCCTGCCCAGTCGTGGACTGGCAGGCGTCTAGGAACCGGGCGTTACAATTCTAACAAGGGCCGGCGAAGAAGGGAACGTGTAAAAGGGTCGGTATGAGGAGAAAAAGTATCAATAGTTACAGAAGACCGCGACGTGCAGCCTCTGCGACCGCCTGAGGGCGATTGGCGACACCCATCTTTTCCAGGATGTCTTGCACCTTGCGCTTTACTGTCGTCTCGCTCCAGTAGAGCCGGTCGGCGATGTCTTTGTTGGTGGCGCCCGCTGCGATCAGCCGCAGCACCTCAAGTTCCTGATCGCTGAGGCCCGATTCCAGCCGGATCTTTTCCTGGGCCAAATCCTGAAACTGGCGCAACACCCTGCCAACCAGCCCCGGACCGAGCAGCCGTTCCCCACGTCCTACCTGGCGCAGGGCGTCGGCCAGCACCTCAGGGGATGCGCTCTTCAGCAGATAGCCTTCAGCGCCGGCGCGCAAAGCACCGAAGAGGTATTCGTCGTCATCGTATGTGCTGAGGATGATGATCTTGATGGCCGGCCAATCCAGTTTCAACCTGGTTGCGGTCTCGATGCCGTTTTGGCCGGGCATCCGGATGTCCAACAAGATGATATCTGGCCGCACCGTGTTCACGCTGGCGAACAGTGCGGCAGCGTTTTCGGCCTCACCAACCACTTCGATATCGGGGTGATTGGCCAACACACTGCGCACGCCTTGACGCACGATAGCGTGATCATCAACGATCAGTACGCGGATGGGCGCCATAATGACCCCTCCTGGGCACGCGCTACGATCCGGCCGGCCTGGGTATACGCAGCGTGAGCCGCGTCCCCACACCGGGCGCTGATGCGAGATCAAGTGTACCGCCTACGCTTTCGGCCCGTTCCCGCATGCCGATGAGGCCCAGGTGTGAGCGCGGCTGTTTTGTAACTGCCGCGACATCGAATCCGACGCCATCATCGTCTATCTCGAGCACGATTTGCGTGGGCTGAAAGTTGACATTCATGCGCACTTGATGAGCACGCGCATGCGTCTCTGCGTTGTTCAACGCCTCTTGCACGATACGAAAGGTTGCCGCCTCGGTATCAGGCGCGAGACGAGCCGGCGCACCCTCAACCAATAACCGACACCGGATGTGCGCCGAGCGTTCAAATGTGGCCACGCACTCACGCAGCGCCGGTACAAGGCCGTGGGCATCCAAGGTGACGGGGCGCAAGCTGTAGATCGCATCGCGCATCTCGCTTTCAGTCCGTCGCAATAACGCTTGTGCAGCGGCCAAGCGATCGATCGTGATAGCGGGCCGGACCGCTAATGCGTCGCGTGCGGCCTGAAGTTCAAACAATGCACCGACGATGAACTGCTGCACACCATCGTGCAGATCATGGGCGATGCGCGCTCGAGTCCGCTCCTCAACGCGGCGCTCCTCGATCAGAATCTGGTGGAGTGCACCAGCTTTCTGTGCCAATGCTTCCCGGGCAGCATCCAATTCGAGGGTGCGCTGCGCGACGCGCGCCTCCAGGTCGCGATTGAGCGCCACGAGACGATCGTGAAACTGGGCGCGCTCAACCGCCACCCCAACCTGGTGGCCGATGGCGGTGAGCAGCTCGCATTCCGCCGGATCAAAGGTGCGCGGTTCCCGGCTGGCCGTGTGGATCAGGCCGACCACGCGTTCAGACGTCTGCACCGGCACGCTGAGCACCGCGCCGAACCCCTCACATGCGCACGCGGAGCCCGCCAGCCCTGGCAGCCGGCCCAGGTCTTCGGCCGCGAACAGGCGCCCCTGTTGCGCGGCCTGACCACACAGGCATTGTCCCACCGGCACCACGCCTTCTGCGGCCAGAAAGGCGTCCGAAACTCGACGCGCCGCCCGCAGCGTCAGGTGACCATCATCAATCAAGCGGATATCGCCGGCCTCGAGCTGGAGCACAGCCAGGACGCGTTCCAACGCCTGGTTTAAGACCTTGTCGAGATCGAGTGAGCGATTCACGGACTCGCTGATCTCGTTCAGCGCCAGGAGGTGTTCCCGCTGGCGCAACATGCGCTGTTGTAGTTGCTCTTGCGTGACCATTGCGCGCCATACGCGATCCGTTGCCAGGAACAGCGCCAGCGGGCCGATCAGCCCGAACATAGCGAAGCCGCCAAGCGCGGGGAGGGAAACAGCGGCGTGGCGCCCGATCCCGATGGTGATAGCGAGCGTGTAGAAGATCCCAGCCAGCGAGAGCGAGGCCGGCAAGAGCCAACGCACGACGCGCATCGTGCGGGCCGGGGTGGTCGGGACGCGGGACAGATCCATGAAAGATCCTCGACGGAGATCCTGATTGCACCCACTATAGCATCTGGCCCTAACAAAGGCAAACTCGGAAAGTTGCCGGCGACTGCCATTTGCGCTAACATAGCGCCATTCGTCGGAAGGAGGATGCTTTGAAAACGATTCTGTGCTACGGCGACTCAAACACTTGGGGCTATAACCCCATCACCGAGGATCGCTATCCGCTGGCAGCGCGTTGGGTAAGCGTGCTGGCCCACGAGCTTGGCTCTAACTACCATGTGATCTCCGAGGGCCTCAATGGCCGCACCACCGTATGGCCCGACCCGGTGGAGGGGGAGTACAAGAGCGGCAAGACGTACCTCCTGCCCTGCCTTGAATCCCACCACCCCATTGATCTCATGGTGCTGATGCTGGGCACCAACGATCTAAAACATCGGTTTGGGCTGTCGGCCTGGGATATTGCCCGCGCGGCCGGGACGCTGATCGAGCTGATCTTCTCAACCCCGTGGGGGCCGGAAGGGATGCCGCCGCAGGTGCTGCTGCTGGCGCCGCCGCCAACCTGCGTGGCAGGGGCCGTGTTCGCTGATATGTTCGCCGGAGCAGACGAGAAGTCACCCGACCTGGGGCGTTGCTTCGCGCAGATCGCGCGCGAATACGAGTGTGCGTTCCTGGATACGGCGACGGTGATCCAGTCGAGCAGAACCGATGGCATCCACCTGGACGCGGCCGCGCTGCCTATCTTGGGTCGGGCCGTGGCCGACAAAGTCAAAGAGGTGCTGGCGTGATCACCCACGCGTTAGTTCGCCCACCAGCCGCCAGCTTCGTGCGCGCAATCAGCAGCAGCAGTGCGGCCATTGACGTGGCCCTGGCCATAGCACAGCACGCAGAATACCGCCAGGCCCTGGCCGCGGCCGGCGTCCAGGTTGAGGCGCTGGCGTCCGACGAGCGTTACCCCGATAGCTGTTTCATGCAGGACCCAGCCCTGGTCATTGACGGGGTCGCTATCATCGCGCGGCTGGGCGCGGCCAGCCGTCAGGGGGAGGAGGAGGCCGCGGCCGAAGCGCTGGCCGGCCGGTTCGCCCTGGCGCGCATCGTCCCGCCCGGCACGCTGGAGGGCGGCGACGTGCTGCTCCTGCCGGATCGGATCGTGGTCGGCCGCTCCGGCCGCACCAACCGGGCCGGCATCGCCCAGTTGGTTGTTGCTTTGTCAGACCTGACAGGTTTCCCCGTCCACGAAGTGCCGGTGGCCGGCTACCTGCACCTGCTCACCGCGGTCACGCACCTCGGTGGGGGTCAGCTGCTGGCCGTCGAAGGGTTCGAGTTACCGCCGGTCCTCGCCGGGTATGAGGTGCTGCGCGTCCCTGCGGATGAGGGCTACGCGTGCAACGCGCTGGGCATCGGCAGCCAGGTGATCCTGCCGGCCGGCTATCCCAAGACCGCTGCCATGCTGCGCGCCCACGGCTACCAGGTGCTGCCCGTGCCCACCACCGAGTTCGCCAAAGCGGACGGGGGGGTGACATGTCTATCTTTAGTATGGTGAATTTGGAGGGAACGATGAGCTATCACCTGCGGCCGTTCGAGGAGCGCGACATCGCTCCGTGGACCGATGTGCTCAACAGGATCTACCCTGATGAGCCGATGACGGTGGCGCAAAACGAACACTGGGAGCGCACCTACCCGGCCGACAACCCGCGTTTTCGCCGCGTGGCCGAGACTGCCGAAGGCCAATTGGTGGGCTACGGCGAATGCCAGAGGCCGTTCTGGTCGAGCCTGAAGGCCGACACCTGCATGGTCTACGTGGCCGTCGACCCGGACTGGCAGCGCCGGGGCATCGGCCAAACATTATACGCGGCCGTGACGCCTTTCGCCCAAGAACAAGGCGCCGCCAGGCTGCGCACCGACTGCCGGGAGGATTCGGCCGGCACGATTCGCTTCCTGGATAGAGCCGGCTTCACCCAGATCGGCATCCGCTTCGAGTCAGCGTTGGATCTGCAGGCTTTCGATGAAGCCCCCTTCGCGGCGGCGCTCGCGCAGTTCCAGGACGCGGGCTACACGGTCACCACGCTGGCCGAGGCGCGGCAAGATGACCCTGACGCGGATCAACATCTCTACGAAGTCTACGCCGAGGCAATCGTGGATGTACCTTTTCCCGGTGAGGAACGCGTCGAGCCAACTTACAAGAACTTCCGGGACACCGTACTTGAGGCGCCCAGCACCGACCCCAGCGCCATCTTCGTCGCCCGGCTGGGACAGCAGATGGTGGGCATGACCTCGTTGGAGTTGCTGACCAACGCCATCGGCATCACCGGGATGACGGGCGTGCTGCGCCAGCATCGCGGCCGGGGGGTAGCGCTGGCGGTCAAGCTGGCCGCTTTCCGTTACCTCAAAGCGCACGGCTACACCGAGACACGCGTCCACAACGACACCGCCAACCCGCCCATCCTGGCGCTGAACGCGAAGCTGGGTTATCGCCGCCTGCCGGGGTGGCTGGTGTGGGAAAAAGCACTGGCGTAAGGAGATGCGCGCGTGGCCCAACGCCTGGTTGAAATCTACCGAATCGGCGATGCCATCGAGGTCTGCTTTCAGGACGACGAAGGCGATGACTGGCGGCCGGCGCACATCAGGGACCTACAACACCCCGGCGTCTGGGCCATGACCGCTGACCGCCGCCTTTGGTTCGTCACCAACGGCAAGCGCATTCGCCCATTGATTCCCTCTCGCCTCTCCTCGCAGGAGAGGCGAGAGGGTCAGGGTGAGGGGTGAGGTCACCCCAGCGCCACATCCAACAGCATCATCACCGAGAACCCCAGCATCGCGCCCCAGGTGGACATGTGGGTGTCATGGCCGCTTTGTGCTTCGGGGATAAGCTCCTCCACCACCACGTAGATCATGGCACCAGCCGCAAAACTGAGCGCGTAGGGCAGGATCGGCCGCATCAGCAGGACGGCTGCTGCGCCCAGCACGCCGGCGATCGGCTCCACCGTGCCCGACGCCTGGCCGTAAAGAAAGCTCTTGGTGCGGGACAGCCCCTCACGGCGCAGCGGCAGTGATACGGCCAGCCCTTCGGGGAAGTTCTGCAGGCCGATGCCGATGGCCAGGGCGATGGCGCCGGCCACAGTAGCTGCGGGCAGGCCGGCCGCGGCCGCGCCGAACGCCACACCCACCGCCAGCCCTTCCGGGAAGTTGTGCAGCGTGATGGCCGTCACCAACAGCACGCTGCGCCGCCACGTGGTTTTCAAGCCCTCGGCCGCCTCGATGGGCTCACCCAAGTGCAGGTGCGGCAGCAGGTGGTCAACCGCCCACAGGAACAGACCGCCGGCCAGGAACCCGATCACGGCCGGCAGCCAGCCGGGCAGGCCAGCCTCCTCGCTCATCTCAATAGCTGGGGCCAGCAGCGACCAAAAGCTGGCCGCGATCATCACGCCGGCTGCGAAGCCCAACATGGAATCCAACACGCGGCGGTTCACCTGGCGCGCAAAAAACACGCCCGCAGCCCCCAGCGCAGTCAACCCCCAGGTGAACATGGTAGCCAGGAAGGCTTGCAGGATCGGGTTCAGGGCTAAAAAAGCGGACATGAATCCTCCTTTAATAGTTTGCGGGCGGTCTGCGATCGCCGTTCCTGTAGTTTACTGAGCAGGTGTCGCGTCAGGCGGATGGCGTGTCTCCGCTGCCTGCCCGTGCGGCCGCCCAGCTAGCCAGGCCGCGATCAGGCTGGTGATGGGTGTCGCCAGGATCAGCCCCAGGCTGCCCGCCAGGGTGCGGACGATCTCCTCGGCCATGAAGCCGCGGTTGAGGAGCTGTCCCAGCGGCGCGCCCTCGACCGCGATCAGCAGCAAAAGCGGCAACGATGCGCCGGCATACGCCAGCAGCAGCGTGTTGACCACCGCCGCGATATGGTCGCGGCCCACCACCATGCCGCGGCGGAACAGCTCGCCCCGGCTCAGGCCCGGCGCGGCGCGTTTCAGCTCGAAGACCACCGAGGCCTGGTTGGTGGCGATGTCATCCAGCACGCCCAGCGCACCGATGACGATGCCGCCCAACAGGATACCGCGTGGGTCCAGCGTCGCGCCTCCCCCGAAGCGCAGGAACAAGGACGACTCGTCGCTGAGCCCGGTCAGCCGCGCCCAGCTCACGAACGCGACCGACAGCGCGCCGGTGAGCGCCAGGCTGCTGCTCATGCCCAGCCACGCCGCGTGGGTTTTGGGCCGCCAGCCGTAGGTCAGGTAGATCGTCGCGGTCAACAGCGCCAGCGCGCCGATCAGTGCGATCAGCAAGGGATCATGGCCGGCGAGGATGCCCGGCACGATGAAGGTCGCGATGATGAGCACGCTGAAACCCATGCCGGCCAGCGCGCGCAGGCCCGTCATCCCGCCCACGGTGACCGCGGCAACGCTGAAGGCCAACGCCAGCGCTAACAGCGACGGCCACCGCACGAAGTCGCTGATGTAGTAGTGCTCGCCCTCAGGCCCTGCTGAAACCTCCACCAGCACACGGTCGCCGGTCTTGGCGCGGCTCTCGGCCGTGATCGCCTCGGCCTCGCCGTAGCGGATCTCGACTTGCTCCCCGCGGCGGTCGCCGCGCGTGAACGCCACTACCACCGTCTGGATCACCGAGATCCCGGCCTCGCCGGTCACCTGCTCCTCGCCCAGCACGGCCACGACGCGGCCTTCCACCGTCTGGGTGACGGCGTCTTCCCCTGTCGGGGCCACGCGGCCGAAGAAGATCAGCCCGGCCAGCACAGTGACCGTTACAACGGCCAGGCTCAACCAGATATCCCGCGGCACCGCGCGGGCGATGATATCGAAGGGGTCTTCGGGTGGGGTGGGATTATCAGGCGCAGGTACGTTCATGGGCGACATGATAACCAGTGAGGGTCAGTTTTGTCAAGGAAAATACGCTCGGGTTACCTTCGGCGCGCAATCCGCCACGCCAACCCACGCCCCGGCGCGAAAAACAGCGCCAGCAGGAATAACGCCGTGCACACCAGCACCACGGCCGCGCCGGACGCCACGTTGACGTAGTACGACAGGTAGATGCCGACCACGCCGGAAAGGGCGCCGATGGTCGCGGCCAGGGCCATCATCACCGGCAGACGGCGGGTCAGCAGCGAGGCAGCCGCTGCGGGAGTGATCAGCATCGCCACCATCAACCCGACGCCGACCGTTTGCAGCGCGATCACGATGGTGACGGCCAGCATGACCAGCAAGAGGTAGCGGAAGAACTGGGCCGGCAGGCGCAGGATGGCTGCCAGCACGGGGTCAAACGAAATCACCAGGAACTCTTTGTAGAACGCCAACACCAGGAGGACGACGATCCCCCCGAAGATCGCGGTCAGCCGCAGGTCGGATGGCGACACCCCCAGCACGTTGCCGAACATGAAATGGGTCAGATCCACGCTGAAGTTGCGCACGGTGGAAATCAGCGCGACCCCCAGCGCGAACATGGCCGCGAACAGCACACCGATGGCCGTGTCCTCCCGGATCTGCCCGCTCCTGCTGATGGCGCCGATGCCCAGCGCGGTGGCGATCCCGGCCACCAACGCGCCGATGAAAAGCGAACCCTGCCCGCCGCCGTTGATCAGATAGGCCACAGCCACCCCCGGCAGGATGGCGTGCGCCAGCGCGTCGCCGAAGAACGCCATGCCGCGCAGCACGACATAGGTTCCCAACACGCCACAGACCATGCCCACGGTGACCGCGGCCAGCATGCCGCGCACCATGAACTGATATTGCAAGGGCGCTGTCAGCCAGTCAAGCATGGTGGTGCTCCTCATCGCCCTCACAGCAGGTATCACTGAGCGCCAACATCCCTTCTGGCGCATCGATCACCGTCATGTGGGAACCGTAGGCCTGGCGCAGGTTCGCCGGGGTCAACACCACGGCTGCACTGCCGAAACCGAGGATCCGGCGGCGCAACAACATCAGCCGGTCGAAGCGCTCGGCGGCCAACTGCAAGTCATGGGTGGAGACCAGCACCGTCAGCCCGCGCGCCCGAAGCAGATCGAGGATGTTGAAGATGGCCTCCTGGGAGGGGACATCCAGCCCGGTGAGCGGCTCGTCCATCAGGAGGAGTTCCGCCTCTTGGGCCAGCGCGCGGGCGATGAAAGCCCGCTGCTGCTGCCCCCCGGAGAGCTCGCCGATCTGCCGGCCGGCCAGGTCAGACATTTCTACCTGGGCCAGGCTCTCGGCCACCAAGCGGCGGTCGTTACGGCCGGGGTGGCGGAACAGTCCCATGCGCGCCACCCGGCCCATCATTACCACGTCGGATACGGTCACGGGGAAGTTCCAGTCCACCTGCGAGCGCTGCGGCACGTAGCCGATGCAGATGTGGCCGCCCGCGACCCCGCCGTACACGTCTACGCTGCCGGTCGTGGGCGGCAGGATGCCGGCGATGGCCTTGAGCAGCGTGCTCTTGCCCGCGCCGTTCGGCCCGACGACCGCCACCCGCTCCCCGCGCGCCAGCGCGAAGGAGGCATCCTCCAGCGCGGGTTTGCCGCCATCGTAGCAGATGGTGACGTTACGGAATTCCACCACCGGCGCATCGGGCCGATGGGCTTCGGGTTTGCGTATCAGAGAACGGAGTGTCATGGGTTCCTGGCTTCACTTTTGCCGGGCAGGATGGTCCCAGCAGGAACATGATGGCAACTGGAGCGAGGCTTTAGCCGGTCTCTCTGGCTGAGCGCCAAACCGCCTGAAGGCTCGGTTCCGCTGATCATGGCATGCTGTGGGTAGCCCCCTACCTTAGCGCCTCTACGATCTTCCGGACATTATACCGCATCATCTCGATATAGGTCGGCGCGTTGGGATCGACGCCGGCAACGGTGTGGGTGTAGAGGCCGGTCACGACCTTGACCCCAGTTTCCTGAGCCAATTGGTTCGCCAGTTGCGGGTTGGCGCCGAGTTCCAGGAAGATGGCCGGCACGCCGGCCGCTTTCAAGCGATTCGCCAGCTCCGCTAACTGCTGGGCCGAGGGAGACGCGCCGGTGCTGACGCCGGGGATCACCGTGCCAACGACGCGAAAGCCGTAACGGTCGGCGAAGTAGCCGAAGCTCTCGTGGTTGGTCACCAACAACCGCCGCTCCGCCGGGATCTGCCCGACCTGCTCAATGATCCAAGCGTCCAATTCCCGTAGCTTGCCGGTGTACACTTCGGTATTCCGGGTGTAGGTTTCTTTCCCTGCCGGGTTGGCCTGGGTTAAGCCATCGCGGATATTTTCCGCGTATTTGATCACGTGAATCGGATCCAGCCAAAAATGGGGATCACCTTCGGCGTGGCCGTGCTCGTCCTCGGCGTGCGCTTCCTCATCCTCGGCGTGCGCTTCTTCGTCAACCTGGCGGCTTGTCAAGCCTGCGGACGCCTCGATGGTGCTCCGCTGGCCGCCCGCATTGTCCAGCACTTCTTCCAACCATTCCTCCAGGCCGGCGCCGTTGACGATCAACACCTGGCTGTCGGTGATGCGGGCCACGTCTTGCGGCGTGGGTTGGAAGGTATGTGGGTCAACACCGGCCGGGATCAGTGACCCCACCGCCAACCGGTCGCCGGCCACGTTCTGCGCGATGTCGGCCAGGAAGGTCTCCGCGGCCAGGACCGTGGGCAGGTCAGCCGAGGCTGGCCGTTCAGCTGGCTGCGCGGGCGTCGCGCAGCCAGTCAAAGCCAAGGCTGTGGCTAAAACTAAGGCTAGGAATCGCCTGCTCGCTGATTTATGCATCCCCCAATTCTCCCTTTCTCCGTGTCTCCGGGTTCCCGTGCCTCCGCATCCCATGCCTCCTGGCACGCCGGACAGATGCCAAACATCTCCAACCAGTGCTCACGCACCCGATAGCCGGTCTGCGTCTCCACCGATGCAACCACGGTAGCCAGGTCACACCCGGCGAACTCCACCGCCCGGTTGCAGTGCTGGCAAATGACGTGGTGGCTGTGGATGTCCCGGTGCCCGGCATGCGCCCCGTGATCGGCCTGCTGCGCGGCCAACGCGCTGATAGCATAACTGTGGCAGCCTGCGTCCAGGTGCAGCTTGCGCACCAGTCCCAGGCCCTCCAGGATCTCCAGCGTGCGGTAAACGGTCACCAGCCCCAGGGCCGGATGATGTGTCCGCCCTGACGCCAGCAACTCGGCCGGCGTGGCTTGCCCGCTATCGTGCAGCGCCTGCACCACGGCACGGCGCGCCCGCGTGCTAGAGTAGCCGGCCTGCGCCAAAGCCATCAGCAATGCATCGGGTTCTCCCGAGCCGGGGGAGGTCAAAAACTGAATATATTTTTCAATTTTCACCATGACAGCTTATCACCTTACTGTCATGCTGTCAACTTCAGGCAAGAGCCGCACGTGACGCTTTTGACAAGCGTCCGTGACCATGTTAACATCCTTTCCAGGACCCTACCGCACATGTTTTGCCGGAGGAAGCAGAAATGCTCCAGGACCCTCTCTGGTATCGCGACGCGATCTTCTACGAAGTCTTCGTCCGCGCCTTCGCAGATGCGAACGGCGATGGCATCGGCGACCTGGCTGGGTTGACGTCCAAGCTGGATTATCTGCAATGGCTGGGCGTGGACGCGATCTGGATGCTGCCCATCTTCCCGTCGCCGCTGCGCGATGACGGCTATGATGTGGCGGATTATTTCGCCGTCCATCCCGACTATGGCACGGTGGAGGACCTTCGCACACTGATCGCGGAGGCCCACAAACGGGGCCTGCGGGTCATCGTGGAGCTGATCCCGAATCATACGTCGGATCAGAACTACTGGTTCCAGGCGTCCCGCGACCCCAAGCATCCCGAACACGCCAAATACCGTGACTGGTACGTGTGGAGCGACACCGATAAGAGGTACCAGGAAACGCGCATCATCTTCCTGGATACCGAGCCGTCCAACTGGACCTTCGACCCGTTGCGCGAGCAGTATTTCTGGCACCGTTTTTTCTATCACCAGCCCGATCTCAATTACGATAACCCAGAGGTGCAGCGGGCCATGCTGCGCGTCGTCCAGTTCTGGCTCGACATAGGCGCCGACGCCTTCCGGGTCGATGCGACCCCTTACCTCTACGAGCGGGACGGCACCAACTGTGAGAACCTGCCGGAGACCCATGCTTACCTCAAGCGGCTACGCGCGTTCGTAGACGCGTACGCGCCCGGCACCATGCTTCTCTCCGAGGCCAACATGTGGCCCGAGGACGTGCGCCCCTACCTGGGCGGCGACCCGGACGATCCCAGCGTGCCCGGTGACGAGTTCCAGATGAACTTCCACTTCCCGCTCATGCCGCGCATCTTCATGGCGCTGGCCAGAGCGGACCGCACACCCATCGAGCAGATCCTCGCCCGCACCCCGCCCATCCCGGCCAACTGCCAGTGGGGCACCTTCCTGCGCTGCCACGACGAGCTGACGCTGGAAATGGTGACACCGGAGGAACGGCGCTTCATGTGGGACTTCTACGCGCCCGAACCGAGGATGCGGCTGAACCTGGGCATCCGCCGCCGGCTGGCCCCGCTGTTGGCCAACGACCGGGAGCGCATCGAGGTCGCCAACTCACTGCTGTTCACCCTGGTCGGTTCGCCGGTGCTCTACTACGGCGACGAGATCGGCATGGGCGACAACATCTGGTTGGAGGATCGCGACGGCGTCCGCACCCCCATGCAGTGGGACGATACGGCCAACGCCGGCTTCTCCCAGGCCGACCCGTCCGCCCTGAGCGACCCCGTTATCGTGGATGATGTCTACGGCTATCGCCGCGTCAACGTGGCCGCACAGCGCGACGCCCCAGACTCGCTGCTCAACCGGATGCGCGAGATGATGGCCGTGCGCAAGACCTCGCCCGCCTTCGGCCGCGGCGAGTTGCAGCTCCTGGCGCCGTCCGGCGTCACCGTGTTGGCCTACCTGCGCACCTCTGGCGATGAGGCGATCCTGATAGCCAACAATCTCTCCGCTGCGTCCCAGGCCGTTGACCTTGACCTGGCTGCCTTTGCCGGCGCGCGGCCGGTGGACATGTTCACCGGGCAAACCCTTGCGGCAATCACGGACGCGGCCTATCGGCTGGAATTACCGCGCTACGGTTATTCCTGGCTGCGGTTGCGCTGACCAAAACCCAATAGGGAACTTACGCAGTGCCCTCGTTCGCTATCCCGCGTAAGCCCTGGCCAAACAGGCGATGCCATGGATTCACTGCTCACTGCGCAAGCTCCTAAGCCCCAAACCTATCGGGTTGTTGTGGTATCACACCTTTCGTCGGACTGGTTGGCGATGCCAGGCGTAGTGGCCTTGACGACGGGGCACGATGTCGTCGGATGGCCTACGACAACCCTTTTGTTGGAGGTCATAGACCGTGCTCAGATGCTAGGTCTCCTGTACGAGATGCATGATCTCAACTTGACGCTCCTCTCCGTTGAGTTGGTGCGCCGCTCTGATCCTTCAGCCGGCGCGGCCTTCGTTGCAGTCCCATGACATCACCCGTAAGGAGGTACCATGTACACCAATCTCGACAACTGGCTCCTGGAGCTGATCCTGATGGACACCATCGCCATAGCCTGCGACCTTCCCCTACCGGGTGCCGAACAGGTAATCCAACACTTCCTGCCAATCGGGATCTACGATCAGATCATCGCGCGCTATGATACGTTGTCAGAAGATGGGGATGATAACGATCCATGCCTGCTGCAGCCCTGGTTGTGTAAGGCAGCCCGCAAGGACAGCCGCTGGAAGCACCGCATGATCGTCCAATTCCTGTGCATTATGCGCACAGGCGGCGCGATCGGCCCCGAGGGATGGGCGAAGGTGGCCGCGTTGGCCGCTGCAATGGGTGCAAGCCGGGAATGTCGTCAGATCCTTGGCTATCTGCGACCCAACAGGGTTACGACCTTTTCAACCAGACAAACGAGGATCCCTCCCTGCAATTCATGATATACGCTAAACGGAGTCCATAACCTATGGCTGATACACCCGCCCCCGCCTGGCTGGAAGCACAGGCCCGGCTTTCGTTGTCCCGTCTCTTACCCGGCTTGGAGACCCGTTTTGCCGGCGCCGACCCCGCTGCCTGGGCGGCATACGCGACTCGCCTGCGCGCCCACTTCCCGCGGCTTTTCCGCCTGCTGCTGCACCTCTACGGCGGCCGCTACGATTTCTTCTACCACTTACAGCGCATCCTGGAGGCCGGCGCGGAGATGTGGCTGGCCCGGCCGGCCGACCTCAAGGCGCTGGACGCGCAGCGCGAGGCCGACCAGGGCTGGTTCCAATCGGAGCAAATGCTGGGCGGCGTGTGCTACGTGGACCTGTTCGCGGGCAACCTGGCCGGCGTACGGACAAAGATTCCCTACTTCAAAGAACTGGGCCTCACCTACCTGCACCTGATGCCGCTCTTTGACTGCCCCGAGGGCGAGAACGATGGCGGCTACGCGGTCAGCGACTACCGCACGGTCAACCCAGCCTTGGGGACTATGGCCGAGCTGGCCGACCTGAGCCGCGAGCTGCGCGGTAACGGCATCAGCCTGGTGGTGGACTTCATCTTCAACCACACATCGGATGAGCACCGGTGGGCCAAAGCCGCGCTGGCCGGCGACCCGGAACACCAGGAGTTTTACTACATGTTCCCCGACCGGGGGATGCCGGACGCGTACGAACGCACCCTGCGAGAGATCTTCCCGGACGCGCGGCCCGGCAGCTTCACCTGGCGGCCGGAGGTCAACCGCTGGGTGTGGACCACCTTCAACAGCTACCAGTGGGATCTGAACTACAGCAACCCGGCCGTGTTCCGGGCCATGTTGGAGGAGCTGCTGTTCCTGGCGAACCAGGGCGTCGAGGTGCTGCGGCTGGACGCGGTCGCGTTCACCTGGAAGCAGATGGGCACCTCATGCGAGAACCTGCCCGAAGCGCACATGCTGATCCAGGCGTTCAACGCCATGACCCGCATCGCCGCGCCCGCGCTCATCTTCAAATCGGAGGCCATCGTCCATCCCGACGACGTGGTCAAGTACATCAGCCCGGACGAGTGCCAGATCTCCTATAACCCGCTGCTGATGGCGCTGTTGTGGGAGACGCTGGCGACACGCGAGGTCAAACTGCTGAAGGCTTCCATGAGCCACCGCTTCCACATTGACCCGCGCTGCGCCTGGGTGAACTACGTGCGCTGCCACGACGACATCGGCTGGACCTTTGACGACGGGGACGCGGCGCAAGTGGGGATACACAACAGCTACGGCCACCGGCGCTTCCTGAACGATTTCTACACCGGCCGCTTCCCCGGCAGCTTTGCGCGCGGCCTGCCATTCCAGGAGAACCCCAAGACGGGCGACTGCCGCATCTCCGGCACCTGCGCTTCGCTGGCCGGCCTGGAGAAGGCGTTGCGCGAGGAGACCCCCTACGAGGTCGAACTGGCCGCGCGGCGCACCCTGCTGATCCATAGCGTCATCCTCTCGGTCGGCGGCGTCCCACTGATCTACCTCGGCGACGAGATCGGCACGCTGAACGATTACCGCTACCGGAACGACCCGGCCAAGGCCAACGACAGCCGTTGGGTGCACCGCCCCTTCACCGACTGGGACAAGATGGCGCTGCGCGACGAGGCCGGGACGCCCGAAGCGCGCATCTACGGCGAGTTGCGCCGGCTGATCCAGGTGCGCAAGGCGCATTCGGTCTTCGCCGGCGGCGATATGGCGGTGGTGGACGCGGGCAACCCGCACGTGTTCGCCTACGTGCGCCAGGGCGCGGCCGGCCGGGTGCTGGTGCTGGCGAATTTCAGTGAGCGGGAGCAGACGTTGGCGGCCAACAGCGTGCGCGCGCACGGCCTGGGTTACGCGTTCCACGACCTGGCCAGCGATACGCAGATCGAGTTAGCAGAAAACCTGACGCTGGCGCCGTATCGCTTCCTGTGGCTGGTTGCGGTATAATGGGGCCCCAGAGTTGCCTCAGGAGGTACTCATGGTGATTACAGCCGTTGAGTTGTTGGTGATTATCCTGGTTGCGGCCGGCTTGATGGCCATCTTGACGCAGGTTTTCGGCCGTGGGAAGAGCAGTGACGAGCACTCGGGCACGCCGTCAGTCAAGCTGGTGCGCACCGCGCGCGGCATCGATGGCCGCGAAGAGACCCTGTTGATGGTCAACGAACGGGTGATCCTGACCGCCAACAACGATGGCCTGCGGCTGGCCGATTACGCTGATGAGGTGGAACAACTGGAAGCCGTGGCGGCGCGAATCGCCGCGGCGCTGGGCGTCACGGTCGCTTTCACGCGCGTGGGCGGGCAGAAGCCAGGAGACGAAAACAGTCTCCTGATGCGCGAAGTGCCGCGCGTGACCGATCAGGAGATCGAAATAGTTGAGGCGCGGCAGCGGTTGAGCAACGCCGATCAACGCCGGAGCGGCTAAACCCGAGCCGCGGGAGTGGGTGTCATGCTGGATGTGATCGCGTGCGGCGAATTGTTGATTGATTTCGTCGCGACAGAAGCCGGGGTGACGCTGGCCGAGGCGCCGGCGTTCAAGAAGGCAGCCGGCGGCGCGCCGGCTAACGTGGCCGTGGGCGTGGCCCGTCTGGGCTATCGGGCCGGCTTCCTGGGCCAGGTGGGCGAGGATGACTTCGGCCACTTCCTGGCGGATACGCTGGCCGAGGCCGGGGTGGACGTGAACGGCCTGCGCTTTTCCCCTGAGGCGCGCACCGCGCTGGCGTTCGTCTCGCTGCGGGCCGACGGCGAGCGCAGCTTCATGTTCTACCGTCACCCCAGCGCTGACATGCTGTGGCGGCCCGAAGATGTGGATGCAAGCTACGCGGCGCAAGCACGGATCTTCCATTACGGTTCCATCTCGCTGATCGGCGAACCCAGCCGGAGCGCGACCTTCACCGCCCTAGAACACGCCCGCCGCGGCGGCGCGCTCATCTCCTACGACCCCAACCTACGCCTGGCGTTGTGGCCCTCGGCCGAGGCCGCGCGAGCCGGCATGTTGGCCGGCTGGGCGCACGCCGACATCGCCAAGGTCAGCGAGGAAGAGCTGGTGTTCCTGACCGGCGAGGCCGATACCGGCCGCGCGGTGCGGCGGCTGTGGCACGACCGGCTGAAGCTGCTGACGGTGACGCGCGGCGCGGCGGGCTCCGCCTACTACCTGGCGGACGCGCACGGCGACGTGCCGGGGTTCCGGGTGAATCCCGTGGATACCACCGGCGCGGGGGATGGCTTCCTGGCGGGCCTGCTGGCCGGTCTGTTGGACGGCGGCCTGCGCTTCGAGCGGGATGTCGTCCAGCGGGCGCTCAGGCTGGGCAACGCGGTCGGCGCGCTGACCACCACCCAGCGCGGCGCGATCCCTGCGCTGCCGGCGCGCGCGGCAGTGGACGCGTTTATACAGATAAGCAGATAGTCTTTCGGAATTTCGGTTCGTAGGGGGTCTGTGACCCCCGTTTGAGCTGCAAGCGGCCGGGATGCCCACACGACGCCGGTCGCAGACCGGCTGAGAGCAGGGAAAGGCACGGATAACTTTCGGGAGTCCAGGCTTCGGCCGGTTGGTCTCGTGGCCCGGAGAGACCGGCCGAAGCCTCGATTCCGGAGCGCCGGCCGCCGATGGCCGCAATCAGGGCGTCCCCTACTGCCCCCGCAGCGTCTCGGGCGTATCTTCCAAGATGGCTTCCAGCGTTTCCTCCTCACCATTACGGATCACGGTCAAGGTCACAGTCTGGCCTACCTCGGTCTTCTCGTCGAGGTAAGCGTTCAGGTCTTCCCAACGCGCTAACTGCAGCCCGTCAATGGCCGTGATGATATCGCCGCCCACCAGGTAGCGCCGGTTGCCCAGGATGACCTCGGTCTGCGCGCTGCGTACGCCGGCGCGGTCGGCCGGGCTATCCCGGTAGATGCGCGCGACCAACAAGCCGCTTTCTACGTTCAGGTTCAGGGCATTGGCCAGCCGCGGGCTCAGTTCGTAGCCCAGCTCTTCGATGCCCAACCAGGGATGCGGATAGCGGCCTTCGGCGATCAGCACCGGCACCACGCGGGCCACCTTGTCCACCGGGATCGCCAGCCCGACGCCGGCCGAGGTGCCCGTGGGCGAGTAGATCGCGCTGTTGACGCCGATCAGCCGGCCGCTGGAATCCAGCAGCGGGCCGCCGGAGTTGCCGCGGTTGATCGCCGCGTCGGTTTGGATCACCCCGCGCAGCACCGTCTCCTCGGTCTCGATGGTGCGATTCACCGCGCTGATGATCCCCTCGGTCATGGTGCGCTCGAACTGCCCGAACGGGTTGCCGATGGCGATGGCCGTCTGGCCCACCTTGAGCTCGGCCGAGGCGCCGACCGGGATCGGGGCCACGCCGGCCGGCACAGTCTCCAACTTCAGCACGGCCAGATCGTTCGCCGGGTCCGCGCCGACGACCTGCGCATCCATGTTCATGTCGTCCCCGAAGCTTACCTCGATCCGTTGCGCGCCCTCGATCACGTGATAGTTGGTGACGATATGGCCCTCGGTGTCCCACAGAAAGCCGGAGCCGCTGCCTTCCTCGGGGATATCGCCCCAGAAGAAGCTG
The DNA here is from genome assembly GCA_964551735.1 of uncultured Anaerolineales bacterium. GTDB lineage: Bacteria > Chloroflexota > Anaerolineae > CG2-30-64-16 > CG2-30-64-16 > DAOUAT01. Next base: position 134,547 of record CAZKEF010000012.1, read on the forward strand.
GAGCGCAGCACCTGGGTGGTGATGTTAACCACAGCGGGGGCCGCGCGTTCGTAGATCGCGACGCGGCGCGCTTCGACGGAATCGGCGCTCTCGCTGAGCGGCGCCGGCCCAGGCGTGGGCGTAACAACGACGATGATAACCTGCGGCGTGGGCGTCAGCGCGGCGGGCGCCGCAAGAGGGATGTTCGGCAGGCCGATGCACGCCGCGCTGACGAACAACACGCTGGCGAGCGTAACCAGAAGCCAGATCGATTTCCTTGACATGAGCACCTCCTGCGCGAACGTGCCCGGCTTGTGGGAGGGCCGGGCACGTCGTCAAGCGCATTCTTCGGTTACGGTGTCGCCCGAGGACGTTCACCCAAGGTGATCGTCAGCCTGGTCTCGCCGGCGTTGGGCCGCAGCACGGTTACTTCCACCCGATCGCCCGGTGACCTTTCGCTTTCCAGGTAGATCAGCAAATCATCGAAAGTCCTCACAGGGCGATCATCAATGGCGATGATCAGGTCGCCGCCGCTTTGCAGATAGATCGGGCCTGACATGCCGATATCCAATATGACATCGGTGTCGCGCGTGGCGCCGCGCAGCCCCGCGCGCGCTGAGGGCCCGCCCTCGCGCACCGTGACGACGTAAGCTCCACGGGCATCAATCGGAAAGCCCAAAGCATCCGCCCAGGCCGGGCTGTAGGTCTGGCCGCTGATGCCCAGCCAGGCGTGCTTGTAGACGCCATCGCGGATCAACGCCGGCGCAACGCGCTGCACGATGTTGATGGGAATGGCGAAGCCCACGCCCGAGTTGCTGCGCACTGCCGACTGGATCTGGAAGTTGACGCCGATGACCTGGCCGCGCTCATTCAACAGGGGGCCGCCGGAGTTGCCGGGGTTGATCGCGGCATCGGTCTGGATCGCCAGCGGGATGTTGTAGCCGGTTTGCGATTGCACGCTGCGGCCCACCGCGCTGACGATGCCTGTAGTCATGGAGCCTTCCAGCCCAAAGGGATTACCGATGGCGATAGCCCGCTGGCCCACGGTTACTTCCTCGATTCGGCCCTGCTCCACCGGGACCAATTCAACCAGGCCCGGATCCACCTTGACAACTGCCAGATCGCTGTCAGGATCCGTGCCGATCAACTCAGCCGGCAACTGGATGCCATCCGAAAAGGTGACCCGCAGGGCATCGGAGCCTTCCACCACATGGTTGTTCGTCACGATGTGCCCCTGGCTGTCCCAAACGAAGCCCGACCCCTGGCTTTCGGGCAACGTTTCGCTGCTCTGCTGGCCCGTTGGGATGCGGGTGAGATTCTCGATGTAAACTACTGAAGGGTTGACCTTGCGGTATACCGCCTCGTAAATCTGGGTTTCCACATCGGCGCCGGCCGGGATGATGATCGGGTTACTTTCAAGTGCTGCGGGCGGCTGAGCCGGCGCAACGGGGGCAGCGGACGGCGTCGGCGTCGCCACCACGACGCGCTCGATGATGCGCGGCATGGGGGTGGCCGTCGGTTCGCTCACCAGGCGCACCAGGGGGCTGACCAGGCCACAGCCCATCAGCACCAGGCCAAACGCCAGGAAGATGACAAATACAGGCCAAATTCGAGTAGCTTTCATTGCAAATCTCCTCAGGATCAGTCCCGTCGGCGGGACAGTAAACTCACGTAGTACAACATAGTCAATAAAGTCTGGGCCAACGCGGCGACATAGGTCAGCGCGGCCGCATCCAATACGGCTTTGGCGCCCTGTAACTCACGGCCGTCTGCCAACTGATAAGTCTGTAATAGCCGGAGCGCCCGGCGGCTGGCGTCGAACTCCACCGGCAGCGTGATCAACGCAAAGATCACACTGGCGCCGAAAAAAGCCACGCCCAGCCAGGCGAGCTGCGTTATATTGAGAAGAAACCCGATGAAGAACAGCACGGGCGCGACCCATGCGCTGACTTGCACAGCCGGCACGATGGCGCCACGCAGTCGCAGCGGCCCGTAACCCTGGTGGTCCTGCAGCGCGTGGCCGATCTCATGGGCCACGATTGCCAGTGAGGCCACGCTCGGTTGCCGGGCGACGCCCTGCGAAAGGCCCAGCTTCTTGGCCCGCGGGTCGTAGTGGTCGGTCAGCTCGCCGGGGATGCCGGTCACGGAGACATCGTGCAGCCCCTCGGAACCCAGGATGACTTGGGCAGCTTGCACGCCCGTGATGCCGCGCGTGTTGGCTACGCGCGTCCACTTCCCATAGGCGCTCTTGACCTTGAACTGCGCATAGAAGGCCAACAGCAGCGCTGGGCCCACGAATAACAGATACGTCGGATCGAAATACATACTTCCTCCTGCAAGCAGGCAGACGCACCCCGCAAGGCTGCCCACTGACTGCCTAGTGTCACATTATAACACAAACAGCTTGCTTAACGTGTTACAGCGCCGACAATTCTCTGACAGGCGGGAGCCAGATTCTCAGCCGTGAATTGACGCGCCCCCCAACTCGTAGTAGTATCCAGCCATGATTTCTCCGCCATGCGTGCTCGTTAAGCTCGGTCCGTCACAGCACGCCCACACCAGGGGGCCAAATGATCAAGAGTTGCATGAAACGTCATGTCTACTGGGTGTCCCCGGAACACACCGTTTGGGAGGCAGCACGCCTGGTCGCTGAAAAGCGCATCGGCACGTTACCTGTGCTCAATGAACACGATGTGGTGATCGGCGTTGTGCGCCTTCAGGACCTCCTCAAAGTATTCATGCCCGATTTCGTGGCGCTGCTAAACAACATTGACTTCGTTCACGATTTCGGCGCGTTGGAGTCGCTCCGACCGCGCGACCTACCAACCGCAGTAAACCTCACCATGCGCGATTTGATGCAGCCGGCCATTTCCGTGCGCAGCGATGCAGGCTTGCTGCGTGCGTTCGCCATCATGATCAAACACCAACTCCAAGACCTGCCCGTGGTAGATGACGCGGGCCGGCTGGTCGGCATCGCCTCACGGGTTGATATCGCGGCCGCGTTTTTGCGCAGCACGACTGAGAGCCGCCAATGACCGCAAATATGCTGGCGGCTACGTTCGTCTTTGCAGCCACGTTCGCCCTGATCCTTACGGAACGGGTCCATCGCACCATCGTTGCCATGGTTGGTGCGGCAGCCATGTTGTTCACCGGTCTCCTGTTCGGTTTTTATAATCAGCACCAGGCGCTCGAAGCCGTTGATTTCAACACGCTCGGGCTGCTCCTCGGCATGATGATCCTGGTCCGCTTGCTGGAACAAACCGGCTTCTTCCAATACGTCGCCATTGTCACCGGCAAACGCTCGCGCGGCCAGCCGTGGCGCTTGCTTGTCATCCTGGCCACGGCGACAACCATCCTCTCGATGTTCCTGGACAACGTCACCACGGTCGTCCTGATCGTCCCCGTCACCATCCTGATCGCGGAGATCCTGGGTATGAGCCCCGTGCCCCTCCTCATGGCCGAAGCATTGCTCTCCAATATCGGCGGTATGGCCACCCTGGTCGGTGATCCGCCCAACGTCCTTATCTCGTCCGCCTCGGGTTTAACCTTCGGCGCATTTCTGACGCACCTGGCCCCGCTGGCGTTAGTGGCCTGGCTGGTGGCCCTGGCAATAGTATTCCTGGTCTTTCGCTCCGAACTCACAACGCCCCCGGCCAATATCGAGGCGCTTGATCAGCTCGATGCTGATCAAGCGCTGACTGATCCGCGCAACATGCGCCGGGTGCTGACCGTGCTGGGATTGGTCATCGTGTTCTTCTTCCTGGAAGGCCCGCTAGGGCTGGAGCCGGCCACCATCGCGCTCGCAGGCGCTGGCCTAGCTCTGCTCTGGGTCCGGCCCGATGTAGAGACTACGCTGGAACGGGTGGAATGGAGCGTGCTGCTCTTTTTCGCGGCCCTCTTTGTGACGACCGGTGGGTTAGAAGCCGCCGGGGTGCTGCACCTGGCCGCGAGCCAGGTAGCTGGCCTGGCAGAAGCAAATCTCTTGCTGGCCAGCCTGATGCTGCTGGTGCTGGCCGCGCTGATCTCAGCTATCGTGGATAACATCCCGTTCACCATCGCGTTAATCCCCGTCATCCTCGACCTGGGCAAGCTGGGCATCCCGTTGGCGCCGTTGTGGTGGGCCCTGGCGTTGGGCGCCGGCCTGGGCGGTAACGGCACGCCCATCGGCGCAACAGCCAACGTGATTACGGTCGCTATGAGCGCACGCACGCGCAACCCGATCACGGTGCGGATCTGGCTGCGCGCGGGCTTGCCGGTAACGGTGGCGACGCTGGTTGTGGTCAGCTTGTTGTTTGCGCTGTTCTTTGGTTGGCTGCAGACATCGTAGCGCAGTCCGCCGGATTGCGCTACACCCGCCGGAACTCACCCTCGACGACGTCATCGCCTTCGGCAGCTCCCTGATTGGGCCCGTGGTAGCCGTTGCCATCACTCGGGCCGGCGCCGTTCCCTGGGCCGGATGCGGGACCATAAGCGCCGGCCGCCATCCGACTGCCGGCCTGCTGTAAACGCTCTACCGCCTGGCGAATAGCCGTAAGGTCTTCGCCCTGGGCAGCTTTGCGTGTCTCAGCGATCAGTTGCTCCAGCGCCCGCCGGTCATCGGCATTGACCTTGCCGGCGTCAGCCAGTTCACGCAGGCTCTTCTCTGTCACATACGCCGCCTGGTCCGCCTGGTTACGCGCCTCGATCAGTTCTTTGCGGCGCTGATCCGCGGCCTTGTTGATCTCAGCCTGGCGCACCATCCGGTCAATGTCCGCTTTGCCCAGGTTGGTGGAGGCCGTGATCGTGATCTGCTGCGCCACACCGGTAGCCTTGTCCTGCGCGCTGACGTGCAGGATGCCGTTGGCGTCAATGTCGAAGGTCACCTCGACCTGCGGCAGGCCGCGCGGCGCCGGCGGGATCCCTTCCAGGTTGAACTGGCCCAGCGACATGTTGTCGGCCGCCATCGGCCGCTCACCTTGCAGCACGTGGATGGTCACCGCAGGCTGGTTGTCCTCGGCGGTGCTGAATACCTGGCTCTTTTTCACCGGGATCGTGGTGTTGCGCTCGATGATGGGCGTCATCACGCCGCCCAGGGTCTCAACACCCAGGGTCAGCGGCGTCACGTCCAGCAGCAGCACATCCTTCACCTGGCCGGATAGCACGCCACCCTGCAGCGCCGCGCCGACCGCCACCACCTCGTCCGGGTTCACCCCGCGGTGCGGGTCCTTGCCGCCGGTCAGCTTGCGCACCAGGTTTAGCACCATGGGCATACGCGTGGCGCCGCCGACCAGCACCACCTCATGAATATCGCTCGCCTTCAACTTAGCATCGCGCAACGCCTGCTCGAACGGCAGACGGCAGCGCGCCAGCAAATCTTCTGTAAGTTGCTCGAACCTGGCCCGCGTCAGCTTCACCTGCAAATGCTTCGGACCGGACGCGTCAGCAGTGATGAACGGCAGATTGATCTCGGTCTCCATGACGCTGGAGAGCTCGATCTTGGCCTTTTCCGCCGCCTCCTTCAACCGCTGCAGCGCCTGGCGATCGGCCCGCAGGTCAATGCCCTGCTCGCGCCTAAACTCGTCGGCCACATAGTTAACGATGCGCTGATCCCAGTCGTCGCCGCCCAGGTGGGTGTCGCCGTTGGTGGCTTTCACCTCCACCACGCCGTCGCCGACCTCCAGGATGGAGACATCGAAGGTGCCGCCGCCAAGGTCGAACACCAGGATCGTCTCGCTGTTCTTTTTATCGAGCCCGTAGGCCAGCGCGGCCGCAGTCGGTTCGTTGATGATACGCAGCACCTCCAGACCGGCGATCTTGCCGGCATCCTTGGTGGCTTGCCGCTGGCTGTCGTTGAAGTATGCTGGCACAGTGATCACTGCTTGGGTAACCGGTTCGCCCAGGTATGCTTCCGCGTCAGCTTTCAGCTTGCCCAGGATCATGGCCGATATCTCTTGCGGCGTGTACTCCTTGCCGTTAATCGGGATGTAAACGCGCGCGTCACCGGCCTTGCCCGCGCGAACTTTGTAAGGCACCATGCTGCGTTCAGCGTCGATCTCATCGTAGTGCCGGCCCATGAAGCGTTTGATCGAAAAGACCGTGTTCTCCGGGTTCACAACGGCCTGTCGCTTCGCGGTCTGCCCCACCAAGCGCTCGCCGGACTTGGTGAACGCGACTACCGAGGGGCAAAGCCGCCCGCCCTCCGCAGTTGTGATTACAATGGGGTCGCCCCCTTCAACTACTGCAACCACGCTGTTTGTTGTTCCCAGATCAATACCAACAACTCTACTCATCTTCCATACTCCTCAATTCAATTGGATATTTCCCGTCGCTTCACACTCGTTACGTAATGTTGAGTGTAATACAGCGATGTTAGATTCCTGTGAGTTGTATATTAGCATTCTGTTAGATGGCTCAATTGCAAAAGTCATTGTGGGCTACGTATTGCCAACAACGCATTCGTATGATATGCTTGCACCGAATGTGCTATGACTAGAAGCGAGTGACCGAATTGCAAACTCATTTCCCCAAAAATAAGGAGGCCAAAATGCGCGTCAATGAAATCCGTGGTATTCAGGTGAGCACAGCTGAGAAGCTGGCCGCTTCAGGCATCGGGACGTCCGACCTGTTGTTGGAGGCCGGTAAGACGGTTGCCGGGCGCAAAGAGCTGGCAGCCAAAATCGGCGCCGACACAAAGGAGATCCTCGAGCTGGTAAACCGGGCGGATTTGGCCCGTGTCCATGGGATCGGGGAGGTCTATAGCAACCTGCTGGAGGAGGCGGGCGTCGATACGGTGGTCGAGCTGTCGCGCCGCGTCCCTGCGAACTTGCTGGTGAAGCTGGTTGAGCTCACCCAGGCAGGTCACGCCCGGCGCGCGCCGACGCTGGCGCAGGTCGAGGATTGGGTCGGCCAGGCTAAGATGCTCGGCCGGATCATCGAGTACTAAACCACCTCAATGGCGCATCAAAGGCAAAGGCCGGGTTTCGTATCGAAACCCGGCCTTTGCCGTCCTTTGGCGTTCTGAACAGGCGCAAGGCCCCATGCACCGGGTTGTGCGGATAGACCTCCGGGAAGCGTGACGCTTATACCCCGGCAGCGTCGGCCAGCGCGCGGCCATCAGCCAACAGCGCCTGCACGGTCTCGGCCGAGTGACCCTCGGCGTAGACGCGCAACACCGGCTCGGTGCCCGAAGGCCGGATCAGCAACCAACTATCGTCAGCCAGCAGATACTTCACCCCATCGCGGGCGTTAATAGTGGCCACCGGGATGCCGGCCAGCCGCTCAGGGCTGAGATCGACCAGCTTTTGCACCAGTGCCTTCTTTTCGAAAGGCTTAACCTTGAAGTCGTTGCGCGCGTACTCAAACTGACCGATCTCGTTCATCACTCCGGCCAGCAGCGCTTCTGGCGATTGGCCATAGTGCGCCACGAGTTCGGCCAGCAGCAAACCCATTAGCACGCCATCTCCTTCGGGGATGTGTCCCTTGATGCTGATGCCGCCCGATTCCTCGCCGCCGATCAGCACGTCATCGCTCATCATTAAGTCGCCGATATAGTTGAACCCTACCGGCGTCTCGTGCAAGGGCAGGCTGTAACGCGCTGCCAGCCGATTCAGCATCTGTGTTGTTGAGACTGTCTTCACTACCGCCCCGCGCAGGCCACGACGTTCCACCAAATAACGTAGGGCCAGCGTCATGATGCAATGGGGGTCGATGAAGCGGCCCGACGGGCCGACCGCACCAGTGCGATCCGCATCCCCATCGGTGGCCAGCCCCAGGTCGAAATGACCCTGGCCGATCAGTTCCATCAGTGGCTGCAGATGCTTGGCGATAGGCTCGGGATGTATCCCGTTGAACCCGGGGTTCATCTCTCCCCGGATCTCAGCGACCTGCGTGCCGGCCGCAGTCAACAGCTGGCGCAGGTATCCCCGGCCGGAGCCGTACATGCTGTCCACAGCCACCCGCAGCTTGGCGCGCGCGATGGTCCGAAAGTCAATCAGCGTGTGCAAGTGTTCTGCATAGGCCGGGAACGGATCAAACCGGGTGATGAGGCCCTGGGCTAACCCATCTTCGACAGCTAAAGGCTGTGGCTCGCGGCCTGTTGCCAGGTTGGCCGCCAACTTTGCCTCAACACGCCTGGTGTCGGCCACAGTTGCGCTGCCGCCAAAGGCTGACTTGAGCTTGATGCCGTTGTAGCGCGGGGGGTTGTGGCTGGCGGTGATCATCACGCCGCCAATACCCGCCATGTGCGGGATAGCAAAGGACACCGCAGGGGTCGGTGCATCGGATTTCGCCAGGGCGACGCGTAAGCCCAACGCCGCCAGCACCTCACTGACTGCGATAGCGTACCGGTCGGAAAGGAAACGTGTATCGAAGCCAACCACCACCAGTGGTCGTTCACGCGCCACTTCCTGCGCCTGAACGGCCGCGTTCTCCAACAGCACCTCGCCGATGGCCTGGGCCACGTAACGAACGTTGGCGAAAGTAAACTCATCGCTAATGACGGCGCGCCAGCCGTCAGTGCCGAAACTGATTGCCATAACCGAAGAAGCCTTCCTGAATATTGAGGATCAACGAACTGCTGCGGCCGCTATACGCCCGACCAGCCAGCACGATGCGGGGCCAGGCGTGCACCCTCATAGATCGTCTGCGCACGGCTCGCGCACGTACGTGTGTACAATCCCGCCGTAATCGGCGATGAGCTCCTGGGCGCCTTGTTCTGACCGCGCCTGGGCCGTCAGATGAAACACAGCAGTATCGTTGTCAGGCCGAATCAGCACCCATTCGTCATCGTCCACATAAACCTTGATGCCGTCCATGGTCTCGTGGCGCAGCTGCGAAAACTGTCCGATCAGGCAGCGCATAACGCGGCCCTTGGTATCCCATTGACCTTCCACATCACCCGTGGCCATGTGGAAAGGCGGCAGGCCGGCGATCACCTCAGAGAGCTTCACCTGTTGCCGGGCCAACAGCTCCAACAGCTTACCCACCGCGAACAAACCGTCGATGACGGGGTGCAACGCAGGAAAAACAAAATTCCCCGTGCCATCGCCCGCCATGACTACCCCTGGCCGTTTCGCCGCATTCATCAGCGCCTGCACATCGACCGCGCAGCGCAAGACCTGCCCCCCATAACGCCGGGCAAGCTGTTCGTACACCAACGGCTGATCCGTTGTGACGGCGACCACACTGCCAGGGTAAGCGCGAAAGACCAATGAAGCCATGGCAGCACACATCACCGGATCGGGCACGTTGGCGCCGGTGTCATCAGCGACAAAGATCTTCTCGCCTCCCACATCCAGGCGAACCCCGAGGCTGATGTTGTCCAGCGCCGCAGTGATACGCGCCAGTTGAGCGCGGCTGGTGCGAAACTCGTCCTGCGTCGGGGCGACCTTGGTGGGTTCCACGCGCGCATTGAGCGGCACAACCTCAACATCGAGTTGGCGCAACAGATCGGGCAGGATATCACTGGCGGGCGCATGGGCATAATCAACGACCATCTTGAAACGCGCGGCCCGGATGGCAGCTGCGTCTAACTCACGAAGATACCCACGTATATACTCGTCGCCGGCGTCCGGGGCATACTCGATCGTGCCGACATCATCCAGGTAGGCGCGGCGATAATCCTCGCGGAAAAAGACGCGCTCGATACTGCGTTCTTTGTCGCGCGTCAGGTTCAGACCCTCACCATCCATGAAGCGAATGTCCACGACGCGCGGGTTGTAGGGCGCCAGGCGGATATGGACGCCGCCTGCCGCGTTGGAAGCACGGGTGTAATAGCGAGCGACCGGGATGGGCACAGAGCGCAAATCAAGCACATGGTTGCCAGCCGAGGGCAGGCCCGAAATGAGCGCGCGCTTTATCATGCGCGGGCTGCGATGCGGATCACGGTTGATGGTAACAGTCGAGCCGCGCGGCAAGATCGAACCGAACGCCGCGCCCAGGCGCGCTGCGAATTCCGGCGTCAACTCCACGTTGATCATGCCCGTGACGCCGTAACGCCCGAACAACACCCGGCGTCCCTGCGCACCCCAGATGATGCTGTGATTGACCGTAGCGCCGTTTTCCACCTCTTTGTTCGGCCACAACTTGACGCCTGCCTGGATGATCGCGTCCTCGCCGATCACCGCGCCATCACCTACCACTGCGCCCTCGAAGATGATCGCGCGTGACTTCACGGTGCACTGCCGTCCGAGCACCGCGCCGTGCAGCGTGGCACCCTCGCCGATGTAACAGTTACGCCACACCATGCTGTGATGCACGCGCGCACGATTATCCAGCACCGAGTAGTCTCGGATGACCGTTGGCCCCTGCACGATCACGCCCTGGCGAATCTTGACATCTTCACCCAGATAAACCGGCCCGAAAAGCTGGGCATCTGGCGCGATCTCTGCGTTGTTGGCCACCCAGATCCCGGGGCCGATGCGCTTTCCCAACTCGCCCAGATTCAACAAGCCACCCAAGAGGTCGGCGTTAGCGCGGTGATATTCGCCCAAGGTCCCGATATCGCACCAGTAGCCCTCAGCGATGTAGCCGTACACCGGCGCGCCCCGGCTCAAGAGGCGTGGGAAGACATCCTGGCTCCAGTCGACGCGCTGGCCATCCTGCAGGTGGCCCATCAGTTCCGGCTGCATGACATAAATGCCGGTGTTCACCGTATCCGAAGTGACCCCTGCCCAACTCGGCTTTTCCATGAACTGGACGACGCGGCCGTCTTCCCGCACGTTGATCACCCCGTACTCCAACGGATCCGGCACGCGATACAACGCCATGGTCAGCATCGCCCCGCGCTCGCGATGGAAGCGGGTCAAAGCAGTCAGATCGAAATCGGTCAGCGCATCGCCGCTGATGACCAGGAAGGGCTCGTCGCTGGCTAAAAGCGCCTGCGCGTGCTTCACGCTGCCGGCCGTGCCCAACGGCGTCTCCTCGATAGCATACTCGATGTTCATGCCGATGGCTTTGCCGTCGCCGTAATAATCCTGAATCTGGGCCGCAAGGTACTGCAAGGTGATCACAATATCCGTGATCCCATGCTCCTTGAGCAAATGGAGGATGTGCCCGAGCACCGGCCGGTTGACGACCGGCAACATCGGCTTGGGCCGCGCAATCGTCAAAGGGCGCAGGCGCGAACCCTCGCCGCCCGCCATTACGACCGCCTTCATCATCACTCCTTGAGCTACGTGGTGAAATGAGCGAACCTCATTGATGCGAGATGATAACATATCTGTAGCAATTCGCAACACCGGCATGGGATTTCATGCCGTTCCGGCCCTGTGCTATACTTTTCTTTATGGACCCAAGAACGTTGCGCGTGTTAGAATTCCACAAAATCCGATCGCGGCTGGCTGAGCACACATCGTTCTCCCTGGGCCGCGAACGCGCCCTGGCGTTACTGCCCACCGACGACATCCGTCTGGCGCAAGATTGGCAGGCGGAGACGCGCGAGGCGCGACGTCTGCTGGAGGAAAAAAGCGACATTCACCTGGGCGGCGTGCACGACCTACGCCCCCTGGCCGAGCAGGCCAGCCGCGGCAGCACCTTGCTGCCTACCGACCTGCTGGACATCCGATCAACCCTGGTGCGCGGTCGCGTCATCCAGCGCACCCTCAGCCGGGTCGGTGACATCTTCCCGCACGTGGCTGACGTGGCCGGCCGGATCGCCGTGCCCCAAGCTGTGGTGGATGAGATCGGCCGCTGCGTCGACGAACGCGGTGAAATCCTGGACAGCGCCAGCGACGCGTTGGCACGGATCCGCCGCGAGATGCGGGAGGCGCACGCCCGGCTGATGGAGCGCCTGCAACGCATCATCACCAACTCGGCCAACGCCCAATTCCTGCAAGAGCCCATCGTCACCCAACGCCAGGGGCGTTACGTGATCCCACTGCGCGCGGAGTTCAAGGGACGGATCCCCGGCCTGGTGCACGACCAATCGGGCAGCGGCGCCACCCTGTTCATCGAGCCTTTGGGCGTGGTAGACCTGAACAACCAATGGCGCCAGGCGCAGCTCGCCGAGCAGGAGGAGGTGCAGCGCATCCTCGCCGCGTTGACAGGCCTGGTGGCTGCGGCCGCCGGCCCCATCGTGCGCACCGTCGAGGCGTTGGGCGACCTAGACCTGATCTTCGCCAAGGCCCGCTACGCCAGCGTACTGCGCGCGGTCGAGCCCAAGCTCGTGCCATTCCGGGAAAGCCGCAAACCGCAGGGGCGGGGAAACAGGGGCGCGGAGGCGCAGAGGGGCAGGGGCGCGGAAGAGGGAGCAGCTTCCAACCTTCAACCTTCAACCTCCAACACCCAACACCCCGGCAGCACGCTCAACTTCATCCAAGCGCGCCACCCGCTGCTCGACCCGTTGACCGTGGTGCCGGTAGACATTTACATCGCAGATGATTTCTTCATCGTCGTGGTCACCGGCCCCAATACCGGCGGCAAGACCGTGTCGCTGAAGACCACCGGCCTGCTGACGTTGATGGCGCAGGCCGGCCTGGCGATCCCGGCCGATGAGGGCTCCGCGGTCTCCGTCTTCGAGCAGGTTTTCGCTGACATCGGCGACGAGCAGAGCATCGAGCAGAGCCTGTCCACCTTCTCGTCGCACA
>CAZKEF010000013.1:0-144815 GCA_964551735.1 uncultured Anaerolineales bacterium
AGTTCGCTTGTGCCAGCATCCTGTGCGACATGGCAGTTTTCGGATAGGTTCTTAGTCAAAACCTTGCTGCCAGGCTCAGAATTATCCTCCGCTCAGCTCGCTCAAGCCGTGGGTATGAAGTTCCGTTATCTGCGGTCGCAAGCGGACATTTGCATCACGGCCATGGCCACCCGACTCAACACCCAGAATAGCAGCGTCGCCGCGCTCGAATTGGGCCGCCATACCGCATTGCCGCTGTATCTGGCCTATCTCGAAGCCTTGGCGCTGTCCTGGCCCGAGTTCGCCGCGTTGGAGGTGCCGCCCACCTGGCTGACAGCCATGCAAGAGCCACGGCACATGCAGCTCCGCCTGTGCCCTACGCCAGATTGCCCCAATCACCAACCGCCACCCAATGTGAGTGTCAACCTACTGGCAGACCTGCCCGAACACACTATCGCGCGTTTTCACTGTACACGTTGTGGGCGACGCTTTACGCGCTCGTATACGGGGCGGCTGATGGGCAAACCGCGCCGCCCACCAATCCAGCCCGGTGATCCACCAACCGTCCCCAAGTCCCCGGCCGAGATTGCGCGCCTGGTTGAATTGGGCCTGCAAGGCCGCGACAACCGTGAGATCGCCCACCAGTTGGGCTGGGGCGAAAAGACTGTGCGCATGTATTGGATAAGCCTGGACTTGGAGACGCAAGTCCACCAAGCCCAGGCCCAGCGCCGCGCACAAGAAAAACGCGAGCGCCATGCGTCCACGCGGGTACGCCTAGACGCGTCTCTACAAGATCTTCTCGCTCGTGACGAGAAGATCTCAGCGCGACAGGTTGGTCGCGCTCTGGGCTTCAACGCTGATTATCTCAACGCTCACCCTCTGCTGGCAGCCGATGTGCAGGAACAGGTCCGGATACACAACCGCCAGGTCACAGAACGCCAGGTCGAGCGCCTGCGCACGCGAATTGCCGATATTCTGGCTGAGTTGCCCAGTTGCGAAGTGAACGTGACATTCCGTGAGATTGCTCAAGCAGTCGGGCTGTCCGCCGACTACCTCTGCCGACATTATCCCGAGCTGTCCGCTGTGGTGCGCGCTGCCCTTATTGAGCATCTGACCCGCACCAAAACAGTTCGCTCGCAAGCCGAATGTACGCTAATCAACGCGGCGGCCGCGCGTCTGGCAGCACAGGGGCGGTCACTGGGTGTCACCGCCATCTGTCGCGAGGCAGGCTTGCACAAGTATCGCTGCCGGGCCGACCCCGTGCTGTTGGCGCTGATGCATCAGTGGATCGATGATGATGGACCCAGCGATTAACTCCATTCCAGAGTTACGCTGGATTGCATTCTATTCTCAAGTTACGTTGGACGTAACACTGAGCCTAGAATCCCAATCCCCGCTCCTTCAAGCTCACCCACCGCGCCTGGCAGATCACCAGGTGATCGAGCACGTCAATGTTGAGCAGCTTGCCGGCTTCGACGATCTGGCGCGTGACGTGGACGTCCTCGGGCGAGGGGGTGGGGTCGCCGCTGGGGTGGTTGTGCGCGATGATGACGGCCGCGGCGTTAAGCCGGATCGCTTCGCGAAAGAGCTCGCCCACGCGCACGACCGCGGTGTTGAGGGAGCCGATGTAGACCGTGTGCACCTTGACGACGTGGTTCTTGCTGTCGAGGATCACCGCGCGGAGATGTTCCTGTTCCAAAAGCCCCATCTCCAGCATCAACAGATTGGCCGCGTCGGCCGGAGACTTGACCACAGGACGCTCGTGCGGCGCGGCGACCAGGAGCCGCCGGCCGAGCTCGAACGCCGCTTTGAGCTGGGTCGCCTTGGCCGGGCCCAACCCTTTGATGGCGGTCAGGTCGCTGAACGGCGCCTGGGCCAGGCCGACCAGGCCGCCGTAGGTGGTGAGCAGCCGCTGGGCGAACCGGATGACGTTCTCGTCCTTGTTACCGACGCGCAAGATGATTGCCAGCAGCTCGGCCGAGCTCAACGCGCTCGCGCCATAGTGCTCCAGCCGTTCCCGGGGCCGCTCACCCTGGGGCAATTCTTTGATGGTGGGGTAGTATTCAATCAGGGACGTATCAAGTGACATGCGCGCACCTCCCAAATGTGGCCACGTGGGGGAGGCGTGACGGCGTGGGTTACTGCTGGATTATAAACCCGCCTGGCCGGATCTGCCAAGCTGGCCGACACGGCGCAGGAGGCACGAGGGAACCCGCGAATGATGGTTGCCGTCTTCCGATTGCGCGTTTCGTTGCGAAAAACGGCGTGCTAGTGTACAATTTCTGCTAATCTGGGACCCTTGAGGAGGCACTATGCGCGTTCTTGTCACCGGCGGCGCGGGGTACATCGGCAGCCACACCTGCCTGGAGCTGCTCAACGCCGGGCACGACGTGGTTGTGGTGGACAACCTGAGCAACAGCAAGGAAGAATCGCTCCAGCGGGTGCAGGCGCTGGCCGGCCGGCCGCTGACTTTTCACAAGGTGGATCTGTTGGATCGGCCCGCGCTGGACGCGGTCTTCGCCGCCGCGCCGGTGGACGCGGTCATCCACTTCGCCGGGCTCAAGGCGGTGGGCGAATCGGTGACCATCCCCTTGCGCTATTTCCACAACAACGTCACCGGCACGCTGAACCTGTGCGAAGCCATGGGGACGCACGGCGTGCGGAACCTGGTGTTCAGCTCGTCCTGCACGGTGTACGGCGATCCGGCGACGGTGCCCATCACCGAGGATTTCCCCCTTTCGGCCACCAACCCCTATGGCCGGTCCAAGCTGTTCATCGAGGAGATCTTGCGCGACCTGTGGCGCTCGGACCCGAGCTGGCACATCGTGCTGCTGCGTTATTTCAACCCGGTGGGCGCGCATCCCAGCGGGCACATCGGCGAGGATCCCAACGGCATCCCCAACAACCTGATGCCCTATGTGGCCCAGGTGGCCGTGGGCAAGCTGCCGGTGGTGCGCGTGTTCGGGGACGACTACCCGACCCCGGATGGCACGGGCGTGCGCGACTACATCCACGTGGTGGACCTGGCGCTCGGCCACCTGTGTGCGCTCGATCGGTTGGCAGCCGCGCCAGGGGTCGTGGCTTACAACCTGGGCACCGGCCAGGGCAACAGCGTGCTGGAAGTGGTGGCCGCGTTTGGCCGCGCGGCCGGCCGCGCCATCCCCTACGAGATCGTGGGCCGGCGGCCCGGCGATGTGGCGGCATCTTACGCCGACCCGAGCAAGGCGCGGGCAGAGCTGGGCTGGGCCGCAACGCGGACCCTGAATGATATGTGCGCGGACGCCTGGCGCTGGCAGTCGCAGAACCCGAACGGATACGCGTGACAAAACAAAGCGCCTGAGCGAGCACCCTGCGATGAATTCAGGGTGCTCGCTCAGGCGTCCATACCGGAGAACGGACGGCGCAGAACTTGCTGCGCACCGGCGATCCGCTCACTTCGCGGCCGCGGCGGCAGCCTCGTCGAGCAGCGCCTCAAGGGCCTTGAAATCGGCCGTCTTAAGTGTGTCTCCCCGGCCTGCGCCCCGCAGCCACTTCTTGATCCCCTTGGCTTCCAACACAGGCACGGTCGGCTCGGTCGCCTGGAGTTGAACGCGCTCGTCAATGAAAACGATCGCCGGCTGCGCTGTCACAGCCACGCCGGGGAGCTTCTGCTTCAGCCATTCATTGAACCGGGCCGTCTGCGCCTGCGCCTCCTGGGTGGGGTTGCCCAGCCCCTCTTGCGCGAAGAACATCAACACGCGGCTCAGGGTCCATCGGGTGCGCCAGGTCGAGCCGGTCACCGCGACCTGGCCAGTGTGATCACGGGTGATGAAGGTGTACAGGCCGCTTGGGCCGAGCAGCACGTACGGCGCGGGCAGCGACCAGGCGTAGAGGTGGTAACGATCGTCGAAGCCTTTCATGGCGGCCTCCAGCACCTGGTCGGGCCGGGGCCGGCGACCGTAGCGGCGCAGGTTATAGCTGCCGAACTGGGCCAGCAAGAAGCCCAGCATCAGGGCCACCAGAGAGGCCCAAACCAATTCCTGGCTGCGGTTGAGTGAAACGATCATGCCGGCAACCAGGATACCGATGCCGCCCAGGCTGGCGGTCATGCCCAGTTTGCTGCGCCGGCGGATGAGTTTGGTGTTTGTCGTGACACGCATTTTCGGCAAACCTCACAAGATGGATATCAGCGTTATGCAGCGCGGTGCTTGCTCAGCACCACGCAGGCGTTCTGGCCACCCAGGCCGAACGAGTTGGACATGGCCGCCTCGACGGGCATCCGCCGGGCCACGTTGGGCACGTAATCCAGATCGCAGGCCGGATCGGGCGTCTCCAGGTTGATGGTGGGATGCACCGTGTCGGTGTAGACGGACATCACGGCTGCCAACGTTTCGAGCGCGCCCGCGGCCCCGAAGCAGTGGCCGATCATGCTCTTGGTGCTGCTGACGGCCAGGCGATAGGCATGATCCCCGAAGACCCGCTTGATGGCCGCGGTCTCCGCGGCGTCGTTCTGCACGGTGGCGCTGCCGTGCGCGTTGACGTAGGCCACTGCCTCCGGCGAGATGCCGGCGTCTTCCAGCGCCCAACGCATCGCGCGCGCCGGCCCAAGGCCGGTGGCCTCCGGTTGCGCCAGATGGTATGCGTCGGCTGAGGCGCCCTGCCCCAACACCTCGGCGTAGATGCGCGCGCCGCGGCGCAGGGCATGTCCCAGCTCCTCCAGCACCAGCACCGCCGCGCCCTCGCCGATCACGAAGCCATCGCGGCCCGCGTCGAAGGGCCGGCTGGCCTGTTGGGGCGCGTCGTTGCGGGTGGAAAGCACGCGCATGGCCGTGAAGCCGATGAAGAACAGCGGGTTCACCTGCGCCTCGGCGCCGCCGGCCAGCACGATATCCGCGGCCCCACGGCGGATCAGCGCCAGCCCATCGCCGATGGCCTGTGTGCCGGCCGCGCACGCGGTCGTGACAGTGGACAGGGGCCCCAGGCAGCCGTGCTCCAGCCCCACGTGAAACGCCGGCATGTTGCACAGGCTCTCGATGGCCTGGAAGGGCGTCACCCGCGCGAACCCCTCGTTGGCCAGCTTGCCGATGGGCTCGACCAGCAGCTCCAACCCGCCCATGCCGGTGCCCAGGATCACCCCGACGCGTTCGCGGTCCTCCTGCGCCCAGTCCAGCCTCGCGTCGGCCACGGCCTCGCGGCCGGCCACGATGGCGAGCTGGGAGCACCGCGCCATGCGCCGCGCCTCTTTGAGCGGGATGTGTGCGCCGGGGTCGAAGCCCTTGACCTCGGCCGCGATCTGTGCGGCGTAGGGGGAGGCGTCGAAGTGGGTAATGTGCGCCACGCCCGACGTGCCGGCGACCAGCGCGGCCCACGTTTCGCCGGCGGTGTTGCCCACCGGCGACAGCGCGCCCAGGCCGGTGATCACCACACGCCGGCGGCCGGGCACGATATTGGTTGCAGGTTCCATGTCGCTCAGGGATGTCTCCGTTCCGTTGATCTCGCCATCAGGCCGGCGCCGCCAGGGCCTCGCGCAGGGCGCCCACCAGGTTTTGCGTCACGCTCTTCTCGGCCATGTGGATCATGCTGCGGATCGCTTTCTCATCGCTGCGGCCGTGGCCGATCACCACGACGCCGTTCACGCCCAGCAGCGGCGCGCCGCCGATCTCGCGCCAGTCGACGCGCTTTTTCAGATCCAGCAGGCTGGGCAACAGCAGCGCCAGGCCGGGCAGCATCAGCACCGCGCCGGGGATCATCAGGGCCAGGCCGGCCTTGTTGCGCGCGCCCGCGGTGAACTGGCGCTTCAGGAACTTGGCCAGGAAAGACAGCAGCCCTTCGCTCAGCTTCACGACGACGTTGCCGGTGAGGCCGTCGGTCACCACCACGTTGGCCAGCCCCTTGCCGATGTCCTTACCCTCCACGTTGCCGACGAAGTTCAGCCGGCTGGCCTTCAGCAGCGGGTAGGTCTCGCGGATCAGCATGGAGCCCTTGTCCTCCTCTTCGCCGTTGGAGATGATGCCGACCTTGGGACGCTCCAGGCCGAACATGATCCGCGCGTAGGCGTCGCCCATCTGCGCGAACTGCACCAGGTACTCCGGCTTGCAGTCCGCGTTCGCGCCGATGTCCACCACCAGGCACGGCACGGGCGCGGCCGGGTAGATGCTGCCCAGCGCGGGCCGCTCGACCCCGCGGATGCGGCCCAGGCCGAACAGCGCCGCGGCCATCACCGCGCCGGAATTGCCGGCCGAGGCGAACCCGTCCGCCTTGCCCTCCTTGACCAGCCGCATGCCCACCATCAGCGAGGAGTCCTTCTTGGCCTTGACGGCCAGGGTGTGTTCCTCCATCGCCACCACCTCGGACGCGTGGACGATCTCGATGGGCAAACCGGCGGCCCCGCCGTGTTTGGCCAGCTCAGCGCGCACCTGCTCCTCTACGCCCACCAGGACGATCTGCGTGCCCCGCTCGCGCGCTTCGGCGACCGCGCCCGCAACGACCACCGCAGGCGCGTGGTCGCCCCCCATGGCATCAACGACGATCTTCATGATGATCCTGCCTCTAAGAATGCTGGATTCCGCCACATATGTCGCGTTGGCAACGAAAGTATAGTATACGCCAGATGGCAGCGCTTGACAAACATACCGGTTTTTGATTTGACATGCTTGCGGCGCGGTGCTAAGATAGCGGGCGTGTTGGGCTCGAAAAGGTTACATCATCTTTGACATCTCTCAGGGATCGGGTATAATTGGATTCGATGCCCCCGTGGTGGAATTGGTATACACGGCAGGTTGAGGGCCTGTGCCCATAAGGGCGTGCCCGTTCGAGTCGGGCCGGGGGCATATGCATTTTCCTCTTCATTCCTCATGGTGTCATGAGTTTGATCAGTAAAAGCGCAACCATGAATCAAGAAGCCAACACAAAAAACGGCCTTGCCAGCGGTGACACACCATGGGAGGCCGCTTTTTTTCTTATCGGTTACATTCCGGGCCGCCGTCGCAGCATCCAACAGGCCATCCTGGCTCCGGCGCCCGGTCAACAAACGGTTTGAACCTCTAGCGCCTGCTGCGGCCGGTTGCCGGCCAGGCATTGAAGCTTCTCTTTGGCGGCGCATGGCGGTGCGCGCCATCCGACCGCCATCTATTCATGGAAAGAGACTATGAAAGACCAATTTCTCGCAAAAATCGCACGACATGAAGCAACCGTAGCCATCGTCGGCCTGGGCTACGTGGGGTTACCGCTGGCCGTGGCCTTTGCCGAACGCGGCTTTCCCGTGGTGGGCATTGACGTGGACCCGTGGAAGGTGGGCGAGCTGAACCGCGGGCGCTCCTACGTCCAGGACATCCCCTCGGAACGGCTGCGCGACATCCTGCCCCGCTTCACCGCCACCACCGATTATGCCGCGCTGGAACGCTGCGATGCGGCCATCATCTGCGTGCCTACCCCGCTGAACAAGACCCGCGACCCGGACGTACGCTACCTGATCGCCTCGGGCGAGTCGGTGGCCAGGTATATCCACCCGGGGATGCTGGTCGTACTCGAATCCACCACCTACCCGGGCACCACGGAAGAGCTGTTGCTGCCCATGCTGACCAGCCCGGCGACGTTGGCGCGTTTGAACGTTGGCGCGTTCCAGGTAGGCCGCGACTTCTTCCTGGCGTTTTCGCCGGAGCGCATTGACCCCGGCCGCCAGGATTTCATGGTCGAGAACACCCCCAAGGTGGTCGGTGGCGTCACACCGGCCTGCCGCGAGGTCGCCGTGGCGCTCTACGGCGCAGCCATCCAGACCATCGTGCCGGTGTCGTCCACCCAGGCGGCCGAGATGGTGAAGCTGCTGGAGAACACCTTCCGGGCCGTGAATATCGCGCTGGTCAACGAGGTCGCGATCATGTGCGACAAGCTGGGCATTGACGTGTGGGAGGTGATCGACGCGGCCGCGACCAAGCCCTACGGCTTCATGAAGTTCACCCCGGGGCCGGGCGTGGGCGGCCATTGCATCCCGCTGGACCCGCACTACCTTTCCTGGAAGCTGAAGACCCTGAACTACAACGCCCGCTTCATCCAGTTGGCCGGCGAGATCAACACCGACATGCCGCGCTACTGGGTTGACAAGGTGCAGGATGTGTTGAACGATGCGGGCAAGGCCATCAAAGGCAGCCGGGTGCTGGTTTTGGGCGTGGCGTACAAGAAAGATATCGATGACCTGCGCGAATCGCCGGCGCTGGACATCATCGAGCTGCTGCGCAACAAGGGCGCGGACGTCCGCTACCACGACCCCCACATCCCGGCGCTGTCGCACAACGGCCACGGGTTGACCTCGGAGCCCGACCTGGACGCGGCCCTGGATGCGGCCGACTGCGCGATCATCGTGACCGATCACTCCGCGTATGACTGGCCCGCGGTGCTGCGTCGCGCCCGGCTGGTGGTGGACAGCCGCCACGTGGCCGGGCGTTAGCGCATGCATTGCGACGCTGCCGTTTAAACCCTACACACGTAAAGGAGCGATCTCGCAATGGACATTCAGACTATCCCGATCTGGGCCTTCATCCTCGTCGGCTTTGTGGCCCAAATGATTGACGGCGCGCTGGGGATGGCGTACGGCGTCAGTTCCACCACCATTCTCACCAGCCTGGGGGTGCCCCAGAAGTTCGCCAGCGCGGCCGTCCACGCGTCCGAGGTGGTGACGACGGCTATCTCCGGCTTCTCGCACTGGCGGCTGGGCAACATCCGCTTCGACCTGGCCAAGCAGTTGGTGATCCCCGGCGTGCTGGGCGGCGTGATCGGCGCGTATCTGCTGTCCAACTTCGAGGGCGATGTGATCAAGCCGTTCGTGGCGATCTACCTGATCATCATGGGCCTGATCATCATCTTCCGGGCGTTCCGCAGCCTGGCCCCGCGCGAGGTGCGCTCGTGGATCCTGCCACTGGCGCTGGGCGGCGGGTTCATGGACGCGGTGGGCGGCGGCGGGTGGGGGCCCATCGTCACCTCGACGCTGGTGGCGCGCGGCAACACACCCCGCTTCACCGTCGGCTCGGTCAACGCGACCGAGTTCTTCATCACCTTGGCCCAGTCGATCACTTTCGTGATCGCGCTGGGCAGCGGCGAGCTCCTCAAGTACGGCACCATCATCCTGGGCCTGTTGATCGGCGGCGCCATCGCGGCCCCGCTGGCAGCCTTCGTCGCGAAGCGGCTGCCTCACCGGCCCTTCATGCTGCTGGTGGGCCTGCTGATCGTGTTTCTGAACGTGCGCACGCTGATCCTGGCGCTGCAGTAGCTGCAGCAGCAAGTCCGGCGGTTGAAAACCGACCGGCCCAACGTGAAAAGGCCCCGCAGGGCCCATGACCGGACTGAAGTTCGGGACTAATCTCGCTGCAGGTTCATCGGAATGACGAACTATTTACGCACACACTTGCAACAACTGGAGGCCGAAGCCGTCTTCGTGATCCGCGAGGCCGCGGCTCAGTTCGAACGGCCCGCCATGCTGTTCTCCGGCGGCAAGGACTCCATCGTCATGGCCTTCCTGGCCCAACGCGCGTTCTGGCCGGGCAAGATCCCCTTCCCGCTGCTGCACATTGACACCGGCCACAATTTCCCGGAGACCCTGGACTACCGCGACTGGCTGGTGCAAAAGCTGGGGGTGCGGCTGGTAATCGCCTACGTGCAAGACGCCATTGACCGCGGCCGGGTGCAGGAGGAGCCGGGGCACAACCCCAGCCGCAACGTGCTGCAGACCGTCACGCTGCTGGACGCGCTGGCCGAGCACAAGTTCGAGGCGGCGCTGGGCGGCGGCCGCCGCGACGAGGAAAAGGCGCGCGCCAAGGAGCGTTTCTTCTCTCATCGCGACCGCTTCGGCCAGTGGGATCCCAAGAACCAACGGCCCGAGCTATGGGCGCTGTACAACGGCCGCAAGCACCCCGGCGAGGGCTTCCGCATCTTTCCGTTGAGCAACTGGACCGAGATGGATATCTGGCAATACATCCGGTTGCGGGAGATCCCCATCCCGTCCCTCTACTTCTCACACCGCCGCGACGTGCTGCGCCGCGACGGCATGTGGCTGGCAGTCTCCGACGTGATCACGCCGCTGCCCCAGGAACAGGTGGAGAACAAGGTGGTCCGCTTCCGCACCATCGGCGACCTGACCTGCACCGGCGCGGTGGAGTCGCCCGCCAGCACGCTGGATGAGATCATCATGGAGGTGGCGGCCGCGCGCGTCACCGAACGCGGCGGCCGCGCGGACGACAAGCGCTCGGATGCGGCCATGGAAGATCGCAAGAAGGTGGGGTATTTCTGATATGACGCACATCGCAGATCCCTACCTGAACATGGACATGCTCCGCTTCACCACCGCCGGCAGCGTGGACGACGGCAAGAGCACCCTGATCGGCCGGCTGCTGCTGGACACCAAGAACATCTTCGAGGATCAGCTCGAGGCGGTGGAGCGGGCCAGCCAACTGCGCGGGGAAGAGTACGTGGACCTGGCGCTGTTCACCGACGGCCTGCGCGCGGAGCGGGAGCAGCGCATCACCATCGACGTGGCCTACCGCTTCTTCGCCACCCCCAAGCGCAAGTTCATCATCGCGGACACGCCCGGCCACATCCAGTACACGCGCAACATGGTCACCGGCGCATCCACGGCCGAGCTGGCCATCATCCTGATCGACGCGCAGCGCGGGGTGCTCACCCAGTCCAAGCGCCACGGCTTCATCGCCTCGCTGCTGCAGATCCCCCACGTGCTGGTGGCGGTGAACAAGATGGACCTGGTCGGCTATGACCAGGCGGTCTTCGAGCGCATCGCGGCCGAATACACCTCTTTCGCCAGCAAGCTCTCGGTCCCCAACCTGACCTTCATTCCCATCTCCGCGCTAAAGGGCGACAACGTGGTCCACCGCGGGGAGAACATGCCGTGGTACGACGGCCCGTCGCTGCTGCACCACCTGGAGCACGTCAGCGTGGGCGCCAGCCGCAACCTGGTGGACTTCCGCTTCCCGGTGCAGATGGCGGCCCGGCCCAACGCGGGCTTCCGCGGCTTCGCGGGGCAGATCGCGTCCGGCACCATCAAGCCGGGGGAAGAGGTGGCCGTGCTGCCCTCGGGCCGCACCTCTCGGGTGCGCAGCATCGTGACTTTCGATGGCGAGCTGGCCGAGGCGGCCGCGGGCGATTCGGTGATGCTGACCCTGGAGGACGAGATCGACATCAGCCGGGGCGACATGATCGTGCGGACGGGCAACCTGCCCCAGGCCAGCGCCAACCTGGAATGCACCCTGTGCTGGATGAGCGAGGAACCGCTGAACCCGCGCACCCCGTTCATCTTGCAGCACACCACGCGGCAGGTGCGCGCGCGCGTGGATGAGCTGACCTACCGCATCGACGTGGACACCCTGCACCGCGAGCCCGCGCAGACGTTGACCCTCAACGAGATCGGCCGGGTGAGGCTGACCACCACCCAGCCGATCTTCTTCGACTCGTACCACACCAACCGCGCTACGGGCAACTTCATCCTGATCGACCCGTACACCAACAACACCGTGGCCGCCGGCATGATCCGCCGCGCGTCCCGCGAGCTGGCCGACGTGGTCCCCCAGGAATCAGGCCGGCCCAAATCGGGGGCCGTGGCCTGGGAGGGCACTGCCATCAGCCGCGAGATGCGGGAGGAGCGCCACGGCCACCAGGCCGCAGTGCTGTGGTTCACCGGACTCTCCGGCTCGGGCAAGTCCACCGTAGCGCGGCTGCTGGAGCGGCGGCTCTACGCGCTGGGCTGCGAAACCTTTTACCTGGACGGCGACAGTGTGCGCCGCGGCCTGAACCGCGACCTGGGCTTCTCGGCCGCGGACCGCAAGGAGAACATCCGGCGCGTGGCCGAGGCCGCCAGGCTGGCGTTCGACCACGGCTATCTGACGCTGTGCACCTTCATCTCGCCGTTCCGGGAGGACCGCCGCTTCGCGCGCAGCCTGCTGCCCGAGGGCCGCTTCTTTGAGGTGTACGTGAAGTGCAACCTGGAAGTGGCCAAGCGCCGCGACCCCAAGGGGCTCTACGCCAGGGCGCTGGCCGGGGAGATCAAAGACTTCACCGGCGTCTCCTCGCCCTACGAAGAGCCGGAGGCCGCGGAACTGGTGATCGAGTCCGACCTGGTCAGCGCGGAGGACGCCGTGGAGACCATCCTGGCGGAACTTGCCGCGCGCGGGATTATCGGACGCTGAGCTTTTTGGGAACGCAGATTCACCTGATTATCCAGAAGGCCCTGCGGAACATGAAAAATCAGGCAGATCAGGAAAATCGGCGTCCCTTAACCGTCTCGGAGGTTTCATGAAAGGCATCATCCTTGCCGGCGGGGCCGGCACGCGGCTGCACCCGCTGACCATCGGCGTGAGCAAGCAGCTCCTGCCGGTATACGACAAGCCGATGATTTACTACCCGCTCTCCATGCTGATGCTGGCCGGCATCCGCGAGATCCTGGTGATCAGCACGCCGGAGCAGTTGCCCGCGTTCAAGTCGCTGCTGCGCGACGGCCAGCAGTGGGGCCTGCGCTTCAGCTATGCCGAGCAGCCGGTGCCGCGCGGGCTGGCGGACGCGTTCATCGTGGGCCGCGAGTTCGTCGCGGGGGAGCCGAGCTGCCTGATCCTGGGCGACAACATCTTCTACGGCCACGGGCTGCCCGTCAAGCTGCGCGCGGCCGCACAGCTTGCGGAAGGTGCGCTGGTGTTCGCCTACCCGGTGAAGGACCCGCAGCGCTACGGCGTCATCGAGTTTGACGCCGCCGGCAAGGCGTTGAGCATCGAGGAGAAGCCTGCGCAGCCCAAGTCACACTACGCGGTGCCCGGCCTCTACTTCTACGACAGCCAGGTGACCGAGATCGCGGCCAACCTGAAGCCGTCGGCCCGCGGCGAGATCGAGATCACCGACTTGAACCGGGTCTACCTGGAGCGGGGCCAGCTTCAGGTGGATGTGATGGGCCGCGGGGTGGCCTGGCTGGACGCGGGCACCCACGAGAGCCTGTTGCAGGCGGCCGGCTTCGTGCAGGCGGTGCAGGAGCGGCAGGGGATGATGATCTCTTGCCCCGAGGAGATCGCCTACCGCATGGGCCTGATCGACCGGGAGGCGCTGCGCGGCCAGGGCGCCGCGTTGAAGAACAACGAGTATGGCCGCTACCTGCTGCGCCTGGCCGACGCCGACCTGCCGCGGCCGGACAACGGGTGACCTTTCCCCGGCCAGCGCGCCCGTCGATCCCCGGCCGGCCTGAGCCCGGCAGCGTGCGCGCCATTGCGCCGTCATGTGTGTCGAAACAGGGGGCGCAGACCCCTGTGGAACGAGCATACGCAGAGAGACCGAATCAAGCAAGTCCGGTGAATCTGCGTCCGCCATCTTCAGTTCAGGAGCAAAGCACAGGTGATTACATCCAAAACCTCCACCCTGCTACCCCCCTACGGCGGCAAGCTGGTCGACCTGCTGGTGACCGGCGAGGAACGGGAAACGCTGAAGGCTTACGCGGCCGAGCTGCCTTCCCTCCAGGTGTCCGAGCGGATCGTCTGTGACCTGGAGCTGCTGGCCACCGGCGCGTTCTCGCCGCTGGACCGCTTCATGGGCCGCGCCGATCACCAACGGGTGCTGGACGAGATGCGTCTGGCCGATGGGACCCTCTTCCCGATCCCCATCACCCTGCCGATGACGGACAACGCGGCCACCATCGCGGGCAAGCCGGCCAGGCTCGACCTGGGAACGGACATCGCGCTGCGCAACGCCAAGAACGAGCTGCTGGCGGTGATGACCATCGAAGAGGTCTACGACTGGGACCTGGCCGAGGTGGCCGAGAAGGTCTTCGGCACCCAGGACCTGCGCCACCCCGTGGTGGCCGAGATGCACCGCTGGGGCAAGGCCAACATCTCCGGCCGGCTGCGCGTGCTGAGCCTGCCCAAGCATTACGATTTCCAGGACCTGCGCCTGACCCCGGCCCAGACCCGCGCCCGGCTGGCGCAGATGGGCCACAGCAACGTGGTGGCGTTCCAGACCCGCAACCCCCTGCACCGGGTGCACGAAGAGCTGACCAAGCGGGCCACCGAGGAGATCAACGGCGCGCTGCTGCTTCACCCGGTGGTGGGCATGACCAGGCCGGGCGACGTGGATCATTTCACCCGCGTGCGCACCTACAAAGCCCTGGCCGGCCGCTACTACGCGCCCGACCGCATCCTGCTGGCGCTGCTGCCCCTGGCCATGCGCCTGGCCGGCCCGCGCGAGGCGCTGTGGCACGCCATCATCCGCCGCAACTACGGCGCCAACCACCTGATCGTCGGCCGCGACCACGCCGGCGCGGGCAGCGACGCCAGGGGCAACCCCTTCTACGGCCCGTACGACGCGCAGGCCATGGTGCAGCGCTACAGCGACGAAGCCGGGGTCACGATGGTGCCCTTCCGCACTCTGGTCTACCTGCCCGACGAGGGCCGCTACGAGGAGATCGACCGGGTCCCGCCGGAGGCCCGGGTCGCTTCCATCTCCGGCTCGCAGGTGCGCGACGAATACCTGAACAACGGCAAGCTGCTGCCGGAATGGTTCACCCGCCCCGAGGTGGCCGAGATCCTGGCCGAGAGCTACCCGCCCCGGCACAAGCAGGGCGTGGTGATCTGGTTCACCGGCCTGAGCGGCTCCGGCAAGTCCACCACGGCCGAGGTGCTGATCCAACTGCTGCTGGAGCACGGCCGCCAGATCACCATGCTGGACGGCGACGTGGTGCGCACGCACCTTTCCAAGGGCCTGGGCTTCAGCCAGGAGGACCGGGACATCAACATCCGCCGCATCGGCTTCGTGGCCGCGGAGATCGTGCGCCACGGCGGCACGGTGGTGTGCGCGGCGGTCAGCCCCTACCGGGCGACCCGCAATGACGTGCGCGCCATGGTCGGCAGCGGCAACTTCGTCGAGGTCTACGTGGACACCCCCATCGAGGTGTGCGAGCAGCGCGACATCAAGGGGCTGTACGCCAAGGCCCGGCGCGGGGAGATCAAAGGCTTCACCGGCATCGATGACCCTTACGAACCGCCGGAGAACCCCGAGATCGCCCTGGACACGGTGCGCAACACGCCGGAAGAGAACGCCCACGTGATCCTGAACTACTTGATCGATCAGGGATTGATCCGCACCGGGCCACAAACTGTATGAAACACCAACTGGATCTTGACCGTTTGCGCCGCCTCTTTGCTAGATATCCAGATATCCAGGCAGTCTACCTGTTTGGCTCAATGGCCAGCGGAACCACCCATCCTGAGAGCGATCTGGACCTGGCTATCCTCCCGCGTGACCCGGCGTTGCGTGCGCGCAAGCTCGACCTGCTTGCCGACCTGGCCGGCCTCGGATTCTGTGACGTGGATTTGCTGTTCCTGGATAGCGCAGATATCGTCACGCAGTACGAAGCGGTGCGGCAGAACAGGCTGATCTACGAAGCAGAGAACTTCGATCGAGGCACGGAATATTCTCGCGTGGTGCGGCAGTACCTCGACTTTCTGCCCTATCTGAAAGTACAGCGCGCCGCTTACAAAAGGAGTATCCTCAGTGGTCAGGGTTGAAGTGATTCGAAAACGCCTGGGTAAGCTGGACGAGTACCTGGCGATCCTCCATGAACTGCGCGGGTATACCTTCGCGGAGTTTGTTGCCTCTCCCGAACGCTACGGCAGCACAGAACGGTTCCTGCAACTCGCCATCGAGACCTTGATGGACCTGGGCAACCACCTCATCGCAGATCTACGGTTGGGGACGGTGGAGTGGTACAGCGACATCCCGCGCCTGTTGCACGAGGCAGGTTACATCAGTTCGGAGATGCGCGAAAACTGGACGCGCATGATCGGTTTTCGCAACGTGCTGGTGCATGACTATCTCGACGTGGATCGCAGATTGGTGCACCAGGTGTTGCAGGAGCGATTAGGCGACATAGAGGCGCTGCGGCCGGTTTTCGCGGCGTTGCTGTGAACGCGCAGCGAAAAAAGTACGCTATGACTACCATCGGTACAACCGCCTTCCTGCAGCAAGCTCACCGCAACAACTGGCAGCGCTACCTGGCGTCGCTGCAGCCCGGCGCGCGCCGCGGCTGGGACATCTGCGTGCTCACGGCCAGCGACGAGCGCCAGGCCGACATGTACCGCCGACAGCTCGACTGGCGCCGCGCCGCGGGCCTGCTGCCCCACGGCACACAATTCATCGTCCTGCCCGATCCGCAGGGCCAACGCATCGGCTCCGGCGGCGCCACCCTCCGCGCCCTGGCGCATATAGCCGATCCCAGATTCAACATTCCAGATTCAACATTCGACATTCCACACGCCAGATACCTCATCATGCACTCCGGCGGCGACTCCAAGCGGCTGCCGCACTGCTCGGCCGTAGGCAAGCTGTTCGCGCGCGTGCCCCGCGTGCTGCCCGACGGCCGCGCGTCCACCATCTTCGATGAGTTCCTGATCAGCTTGAGCGGGCTGGCGGGAGGGCCGGGCGGCGCGCTGGTGGCGTCAAGCGACGTGCTGCTGATCTTCGACCACCTGCAGCTTTCCTTCCGCCGCGGGGGCGTGATCGGGGTGGCGGCCGCGGCCCCGGCCGAGATGGGCCTGCGCCACGGCGTGTACGCCAGCGGCGACGGCGGCTACCGGGTGCTGGCCTACCTGCACAAGCCCGCGGCCGCGGAGCTGGCGCGCTGGTCGGCCGTGGCCGCGGATGGGACGGTGCAGATCGACACGGGCCTGGTCTGGCTGGATGCCGGCATGGTGCAGCGCCTGGTGGCCCTGGCCGGGGCAGCGGCCGTGGCGGCCGCGCCCCTCAACCTCTACGGCGACCTGCTGCTGCCGCTGGCCGAATCCACCCGGCTTGAGGATTACCTGGCCGACGCCAGCGACGGCCCCGCCACGCCGGCCGTCCGGGCGGCGCGGCAGGTCATCTGGGAGCGCCTGCGCGGCGCGGCCTTCGGCGTCGAGCGACTCCAGCCCGCAGTGTTCGTCCATTTCGGCTCGTCGCGCGAATATTGGCGCATGGCCGCGGGGGACGCGGCGCTGGCCCAGATGAGCGGGTGGCAGCCCGACGCCGCGTCGTGGCCCGCGGCCGAGGCGGGCGCGGGCGCCGGCGGCCCGGTGCGCATCAACGCGCTGGTGGACGGCCCCGTGGCCCCCGGCCCCGAGCCGGCCCTGGTGGCCGACTCCCGGCTGGCCGGCCCGCTGGCCTGGCGCGGCCCCGCCATCATCGCAGGGGTCCACACGGACCAACCGCTGGACCTGGCCCCCAACATCGTGCTGGACCAGTGGCCCCTGGCCGGCGGCCGGTACGTCACCCGGCTGTTCGGCATCACCGACGACCCCAAGCGCGCCTGGGCTGACCCGGCCGCCACCTTCGCCAACCGGCCCTGGTCGGCCTGGCTGGCCGCAGCCGGGCTGGCGGCCGAGGCGCTCTGGCCGGACGCGCCGCCGGCGGAGCGGACCCTGTGGCACGCGCGGCTCTTCCCCGCGCTGGCGGACCGCGAGGCCAGCCTGCGTCTGGCGCTGCCGCTGCAAGACCCGGCCGCGGCCCCGGCCGGCTGGCGGGACGACTGGCGCATGGCCCCCCGCCTGTCGTTGGCCGAAAGTTTCGCGGCCGCGGACGGCGAACGGCTGCTGGAGGAGATCGCCGAGCTGGAGCACGCGATCGCGGCCCGCCGTTTCATCGCCGCGTGCCGGGCCGAGGTCCCCGCGCGCGACAGCGCGGCGCTGCTGGGCGCACACCCCGAGGCGCAGCGCCGCCGCGCGGCCCTGGCGGCCGGGGCCATCGCCGCGGCCGAACCCGTGTTCCGCCTGCGCGCGTACAAGGCGCTGGCCGTCGCCACCGGCGACCCCGCGTGGGAGGATCGCGCCTTCGCCGGCCTGGCCGAGATGATCGAAAGCGCCACGTTGAAGGTTCCAGGTGCAACCTCCAGCCTCAAGGCCCCAACCTCCAACCTCCAATCCATCCGCGTCCGCGCGGCCGCGCGCATTGATTTCGGCGGCGGCTGGACCGACACCCCGCCCTACAGCATCGAGCGCGGGGGCACGGTGCTGAACGCGGCCGTCACCCTGCGCGGCGCGCACCCCATCATCGCCGAGGCCGAGCCGCTGGCCGAGCCCCGGCTGATCCTGGAGAGCCGCGACATTGACGCCGTGCTGGAGCTGACCGCCGCGGGCCAGGCGCTGGCCTACGCCAACCCGGCCGACCCCTTCGCCCTGCACAAGGCCGCGCTGGTGCTGCGGGGCATCGTGCCCCAGGGCAGCGACCCCGGCGCGCCCATCGCCGACGTGCTGCGGCCGCTGGGCTGCGGGCTGCGCCTCAGCACCGCCACCACCATCCCGCGCGGCTCGGGCCTGGGCACCAGCTCCATCCTGGCCGGCGCGGTGTTGGCGGCGCTCGCTGAGATGGGGGGAGGGGGAGACGGGGAGACGGGGAGATGGGGAGATGGGGAGATGGGGAGTCGAAGTCATCTTCGCACCTCCGCGCAGTTGTTCGATGAAGTCCTTTGCCTGGAGCAGATGCTGACCACCGGCGGGGGGTGGCAGGACCAGGTGGGCGGGCTGACCGGCGGGATCAAGCTGGTGACCAGCGAGCCGGGGCTGCCGCAGCGGATCCGGGTGGCGCCGGTGGTGCTGGCCCCCGCGGCCGCGCTGGCCGAGCGGCTGGTGATGGTGTACACGGGGCAGCAGCGGCTGGCCAAGGACCTGCTGCGCGCGGTGATGGGGCGCTGGATGGCGCGCGACCCCGAGATGGTCTGGATCCAGGCCGAGATCGCGCGGCTGGCCGTGGCCATGCGCGATGCGCTGCTGGGGGGCGACCTGGACGGCTTCGGCGCGCTGCTGGGCGAGCATTGGGCGCTGAACAAACGCATGGACCCCGGCTGCACCAACCCGTTCATTGACGAGCTGTTCCGCGTCATGGGGCCGCACATCAACGGCGGCAAGCTGGCCGGCGCGGGCGGCGGCGGCTTCGTCATGGCCATCGCGCGCGATCGCGGCGCGGTGGCCGGGCTGGCCGCGACCTTGGCAACACACTACCCCGGGACGCCGGTGGGTCTCTGGTCGTGCGGCGTGCCGGAGGTGGGAGTGCGGGGATGGGGAGATGGGGAGATGGGGGGATGGGGAGATGGGGAGATGGGGAGACGGGGAGAGGAGGTGAACGATGCAGGTGATTAGGACGCATCGGGAGCTTGAGGCTTATCAGATGGCGTTTGACGCAGCGATGCGGATTTTTGAGCTGACCAAGCGCTTCCCCAAGGAAGAGACTTACGCGCTGACGGACCAGATCCGGCGTTCATCGCGCTCTGTCTGCGCGAATACGGCGGAGGCCTGGCGGAAGCGGCGATATCAGGCATCTTTCATCAGCAAGCTCAACGACGCCGAAGCCGAGGCTGCTGAGACACAAGTCTGGCTGGAGTTCTCGGTCAAATGCGGATACCTGGATGCAGAAACCGGTCGAGAGCTATACGCGGTCTACGACAACATCCTGGGCAAGCTGGTCAACATGATCCAGCATCCGGAGCATTGGCTGCTCAAGCGGGCGTAGTTTGAGACAAGGGGACGGGGGGACGGGGGGACGGGGGGACGGGGAGACAAGGAGACGGGGAGACAAGGAGACGGGGGGACGGGGAGACAAGGAGACGGGGAGATAGGGAGACAATCTCCCCCTCTCCCCCTCTCCCCCTCTCACCTCCCCCCTCTCACCTCCCCCCTCTCCCTTCTCAAACGCCCCATCACAACACACGGAGGAACCATGAAGACAGCACTGGTCTGCGGCGCGGGCGGGTTCATCGCCGGCCATTTGGTGGAGCGGTTGAAGCGCGAGGGGTACTGGGTGCGCGGGGTGGACATCAAGGCGCACGAGTACCGCGCGACGGCGGCCGATGAGTTTATGGTGTTGGACCTGCGGGAGCCGGCCAACTGTCGGGCTGCGCTGGCGCTGGGGGATGGCACTTTCGATGAGGTGTACCAGCTCGCAGCCGACATGGGCGGGATGGGGTTCATCCACTCGGCCGAGTGCGAGATCATGCACAACAGCGTGCTGATCAACGTGCACATGACGCACACGGCCGCGGCGCTGCGCGTACCGCGCTATTTCTACTCGTCATCGGTGTGCGTCTACCCGGACATGCAGCCGGGCGACCCCGAGATGACCGAGGCGCAGGCGGTGCCCGCCAACCCGGACAACGAATACGGCTGGGAGAAGCTCTACTCCGAGCGGATGCTGCAGGCCTATGGCCGGCACTACGGCATGACCGTGCGCATCGCCCGCTTCCAGAACTGCTACGGCCCCTACGGCACCTGGACCGGCGGCCGCGAGAAGGCCCCGGCCGCGATCTGTCGCAAGGTCGCCGAAGTGCCCGACGGCGGCACGATCCCCGTGTGGGGCGACGGCACCGCGGTGCGCTCCTACACCTACGTGGACGACATGGTGGATGGCATCTACCGGCTGATGCACTCGGACCTGGAGGGCGCGGTCAACATCGGCAACCCGGAGTACGTCACGGTGAAGGAGCTGGTGGACATCGTGACCGAGGTCGCGGGCAAGCGCATCCATGTGGACTGGGTGAAGGGGCCGGTGGGGGTGCAGAGCCGCAACTTCAGCAACGAGCGGATTTACAGCACCGGCTGGCGCGCCCGCATCTCCACATTGGAGGGTGTTCGGCGCACCTATCCGTGGATCGAGCAGCAGGTGCTGGCCGCGCGGGGGGCCGGAGGGGTAGACGGACGGGGTGGCCTGGTGTAAAATGGCATTGTGCATGTGACAGGCATCCGGATCGCGGCCGCTTGAGCCTCCGCTGTCGCGCCTACGGCGCCGGTGGCAAGATCAGGATCGCTGTTGGGGATGAAAGGAGGGCATAATGCCAACTGCATTCGAGTTGTCTCGTGATGAGTGGAAACCCTATTTGGAGGCTGCGCGCCGCCGATCCTCGCCGACAGCAATGCCCCTGACAGAACAGCGCGAGCGAGAGCGGTTGTTGGCGCGCGTGCGCCAGGTAGCAAACGTACTCAAGACACAGTTTGGCGCGCAAAGGGTTGTCTTGCTCGGATCGTTAGCCCATGCAGCCTGGTTTGTGCATGACTCGGATGTGGATCTGGCAGTGGAAGGGGTGAGTCACGCCGACTATTGGCGGGCCTGGCGCGCTGCCGAAGAAATCATCACTGACCGTGAGGTGGATCTGATTACGATCGAAACAGCTACAGACTCACTGCGAAACGCCATCGAACGCTATGGGATCGAGCTATGAACGCGGTCTACACGGAGTTAGCCGAGCGCATTCGTGGTGAGGCAACTGACCTGGACCGGGTTGTGCAGCGCGCCTTGACTGTCTGGGCTCAGGCTCAACGCGTGGCTGATACCGGTGCGTACCTGGATTCCGCAGCCCTCAATCTGCACGGTTTCTATTCGGGTCTTGAGCGGCTGTTCGAATTAATTGCCCGGCACGTAGATCATCACATGCCCGACGGTGAAACCTGGCATCGCCACCTGCTCGATCAAATGACTCATGATCAGCCGGGGCACCGGCCCGCCATCATCAATCCGGACAATGCAGCGGCGCTTGACGAGTTTCGCCGGTTCCGACACCTGGTGCGCAACGTGTATACCATGAATCTTGTGCCCGAGAGAATGGCCGGGTTGATGGGGGCTTTACCTGGGCTGTGGCAAGCAATGCGTGCTGAACTCCTGGCCTTCTCTGACTTTCTGGATGCGTTGGCGCAAGTTATCCCTTCTTAAGTGGCGGTGCGTATCGCCCGCTTCTCCACGTTGGAAGGGATCCCGGGGACCTATCCGTGGATCGCGCAGCAGGTGCTGGCCGCGCGGGCGGGGCAGGGGTAGACGGCTGCGGCGTCCTGGTGTAGAATGGCAATGTGAGACGCGGCGAGCAGGGAGCCTTTTCGGCGCCATTCTGAGCGGGTCACCCCCTGATCGCTCACGGCGGCGAGCAATCAGCGAAGAGGCTCCCTGCCGCCATGAGACCCTTCGCTGGATTCTCGCCGTAACCTGCTTCATTGGGCCAACCCGCTCAGAGCTTGCCCTGAGTGCGACGAAGGGGTGACACCGAAGATGTGCTCTGCGTCGGCGCCAGGGCGTACGGAGTTCCGGGCTTGAGCCGCATCCTGCATGTTGTGGGCAGATGGTTTGATATCGTGAGAACCGCGCTGATTTCTGGTATGTCATTAGCATATTCGATAAGCTGATATCGTCCGAAATCTGACTCAATCGTGTTGCTGTTTAATGTCCATTTCGAGATTCCGTTACTTGCCTGTTTGGGTAGCTCTCTTTCTCCTGATGGCTAGCTTGCCGCGCCAAATCGGGTCCGCTGCCTTCAGAAATCTCGGCATGGTCCTCGTTATTTCCAGCCAATCCGCGCAACCGATTCACGCAAGAACTGAGGAAGGAAAGCGTTGGCTTCAAGGGGCTTTGGCTCTGCACCCAACAGAAAAAAGAGCACTTCGGGGTCTTGCCTGGATCTCATGGAAGAATAGAGAGCTCGAAACGGGGCGAGAACTTTTCGAATTGTATAGCCAAAGTGCCCCTGGGGATGTAAGTGTGAGACTGTTTTTGGGTGATATTGCCTTTGAAGATGGCGATCTAGACAATGCAACACGGATTTGGTCCTCTCTTCCAGCAGGAATGTTGTTTGTCTGGAGAGCCAAAGAATTCATCGCGGCGAATGATCTGGGGGCCGCTAAGCAGGCTCTGGACATCGCCCAGAAAGTCGGCCCGTCATCCTATGATCTGGCATACAGGTTGTCAGAACAATTCACTGCCTTAGCTGCACAATACCGAAAAGCTGGCGATCGGGAACATGAAACTGAAGCATGTACTAACGGCTCCAGTGCCCATAAGCTTGCACTTTCATTCCGACCCACATATACATTTGTTCGGATCCGACATGGGATTCTTTTGAGGGATTGCGGTCAGTTCGATGAGGCTCTGGCCGAATTCAGAAAAATAGGTGTCACTGGCCAATCAGCAGCTGTCGCCTGGTCACAACAAGAGATCGGGACAACCTACCAGATACTAGGTGAACTTCCAACAGCAATCGGACATTATGAGAAAGCGGTTGAGCTCCAACCAGACAATGGGATGTATCGAATCCTTCTGGGACGCGCTCGTGCACTAACTGGTGACACCTCATTGGCATTGAGTGATTTTGAGGCCGTCATTGAAACGACGCAGAATAATGCATGGTTAGGCTGGGCATACTCCGAGCAAGGCAGTGTCTACTATACTTTGGGCGACATGGAGAAGGCACGTCAATCACAGGAATTGGCCGTGAAGATGCAGCCGGAACGAGGCGATTATCGGATTCTGTTAGGAGTTGTCTTGGCGCGGATCGGAGAGATGGATGCTGCCCGCATTCAACTTCAGCAGGCAATGACCAGTAACGATCCTGGTTGGCGCGCGTGGGCACAACGCGAGATCGATAAGTTGAAGTGAGACCTATGAGGCGGTGACTAACGTGACAAGCCAGCAGTTCATTCGTAAGCGTCAATCAAGGACTGGTCGAACAAATCCAGATGTAGCCAGAATCTGGCTTATCATCGTTTACGTTGTACTCTACCTGGTGCTACTGCTTCCGCGCGCAGAATATTTCCTCGTCTTTCTCACAACCTTACTTGTGACGGCCCTAAGCCTGTGGTTTGGGCCTTTCGCGCTTGCAAGCGCAGGAACATCTCGCAAGCTCTATGATCCTGCTACGATCTTCAACACAGCCGTGTTCTATTACTCGATCAAAGCAACGCCACTTGCGTGGGGCGAAAGACCTTATTTTTTGACGATACTCAACTACTCCGATATTGCACGAATCTATCCTATCGCGTGCCTGTACATAGTCCTTGGACTAATCAGTTGGAATCTGGCATACAACCATGTAATCCGATCTAAGCCCAAGGTAAATCAAGTCCCACCATTACCGGATAACTCATCCAGGCTCTCAGCGCGCAAGGGTGACCTAACGTTGGGTGTTACGTTTCTGACCCTGGTTGGTATTGTATCCTTTTTCATGTTCTTCCGTTCGATCGGGAGCAGCCTCACCGTCTTCCTAACTAATCCCTGGATGCGCGCCTACTTGGCCGATTCCACTTATGGTAGCGGGTCCTCGCTGGCCTATTTTTGGATGTACGGCATCTATATGCTTCCGATAGCCAGCATACTCTGGCTAGCATCCTTCGGAAAACAAGGACGAACGCCTCATCTCATTTGGTGGATACACTCGGGTGTTATTGTGGGAGTTATGTTCTTGATCAGTCCTCGAGCCAATTTGGTTGGCTATATTATCTCCTTGCTGATCACTTATCACCTGCTTGTAAGGCCTATCTCTTTCTCGGTTCTCGGGCTGGCCGGCCTGGGTACTGCGTTATACTCCTATCTCACAAACCTGTGGCGTGGGATCATGGGTGGAATGAATACGCCTACAATTGATGCAGGTCTAAACGAGCTTACTTATCGTGCCAATACGAATGAGTTTCTAAACTTCTTCGGCGGCATAGATCTTACCGACATTCGACTTTTCGTGCTTATCCGAGATGCTTATGGTGATACCCTACCTCTTAAATATGGCGCTACCCTGCTCCGCATCATCTCCCAGTTCATTCCAAGGGCATTGTGGCCCAATAAACCTTACGATTTGGGAATTGAGATCGTACGTTTATATGATACCAACACCACATCAGGTGCACCGCCAGGCTTTTTCCCGGAAATGTACATGAATTTCCACCTACCAGGAATACTAATTGGTGCTTTCTTGCTGGGGACAGGCCTAGCCCTTTTGTACAAAGTATGGATTCTTGAACCGAGTAACAAGATTTCAGGAACGGTATTTTACGCCATCCTTGCACCCAAGATCTTCCTCACTGTATCTGCAACATTTGCAAACAGCGCTACAACTACGCTGATAGCGTTGGTAGGGAGTGCAATTGGATTGATGCTGTCAGAAGAAAGGCTCTTGCGAAAAACTCGACAGAGACGAGATAGCGTCTTCACCCGTTTTGAATCTCTGGAGAGTCAAGGGCCATGAAGAAGAAATACTTCGAACAAGGCAGTATGCTTTATGGCGTTGTATATACTATGTGGAGAGGATACCTTACCATAGGATCTCTGCTCTCCTCCTGGTTTTACCGTCGTGTGTTGGGCGCGTGTGGGCAAAACGTGCATTTCGCCCACGGGATTTATTTGATGAATCCCAAACGAATCTCTATAGGTGACCATTGTTCCATTGGAAGCAGTGTCAGCCTGATCTCGGAATCCCCAGAAGGTCGACTGACGATCCATGACGGAGTCCAAATATCCGATAAGGTACATATTGATTTTACTGGTAACGTATCCATAGGGCGAGGGACACTGATATCTTCGGATGTCACAATCTACTCTCATGATCACGGATACAATCCGCGCTCCAGACCGTTGCTGTCTTCTGTAACAATCGCGGAAGATGTTTGGATTGGTTATGGCGCTACGCTTCTGCCTGGTACAACCAATGTCGGTCAAGGAGCTATCATTGGCGCCAAAGCAGTCGTTTCCAAGCCAGTTGAGGAGCACACAATCGTAGCCGGCAATCCAGCTAGAGTGCTAAAGATACGGCGCGAGAACATTCCCCAACCAGTCGAATGAAAGCTATGCCAATACGGACGACACTTTGCCATCTTGGAGAGCGGTTATCGGGAGGCTTTTCCGGCCGCGCACTGACTGTGATGACCGGGACAGTTATCGGTCAAGGGTTAGCTCTGGTAACCCTCCCCGTAATCGCCCAACTATACTCAGCGGATGTTTTGGGGCGCGCAGCAACGAGTTTGGCTCTACTAAACATCCTCTCAATCCTCGTGTGTTTTCAGTATGACCAAGCGGTGGTGGTGGCAGACGGTAATGATCTGCCATATTTGCTTTCCTTAGCTACCGGCGCCGCGATTTCTTGGATCCTAGTTTTGGGCATTATTGTGGGCTTTAGTCGAGCTCTTTGGATAGATGCTTATCAATGGCTACTCAAATCCGGCATGGACCCCATTCTGCTTCTGTTGATTTCTGGTTATGCACCTTTCCTTTTACTCACCAATCTTCGATTAAGGCGTAATCAACTTCATCGCGTTAGCTTAGGCCGAATCACCTACTACGGTGGCGGCTCACTTTTGCAAATTGCCGGCGGTCTGATCTTCGGTGGTAACGAGCGGACATATTTACTAGCACAGATGGTCGCTACTTTCCTTGCGGTGGCAGGTCTTTTTCCGTATCGAGATACAATTCGTTGGCTGAAGCTGCACCGACCGAGTATCTTCGAATTTCTGGTGGGTATTCGACGGGCCATGCGGACCTATCAGAATTTCCCAAAATACCAGACCGGCGCTGCATTACTCAATTCTCTATCAATTCAACTCCCAGTCGTAATCATGCGCGTCGCTTTCTCGGATGCCTGGGCGGGTTGGTATTTCATGGCATGGCGCCTGCTTGCTGCGCCAACCACTCTGCTGGCACAAGCAGTTGGACAGGTTTTCTACCGCGATAGTGCTGAACGAGAACGTAAGGGCACCCAACAAGAAGACACCTTGGAGAGAGTCG
This sequence comes from uncultured Anaerolineales bacterium, assembly GCA_964551735.1. Taxonomy (GTDB): domain Bacteria; phylum Chloroflexota; class Anaerolineae; order CG2-30-64-16; family CG2-30-64-16; genus DAOUAT01. The sequence goes on from CAZKEF010000013.1 coordinate 26,476, forward strand.
TAGTGGGATTGATTCAGATCAGTCTCTTGCCCGCCATAGTCTTGGGATGTGTTATACCTCTCTTAGTGCAGGTCTTCCTTGGCACTGAATGGTCCCCCGTGGCAACAATTCTGCAAATCCTGCTCATCAGTTTCGTTGTTACGTTCTTTACGTCCCCCATCTCCACGTTGCTTAATGTCAGGAACCTGCAAGGGCCTGCGTTAGGCTTCAATGCGTTGCTTTTTGTGGGTCGCGCTTTGGCAATGCTTGTGGGATGGCTTCTGGGTAGTCCATTAGGTGCAGTATGGGGCTATTCGCTAGTGTCGCTAGCGGTGCTATTACCATTCTTTCGATTCGTTGTCCATAGCGCAGGCGGTAGCGTTATGAGGATATTCAGGAGAGCTACGCCCTTACTGCGCGACTCAGGTTTGCTCTTGGTGTTTGTGGCAATACTGTGGCAACTCAAATGGCTAGATGATCTGTACGGAATCAGCCTGCTGTTGATGTTAGCTGGACTTGCAGGTTGGCGTGAATATCGCCGAACTACTCGAAGGGCAAAAGAGGTCATGCTCAGATCGGTCAAGTGATTTCAGGGCGCTTGGCCGTTTGAATTGGTGAGCGCTAAGATGCGTATTCTCTGTGTGACCGGCTATTACAAACCGGCTCATGTGTATGGTGGTCCGGTACAAAGTATCTCTGCGCTATGCGAGGGCCTGACACGGGCCGGAGCAACAGTGACAGTCCTAACGACAAACGCAAACGGATCAGGACGCTATCTTGAAGTACCCACCGATCACACAGTGATGGTGGCTGGCGTACAGGTGGTGTATTACCCCGTGATATGGCCTATAGCGCGTTGGTTGCCTTTCTATTCACCCATGTTGGGACAAGCTTGTCGATCGCATGTTTCGGGCTATGACGTTGTGTATCTCCCTGCGACCTGGACCTATCCCATGCTGGCTGGGTCTGAAGCAGCGTGGGCCGCAAGCATACCTTATGTTGTCAGTCCCCGCGGCAGTTTCATGTCCTGGTCGATGACGCAAAAGAATCTTAAGAAGCGCTTGTATCTAAGGCTTATCGAACGACGATTAATTGATCGTGCCGCTGCGATTCATTTGACCAGTGCTATGGAGGAAACTCAACAACAGAAATGGGGCTTCAAACCGCCTGTCGTAGTCATCCCAAATGGATCAAACATAGATCGGTTTCAAGCGTTGCCTCAGCGCGGCGAACTTCGACAACGACTTGGCATCTCCCAAGATGCGCCTGTTACGCTGTATGTCGGGCGACTGCACAAGGAGAAACGCATTACCCTGATCCTTGAGGCGTTTGCTTTGATCTCCCAAGAAGCCACCGATGCCCATCTGATTTTCATTGGCCCTGACCAGGATGGCTCAGGCGAGCAAGCAAGGATTCAAGCACACCGGATTGGTCTGGCGGATCATGTTCATTTTACCGGCCTATTGGCTGGAAGTGACCTCTTGCAAGCGTATGCTGATGCTGACTTGCTTTTGTTGCTATCTCATCGAGAGAATTTCGGCATGGTTGTAGTTGAGGCCATGGCGGCCGGACTTCCCGTGTTGTTGTCGGAAGATGTGGGTCTTGCGGCAGAAGTAAGGGATTCCGGGGCTGGCTTCGTTGTATCTGCTCAACCCGACCTGGTTGCCAATGCCTGGCGACAGTTGCTAGGAGATTCGGTCTTGCGACATCAAATGGGGTATGCCGGTCAACAACTCGCTCAACAGCAATTCGCTGCCGATGTAGTGGCAAGGAGAATGCTAGATCTCTTCACATCAGTGATTTCTTGAGGTTTAAACAAGCAGAAAAACATACAGTGAACGCTATACAAGCACTCATCGTTAGCCTTATCCTGTCACCTGAGCCCATTATCTCTCTACAGTCCAAGATGCGCTGCCAGATGTGCCGGCTATGTGGGGCCAGATCACGGATCTCTTATCATGATAGCTATCCCAAGCAGAACACCAACTTGGCGGATATGGACGAGAGGATAGGCTGAGCAATGCGCATCCTACTCTTTGCCCAGCACTACGCGCCTGAGGAAGTCAGTGGGGCCGTTTTGGCCACGGAGCTCGCAGAAGATCTGGTTCAACGTGGTCACGCAGTTGATTTTGTCACGTGCGCGCCAAGCTATCCCGGAGGCGTGGTCTTCTCGGGATACCGCAACGCGCTGATCGCTGAGGAACAACGAAACGGTGTGCGGGTGATCCGTGTGTGGAGCTACATTTCTCCGCACAAGAGCTTGTGGCCGCGCCTTCTCAATTACGGCACTTTCAGTTTTATGACCTTTTTCGGCGGTCTAAAAGCCGGGCGACCGGATGCCATCTTCAGCTATTCCCCGCCCATGCCGCTGGGGGTTGCCGCCTGGCTGTTGAGCGTGCTTTGGCGCGTGCCCTGGATTCTACGCGTCGAAGACTTGTACCCTGATGCTGCTATTGCCGCTGGCGTCTTGCGCAATGCTGCCGCCATCCGCTTTTTTCGTTGGTTAGAACGCTTTCTTTACGCCCAAGCAACCCATATCTCACTGATCTCAGAGAGCTTTCGGCGCAACTTGCTTGCCAAAGGTGTCGCGGCGGACAAACTGTCAGTGACACCTGTCTGGGCCGACCCGCACATTGTCCGCCCTCTACCCAAAGAGAACTCATTTCGCCGTCAGCACGGCCTGAACGGTGCTTTTGTGATCATGTATGCTGGCGCGCTGGGCCACACATCTTGTTTGGAAGATGTGTTGGACGTAGCAGCATTACTGCAAGACACACCCGCAGCGCCCCCAGTGCGTTTCGTCATTGTGGGAGAAGGCCTGAAAAAAGAGGGATTGATGCAGGCTGCTCGTCAGCGCGGCCTGGACAACGTGGTGTTCCTACCTTTTCAACCGCGCGAGCAGTTCGCCGAGATGCTTGCGGCAGCGGATGCAAGCTTGGTTACCCTGAACGCGCAGTCATCCAGCTTCTCTCTGCCCAGCAAGACTTTCAACATTATGGCCAGCGCGCGGCCAATCCTGGCCATTACACCATCTGATAGTGAGATCGCTGCACTTGTGTCGGAGGGCCACTGCGGAGTCAACCTGCCGCCAAACCAACCCAAGCAGGTAGCTGAGGTCATTCGCAGTTGGCAACGCGACACGATGCACCCTGACAAGATGGGCCAAAACGGCCGGACCATACTAGAGTCGCGATTTTCGCGTCACCACTGCGTGGAATCCTTCAACCAGTTACTCACCCGGACCGCGAATGAACAGAATCGTCCCATTAACGCCTAAACACAGCATAGCTGTCGCTGCATTGCATGTTCAGTGTCTGACAACACCGTTTCGCGGCGCGCCCGGCCGACAGCTTCTATCGAGTTACTACCAGACGGTAGCCCGGGGTCGTGGTGCTGTCGGTTACGTGGCAGAAGAGCAGGATCGGATTCTAGGTTATATTTGCGGTGTATGGGAAGCCGCTGAGCTGCGTAAGCTACTGCTGACAACACGTTGGCCTGCATTAGCGTTTTGGGGAGTGCTTGGTGTATTGACTCGACCACAGATCATGGCCTCGTTTGTGCGGAGGCTCGGACGCTCACCCGCGGGAGGTGTTACTCAAAGAACGGAAGGATACGAACTGCGGCCCATCGTTGTTGCGCCACCGGCGCGCGGTAGTGGCGTGGCATCGGGTCTGGTGCAACGACTCATGTTGGACGCGTGCGCGCGAGGCTTTCAGCGTATGCACCTGTACGTTGAAAGCAACAATGAGCCAGCACAAGCTTTCTATCGAAAGCATGGATTCGCTGAAACGGGCAGTGTCTGGCATAATGGACAGCCTATGGTTAGTTATGAACGCTCATTAATGGACATTCGATGAACGCGCAGGTGTTTGCTGAGTGGCTCCAGCGGCAAGGCTATGCAATCACCCAGACAGCCAATAGCTACTGGTACAGCCAGGGGCCCCGGATCCTCCAAGCTTTTCCCTATCACTGGGTTATCCAACCCCAGGACGACGAGATTGATGAGCTGCTTAAACGAACGCGGTCTATCGGTGTTCGTTACTCAACCCCGGTCTCTGCGACACAGGGTAGGATCAGCTATCATGTCGTACTCCTCAAGACTGACTACTCACTTGATATCCTTCCCAAAAAGGCGCGCTACGATGTTCGCAAAGCAGCCAAAGAAGCCACCGTTGAGCCAATTTCGTTTTCCTGTCTGGCCAGTGAGGGATGGCCTGTGCGCAGCGAGACTCTTCAGCGTCAAGGCAGAGAGGGCGTGGAAAACCCCGACTGGTGGCAGAATCTATGCGAGGCCGCCGATGGATTATCGGGCTTTGAGACGTGGGGAGTGTTCGTAGGCGATACCCTGGCTGCATCTCTGATCGCATTCACCTGTGATGGATGTTGTAGTATTCTGTACCAGCAGAGCCGATCGGCGTATCTATCCCAAGGTGTCAATAATCTCCTTACCTTTGCTTTTACGTCACACGTGCTGCAACGGCCTGAGACAGAAGCGATCTTCTACGGGCTCGAGTCATTGGATGCCCCTCCGAGTGTGGATGAGTTTAAGTTCCGCATGGGTTACACTGCCAAGCCCGTACGCCAGCGGGTTATGTTTCATCCCTGGTTATCACCCTTGTTCAACTCCGTCAGTCACGGGGCGTTACGCCAACTTCGCCGCTGGCGCCCGCAGACCCCGACCCTGGCTAAGGCTGAGGGTGTGCTGCGCTTCTATTTGGAGGGCCAGCGCCCCTTGACAGAACAGACCTGGCCCACTGCTTTACAAGCGCAAGTGCCCGATTAACTCAGTCGTCACCGCAGCGATGAAGGATGATTTCAATGTCCAACGCGTTTCTTCCATTTGCCCTCCCCGACATTGGCAACGCTGAATTACAGCAGATCAAAGAGGCTTTGGACTCCGGCTGGATCACCACCGGCGCTAAAACTCGCCAGTTCGAGGCCGAGTTCGCCGCGGCCGTGGGCGCCAGGCATGCCATCGCAGTCAACTCATGCACCGCGGCCATGCACCTGGCCCTGGAAGCCATCGGCCTGGGGCGAGGTGACGAGGTCATCACCACGCCCTACACCTTTGCAGCCACCGCAGAGGTGATTCGTTACTTCGATGCCCGGCCCGTGCTGGTGGATGTAGACCCGCGCTGCCTGAACCTGAACCCGAACTTGCTGGAAGCGGCAATCACACCCCGCACGCGCGCGATCATTCCGGTGCACATCGCAGGTCTGCCCGCTGAGCTCGATGACATCCACGCCGTGGCCCGGCGGCACAGCCTGCCCGTGATCGAGGATGCGGCCCACGCTTTCCCCACCCTCTATAAAGGCCGCATGATCGGCAACCTGAGCGACTTCACCTGCTTCAGCTTCTATGCCACCAAAACACTGACCACCGGCGAAGGAGGCATGATCTGCACCGAAGATGATGCCTGGGCCGAGCGCTGTCGCATCATGGCGCTGCACGGCATCAGCAAGGATGCATGGAAGCGCTACACGGCCGAGGGGTCCTGGTATTATGAAATCATTGCGCCGGGTTACAAGTACAACATGACAGATGTTGCCGCCGCGATGGGGTTGGCGCAACTGCGCAAGGCGGAGCACATGTGGCGGAGCCGCCAGGCGATCGCCCATAGCTACAACGCGGCATTTTCGGCCATGCCCGCGCTGCAAATCCCACACGACCGGCAGGATTGCCAGCATGCCTGGCACCTGTACATGCTGCGGTTGAACCTGGACCGGCTCAGTATCGATCGCGCCCGGTTTGTTGAGGAACTAAAGAGCCGTAACATCGGGACCAGCGTCCATTTCATCCCCTTGCACGTCCATCCTTACTATCGTGAGACCTACGGCTACAAGCCCGAAGACCTCCCGGTGGCGTATGGGGAATATTTGCGCGAGATCTCTTTGCCCATTTACAGCAAGATGAGCGAGCAGGACGTGCAGGATGTGATCGCTGCTGTATCGGAGATTGTGGAACACTATGGTTGCTGACGGGTTACGTCGGTTTCTGGACATCGTTGCCTCTGCCCTTGGACTAACCCTGCTGAGTCCACTGCTGCTGCTGATCGGGGTATGGATCAAGCTGGATTCACCAGGAGCGATTCTTTACCGGGCAACCCGGGTGGGACAAAACGGACACCCTTTCCGCCTCTACAAATTCCGTAGCATGGTCACCAACGCCGACCAGCAGGGACCCGGTATCACCGCTGCTGGCGACTTACGCGTTACGTGCGCGGGCCGTTTTCTGCGTCGCACCAAGCTTGACGAACTACCTCAACTGATCAATGTTTTCAAGGGAGAAATGAGCCTGGTCGGTCCTCGGCCAGAGGATCCTCGTTTCGTAGCATTTTATACGCCGGAACAGCGTCGCGTGCTGACCGTGCGCCCCGGCATCACCAGTGCCGCGTCGTTGGTTTATCGTCACGAAGAGCAACTGCTTTCTGGTGAAGATTGGGAGACGGTTTATCGTAACCGGGTATTACCGGACAAGCTAGCCATTGACCTGGCTTATTTGGAACAGCGCACCCTGATAAGTGATATCAAGCTGATCGCCCAGACCATTGCAAGCATCTTCGACTAGCGATGAAGCTGTCTCAACAGTATGCTTGAATCGGCAATTCGAATCAAAGACGATGCAATGCCCCGCTGCCTTACAAAAAGGTGGGCAGCGCGGTGGCCGAGGAGTTGTTCGCGCACGGCCTGTGCCTGCCCTCCGGCGCCGCCATGACCGGGGCCGACCTGGAACGGGTGGCCGGGGTGGTGCAAGCGCTGCGGCGCTAACCATCCCTGACCACGATCTGTGCTACCCCATCGGAGAAACACCGCACCGTGACAAGTGATTCGTTCCTGGCCCGCGCCAGCCGCCACATCCGCAACCGCCACATGGCGCTGTTCGACCTGCTGCTGCTGCCCATGGCCGCGCTCATGGCCTTCGCGCTGCGGCTGGACAGCAACCAACTCCAGGTCTATTTGCGCGGGCTGACCGTTTATGTGCTCCTGGCGCCACTGATCAAGATCCCGATCTTCAGCCTGCTGGGGCTCTACAGCCGCTTCTGGCGCTACGCCAGCGTGGACGAGCTGGTGCTGCTGGCCGGCGCGGCCATGCTGGGCGGGTTGGCCCAGGGCGCGCTCTTCCTGGGCGGCAAGGCGCTGCTCCCCGACCTGATGCCGGCCATCCCCCGCTCCATCCCCCTGATCGACATCCTGGTCACCGGCCTGGTGATCGCCACCCCGCGCTTCGCGCTGCGCGTGTGGGGCCAGAGCGCGCGCCGCGCGGACAAGGCCCAGCACACGCCCGGCGCGCTGGACCACGTGCTGATCGCGGGCGCGGGCGAGGCCGGCATCCTGGTGCTGCGCGAGCTGCAGGCCAACCCCCAGGCCGGCCTGATCCCGGTCGGCTTCGTGGACGACGACCCGCGCAAACACGGCGTCTTGATCCACCGGGTGCGCGTGCTGGGCGGCCGCGACCTGATCCCCGAGCTAGTGCGCCAGCACCACGTCGAACAGGTGGTCATCGCGATGCCCAGCGTCCCCGGCGCAGAGATCCGCGCGATCGTCCAGATCTGCGAGGCGGCCGGCGTGCGGGCGCGCATCATCCCCGGCATGTACGAGCTCCTGGAGGGCAGCGTCAAGCTGGGCCAACTGCGCGACGTGCAGATCGAGGACCTGCTGCGCCGCGAGCCGGTGCGCACCGACACCGCGCAGGTGGCCCGCCTGATCCGCGGCAAGCGCGTGCTGGTCACCGGCGCGGGCGGCTCCATCGGCGCGGAGCTGTGCCGCCAGATCTTGCGCTTCGACCCGGCCAAACTGGTGCTCATGGGCCACGGCGAAAACTCGATTTTTGAGATCTACAATGAGTTGAAAGCCGGCGGTTCCAGGTCGAAAACGCCATCTGAGAACCTGCAACCTGCAACCTCCAACCTGCAACCCGTCATCGCCGACATCCGCTTCCCCGAGCGCCTGGCCGCGGTGTTCCGCCAGCACCGCCCCGAGATCGTGTTCCACGCGGCCGCGCACAAACACGTGCCGCTGATGGAGGACAACGTCGAGGACGCGATCACCAACAACGTGCTGGGCACGCAGCAACTGGTCGCGGCCAGCGTCGCGGCCGGGGTGGCGCATTTCGTGCTGATCTCCACCGACAAGGCGGTGAACCCCACCAGCGTCATGGGCGCCACCAAGCGGGTGGCCGAGCTCATCGTGCAGGACGCGGCGCAGCGCACCGGCCGGGCCTACGTCGCGGTGCGCTTCGGCAACGTGCTGGGCAGCCGCGGCAGCGTGGTGCCCTTCTTCCAAAAGCAGATCGCGGCCGGCGGCCCGGTCACCGTCACCCACCCGGAGATGCGCCGCTACTTCATGACCATCCCCGAGGCGGTGCAGCTCGTGCTGCAGGCGGCCGCGCTGGGCCGGGGCGGCGAGGTGTTCGTGCTGGACATGGGTGAGCCGGTGCGCATCGCGGACCTGGCTAGTGACCTGATCCGCCTCTCCGGCCTGGAGCCGGGCCGCGACATCGAGATCCGCTACACCGGCCTGCGGCCGGGCGAGAAGCTCTACGAGGAGTTGTTCGACCCCGCGGAGGCGCACGAGCGCACCGAGCACGCCAAGATCTTCGTGTCGGCCAACGGCCGCGGCCCCGAGACTGCGGCGCCGGCCGGCCCCGCCCTGACCGCCGCGCTGGACGCCCTGCTGGCGGCCGCGGCCCGCGGGGATGACGCGGCGGTGCGGCGGTCGCTGGCCGCGCTGGCCGAAAGTCCCCCGGTGGCCGCGGCAGCGGGCGGCCCGACCGCGGGGGCCGCGTGAACCCAGCGCCGCCGAAGCAGCCCGCGGTCTGGCGGCCGGTCGCCTGGCAGCCGCCGGCCGCGGCCGCGTTCCTGGCCGCGCTGGCCGCGGGCGACGGTCCCGCGCTGCGCGCCTGGGCGGCCGCCGCACCCGACCCCGCCTGGGCCGGGTGGCTGCACGGCCAGGGGCTGGCGGCCTACGCGTTCCACCAACTGCGCGCGGCCGCTGCGCTGGCCGGCCTGCCCCCCGCGCTCCACGCCGCGCTGCGCGGCCACTACTACGCCGCCGCAGGCGATGCCGAGCTCCACGCGCGCGAGCTGGCCGCGGTGTTGGACATCCTGGCCGCGGCCGGGGTGACGCCGATCGTCTTCAAGGGCGCGGCGCTGGCCTTCACCGCCTATCCCGACCCCGCCTGCCGGCCCATGGGCGACCTGGACCTGTGGCTGGCGGACGAGGCCATGCCGCGCTGCCAGGCCGCGCTGGAAGCGGCCGGCTACCGCCAGCGCGTCAAGGCCGCCCGGCCGCTGGCGCTGCAGGCCCAGCGCCAGGGCGAGATCCAGTTGATCGGCGGCCGGCCGGGCCACGGCCTGGTGGAGCTGCACTGGGGCGTCTTCGCCGGCGAGTGGCTGCGCCGCGTCGCCGCGGCCGACAGCGCGGGTCTGCGCTGCCGCGCCGTCCCCGTCACCCTGGCCGGCCGGCCCGCGTGGACCCTGGGGCCCGAGGATGGGATCATCCAGCTCGCCGTGCACCTGGCTGTCAACCACCAGATGGCCTACCCCGGCGTGCGGGGGCTGCTGGACGTGACGCTGCTGGCCGCCAGCGCGGCCGTGGACTGGCGCGCCGTGGCCGAGCGCGCGGCCGCCTGGCGCATGGCCGCCCCCACCTGGCTGGTGCTGTCACTGGCCGCCGAACTCTTCGGCCTGCCCGGCGCCGAGCCCGCGATCGCCGCACTCCGTCCCGGCGGGGCGCGGCGATCGCTGCTGGCGCGTTTCACCGGCTCAGCCGCGGCCCTGCGCGGCCGCGACATCACCCACAGCCCCCTGCGGCTCCTCTACCAGCTCGTCCTGGTCGACCGGCCGGCCGACGCCGCGCGCCTGGTCTGGCGCACGCTGTGGCCCGAGCGCGCCTGGCTGGCCGCGCGCTACGGCTCGACGGCCTTGGGCGTGCGGGTGCGCCACCTGCTCAGCGCAGCCCGCGGCCGCGTGTGACGCCGGCCGCACAAAAGATCTTTGAGAATTCGTCCGCAGCGTTGTAAGGAAACGGCCCTCCGCGCCCCTCTCACACCCAGGGAGAGGGGCAGGGGGAGCCCTCTCTTCCTGGCTCACCTCTGCGGGGCCGTTGTCCCACCCGGGCGGCGGCCTCGTATGTTTGTGGAACCCATACGACCATGATACGCACGCTCAAAGCCTGGGGCGCCTCGCCCTGGTTTCTCCTGATCCCGGTGGCCCTGGCCGCGCCCCCCCTGCTGTTCAGCACCCTGGCGCCGCCGTGGGCCCCGGCCGCCGCGGTCGCGCTCCTGGCCGCGGCCGGCCTGCTCCGCTGCCTGGCGTCCGGCCGCCTGCTGGGCCACACCCCGGCCGATTGGCCGCTGCTGCTGATCCTGCTCACGCTGCCGGTCGGCTTGTGGGCGTCGGCCGACCGCGAGGTCACCCTTGCCCGCACCTACGCCTTCGCCGCCAACCTCGCCCTGTTCTGGGCTGTGGCCGGCCTGGCCGCCACGCCGTGGCCGCGCCGCGCCGCGCCGTGGCTGGCTGCCGGCGGCGCGGTGCTGGGCGTGCTGCTGCTGCTGGGCACGACGTCCAGCGGCGGGAAACTGCCCTTCATCGACCGCGACATCTACGACCTGCTGCCGCGCGGGTTCCGGCCGTTTTGGAACCCGGCGGGGTTCAACGCCAACCTGGCCGGCGGCATGGTTGCGCTCTTCTGGCCGCCGGCGCTGGCCTTGGGCTTGCACGCGCGCACCTGGGTGGGCCGCAGTGCCGCGCTGGCCGGCGCCGCGCTGCTGGCCGCGCTGCTGCTGTTGATGCAGTCGCGCGGCGCGCTGATCGGCGTGGCGCTGGCGACGGTGGCTGTGACCGTGCTGAGCAACCGGCGCTGGTGGTGGTTCTGGGCCGCGGCCGCGGCCGTGGCAGCGGCCGCCCTGGCGCTGGGCCGCGCGGCCGTGACGCCAGATGCCCTCCTCGGCGCCAGCGACGTCTTGGGCGCATCCAGCCTGCAAGGCCGCGTGGAGCTGTGGAGCCGGGCGCTGTACATGATCCAGGACTTCCCGTTCACCGGGGTGGGGCTGGGCATGTTCGAGCCGGTGGTCAAGCTGCTGTACCCCACCTTCAGCATCGGGCCGGACACCAGCTTCTACCACGCGCACAACATCTACCTGAACACAGCGGCCGAGATGGGCATCCCGGGGCTCATCGGCCACCTGGGGCTGTACATGGTGTTGGCGATCCTTCTGCTGCGGCAGGCGCTGGCTGCCGGGCCAGGCCCGATCCGCACAACGGCCATCGGGCTGTTGGGCGCCTTGCTGGTCTTCCTGGCCCACGGGATGTTTGAAGTGATCACCACCGCGACGCGGGCCGCGATCGTGGTGTGGGGGCTGTTCGGGCTGATGGCCGCCGTGGGCGCGGCGGACGCCGCCGAACGCGCGCCGGGAGATGCGCCTTGACGCGCAACCGTGCGCTGCGGGCCGTCGCGGCCCTGTTGGCCCTGGCCCTGCCGCTGCCGCTGCTGGCCCAATCGCTGTGGATCGACGAAGCCAGCAGCGTCTGGTTCGCCCATCTGCCCCTGGCTGACCTGCTGCTCCGCCTGTGCGACCCCCACCCGCCCGGCTACTACCTGCTGCTGAAGGGCTGGCTGGCGCTGGGCGAGGCGGAGCCCTGGCTGCGCCTGCCCTCGGTGTTTGCCTCGGTGCTGGCGGTGGCGCTCACAGCGCGCGCCGGCCACAAGATCCTGGGCGCCCGGGCCGGCGCGCTGGCCGCGCTGCTGCTGGCCACCTTCCCGCTCCAAAGCTGGTACGCGGCCGAGGTGCGCATGTACGCGCTGGCCCAGGCGCTGGGCGCCGCGCTGCTGCTGCCGGCGTGGCGCCTCATGTCCACCGACGCGCAGGACACGAGGCCCCGCTGGCGCTGGCTGGCGGCCGGCTTCTGGCTGCTGGCCGTGGCCGCCCTGGCCGTAGACGTGAGCGCGTCATTGCCCTACGCCGCGCTCCAGTTGTGGTGGCTGGCCCGGGGAAGGCCCCACGCCGGTCGCTGGCTGCGCCTGCAAGCCGCGGTCATCGTCCCCATTGCCATCTGGTGGCTGGTCCAGGGGGTTGGGGCAGACACATACCACGCGATCTTCGTGGCGGTGCAGGCCCGGCGGCTGGGGGTGGCGTTGGATCCGGGGTCGGCGGGGATGCTGCTGCAGGCGCTGACGGCCGCCGCCGGCCTGGCCGCGCTCCTGATGGCATGGCGGCTTGGCGCGGGGCAGGGCCGCCTGACCCGACTTGGCGATCGGCCAGCGACGGCTTTCCTGCTGCTGGCCGCCTGGCTGCTGCTGCTGGCCTTCAGCGCGGTCCCCCGGCTCTTCACGGTCAAGCGGCTGCTGGTGGTGATCCTGCCCTACCTGGCGCTGCTGGTGGCCTGGCGGCTGGCGCACTTCCGGCCGCGCCTGGCGTGGGGCGCTGCCGCGCTGGGCCTGGCGGCGACCCTGTGGCTGCTGGCCACCTTCCAACGCGAGCCGTGGCGCGAGACGGTCGCGGCCGTAGCCCAAGCCACCCGCTCGTCCCCGGCGGTCGCCTGGGTGGATGACCTGGCCGTGCCCGCGTTCGACTACTATGCCCGCCGCGCGGCGTCCGAGCCGGGGGGCGTCACCTGGAGCCCGCTGCTGGGCGCCGGCCTGCCGGCCCTACCCGATGCGGCGCCGCCCCCCGGAGGCGACCTGTGGCTGGTGCTGGCCGAGAGCCCCTACCGGGACCTGCGCGCGTTCCTGCCGGCCGAGTTCCACCGGGGCTACCGGTTGGTGGCCGAGCAGCACGCCCCCGGCATCGGCCTGTACCGCTACCGGCGGCTGGCCGAGCCGCTAACCACCCTGCCGGAGCTGGCGGCGCCATCACCGGAGGCGTTGTGGGGCCTGCAGCTCCCGTCGCCGCTGGCGTCCTGCCGCTGATTCAGGCAGAATTTAGAAAATTGCGCGCTCGATCTGTAAGGAATCGATCCCCCTGATACCCTCTAGCACTCAAGGAGCGGGATCAGGGGGAGATCTCTTTTCCTGTGCTACCCGCGCGGGGCCGTCGTCCATCTCCCACGGACGGCGGCCCTGTGCTTTTAACCTGCGGCCCGGCCTTCACCCCAGCCGCAGCGCAGCCAGCGCGCTCTCCACGCTGACCGTCGGGCTGACGTTGTACTGCACATCTGCGATGTTGCCGGCCTCATCCACTACGAAATGGGAGCGGACGATGCCGAAGTACTTCTTGCCGTACATGCTCTTCTCGCCCCAGACCCCGTACAGCTCGGCCACCTTGTGCTCCTCGTCGGCCAACAGGCGGAACGGCAGGTCGAACTTGGTGCGGAACTTGACGTGGCTCTTCACGCCGTCGGGGCTGATGCCGAACACCGCCGCGTTGCGCTCGTTGATCTCCACGTAGTTATCGCGGAAGCCGCACGCCTGGGTGGTGCAGCCGGGCGTGTCATCCTTGGGGTAGAAATAGAGCACCACGCGCTGCCCGCGCAAGTCGCTCAACCGCACCGCGGCGCCATCATCGGCCAGCAGCTCGAAATCGGGCGCCGGGCTGCCCACGGCCGGCACGTTCTCGGGGAGGGAAGTTTCTTTTGTCGTCATGTCTGTCTCCTTCGCTGATTGCAGATGAGTAGGGGCGCACCCTCGCGGTCGCCCTGATGGGCAGGCGCAAGACCGTGCCCCTACCCCGAATTATTGAGAAAATACAAATGAGATTATACAAACATTAGACAGCGAGTTAAGCAGGGATGCATACAATTCGCGCGCCGGAAGGTTTCTTACTTGCCAAGACCGCGGATTCGTGATACCATCTGGATAATCCAATTGATTCGATAAATCCGAATATTCCGCTTTTGTGATGCTGCCATGATCCTGTCACAGATCGAATCCGATTTTCTGCGTTATCTCCTGGCGACCGGCTGCCAGCCCGGCGAACGGCTGCCGTCGCTGGGGGAGATCAGCGCGGAGATCGGCATCAGCACCGGCAAGCTCCGCGAGCAGTTCGAGGTCGCCCGCGTCCTGGGCCTGGTGGAGGCCAGCCCGCGGCGCGGCATCCGCTGCCGCAAGTATGAATTCCTGCCCGCCGTGCGCCTGGCGCTGATGGTGGCCCTGGCGCTGGACCGGGGCGCGTTTCGCGCGTTCAGTGGGTTGCGCATCCACCTGGAGACTGCGTTTTGGGACGAGGCGGTCGTCCTGCTCAGCCCCGACGATATCGCCCACCTGCGCGAGTTGGTGGCGCGCGCCCACGAGAAGCTGGCGGACGAGCGCATCCAGATCCCCTACCCCGAGCACCGGGCGTTCCACCTGGGCATCTTTCGCCGGCTGGACAATCCCTTCGTGCTCGGCCTGTTGGAAGCGTACTGGGACGCGTACGAGGCGGTAGAGCTGAACACGTATGCGGATTACGGCTATCTACAGGAAGTATGGAGTTACCACGCGCGGATCGCGGAGGCCATCGAGGCCGGCGACTACGCGGCCGGCAAAGCGCTGCTAACCCAGCACATGCAGTTGATTGACAGGATGGGCGTGGCCCACGAGTTTTCATTGACCAGCGAGCAGTTGACCCGGCTTTCGCGGCCCGTGATGCCAGCGGAAGCCCAAACCTTCAAGGAGAAAGGTGTATGAGCAGTGCAGTGCAACCCCTGAGCGGGGACCCTCAAGAAGCTCCAGCCGGTGCGCGGCCGGAGATCATCAACAACTTCTCGTTGAACATCGCAACCATCAACGGTTCGGGCAGCCAGACCAGCAACGGCGTCCTGCTGCGCGCCTTTTTCAAGATGGGGATCCCCGTCACCGGCAAGAACCTGTTCCCTTCTAACATCCAGGGCTTGCCCACCTGGTACGTCATCCGGTTGAGCAAAGACGGCTACCTGGCCCATCGCGACCCGTACGAGATCGCCGTGTGCCTGAACGGCCGCACCGTCGCCGAGGACATGGCCAAGGTGGCCCAAGGCGGCATCGTGCTCTACGACGACTCGCTGCCCATCGCTGCGCGGCGCCCCGACGTCACCTATTACCCCATGCCGGTCAGCAAGCTGGTGAAGGAGTCCAACCTGCCCTTCGAGCTGAAGGACTACATCGCCAACATGGTGTATGTCGGTGTGCTGACGCACATCCTGGACATCGAGATGGCCGAGATCGAGGCCGCGGTGTCGTGGAGCTTCGACGGCAAACCCAAGCCCATCGCGTTGAACATGGACATGGTGAACCGGGCTTACGCCTGGGCCCAGGCGAACCTGGTGAAGACCGACCCGCACCGCGTGGAGCGGATGTCCGGCTTCAACGAGGACAAGATCATGATCGACGGCAACACGGCCGCTGCGCTGGGCACCATCTTCGGCGGTGTATCGGTGGTGGCGTGGTACCCCATCACCCCGGCCTCCAGCGTGGTGGACGCGCTGAACAAATACCTGCCCAAGCTGCGCACCGACCCGGAGACAGGCAAGGCCAACTTCGCGGTGGTGCAGGCCGAAGATGAGCTGGCCGCGCTGGGCATGGTCGTCGGCGCGGGCTGGGCCGGCGCGCGGGCGATGACCGCGACCTCAGGGCCGGGCCTGGACCTGATGGGCGAGTTCGCGGGCCTGGCCTACTTCGCAGAGGTGCCGGCGGTGATCTGGGACATCCAGCGCATCGGCCCCAGCACGGGCCTGCCCACCCGCACCAGCCAGGGCGACATCTCCGCGGCCTACTACCTGAGCCACGGCGACACCCGCCACGTGTTGTTGTTCCCCGGCGACCCCAAAGAGGCGTTCGAGTTCGGCAACACTTCATTGGACCTGGCCGAGCGGCTCCAGACCGTGGTGATGGTGTTGAGCGACCTGGACCTGGGCATGAACATCTGGGCCAGCGACCGCTTCGAGTATCCGGAAAAACCGTTGGATCGCGGCAAGGTGCTGACCGTGGAGCAGCTCAAGGAGCTCGGCGGCGCGTGGGGCCGCTACAAAGACGTGGACGGCGACGGCGTCGGCTGGCGCACCCTGCCCGGCACCCCCGACCGCGCGGCCGCCTACTTCACCCGCGGCACCGGCCACACCGAATATGCCACCTACAGCGAGCGGCCGGAGGACTGGGAAAACAACATGCGCCGCCTGGCGCGCAAGTTCGAGACAGCCCGGAAGCTGGTGCCGGCGCCGGAGGTCATCGAGGTCAAGGATGCGCCGATCGGCATCATCAGCCTCGGCTCCAACCATCCGGCCGTCCTTGAGGCACGCGACCTGTTGGCCGCGAAGGGTGTGCAGAGCAGCTATATGCGCCTGCGCGCGCTGCCGATCAATGACGCGGTGCGCGCGTTCATGCACAGCTATGAGCGCGTCTTTGTCGTGGAGAACAACGACGAAGGGCAGTTGCACCAGATCCTCCTCTCGGAAGAACCGTTGTGCAGCGGCGGGCTGATTTCCGTTTCCCGCTGCAACGGCATGCCATTGACAGCCGAGTGGATCGCGAAGACGATCAAGAGCAAGATGTGAGGTGAGCCATGGGAGTCACGACTGAAGGGGTTGCAAAGAACGTCACTGTCAAGGTCAACAACCTGGGGCTGGAAAAGGGCGCCTACAAGGGCGCGCCGTCCACCCTGTGCAAAGGCTGCGGGCACGACACCATCAGCCAGCGCATCATCAACGTCGCCTGGGAGCTGGGCCTGGACCAGACGCAGGTCGTGAAGATGAGCGGCATCGGCTGCAGCAGCAAGTCGCCCGCCTATTTCCTGGGCTGGAGCCATGCATTCAACGGCGTGCACGGCCGCATGCCCGCGGTCGCCACCGGCGCGGCGGTCGCCAACCGGGAGCTCACGATCATCGGCGTCAGCGGCGACGGTGACACGGCTTCCATCGGCACCGGTCAGTTCAAGCATGCAGTGCGGCGCAACGTACCTATGGTCTACATCGTGGAGAACAACGGCGTCTACGGCCTCACCAAAGGCCAGTTCAGCGCGACCGCCGACCTGGGGCAGAAGCTGAAATATGCCGGCGTCAACCTGCTGCCGCCCCTGGACATCTGCATGGAGGCGCTGGCGGCCAACGCCACCTTCGTGGCTCGCAGCTTCGCCGGCGACCCCCGCCAGGTGGAAGCGCTGCTCAAGGCCGCGTTCAGCCATCGCGGCATCGCCGTGCTGGACATCATCAGCCCG
The DNA here is from genome assembly GCA_964551735.1 of uncultured Anaerolineales bacterium. Taxonomy (GTDB): domain Bacteria; phylum Chloroflexota; class Anaerolineae; order CG2-30-64-16; family CG2-30-64-16; genus DAOUAT01. The sequence continues at coordinate 43,559 of CAZKEF010000013.1, forward strand.
TGCGTCACCTTCAACAACCACGATGACTCCACCAAGAGCTATGCGTGGGGCAAGTCCAAGGAGACGCCGCTGAACGAGCTCAACTTCATCCCGCCCTACAACGAGATCACCATCGGCTATTACGAGGGCGAGATGGAGGTGGCCATGCACGACGGCTCGCGCATCGTGCTGAAGAAGCTGGACCCCGATTACGATCCGACCAACAAGCTCAACGCGTTGATGACCCTGGAGCAGGCGCGGCAGAACCAGCAGTTCATCACGGGCCTGATCTACATCAACCCCGGCGAGCGGCCCACCCTACACGATCTGCTGCAATACACGGAGACGCCGCTGGCCTTGCTGCCCGAGGAGAAGCTGCGGCCCGGCCGCGCGCAGTTGGAAGAGGTGATGGCGAAGCTGTAACGCGCCGCCCGGATACGTGAAGGCGCGAAAACCCCGAAGGGCTCTGACGAACCCTTCGGGGTTTTATCTTTATACAACACCTATAAACCGGTCACCACGGACGCAATACGCACTGCGTCAGCCGCCCCTACTTGACCCAGCCGCGGATAGCCGTGGCCTCAGCCACGCGCTTCACTGCCACCAGGTAGGCGGCCAGGCGGTTGTGCACCTTCCGGGCCTGGGCCATCTCGTGGACGGCATGGAAAGCGGTGGTCATCTTGTCGTCCAGCCGTTTCTGGACCTCTTCGATGGGCCAGTAGAAGTTGTAGGCGTTCTGCACCTGCTCGAAGTAGCTGACCGTGACCCCGCCTGCGTTGCACAGGAAGTCGGGGATCACATACACGCCCTTGGCGAACAGGATCTGATCCGCTTCGGGGGTGGTGGGGCCGTTGGCCAGCTCGCCCACGATCTTGGCCTTGATGCGGTCAGCATTTTCAGCCTTGATCACATTTTCCAGCGCAGCCGGGAACAGGATGGTGACCGGGAGTTCCAGCAGGTCCGAATTACTGATGGCAGTTGCACCCGCTTCGGTATATCCCTCAATAATGCGTTTAGGATGCTTCTGCACGTGGGCGGCGATGGCGGGGATATCCAGGCCAGCGGGATTGTAGATGCCACCGGAGACGTCGCTCACCGCAATCACCTTCATGCCCATCTGATGTCCCAGGATGGCCGCCCATGAACCCACGTTACCGAACCCCTGCACCGCAACTTCGGCGCCCACCATCTCGATGCCCAGCACCTTGGCGGCCTCACGCACGGTGTACAGGCCGCCGCGCGCGGTGGCATCCCCGCGGCCCAACGACCCGAACAGCGGCACCGGCTTGCCCGTGATCACCCCCGGCACATGGCGCCCCATCATGGTCTCATACTCATCCAGCATCCACGACATGATCTGCGGCGTGGTGTAAACGTCAGGGGCCGGCACGTCCTTCTCGGCGCCGATGAAGTGGGCCACGCGGCGCATGTAACCCCGGCTCAACCGCTCCAGCTCGGCCTGGGAGAGGGCCGAGGGGTCGCAGACGATGCCGCCCTTGCCGCCGCCCAGCGGGATGTCCACCACCGCCGTCTTCCAGGTCATCCAGGCCGAAAGCGCGCGCACGGTGTCAATGGTCTCGTCCGGGTGAAACCGGATGCCGCCCTTGGCCGGCCCGCGCGCGTCGTTGTATTGCACACGAAAGCCCTGGAAGGTTTGATAGGAGCCATCATCCATCTGGACGGGGATGGAGAAGTGCAGCTCGCGCATGGGGACGCGTAGAAACGCATGCATGGCGGGCGAAAGGCCTAAGATCGCGGCGGCATCATCGAGTTGCTGTTGCGCAATGGTAAAGGGGTTCAGTTTGGACGACATGAGGTTACACTCCTTTGTGTATGATACTGTATGTATTGTTTTCTTACGGATGGGGATAGTGTCTCCGGGCAGGTTATGCCCGAACACGTTCCATTATACACGATCCGAGATTAAGCCCAAATCTAATGTTCGCTCAAGAAACGCGCGGCGGTCGTCACCAACAGCGCTGCGCCGATGGGCAGGGCGCGCTCGTCGAAATCAAACCGCGGGTTATGATGGGGCGCGTCGAACCCCAATGCCGAATTCGCCGAGCCCAGCAACATGAAACAGGCCGGCACGTGGCGGGCGAACTCCGAGAAGTCCTCGGACACCATCATCGGCGGGTGCCAGGCCACAGCCGTGTTCCCCACTACCTGCACCGCGGCCGCGCGCGCGACCTCGGCCATCTGGGGATCATTGACCACGGCCCCGGTGACCTCTTGCACCTTCATGTCGTAGCGCGCGCCCATGCCACCCACCACGCCATCCAACAGCACCTGCAGGCGGGTCAACACCGTCTCGCGCACGGCCCGCGAGAAGGTGCGGATAGTGCCTTGCATCTCCACCGTCTCCGCGATGATGTTGAAGGCGGCGCCCCCGTGCACGGTGCCGATGGTCAGCACCGCGGTCTCCTGCGGGTCGACGTTGCGGCTGACAATGGTTTGCAGCGCGGAGAGCACCTGCCCCGCCACCGCGATCGCGTCCACCGCCTCATGCGGCAATGCGCCGTGCCCGCCGCGGCCGTGCAAGGTGATGTGTACGATGTCGGCCGCGGCCATCAACGGCCCGGCCTGGGCCATCACCTGGCCCAGCGGCATGGAGTTCCACAGATGGAGCCCAAACGCCGCGTCAGGCGCCGGGTCGGCAAGGGCGCCATCGGCGATCATCGCGGCCGCGCCCCCGTCCCCCTCTTCCGCCGGTTGAAACACGAACAACACGCGGCCGGGCAGCTCCGCGGCGTGGCGGGCCAGCAGGGTCGCCGCGCCGAGCGCCACGGCGACGTGCCCGTCGTGGCCGCACGCGTGCATCACGCCGGGCACGCACGATGCATAGGGCGCGTCGCTGATCTCCTGGATGGGCAGCGCGTCCATATCGGCGCGCAGCATCACCGTGGGCCCCGGCTTGCCGCCGTGCAGCAGCCCAACCACGCCGCTCTTGCCCACGCCCGTGCGCACCTCGCACCCCAGGTCACCCAGAACTTGGGCCACGACGCCGGCCGTCCGACCGACCTCGAAGCCCAGCTCGGGGTGCTGATGCAGGTCACGGCGCCAGGCGGTGAGCTGGCCGCGCAGCGCTTCGGCTTCGGCCCGGTAATCAGGCAAATCCATCATCTCCCTCACTCGCGCACGCCGCCGTAAGACCACGGCGTCTGCCACAACACCATGGGGTCCCCCTGGCGGCGGATGCCCGCGCCGGTCACTTCACCCAGCAAGAGGTTGTGGTCGCCGGGCACGGCCGGCTCGGCGGCCAGGCGGCACTCCAGCCAGGCCAGGGTGTCAGAGAGCAAGGGGCAGCGTCCGGCAGACATCCGGAACCCGTGACCCTCGATGCTCTCGCTGTCTATCGCGGCGGTGCGGTGCGCAAAGAACTTCTCGGCCAGGACCCCCTGATCGGCGCCCAGGATGTTGAGCGCGAAACGGTGGGCCTTGCGCACGGCCTGAGACAGCATCGAATTGCGACGCAGCGCAACCAGCAACAGCGAGGGCTGGATGGAGACCTGCATCGCCCAGGTGACGGTGGCCGCATGGATGACCTCTGGCCCGCAGGCCGTGAGCACGTACACGCCGTTGGACAACAGGCGCAGCGTGCTGCTGCGGAGGTCATCGCTCGGCAGATCGAGCGTCATGATCATCCTCCTCGTATGATAGCGGCGTGAGCAGCTCAGATACGAGCGGCGTCAGCCGCCATAGTGCCACATCGTGTCACGCAAGGCCAGCGCGGCCATCCCGGGCGTGTTGACCCCGCCATCCACGATGCGGGCGATGAACACGGCATGGTCGCCGGCCTGGCTCGCCTCTTCAGTCACTTCGCATTCAAGCCATGCGGCCGCGCCGCTGAGGATCGGCGCGCCGCGCTCGGAGAACGTGAAAGCGTAACCGGCGATCTCGGCGGAACCGGCCGGCGTGACCTTGAAGAACGTGCGCGCCATGTCCGCCTGCGTCGCGCCGACCACGTGCAGCGCAAAACGCCGGCTGGCCTGCACCGCCTCGCAGATGGCCGTGCCCCGGCGCATGGCGGCCGCGATCAGCTTCGGCTCGAACGACACCTGCGTGACCCAACTGATGGTCGCGGCGCGCAAGCCGTCCGGGCCGGCGCTGGCAGCAACGAACAAGCCGTACTGAAACATGCGAAGGACATCTTTGATGGGATCGGTGTTGGGCATGGGTTCCTCGTATTGCGTGTTTTGTATTCCATTGAGCATACTGCATCTGGCACGATTGTTTCCAGCTTCCAGTTTCCAGCCCTACCACAAACTCCGATCACGCCCCCCGGCCAACGCGCGGGCGATCGGCTCCCGCCAGGCCGGCTCGACGTCGGCGCAGGCGCGCAACAGGCCGAAGCAGCCGGCCAGCATCTGGTCGCCGTGCGGCACGGCCGCGTAAACCGGCAGGCCGGCGTCGGCCAGCAGGCTCCGCCGCGGGCCGGTGACCGCGACGCAGTCCAGCGCCGCAGGCGTGTCGTCCAGCACCAGCGCGCCGTGCCCTTTGTCCGCGAAGACCGCTTCATGCCGCAGCGTGCCATCGGCCAGGGCCCGCAGCCAGGCGGCCAGCTCGTCGCGGGTTACTTCGCCGGTGTGGTGCTCGAACAGGCGCAGGAAGCGGCCCCTGTGAAACTGGAACGCCAGGGTGTGGAAGTTGCCGACATTAACGACGATCGGGGCCGGATGGTCCGCCACCTGCGGGTCCTCCAGCGCGCCGAGCACCGCGGCCGGCGCGGTGTCCATGACGATCACAGGCAGGCCCGATTGCGCGCTGGCGGTCTCGGCCAGGGCGCGCAGGCGGGTCATCTCCGGCGGGATCGCGTCCGCGCGGAACGCCAGGCTGCTGAGTCGCGGGTCGCGCCGCAGCCGGTCGGCCAGGTAATCCATGCGGAACTGCCGGTCGCTGATCTCGGGCGGGGCCGCGCCGTGGTCGAACACGGCCAGCGCCAGGGCGTCGGGCCGCAGCGCCAGGCCGAACGCGGCGAACGCCCCCTCGATGGCGCGGTAATCGAAGTCGCGGAAGAGCACGTGCGCGAAATCGCGGCAGCCGATCAGCTTGGCCGCGGCCGCGTCGGGGATGATCTCGACCCCGAGCTCGCGCTGCACCGCGGCCAGGTCATCGTTGAAGGTGCGGGCGGCCTCAGGCGTGGCCAGCACGCGCAGCCCTGCGCGGCGGTGATCCTCCACAGCCCACGAGACCGGCCCGCCGCCCATCAGCACGCCGGTGATCAGCAGGTCGAGCCGCGCGGCCGTAGCCGCGCGCACCTGCTGCCCGATCAACAGCGTAGGCGAGGGCATGACCAGCTTCAGGCAGTTCTCCGGCGTCCGCTCGCTGTCGAAGAGCAGGATGTCTTGGGTGCCGGTGCCGATGTCTGCGGTGAGGATTTGCATTTATCGCGGCTCAATAATTCGCGCCTGCCCATCCGCATGATACGACGAGCGCACCAGCGGGCCGGACTCCACCCATTTGAAGCCGCGGGCGTAGCCTTCTTCGGCCAGCCGCGTGAACTCGTCGGGGTGGTAGTAACGGGCGATGGGCAGGTGTTGCTTGCTCGGTTGCAGGTACTGGCCGATGGTCACGATGTCTACGTCCACAGCCCGCAGGTCGTCCAGCACGGCCAGGACTTCGTCCCATTCCTCGCCCAGGCCCACCATCAGGCCGCTCTTGGTCAGCGCGCCCGGGTCCAGCACCTTGGCCATGCGCAACACTTCCAGGCTGCGCTCATGCTTGGCCTGCGGCCGCACCCAACGCGAGAGCCGGGGCACGGTCTCGGTGTTGTGGTTCAAGATCTCCGGGTGCTCGTCCATCACCAGCTTGAGGGCTTCGCGCTCCCCTTTGAAGTCGGGGATCAGCACCTCGATGGTGCAGCCGGGCACCCGCGCCCGGATCTCGCGGATGGTGTTGGCGAAGATGTGCGCGCCGCCGTCGGGCTGGTCGTCGCGGTCCACGCTGGTGAGCACCACGTGGCGGAGGGCCATCTGCGCCACCGATTCGGCCACGCGGCGCGGCTCGTCCTCGTCCAGCGGCAGCGGCTTGCCCGACTGGATGTTGCAGAACTTGCACGAGCGGGTGCAGATGTCGCCCATCAGCAGGAAGGTGGCAGTGCCGCGGCTCCAGCACTCGCCCAGGTTGGGGCAGAACGCCTCCTCGCAGACGGTGTGCAGCGTCTGCCCGCGCATCAGCGACTTGATGCGCCAGTACTCGTCGTTCTGGCTCAGCTTGATGCGCAGCCACTCCGGTTTGCGGCCCGCCGGCTGATCTTCGTGGAGCCGTTCGCGGCGGGCGCGGGGCTTGATTTGATATTCAACTGGGATGGGGTCAATCTTCACATTAGCTTGCATAAATTATCTTCAAAAACATCATCAAGACATCAAAGGTCTATCCCAACAAACGGACGGCGAATCCGAACACGGCCAGGCTCGATAACGCTGAAAGACCTGAGAAACTCACGGCCGTGTTCACAAATGGCTGCCGACACCACCTCTGCCTTTCGAGCAGGAGGCAAACCGGAAAGCCGCACAAAGACAACCCCGGCCAGGAGACGCCGTTGACGATACACCATCTCACCGAAATCTTTGTCGGCGGTTAGCAATAGAGCGGATACTCGATTGGCCAGAACAAGAACGGTATCGTCGGATATGCCCGGCTCCATTTCGGCCACGGATTGCACGGAATGACCATCAGCACGCAGCCGTTCGACGATTTGACGATCAATGCTTTCATCCGCCAGGAAATTCATGCCGTCGCCTCAGCGAACGGGTAAACCACATCGGCTCGCAATGCCTTGGCTGCAAACGCTAGCGCGGCCTGAATCCCTGGGCGTGTCAGGCGTGGATGAGCGTCGAGCAACTGATCAATTGACTCACCCGAAGCAAGCTTCTCCAGAATGAGTTCAACGGTGATGCGTGTGCCAGCAATCACTGGCTTGCCCATCATCACATTGGGATTCGACTCAATCCACCGGTCTTGCATCATGTGTTCTCCTGGAATCTAGAACTCAACTTGCCTTGCGCCGGCCGCTACATATGAATCGCCTGCCCCGCCACCGCGTGCGCAGCCTCCATCAGCGCCTCCGACAGCGTCGGGTGCGCATGGACGGTGTGGGCGATCTCCTCGGCCGTCAGCTCCCAGGTGCGGGCCAGGGCCAGCTCGGGCAGCAGCTCGGTGACCTCCGGGCCGACCATGTGCGCGCCCAAGATCTCGCCGTATTTGGCGTCGGCGATGATCTTGACGAAGCCATCCTTTTCGTTGAGACCCAACGCCTTGCCGCTGGCGACGAAGGGGAACTTGCCGACCTTGATCTCGTAGCCCTTCTCCTTGGCCTGCGCCTCGGTGTAGCCCAGCGACGCCACCTGCGGCTTGCAGTAGGTGCAGCGGGGCATGAACGCGTAGTCCGCGTCCTTGATGGGCCGCGTCTCGTGGCCGGCCGCGTGCTCGGCCGCGACGATGCCCATCGCGCTGGCCACGTGCGCCAGCATCAGCTTGCCCGTCACGTCGCCAATGGCGTAGACGCCCGGCACGTTGGTGCGCATGTGGTCGTCCACCGGGATGAAGCCGCGCTTGTCGGTCTGCACGCCGGCCGCCTCCAGGCCGATGTCCTGAGTGTTGGGCGCGACGCCCACGGCCACCAGCACCACGTCGGCCGCCAGCGCCTGCTCGGCCCCGCTGGCCTGGTCTTTGACGCGCACGGTGACGCCGGCGTCGGCCGTCTCCACGCCCTCGGTGCGGGTGTTGACCAGCGTCTTGATACCGGCCTTCTTAAACGCCTTGGCGACCTCGGCCGCGGTGTCGTCGTCCTCCAACGGCAGCACGTGCGGCAGCATCTCGATGACGGTCACTTCCGCGCCGTAAGCCCGGAAGACGTAGGCGAACTCCATGCCGATCGCGCCCGCACCGACCACGATCAGCCGCTTGGGCGCGGTGGTGAGCTCCAGCGCCTGGCGGTAGGTGATGATCTTTTGGCCGTCAACGGTCATGCCGGGCAGGGACCGCGCCCGCGCGCCGGTGGCAATGATGATGGCCTTCGCGGTCAACACGTCACCCGAAGGCATGACTTTTACCTGCTTGGGACCGGTTAGGGTTGCCGCACCCTGGATGTGGGTCACACCGTTCTTCTTGAACAGGAAGCCGATGCCCTTGACCAGCCGGTCGGACACCTGGCGGCTGCGCTTGTGGGCCACCGCGTAGTCCAGCTTCAGGTTATCGAAGCTGAAACCGAACTCCTTGCTCTCGCCGGTGAGGATGTTCGCCAGCTCTGCGTTGCGCAGCAGCGACTTGGTCGGAATGCAGCCCCAGTTCAAACAGACGCCGCCCAGCGCCTCCCGCTCGATGCAGGCGACTTTCTGCCCCAGTTGGGCCGCCTTGATGGCCGCGACGTACCCGCCCGGCCCGCCGCCGATGACGATGACATCGTATGTGTTGTCGGACATGATGTAGATGACTCCTGTTACGTACTGCGTATTGTGTATATTTCTGGAATCGAGGCTTCAGCCGGTCTCTATGGACATCGAGAGCAACCGGCTAAAGCCTCGATTCCGGTATGCACAGATCTCGGCTTTCATCTGACCGGACCTATTCTACCACGTTCCGCTCAGGCGGCATAACCTTCCAGGAACCGTTTAATAGCCAGCAGGAAGCCGTCCGCGCCCTGGCCGTCCAGGATGCGGTGGTCGAAGGTGAAGCTGAGATAGGCCATGGGCCGGATGGCGATGACGTCGTCCGCGTCGGGCAGGAGCGAGTTGCCCTGGCTGCGCACCACCGCGCGCTTCTCGATGGCGCCGACGCCCAGAATGCCGGCCTGCGGCTGGTTGATGATGGGTGTGGCCAACAAGCTGCCCGCGGTGCCGTGGTTGGTGAGGGTGAAGGTGCCGCCCTGGACTTCATCCGGCTTGAGCTGCTTTGCCCGCGCGCGCTCGGCCAGGTCGTTGACCGCGCGCGCCAGGCCCGACAGGCTCCGTTCGTCCGCATCGCGGATGACGGGCACAATCAGACCGTCGGGGATGGCGACCGCCATGCCGATGTGGATGCGCCGGTGCACCAGCAGACCGTCTTCCGAGAAACTGCTGTTGGCCTCGGGCACAGCCTTCAGCCCGGCTACGATGGCCTGCACCAGGAACGCCGTGAAGGTCAGCTTGACCCCCTGCCGGCCGAACTCGTCCTTGAGCCGCTCCCTGGCCCGCACCACCTGCGTCATGTCCGCCTCCATCACGGTCGTGACGTGGGGCGAGGTTTGCTTGCTCAGCAGCATGTGTTTGGCGATGCTGCGGCGGAGGGTGGAAAAAGGAATCAATTCGCTGTCCGTTGTGGGGCGTGACGCGGGAATGACGGGAACTGATGGAATCGATGGAATTGAGGGAACTGGGGCAGGGGCGCCCATTTCCTCGGTGGGTTTGAACAGGTCGCCGGTGCCGGGGCGTTCCCACGGTGGGAGATCGGACTCAGCCGGCTGCGCGGCCGTGCGCGGGGCCGGCGCGGCGACGTAGGCCAGCACGTCCTTCTTGGTGATGCGGCTGCCCGCGCCGGTGCCCACCACCTGGGCCAGGTCCACGCCCATTTCCGCGGCCAACCGGCCCACGGCCGGCGAGATGAAGCCCACGCTGCGGGCGCCGACCGCTTCTCCTGCCGGAGGTTCGGACCCCTCGCCGGTGGCAGCCAGGAACGCCGCCACGTCCTCCTTGGTCACGCGACCGCCGGGGCCGGTGCCGGGCACATCGGCCAGATCAACGCCGTGCTCGGCCGCCATGCGCTGCGCGAGCGGGGTGGCGGGAACGGGGGATTGCGGATTGTCCCCTGCTCCCCGCTCCCCGATCTCCGCCAGCACCGTGCCCGCGGGCACCGTGATCCCCTCGGCCACGTAGACTGCCGACAGGATGCCGGACGCGGGGGCCGGGATCTCGGTGTCCACCTTGTCGGTCGTCACCGTGAGCAGCGGCTCGTATTCCTTCACCGGCTGGCCAAGGGCGATCAGCCAGCGGCCGACCGTGCCTTCCACCACCGATTCGCCCAGTTGGGGCATGATGACTTGTGTGGGCATGGGATGCTCCGTGTTGCGTGCTGCGTACTGCGTGTTGCGTATTGCGTCCGGGACAGACTTGGTACGCAGTACGGGGAAAGCGCTTCACTCAGTATGCGGCTAACCTTCGGGCCGCGGCCGCGATCTTTTCCGCGTTTGGCATGAAAAAGTCCTGCATGGGGTGGCTGAACGGCATGGCGGGCACGTCGGGGCCGGCCACGCGGGTAATGGGGCCGTCCAGGTACTCGAAGGCCTCCTGCGCGATGATGGCTGCCACCTCGCCGCCCAGGCCGCCGGTCAGGTTGTCCTCGTAGACGATCAGCGCCTTGCCGGTCTTCTTGACCGATGTCAGGATGGTGTCGCGATCCAGCGGCGATAGGGTGCGCAGGTCAATCACCTCAGCGGATACGCCCTCCTTGGCCAGCGCCTCAGCAGCCTTGAGCGATTCGTGCAGCATCAAGCCGTAGGCGATGATGGTCAGGTCGTCGCCGCCCCGCCTAACCTCGGCCGCGCCGATGGGCACGCGATAGTCACCGTCCGGCACCTCGCCCTTGACCGACCGGTACAGCTTCTTGTGCTCCAGGAAGAGCACCGGGTCCTCGCTGCGCAGGGCCGAGCGCAGCAGGCCGGCGGTGTCGTACGGCGTGCTCGGCGCCACCACGTAGAGGCCGGGGACGTGCGCGAAGAGCGCCTCGATGGACTGTGAATGGTACAGTGCGCCGCTGATGCCGCCGCCGTAGGGCGCGCGGATCACCAGCGGGACGTTGTACGCGCCGTTGGAGCGGTAGCGGATCTTGGCCGCCTCGTTGACGATCTGGTTGAACGCCGGGTGGATGAAATCGGCGAACTGGATCTCGCAGATGGGGCGGAGGCCGTTCAGCGCCATGCCGATGCCGATGCCGACGATGGAAAGCTCGGCCAGCGGGCTGTCAATCACCCGGGCCGGCCCGAACTCGGCGTACAGCCCTTCGGTGGCGCGGAAGACGCCCCCGCGCGGCCCCACATCCTCGCCGGTGATGATGATGCGTCCGTCGCGGCGCATCTCGGCCGCCATGGTCTCGCGCAACGCTTCGATGTTGGTTTTGATTGACATAGCGAATGTCCTCTACCCCGCGACCCTGCACCCAGGAAATGAGGGGAAATCAGGGAAATCTGCGTCCCAAAAGCATCTTAGCCGAACACCGGCCGCAGGGCATCCTCCGGCCGGGGGTAGGGCGCGCGCTGGCCGTAGTCGGTCGCGTCATCCACCTTTTCGGCCACGCGGTGGAGGATGCGGTCAACCAGCGCGTCGGTGAGCAGGCCGCGCTCGCGCAGGGCGCGCTCGAAACGCAAGATCGGGTCCCGCCGCTTCCACATCTCCACTTCCTCTCGGCTGCGATACGAGCGGTCGTCGTCATCCGAGGAGTGGGGCGTGGGGCGGTAGGTCTTGGCTTCCAGCAGCACCGGGCCTTCGCCGCTGCGGGCGTGCGCGGCCGCTTCGCGGGCCACGTTGTAGCTCTCGAACACGTCGTTGCCGTCGTACATCACGCCGGGCATGCCGTAGGCGTCCCCCCGGTCGGCCACGTTGCGCACGGGCATCTGCTTCTCCACCGGCACGGAGATGGCGTACTGGTTGTTCTGCACCAGGGTGATCAGCGGCAGCTTGTGGATGCCCGCCCAGTTGAGGCCCTCGTGAAAGTCGCCCTGCGCGGTGCTGCCCTCGCCCAGCGTGACCACCACCACCTCGTCCAACCCGCGCAGCTTCGCCGCGAACGCGATGCCCGCGGCCTGGGGCACCTGGGTGGCGACCGGGCTGGAGCTGGTGACGATGCGGCTGGGTGCGTAGCCCCAGTGCGAGGGCATCTGCCGGCCTCCGGAGCTCGGGTCCTCAGCCTTGCCGAACAGTTGCAGCATGATATGCCGCGGGGTCATGCCCAGGGCCAGCACGAACGCCATGTCGCGGTAGTAGGGGTGCAGCCAATCCTTGCCCCGGATCATGGCGTAGGCCATGCCGGCCTGGCACGCCTCCTGCCCCATGCCGGAGATATGGAACGCGACCTTGCCCTGGCGGTGCAGCACCCACATGCGTTCGTCCAGCTTGCGCGCCAACAGCATGACCTCGTACATCTCCAGCAGTTGGTCTTCGGTCAGCGCGGCCGCGTAGTCGCGGGCCACGAATTGTTCGGCTGAAAGAGCGGGCATAGGCGCCTCCGACAAGTGAACTATTGGCATCATAATGCAAAGAGCGCAAAGAGTCTGTAGGATTCTTTGCGCTCTGGTTTCACGAATGGCTTGCTGCCTTACGCCGGCGCCGTTTCCGTAACCAGCGCCTCCGCCACGATCTCCGCCACATCCCGGATCACCAGCGCCTCCGCGCCCTTCGCGCCCCTGGCATCCTCTAGCATGATCATGCAGAATGGGCACGCCACGCCAACCTCGGCGCAGCCGGCGGCCTGGATTTGGGCCAGGCGGTTGTAGTTCACCCGCACGTCCCCCTCGTCCTCTTGCCAGACGCGGGCGCCGCCGCCGCCGCAGCACATCGCTAGGTCCTTCGCTTTCGCCATCTCGACCAGTTTCATGCCGGTCGCGGTCGCCAGGGCGCGCGGGGCATCGTACTCGTCGTTGTAGCGGCCCAGGTAGCATGGATCGTGGAACGTAACCTTCCCCTTGGTCTCAGCCTTGACCCTAATCTGACCCTCCGCCAGCAGCGCCTCGATGTACTGCGTGTGGTGCATCACCTGGAACTCGCCGCCGAACTGCGGGTACTCGTTGAGCAGGGTGTTGTAGCAGTGCGGGCAGTGGGTCAGGATCAGCTTGAACTTATACTGCTTCAGCGTCTCGATGTTCTGTTGGGCCAACTGTTGGAACAGGTACTCGTTGCCGGCGCGGCGCGCGGTGTCGCCGGTGCAGGTCTCCTCCTCGCCCAGGATAGCGAAGTTGACCCCGGCCGCGTGCAGGATCCTGGCGATGGCGCGGCTGACCTTCTGGTTGCGGGCATCATACGCGCCCGCACACCCCACCCACCACAGCACGTCCACCTCGGCGCCCTCGTCCAGGCTCGCCATGATCGGCACCTCGAAATCCAAGCCATCGGTCCAGGCCGTGCGCTTCCGTTTCGGCTGCTTCCAGGGATTGCCGGAGCGCTCGATGTTGGTCAGCGTCTTGCCCAGGCTGGCGGGGATGTCGCCTTCCATCAAGGCCAGGTAGCGGCGCATATCGGTGATCGCATCCACGTGGTCAATGAGCACCGGGCACTCGTACACGCAGCCGTAGCAGGTGGTGCAGGCCCACAGCGTCTCATGCTTGATGACGTCGCCGACCATGGCCTTGCCGTTCCCGTTGTCCCCGTTCTTCTGCGCCGGGCCGAGCAGCTTCGGCCCTTGCGCGGTCATGTAGTGCTGCAAGTCGAGTATGACGTACTTCGGGTTCAGGGGCTGGTTCGCCGCGTAGGCCGGGCAGACGACCTGGCAGCGGCCGCATTCGGTGCAGGCGTCGAGGTTGACCAGTTGCGGTTGCGGGAAGTCGGTGAGCTTCTTGACGCCGAGCTGCTCGGCCTGTTCCAGGTCGAGGATCGGCTTCAGCGCGCCCTTGACTTTGAACGGCGCAAAGAAGATGTTGGCCGGCGACGTGAAGACATGGAACAGGTTGGTGCGGGGCAGGGTGGCGAACGCGGCCGAGACGCCCAGGAAGTGGATGCTCCACAGGACCCGGTGCGCGGTCTCCAGCCCGGCGACATCGCCCCCACGAAACAGCAGGCTGATGGGGTACGCGACCACCGAGAACGGCGCCCAGGCCGGCTGCAGTGCGGCCAGCCGCAGCGCCTCGACGAACAGGCCGGTGAGCACGATAAACGCCAGCAGCGGCAGGGTGAGGTTGAAGCGCCAATCAATGTTGAGGCGATCCGGCCGCACCAGGTAGCGCCGGTAGATCGCCAGCCCCAGGCCCACCAGCGCGAAGAGCGCGGCCAGGTCGAGCACGAGCTTCTCGGCCAGGTAGAAGTCGCCTTTCAGCAGCTTGACCTTGAAGATCAGCTCGAAGACGTCAGTGTCGAGGGCCCCCAGCACCGTGCCGATGAAAAAGAGCACCATGGTCCAAAAGATCAACAGGTGCATCACGGCCGGGTAGCTTTGGCGCAGGATGCGCGCCTGGGCCACGGCGTATTTCAGCGTGCGCAGCGTGCGCTCCCAGGGCCGGTCGAACGATAGCGCCGGCTGCCCCTGGCGCCACAGCTTGATCCGCTGCACGATGCCATAGACCATGATGAGCGCGGCGATGCCGATGATGATGAAGAAGACGATGCGGAGGGGGATGGGGATGTTCCACCAACCGAGCCGGCAAGGGACGCCGGGGGGACAAAGTGCGTGTTCCATGGTTCCTCAGCTCCTTTGCTTAAGAAATCACAGCAGGTAAGGACAAGGGCCGGTTTGAGAAACCAGGTTTCTGCGAGAAACCTGGTTTCTCAAACCAGGTATCATCACATCTCCAACTTGATGGGAACCTTCGGCGCGGCCGGCCGCCTGGCGTTCAGCACGCTGACCTGCGCCGCGATCTTCTGCGCGATCTCCCGGAAGGTCTCGGCCTGTTCGGTGTCGGGGCAGCAGGCGACGACCGGCTCGCCTCGGTCGCCGCTCTCGCGCACCACTGGCGCGAGGGCCACCCGGCCCAGGAATGGCACGCCCAGCCGGGCCGCGGCCGCCTCGCCGCCGCCGGAACCGAAGACTTCACCGGCCATGTTCTCAATGATGCCCAGGATGGGCACCTCCAGCCGGTTGAACGCGGTGATGCCGCGCATGGCGTCGGCCAGGGCCAGCGGCTGCGGCGTGGTGACGATGACCGCGCCGGTCAGCGGCACGAGCTGCGCCAGGCTCATCTGCGCGTCACCGGTGCCGGGGGGCAGGTCCACCACCAGGTAGTCCAGGTCGCGGCCGGCCGGGTCGCCCCAGGCCACATCGGTCAGCAGTTGCTCGATGGCCTTGTGCAGCATCGGCCCGCGCCACACCAGCGCCTCGCCGTCGGGCACCAGGAAACCGATGGACATCACCTGCACGCCGTGCGCCACGGCCGGCACCATCTTCTCATTGTCTATCCCCGGCATGTCGAACACGCCCATCGCAATGGGCACGTTGGGGCCGTAGATGTCCGCGTCCAGGATGCCGACCCGGGCGCCCATCTGCCCCAGCGCCACGGCCAGGTTAGCCGCGATGGTGGTCTTGCCCACCCCGCCCTTGCCGCTGGCCACAGCGATGATGTTCTTGATCGGCACGCTCAGCTTGGCGCCGATGCGGTTGTCGGCGCGCACCTGGGCATCGAACTTCACAGCTACGTTCTTGACGCCCGGCAGCTTGCTTACGGCTTCGGTGGCCTCGCGCTCCATCTGCCCCTTCAACGGGCACGCGGGCGTGGTCAAGGTAATGGTGAAGGACACATCGCCGTCGGTGACGGCGATATCCTTCACCATGTTGAGCGTCACCAGGTCTTTGTGGAGCTCAGGCTCCTGCACCGTTTTCAGCGCGGCCAGGACCATGTCCGTGGTTACGCGATTCGATTTACCGAATACCATTCGTTGTCTCCAGATACAAGGTTGTGCGATCACTGCGTACTGCATACTTCGTACTACATACTACGGCTGCTGTCTCCACCAGTACGCAGTACGCGGTGCGCAGCAGGCTCTAGCTCTTCCCCAAATCCTCCATCACCATCCCCGCCACCTTCCGCCCGATCTCCACCGCGAAGTTCGTGCCGCGGTCCCAGGGATAGACCTGGCTCATGCTGGCGAAGTAAAGGCCGGGCAGGGGGGTGCGCAGGGGCGGGATGCTGCGTGAGTGGTTGACCGGCGGCACCGGCTGGGCATAGGCTGTCCGCCACAGCCACGTCTCCTTCACCCAGCTCCGGTCGAACGCCGGGTTGAAGCGGGCCAGCGCGGGCAGGAAGCGCTCCAGGAGCTGCTCCTTGCTCAGGCTGAAGTACTCGTGATCTGGGTTCAAGTAATCGCCGCAGTAGATCAGGTGATCACCGCCGTAGTGCTCCGGTCCGATAAAGTTGGTGTGCTCCACCATGGCCAGGAACGGGAACCCGGCATCCTTGGGCAGATTGTGCCAGTAATACTCGGTGAGCCGTTGCTTCAGGCTGATCACCAGCACCACCGCGCCCATAGACTTTAGCGCCTTCAACCCGGCCGCATAACTCTCCGGCAGGTCGGGGGCCATCTTTGCCATCAGCGCGGGCGAGCTGGTGGAGATGACGGCATCGTAGCTTTCGGCGCCGGCCGCGGTCGCAACGACGGGACCCGACAGGTTTGCAGAAATCTGTTGGGCCTTGATCGCCGTCACCGGCGTCGCCAGCCGGATCGCCACCCCGCGCGCCCGCAGTACGTCGGCCAGCTTGTCCAGGAACACCTGGAAGCCGCCGGCGAAGGTCCCCAGCCTGGTGGTGCGCGCGTGCAGCCGCGCCCAGAACCAGGCCATGTTGACGACGTTCAGGTTCTCCTCGCCGAACTTGCCCACCAGCATCGGCCGCCACAGCGCGTTATAAATCCGCTCGCCGGCCCATTTGCGCATCCAGGCGTCCGCGGTGACGCGTTCCAATGGCTGCCAGCGCGGGGTGAGGCGCAGGTAGACCCCCACGCCGCCGAAACGGATCAGGTCAATCAGCGAGAAATGCTTGAGGGTGAACTTGAGGGCTTCGACGTAGGAGTCCAGCGGCTGGAACTTGCCCTGGTAGTAGACCACCGTGTAGGGCCGCGGGAACCGGACCTGGTCGCTCCACCCCAGCTCCTGGATCAGGCCGAGCATGTGCTTGTCGGACGCGAACCAGTGATGGTAGAACTTTTCCAGGGTCCAATCCCAGTGCGGGGCTTTGAACCCGGCCGCCAGCCCGCCCACGGCGGGCGCAGCCTCGTAAATCGTGACCTGGTGGCCGGCCCGGTTCAGGTCGTAGGCGGCGGCCAGGCCGGCCACCCCTGCGCCGATGATCGCGACTTTTTTACTGGCAGACATGAGGGGAATCACTCCTCAACCACGTCCGGCATCTCTTCGTCCGGCACCGGTTCGCCGGCCAGGTAAGCGTCAATGTCGCGCCGGGCCTTCTGATAGAGCACAAGCAGGTCAGCGTCAGTGCCTTTGAACTGCATCACCGACTGGGTGGCGCAGAGCTGACAGCCGCGCATGTACTTGAAGCTGCCTTCGTGGCACTTCACGCAACCATCCAGGCGGATCATGAGCAGCGAGAAAGCCAGGCTGTCCGGCTCGGTCTCCGGCAGCGTGGCGACGCGCGTCACCAGGTCAGCCCACTCGGGCCCGCGCAGGTTGCGCAGCAAGGGGATGAGCCTGGGAGGGAACAAAAGTTCAGCCTTCGGATACATAGTGTCTCGTGATGCGTAACAGATGCTATCGGCGCTGAGAAACTGATGTCACCCTGAGCGGGTTCATCCCGTGACTGGCGCTACAGCGTGGTTCTAGCGAAGGGTCTCGGTCATACATCATAGAGACCTTGGCCTTGTTGCAGCCAACGGATTCTTCGCTGGTTTCACGCCGTAACGGAAGGGTCTGGTCTGACCCGCTCAGAATGACTTCTTGATCGTGATAGCGTGTCCTAAAAATCCAGTTTCACGTTAGTAGTCTTCGTCGGGCCGGATGCGCTGCCGCTACCACCGCCAGCAATGGCGTTCAGCGCGGCCATCAGCCCCTTCTGGTCAATACCGTAGGTCTGGCAGGCACCCTCGATGGTGTCCACGTCGCTGACCGCGCAGTGCGAGCAGCCGCCCAAGTGGAAGTTGGCCAGCACCTCGGTCACCTTGGGATGGACGGCCAACGCTTCAGCAATGGTCATATCAGGGCGGAAGACCGCCTCGCCGGACTGTTGCCGGAGATTGAGCCGCAGCTCCGCGACCTGCTGGCTCATTTGCTCCTGCATCTCGTTCAACGCGCCGCGCAGCTCAAAGACGGTGCTGCTGGCGCGTTCCAGTTGTTCCTGCAAGCCGCTGGCACGGCGCATGGCCAGGAAGGCCGCCAACAAGGCGACAAGCGCGAGGATCAAGGCGGCGGTGGTCATGTGGCGCTCCTTATAGGGTCAACGTCTCTCCCGGTTTCAACAGGATGGGCTGGACACCCGTCTTCGCCCGGATGGCATCGGCAACAGCTTGCGCGTCCTGCGCGATGATGCCGAAAGTGTTATAGTGCATCAGGATGGCCTGTTTCGGCTGTAAGAATCCTACCGCTTTCACCGCGTCTTCCGGGCCCATGGTGAAGTTGTCGCCGATGGGCAGCATCGCGGCGTCAATCCCCTCCTCGCCGTACAGCTTCATATCCAGGAACAATGCTGTGTCGCCCGCGTGGTACAGCACCTTATCCTCCAGCCACAACAGGAAGCCGCAGGGGTTCCCGCCGTAGGAGCCATCGGGGAAGCTGGAACCGTGATGCGCGATGGTCAGCTTGACTTTGCCGAACGGAAAAACCCGCGCGCCGCCGATGTGCATGGGGTGCGCGTTCACGCCGTGCGCGCCGACGTAGTTGGCGATCTCGAAGTTACTGATCACCGTGGCGCCGGTGCGTTGGGCGATAGGGACCGTGTCCCCCAGGTGATCGCCGTGCGCGTGCGTCACCAGGATGTAGTCCGGCTGCACCTGGTCGGCCGTGACATCAGCCATCTCGTTGCCGGTCAGGAACGGGTCAATGAGCAGGTCGGCCTGGTCCGTCTTGACGGTGAAGCAGGCGTGGCCGTGATAGGTGATGTGGATCGTCATGAGCGCCTCCGCTGGTACTGCGTATTGCGTATTGCGTACTGCTGCTTACGGTTTGTCGCCGGATCCGCCGGCGGCTTTCGCGGCGCGGCGGGCGGCGGCCTCAGCCTTCAGGCGGGCGATCTCTTCCGGGCTGCGGTTGGCGCCGACGCCGGAGGGCGCGGGCGCTTCGGCCGCGGGCGCAGGGGCGGCCGGAACAGGCGCCGGGACCGGCGCGGCGGCTTCGGCGACGTGCGCGGCCTCGCCGGCGGCTTTGGCTGCCCGTCGTGCAGCGGCTTCAGCCTTCAACCGGGCGATCTCCTCCGGGCTACGGTTGGCGCCGACGCCGGAGGGCGCGGGCGCTTCGGCCGCGGGCGCAGGGGCGGCCGGAACAGGCGCCGGGAGCGGCGCGGCGGCTTCGGCGACGGGCGCAACCTCCCCGGCAGCTTTCGCGGCGCGGCGGGCGGCGGCTTCGGCCTTCAGCCGGGCGATCTCCTCCGGGCTGCGGCTGGCGCCAACGCCGGACGGCGCAGGGGCGGGCGCGGGCGCCTCGGCTGCAGGCGCGACTTCGCCGGCAGCTTTGGCCGCGCGGCGGGCGGCAGCCTCGGCCTTGAGGCGTTCGATTTCCTCCGGCGAGCGGCCAGGGGCGGGTTGCGCCGCGGCCGGGGCCGGAGGAGGCTGGGCGGGAGGCGCGGCAGGCTTCGGCGCGGCAGTTTCCGGCTTCGCGGGCTTGGCTGACTTCTCAGCCTCCTTGGCCTTGCGGGCTGCCTCCTCAGCTTCCCAATCGGTGGGGCGGATGCGCGCGTAATAGGTGGTGGGCACGCGCAGTGTCGGGAGGTCAAACACCAGGTGCGGCATGCGCTGGTACGCGGCGATCTCGTAATCGTTGTTCATCTTGATCGCGTCGAACGGGCAGAACTCCGCGCAGAAGCCGCAGTTCATGCAGATGGTGGTGTCAATGTAAAACTCGGCCGGCTTGGTCAGCGGCTTGCCGTTCTCGTCCTTGGCGCGCACGATCCAGATGCACTGCGGCGGGCACACCTTGGCGCAAATGCCGCACGCGGTGCACCGATCTTCGCCGGTCTCAGCATCGTAAATCAGAACAGGGATGTAGCGGAACCGTTCAGCCAGCTTGCGCCGTTCTTCCGGGTACTGAATCGTGAACAGGCCCGTCACATCGGTCCCTTTGGTCTGGCTGAGCTCTTCCTTGCCGCCCGCGTACCGGCTGGGGATCTGCTTGATATCGTCAACGTAGGTGGTCACGAACTGCTTGAGCGTGACCCCCAAACCCTTAAGGACACCGGATCCGAACATGTTGACTCCTTTGCAGGGAAACAGGGAAACAAGGAAACAGGGAAACAAGGAATCGCTCGTAACCCCCTTGTCTACTTGTCTACTCGTCTACTTGTTTCCTTGTCTACCTATCCACTTCCCCCAACACAATATCAACCGCCCCCAAGATCACGACCGAGTCCGCGACCTTGTGGCCGAGGCACATCTTCTCCAGGCTGGTCAGGTTGATGAAGGTTGGGGCGCGGACATGATACCGATACGGGGTGGGTTTGCCGTCGCTGACCACAAAGTACCCCAGCTCGCCCTTGGGCCCTTCAATGCGGGAATACGCTTCGCCGGCCGGCACGCGCACCTGGTGCGCTTTCTTGCCCGGCGGCATGATCGGCCCTTCGGGCAGGCCGTCCAGCGCCTGTTTCAGGATGCGCAGGCTCTGATAGATCTCGTCCATGCGGACGCGGAAGCGCGCCCACACATCCCCTTCGGGCCGGGTGCACACGTCGAACTCGAAGCGATCGTAGATCGAATAAGGCGCGGCCTTGCGCAGGTCATAGGGCACGCCGGACGCCCGTAACATGGGGCCGGCCATGCTGTAGGCCGCCGCCTCCTGCGCGCTCAGATGCCCGATGCCCTTGGTGCGGGCCAGAAAGATCTCGTTGCCCGACAGCAGCGCCTCAAAGTCCTCCATCACCCGCGGCAGGCGCTCCCAAACCAGGTTGCGCGCCCGCTCGACCCAACCCTCCGGCAGGTCGGCGAAGACGCCGCCGAAGCGCATGTAGTTGCACATCATGCGGGAGCCGGACGCGGCCTCGAACAGGTCCAGGATGAGCTCGCGCTCGCGGATGCCGTACAGCGCGGGGGTGAAATAGGCGCCCAGGTCGTTGAACAAGAAGCCGACCGCGATGAAATGGCTGATGATCCGGGTGAGCTCGGCCATGATGACGCGGATGTATTCGGCGCGTTCGGGCACTTGCAGGCCCATCAGCTTCTCCACCGCCAGCGCATAGCCCAGGTTGTTGGACATCGAGCTGATGTAATCCAGCCGGTCGGTGAAGGGCATATTCATCACGTACAGGTTGCGCTCGCCGATCTTCTCGTGACAGCGGTGCAAGTAGCCCATCTCCGGCTCCAGGCCCACCACGTTCTCGCCTTCGATGGCCAGGACCATGCGGAATACGCCGTGGGTGCTGGGGTGCTGCGGCCCCATGTTGACCAGGATGCGCTCGGTCTTGAGCCCGGCGCCGTTGCCGCCCTGGTCCACCCCCATGATCCGGCGGTACTGCACTTGCGGCGAAACCCATAAGTCGGGATCGAAGCCCACCGGGTAGGTCACGTTATCCTTCCACGGCACGCGATCCTCGGCCCACAGGTGGTTGCCATCGGGGTGGCGGCTCTTGAACGGCTTGGCATCCTCTTCGTAGTAGGGCTCCTTGTAATCCTTGCGCAGCGGCCAGCCCTCGAACCCTTCCCACAACAGAATGCGGCGGAGGTTAGGGTGCCCCTCGAAGCGAATGCCCATCATGTCATAGACTTCGCGTTCCTGGAAGTCAGCGCCCGGCCAGAGGTCCACCATCGATGGCACGACCGGGTTGGCCTTATCGGGCAGGCGCACCTTCAACACCAGCTCCGGCCTCGGCTGCGCGACGCCGTACAGGTAGTAGACGACCTCCAGGTGTTGCGGCCAGTCCACGCTGGTGACCATGGAGAGATAATCGTATCCCTGTTGATCGCGCAGGTAGCGCGCCAGCTCCGGCAGCTTATCAGCGGCTACAACCAGGCCGTTCTTGGTGGTCTCCAGCACAGCGCCGGGAACGGCGTCGCTGAAGGGCAATGCGTTCGTCGCTGTTTCTGTCATGATTCTGCAGCCTCCGCGATCTTCTTCAGCGCCTCCCGATCCTTCGGATTCAATAAATCAGGGCCGAGGACCGGCACGGGGAGCGGCTCGTTGAGCTGATCTTTACGATACCACGGCGCGGTCTTCACCGACTGGCTGAACACCTTCTCGTGCACCTTCATCACGCCGTAAAGCAGCGCCTCGGGGGTGGGCGGGCAGCCGGGCACGTAGACGTCCACCGGCACGAACTTGTCAATGCCCGAAACCACGTTGTAGCCCTCCTTGAAGGGGCCGCCCGAGGTCGCGCACGCACCCATAGCCAACACATATTTCGGCTCGGCCATCTGGTTGTACAGGCGCACGATGTTGGGGACCATCTTCTTGGTGACGGTGCCGGAGACGATCATCAGGTCGGCCTGGCGGGGCGAGGCGCGCATGATCTCCATGCCGAAGCGGCTGAGGTCGAAGCGCGCGGCCTGCACCGCGATCATCTCGATGGCGCAGCAGGCCAGCCCGAACATCATCGGCCACATGGACCGCGCCCGGCCCCAGTTGTAGACGTTGTCTACCGTGGTCAGGAAGACGGTCTTCTTGAGTTCTTCGGAGAGATCGGGTTCGTCAATCTTCATGGGCACATCCTTGTACTGCGTATTGCATACTGCTGACTGTCTCTATCCGCAAATAATGAGAGTGGGCAGCACGCAGTATGCAGGAGAAATTCTCCCTAATCAGACTGCAAAAAGCCGGTCCGGGACTTTTGCTTTTGATCAATCCGGCCGAGCACGTACACGGTTGCGTCGGGGCGTTGGCCGATGCTGACCACGCGCCAACCGTCGGCCAACAGTTGGTTCACGGCTTCGATCTCATCGTCGCTGCGCACGGTCACCTGCTTGAGCTGGCGGAAGCCGGGCTCTTCGGGTGAGATGGCAGGGGTGATCACATCAGGCATAGGGACTCCAAATCAGCGCAAATAGCCAGGGGCTAGGATGCAAGAGGCAACAGTTCCGCGCGCGAGTGCGTCTACCCGCTGTCCTGCGATGTAGTTCCGGTACATGACATCTCCGTTGTTGCGCGATGCCAGACTGCGAGGTTGCATCGCTGTACCTGGATGATCTATCTTAATGCTGGCATGCGAGGTCAAGTTTGTGTCAACGAACGCATTCTACACCAGAAGGGAACCTGTGGCAAGTGTGAAACAGGCAAATTGCGTCTTTTGCTCAGCGCTCCAATAGGCAATTCGGGTTATTGCCTTATCCCGCGTTCTTGTGTATCATTGTGTGCGCAAGGATCTAACGGGATGGGGCGAAACGGTAACATGTTGCGTATGCGCTGGCCGATGTTCATCGCGCTAGCCCTGGTTGTAGCCGTGAGTGCAACCTGGGTTGGTCTTGCCTCGGCTGCGCCACCCACGCCAGTGATCACCACCCCTACGCCTCAACCCACACCCACGCCGAAGGTCTTGAGCTTGCGCGAACGTCTGCTGTTGACCCCTGAGGCCGACAGGCGCGGCGGGTTGACCTTCCTTCCGTTGGTGGCCAACGGCGCCCGGGCCAGCATGGATATCAACGAAGCAGCATTTAGTTATGTGGTGCAGCCTGATGACACCCTCTGGTCACTGGCGTTGGATTTCGGTCGCGACCTCGACACGATGTCATGCGTCACGACCCCGTTAGGCGCGGATGCCGAGGCCTTGACGCCCGGCCAGACCATCGTCGTGCCCGCCCTGACCGACCTGTGTT
Source organism: uncultured Anaerolineales bacterium (assembly GCA_964551735.1). GTDB lineage: Bacteria > Chloroflexota > Anaerolineae > CG2-30-64-16 > CG2-30-64-16 > DAOUAT01. Next base: position 67,102 of record CAZKEF010000013.1, read on the forward strand.
ACACGGTGCGGCCGGGCGATACACTGACCAACATCGCAGCTCGGTACGGCCTGAAGGCAACAGATATCCTTGCTGTATCCTGGAACGGTTTCACGGCGCCACCCTACACTGTCCGGCCACGCCAGCGCGTGCTCCTTCCGGGTGCGCGCACCAACGCGACCCCGCGGCGGGATCGCACCACGGTGAGCATCCCGTCCGATCGCTGGGCCAACACAGCGTATGCGGATTGGCCCTACGGTGACGCCAAGTTTATCTGGCCGGTGAACGGGCCCATCTCGCAAGGCGCGCGGCCCGGCCACACGGCGCTGGATATTGCTGTACCCATCGGAACGCCCGTGCGCGCCGCCGATCGCGGCAGGGTGATCCTGGCCGGCTGGAATCCTTCCGGCTACGGGTTCCGGGTGGTTATTGATCACGGCACCGATTATGTGACCCTTTACGCCCACCTGAGCGATATATACGTAGAAGTAGGCCAGGTGGTCGGCAAGGGCCAGGTGATCGGCGCCAGCGGCGCGAACGGCAACATCACCGGCCCGCACCTGCACTTCGAGATCCGTGATTTCGGCCGGCTGGTGGATCCGTTGCGTCTGCTGCCTTGAATGGATTGTGCCGTAAGCCGTCGGCTTGCGGCAATCCAGCGGATTGCGCTACATCCCGCCGGCTTGCGGCAATCCAGCGGATTGCGCTACGTCTTCGCCTCATCCTCCAGACACAAATATACCATCCGCATGACGTGCAGCTCGTCCCACGTGACCGCCTCGCCCAACGCCTCGAAAACGGGACGGAGCTGCGAGGTGCCGTGCTCGGCGAACGCGGCCAACACGCGAGCCTGATCCGCCTCGCCCAGCGCAGATAGCTCGCGCAGACGTTCGGCCGGGAAGCGCTGGCCCGCCCAGACGCAGCGCCCCAGGTGTTGCACAATGGTGCCCCACGTCACCCCGTACACGGCCTGGATCTCCGGCACCGAGCGGCCGGCCGCAAAGAGCGCGCCGACCTCCTCGAAGCGCCGGCGCCGCCCCGTCTCCGAAGGCGCCGGCGCATCTGCGGGCCGCGGCCGCTCGGCGAGGTTGTGCTCGGCGCAGTAAGCCCGAAGCGCGGCCAGGAACGGCTCGCCATACTGCGCCAGCTTGCGCTGCCCCACACCGTGGATGGCCAGCAGGCTTGGAGGCGATTGCGGGAGGTAGGTCGCCATCTCGGCCAGCGACCGGTCGGAGAACACCACGTAAGGCGGCAGGTCGGCGGCTTCGGCCAGCTCGCGGCGCAGGGCGCGCAGGCGAGCGAAGAGGGCCTGGTCATAGGCGGTTCCGGTTCCGGTCCCGGCTGTGAGTCTGGGCGCTTCCGGGACCACGAAGACCTTTTCTCCGTCCAACGCCGCTTGCCCCTTCGCCGTGATTCGCAGCCCGCCGTGGCCCATATCCTGCTCCAACAGTCCTTGCCGGATGAACTGCTCGGCCAAATGCCGCCACTGCGCCTCGGAGTGCTCCTGCCCTGTGCCGTAATCGGGGATTTGGTCGTGCCGCCAGCGCCGCACCTCGGCCGCGCGCGAGCCGCGCAGCACACGCACGATGTGAGTCACGCCGAACCTCTGGCCGGTGCGCCCGACACAACCCAGAAACTTGCGTGCGGCCTCGGTGGCGTCCACCTGTGCGGCCGGCCCTCTGGCGGCCAGGCAGTTGTCGCAGAACCCACACTTCTCGTCGGCCGGTTCCTCGCCGAAGTAGGTCAGCAGCGGCACACGGCGGCAATCGGACGCCTCCGCGTAACGCAGCATGGCCTGCAAGCGCGCGTGGCGGCCGGGGCGCTCGTGGGGCGCGCCCTCCTCGATGAGCTGGTAGCGCACCGCCAGATCGCTGCGGCTGAAGAGCAGCAGGCAATCGGCGCGCAGCCCGTCCCGGCCCGCGCGGCCGATCTCCTGGTAATACTGCTCCGGGCTCTCCGGCAGGTTATAGTGCAGCACGAACCGCACGTTGGATTTGTTGATGCCCATCCCGAACGCGATGGTGGCAACGATGATCGGCGCCTTGTCGCGCGCGAAGAGATCCTGATGGCGCTGGCGGATCGGGGTTTCGAGGCCGGCGTGATAGGGCAGCGCAGGCCAACCATTGGCCGTGAGCTGCTCCGCCAACTCGTCCACCTGCTTCCGGGTGCTGCAATAGATGATGCCGGACTGGTCAGGGTGCTGCTGCAGAAAAGCCGTCACCTGGGCGAACCCGCGGGTGCGCGACAGGACTTGCAGGAACAGGTTCTCCCGGTTGTAGCTGGCAACGAAGGTGTCCTCCGCCCGGAACCCGAGGGTGGCCTTGATGTCCTCCTGGACGCGGGCCGTGGCCGTGGCGGTGAAGGCAACGCACACCGCAGTCGGGTAGCGTTCGCGGACGGGGCGAAGCTGGCGGTACTCGGGCCGGAAGTCGTGGCCCCATTGGGAGATGCAATGCGCCTCGTCAATGGCCAGGCATGACACCGACGCCTGATCCAGCAGCACCAGCGTCTCCGGCCGTAATAACGTCTCCGGAGAGGTGTAGAGCAGCTTGATCTCGCCGGATCGGACACGGTTGGCGGTCCGCACATAGTCCCGGTAGTCCAGCGTGCTGTTCAGGAAGGCCGCGGGCACGCCGAGCTCATGCAACTGCGTCACCTGATCCTGCATCAACGCGATGAGCGGGGAGATGACCACCGTGAGGCCATCGAACAGCAGGGCAGGCAGCTGGTAACAGAGCGACTTGCCGCTGCCGGTGGGCATCACGCCCACCGTGTCGCGGCGGGCCAGAATGTTGGCGATGATCTCGGCCTGGAACGGCCGGAATACGTCGTAGCCGAAGACGGCTTTGAGCAGCCGGCGCGCGGCCGGCAGGTCGGGAGCTTGCGAGATCGCTAATCCGAAAATGGGACGCGGACTACGCTGACTACGCGGAGGACGCGGATGGAATCTGAGCCTGTCCGCGTTGTCCGCGTTATCCGCGTCGTGCCTGAAACTGCGGGGCAGGCTCTCCGCATGCCAGGTTTCGTCTCCGCTTGTATCGCCCCCGACATGGGCCGCTGTATTGAAAAGGCCGACCGCCGACCGCTGACTGCTGACCGCAAGCACGTTTTCACCCGCTGGGACCGTGGCGTCACGCGCGGCATGGGTATCTGCTCTGGGCGCTGACCGCGGATGCACGGTCCCTTTGGGCAGAAACCAGCCGGAGAGCTGCACGTAGCAGCGGAGCTCGGCGGTCTCGTCGCCGTCGGGCCGCCACCAATGGGCCAGCGACACCCGCACCAGCGCGCCGGCCGGGATCACGGCGATCGGCTCCTGGAAGCCGACGAAGGCCAGGGTGGGGCCGTCACCGGGCATGGCGTGCTTTGCGTTTTGGATAGAATCAAGCGGAGCAGGCACGCTGAGCGCGTCGAAGCGCGCCTGCGGAGCGTCTTGAGACAAAGAAGCGCCGTCTGGTATGGGGTAGCGATAGCGGATGCGCTTGCCGTCATCCACCCGGTGCAGCGGTTGATCGGGCCGCCAGAAGGTTGTGCTGTGTGAAGGAATGCCGGTGCGTTGCGCGATGTACAACGCGCCGGATCGCGCAGTCTGCGCCAGTCCCTCGTAGAGGGTCTCAGGCCCGCCGGCCAGGGGCGGCATGTAGGTTTCGATGAAGGGAACGGGGTCGGTCATCGGGCCCAGCAGGCGCTTCGCCCAGACGATGATGTTCTCAACATGGGGCGGGACCACCCGGTCGGGGGGCTGCGCATCCATCTCCCACACCTCGCCCACCGAGTACTCCAGGCCCGCACGTTCGTCGAACGCCGCGTCCGCAGCAATCAGGCGGACGCTGCGGCCGTCGAAGGTGATCCCACCGATGCAAGCGCCGCCCCCCTGACGGGTCTTGGCAACGATCAGGACGCGCATGTGTTCTCCTCCCGATAAACAGTAGGGGTGGGTTTTCCCGCGGTTATCACCAGTCTGCCGGGTATGGCATAAGCATGGTGGCGGGAAACTCGTTGCTAAAGCGAAGAAACCCGCCCCTACGATACTATGGGGACCGGGCCGGGGGAGGAGCGCGGTCAGGTTGTCTTAGCGTAACGCTATGGTAGCAGATGGCGCACGGTGACGTCAAGTTCGCGCGCCAGGCGGTCGGCCAGCAGGCCCCGGTGGCAGGCGTCCGGCTCGCGCTCCACGCAGAACAGGGTGATCACGCGCGAGTCGGACCCAAAATCGGCGAGGAACGCGGCGCTATCGAAGCCGTCCAGACGTCCCCGGCAGTAAGCGTCCACGAACGCCGGGCTGAGGGCGCGGCGCTGGCGCTTGGCCGTATGGCTGGCTTTGTCGGCCGCATATTGGGCGGCGCGCGTTTCGGCGTCCGGCGCCAGGTCGGGCCGATGCAGGTAGCGGATGCCCAGCTCGGCCAGGCGGGCCTGGAGGCGCTGGCTGTTGGCGAACGCGTATTCAGACCCGCGCACCCCGCGGCGGGCGCGCAGGTCGCAAAAGGTGTCGGCCCCGGCCGCGGCCAGAGCCGCGAAGAAGCGCTCCGCGTCCCAGCCGTACGCGCCGATGGTGATCAGCTCAGGCATCCTCGTCCTCGGTCGCCCGTCGCGTTGGCGCTTCGGCCTGATACCGCTTGCGCGAGGTAAAGCCGTGGTCGCCGAACAGGCTGAGCTGGCCGTCGGTCAGGTCAGCGACGACCTCGTCCTGGGTGCGGAGCGCGTCGTGCTCGTCGATGTGCAGCACCGGGATGCCCAACCCGGCCAGCGAGGGGCCGATCAGCTTGCTGCGGTGGCAATCTTCGGGCTTGCCCTCGCTGCACAGCAGGGCGACCCGCAGCCCCTTGGCGAATGCCGCCTGCACCCGCGCCAGTCCGGCGCGATAGAAAGCCTTCTCCTTCACCCGATCGTAGACCACCTTATCATCGACGTAGCAGTCGCGGTCCGCCGGCCGGCCGCCGAGCTGGTCGCCCAGGTAGAGGTAGCGGATGCCGTGCCCGCGCAGGCCGGCTTCCAGCGCGTCTTTGGAGAACTCAGGCTTGAAACGGGAGTAGGGGGCCGAGCGGATGTCGAGCACGTAGGCGATGCGATGCGCCTGCAAGACGCGCACGACATCGTCCAGCGACCGGCCGCCGTAGCCGATGGTGTAGACCGCGTGGTTGGTGGGTGGCGTTGTGGTCATGAGGGGATTTTAGCGCGTTGGGCGGGATCGTGCAAGCGCCTGATGCCCCTTCGCTGTCAGCGCCAGCATGGGGAGTGTGGTCGCGCCAGAGGGTTTCGTGCATGCGTCAGCCAATGTACAACCCGCGCAGCCGGTCGCGCAATCGGCCTCTAGCGCCGCCAGGTAGCCGCGACGCGTCAGATCCTCAACCATCAACCGCGCCAGGTCCTCGCTGACGTGCAGCTTGCGCGCCAGCTCTGTCGTGGTGCGGATTCCGCCCTCCCCCAACAACCCCAACATCTCACCTAACACCTGCGCTCCCCCTCAAGCTCCCTGAGTTCCCTGAGTTCCATCAGTTCCTTTAGTTCTTTCTACCCGCCTGCCACCAGTGTTCCAACGTGATACACCAGCGCCGCCGCGCCCAACGACAGCGCCAACAGCAGCGCCACGCTGATGATCGTCCAGCGCCACGATGCGGTCTCCTGCTTGATCGTGGCCATCGTGGCCAGGCAGGGGATGAACAGCATCTGCGCGATCAGGAAGGCCCAGCGCGCCGCCGGCGTGAGCACCGCCGCCACCTGCGCGGCCAGCCCCGCCTCCGCGCCCGCGCCGAACAGGATGCCGAGGGTCGCGATGGTGTTCTCTTTGGCGAAGAAGCTGCTCAGCAGCGCCACCACGATGCGCCAATCGACCAGGCCCATCCACGCGCCAGCGGGCGCCAGCCAACGGCCAAAGCGGGCCAGGAGGCTGGTCTCGATGTCCCCGCCGGGCAGCGTGGAAAGCAGCCACACCACGGCCGAGGCGACCAGGATCAGCGTGCCGGCCTTTTTCACGAACGACAGCGTGTTGTTCCACACATACAGCCCCACGGTGCGCAGGTTGGGCACGTGATACAGCGGCAGCTCCATGATGAACGCGGTCTGCTCCCCGCGGAAGGCCAGCCGGTTCACGGCGACCCCGACGACCGCCAGCATGATCAGGTTTAGCGCCACCAACCCCCACGAGGCCAGCGCGGCCTGCGGGCCGAAGAAGGCCGGCGCCAGGAACGCGATCACTGCCAGCCGGGCCGTGCAGGGCACCAGCGGCGCCAGCAGGATGGTCAGCAGCCGCGCGCGCCGGTCTTCCAGGATCCGTGCGCCCAACACGGCCGGCACATTGCAGCCGAACCCCAGAAACAAGGGCAGGAACGATTTGCCGTGCAGCCCCATCATGTGCATGAAGCGGTCCATGACGTAGGCGCCACGCGCCAGGTAGCCGGTGTCCTCCAGCACGCCCAGGGCCGCGAAGAAGATCAGTAGGATCGGCAGGAAGGTGAGCACCGTGCCTGCGCCGCCCAGCAGCCCATCCACCACCAGGCCGTCCAGCCAGGCGGGCGCAGCGGCCAGCATCGTGCCAGCGACAGCCGCGAGGCCGACCAGCACGGTGTCTGCCAGCCAGTCGGTGATGGGGGTGGCCACGGTGTAGGTGAACCAGAACACCAGCCCGAACATGGCCAGCAGCAGGCCCATGCCGAAAAGCGGGTGCGTCGCCACGCGATCCAACCGTTCGGTGCGGGTGATCACGCCGGCTTTAGGTCGGGTCACCGCGGCGCGCGCCATGCGGCCGATCCACTCGTAGCGGCCGCCGGCGATGTCCAGGTAAGCGTCCTCGTGGGCCAGCAGGTGGCCGTGGATCTCGTCCCAGGCGGCCGGAGGAAGCTTGGCTCGGGCCAGCGCGGTGATCTCGGCGTCTCCTTCCAGCAGCTTGAGCGCCACCCAATCGGAAGGGTAAGCGGCCAGGGATGTCCGCCCTGCATCAGCCTCATGGCGGGCGTCTGTTTGCGGCATGTGGCGCAAGACGACATCTTGCGCTACGGGCCTGTCTGTATCATCCGCGACATGGCGGAGGATCGCCTCGATAGCTTCAAGCACCGGCCGATGCTCCGGCCGGATCGCGGGCCGGTTGGCCTGTTGCGCGTGGGGATCGGCCGCCACAGCTAGCGCGGCCTCGACCAATTCCTTGACACCCTGGTTCTTCGAGGCCACCAACGGGATCACCGGCACACCCAACGCGGCAGCAAGCACGTGCGGCTCCACATGGAGGCCGTGCTGCTCGGCCACGTCCAACATGTTCAGGCCGATCACCAACGGCAGGCCCAACGCCAGCAGCTCGGCCACCAGATACAGGCTCCGCTCCAGGATCGCCGCGTTCACCACGGCCATCACCACGTCGGGATGCGCCCGGATGAGGTAATCCCGCGCGATGCGCTCCTCTTCCGAGTTGGCGGTCAGGCTGTAGGTGCCCGGCAGGTCCACCAGAGCCAGGGATATGTTGTCAACCCGAAAGACGCCGGTTTTCTGCTCCACGGTCTTGCCGGGCCAGTTACCCACGTGCTGGTTCAGCCCGGTGAGCATGTTGAAAACGGTGGATTTGCCCACGTTGGGCTGGCCCACCAGCGCGATGGTGAGTTGCCCGCGCGGGACCGGTTGCGCCGCGCCGGCGTCGTGGCAGCCGCCAGACAGGACTTTCAAGGCGGGTTGCTGCACGGCAGATGCGCGTGCCACGCCTGACGCCACGGCCCCCCCGGGTGAAAACGCGGCGGTCGGCGGTCGCCGGTCTGCGAGTGAGGTCTTCCGAGCAGGAAGCGCCATGGTCACGCCTCCCCGACCTGGACTACGATCTTGTCCGCCTCAGCGCGGCCCAGCGCGACCAGCGCGCCGCGCACCGACACCAGGATCGGGCCGTGGCCATAGTTCTGCTGCACCTGCACCGGCGCGCCCTCCGTGAACCCCAAGTTGGCGACCCGGCTACAAAACTCATGCCCGCCGCGCAGGGCATGGATCACCGCGCGTTGGCCGGCCGGCAAGCGGCTGAGGGTCGCAAGGGAGGTTGGGGCGATGTTCATGTGCGACCGTCGCCCGTGGCGGCGCAGGCCTCGCCAGAACGGCAAAGTGACCAGGGATGTCAGGAAGATATTCATTCTTGCCTCCAGACTCAGTGGATCACAGAGTCAAGCTCAGAAGGGTCTGTAACCCCCGACCGCCGGTCACAGACCGGCTTGGAGCATCAAAATCATGATCTACTGAGACTACGCGGGTTTCTCGCGGCATATCGCGCAGAGCCCATAAACCGTGAGCGAAGCGCGTTCGACCGTCACGCCGAACTGCTCGGCAACAGCACGTTTCGCGTCCTCCACCGGCCAATCAAACTCGATCACATGTTCACACGCGGTGCAAACAAAGTGATGATGCTCCAACTGCGTTGCGGGGTCGTAATGCTCGCACCGGTCGCCGCGGCCGCTGTCCAGGTGGCGGGTGTTCACCAGCCCCTGGTCAGCCAACCAGCCCAGGGTGCGATACACCGTGGACGGATGGATGCGCGCATCGTGCTGGCGAACGGCCTGATAGATCTGCTCCGCGTTGGGATGGCCGCCCAACTGCTCCAGCGCCTCCAGGATCAGGCGGCGCTGCGCGGTCATGCGGCCGCCTTGGCTCCGCAGGGTCGTTGTTGCTTGTTGGGTCAGTTGGGCCATAGATTTACCATTATTGCGAGTTTCTTGCAATAAGTATACAACGGATGCGGATGATTGGGTATGACATTCGTCACATGTACGCAGGCACGGTGGACGTCGCAGTTTGCTGCGTAGGCCGGGGCAAGCCCCGCGTCCGGATTTGCGGAACGGTGCTCATGCCACGAATGACATAAGCAGACACGAGAACGGGAACGCGGACGACGCGGATACCGCGGACAACGCGGACAGGGGCCAAGTTTGTCCGCGTTGTCCGCGTCGTCTGCGTCGTCCGCGTCCCATTTTCGGGACAGTTTGACCGGACGCCGCTTTCGTGATACAACATACCTGTATTCCACGACCTTCTGACGCATCACCTGTTCAACCGCTTGTCAAAGGAGCCTGCCATGCGCGTTGCTGCACTCATCCTGGCCGGCGGGGCCGGCACACGCCTCGGCGTCTTGTCCGAGCAACGGGCCAAGCCGGCAGTGCCTTTCGCCGGTCGCTTCCGCATCATCGATTTCACCCTCTCCAACTGTGTCAACTCCGGCATCTACAACGTCGGGGTGCTGACGCAATACCTGCCGCGCTCGCTGAACGACCACATCGGCATCGGCCGGCCGTGGGACCTGGACCGGTCGCGCGGCGGGGTCCGGCTGCTCCAGCCTTACCAGGGCAAGAAGCGGCAGGACTGGTACGGCGGCACGGCCGACGCGGTGCTGCAGAACATCGATTACCTGCGGGAGATGCGGGCCGACACGGTGATCATCCTGTCGGGCGACCACATCTACAAAATGGACTATCGCGCCATGCTGCAAGCCCATGAAGCGAAGCGTGCGGATCTGACCCTGGCGGTGATGAACGTGGCGCCGGATGAGACCTCACGGTTCGGCATCGTACTGACGGGGGACGACGGCCGCGTAACCGGCTTCCTGGAGAAGCCCAAGGAGGCGCCCAGCACCCTGGCCAACATGGGCGTTTACGTCTTCAACGTCGCCACGCTGATCGAACGCATGGAAGCGCTGGCGCCCCAACACACCAACCTGGACTTCGGCAAGCATGTCATCCCCAGCATGGTGGAGGGGCACAAGCTGTTCACCTTCCCCTTCGACGGCTACTGGGTGGACGTAGGCACCGTGGACGCGTACTGGTCCACAAGCATGGCCCTAACCTCCGGCCAGTCGCGGCTCAACCTCTACGACCCGAGCTGGGTGATCCACACCAAGAGCGAAGAGCGCGCGCCGGCCAAAGTTGGGCCGCTGGGCATGATCCGCGAGAGCATGGTGTGCAACGGCTGCACAATCCGCGGCCAGGTGACGCGGTCGGTGCTGTCGCCGGGGGTCTATGTGTCGCCGGGCGCGATCGTGCGCGAAAGCGTGATCATGAACGACACCTGGATCGGGCCGGGCGCGGTGGTGGATCACTGCATCATTGACAAAGATGTCGTGGTGGGCGCCGGCACGCAACTGGGCTGGGGCGACGACTTCGCCACCCCAAACAAAAAGGCGCCGGACCGGTTCTACACGGGGCCGATCATCGTCGGCAAGGGTGCGCGCATCCCGGCCGGCCGCAAGATCGGCCGCAACGTGGTGATCGAGAGCGACGTGGACGAGGACGCGTTCGACGCATTCGGCGACGTGGTGCCGAGCGGCGAAACGGTGGGCTGAGCGCGCTGCGCAGAGGGAGATGAACAGATGTCCGTCATGGCGATGATCCTGGCCGGGGGTGAGGGTCCGGGGCTGAGTGTGTTGACCACGCTGCGTTCTGAAGCGGCCGTGCCGTTTGGGGGCAAGTACCGCTTCATTGACTTCGCGCTCTCGAACTGCGTCAATTCGGGGATTTACGATGTGGCCGTGCTGACCCAATACGAGCCGCGCTCGCTCAACGAGCATATCGGCGTGGGCCGGCCGTGGGACCTGGACCGCGGCAGCGGCGGCGTCAGGCTGCTGCAACCTTACCAGAGCCGTCGCGGGGAACGCGGCGCCTGGCAAGAGGGCACGGCCGACGCGCTGCGTTTCAACCTGGACGTGATCCCGCCGCGCACCGACGATGTGCTGATCCTGGCCGGCGACCACATCTACAAGATGGACTACCGGCCCATGCTGCGTTTTCACCAGGAACGCGGCGCGGACGTCACCCTGGCCGTGCGCTCCGTGCCGGGGTTCGAGGCGTACCGTTACGGCATGGTGGCGGCGGATCCCGACGGCCGGGTGGTCGAGTTCGAGGAGAAGCCACGGCGCACCCGCAGCACCCTGGCCAGCATGGGGGTCTACGTGTTCAAGCGGGAGGTGCTGGCCGCGTGTCTGGCCGGCGCGGGCAAGAAGCATCGCGACCTGGGCCGCGAGGTGATCCCGTCCCTGGTCAAATCGGCCAGGGTGTACGCACACTACTTCCAGGGCTACTGGGCCGACGCGGGCACGATCCAGGCCTACTACGAGGCCAACATGGCGCTGCTGGCCGAAACCCCCGCGCTGGACCTGAACGACCCCGATTGGGTGATCCACACCCGCAGCGAGGAGCGCCCTGCCGCGCTGATCGGCCCGGAGGCGCACGTGGAGGGCAACCTGCTGTGCGACGGCTGCCGGGTGGATGGCACGGTGGTGCGCTCGGTCATCTCGCCGGGCGTGTATGTGGCGCCGGGCGCGGTGGTGCGGGATTCCATCGTCATGACCGATGCGGTGATCGAGGCCGGCGCCGAGGTGGATCGTGTCATCCTGGACAAGCGTGTGCGGGTGGCCGCGGGTGCAAAGCTGGGCTGGGGCGACGACAACACCCCGAACCGGGATCAGCCCAACCGCCTGAACACCGGCCTGACGATCGCCGGCAAGGGTGCGGTCATCCCGGCCGGGATCACGATTGGCCGCAACGTGGTGATCTTCCCGCGCGTGACGGAGAAAGCATTTGCCGGGACGGCGGTGGCGAGCGGGGAGACGATCGGGGGGTGAGGGAGGTCGTCCCTGTGAAGAGCTGCAGGCCCACCAGGTGGGTAGCTTCCCCACGCCGGGGTTTGCAGGTTTTGTCTGGGGCGGATTGATCTGCTGGCTAAAGACCCTATTCTCTGCTATACTGGCTTTGTCGCGCGCAGCACAAGTAATTGCGCGTCCGGCCCTACTCCTCGCAGGCACCACCCGGCCGGCTTTGCGACGTCGTCAGCGGGGTGTTACATGTCACACCCACACACGGCCTTCATCTACTACCTCCTGCCTGGCCGGCACTGGGCCGGCCAGGTTTCCAACGAACGCCTTATGTCAGTCTCAATTGCCTGAAAGCCGCCTTTGAGAGGGCCAAATGCCATTCAAAATCCTGGTGATAGACGACAGGATTTGCGACAGGGACGACACCATTTCGACCCTGCCGGCACTGTTGCAGGCGGCCGGCTATGATGTCGCGACCACCTCGGACGGCGAAAACGCCTATGACCTGGTGTTCGACTATCGGCCCGACCTCATCGTGCTGGATATCCACTTCAACCGGCAGGACATTAATGGCATCGAGATCTGTCAAGCGATTCGCGACAACGGCTATCAAGCGCCGGTGATCCTGATCACGGCCAATTTCACCGAAACGGAAGATGTGCTGGCCGGCTTCAACGCCGGCGCCGACGACTATGTCATCCGGCCTTGCGACAATCGGGAGATCGCGGCGCGCATCCGGGCGAACTTGCCACCGGGCATCGTCGAGGTTGATGGCCGTATTCGAATTGACTTCGACGAGCAACGGGTCTGGATCGAACAGCAGGAAGCCTGGCAGGAAGTCTGCTTGCAACCGTTGTTGTTCAAGCTCCTGCAGACGCTCGTCGTCAACGCGGGGCGGATGATGGAGTCCACTCGGCTGAAAGATCGGGTGTGGGAGAAGGAGATCAGCGACGACGCCCTGGCCGTGTTCATCCGGCGGCTGCGCGAGAAACTGGAACCTGACCCGCGCCACCCCATCTACATCGAGACGATCCGTGGCATAGGTTATCGCTTCAACGGCCGGCTCACACGCAGCCACGGTGAGACGATGCAGCGGAGGAAGCCATGCTATCAACCTTACTGAACGAGTATGGCCCCAGCAACCTCGAGCTGCTGCTGATTCTGCTCGCGATCGCTGTGCTGGTTACTGCTGGCTACCGCTTGCTGCGTCGCCGCTGGCAGGCCGAGACAACCCGGCTGCAGTCAGCCCTGGCTGAAGCGCAACAGCGCGATGGACAGCTCCGCAGCGAGTTGGCCGAAGCGCAGCGCCAACGCCAGTTGGCTGAGGCCGACCATCGGCGCGAGTTGAATGCGCTCCATGTGCAGCATGACCCGGCCCGCCTCAAGGCGCAGCAGGATCATCTCCAACGGGTGATCGCCCATGAATTCGTCAAGGGGCTACATTTCATCGTCTCCCAGTGTGACGAGACGGTCGCGAAACTGCGCGCCGACCAGCCTGACCTCCGCGATCGACAGAACCAGGCGCGCGCCAAGGCGCACGAGATGATCCAACATGCCAGAAATATCGTCGAGCAGCCCGATCTGGAGCGCAATGCAGCGCAGCAGGAGATGGTGAACCTGCGCGGCTTGCTGGAGGGGATCCTCAAAGAGCTCTTTCCCTATGCTGAGGCTCGCGGCGTCCATCTGCGGACGCAGTACGGCAGCCTGGGCCCGATCTCGGTCAGCCGACCGCTGATAACGCAGATGTTGCGCAACGTCATCCACAACGCCATCCACTACTCTTTCGACGGCGGCGTGGTGGATGTCGCCCTGCGCCTGGAGGGTGATGCCGCGCTTTGCGCAGTCGTGGAGGTGCGTGATCGCGGCCGCGGCATCGCGGTGAAAGAGCAGGAGCGCATCTTCGAGCTGAGCGTGCGCGGAGATGGCTTGGTGGAGCCGGGCAGCGGCCTGGGCCTTTGCCACGCCCGTGCGATCGCCCATCTGCACGGCGGTGACGTGGTGTTGGCCGAGAGCCGGGTCAATGAGGGTTCGACGTTCCGCATCACGCTGCCATACGCATAGCGTTTTTTGATACTTGATCCGGACAAAGCGGAACCAGACAGGATAAAACCAGCCACGAATTACACGAATTGTACGAATTGTCCCTTGTGACTTCGTGGAATTTGTACAATTCGTGGCAGAGAGAATCCTTGTCTTCCACACAAGATACTTGCCAATAATCGCTTTCGGCTGCGAGAAAGGGCTTCTCAGCTACCATGGAGACGAATAGACGCATCGCTGCATGGGTGTTGGTGAGCATCAGCCTTGTCGTGCTGGCCGGCTGCCACCCGCGGGACGGGCTGCTGGCCGATCGGCTCGTCGTTGCAACGGTGGCCGCCGCCGAGGCGACGGAGGCGGCCGCGCTGGCGACCAAAGCGGCCGCGCTGGAGCGCATCGCCCAGGCGACGGGGGCCGCACAACAACACACAACCCTGACGCCCACACCGAGATCCGTTGTATCCCCGATGCGCCCGGCGACACCGCCCCCGGCTCCCGCGCTCATAGCGCGAATTGCGCCATCTGCGCCGGTTGTCCGCGTGCAGCCCGCAGGTTCGCTCCGTGTCGCGCGCGCGTTCCATACTGCTACGCTCCTGGGCGATGGCCGCGTCCTGCTCGTCGGCGGCAGCCGGGCCACCGACGTCTTCCTGGCCGAGGTGGATGTGCACGATCCGCTGACCGGCCAGGCCAGGCAGGTCGCCTCGCTTCACACGCCGCGCCACGGGCACAGCGCGACGGCCCTGCTCGATGGCCGCGTTTTGGTCGTGGGCGGCTATAACCTGCCGCAGCAATGGCTGGACGATGCGGAGGTGTACGATCCCGCACAAGACCGTTGGACAGTGGCGCCTCCCGCCTACTCCCATGGTGTCACTCACAGCGCGACCCTGATGCAGGATGGCCGCGTGCTGGTGGTGGGGGGCGGCATTGGCAGCGGGCGTATCACCGCGCGCGTGGAGATTTTCGATCCGCGTACCGATGCCTGGCTCGAGGCGCAGCCGCTGCCGGCCGATCGCGCTAGCCACACCGCCCAGCTACTGACAGATGGCCGCGTGCTGGTGGCGGGCGGCTGGGGCATGGCCAATGAGCCGGTGGGCGGCGACGCGCTGGTATATGATCCCCAAACGGACACCTGGTCGTCCACTGCGCCGATGGTCAAGCCGCGCATCTGGGCCCAATCGGTGCGGCTCTCCGATGGCCGCGTGTTGGTGGTGGGCGGCATCACAGAGGAAGACCAGTACATCCCAAAGCTGACGACCAGCGCCGAGATCTTCGACCCGGCCTGGAACGCATGGACGGCTGTGTCTCCGATGGCGCAGCCGCGCTACTCGCACTTTCTGGCGCCGCTGGCCGATGGCAGGGCGCTGGTCTTTGGCGGCGCGCGCGATTGGGACTGCTGCTGGAGCAGCAGCACGTTCGTCCGGGAGATCGAGCGCTACGATCCGCTGGCGAACGAATGGCGCACCGTCGGCGAGCTGCCGCGGCCCAGCGCGCAGGCCAGCGCGGTCATCCTGGCCGACGGCCGCGCCTGGTTGGCCGGGGGACGGGATAATGGCCGGGTCGACGCGCTGCACTTTGCGGACGCCTGGCTGATCGGCGGAGATTGAAACGGCAGAGAACCTTCGGTGAACACAACGGCGCGACCTCGAGACTGGCTTCTCGTCCTCATCTGCATCGTCGTCCTGACCGGATGCCATCGCCTGGTCGCGTCGACGCCGGAGGTCGCGCTATCACCCGTTCCCGAAGCCGGTTCCATCCATGGCGCGCCCATAGTTATTGAGACGAACGCGCCCCCTGTCGTCGTTTACGACAGCGACGCCTTCACCGTCACTGCGCCGATCAGCGACACCGCCACGGCCGCGTTCATGTGGAGCTACGTGCAACTCCTGAACAACTGGAACCCCGCGACCGGCCTGGTGCGCGACAAGGACGCAGTCCCCAGCGGCGCGTTCGACGCGATCCAGGCCACCGGCAGTCTGGCCGCCGTGACGGCGCTGGCGGATCAACTTGGCGTTATCGCGCACGGCGATGCGCGCTGGATCGTGGACCGGATCGGCCGCGCGCTGCTGCACGAGACGCCGCGTTACCGCGGGCTGTGGCCCCATTTCGTCCAGGTCTCCCCCGAGGGCGCGATCACCATCGTGCCGGGCACGGAATGGTCTTCTGTGGATACGGTGATTGCGGCCATCGGCCTGCTGACCGCGCAGCACGGCCTGGGGCTGGACACCGCCGCGGCCGAGGAGATGCTGCGGGCGATTGACTGGGCCGATCTGACGGCCGGCCCGGGCGGGATGATCGCGCACGGCTACGCCTTCGCCGGCGACAGGCTCCCCGGGGCGTGGGACACCTTCGGCACGGAGAGCTGGCTGGTCGAACTCGCCTATGCCGCGGCGACGGGCCGGGTGGCGCCGTTGGCCCACCCTGCGCCCCCCACGGCCAACGGCTCGGGGTTCATTGACGAGCTGGCCTGGTTGTTTGTGCGGCCCCCCTCTGCGCCTGACACTTGGGGCGTCGCCTGGCCAGCCTACCGTTCGACGGCAGCCAACAAGCAGATCGGCTACTACCCCAGGAAAGACGCCGCATCCTGCGTTGCCCAGGCTGGCCTGTTCGGCCTGTCGGCGGCCGAGGTGCCGGACCCCTCCCAGGTGGCGCCAGAGAACGTCTATCAGGCTTTCGGCGTCGGCGGCCGCTTCGCGCTGGCCAACGACGGATCGGCACTGTCCGGCGCGCCCGTGGTGGTCCCGCACTATTCGGCGCTGATCGCGGCGCTGCGGCCGGCCGACGCGATCGCCATGTGGGATTGGCTCATCCGGCACGGGTTCTTCTCGCCGAAAGACAACGTGGAGAGCCTGATGTTCCCGCCGGGCGCCAGCTGCGATCCTGGCAGGGCCGCCTGGAACCGCCAGCACGGATCGTGGAACCTGGCGCTGCAGGCGTTGGGCTGGGGGCGTTACCTGGCGCAACGCCGCGGACAGACCCCCATCCTGTGGCGGGCGGCCATTGAGAATCCGCTGCTGCGCGAGGGGTATCGCCTGTTGGCGCCGAACGAGGCGCCTGAGCCGTCGCCTGGCATGTGGACGATCTCGCGCGAGTGTGAAGACCGCGCCGAGCCCACGGTCGGGCAGACGCTCGAACGGCCCCACGCCTCCGGCCTGCTCGTACACGGGCAGTTCGGCACGATCTCAACGGCGCCCTGGTCGCCGCAGGGGGGCGCTGTGCGCTACGCCGGCATCGTCCTGCCCGAGGCGAAGCGCCTGTACCTGCGGCTTCGCTATTCCAAATTCAGTCCGGCGTCCGTGCCTGTCGCGATCTATCTGGACGATGAGGCCTCCCCCAGAGCCGTGCGCTATCTGGTGGACCAGGGCAGTTGGGACAACTTCGCCTGGACAGAGCCGATTCTGCTGGGGGCCGTCGTCAGCGGGACGCACATCCTCACTTTCGCCACGGCCGGCCAGACCTACGGCGTGGCGGATCTCGACCTGTTCATCCTGGCCAACGAGCCGCCGGCCATCCCGCCGCTGACGCTGTCCCCGATTCCCTGAGCTACACCGACACCCCGCGCCACCCCAGGTAATCTGGCGGTAATCTTCCCGCGCGATGATATGCTGGCTGCACGCGGACGCTTTCATTCTCACGTATCCTCTCAATTTGTAGGGGCGCACCCTCGCGGTCGCCCCGGCGGGCAGGCGCAAGGCCGTGCCCCTACACCGGATTATTGAAAGAACCATTTTCACCACGGAGGCACGGAGTGCACAGAGGTTCTTTTATTCAGACAAGAACCCATGTCCTCGGCCTGGCGCTGGTCATTGGCGGCCTGGTGTTGGCCGGCTGCCATCCGCTGGTTCGGGCCACCCCCACCCCCGGCATCCCGCCCCTGGTGATCGCCGACTTCGATACCTGCCAGCGCACCAACAACCTCGGCGGCGAGATGGGCGCGGCTTACAACTCGCCTGACCGGCTGACGGAGAGCTACATCCCGGAAGCCGGCCGCGGCTGCGTGGCCCGGCTGGAGTATCAGGTCACCGGCTGGGCGGCCTTCTGGCTGAAGCTGGGGGGCGCCGATCTGCGCTCCTACAGCGCGTTGACCTTCGACGTGCGGGCCGACGGTGAGGCAGGGATCCCCGGCCAGATCAAGGTCGAGTTGAAGCGCGGCAACGGGGAGCTCCTGATCAGCCAGGTGACGGGCATCGGCCCGGACTGGCAGCCCGTGCGCATCCCCCTGGCCGACTTGCGTCCGACGAGCCACAATCCGCCGCTGGCCTCGTTCGCAGGGATCGATGAGTTGGTGTTCACGTTCGAGGCCGGGCAGGCGGGGCGTCAGGGGGTGGTGTATCTGGACGATATTCGGGTCGAGTGACGACTCTTCAACCGATCTTCATTACCACTGAACAGACACCAGCAAAGGAGCATTCACCATGAAGCCATATCACCTGCTGATCCCGGTTGTAGCTATCTGCTTGCTGCTGACAGCGGCGCATGACTCGCGCAGCGCGATCGAGGAGCAGCCCCTTGACCTCGCGCCCATACATGTCCAGGCGCAGCCAGATGCTCCACTGATACCTATGTACATCCGCTTCCATCCGCGGTTCTACAAGGAATACGGCGCAACAGGGTGGAGTTCCACGCTCTATGTACAGAATTCCGGCCAAGGATGGGGCACCTATGTCCTTGAATTCCGCGACTGCGTCTCTGGTACATTTGTGTACCTCTCGGACTGGACCATTCCGCCCGGGGTAACCCGGGTAGCCGGCCCCGGCGATTTCCCGGACCTGCCGCCCGGCTGCTACAGTCTGATTATCACCAGCGATACGTATCTTGCACACGCCAGTTTGGTGGAAGACACCTGGAACGGCGGGTCAGCGGCCGACACGTTGGCGACGTACCCGGGATTTGCCGAGGAAGAGGCGGCCTCTGAACTGCGTTTCGGGCCGCTGCTCAAAGGGGATGTCAACTCGACGGTGCATATCTGGAATGCCAGCTACTACGCCTCCGTTACCCTGACGGCCAACGCTTACGATGCATCTGGCGTCAAGATCGTCCTGCCATCCTGTGCGCTTGCTCCATACGCGCAGTGTAGTTACAACGCTTCAACCCTGGCGCAATTGCCGCCATCGTTCGTTGGCACGTTGGTCATCCAGGCCACCGGAAGATCAATCATGGGCCTCATGGACCTGGACAGTCCATCCGGCGACACCAGCGAGTATCGCAAACCTCTGGCGCCCGGCGCGACCTCAGTATGCCTGCCGCGGGCCCTCAGGCATGTGAACGAAGGGGGCATGACGTGTTCGACGACCGTCTTTGTAGCGAACACTGCCAACCAGGCGTCGAATGTGGACCTGGCGTTCTATGGACAAACCGGGGCGCCGGCAACCCTCTACTACAGCTTCAGTCTGGCGGCGAACGGTTCTCGCTACCTCAGGTTAGTGGATCTCGCGCAGCTCGGCGATGGCATCTGGTCTGTCTGCGCCAGCGGGACCCAGCCAGTGACCCTGGAGGAACTAACCCAGGCGGAGAGCCCATCCCCAGCGCCGGCCTCAAGTGCAACCCATGGGGGAAGCAAGCTGGGTACGTCTGTGTTCCCAGACCCAACACATCTGGCGCTCACGCATTTGATGCGCAGCGACGAATCCTACACGGCTTTCAGCCTCCAAAACCCCGGCGGCACAACCGCAAGCGTTGAGCTGAAGTACTACGACCTCGACGGGGCGTTGATCCACACCGATTCGGTGGACCTGCCCCCAAAGGGCTGGGCGCGCTTCAATCAGAGCACCCAGCCTGAGTTGGGGAATGGCTATGTGGGCAGTCCGGTGGTCAGTAGCAGCCAGGCCTTAATCGCCCTGGTAGATACGTATGTGCCTCCGACGCCGAAACGTGTCTTTCTGCCACTGGTGTTGCGGTGATTCATACGGCCTATAGGCAGGAGGCGCCACAAGCCTATATCGTTGAAACACGGACATGGCAAAAGCTGAGTGCGCAACGTAGAGATGTCAAATCTTCATGGAGGCAGGCATGGAATGTCACGGTTCAGGAGGCTCAGCGGAACAGCAGTCGCAAAAGTCGGCCTTTGTCGCCGACGCGTGTGGCCGTGTGCAGGATGTCCGAGGTCTCGATGAGTCCCAGATTGCAGCGGCGCTGTCCGCATGGGAAGTGCGCCAGCAGCCGCCGCGTTTGGAGCCTCGATACTATGTCATCTTCATCCCGATCGGATTGATCATTAGCCTGATTGTGGCGCTGGTGTCACTCGTTACTCCAGAGAGCCGCGCCAAACGGGAGTTTAGCGCCGGCAATGACAACTACGAGGTCCGCAGTTACGAGCAGGCGATTGCCAGGTATGACGAAGCGATCCGCCTGAAGTCCGATTTCTGGGAAGCTTACAATAACCGTGGGTTGGCTCAGCAGGCCAAGGGCGAGTACGACCGAGCCATTGCCGACTTCGACCAGGCGCTCAAGCTGAACCCGGTGTCAGCTCAGACCTCTGAGATCCTCGATAATCGCGGACTTGCCTATCGTGCCATCGGTGCATACGACGAGGCAATCGCAGACTTCAGCGAAGCGATCGAGCAAGATAGCTTTGCCCTGCATCCCGCCTACTACGATCACCGAGGCGTTACCTACTGGTACGCGGAGGACTACGACAAAGCCATCGCCGACTTCAATGCTGGCATTCGCGCCGTCGTTGGGCATCGCCTCGGCTTGTCGCTTGATCCGGCGCCGGATGAGGCCGACACCCTGGATCAACGTTTAGATGAACAGATCGCGGACTTCACGTTCAAGGAGGAGTTGCCGCTGCTTTATGCCCATCGCGGTCTGGCTTATCTCAGTATAGAGAATGCCGACAAGGCGCTGGCGGACCTTGACAGGTCCATCAAGCTGCGCCCCAGGTTGGCGCTTGGCTACTATCTGCGCGGCGTCGCGTACCGCCTGACGGGTGATGGCGATCGAGCTGTCGAGGACTTTCGGCACGTCATCGCCCTGAATAATGATCCCGACCTCCTGCGCCAGGCCGAGACCCAATTGCGTGAGCTGGGGGTAACCCCGTGAAACAAGGAATCATGACAGGCATGATCATGGTTCAGATGTAGATTCCGAGAGCTGTGCCGATAGCCTTGACCAATAATCCATCCATCAGACAACTGGCCGCACTGGCCGAAGGAGAGCACTATGTCACACATAACCACACTTCTGAAGGCTACGCTCATCGCCCTATTCATCCTCTTAGCCGCCGGACAGGCTCGCAGTGTTTCTGCAGGGGACAATATTTGGACCCGCATGGGACCCGAAGGCGGAAACGTCGGCCTCTCGGCAATTGACCCGGTGAATCCTGATATTCTCTATGCGTCAACATCGGCTGGTCCGTACAAGAGCACGGACGGCGGCACAAGTTGGGAGGCGATCCCTGGCTTGCCCGCTGATAGTGGTGCCCTGGCGATCGATCCACAAACGCCGACGACTCTTTACGCATTGACATCCGACGACGGCGTCTTCAAGAGCACGGATGGCGGCGTCAGTTGGAAGGCAGTCAATACCGGGCTACCTGCTACCTGTGACGTCACTTTCCTGGCGTTTGATCCGGTGAGTCCTGATATCCTCTATGCGTGGACTTGGGGATGCGGGATATACAAAAGCACAACCGGAGGTGGCCACTGGTACCCGATCAACACCGGCCTGACCAGTCAATATGTCCTCAGGGTGGTGATCGACCCGCTGACAACAGCCACCCTCTATGCGGGGACATATGGCGGAGGCGTGTTCAAGAGCACAGACAGCGGTGAAAACTGGATCGCGATCAACAATGGCCTGTCTGACACCAATGTTGGCGGCCTGGCAGTCAACCCGGTAACGCCGACCACCCTGTATGCGAGGACTTGGGGTAGTGGGGTGTTCAAGAGTACAGATGGCGGTGAAAATTGGATCGCGATCAACAATGGCTTGCCTATTCATGAACTTGATAGCTCGGCCTTGGCCATCGATCCAATGAGGCCAGACACCCTCTATACGACGACATACGGTGGGGGCGTGTTCAAGAGCACCGATGGGGGGGACCATTGGGCCGCGATTAACACTGGCCTGACGAGCAAGTATGTTTACTCTGTAAGGATCGCCCCGGCGAGTTCTGACACCCTCTACGTGGGGACTTGGGGCGGGGGTGCGTTCAAGAGCACGAACGGTGGCGGCAACTGGATCGCGATCAACAATGGCCTGCCCATGGCCGATGTTGACGTTCATGCCGTGGCGATAGACCCGCTGACACCGTCCACCCTCTATGCGGCAATAGGTGGTGGCGGTGTGTACAAAAGCGCCGACAGTGGCTTGACTTGGATGGCGGCCAGCACTGGCCTTACGGAGACTTCGGTTTCAACACTGGCGATTGACCCGGTGACGCCGGCCATCCTCTATGCGGGAACATGGGGAGGCGGTGTGTTCAGGAGCGCGGATGGCGGCGACAATTGGAGTTCGGTTAATAACGGCCTGACCGATGCCTGCATTAGTATCCTTGCAATTGACCCGGTGACGCCGACCACCGTCTATGTAACGACATTCAGCGGCGGCGCTTTCAAGACCACAGCCACAGATAGTGATGTCCTTTGGACCCCGATCAACACCGGAGTGCCGGCGGAGTGCCGTATTACTGTCCTGGCGATCAACCCGGTGACAACAACAACTCTGTATGCGGGAACAGCCTGCGGAACGTCATTAAGGGCCTCCGTGTTCAAGAGCACTGACGGCGGTGACAGTTGGAGCCAGGCTGGAGACCCGATCGACCTCATCGGTATCCAATCCCTTGTACTTGACCCGAAGGCGCCGGATGTTGTGTACGCCTCGACAACCACGAGCGGTATATGGAAAAGTGAGGATGGTGGTCAGACCTGGAACAATTCCAGTATCGGTCTGGCAGTTCCAGGAACTGGGGTGCTGGCGATTGATCCGAAGACGCCGGCTACTCTCTACGTCTCGAATGCCGGCGTGGCCAAGAGCACCAATGGCGGCGCAAGCTGGCGCGCACTCAATGCCGGACTTCCCACTACCGGTGTCTCCGCTCTGGCGGTTGACCCGATGGCACCGCTGAATCTTTACGCAGGGACGGGTCGTGGCTTATTTGCAATTCAACAAGCGGACATGAAGTATCGGACTTACCTGCCGCTAATCTCGTTCCCTCCCCGAAATTCGACGCCAGTTCTTACACCGACGCCTACCGCCCTGCCGGAACCGACCAAAGCGCCCGAGCCAACGGCTGTCCCTGCACCGTAGCAGGTGCAGGCGCCAAGCGGTAGCAATCAATGTGGGGTGAAGCGTCCGCCCAAAGAGAGGCTGCCGCGGCGCCTCACCCCGCTTTCACACGAACGAAGGGGAAATCCAATGAGGTGGCTCTTCTGCTCACTGCTGTTGGTCATCAGCCTGGCCTTCGTGCTGGCGGCCGCGCCGGGAGACACGGCCTCGGCGGAAGCTCCTGCCCTCGCTAACCTGGCGCGCGACCACCCGGCCTTCTGCTCATCCATCCAAGACACATGCACTCTGTGCCGATATGCGACGGACGGCGACCTCGCAACACGCTGGAGCAGCGAATTCAGCGATCCGCAATGGATTTACGTGGACCTGGGCGCGCTGGCGCGCATCGAACGGGTAGTCCTACGCTGGGAGACGGCCTACGGCCAGGCTTGCCAGGTTCAGACCTCCTATGACGCCGTCACCTGGACCGATATTTACAGCACGACTGTTGGGGATGGCGAAGTTGACGATCTGATCGTGTCCGGCGCGGGCCGCTATGTGCGGGTCTATGGCACGGCGCGTGGCCGGGAGTGGGGCTACTCACTGTGGGAGTTCGAGGTCTACGGTCGGTCGGCGCTGACCTACCTGCCCCTGGTGCTGCGCAGTTTCCCGCCGCCTGCCTTCACGCCCACGCCGACGCCATCACCCATCGGCGAACCGCGGCCGGTCAGCATCCTGCTGGATGACTTTAGCCCGCAGCCCCAACAGGGGGCAACGGTCTATCCCTTCAACCGTCTGGGCGGCGACCGTGGGGCGATCAACGACGCCATCTTGGCCTGGGGCCAGGGTCAGGTCACCACCACGGTCTCCTCCGGCAACACCTGGGGCGGGGCCTGGATGAGCCTGAACCATCCGCTCCGTGAAGGTCTGCCCATCAACTTCTCCGCGATCCTGCCCGCGCAGATCCAATCAGAATACCAGAGCCAGATCACGGGCATCAGCGCGCGGATCGCGACCGGCACGCCGGGCACGACCCTCCGCCTGGAACTCAAGGATTACGGCGCGTTTCGTTGGACGCACGAGATCGTCCTGACCGGCGGGGCACAGGACATCCGTTCTGACCTGCCGGCCCTGGGCGAGATCAACGAGCTGGTGTGGGTGCTGGATCGCGCGGCGCCCGGCGACTTCGTGGTGCTCGACAGCATCGCGTTCACCGCCACCACCCGGATCGTAGACACGGCCACCGCTGCGTTCACCTGGAGCTACGGCCAACTCCTGAACAATTGGAACCCGGTCACGGGGCTGGTGCGTGACAAGGCACGGGATGCCAGCGGGGAATTCGATGCGGTGCAAGCCACAGGCAGCCTGGCTGCGGCGACCGCCCAGGCCGAACAGCTCGGCATCGTCTCGCGCGCCGACGCGATCCAGGTCGTGCGCACCATCAGCGACACGTTGCTGCTCGACCTGCCCCGCTTCCACGGCCTGTGGCCCCACTGGACCAGCACATCGCCCGACGGCGCCCCCGTGATCGTCTGGGGCACCGAATGGTCTTCGATAGACACGGTCATCGCCGCCATCGGGCTGCTGATCGCGCAGCAGGCGCTTGGGCTGGAGACTGCCGGCACAGAGCAGTTGCTGCGCGACATTGATTGGGAGGATCTGACCCGGCCGGACGGCCTGATCTCGATGGGCTACACTTATGATGGCGTGAGGATCCCCTGGGCCTGGGACACCTTCGGCGGTGAGGGCTGGCTGGTTGCGCTGGCGTATGCCGCGGCCACCGGCGATGTGGCGCCGTTGACCTACCCATCGCCGCCCACGGCCAACGGCTCAGGCTTCATTGATGAGCTGGCCTGGCTCTTCGCACCCCCGCCCGCCGGGCGGGATTACTGGGGAACGGATTGGGCAGCGTATCGCCGGAGGGCCGCGGACAGGCAGATCCGCTACTACCCGTCCAACTATCCCCGCTCTTGCTTCGCGCAGCTTGAGTTGTTCGGCCTGTCGGCCGCCGAAGCGCCGGATCCTTCATTGGCGCCGCCGAATTGCATCTACCAGGCTTTCGGGGTGGGAGGCCGCGATCCGTGCGCCAACGACGGCGCCGGGCTGCTGGGCGCGCCGGTCGTGGTCCCGCACTATGCGGGGTTGGTCGCTTCCCTCCGGCCGGTCGAGGCGACTGCGATGTGGGCATGGCTCATGGCGGGTGGGTTCCTCTCACCGCTGAATAACGTGGAAAGCCTGATGTTCCCGCCAGATGCGACGTGTGATTACGACGAGGTCGTTTGGAACCAGTTGAAGGGCTCCTGGAACCTGGCGCTCCAGACGTTGGGCTGGGGGCGCTCCCTGGCTCAACAACAGAGACAGATGCCCGTCCTGTGGCAGGCGGCGCTGGCGAATGTGTTCTTGCGGGGAGGGTATGACCTGTTGGCGCCCGATGGTCCCGCTCTTGGTTTCTGAGGATGCGCAACACCGTTAGCCTCTGACCCACACCGCCATCTGCGATTCGCCCCGGTTCCCCCACAACGCATACGGGATGGCGGTAATGGGCTGGCCGGTGACCGTCTGGCCGCGCAGCGCCATAATGCCGCCCAGCAGCTCCGGCGCGGGCTCGGCCCGCAGGCTGGTGGGGTCAACCTGGGCCGCAAAGAGGTCCACGCCGGGGTTGTCGGGGCTTTCCAGGCAGTAGACCAGCGGCCCGCGCGTCAGCGCGACCTTGCCCGCGTGCCCGCACACCCGCGGCCCCGCCCGCCGCAGCATGACCGGCAGCATGAACGCCAGCCGGATCTCGTCGCCGGCCCGCCAGCGGCGGCGCACCGTAGCCCAGGCGGCCCCGCGCGGGTCGAACCCGCCGGTCGCCTGTTCAGGCGGCTGCGGCCGCGGGGGCGGCTGGATCGGCTCACCGTTCACCAGGATGTCCGTCTGACCGGCCGCCCACGAGGGCACGCGCAGGTGGATGCCGAACTCGGCCGGCCGCGCGGGCGCCAGCCGCACCACGACCTCCCCATCCCACGGCAGCCCGGAGACGACCTCTACTTCGACCGGCACGCCCACATCCATCCGCGCCCGGTTGCCGATCCACTGGTGGATGGTCAGATCAGCCCCGTTCACCGAATAGATGTAACGCCCCAGGTCGGCCCAGGTGCGGGCGAGGTTCGAGGGGCAGCACGGCACCGCGTACCACGGCTGCCGCGTCACCCCGCCCCGGCAGGCGAGTGGATTGTTATAGAAGTAGGCGTCGCCGGCCAGCCCCATGCCCACGGCCGCGGCATTGTAAAGCTGCCACTCCACCAGGTCGCTGTACTGCGCCTCCCCGGTCAACTGCGCCATCTGCCAGCCCCAGAAGATGCTCGCCAGCGCCGCGCACGTCTCGGCATAGGCATATTCGGGGTCCAGCTCGTCATCCCGGCCGAAGCCCTCCAGCGCGGGCAGCGCGCCCAACCCGCCCGTCACATACATGCGCCGGGCCACCATCCGCTCCCAGGCCGCTTCCAGCGCCGGCAGCAGGCTCGGATCCCCGTCAAGGCGCGCCAGCATGGCGATCGCGGTCTGCAGATAGCCGAAGCGCACCGCGTGCCCAACGGGCACGGTCTGCCGGCGGATCGGCGTGTGCTGCTGGAAATAGTTGCCCGACAGCGCGCTGGCTAACCAGCGCAGGTGTGCGCCGCGCGGGTGTGGGGCCGCGTTGCCCGGCGGCAGCCGGTAGGGGACATAGTCCGGGTGCGCGGCCAGGTACGCTTGCCTGCCAGCAGTCACCTGGCGGCCCCGCGCGGCCACGTTGCGCATCTGGCGCAGCAGCTTGAGCCCGAAGAGCTTCGTCCGCCCGCGCTGCTCCAGGAAGTGTCGCGCCAGGTCGCGATAGGGTGCGTGGCCGGTGGCGCGGTACAAGCGCAGCAGCGCGATCTCGACCTCCTCGTGGCCTGGTGTGCGCTCCGGCCCGGCGCCGAGGAAATCGCGCACCAGCAGGTCAGCGGCCTTGCGCGCAATCGCCAGCAGGTCGGCCCGGCCGGTGGCCTCGTGGTGCGAGACGCCCGCCTCGACCAGGTGGCCGTGGCAGTAGAGCTCGTGCTCGATCTGCAAATTGGCCCAGCGCACGGCGGGGAAGTGGATCTGGTTGTAGGTGAACAGGTAGCCGTCGGCGGTTTGCGCGCGGCCCAGCAGCGCGATGAAGTCATCCATCAGCCCGGCCAGCCCCGGATCGGGCCGGTCGCGGTAGACCCGGCTGGCCGCGTCCAGCCATTTGTACGCGTCCGAGTCGGCGAAGAACCAGCCCTCGCGCCAGCCCTCCAGCTCGCCGGCCGCGATGCGGAAGTTGGCGATGCACCCGCTGGCCTCCAGTTGGTCCCACTGATGGGGGATGGCGCGGGACGCGTTGACCTGGAGGCGCGGGGACCAGAAAGGGTCGTGGATGACGATTTGTATGGGTGACAGTTCGTCCATCGCCCCTCACAGCACCTGCTCCAGCGCGATCCCGCGCGTCGCGGCCCGCGCGGCGCGCCAGTCCGCGTCCGTGACCGGCGGGGGCAGCACCTCTGCCTCGGGCCGGCGCACCAACGCCAACGCGTCCTCCGGGCAGACCGGCACGCAGACGCCGCACCCCACGCAGCGGACGGCATCCACCTGGATGATGTCCGCCAACGTCAAGGCGCCGAACGCGCACTGGTCTAGGCACGCGCCGCAGGCGTGACACGCCTCGGCATCCACCTGGTTGACGAACGCGGAGCGGGCCACGACGTTCGCCATGCCCAGCTCGGCCAGGCCGCGCAGGATGCCGCAGCTACAGGTGCAGCAGTTGCAGATGTACCAGAGGCCCTCCTGGCTGTTGCTGACCGAATGCACCAGCCCGGCCTCGGCCGCGCGGCGCAGGGTGGCCATGGCCTCCTCCTGGGTCAGGCTGCGAACCTGGGGGGCGTTGTCGAACGCGCCGGGCACAGGGCTAAGCGTCATGCAGACGTCCAGCGGATGGCCGCACGGCTCGCCGATGAGCGCCTTCTGCTTGCGGCAGATACAGTCCACCACGCCCCAGGCCCGGTTGGCTGCCACGATCTCAGCCGCGCTCTCGTAAGGCCGCACTTCCATGTCCACGCGCACGGTGCGCTCGATCGGGATCACCCGATGCGCCGGCGGCGCGGCAGTCAGCGCCCGGCCGAAGGTTTGGCGGTAGTAGTCCTCGAACAGCCGCGCCAGCTCGGCATCCATCGTAGACGCCTGCATCTCGTAGAAGCCCACCACGAACGGCATGATGCCGTAGCCCAGCCCACGGCCATCAGCGGCCCGGCCGGCCTGGATGAGCCCGCGGCGCGCCAGGCTCTTGAGCTGCGCAGCGACCGCCTTGGGATCACCGGCGACGCGGGCCGCGATCTCGGCCGGAGGCTCCAGGGTCAGGCGCAGGACCGCAGTCAGCGCGGCCTCCTCCGGCGTGAAGAGCTTCGCCAGCAGGCGCAGCTCCGCGCCGTCGGCCGCGGGCGGGAAGCCGTTGGGTAGCGCGTCCAGACGCGCAGCCAGGCGTTGGTAAGGGGTGTCGGTCATTGGATGCTCCCTGGTTAGTTTCCTCCTACGCTGAGGCCCCACGTTTTGCGCCATAACGGTTCGACGACCGATAAATGCTTCCATTCAGCCATTAGTGCTCTTTATGTGACTTTTCCGGTGGATTACAGCATCGATCCATCCTCACTATACCATCAGTACCGATCCTAGACAAAGCCCGTAAAACCCTGCCCGGTTTCTCAGCGTCGTGCAGGCCTTGCCCTGCAACCATTTCACCCCTGCCAACGTCATATTTGCCAGCCGCGGTTATCCCGGCTATTATCGCGTTGATCTCATGAGGATGGATCTATCATATGTCGTACACGCCAACTGATGAATGGGGCGCCAGGCCGACCCCGCGACCGCAACCGAACGCCGGTCAACCGGGCGCGCCATCGCCTGTATCGCCGACCTGGACACAACCGCAACCGCCGGTTCAGCCAGAACCGTCAAATCCACGACCGGCAAGTCCGGCGCCGGCAGGCCGCCAACCGGCCAGCGCGCCAGTTCAACCGCCGGCCGGATACCGGACGCCCTCCGCGGCGCAACCGACTACGGCAACCCGCGGCAAAGCATCCGCTCAGCCATCAGCAAGCCGCCAGGCAGCTCCGGCGCCGCGCCGACCCGCGAATGCCCGCCCTGGCACGAGCGGGCGCGCCGCGCCGCGCCAGCCAGCGGGCTGCGGGGGTGTTTTGCTGGCGCTGTTGATCATCGTTGCGTTGGGCGTGCTGCTCCTGGGCATGGCCCTGGTCGGCTACGCCAGCATCGCGCGCGACCTGCCGCAACCGGAGGAGCTGCAATCCCGGGTCAGCCAGTTTGCCTCGACGCTGATCTACGACCGGGAGGGAAACATCCTCAACGAGGTGGGGGACCCCAACTATGGCCGGCGCACGGTTGTGCCGCTGGATCGCATTTCGCCGTACCTGATCGATGCCACCATCGCCACCGAAGACCCGAATTTCTACCAACACGCGGGCGTTGACCCGGTGGGCCTGGCTCGCGCGGTGTACTATGCGATCCGTGAGCGCAGCCTAAGCGGCCCTGGTGGCAGCACCATCACCCAACAACTGGTCAAGCTGACCTTCCTGTCGCCCGAAAGGACCATCTCACGCAAAGTCAAAGAGGCGATCCTGGCAGCTGAAATCACGCGACGTTATCCCAAAGATACTATCTTGCAGATCTATCTGAACGAGCTCAACTACGGCAACCTGGCCTATGGGATCGAAGCAGCGGCCGAAACCTATTTCGGCGTGCCCGCGTCGGAGTTAACGTTGGCGCAAGCAGCATTGTTGGCAGGGCTGCCCCAGGCGCCAGCCTACTACGACCCCTACACCAATCTTTGGGAGGCCGATGGCAGCCCGGGCGCGGTGAAGCGCCGCCAGGCAGCGGTGTTGCGCCTGATGGTGGAAAACGACAAGATCTCAAAGGAACAGGCCGACGCGGCCTGGATCGAACCCATCATGCTCCAGCCGTTGAGACAGGTCTACGACTCACGGCATCCGCACTTTGTCCAACTGGTGCGCACTCAGGTGGAAGCGACAGTCGGCCCGGAGCTGGCCTCCAAGGGTGGGCTGCGCATTCACACTACCCTCGATCCACAATTGCAGGCTGCGGCCGAGAATGAAGTGGGCAAACAAGTGGCCAAGCTGGCCGACCAGGGGGCGCGCAACGGCGCTGTGGTCGCTATCCGGCCTGGGACGGGCGAGATCTTGGCCCTGGTAGGCAGCGCCGATTTCGGAAACGTTGAGATCAGCGGCCAGATCAATATGGCAATATCCCCGCGACAGCCCGGCTCGGCCCTGAAGCCGTTTGTTTACCTCGCCACGTTTGAGATGCCATCATCCATCAGCACCGCGGCCCAGGATGTGGCCCAGGCGCAGGAGCAAGCGCTGGCCGCGGCCAACACGGCCGCACGCGATCCCAACATCACGGCGGCCGAGACGGCCATCAGCGCCATCGAGCCGCCGGGCTACTGGACGCCGGCTACGGCCATCCTGGACATCAAGACCGAGTTCCCCGATGGCGCCAACCCGCCCTACGTGCCGACCAACTACGACAACAAAGAACACGACCTGGTGAGCGTGCGCGCGGCCTTGGCCAACTCGTACAATATCCCGGCCGTCAAGGCACTGCAGCACACCGGGTTGGATCGGTTAAAGGACGTCGCGCAACGCGCCGGCATCACCACCCTTACACGGCCTGACTATGGCCTGTCGTTGGCCCTGGGCGGCGGCGAGGTGACCTTGCTGGAACTGACTGGCGCCTATGCCACCCTGGCCAATGGCGGCCTGCGCGTCCCGGTGAGCCCCATCGCCTGCGTGTTCGACGCGCAAGGCACGCTCATCTGGCGCGGCACGGCAGTGGACGCGGTCCGAACCTGCGCGGCCGCGAGCGGCGCCCAAGCGCCAATCACGCCCGCCCCGGCACAGCAGACGTTCAACCCACAACACACCTATCTGATCACCTCGATCCTCTCGGACCCGGAGGCACGCGCGCCCATGTTCGGCAACGTGCGGAACATCATGTCTCTGGCCGATCGGCCAGCCGCGGTGAAGACGGGCACCACCAACGAGTATCGCGATGCCTGGACCATGGGCTACACGCCCGACCTGGCCGTGGGGGTGTGGGTGGGCAACGCCGATTATTCGGCTATGCAGCGGCTGGCCGGTTCGGTTGGGGCAGCGCCCATCTGGCATGGGGTGATGACGGCGGGGGTGCAAGATACTTCACCGCAGGCGTTCACACCGCCGCCAGGCATTCAGCGCATCGTCGTCTGCACCGATTCCGGCGCCCTGCCCAGCGAGGCCTGCCCCAACCAGCGGGAGGAAGTTTTCGCCGAGGGCCAGGGGCCGTTGCCTAGCGGCTATGACTTGTGGCAGCGCGTGCGGATCGACCGGGTTACGGGCCTGTTGGCCACCGAATTCACACCGTTGGACCGCATCGAGACGGTTGACAAAATGATCTTCCCGCCTCAACACTACGAGTGGGCCAAGGCGAAGGGCTATCCCGTACTGGGGCCACAGCGGCCGCCGCTGGCGTTCGAGCCGGAGTTGGCGCTCTATTCGCCCGAAGATGGCAGCGAAGTGACAGGCCAGGTGCGGATCTTCGGCCGGGTGCGCCTGCCTACGCCGGCCGTATGGCGGCTGGAGTATGGCGTGGGC
The DNA here is from genome assembly GCA_964551735.1 of uncultured Anaerolineales bacterium. GTDB lineage: Bacteria > Chloroflexota > Anaerolineae > CG2-30-64-16 > CG2-30-64-16 > DAOUAT01. The sequence continues at coordinate 98,542 of CAZKEF010000013.1, forward strand.
CCCAGCCCGATCGGCTGGGGCATCCTCTCTGGCCCACAACCGCTGGATCCCGCGGACACGATTGGCCGCGCAGTCGATGGTGAATTGGGCCTCTGGGACGTGCTGGCGACCGTGGCGATGCACGGCGTAAACGATTTCTCGCTGCGCCTGGCTGCCTACTATGACACTAACAGCCTGGAATACCCTATCGCGGTCTCCAACAACGTCTACGTGTTTGTAGCGCAGCCAACGCCAACGCCGACCGAGACGCCAACACCGACTGAGACGCCGACCGAAACACCGACTCCGACCGAGACGCCAACCTTGACGCCCACGGTCGAGATCATCCCTACCCTAGAGGTGACGCCGACGCCCACTGACTCCGGCGCGTCCACACTCACCCCAACGCCTACCCCGACCGTCACCCCTGAGCCGCTGGGGGTGGTGCGCGCAGCCATTTTGCGGCCTGTCCAAGACGAACAAGTATCGGGCCGGGTAGTGATTTTCGGTGTGGCAGATGGGCCCGGCTTTGCCAGCTACGTGGTGGCCTATGCGGCTGGCGTCGAGCCCCAGGAGGCTGACTGGCTGCCCATCGGAGCAGTTGTCAACCAGCCGGTGTCGGGCGGCGAACTGGCGCTTTGGGACGCCGGCCAGCTCCCGCCAGGTGTGTATAGCTTGCAGTTGCGCGTATTCGACCTGGCCGGCAACACACGCACCTCACAGGTGGGAGTTCAAGTCGTGGCCAATCCATAGTTGCTCGGATGTAGCGCCGTGAGACGCGCCGGGCGGGCAGTTTGATGGACACAAGCGACTCATCAAACTACCCGCCCGTTGACTTTGTGGGTCCATCTGATTCAGCGCAGGAAACTCTGTGGGTTCAGCTTCACGCCGTTCTTATGGATCTCGAAGTGCAGGTGCGGCCCGGTGGAGCGGCCAGTGTTGCCCATCGTGCCGATAACCGCGCCCTGCCCCACCACGTTGCCTACAGCCACGTAGATCTGGTCCAGGTGGGCATAGAGGGTTTGGAACCCGTTGCCATGATTGATGACGATATACTTGCCATAACCCTGGTTGCTCCAGCCGGCGACCACTACGTAACCTGAATCGGCCGCTTTCACCGGTGTGCCGATGGCGCGCGCGATATCAATCGCCGGATGCAGCCGCTTGTAACCCTGAGTGACGTAGCCAGAGGTCGGCCAGACGAAGCGACCGCTGCCTACCTTGGCGCCTGCCGGTACCGGCCCGGAATACACCTGGGCCCGCTGCAGCGGCAGTTCCTTCTTGCCGCCCGGCACGATCACGGCCTGACCCGTGGTCAGGGTTGGGCTGGTAGGATCAAGCTTATTCCACGCGTAACTGATGATCGCTTGCGGTTGAACCTTATAGGTTTTGGCGAGCTTATCCACCGTATCGCCTTTGACAACAGTGTGATAGATGCCATCCACCGGCAGGACACTGAGCTGCTGGCCGACGCGCAGCAGATCAGGGTTGGTCTCCAGCGCCTTGTTGGCGAACACCAGCGTCTCTGCGCTCAATTTATACTTCTGTGAGATCCCGTACAACGTATCGCCCGCCACCACGGTATGAGTGATGATGTCCAACCGAGGGCGTTCAGGAATAAGGGTGAAAGGTACAGCCGCACGCACCAGCCCGATATCTTCAGTCTCATTCGGTGGGATAGCGTCTGTATCTTCGGCATAAGCCAAAGCCAGCGCTTCCTGGGCCAAGGCCGCGTCGGAGATCTCAGGCGCTGCAGATGTGATGTCCCATTGCGGAAGTTGCACCCGACTGAAAGCCAGCACCACCACAGCTACCAACAGGATAGCCAGGTGCGAACCCATGCGCACCACTGAAGTTGTGCCCTCGGGCCCGCGCTGGCTCGAGAGGGCGAGGATGGATTGCCACAGATGATAGCCCGGCCCCCATTCTTCAGCTGGGGATGGCTGCTCGAATTGAGTTAGTTCACCGCGCATGTACGCGCGCCTCTTTTTGTGTCAGCATGGTTCTGCCCCACCGGGCCGAACACATACCAGTATACCACAGGTGGCCCCAGGTGCAAGCACTCAAACGTTCTGCGCAAGCGTCTCCAAGAAAACCTTGTTGTTGCGGGTGCGGCGCAGTCGTTCCAAAACTGGCTCCAACGGGTCATCCCCGCTTTGGCGGAGCATATCAATCATACGGCGTAGCGTCCATACCCGTTGCAGCGTATCAGCGCTCAGCAGCAATTCCTCGCGGCGGGTGCCGGAGCGGACGATATCGAAAGCCGGGAAGATGCGGCGCTCGGCCAGGCGGCGGTCCAGGTGGAGCTCCATGTTGCCGGTGCCTTTGAACTCCTCATAAATCACGTCATCCATACGGCTGCCGGTGTCCACCAGGCAGGTGGAGATAATGGTCAGGCTGCCGCCTTCCTCGATCTTACGCGCAGCCCCAAAGAAGTGCTTGGGCGGGTAAAGCGCGGCCGGGTCAATACCACCGGACAACGTTCGCCCTGAGGCCGGCACCGTCAGGTTGTAGGCGCGCGTCAGCCGGGTAATGGAGTCGAGCAGGATCGCGACATCACGGCCGGCTTCTACCAGGCGCTTGGCGCGTTCGAGGCCCATCTCGGCCACGCGCACATGTGCCGACACCGGCTCATCGAAGGTTGAGCTGAGAACCTCCGCCTCCACAGCGCGATCCATATCGGTGACTTCTTCAGGCCGCTCACCGATGAGCAATACCATCAACACAACTTCCGGGAAGTTCTCCGAAATACCGTTGGCGATCTGCTTGAGGACTGTGGTCTTGCCGGCCTTGGGCGGCGAGACGATCAGCCCGCGCTGGCCGCGGCCGATGGGAGCCACCATATCTATCAAACGGGTAGTCAAGATCGCGGGCTGTGTTTCCAGGGCGAGTTGTTGATTGGGGAAGATCGGGGTCAGTTCCTCAAATTTGGGACGGCGCTTCGCCACCTCAGGATCAAGGCCATTGACAGCTTCCACTTTAAGCAGCCCGTAATACTTCTCCGACTCCTTTGGCGGGCGCACCTGACCCACGACGAAATCCCCTGTGCGCAACCCAAACCGGCGGATCTGGCTCTGCGAGATGTAGACATCTTCTGGGCCTGGGGTCATGTGTTTGTTGGCGCGCAAGAAACCGATGCCATCCTGGATGACCTCTAGCGTACCGCCTCCAAAAATCAGGCCCTGCGCCTCGGTCTCCGCGCGCAAGAGCCGCATGATGAGATCATTTTTCTTGAGCCGGGTGTACCCAGTGACACCCATAGACCGCGCGATGTCCTGAAGCTCAGTTAATGTTCTTGTTTCGAGTTCTGCAATATTCATGTTCTTGGTCTCCACTGCCGAGGGAAAAAACGCGGCAAACCAAACCATTGTCGGCCCCCGCCGAACGACGCCCAAGCAGCGAGCGCGTTCACCGCAACGAAAGGCCTACCATTCTTGGCACCGCCTCATCTTGGCTGATCTGGTGAGAGTGATGTGAAAACTTACCTAAGCAGATTCCTAAACGGAAATCGGTCGGCCTTGTCACTCTGGACATGCCAACCGGTTGGGACTGTCATGTTGCGAGATAAGCGCAAAACGGGGATAAGTCCCGATGTGTGCGAACCCGATGCACCCCACCGGCCCTGCGGCCAGCGTTCATCTGGCGAAAAGTAAACAAATGCGCTTGCCGTGCCAGCAAAGAGCTAGAAGTGAGAACAGCAGGTTCTTCAAAGTTAGGACGAGCTAAAGTATAGCATATGCGCTCAGGGGCGTCAAATGTCACACTGCCCTGGATTCAGTCGAACTTGATCTGGCTGAAGCGCATCAATTTGTCCCAGCGATGTTGGGCGATCACGGTCCGGATCGTGCCGGACTTGGAGCGCATGACGATGCTGGCTGTGCGCGCGCCGTTGCCAAAGTAACGCACGCCGTCCAGGAGTTCGCCGTTGGTGATGCCAGTCGCCGCGAAGAAGACATTTTCACTGTTCACCAGGTCTTTGACCGTGAGCACTGCCTTCAGATCCAGCCCGTTTTCAACAGCCCATTGCCGCTCGGCGTCGTCGCGCGGCCATAGCTTGCACTGGATCTGACCCCCCAGGCACTTCAGCGCCGCAGCCGTGATGACGGCTTCCGGCGAGCCGCCAACACCAAACAGCGCATCAATACCGGTGCCTTCGGTGCTGGCGCTGATCGCTGCCGACACATCCCCGTCGCTGATCAGCCGGATGCGCGCGCCCATCTCCCGCACCTGCTTGATGAGCTCAGCGTGGCGTGGCCGATCCAGGATCATCACCGTCAGGTCATCCACATCGCGATGCTTGGCGCGGGCGATCGCCTTGAGATTGACTGCCACCGGTGCTTCGATGTCGATCACGTCTGCCGCCTCAGGGCCAACCGCGATCTTGTCCATGTACACCAGCTTGCCGGGCGCATACATCGTGCCGTGCTCCGCCAGCGCAACCACGCTCAACGCGCCGGAACGCCCTGTGGCCGTCAGCGTCGTGCCATCAATGGGATCCACAGCGATATCAACCCGCGGCGGGTTGCCCGTACCCAGATGTTCGCCGTTGTAAAGCATGGGCGCGTCATCTTTTTCCCCCTCGCCGATGACGATCACGCCGTCCATTTCGATAGTGCCCAAGACAACGCGCATAGCGTCAACCGCGGCCTGGTCGGCCGCGATCTTGTCGCCGCGCCCCATGTAGCGGCCGGCCGCCAGGGCGGCTGCTTCAGTCACGCGCACCAGATCCATCGCTAGGTTGCGATCAGGTTGTTCGGTAACCATCGGAATCTCCTTTGATTCGTGGAAACGCGCTCAACGCGCCACTGTCGTGCGGGCATCCACCTCGCGAGCCACGCGCATCCCTTCCTCTTCGTTCACACGGCTGAGCACCAGGCCCCCAACCACGAAGAACACGATCAACGAGAAGATGCTCAGGCGGCTGGAACCCGCAAGCTGGCCGACCACGGCGAAGACCAACGGCCCTAATAGCCCTGCGAATTTCGAGCTCATGTCGTAGAACCCAAAAAACTCGGCCGTTTGTGCCTTGGGCACCATGTTGCCGAACAGCGAGCGGCTGAGCGCCTGGCTCCCCCCTTGCACCAGACCTACCATCACTGCCAGCAGCCAAAATTCGACCGCTGTCCTCATGAAAAACCCCCAGACCGAGACCATCCCGTAGACCACCAGCGCCAGCAGAATAGCATTCTTGGTGTTAATACGCTGTGCCAATCCTACAAAGACCTTCTGGCCGACGAACCGTGCGAAGAGATAGGCCAGGATCTGGTTCGCCAGCACGATGCCAACTGCGATTGGGCCGCTGGTGACGTCAAACCGGGGCGCCAGGACGCCGATCGGCGGCAGGGTTACAGCGTTGTAAAGCACATAGCTCAGGAAAAAAGGTTGTTTGGGATCGTCCCTGCGGGGGAGCCGACCGAAGATCAGTGAGAAGGGGATGCCCACGAACTGCGTCAGCAACAGCGCACCGATCAGGTCAATCTGGCCGATGCCGATCTCCGCGCCGTAAATGGTGGCCATCTTGATGATGGTGCCGATGCCGTCGTTATAGATCCAGAACGCTATGATAAAAATCATCAATTGGCGGTAGAGGCGCAACTCCTTGAAGGTGCGGATCAGGCGCTCAAAGCCGCCCTTGAGGGGATTCTGCACCTGTTCAGATTGCAGCCGTGCGCGTGGCGGTTCGGGCACGTGGCGGAGGAGCGGGATAGAGAAGACCGCCCACCAGAGGCCGACGCTCATCAGGCTGAGACGAGTAGCCATCTCGACACCGTCAATGCCGAAACGGGCTCCGAGGGCGGTGATACCCAACGCATCCGGCATTTGAATCATCAAGATATTGATGGCCAACAGCAGGCCGCCGCCCAGGTAACCCATGGCATACCCGCGCGCCGACACCATGTCAATCTCATCGGGTTTGGAGATGTGTGGCAGCAGCGAATCGTAGAAAATGATGGAGCCAGAGAAGCCGATCTCGCCGACGATGTAGAGCGCGGCCGCCAGCAGCCAATCGCCGGTGCCGATGAACACCATCAATGCAGCGGCGAGGATGCCCGGCGCGGCGAAGGCGGCCAGAAACCGTTTTTTGGAGCCGCTGTAGTCAGCGATTGCCCCCAGAACCGGGGCGGCGAGCGCCACCAACAGCATGCCGATGGTCTGGGTGATCCCCCAGGTGCTGCTGGCCTGCACCGGCGTGAGGGAGCCCTTGGCGGCCACACTGCTGAAATAGACGGGGAGCACAGCAGCCATCGCCGTAGTGGCAAACGCAGAATTGGCCCAATCGTACATGACCCAGGCGTTGACGGTGCGACGTGAGACGTTTGGGGATGCCATGGCTGGCTCCTTTGGGTAGGTGTGGGTGATGACTGTGGCCGATACAACCATGCAGATGGTACTACAGACCGGTCAATCGCGCAAACGGCAATCGGCCTATCCGGCCCCGGCAACCAAGCCGGCGAAGTAAACAGCTACTGGAAGGGCGAACAACAGGCTGTCCAACCGGTCCAGAACACCCCCGTGGCCTGGGATCAGATCACTGCTGTCTTTGATGTGGGCCATACGCTTGAAGAGGGACACTGAGAAATCACCGAACGGCGCTGCGATTGCGACCAGCGCGGCCAGGACCAAGCCCTGCCACCAGGGTATGGCCACCAACCAGGGGGCCAACAGCGGGCCGCTGATCAGCGCAGTGACCGTACCGCCGATCAACCCTTCCCAGGTTTTTTTGGGGCTGATGCGCGGCCATAGCTTATGGCGGCCCCAGGCACAACCAACGAAGTAGGCCGCGGTGTCATCGAGCCAGGTCAGTGCCAGCACCAGGGTGACCCAGGCGAGCCCATTGTCGCGCAGGCGCAAGGTGACGAAGTGGCTCAACAGGAAGCCCAGGTACAAGGCACTGGCGACGGTCATGGCCCAATCGGTGGTCGGGTGTTCGCTCCTGGTGTACAGCGCCCAGACCAGCGAGAAGATCAACAGCCCGGCCAATAATGGGCGTAGCAGGTCAAAGGTGATCAGGCCCCGGCCGCGCAGATAGGCCTCCAGGATGGCGCCGATGATGAAGAGGCTGCCAACAAGGCGGTCGGTAGAGAACTGGCCACGTTGCAGGATGCGACCCATCTCTCGCCAGCCGAGGAGACCGACCAGAAGCATAACAGCAGCCCAGGCGATATCGCCCAGGTAGAGGAACAGGATGACACAGGGTATCAGGATGACAGCGCTGAGAGCGCGTTGACGCAACACGGCGTTCTCCGTTGCGCGTTGATAGAGGCTGCTTTCGTGGCGTTAGCAGTGCTAGGCGGTCGGGACTGGCACTTTGCCGAAGCGCCGCTCGCGTTGGCTGTATTCGATCAGCGCTGCCGCCAATTCAGCCTCGTCGAAATCGGGCCAGAAGGTCGGCGTTGCATAGTACTCTGCGTAAGCAGCCTGCCATAACAGGAAATTGCTGAGCCGATATTCTCCGCCGGTGCGGATAATCAGATCGGGATCAGGTAAGTCGCCGGTGTACAGGTAGTGCGAGATCAGTTCTTCGGTGACAGCCTCGGCCGGATGTCCATCCCGAATGATCTGTTGCACAGCATCCACGATCTCTGCCCGGCCACCGTAGTTAAACGCCACATTGAGGGTGACACGCTGATTACTGCAGGTCAACGCGACCGCATCCTGGATCTGCTGGGCCAGCTTAGGCGCAATACCCTGGAGCCGGCCGCTGTGCCGAATGCAGACACCTTGAGCGTTCAGTTCTCTAGTTTCGCGGCGGATGCTTTGGCCCAACAGACTCATGAGCCCGGCCACTTCTTCGGCTGGGCGAGCCCAGTTTTCGGTGGAAAAAGCATAAACAGTCAGCACTTTAATGCCGAAATCGGTAGTGGCGCGCAGGATGCGACGGATGTTTTCAGTGCCGGCCTTGTGGCCAGCCAGGCGCGGCAGGCCGCGCGCACGCGCCCACCGACCGTTGCCATCCATGACAATGCCGACATGGTGTGGGATGCGGGTAATTTCCGGATAACGGTCGCGCAGCGACTGCGAGATCGACATGGCACTTTCTCAGGGGCAAAGCGCAAACCAGCAGCCCCAGGGTTGGCGGCTGCTGGACTACGACGGCTGATTGCTTAACCTTCCAAGATCTCGGCTTCCTTGGCCTTGCCGATTTCATCAACTTGCTTGACGAAGTCGTTGGTTAGTTCCTGGGCTTTCTTGAGCCCATCTTCCAACTCATCCTCGCTGATCATCTTCTCTTTTTCGAGCTCGCGCAACATTTCATTGGCATCGCGACGGATGTTGCGAATTGAGACCCGTGCTTCCTCCACCCGGCGTGCCACCTGCCTGTTCAGGTCACGCCGCCGCTCCTCGGTCAGCTGCGGGATGATCAGGCGGATCACCTGGCCATCGTTGCTTGGGTTCAGCCCAAGGTCTGATTTAAGGATGGCTTTCTCGATCATCCCCACATCGCCTTTGCTCCAGGGGCGGACCATGAGCAAACGCGGCTCAGGCACGGTGATACCAGCAAGCTGGATCAGCGGTGTCGGAACGCCGTAGTAGTCAACCCTGATGCCTTCCAACAGCGCTGGCGAAGCGCGTCCCGTGCGGATCGTTCGCAAGTCACTCTGGAGGGCATCTATGGTCTTCTCCATGCGTTCGCGCGCGTCTTGAAGGGTTTCCTTGATCACGGGCTGCTCCTTTGTAGCTCAGTGCCCTTACGCGCTCACCATCGTGCCGACCGGCTGGCCTTGGACTGCCTGCTCAACGCTGTTGGGCTGCCAGAGATCGAGGACGATGATGGGCAAATCATTGTCCATGCACAGGGTCAGCGCAGTACTATCCATCACCCCAACCCGCATGTTCAATGCTTCGATGTATGATAAATGATCAAACCGCCGCGCGTCCGGGTTGCGCTTGGGATCTTTGTCATATACGCCATCTACCTTAGTGGCTTTGATCAACACTTCTGCGTTGATCTCCATCGCGCGCAATGCGGCCGCGGTATCCGTCGTGAAGTACGGGTTGCCGGTGCCGGCGGCAAGCAGAATCACATAACCCTTTTCCAGGTGGCGAATCGCTCGGCCGCGGATATACGGCTCAGCGACACTGCGCATCTCGATCGCGGTCATCACGCGCGCCTCGAGCCCGAGACGACGCAAAGCATCGCTCAACGCCAGCGCGTTCATCACCGTTGCTAACATGCCCATGTGGTCGGCGGTGGCCTGTTCCATGCCGTGGGCCAGGCCATCCTTGCCGCGCCACAGATTACCGGCGCCAATCACGACGGCAATTTCTGCCCCTAACTCGTGCAAGCGCCGGATCTTGCCCGCCAACACATTGGCCTCATGGGGATCGATCCCCACGCCGCCTTCAGCGGCCAGCGCCTCACCACCCAGTTTAAGCAGAATGCGACGATAACGCAACGCGCTCATAAGCCGATTACCCGCCGATCTCGAGGCGGGCAAACCGGCGCACCATGATGTTCTCGCCGAGCTTGGCGATGGTCGCCTTGATCAGGTCCCTGACCTTCATGCTCTCATCTTTGATATAGGCCTGTTCCAGCAAGACGTTGTCCTCGTAGAACTTGGCCAGTTTGCCCTCGACGATCTTATCAGCGATCTCGGCCGGCTTGTTAGGATCCACTTCGGCGCGGAATTGCGCCACCTGCTGCGCCAACACATCCGCCGGGATGTCCTCGATGCGCGGGTAGTTGGGGCGGCTGGCGACAACCTGCATGGCCAGCTCTTTGCACAGCATCTGGAACTGCTCGGTCCGGGCGACAAAATCGCTCTCGCAGTTCACTTCCACCAACGCGGCGACCTTGCTGCCCGTGTGGACATAATGACCGATCAGACCCTCGTTGGCCACCCGGTCCGCTTTCTTCGCAGCCTGCGCCAGGCCCTTTTCGCGCAGCAACTCGGTCGCACGGCCAAAGTCGCCGTTGGTTGCTTCCAATGTCTTACGACAATCCAATACACCTGCGCCCGTAAGCGCGCGCAGCTCTTTCACCATCGCGGCAGTGATTTCCACAATAAACTCCTCGGTATGAAACTGATTCAAACGGCGTCTATTCGCTGCTTTCGGTTTCGTCCACGCCCTCGGCTAACTTAGCCAGGGTGGACGGCCCAAGATAATCCTCAACCGATCCTTCCGGTTCCTCGAAAGCCTGCATATCCTTCAGGCTCGCGCGGGTCGGCTTCTTCTCGTCCTCCTCAGGCACGATATAAGCCTCGGGTTGCGACGCGGCGCGATCCGCCTCGTCAATTGCGCGCATCTGCAAGCCCTCGATCACGGCATCAGCGATCTTGCCGGCCATCAGTTTGATAGCGCGGATCGCGTCATCGTTGGACGGGATGGGGTAATCAATGGGATCCGGATCGCAATTGGTGTCCACCATGGCCACGATGGGGACATGGAGCTTGTTGGCCTCGGTCACGGCCAGTGATTCACGCTGCACGTCCACGATGAACAGAAGATCCGGAAGGTGCGTCATAGTGCGCAGGCCGCCGATGCGGGTGTGAAGCCGCGCCATCTCATTGCGCAGCAATAGCGCTTCTTTCTTCGGCAGGCGATCCAGTTCACCACTGGCTTCGCGGCGTTCCAGATCTTGCATGTAATCAATGCGTTGACGGATAGTGCGGAAGTTGGTCAGGCTGCCACCCAGCCAGCGCTGGGTGATGAACGGCATACCGCAGCGTTCAGCTTCCTGCCGGATGGTTTCCTGGGCCTGCTTCTTGGTGCCCACGAAAAGCACCAGGCCACCTTCGCGCACGGTATCACGCACGGTTTGGTAGGCAGTGTTGACCTGGCGCATGGTTTGCTGCAGGTCAATGATGTGAATACCGTTGCGCTCAGTGAAGATGTAAGTGCGCATCTTCGGGTGCCAACGGCGGGTTCGATGCCCAAAGTGGACACCGGCTTCCAGCAACTGCTTCATGGAGATGACGGACACGTTTTCCTTTTCCTTTCCGTTTAGACTTCCGCCTGCCTGGACACTGGGACCCGGCGCGTCGGCCCGGGCACGGCCAGTCGGAAGGCAGGCGTGTATAATCAGGCTAGTAGCCCGAAGAATTAGTATAGCATAGGGGTGTCAGGAGAGGCAAGTTAGGCGTCATGTGCTTTTCGGTTATTGCTGTCTGGGAATTGGGCAGGGATCGGGGGAGTGTGTTATACTCCGCCAAAGACTTCCTGTCATGGAGCTTGCCGTGATCGCACAAGATCTACTTGAGATTCTCAGGTGTCCGCATTGTGTGTCGGGGCCGACCCGCGCCGCCGGTGATGACCCGGGCCGCTTGGTGCTGGTGAAAGAGGCCTGGCTGGTGTGCCAGGAGCCTGGCTGCGGACGAAAATATCCCATCCGAGACGATATCCCCGATATGCGCATCGAGTCTGGCACGGCTTGGATGGCAACCGGCGTAGATGCCCTGCCCATTCCGCCGCCTGGCCTGTAACAATGTAGGTGGATCCATGGTGGGGCGTGTGCAAGAACGGATGTCCTCACATGCCCATGCTCACGCATTCACAGTCCCTCGTCGGCGCGCTCGCGCACATCCACGCGTTCCAGCGGTTTCTGCTTCACCAGGCGAAACAGGTCGAAATCGCGGGCCACGCTGGTATTGGGAAAGATTGGCAGCGCTTCATCGAGGATCTGCCTGTTGCTATAGCGCCGTGAGATGTGGTGCAGCACCAGGTGTTTGACACCGGCCTGCCGCGCCAGCCAGGCGCCTTGCGCGGCGGTCAGATGCCCAAAGGCCGCGGCGACCTCGCGTTCGGCCTCGGTATAGGTCGCCTCGATAGCCAGCAGATCGGCCCCGGCCGCAACTTCGATCAAGTTATCCACCCGTCCTGCATCCCCGACAAAAACCAGGCGCAGCCCGGTTCCTTCCGGCCCCAACACATCGTCCGGCCGAACGATCCGGCCGTCGGGCAGGGTCACTTCACGGCCAGCTACGAGCTCACGGCGGATCGGCCCCACGGGCACGCCCAACGCCTCTGCCCGTTCGGGCAGGAACGGCCGCCGCGCCTTTTCTTCGAAACTGTATCCCAACGCTTCAGTGCGCCGATGCTCCACCGGGAACGCGCTGAGGCGGAAGGCATCGTCTTCCAGCAGCACCCCCGGCTGGATGGCGCGATAGGCGATGTTGACCCTGGCCTCGGCCGAGCCGAACACGACGCGCATCAGCTCACGCACCCGGCCGAGCGCTGCCGGGCCGCCGCAGATCTCCATCTGCTCGATGGCTTCCCAGCGGCCGAAGGTGGAAGCCAGCCCGCCCAGCCCCAGGATGTGGTCCAGGTGGCCGTGGGTCAGCAGGATGCGCTCCAGCCGCTTGAAGCCCAGGCCACTGCGCAGGATCTGGCGCTGCGTGCCTTCGCCGCAATCAATCAGGAAACGATACTCGCGGTGGCTGACCAACGCCGCAGAAAGGCCGCGTTGCACCGAAGGGGCCGAAGCCGAGGTGCCGAGAAAGACGAGTTCGAACATAGTGGGCGAATCAGCGAATAACGAATCAGCGAATGATGAGGACGCTATTTGGCCCTGAGTTGTTTCAGGCCGGCGCCGAACCACATGGCGCCGAAAGCAAAGGGCAGGCCGCCGGCAACGATAGACCAGAACGCTGCGCCAACGCGGTTAAGCCAGGCGCCGATGAGCATCCCGGCGAGCATGATGAAGCTGCCGATGACCACCGTCGTGATCGCCGGCCGCAGGAACAACGCGCGCACGCGGCGCAGGCCCAGGCCGACGGCCAGTGCGCTGGCGAGCAATACCGCCAACTGCCACACCAACGCGCCCCAGGCCGACAGCGTGACAACCCGCTCGATACCGAAGTACAGCGGGGATATGCCGACTACCAGGCCCCAGAGCATCGGCGCGGGCCGACGGCCGCGCGCCCCCGCGCCGATGGCCGCGCCGCCCACGGCGTGGAACAACGTCAGGCTGCCGAAGATGAGCGCAGTGGCGAATGTCTCGGTCAATGATACCCCAATCAGCGCGCAAGCCACTCCAGGATGAGCGGCCCCAGGCGGCTCATCGTGCCTGCGCCGGCATAGGCCACCAGCGTCGCTTTGAGCACCTTGCCGGCGCCCGTGGCCGCCAAAAACTTCCACACAGGGATCTTCATGGCGCCAGCGATGATCCCTGCCACATCAAACAAGGGATTCGGGATCAGGCCCAGTACGAAGAGCACCCACAACCCATGCCGTTCCATCCAAGGACGTAAACGATTGTACAAGTTCCGATTCTCAACGGCCCCCCGGCCGCTGAATCCCGCAAGGTAGCCGGTCAATTCACCGAGCGTTGAACCCGCTCCGACCGCTAAACCCACCAGCCAGGGGTTCAGGTTGACCCCGGCCCCGAAAGCCAACGCCAGGCCTGGCGCCGGCAGGATCAAGGTGGCGCTGGCGAGAATGTTGAGCAGAAACAGACCTGGGTAGCCATAAGCGCCCAGCCCTGAGAAGCGGTCGCCGTACAGCGCGATGCCCAACGAGAGGGCAATGATGAACAGCAGGGCCAGGATGCGCAGCAAGAGGCCCGGCTTGCGCGGCGGACGCTCTTCGACCTGTCCGGCGGCGCCCGGCTGGACGGATAGATCGTCCGGGAGCGGCCGGTCAACCGGCTGATGGGCAGGGGGGAGGGCGGACGGAAGGACTGGAGCCGATTGCGAGCCATTCATTGCTCCTGGTCCTCTGTCCACCGCCTCCCGTTCCCTGCCTCCTGGCGCCATGTTTATTCCTCGGCGATGGTCACCGAAAGCATCACGTCGCCCTGTTCGATCTTGTTCACGACATCCTGGCCCTTGGTCACCTGGCCGAAGACGGTGTGCTTACCGTCCAGCCAGGGTGTGGGCACATGGGTGATGAAGAACTGGCTGCCGTTGGTACCGGGGCCAGCATTCGCCATGGAGAGCACACCCGGCTTATCGTGCTTCAGCTTCGGGTCGAACTCATCTTTGAAGGTGTAGCCGGGCCCGCCGCGGCCGGTGCCGGTGGGATCACCGCCCTGGATCATGAAATCGTTAATGACCCGGTGGAAGGTCACGCCATCGTAATAGCCGTCGCGCGCCAGGCAAACGAAGTTGTTGACTGTGCGCGGGGCCTGGCTGGCATACAGCTTCAAGGTGATGACACCGCGGTTGGTGTCTATGGTCGCGATGTAAGTCTTCTTCAAGTCAATCTTAAGCTCGAAGGGCTGAGAATAACGTTTGGGCATGATAGTCCTCGTCGTTAGTGGTCAGGCATCAGGGGTCAGGTGCCGGGGGATGGGAGCAAGATTTCTGCCGCTATCTCCTGCCCCCTGTCACCTGATCGCTGACACCTATTTCACGCTGATTGTGATGGTCGTGATGAAATCGCCGATGGCCAGCTGCTCGGCCACATCCATGCCGCTGCTGACGCTGCCGAAAATGTTCAGCGGCGTCATGTTGCCTTCCATATACATGAACGAGATGAAGAACTGGCTGCCGCTGGCCACCACATTACCGGCCTCGTCACCCAACGGATACATGCTGACCGTGCCGGTGATGATTTCGCTGGCATTGGCCAGTGGCTCCAACTCCAGCACGTAACCCACGTCACTGGCCGGCTGGCTGGCCGGCGAGCCGGTGACCATATATGATCCGGCCTCGACGTGAGCAATGGGCATCCCATCGAAGTAGCCTAGGTTAGCCAGCACCACAAAGTTATTAACCGTCATGGGCGCGATCTCTGGGTTAAGATCCAACACGATGTCACCCTTGTCCGTCGCAATGGTTGCCTGGTAAGTCTTGGTGAGGTCCAGCGTCATTTCCGGCGGGACGTTGTAGATGCCCTCGCGTTCTTCCAACGGCAGGCTGGCCAGAGGGCGGCCTTCACGCGCAACCGGCGGGTTTGGTAGGGGTGTTGGAGTGGGCGTCGGGGTGGGCGCAGGCGTCGGCAGCCGGGACACCGTGCCCGTGGTGACGTCAATGCGGGTGATCGCGTCGCCCACGGCGATCTGGTCGACCACATCCATGCCCTCGATCACGAAACCGAAGACGGTGTACCCGCCGTCCAGGAAGGAAGCATCGCCGGTGGTGATGTAAAACTGGCTGCCGCTGGATCGCCGCTCCGGGTTCACTTCGTCACCGGTGCGCGCCCAGGCCAACGCGCCGCGCGGATGGGTGTGGATGATCTCGGCGGGAATGGTATAGCCAGGGCCACCGGAGCCGTCGCCGGCCGGATCGCCGCCCTGGATGACGAAATTGGGCTCAACGCGGTGGAAGGTCAGGCCGTCGTAGAAACCGTTCAGCGCCAGGGTAATGAAGTTGTTGGCGCTTTCAGGGACGTCGGGGTAGATCTCAGCCACGATGTTGCCCTTATCGGTGACGATCGTTGCGATATAGATGGTGCCCGACATGATATACGGCGCGGCCGGACCGGCAAAGCGTTCCACGCGGTCAGCCGCGGGCAGAGCGGCCAGCGGCCGGCTGCCGTCAGCGGCCGGCGCAGGCACAGTGGGCCGCGCGTCCGGCGTGATCGCCACGACTTCGATGGTGGCGGGCAGGGGGATCGGCGTCGCTTCTTCAGTGGGCGCAGATGTCGCAGCGGGTGGTATTGTTGCCGGCGGCACACAAGCGGCCAGCGACAGGATGGCCACAAGGGCCAGGATCAAGAGAACGTGCTTTTTCAAGAGAGGCTCCTTTTGATGTTACGTACAGGATGATGCGTGATACAACAGCATAGCACAAATGCGCTATCAAGGTATGCAATATGCACTACGGAGTACAACAGGATCAGGCTGTCTGCTGGAATAACCGCTCCATGCGCCAGATACCGTATAGGCCAACAAATAGCACGCCGACGCCGACCGCGTAACCTTCGGGAATGCTGGCCTGCGTCACAAAGGTTGCCAGGACGCCTGCGATGAACGCCAGCAGGTAGCAGATCAACACGGCTTCACGCGGGCTGCCGGTGAAGCGCGCCAACCGATGGCTCAGGTGATCCTTGCCAGGCGTCGTCAAGGGGTTCAGGCCACGGCGTAGGCGGGACACGATCACGAGGCTGGTGTCGAACAACGGCACTGCCAACACCAACGCTGGCACCATCCAGGTGACAAACGGTGAGTTGTCGGGAAACCGCAGCTTAATGGCGACGGCGGCCAGGGTGAAGCCCAGGAACAGGCTGCCAGTGTCGCCCATGAAGATGCGGGCTGGATTGAAGTTGTAGTAGAGAAATCCGATGCAGGCGCCCACCAGCGCAGCAGCCAGCGCGCCGACCAGATACTGCTTGCTCATAGCTGCGAACAAGAGGAAGAAGAGCGCGGCAATGGCCGCGATCCCGCCGCTCAAGCCATCCATGTTGTCCAGGAGGTTCATGGCGTTGGTGATCAGCACCACCCAAACCAGGGTCGCTGCGATGTTCAAAACCTGCCACGGCAGGAAAGTGATCCGCACGTCAGTGAGGAGCAGCACGCCGGCAGCCAGGAACTGGCCGATCAGCTTCACCCAGGGGCTCACCCCCCGGCGATCGTCCCATAACCCTAAAAACGACATCAACGTGGCGCCCAGGAAGATGCCGGCCACCTGGCTAACGTAGAAACGGTCCCCCAGGAGGATCAGCGCCAGGATCACGGCCAGGTAGATGGCTACGCCGCCCAATAACGGCGTCGGCACGGTATGCTGTTTGCGCGCGCTAGGCTTATCCACCATGCCGGTGCGACGGGCCGCGCGCTGCACCAACGGGGTCACGCCGAACGCCAGCAGCAGGGCGCTGGCCAGGATCAAGACGTAGGTGCTCATGGGGTCAAACGTGCTTTCAGATCTGTTATCAGGTTTTCAATCACAAGTCGCTCGCTCTCACTGGCGAAAACCAGCGCCTGCTGCGCGGCTTCCACCGCCTCTGCAAACCGGCTGGCGTCTCGCAGCACCAGCGCCGTGTTACGATAGGCCAGGTGGAGTTGTGCCTGGTAGGTCGCGATCTGGCCCTCGATGGTCGCACGGCGGCTTGCTGCGGCGGGTTGGAGCTGGCTATAGCCACCAGCCTGGCTGGCGATAGCGTTCAGCCGGGTCAACTCAAGCTGGGCAGACGCCAGGGCCTTCGTTTCCTGTGCGATGATGCGCTGAAACGCGACCAGCGCAGCCGCCGCGTCGCCGGTCTGTGCGCTGAAGACGCCGATGGCGCTCTGCACGCTGATATTTTCGGGCGCCAGTTCACCGGCCTGACGGAATGCAGCCAATGCGCCCGCCAGATCACCAAACGCATCGCGCAGATCGCCTTGTAACAGATAGGTTGCGTAAAACCGCGGATCCAAAGCCAACGAACGGTCGAGGCTGGCCTGGGCCCCAGCCAGATCGTTTCTGATGAGCTGCACTGTGGCCAGCTCGTTCCATAGCACTGCATTCTGCGGGCTGAGCGAAATGGCCTGGGAATAATACAACTGCGAGCGATCCAGCCGCGTCGTGTTGACCTGGTCCGGCCGAGTTAGCAGCAGTTCGCGGAGGCTGCTGCTGGAGGCGCTCGCGGCTGTCGTCGCATCCGCAAAGGCCCAAACGCGATGCAGGCGTGCCAGATTGGCGCTGTGATCCGTGTTCAACGGGTTCAGACGACGGGCGGCAACCAAGGCCGCGTGTGCTGCACGTAGGAAATCTTCACGCCCGCGGCTTCGCAACCCCTGCTCAACTTTATCAAGCAGATCGGCCGTAGCAACGTTGTCCAGGCTTTCGGGCAGGATCGGTGTGGCCGTTGCGACACCGCTGTCCGCAAGTTGCAACAGAGCTCGGCCCAGGAAGAGGTAGTAATAGTCTTCCTGCGGCTCCAGCGCGGCTGCTTCCCGGTAAAGGATAACCGCGCCTTCCCATTGCCCGGCGGCCTCATAACCCAGGCCTTGCTTATAGTAGGTATCGGCCTGCACTGTCTGAATGTTGACGTTGATGATGATCAGCAGCGCGAGGATGGCAGCGACAAGGCCCCCACCCAACGTTAGTGCCGGCATCGCACCGAAAGCGCGCGCAGGTTGCGGCCGGTCATCCGCCCATGCCAACAGCGCAGCCAAGGCCAACAGCGCCACGAACAACACGATGTCGAAGATCACGATGTGATTCGTGATGTGCTGCAAAGCGGCCAGCCCGCTGAGACCTGTCAGGGTCAGGCGCCTGGCCTGGAGCAACCCGTAGACCAGGAATGCGATCAAGACCGCGCCAGCATACGCGCTGAGGGCCGGCCCCCACCGAAAACGGTCTACAGTATCGCCGCGAGCGCTTTCCGTCGCGGCGAACATGCCCCCCAGCAACCAGGTAAACAGCACCAACACCAGCAGCATCGGCGAACGAACGATCTGGAAGTCACCAACACGCACCGTGAACGCGTTCCACAGGATAGCCAGGGGCGCCGTAGCATCGGTCTGGTTCACAGTGTAGTTGTAGACCAGGACCAGCGTGATGATGACGCCGATGCCGATGTAGGGCAGGAAGCCAACCAGCGGGCTGTTCGTGGGCTGTTTCAGCTGGGGCGGACGCGGCTGCACACTCGCGGTTGCCGTTCGGGCGGCGCGCGCGCTGCGGGCAGCCGTTTGAGATCGCTTTCCCCGGGTCGGTGGCGGCGGTGGCGCTTTGGCCGACTCGGGTGCAGGCGGTGGCGCAGCAGCCGGTCCGTCCAGCCACCCCATGCCAACGACAACCAGCGCGGCCGCTAGCACCCAAAAATGCGTCTGGGTAGAGGCGATCGCGATGCCAAAGTGTACTTCCAGGTAATGAGCCACGATGGCAGCGAACAGCGCCAGGATCAGGAGCTGGCGTTGGCCGCCCGCTATAGCGGACGCCGATTCCGACGTGACCGCCGTCTGCTGGCTCAACAATAGGTCCAGGGTGACATACACGATCATGCCAGCGATAAGACCTGCGGGCAAGCCGATGCCGGCCAGACGCAGGCTACCGTCGAAGAACACGGGCAAAATCACGCCCAGCCCGCCGCCAGCAGACAACAACCCAATGAAGAGCGAACGACGGCCAGGCTGCCGCATCAACCCTAGCCAGCGCAGGGCATGATAGAAGACGCTGCCGAACAGGAAAAGCTGCGCGGCGAACTGCAGGAGGCCACCGCGCACCAATGCATCGAATGTCTCGTTATGTGATCGGTCGGGCGAGGCATTGCGTGCCTCGTAGTGTGCGAGGTCGGGCGGGTAGAAGCGGTTGTAAGCCACCCACATGGACTCGGGGCCGTAACCGACCAGCGGCCGGATGACGTTCAGGGGGTCGGGCGCGCCATCGGGCTGCTGGATAGGCGGATGGGGCTTCAACATCAGATCCACCACACCATCCCAGATCAACACACGAACGGCATTGGTACCCTCGCTGGTGCTAAGCAGGGTGCATAAACGTCCGACGTAGCGCGCCTCGCAAACACCCTGTAACGGCCCATTGGGCACGTTGAGCGTGACCAGCAAAATCACACCCGCGATCGTCAGCCCGATGAGGCTGACCCAGGCGGCGCGCAGATGCCGGCTCAACCAGCCCAGGATGGCGGGCACGCGGCCGCGGCCCGCAGCCCAGCGGGCCAAGAGCAGCAAGCCGAGCATCGCGAAGACGTACACACCCGCGCCCAGGCCGAGCCACGGCCCGCGGCTCTGCGTGTAAACGATAGCGATGATCTGAACGAAGAACACAAAAAGGTAACCGCCTGCCCGGAATGCATCGGCAAAGGCCCCCTGTTCGCTGTTGAGCAGCGCGGCCAGGCTGTTCAGCAGCCGCTCCAGTGTCACAAAGACGGCGATGATCAGGTAGGCGGCCACGAAGATGGCATTGCCCATGTTGGCGGCTACACGCTCGCGCACATCCCCACCCCAGGGCAACGGGTCCAGCCCGCCGTTCTGGATGATGCCATAAATCGCGATGGGCAAGCTGGTGAGGACAATAGTGTGCAACAGACGCCGGAGCTGAGCCTGGGAACGCAAGTGCGTCAGGATCAACGCGAAGATGATGACATAGCTCAAAAATGAAAAGGCGCCTTGCATGCGCACGTATGAGCCAAAAAAACTGATGCGCGGCACCACGGATAAAGCTGTGCTGAGCAAATAACTGAAAACCAACGCCAATGTGGGCAACGCCAACGGCATCTCTCGCAGCCGCGCCCAAATGCTACCCCCGCCCGACCGCCGCGCCCCCCCCCTGTCCAGCAATTGCACGATCCACGCCACGGCCATCACCAGGGCAATGGCGCGCAGCAGGTGCAGCTTGTCCGGCTCAAAGACGCGGTTGGAATGGGTGTTGAAGAACAGCGGCGTCACTACCAGCGCGGCCAACCAACCGGCCTCGATCATGGCGTCGCAAATACGGCTGAGACGAGTTTCCACGATAGGACTCAGTTCTATGCCAAGTGACGCATCACAAGCAATGAGTGGACTAAAAGTTTACCGTTTACATATTTCATAAGGCAATCTTACCGCAGGGGAAGGGAAAACGCAAAGAGGGATAAGCATCCTGATCCTTATCACCGCTGCATCGTCCCCATCACCGCGCCGATCAGCGCTGCGCTGACCACGGTCGGCTGAAAGGCAAAGCGCACAAACAGCGGATCATGATCCGAGCTGCGGCCGTCGAACTCGCTCGACGTGCGCGTGTCCGGAAAATCTGCGTTGATGTGGACCGGGCCGCCGGCCAAGAAGTGCGCGTCCAGCCCCGATGTCATCACGAAGTGGTCAATGGCCTCGGCCCTGCCCTGGTAGATATAGGTGTAGCGGTCGGCCGGGGCCACGTATCGCTGCCAGAGGTTGACCGCGCCGGGGAATTGCGTCAGGGGCTGCGACCCCAGCGTGTCGTTGAAGTCACCCAGCGCGACCGAATTGGACGCGGTCAACAAGCCAGCCACAAAGTTGGCTTGGGCGACGCGGCGAGGCAGATTGGCCGTCTCGTCCCCACGTTTGGATTTCAGGTGGACGACAATGACGCGCACATCCAGGGCACGCGTGCCGGCAGCATCGCGTATCGTCAGGTCGGCAACGTAGGGCGGCCGGTCAAACAGCGGGTAGCTGCCTGCCGCGCAGGGGTTGGGTCGGGCACGGGTGCCGATGGCGTAAGCGTAGTTCACCTGGTAGTCAATGCGCCCGCAGCGCTGCGGCTGATCGCTGCTGCGCAGCTGAACCCGTTCCGCGTCGTACAGGATGCCCACGGTAATGTCCCGCGTGTCCATGCTTTCGAAGTAATCGTAACGGTAACGAGGGCCGGCTGCCTGCGCAAGGGCAGCCCATACCGCGTCTTTGCCCTCAACCTCCTGCAAGCCGACCACAGTGCAGCCCGGCAACTGCTGCTGGATGACCCGGCCGCGCTGCACGACCCAGGCCCGAAACGTCTCAGCGTCGGCCGGCGACCAGTCACCGCTGTCACCATCCATATCGTTCACCGCATCGAACAGGTTCTCCGCGTTGAAGGAGCACAGGCCGAACACTTCTGGCCCCAGGGGCGGCTCAGGGTCGGTCGGATCCGGCAGATCCTGCACCCGAAGGGGCGCCGGGTCATCCACCAGCAGGGTCCAACGGTCGAACCGGAACGCCAGAACGCCGGTCAGGTTCTGTGCGGACACCAGGTCGAAAATACCGACGTTGGGCAGATCAACGCCCAGGCCCCCGGAGAGCGCGATGGTGCCCCGGCTGGCCGGAAGCTGGGTGGCAAGGATGCGCTGACCATAGAAAGGGCTGGCCTCGTCTGCCAGGGTGATCTCGGGATCGCCTGCGGGGTAGCGCGAGGCATAGCGCGCTGTAGGGCCAACCACGCTGCCTGCGAAGCTCAAGCTGACGCGCATCCCCTCGAAGGGTTCATAGAGCGTTGTTGGGTCGATCCCTGGATCGACCAGGGGTGGGACGGGGACGGCCGCAGGCAGGTCGCAGCGGCCGGTGACCGTGTAAGATGCTTCAGTATCGTCCGACAGTTTCACGATCTCGGTTTCGCCGTAGAACTCCTGTACTCCGAAATTGCGCAGCGTCACCCGAGCCCCCGGCGCCAGGCCGCGCGGGTTTTCCCACGCGCCGAAGCGGTAGACATAGATGCCCTCGGACGTGCGCGGATCGGCATCAGGTGCCAGGCTTTGGACGTAGAACCCATCAGATGACACACCGGTCACGCAGGCATCCAGGCAGCGGAAGCGCGCGTCCGCGTCGAAGATGGTGGCCATGCCCGGCCCCTGGATCTGCGCCACAGTGACATCTGGGCAGACGACCACGGGCGTGGGCTGGGGCTCGGCGGGGCAGTCAACCAACACGATGTCAGCCTGCAACCGTGGGAGCAACTGCGGCCCCTCGTAGTTGCCGCTCAAGCCGGTCACTGTGGCGCGACAGCCATCACGCACCCCAGCCAGCGAAATGCCGGTGGTGGCATATACATAAACCACCGCACCATCGAGCCGGAAGCGCCGATCCCCCACGCCCGATACTGTGCCGGTCGTCTTGATCAGCAACCCCTCGTTGGCCTTGCCGATCGTCTTGGGAGTCACGGCAACGGGCGCGGGCACCACGGCCGAACCCAGCCGCACAACCTGCGCCGGAGTACGCGGCATCAGTTCCAACAAGCCGTGATACTCGGCCAGCCGGCCGGTAACGCAGACTTCGTCGCCCACGCTCAACACCTGCCCGATGCCCTCGGTGCGGAACACGTAGAGGCCACCGGTGTCATCTTGCAGCGCGAACGAGCGATCGGTGTTGAACGCGCCCGTGGGCACCGTCACGACCCCGCGCACCGTCACGGTGGTGTCGATGGCCTGCTGCCGCGCGGCAGCGATGGGTTGCGCCCCGGGGCAGACGCCTTGGCTGCGCGCTGGCAGTGCTGGCGTAAGAAGGGCAAGCAACAATAGCAACAAGATGAGCCAGATGACGCGTCGAATAGACCGGGGCATGGGCGCCTCCGCCAGGGATGTTTGGGGGGAGCAGACCACATATAACCACAAATCGAACCCGACGTCAAACATGGTTGAAGCCGCCCTATTGCGTTTGGCGATTTGTGCTATAATAGCGCCATCATGTCGCGTCAGCCTGCGACGCACGCGATCGTTCTGCCCGGCACTGCTCTTGGAGGCCTCCATGCGACTCGAAGATTACCCCCGCCCCAAAAACGACAATGGCCGCGGTCTGCACTGGTCAGCGTCGGTCTACCATCCCATCGGCTCAGCACTGGATTTCTGGATTGATGAGCTGACGGCGATGAAGATCAAGTGGTTGAAAGTGTTGGATGACGGCGGCGGCTCGTCGCTGGAACTATGCAAGCGCCTGCTGGCTGCCGACATCATGCCTGTGGTCCGTCTGTATCGGCTGGAACCCAACCCCGGCCATATCGGCGGCCGTGAGGAAGAGACGATCCGCCGCCTGGTGGCCGAGGGTGTGCGCTATTTTGAGACCAACAACGAGCCCGACCTGGCCATGGAGTGGCAAGGCGGCCGCATGCCCGACAACTGGGTTGATGTAGTCGTGGAGAACTTCATCCACGACGCCGACGCCGTCCTGGCGTTAGGTGGGTTACCTGCCCTGCCGGCCTTAGCCGTCGGCCGCAAGGTGAATTTCATCGAGGGGGTGGTGCGTCGCGGCCGCGCGGATATCTTTGACCGCGGCGGCTGGATGGCGATCCACAACTACACACTGAATCACCCCCTGGATTATCCCTACGACCCCGTGAACCAGGAAGGGCAACCGGTCAGCCAAGAGGAGTATGATCGCCTGGGCCCGTGGGCGTGGGAAGGACACTCACGTGAGTTGATCAACCAGTGGCGGCAGTCGGATAAAAATCCCGGCGCCACCATTCACGACGACCCATCCTGCTTCCTGGTGTTTCAGCTGTTCGCCGACTACGCGTTTTCAGCATTAGGTTATCATGTGCCGATCATCAGCACCGAGGGCGGCCCAGTGATCGGCTGGAAAGAGGACCGTCGTTATCCGCGCGTGGATGCACAGACCCACGCAGATTGGACGACTGCCATCACCGAGTTCATCCAGGGGCTGCGGACCATTAACGGCCAGGCCTGCCCTACCTACTACTTCGCTATGTGTCACTGGCTGATCGCCAACTATCGCCTGGGCTTCATGTCCCCCACCTGGGAAAGCCAATCCTGGTACACTGACTGGTGGAGCACCGAGCTCGGCATCCGGGGCGAGATCCCCGCCGTTGCAGCGCTCAAAGCGTTGCCGGACGTATCGCCCGCCCCAACAAAAGCGGGCGTCATCGCGGGCCGGGTCACACGCGCCGACACCGATGCGCCGCTGCCGAACCTGGCCGTGAGCCTTCTCACCGGGGCGAAAGTGACCGCCAAGACAACCACCGACTCCGAAGGCACTTTCCGGTTTGAACAGCTGGCCCTCGGCCCTTACGATGTCAGTATCACACCCTGGGGCATCGTGCGTCGCAGCGTAGCAGCCGTGGAAGAGCCGGTGCAACCGCTGCTAATCCGGTTGGCAGGCGGGCAAAACAGCGTCTTGAGCGGCGCAGTGCATACGGCTGCCGGTGCGCCAGTGATTGGTGCGCCTGTGACCTTGGAACGCGACGGGATCGTTGTGGGCGGGGCTGCCACCGACAACGACGGCGCGTTCCGTTTCAGCGAGCTCCCCCTGGGATCTTATCGGCTCAGTGTGCCCAGTATCACCGTGGCCGGCATCGCCCTGGATGGCTGGCAGACCAAAAACCTCAAGCTCACCGCAGGCACAGCAGCAGGCTATCGTTACGCCGTAACGCAGCAGCGCTTGCTGTCGGTTGAGGAGACGGCTGACCGGCGCATCTTCTACGGCATCGTTTCTGACGCATCCGGCGCGCCGCTGAACGGGATCACGGTGCAGATGGCATGGCAGGGCGCGGCGCCAGGCACCGTGTTCCCGGTCACAACGACGGGCCGCGACCCATTTAAGCCTGCCGGCCTATATGAACACATTCATAGCCCCGGCGTCTTTAGCCTCACGATAACGCAGGGCGATTGGCCCAGTGATGTGGCCGATGGCCTCGACACGGCCAACGTACCCGGGCGCGAGGGCAAACCGGTAGCCTACGAGGTCAACTTCCAGTTGCAGGCAATCGGCAGCCCGGCGCGCGTCAACGGTGTCGTGACCGGCGCGCCGGCAGACCAACAAATCACCCTGGTGCGCGTCGACGACGCCGCCGGACCGGCACAAACGACAAAGCTGGGAGCCGACGGCAGCTTCATCTTCAACGATCTGACGGCCGGCGTGTACAACCTCACGCTGGCCGGCTTTGGCATCATCGCCGATGATATCCAGGTAGCCCCCGGCACACTCTCGACGATCTTTTTCCCGTTGCGCAGCCAGTTGACCGGCCGCGTTATCGATCCGCCAGTTGGCCTGGTGGCCGTTTTGTATGCGCCAGCTGCGTGGGGATGGACGCGGCAGGTCGCACTGGACCCCTATGGTAACTTTGCCTTCAACAACCTGCCGCCCGGCCGCTATCGGCTGGAGGTCGGCGGCCAGGTGCTGCCGGATCTGATGCTGACCGGGGAGAACATCTTGGGGTTGGCACCTATTGACCTGACGACTGGCCACCGCAGCATAGTACGCGGCCGGGTGGCCGATGCCGCCGGGCAGCCGCAGGCAGGCAAAACCATCATCTTGCGCCGCGCTGCCCTGGTGGTTGCACAGTTGCTTACGGCCGCCGATGGCACGTATCGGTTCGCAAACCTGCCGCCCGGCGTCTACGATCTTGAGGTGGTGGGCATGGGTGTGGTGACACATGGCATCCTGCTGGACGGCCAACGCGAGCATGTGGCGGATGTGCTGTGGGTTGGGCCTGGACCACGCAGCGAGATCCACGGCCGCGTGCTGACGGCCGATGGCGCGCCCGTGCCCGGCGCACTCGTACGCTTGTTACGCGATGGCGCCGAAACCGTGCACACAACGACGGACAGCAGTGGCACCTTCCGTTTCAGTGGTCTGTCCGGCGGCGAATATGCATTGGCTGTCGGCGAAAGCGCGCCCCTGGTATCAGACATCCATCTTGATGAGGATGCTACGGTTACGCGCGATGTGATCCTGCCGCCACCGCCGGCGCGGCTACTGGCGCAATACCTGCTTTTCAGCGCACCGCCTGAACCTGGCATGCCCGGCTATGCGGAGGCGCGCCTGGCGCTCAGCCTGGCGGCCCGTTATATGGCGCAAGCCGGTGTCAGCGGCGGTTACAGCGCCGCTGATGCCGCCCAAGCGGAGAAGGTGACTATTATCGGGGATGATGTGCCCGCAGCAGTAGAGGAAACTCTGCGCGCGGCCGGCTGTCAGGTTGACCGGCTGGCCGGCGATGAATACATGATCGCCGCCGCCGTGGAGGCGCTCCTGGCGCAGACGGGAGAGGGATGAGACGATGAGCATCTATGCGAGTCTACGTGGTTTTTTTGCCCGGCTGTGGGGCAGGGGTGACAACCGGGGCCAAGCCCCGGCCGCGACGGCCGCATCGCCTGAGCCGCGCCCCGCGGTAAACGATGCCCAGGCTTACGGTGTTGCCATCGAGCCCGCGGACGTTGCGCCCGGCGGGTGGTATTGGCAAGCCGTGCGCGTCCATCACCTGACCCCTGAAGAAAACAACGGGAACCATCATATCTTTGTTGACCTGCGCGACCTGGAACTGGATAGCAGCAACCCGCTGGGTGGCCGCGTTCAGGGCGCGCGCGTACGTGTGACGTGGGACGGGGGCGAACAGATCGCCACGGTGGACAAGCCGCTGAGCGAGCCAGGAACCAACGTGCCCATGTGGCGCTGGCAGGTGTGCACGCTCCAGGCGTTGGGCCTCCCAGGGGCCGAATTGCCTTCCGACCGGGTGACAGGCCTGCAGACCGGTCACCCCGAGGAGGCACCCGGCAACACCCTGTTCCATCATTCGTTTGAAATCGTTTACCTCAAGGTGCAAGCGCCCACGGTCATCTATCGCGACAGCATCATCTATGGCACGTTGCGCCGCGGCGCAGGGCGCACAGCTCAACTTCTGCGCGAAGATATGATTGTCGCCGAACAGTTCGTCAGCACCGATGAAGCATTCCGCTTTGCTGACCTGGGGGCAGGCGAGTATGTCTTGGCCGTGGCCGGGACCACGTTTCGATCGGCTCCGGTGCGCGTTACCGGCCGCGATCAGGCCCAACGCGACCTGCAGCTGATGTTGGCCGAAAGCCAGGTGTCGGGCTCGGTGCGCCAGGGCGCAGGCCGCACGGTGCGGCTGCTGCGGGACGGGGTCGAAGTCGCCAGCCAGATCGTAGCAGAAGATGAGCGATATCAGTTCTGCGGTTTGACTGAGGGCAGCTATCAAGTCACAGTGGCTGATGCAGATGTGATGTCTTCGGTGCTGACCCTGGATGGGGTCAACGCCGCGGTGGCCGATCTGTTTGCACCTGCCCAAGGAAAGCTTATCGGTCACTACGTCCTATTCGGACCGGCCGGCCAACCGGAAACGTTAGCCAATCTGGTCCTGGCTGAGGATTTCCTGCTGGCGTTCAAGCCGTCCTTCGGCTTCTCGCCGGCCGAGGCCGCAGGCGCCAGCATGGTGACGTTGATCGCCGGCCCGGACGCGGTGTCACCTGAGATAGAGGCAGAGCTTACGGCCGGCGGTGCGTTGGTGCAACGCATCGCCGGGACGGTCGAGGAGGTGGCTACCGGGTTGGCCGAGCGCATCACGCGCGGACAGGCATTCTGAAAGCCGACCGGTGTGGATTGCGGTGCCTGACAAAAAATCGGGGAGCGGCGCTGCCGCTCCCCGGTTGTGCGTCAATGAGTG
Source organism: uncultured Anaerolineales bacterium (assembly GCA_964551735.1). Taxonomy (GTDB): domain Bacteria; phylum Chloroflexota; class Anaerolineae; order CG2-30-64-16; family CG2-30-64-16; genus DAOUAT01. The sequence continues at coordinate 126,177 of CAZKEF010000013.1, forward strand.
CTCACGGCCACCGGCTCCGTCACAGACGTCACCGGTTGCGCATGATGGCCGTTGCCGGCCGATTTCGCTTCACTCACGGCTGTGGCGCAGAAGGGGCAAATGACCCAGCTAAGCTCCAACGGCTTGCCACATGAGAAGCACGTACGGCGGAGCTCGGCCCGGCACTGCGGGCAGACCAGCCAATCGGATTCGGTGACCATCTGACAGGAAGGGCACGCACGGCGGGCGGTGATATCGCGCAGCAGCGCTTCTTCCTCTAACTGCCGGTCATACACCTCAGCGATCGTCTCTTTTGGACGCAGCAACAGATAGAGCAGCAGCCCGATGGGGCCAAGGCCTAAGACCAGCAGAGTGGCCAGCAACCAAGCGAAGATATCGCGGGTGCGCGCGCGGATATCACGGAACGTCCAGATCGCCAGGCTGATCCAAAACGCCACAGTGAGCGCGGTCAGCACGGCCACAGTGACTTCCAACACCACACCGATTTGATTCAATAGTTCAGGCGGAAATTGCATATTCTCAGATCCCCTTGAAATAGCCGGCTGACAAACCGGTCTCACCTGCGAGGCCTGGTCCATCAGCCGGCGGTCGTTCCTTGTTTCAAGAAAGCTATCATAACATATGGCGCAGCTTTCAGCAAAAGCGCGGCCGGCACGCGGCAGCTAGGCATTTGGCCAAACGGCCCTTGGTGGGTATAATCTTTTGTCGAGGCCGAACTTGGCTCAGTATCCTTGGTAGGAGCACGATTTTGCCAGAACTTGCACAGATCATCGAGGACATCCGCACCGAGTTCACCGCCAAGAACCAGGTGCGCGATGTGACATTGAACCGCAGCCGTGAGCTGATCCGCTTTTGCGCGCTCAGCATCCGCGCCATCCACCGGCATGAATGGGACGAAGCGGAGCGCTTGCTTGCCACCGCGCGGCAGGCCGCGGTTGTGATGAGCGAGGACCTGACAAGATATCGCGACCTGTACGATGCGGGCTACACCCAGGACGCATTAAAGGAGCTGGTGGAAGCCCATATCTTGCATGCTTTTGTGCGCGGCGGTGACTTGCCGTCACCGGCCGAGCTCGGGGTGCCTGCTGCATCCTACCTCAACGGCCTGGCCGAAGCGGCCAGCGAGCTGCGCCGTTTCACGCTGGACCTGATCCGCCTGGGGGAGTCCTCGGCGGCCGAGCCCTACCTAGCCATGATAGATGAGGTCTACAGCCACCTGGTCACCATTGATTTCCCGGACGCGCTCACTGGCGGCCTGCGGCGCACCACCGATGTGCTGCGGGGGGTGCTGGAGCGCACCCGCGGCGACCTAACTGTCGCTGTGCGCCAGGAAGAATTAGAAGCCGCGCTGCAAGCCTTCGAACGGCAGAACACTCGATGAAAGTAAGGGGCGAGCATCATCTCGCCTCGTCATGATACGACTTTGATGAAACTGAAGCGATCCGATCTTAACCGTGTAACTACTCGCACCCCCATCGTGTTTGTGATGGCGCTGATCTTGTTGACCGCGCTGGCCGGCACCGTGTGGGCAGCGTGGGGCCCGGTGTTGACGCGGGCACCCGGCCTGGCCATCTTTGGGCGCGTTGAAGCCACGGCCACACCCACCCGAACCCCACGGCCGCAGACCCCGGTTCCTACTCCCGTGCCGGTCAGGTTGGATATTGTCCTTCCGACAGCGACGCCGCAACCTATCGCAACCCCGCAGCCCGTCATCACGCCCGAGCCGATGCCGGCAGTCCTGGCGGAGATCGTCGCACGCTACGGCATGGACCCGGAACGGCGTTTCATCGTCGTTAACCTTGCGACGCAAAAGATGACAACCTGGGATCCGAACGCCGATCTGCGCCTGCGCGAGATGCCGGTGAGCACCGGCGATGAGACGCGCGGCTATCGCACCCTGGCCTGGTACGGGCTGGTGGGCGATTATTGGGGCACCTTCAGCTCGTTCGGCGTCTACGCCGATGAAGGCTGGTACCTGTTCGAAGATGCGGGCAGCATTCTGATCCACGGCGCGCCGTATAAACTGGCCAACGGTCAGAAGGTTTATGAAGACATAGATGCGCTGGGCGCCTACCCCGCATCGCGCGGCTGCATCCGTCTCGCACCGGAAGATGCGCACTGGTTCACCGAGTGGCAGCCGCAGGGCGTGCCCATTGTGATCTTACCCCGGGACTGGAGTGAGCGCACAGGGGGCGATTGAGAGGCCCGCCCATGAACGCTCCCCTCAAGAAGTCGCCTAAGAAAAAAACGATTTTCAAACAGCCGGTCTTTTGGGCTGCTATGGTATTGATCGGCCTGCCGCTGGCGCTCTTCTGGCCGGTCTGGTGGCCAGATGCCAGCATACGCCAGGCCTTTGCCTACGGCGACTTCGTCGAGCAGTACTACCCCATGCGGGCATTCGTCGCTAGCGAGTGGCGCCAAGGCCGACTCCCACTCTGGGATCCCTATACCTACGCCGGTACGCCCGCGGCCGCGGCCAGCCTCTTTGCCGCGTTCTATCCCTTCAACGCCTGGTTGGCGCTGTTCCCACATCCATTCCCCTTCATTGCGTTGGAACTGGAGGCGCTCCTGCACCTGGGCCTGGCGGGCGTTTTCACCATGCTGTTGGTGCGCGGGTGGACGGGTCGTACGGCCGCCGGGCTGCTTGCCGGCGCCGCTTTCAGCCTGGGCGGCTACCTGACCTCGTATCCGGTGCTGCAACTGGGCATCTTAGAGACCGCGACCTGGCTCCCCGCCGGCCTTTGGCTGTTGGATAGCGGCCTGGCGCGGCGGGATCTGCGCCGGATCGGAATGGCCGGTCTGGCTTTCGCGTGCGCCCTGCTGGCCGGCCATCCGCAGACATTTCTTTACATCGGCTACGTCACGGCTGGCTATGCTCTCTTCCGGGCGTGGCGGCTGCGGCTGCCGTGGCGCTTCGTCGGCGCGGCGGCCTTGGTGCTGATCCTCGTCACCGTTGGCATCGGCGCAGTGCAATGGCTGCCCAGCCTGGAGCTGGCGCAGCTCTCTCCCCGGGCGAGCCTGAGCTATGCGGAGGTGTCGAACGGCTTCACGCTTCCCGAATTATGGGGGTTGCTGCGACCCAACCTGGGCGAGTGGTCACCGTTGTATGTGGGCTGGGCGCCGTTGGGATTTGCCGCGGCTGCGCTGATCCTGTCCGCGCTGCCCGGCGGCCGTCAGCTTCGGCAAGCAGGCCGCGCGATGGGCCGGGCCGATGTCTGGTTCTGGCTGGGGGTAGCAGTCGTGGCGTTGCTACTCGCCTTGGGCGACAACGGCTTCCTGTATCCGCTGGCGCATAGCACTGTTCCTGGCTTCGCTATGTTCCGCAACCAGGAGCGTGCCGCCTTCCTGGTCAGTTTTGCGCTCTCGCTGCTGGCCGGCTATGGGTTGACCGCCCTGCTTAACAGTCGACGTTGGTCGCGACCGGTCGTTTGGGGCGGCCTGGCCCTGCTGGGGGCTCTGATCTTCGCCGATCTCTACCGGTCCAATCATGGGCTCGTATTAGCGCCGGTAGCAGACGAAGGTTACTTCCCGCGCACCGCAATCGTGCAACATCTGCAGGGCACGGGGACGGCCGATTGGCGCACCAGCAGCGAGGGATTGCTGCCTGGTGACGGGAATGCCGGCCACGTGTTTCACATTCGCGACGTCACTGGCAACAGCCCACTGCACCTGGCGGATTACGACCGCTTCCTGGCCGAAGTACCGGAACCCCGTTTCTGGCAACTGCTGAATGTGCAGCACCTGCTCACCCTGCGCCAACTGGATCACGGCGCGCTGGCGCCGGTTCTGGCCGACGATGACCGCCGACTGTACCAGGTGTTCGTAGCCGCGCAACCTGCGTGGATCACCCACGATTATCGCCTGGCCGCCGAGGCGCCGGGGGCGCGAGCTGCCACCGCCGACCCGGTCCTTGATCCCATGGTCACCACCGTGGTCGAGGAGTTACCGGATCCCTTGCCTGCGCCCGCAACAGGCCCTGAAGGGGCCCACTTGGTCCACTTCGAGCCTCAGCACATCATCGTAGAAGCTGAGCTGAACTCACCTGGCATCCTAATCAGCAGCGAGGTGTTCTATCCAGGTTGGGTGGCGCGGGTCAACGGCCACCGGGTGCCCACGCTGCGCGCGTACGGCCTGTTGCGGGCAGTGGCGCTGCCTGCCGGCCGCTGGCAGGTCGAGTGGCGCTATGAGTCATTGCCGGCGCGTATTGGACTGGGAATCAGCCTGGCAACGCTTATCGTAGTCGTGATTTTGCTTCGACGCCCGCATGGCAGCCACCTGAAACCTATGAAGGCAATATCCAATGACGACAACCCACACTGATTTCGCGCGTCGGATCAGCCGCCGCGCATTACTGCGTGCCTTGAGCGCGCTGGGCGTTGGTGCGCTTGCTGCGGCCTGTCGGCCAGGACCCCCGAGCCCGACGCCGACGCCGACCCGCACCCCGCGGCTCTTGACACCGACTTTGACCGGTACGCCAACTGCTTCCGCAACTTTGCCGCCTGCCTCGGCCACGAGTACGGCCACCGCGACGTTCCTGCCGGAACCGACACTCCCGCCCACAGCCACGCCCACACCGCCCGCGACGCCCTTCCCGCCCGGCCCGCCCACAAAGCTGGGACTTTTCGTCACGCGCAACGATCCCCGCGTCTTCGATCTGCTGCGCACCGGCAACGTGACGCTGGTGAAAACCATGGAGTACGATCCCAACTTTGCGGCCGAGATCAAGCAAGTCTCCCCGAACACGCTACTGGTAGGCCGCATTGACCTCGAACAGGTTGACCTATCAGGTATGGACGATCCAAAGGCGGCCGCCCAAGCGTTTGCTGACCGTCTGGTGCCTATCGCTACTGAACCGCGACGGCTGGCCGCGTTTGACGGTTGGGAGTCATTCAACGAGCCAGTGGCATCTGACGAGCAACAGATGATGCGTCTGGCCGAATTCGAGGCGCAGCGCACTCGGCTGCTGGCAGCAGCTGGCGTCCGGTCAGTGATCGGCAACTTCAGCACCGGCCTGCCGCCCCTGGAGTGGTGGCCGCTGTTTCGACCCGCGCTGGAGGCTGCCATCCAACATCAGGGCTACCTGGGGCTCCACGAGTACTCGGCGCCCACTATGCAGTACGGCACGTCACAGGATCTACTGAGCTGGGGCACCGACCCCACGTTGGAAGGCTGGTTGACCCTGCGCTACCGCAAGGTCTATCGCGGCTACCTGGAGCCCAACAACCTGATGCTGCCTCTCCTGCTGACCGAAGTGGGCATTGATGGCTATATCGGCGAGCGACCGGGGCCGGTCGGCAAGGGATGGCTGGACTTCGCAAGTTACTGGGCCGAGTTGGGCATGGGAACCGATGCGCCGGGCAACTACATGGAATTTCTGGCCTGGTATGATGCGCAGCTACAACAGGATCCGTATGTGTTGGGCGCTGCGATCTTCGCGGCCGGCGCATCGCCCGGCTGGGAAACCTACGAAGTCCTGGACGCGGTGTTCCCATTCCTGAAGCAGTACCTCAGCGTCCATCCCGTGCGCTGAGACGCTTTAGACATTCGCCGCAGGATACGCTATAATCTTCCCTATCCAATTTCGTCCGGCCGCCGTGCGCGGATCCGGGCGCGTCGGGAGGACACGTGTACCAGGCCCCACGCGGCACCCAAGATATTTTGCCTGCTGACCGTCCTTTTTGGCGTCATGTTACCGAACAGATGCACGCCACCGCGGCCTTGTTCGGGCTTCAGCAGATCGATCCCCCCATCTTCGAGGAGACCGGGCTCTTTGTGCGTAGCGTCGGTGAGGGCACCGATATTGTGGACAAGGAGATGTACTCCTTCCAGGACAAAGGCGGCGCCGAGATCACCCTCCGGCCTGAGTTCACCGCGGGCATCATGCGAGCCTACATCGAACACGGCATGCACGTCCTGCCACAGCCGGTAAAGCTGTACACCATCGGCCCGATCTTTCGGTACGAGCGGCCTCAAGCAGGGCGCTTTCGCCAGCACCACCAATTCAACATCGAGATGTTGGGGGAAATGGATCCTGCGGTTGACGTAGAAGTGATGTCGGTGGCTTGGACGCTGCTGACGCGGCTCGGCTATCGCGGCCTGCACTTTCAACTCAATTCCACCGGCTGCCCGCAGTGCCGGCCGGCCTACCGCCAGGCGCTCATTGACTACTTCAAGGCTTACGAGGATCGCCTCAACGATATTGACCAACGACGGTTGGCCATTAACCCTCTCCGCCTGCTCGATTCCAAAGAAGAGGCCGCGCAACCGCTGCTAAATGCCGCGCCTCACAGCGCCGACTATCTGTGCGACGAGTGCCGGACGCACCTGGCGGCCCTGCGCATCTACCTTGACACCCTCAATATGCCCCACACCATCAACTTCCGCCTGGTGCGCGGCCTGGACTATTACACCAAGACTGTGTTTGAGGTCTGGGCCGAGGGCATCGGCGCGCAGGCGGCGGTATGCGGCGGTGGCCGCTACGATGGGCTGATCCAGGCGCTGGGCGGCCCCCCCACCCCCGGCATTGGCTTCGGCATGGGCATAGAGCGCGTGATCGCCAGCCTGAAAGCGCAGGACTTGCGGCCGCCAGCCCTGCCGGCTCCGCGCGTTCAGGTATCGCCCCTGGGCGAGGCGGCCCGCCTGCCGGCGCTCCGCTTGACAACCGAACTGCGCGAGCGCGGCATCGGCGCGTTGTTGGCTTTCGGCGGCCGTAGCCTCAAGTCACAGCTCAAGAACGCCAATAAGGCCGGGGTCACCTATACGCTGATCTTGGGAGATAACGAATTGGCCCAAGGTGTTGTCGTGGTGCGCAATATGGCCACCAGCCAACAAGAAACCATCAGCCTGGACAGTGTTATAGATTGGCTACAAGCAAAGACATGATGTGATTGATGATCGTGTAATACGTAACAAGCAAGCACCAGGCGTCGGTGCTCATGTAACACACCCTGTTTGAACCGGAGGCACACATGGATCTGCGAGATTACCCACGTCCAAAAGGTGATACCGGCATCGGCGTGCACTGGAACGCCGGCTTCCCGGCCGCAGTCGGCCTGGGGCAGATCCGCGATTTCTGGCTGCCGGAGATCATCGCGATGGGGGTCAAGTGGGTCAAGATCTCCCGACACGATGGCGGCATGGACTTCGTTGAGCTGCTGCTGAAAAACGATATCATGCCGATCGTCCGGCTGTATCGGCCTCAGCCGAACCCCGGCGTACTCGATGCGGCTATGCTGAAATATGTCTCCGACTACGTCGCGGCCGGGGTGCGCTATTTTGAGTTCAACAATGAGCCGGACCTGGGCGGAGAGTGGCAAAACAGCCATATACCGCCCGATGCACCCACCATTGTGGCGCGCAATGCCATCGTGGACATGGAAGCAATCCTGCAACGGAGCGGCTATCCGGGTGTTCCAGCATTGCTCCCAGGCAGTAAGTGGGATCTGGTGGGTGAAATCTGCAACCTGGGCCGCCGCGATCTCTTTGCAGAGCCGGTCTGGCAGGCCGTCCACAACTACGCATTGAATCATCCGCTGGACTACCCCTACGATGTTGGCAACCAGGAGGGCGCGCCTTACACAGCCGAATTCTACAGCCTCTTGGCCCGCGAACAATGGAGCGGCAGCGCCTGGCTCGATTACACCCTGGAGCGCGTGAACGAGCAGCGCGCCAGAGACAAGAACCCGGGCGCTACGGCGTTCGACGACCCTTCCTGCTGGCGCGCCTACGAACGTTATGACACACTGATCCGCAACCAGATCGGCCGTTCCTTGCCCATTCTCTCAACCGAAAACGGCTACATCGTCGGTGAGCGGCCGGATCCGCGTTACCCGGCCACGACGCCCGACCTCCACGCGGCCCAAACCCTGGAAGCGTGCCGGATCATGATGGGTACCAGCGCGCGCTTCAACCACGCGCCGGACTACTACTTCTGCACGGCGTTCTGGCTGCTGGCGAACTACAACCTGGGTCACTGGGCGCCGGAGTGGGAAGGTCAGGCTTGGTACAGCGGCCGCTGGCCAAACGGCCGACTACCCGTGGTAGATGTGCTGAAAGCGGAGCCCAAGCAGGCCCGGCAGTGGCGTGGAGAAACTGGCGTAGCCGGCCGCGTCACCGGGTCAGTGCGCGGCGGCACCGGGCTGACTGTGCAACTAGCGCCGATGGAGGGCGCGTCGCCGTTGGGATGGCCGCGCACCACGCGTGTGGATACCGACGGCCGTTATGGGTTCAGCGATGTCCCGTTGGGGCGTTACCGGGTCACTGTGGTCGAGGCTGATAAAAGCCAAGAAGTGACCCTGGTGCGGGAGCGGCCTGCAGCCACGGCCAACTTCGACCTGGGCAGCGTTGTCGAAATCACCGCCAGCGTCGTGCGCGGGATGGTGCGCGGCGGCGCAGGAATGAAGGTGCGCCTGACCCGTCCGGCCGATGGCTGGAGCCAGGAGCAGACGGTCGCCCCCGATGGAAGTTATCGGTTCACGAGCCTGGCTGCCGGCGCTTACGCCATCATGCTAGTGGATTCCGGCGTGGGCCAGGGCGACCTGCTGCTGGATGGCCGCAACGAGGCGCTGGTTGACCTGGCGCTGCCCGGTTGGGGCTGGGAAGTGACCGACGGCGGCCCAGGCCCCGGTTTCGGGGTTGTGCGCTGCCGGGTCAAAGGCCGGCTCAACCACCCCGTGGCGCTGTGGACCGGCGGCTGGGCGGGCATGGTTCAGCGCACGGGTTCCAAGACTGAGTACGGCCCTGACGCTTGCGAATTCGCACCCCTTGGCGCCGGTCGCTATAACGTCCAGCCCGAAGGGATTGACGCCGTCGCCGAGGTCATGGTGGACGGCCGCCGGGTACACTGGGTGACGTTTTCCGAGCACTCGGTTGCGCCTGCGCGCGCAGGCGTGATTCATGGCACGGTGATCAACGGCAGCGGACGAACGGTGCGCCTGCTTCGTCCACCGGCTGCTGCGCCGATAGGACACTTGCAGGCCGCGAGCGACGGCAGTTACCGGTTTGAGAAGCTGACTGCCGGCAACTATGCCGTGCAGGTTTTGCGCGGCGGTGTTGACACCGATGCGTTGGCAGAACAAGCCGATATCGTCATTGATGGCCTCAGTGCGGTGGAGGTCAACCTGGCGTTGTCGAGCCAACAAGCCGTGGGGTTGCAGGCTACGGTCGAGGATGGCGGCCCCGGGCCGGGATTCAGCCTGGTGCGGTGCCAGGTGGCCGGCCGGCCGGGCCGCGCGGTCAGCCTGTGGACGGACGGCTGGGGCGGCATCACCCAACTTACCGGCAGCAAGCAAGAGTATGGATCGGATGTCTGCGAATTCGCGCCGCTGGGTCCGGGCAAGTATTACATCGAGTTGGAAGAGACGCGCGGGACCGACGGTGTGCCGCACATCGTGCGCGAGCAGATCACGCTGCCGGCAAACCGGGTGATATGGGTGCGTTTCCGCAGTGAGACATCCCCATCCCACCCGGAGCCACCGACACCTGTCGAACCTCCGAAGCCGGAGGAACCGGCGCAGCCGCCCAGCAATAGCGCCATCATGGGCACGGTGTCCAACGGCGATGGGCTACTGGTGGCGCTGTTCGGGCCAGGAGGCAGCCAAGAAACCACTGTCAGCGGTGGCCGCTATCGCTTCACCGGGCTGGCGGCTGGTGTCTACCGGCTGGCGGTGCTGGCGGCAGATCCCGCGTTGGGCGAGCTGGTTGCGCGGGAAGGCGTGAACCTTGACGGCGTCAACCAGGTCACGATTGATTTCGCGTTGCCCGCGCCGGTCGTGGCCGACAGTCAGATCACCGGCCGGGTCAAAGGAGGGGCGGGACGGGTTATGGTGCTCGAAGGGCCGATTTCGGGCGAAGGCCCTGTTGAGACGCGCACTGCAACCGTGGCCGCGGATGAAACTTACGTCTTCAGCGGGCTGCCCGCCGGCGCGTATCGCGTGATCGTGCGCGACACGGAACCGCCCACCGGCAGCACCCAGATGCAAGCCGGCATCGCATTGGATGGTGCAAACGTAGCCCGTGTCGATCTCGATCTGGACGCGCTAGGGCCGGCCAAAACCCTGGAGCACTATCTGTTCGTGGGCGTCACCGCCCGCAGCCGCGAAGACTTCCTGGCCACCTTGCGCTATGTGGCCCGATTCAGCCCCACGATCGGCAGTGACGAGGTCGAGGCGCGCCAGGCGCGGCATGTCACTATCCTGGGCAGCCTCAGCGCCGTCAGTGCGATGGTTGAGCAGGGCCTGCGGCTGGCCGGCTGCCAGGTGCAGCGCATTGAGGCTGATTTCGCCACCCACTTGGGCAAACTGCTTGACGAGAACCGACCCTATGCCCCCTAAAACCATCGGCCTGCTCTGCCACCCCAAGAAACCGGAATCGGTGACCCTGGCCGCCCAGATGCGCGCGTTTCTGGAAGGCCACGGCTCCGCCGTGTGGACCGGCTCGGCCTGGGACGAGCCGGAGGCGCTGGCGCACGTCGCAGGGCTGGACGCCCTGGTCTCGCTGGGCGGCGACGGCACCATCCTGCGCGCCGCGCGCATCGGCAGCAGCCGGGGCGTACCGCTGCTGGGCGTCAAGTTGGGCCGGGTCAGCTTTCTGGCCGAGGTCGCGCCGGACGACTGGCAGGGGCCGTTAGCGCAGATACTGGCCGGCAACTACTGGCTGGAAGAGCGCATGCTGCTCGACGTCAGCGTGGCGCGCGGCGGGCAGCCGCCGATCAACCACTCCTACCTGGCCCTTAACGACGTGGTGATCAGCCGCGGCAGCCTGGCCCGCCTGGTGACCGTCGAAGCCTGGGTGGATCAGAGCTATCTCACCGCCTATCGCGCAGATGGCGTGATCGTCTCTACCCCGACCGGCTGCACCGGCTACGCGCTGGCGGCCGGCGGGCCGATCCTGCCGCCCGAGCTCAAGAACATCCTGCTGATCCCGATCTGCGCGCACCTGAGCCTGGACCGGCCGGTGGTGCTGGCTCAGGGCGTCACCGTCACTCTGGAGGCCCACGCCGACTACGCGCCCATCCTCACCGTAGACGGCCAGTTCGAGATCGCGCTGGCCGAGGGAGACCGGGTGGAAGTGCGCGCCAGCCCACACGCCGCGCACTTCATCCACGTGCAGGACCGGGCTTATTTCTACCGCACCCTGATGGATCGGCTCAGGTGGCGGGGATGAAACGCGCGCCGGATAAACCGGTTTCTCAGAGAACCCTGATTTGTCCGGCGCACCTGATGAAAGAAGCTGTATGGTAACCGACACATCCCAAACCCCTCGCTGCGCCAACCACCCCGACCGGGAGACGTTGTTGCGCTGCAACCGCTGCGAAAAGCCGATCTGCCTTCAGTGCGCGGTCCTGACCGAGGTCGGCTATCGCTGCAAAGAGTGCGTGCGCGGCCAACAGGCCGCCTATTACAACGCGACCCGCTACGACGTGCCGGCGGCCGCAGCCGTCGCGCTGGCGTTGGGCGTCATTTTGGGCGTCCTGGCCTACCTGTTTCTTGGCGCCTTCGGTTGGTTTAGCTTTTTGGGAGCGCTGCTGGCGGGCCCCGTAGCCGGTGGTCTGATCGCGGAGGCCGCGCGCCGGGCTGTGCGCAAGCGCCGCGCCCGTGGGATGCGCCTGGCGGCGGCTATCGCTACCGTGGCCGGCGTGTTCCTGGGCGGCCTACTGTTCTACCTGGCACCTGGTCTGGTGCTGGGCGGTTCGTTGAATGCCGGGGTATGGCTGCTCTCGGCCATCTTATTCCGCCTCGATGTGCTGCTGCTGGCTGGCCTGGCCGCCAGCACCGTTTACGCACGATTACTATGACAGCGCATTCCATCAGTTCCCTTAATTCCCTGAGTTCCTTTGTGTCCTGGTACACCGGTTTCCAAACCTATGCTCACTGAACTACGTATCCACGACCTTGCCATCATTGACCGGCTCCACCTGACCTTCGCCCCGGGCTTCAACGTGCTCACCGGCGAAACCGGCGCGGGCAAGTCCATCATCATTGATGCTGTGAACCTACTGCTGGGTGACCGCGCCTCGGCCGACGTGGTGCGCGCAGGCGCAGACCGCACCGAAGTTGAAGGCGCATTCCAGCTCAGCCCGACCATCGCCGGCCGGCTGGCGCCGGTGCTGGCCGAGCATGGCCTGGAGGGGGACGCTGCCGACATGCTGGTGTTGGCGCGCGAGGTGCGCGCCAACGGTCGCTCGGTGGCGCGCATTAATGGTCGGGCTGTAACCACCGGTTTGCTAAGTGAGATCGGCGGCCTACTGGTGGATGTTCACGGTCAGGGCGAACACCTTTCGCTGCTGCGCGAGCGCGAGCACGCGGGGCTGCTGGACCGCTACGCAGGCTTGAATGGTCAGGCTGCTGAGGTCGCCGACCTGGTGCGCCGCGCGCGCGGGGTGCGCCGCGAGCTGGAGGCGTTGCGCCAGGATGCCCGCGAGCGCGCACGACGCATTGACCTGCTGACATACCAGGTGCAGGAGATCCGGGCGGCGAAGCTGAAGCCGGGCGAAGAAGCAGAGCTGGATGCCGAGCGCCGACGCTTGGCCAACGCCGAGCAGTTGGCCGCGCTGAGCAACGAGGCCGTGATGGCCCTCTCCGGCGGTGACGAGGAGATGGCCGGCGCGCTGGACGCCCTGGGCGCGTCCGAACAGGCGCTGGCCCGCCTGGCGCGCATTGACCCGGCCGCGGCGGCTTTCGTTGACCAACTGGGAGAAGCGACGGCCCTGGTGGATGACCTGGCGCGCGAGCTGGCGCACTACCGCGACGGCGTCGAGTTCAACCCCCGGCGCTTGCAGCAGGTGGAGGAACGGCTGCATCTCATCCACGGCCTGCTCCGCAAATACGGTGACACCATCGAAGAGGTGCTGGCCTACGGCGCGCGCGCGGCGGCCGAGTTGGAGACCATCAGCCACGCGGAGGAGCGCATCGGCGACCTGGAAGCCGAGGAGGCCGGGCTGCTGGCTGAACTGGGACGCCAGGGCGCAACGCTGTCGGCTGCACGGCGCGCGGCCGGCGTGCGCATGGCCGCAGCTATCGAGGCCGAGTTGGCCGACCTCCAGATGGCCCGCGCCCGGTTTGCCGTGGACATAGCCTGGAATCCGGATGCCGCCGGCGCGGCGGTGGACGCCGAAGCCGCGAATTCGGCCGGCCAGCCCACAGGCCGCTACGCCTTCGACAGCCACGGCCTGGACACGGTCGCGTTCCTGGTCTCGGCCAACCCCGGCGAGCCGCTACGGCCCCTGGCCCGGGTCGCCTCCGGCGGCGAGACCTCGCGGCTGATGCTGGCGCTGAAGACCGTGCTCGGCCGCGCGGACGAGACCCCGACCCTGATCTTCGACGAGATTGACCAGGGCATCGGCGGCCGCGTGGGCGGCACGGTAGGCCGGAAGCTGTGGGAGTTGACGCGGGGGAGATGGGGAGAGGGGGAGAGGGGGAGACACGGAGAAAGGGGGCGGGGGAGAAAAGGTGCTGAGGGTGCAGGGAAGCCAACCTCCACGCCTGCTACGCAGGCAGTCCAACCTCCAACCTCTAACCTCCAACATCCAGGCCACCAGGTCCTCTGCATCACCCATCTGCCGCAACTGGCAGCTTACGGCGACGCGCACTTCCATGTGCTGAAACATGCCGCGGGCGAGCGCACAGTGACAGAGGTTCAGGCGCTGGCCCGCGATGATCGGGTGGCCGAGCTGGCGCAAATGATGGGCGCGGACTCGGAGGCCGGCCGCGCCAGCGTGGTCGAGATGCTGGCGGAAGTGGCGAGCGTCAAGGAGGGCCGGTAAGCGTGTATATCCGTGATGTAACACCGGGTGATGGCGAAGCGCTGGCCCGGGTGCATGTAGATACTTGGCGGAGCGCGTATCGTCACATCTTTCCGGCCAGTTTCCTGGCCGGGCTCTCGTACGAGACGCGTGCGCAACGGTGGCGCGAACGGCTGGCGAGCTCAGCCCCCCATCAATTCACACTGGCCGCCGAAGATGAAACCGGCGCGCTGGTGGGCTTTGCCGGGGGCGGGCCTGAGCGTGATGGGACACCGGGCTACGACGGCGAGATCTACGCCGTATACGTGTTACCCACACACCATCATCGCGGGATCGGCCGGCAGTTGATGATGGCCGGCGCACAACGCCTGGCGGCCCTGGGCTTTCGCGCGGTCATGCTGTGGGTGTTGGAGGAGAACCAGCAGGCCCGCGCGTTCTACGAGGCGTTGGGTGGCCAGCCCGTGGGCCGAAAGAGTGCGGTCATCGGTGAGACGCCGGTGGTCGAAGTGGCGTATGGGTGGGAGGATGTGACATCTTTATGCAACTGAGCCATTACGAATCCGCCGCCACCTTCCTCTCTCGCGCCCAAACCTGGCTAGAGCAAGAGGAAGCGACCAACAACCTGATCCTGGGCATCGCCGTGCGCCTGGCCGAGCACCCGGAGCGGATCAAGACGCCGCCCTTCCTGGCGACGGTCGAGGCCGAGGGTGAGCCGGTGACCGCGGCCGTGATGACGCCACCGCATCGGGTCATCCTCTATTCGGCAGCCGGCGCCGATCCCGCGCCCCTGCGCCTCATCCTGGATGACCTGCGGGCCGGCGGGTGGCACGTGCCCGGCGTGATGGCGCCATCGGCCACATCCACGGCGTTCGCGCAGCTCTGGTCGGACGTCACAGGCCAGCCGCACCGCGCCGCCCTGAGCGAGCGCGCCTACGAACTGCGCCGGGTGATCCCGCCCGCGGCGGTCGATGGCGCGCTGCGGCCGGCCACTAAAGCCGATCTCCCCCTGGCTGTGGCCTGGGCCAACAACTTCATGCGGGACGCGGGGCTGCCCGGCACGGCCGAAAACGCCCAGGAGATCGCCGAGCAGCGCATTGCGGACCGCGATCTGTTCCTGTGGGACGACGGTGGGCCGGTCTCGATGGCGGCGAAGACGCGGCACAGCACCCACGGCGTCGTCGTCAGCCTGGTCTACACACCGCGCGAGCTGCGCGGCCGGGGTTACGCGTCCGCCTGCGTGGCCGCGCTCAGCCAGCAGTTGCTGGACGCCGGCTGGAAGTTCTGCGCGCTCTTCACCGACCTGGCCAACCCGACCTCCAACGACATCTACCAGCGCATCGGCTACCGGCCGGTGTGCGATTTTCAGGAGTACGATTTCGAGTGATATTGCCCGGCGACTGAAAGTTTCAACCGCCTGGTATCAGACAACAGGAGATCCCCCGTGCCCAAGCAATCTGTTCTCTCCCATGGCGACATTGATCCGAAATACACCTGGAACGCGCCCAGCGTTTTCCCGTCAGACGAGGCGTGGGAAGCCGAGTACGCCAGCGTGGCGCGTGACCTGGCCAGCCTGAAGGCATACCAGGGCCGCCTGGCTGAGGGGCCAGCCGTGCTGGCCGACGCAGTAGCGGCCGTTGAGAGCATCACACAACGGGTGTATAAGCTGTATGCTTACGCCGGCATGGCCTACGCGGTCAACACCACCGATCAACCCGCAGCCAAGCGCAACGGCCGGGCCCAGGGCTTGGCCGGCCAGGCGCTGGCTGCCGCGGCTTTTCTTGACCCAGAGCTGCTGGCCATCGGTGAGCCGACGCTGCGCGGCTGGCTGGCCGATGATCCCCGGCTGGCCTACCTGGGCCACTACGTGGACGACCTGTTTCGCAAGCAAGCCCACGTCCGCTCGGCCGAGGTGGAGGAGTTACTGGGGCTGCTGGCCGATCCCTTCGGCAACGCCAGCATGACGCACAGTATGCTGGTAGATGCCGACCTGAAGTTCCCGCCGGCGACGACGGCCGATGGCCTATCGCTGCCCGTGACCCAGGGCACGCTTGACGAGATCCTGGCCGGGCCTGACCGGGAGGCGCGGCGCACGGCCTGGGAAGGCTACATGGATGCCTACCTGGCTCACAAGAACACCCTGGCCTCGAATCTGCTGACGTCGGTTAAGAACAACGTCTTCACCATGCGCGCCCGCCGGCACGCCAGCACCCTGGACATGGCGCTGTTCCAGCAGAACCTACCCGCGGCCGTGTTCCACAACCTGCTGGACGTCTTCCAGAAGAACCTGCCCACCTGGCATCGCTACTGGGCGGTGCGGCGCAAGGCGCTCGGCGTGGAGACCTTGCAGCCCTACGACATCTGGGCGCCGCTCACCAGCGCACGGCCGGCGATCCCTTACGAGCAGGCCGTGGTGGCTATCTGCGACGGCCTGGCGCCGCTGGGCCAGGAGTACGTGGCTACGGTGCGCCGCGGCTGCCTGGAGCAGCGCTGGGTGGACGTTTATCCCTGCCAGGGCAAGATGGGCGGCGCGTTTTCGGACGGCGGCCCCGGCACCTTCCCGTTCATCATGATGAGTTACACCGATGAGGTGTTCAGCCTGAGCACCCTGGCGCACGAGTTGGGCCACTCGATGCACTCCCACCTGACCTGGCAGAACCAACCGATCCTGTACAGCGACTACACCATGTTCGCGGCCGAGACCGCGTCCAACTTCCACCAGGCCATGGTGCGGGCGCACCTGCTGGAGACCAACTCTGACCCGGCGTTCCAGATCTCAGTCATCGAAGAGGCGATGTCGAACTTCCACCGCTACTTCTTCATCATGCCCACCCTAGCGCGCTTCGAGTTGGCCGTCCACCAGGCCGAAGAGCGCAGCGAAGGGATGAGCGCCGACGACATGATCGGCTTGATGGCTGACCTGTTCAGCGAAGGCTACGGCGGTGGTGTCCACGTGGACCGGGAGCGCACCGGCATCACTTGGGCAACCTTCCCGCACCTGTACATGGACTACTACGTCTACAACTACGCCCTGGGCATCTCGGCCGCGAATGCCCTGGCGCTGCGCGTCCGCGCGGGCGGGGCCGCGGCAGCCGACGACTACCTGGGCTTCCTGAAATCCGGCGGCTCCCGCTACCCACTGGACGCGCTCAAGCTGGCCGGCGTGGACATGGCCACCCCAGAGCCGGTCGAGGCTGCGTTTACAGTGCTGGCGGGGCTGGTGGATCGGCTGGAGAAGTTGGTGGGCTAACCCCTTGGAACCCCGGTTTCTCCGAGAAATCGGGGTTCCCCAAAACCGAGAACCGAAAAAGGCCGAGGATGACCGAGATACTCCGGCTGCCCGACGGCCGCGGGCTGGCCTATGCCGAATACGGCGACCCGGACGGCGCGCCGGTCTTCTTCTCCAGGGCACGCCGAGCTCGCGGCTGATGCACCCCGACGAGGGTGTAACGCGCACACTTGGCGTCCGCTTGATCGTGGCCGACCGGCCCGGCTTCGGTCTGTCTGATCCGCGGCCCGGCCCCACGCTGCTGGACTGGCCCGATGATGTCGTCGTCCTGGCGGATGCGCTGGGCATCGGCCGCTTCGGCGTGGTCGGGATTTCCGGCGGCGGACCGTATGCGGCCGCGTGCGCGTACAAGATCCCCGCCCGCCTGACCGCGATCGCCATCGTTGGCGGCAGCGGGCCCGTAGATCTGCACAGTACGCTCGCCGGCAGCGTCAGGGAGCGCCACATCGGCTACATCGTGGCCCAACGCGCGCCGTGGCTGCTGCGACTGATCATTGCGTTGGCGCGCAATCCCGGGCGCGACCCTGTCCGCTTCCAGGCACAGTTCAGCGCCGGCGCAGCCGAGGCGGATCGTGCGATTATGGCGCGTCCAGGAATGCGCGAGATGTTCATCGCCAACTACGCCGAGGCGGCCCGCCAGGGCGTGAGGGCCTTCGCCGATGAGGTGATCCTGGTGTCCAAACCGTGGGACCTCCGGCTAGAGCAAATCACCATGCCGGTCCATCTGTGGCATGGCGAGGAAGATCATAGCACGCCAATCGCCATGGCGCGGGCCATGGCCGCGGCAATCCCGAACGGTCGCGCGACCTGCCTGCCCCACGAAGGGCATCTGTTCCTGTTTGACCGGTGGGGCGAGATTCTGGAAGACCTGCTAAAGGAGAAGGACACAACGCCGTGACTCACGCCTACCCTCCCACCCTTGCCGCGGCCGAGGCGGCTTTCCAGGCCGCGTATCCATCCTACGGAGCCACCGCCGTCCTGGACGACCTGCGGGCCCGCGAGTATGCGCGACTCGACGCGGCCGGTCAGGTCTACCTGGATTATACCGGCGGCGGGCTGTATGCCGAGAGCCAGTTGCACCAGCATCTCGACCTGCTACGCGGCGGCGTCTTCGGCAACCCACACTCACACAACCCAACATCGCAGGCTATGACGTGCTTGGTGGACGACGCGCGGGCTTACGTACTGGAATATTTCCACGCACCGCCAGACGAATACGTCGCCATCTTCACACCCAACGCCAGCGGCGCGCTCAAGCTGGTGGGCGAAGCATATCCGTTCGGGCCGGGTGACCACTACCTGCTCACCTTCGACAACCACAACTCCGTCAACGGCATCCGCGAGTACGCGCGGCGCCGGGGCGCGGCGTTCACCTACCTGCCGGTGGTCCAGCCGGAGCTGCGCATTGATCCGGCGACGCTGGACGCGCATCTCGACCTGGTGCGGCCCGGCGGCCACAACCTGTTCGCCTTCCCAGCCCAGTCCAACTTTACCGGGGTCCAGCACCCACTGGAGATGATCGCCCAAGCACGGGCCAAGGGCTGGGATGTGCTGGTAGACGCCGCGGCCTTTGCGCCCACCAACCGGCTCGACCTGGCCCGCTGGCTGCCCG
>CAZKEF010000014.1:0-144319 GCA_964551735.1 uncultured Anaerolineales bacterium
TCTTCTGGCTGCTGGGCGTCACCGGGTCGTCGTCGTAGTGGTTGATGGGCGTGCTATAGCTGTAGGTCGTCGTCTGCGGCGGGTTGCCCGAGAAGCTGTCGCTGGCCGTGACGCTCATCACCTTCCACTTATTAAAGATCGAAAAGCCGCTGACCGCCGGATTCCAGGCCACGAAGCAGTCATAGGGGAAGCGCACGAAGCCGGAGGAGACGATGGGACACTGGTGCGACTGGCCGTAGACAAAGGTCGTCTCGCCGCCCAGCGGATCGGTGATCTTGTCGAGCCGCGGCATGGTGAGCGAGGAGTTGCCGGCGCAGTAGGTGGGGGTGCAGGCCGAGCCGTTGTCGCGGCGGTTCTGCTTCAGCACGTAGCCGTATTGCACGGCCGGCAACGCCTCCGTGCCCGCTGCGTTTTTCTGGGTGACGCCGTTGAGCCACAGCTTGGGTTCGTTGGTCGCGCCGTTGGGGTCGTTGGGTGGCTTGACGAAGATCTGGCTCAACGCATACTGCGCCACCGTGATCCACTGGCTGGTCGTGGTGTCCCAATATTGCGGCCGGATGGTGTCCAGCCGCTTGCGGCTCCAGAAGGTCGGCTTGTTCTGCGTACAGGTCCCGCTCGCGCCACAGGTCAGATCGCCCGGCGTATCCGGGTAGTTGGCCGGCCAGGCACACGCGCCTTCGCAGCGTTCAGCCGTGTCGAACACGACCTGGGTCGGCACGGTGGCCGACCCAGCGCGCCGGCCATACTCGATGCGCGCCACGTTGCCCGCGCGCACGTAGTCCATGCGAAACAGGCCGTTGCGAACGTTGTAGTAGTTGATTTCCTGCTGATAGTAGAACGCCACCACGTTGCCGTTGGGGTCTTCGATACGATCCAGGTTCCACTTCCAGGCCTTGTCGCACACCCAGTAAGCCGAGACGCTGCTGCACGTCGAGTCATAGACCGGGGTGAAGAACGCGGAGTTCTGGTCGTTGTTCGTGGTCTTGTCAGGGTCAATCTCACCCCCAAAGCGATACTTGACGCCGTCCGGCGTGGTCACCAACCAGTATTCTTTGTGCGTGTCCGGATGCCCGGCCGGCCCGTTGGTCAGCTTTTGGATCTTCCAGCGCGGGTCATTTTGCGGATGATACAGGCCGCTGGCATCCTTCACCAGGGGCGAAGCGACGCCGTTCAGCGCAATGGTGTAGTTATCGCCGGTCAAACACAAGTCGCCGGGCGCCTGAGTGGTGCCGCAGGTCTTCAAACGGCGGGTGATTGAGCCGGGTTCGGTGTGCCAGCCGATGCCGACCCAGCCCGGCTGGTTGTTTTTGTTGATCGTCATGCCATCCACGCTGCCGCTGTCGTAGGCCAGCGTGACGTCGGGCGCCAGGCCCCCGGCCGCGGGCGGCAGCGGCACGGCGTAGCTGGTCTGCATGGCGCCGACGGCCAGCGAGAGTTGATAATCGCTGCTGCCGGTGAACGGGGTCGCGGCATAGGTCCCCTGGTCGCTGCTGGCCGCGGCCGCCAGCACATAGAGCACTGGCTCATCATCTTCTGTCACACTGGGCGCGCCGGCCACGATCAGGGGCAGGTAGATCTGGCCGGCGGGCCGCTCAGCCGAGGCTGCCAGTCCATCATCCGGTGTGGCTTGCTCGAGTGCGGCCGGCGCCGCGTCCACTACCGGTGACTCGACCTCGAAGGATTGATCGACGCCGGTCTGCTGCCGGGCCAGGCGTGCGGCCGCAGCCAGGTCAACGGTCAGCCACCCCTGCACGCTGTCGTTGGCGCCAGATAGCGGCAGGTAGGTCGCGCAGGTCAGCCCTGCGTCGCTGGCCTGACAATCCAGGCCGCGATACAGCGTCAGGCGCTCCCGGAAGCTGCCGCCGTAGGCCGGCAGGTCCAGTTGCCCGTAGTCGAGCGTCAGGGACACGGGCGCCTCGGCCGTCCCCGACCGGCTGAGGGCCAGGGTGAACGCGACCCCGGCCGGCGAAAGCTGCGCCGCCTGTTCCGGCGCCAGGACCGTCAGCCGGGCAGTCATTGGCGCGGCGGCCGCGTCTGCAGCGCGCGCCAATACCAACGGCAGCCCGGCGAAGCGCGCTTCACGGCTGTCCGTTGGCAGCGCCAGGACATACTCACCTTCCGGCAGGCGCGCCACGGCAGGCGGGATCGGCGCGGCCGGCGCCGGTTCGGCCGCCAGGGTCTGCTCAGGTTGGTTGATGGGCAGGCTGATTTCGTCGGCGCGGGGCCGGGCCGGGTTCATACCTTCAGCGGACGCAACGGGGGGGCAAAAGCGGGCAGGACTGGCAACACGCTCTGCGGTGCCAGCAGCAATGCAACGAACAACAGCAACCAGGATGGGACACGGCGGGACATGGCGACCTCCTCCACGAATAGCCCGTGCCGGGCGGGCGCGGGCGCGCACCGGATAATACGACTGCGGAAAACACTGCTCACCCGCCGGTCTTGGGGGAGGGGGAGACCGGCGCAACCGTTGTGTCAAGGCATGGAGTTAATGACAACAACCAATTCTTCATATCACAGAAAACGCTGACCTGTCAAATCGTCGCGCAGGTTATCTGCCGTTCGCCTTACATCTGCAACCGCACCATGTTGACATTATCACCGTCTTGCACTATATTGTATACAATCTACAATCCTTACCCAAGAAGCGACACCATGAACAGCCAGCAACAAGGCCAAACGTGCCTCAGCACCTCCGATTGGGTGCTGAGCGCTGCGACCGCGCCGTTTCGGATCGAGATCCGGCCCGCGGCCGATTTCAATGGGCCGGCCGCGGACAGGCCGGTTTGGCGTCTGGCCCGCGTGCTGTGGCGGCGAGAGCACAGCGGCTGGCAGGAGATTTCAGATTGGCAGATGCCGGCGGGCAGTGATGGCTGCACGCTGCTTGGGTATGGCGCCGATGGCGACCCCGCCGACCCCGACCACCCGCCGGCAATCGAGCTGACCTGCCATCGTTCGGCCGGCATTTTCAGCGTCGAGATCGCCGCCCTGCCTGAAACCGGGGCCGCCTGGATCGCAGCCGACCTGGCCGCAACCGAGGACGAGCATTTCCTCGGTTTCGGCGAGCGTTTCGATCAAGTGGAGCGCCGGGGCACGCAGGTGGACCTGCAGGTGGTCAACGGTGCGTCGGGTGGGCTCGCCTACAAGCCCGTGCCGTTCTTTATGTCGAGCGCCGGCTACGGCCTGCACATCGCCACCGACCTCAGGACGGTGGTGCGCGTTGCGACGCCGGATGATCCCGCCGTGGTTTCGATCCGCTGCGCCGCGGCGACGCTGGCGCTGCGGGTCTACCCCGGCGCCTCGTTCCGGGCCATCCTGCGCGCGTACACGGCCGACGCGGGACGCCCCGCCTTGCCCCCGCCGTGGGTCTTCGGGCCGTGGAAATCGCGGGACTGGATGGCAGAGAACCAGGCCACCGCGCTGGAGGACGTGCGCGAGGGCCGGCGCCTGGGCCTGGCGGGCACGGTCAAGCTGGTGGACGCGGCGTGGGAGCCGTACTACAACAGCTTCACCTTCGACACGGCGCGCTTTCCCGACCCAGAGGACTTCATCCGGGAGGTGCGGAGCCTGGGCTACCGCCTGGTGCTCTGGATCTCGCCCTGGCTGGTGTGGGACGCGGCGCCCAGCCCCGCCTACCGCACCTGTGCCGAGCACGGCCTGCTGATCCGCCGGCCCGACGGCTCGCCGTACGTCCACCGGCTGGCGAACAGCCCGACCTTCGTGGGGAGCTGCCTGGACTTCACCAATCCCGAAACCATAGCGTGGTGGCAGGCGCACCTGCGCCGCCTGATCCGCATGGGCGTGGATGGCTTCAAGACGGATTTCGGCGAGCAGGTCCCCCTGGATGCGATCTTCCACGATGGCCGCACCGGGGCCGAGTGGCACAACGCGTACCCGCGGCTGTACAATCAGGTGACGGCCGAGGCGTTGCGGGCGGAAACGCACGGCGTCCTGCTGGCGCGGTCGGCGTGGCACGGCTCGCAGGCACACTCCGCCATCTGGGCCGGCGACCAGAGCTCGGACTTTGGCCCGGCCACCGGCCTGCCCAGTGTCATCATCGCCGGCCAGAACGCGGGGCTGTCCGGCTTCCCGTTCTGGGCCAGCGACATCGGGGGCTATTTCGGCACGCCCAGCGACGAGGTCTTCGTGCGGTGGACGCAGTTCGGCGCGTTCTCGCCCATCATGCAGATCCACGGCACCGGCTGCCGCGAGCCGTGGCGCTTCTCGCCGGAAACCCTCGCTGTCTACCGCCGCTACGCGCAGATCCACATGGACCTGCTGCCCTACATCTACTCGTGCACGCGCCAGGCATGCGAGACGGGCATCCCGATCATGCGGGCGCTGGCGCTGGAGCACCCCGACGACGAGGGCGCGTGGGGCGACCTGGCGGAGCACGAGTACTGCTTCGGCGACCATCTGCTCGTGGCGCCGGTGTACTACGAACGTGACCGCTTCCGGCATCTCTACGTCCCCCGCGGCCTCTGGCGCGACTTCTGGACGGGCGAACCGGTCCAAGGCGGCCGGATGCACCGCAAGCCCGCACCCCTGGACGCGATCCCCGTGCTGGCGCGGGCAGGCGCCATCGTGCCGTGGCTGGATCCCTCGGCGGACACCTGTCTGCCGGCCGATGATCCATCCATCCGGCAGGCGGGCCCGGATCTACGGCTGGCTGTCTATCCCGGCGCGGACGGCGCTTTCGAGCTGTACGATGGCACGCGGCTCGCCTGGGACGATGCCGCCGCGACCCTCACGATGGCTGGCTCGCCCGAACCGCGCTCGGTGGCGGCCAATGTCGTCGGCCGGCCCGGCCGCGTGTGCAGCGCCCGTGGGCCGGCCGGGGCCCTGGCCTGGGAGCCGACCGACCTGGCCGGCCGGCGCGCGGACGCACGCATCGCAGTGGCTGGCCCCGGCATATATCAGATCCGTTGGGCGTGGGATCTGGAGGGCCAAGCATGACGCGTCAACAAGGGGGCAGCTGGCTCACCCATCTTGCACCGCTGCCCCGCACACCGCTGGCCGAGCGGGCCTACGACCAGATTCTGGAGCAGATTCTGGCCGGCCGGATCGGGGCGGGAGAGCATCTGGTCGAGCAGGCACTGGCCGAGCAATTGGGCGTCAGCCGCATCTCCGTGCGCGAGGCGCTGCGGCAGTTGGCGCACGAAGGTTTGGTCGAGATCATCCCCAACCGCGGCGCGTACGTGCGCCGCTTCACCGCCGAGGACATCGAAGAGGTATTCCGGCTGCGCGCCGCGCTGGAAACCCTGGCCGCCGAGCAGGTGATCGCTCACGCCGGGCCGCAGGATGTGGCGGACCTGCAAGCGATGGTGGACGAGCTGGCCGCGCTTGAAGCGTCAGGCGACCGGCTGCGCGGCTCCGAGATGGATACGGAATTCCATCGGCGGCTGATGGGCCTGTCCCGCCAGCGCCGGGCCTACGCGATCTGGCAGAACATGAGCGCGCAGATCACGCTGGTGGTCTATTCGGTCAGCAGCAACTATCCTTCGTTCGAGGGCCTGGCCGCGCGGCACCAGCGCATCGTTGACCTGATCCGGGCGCAGGATGGCACGGCCCTGACCGCGTATCTGAGCCGGCATATCCTGGAAGGCGGGCAACACTTGGTGGATGCGCTGCGCCAGCAATCTACGTGAGGAAAGCAAGTCCAAGATCAGTGTCATTCTGGGTTCCACATCCCGCCGCGGCACGCTTTGCCTGCGCACGGCAAAGAAACGTCCTATCTGTCATGCTGAGCGGGTCGGTAGCACAAGTTTCATTGCGGCAACTGACCAGCGAAGCATCTCGTCTTGGGAGTTTCTAGGTAGCGGCCCTGCCCTAAACGGTGCATGACAACGCAAAAGAGCGAAGAATCTCCGTTGCTGGAGCACGAGACCCTTCGCTGGTTTGTCGCCGCAATGTACCTTAAGGGCTGACCCGCTCAGGGTGACACCGAGAATGTTCTCCTTTCTCGCACTAAACACCCGGTGACCGGCGGATCCCAAACCAGGCTTCGCACAGCCTTCACTACAGATGCCATTGAGGAGAGAGCTTTTGAAAATCACCAAGCTTTCGGTTTCACTTTTGTCGCACCCCCTCCCCGCGCCGCTGCGCCCTTCCTGGGCGCCGGGCCGGACGTTCAACACGACCGCGTGCACCCTGATCCGGGTCGGGACGGACGCCGGCATCGAGGGCATCGGCGCCGGGCCGGAGGTGGGTCTGGCCGGCGTCTACACGGTCGCTGACCTAATCGCGCCCTACCTGATCGGCAAGGATCCGTTCGCAGTCGAGCAAATCAGCCCGATCCTGCGTCACGCGGCCCGTGACGGCAGCTATCCCTGGGGCGTCGAGATGGCGCTGTGGGACATCATCGGCAAGGCGTGCGGACAGCCGGCCTACCGGCTGTGGGGCGGCTACCGATCCACCCTGCCCGTCTACGCCAGCCTGGCCGAGCTGAGCGAGCCGGCCGAGCAGATTGACCGGCTGCACGCCCTGCGCGAGGAGGGCTTCCGCGCGGCCAAGCTGCGCCTCCGCCGGCCGATCCTCGCGGCAGACATCGCGCTGGTCGAGCAGGTGCGCCTGGCCCTGGGCGACGCCATGACCCTGATGGCCGACGCCAACCAGGCCAACGTCATGCCGAGCCCGGGGCCGCACAACTTTTGGACCTACAGCGACGCGCTGCACGTGGCTCGCGCCATGCAAGACCTGGGCCTGGCGTGGCTGGAGGAGCCGCTGCCGCGCTACGACCTCAAGCAACTGGCCGACCTCTGCGCGGCCGTGGACATCCCCATCGCGGGCGGCGAGCTGAACATCGGCCTCCACGAATACAAGCAGCTGGTGGACATGAACTGCTACGACATCATCCAGGCCGACTGCTCGTTCTCCGAGGGGATCTTCCAACTGCGCAAGGTGGCCGGCCTGGCGGAGATGGCGTACAAACAGTTCATCCCGCACACCTGGTCCAACGGCATCGGCCTGGCCGCGAACCTGCACCTGGCCGCGGCCATCCCCAACTGCCCGTGGTTTGAGTATCCCGTTGACCCGCCGGCCTGGACGATCGAGGCGCGCGACTTCATGCTGCAGGAGCCTTTCGGGATCAATGCGGATGGCACGATCACGGTCAGCGACCTGCCCGGCCTGGGCATCGCGCTCGACGAAGCGGCGGTCGCCCGTGCCACGCGGCATCACTGGCACACTGAGGGTAATTGAGTGATGGCTGCTGTGAATCCTATCGCCCACCGCGAGCTGGACCGGGTTGCGCGCGACCTGGCCCTGGCAGACGCGGACAAGGCAGAGCGCATCCGCGCCGTGGTTGCGCTGGCTGGCGCCGCCGGGGTGTATGCCGCATCCATCGGCCACGTATACCGCGCGCTCGCGGCCGGGACGATGCCGTCCTTGTCTGTGCCCGCGATCAACCTGCGCGGCATGACGTATGATCTGGCCCGCGCGATCTGGCGCGCGGTGGCGGAGGCCGCCGCGGGACCGGTCATCTTTGAGCTGGCGCCTTCTGAGAGCCGGGCCGGCCGGCAAAGCTTCCAGGAGTTCGCCGCGCTGATCCTTGCCGCTGCGGTGCGCGAGGGCTACCGGGGACCGGTCTTTCTGCAGGTTGATCATCTTCAGGTCGAACGTGACGATCCCCAGAATTCACCCGAGTTCGAGTCCTGGTGCCGCCAGTCGGTTGCCGCAGGCATGCTGCAAGTGGATTTCGATGCCAGCAGCATCATTTCTTCAGGGATGAGAACTGGGCATGAAGGGTCATTTTGGGAACAGGTCGCCTGTGCGCAGGCCACGGCCGCGGCGGCCGCTACCCATCGCGGCTTCAGCGGCGACGGCGACCTGGTTTACGGCGCCGAGGTCGGCGAGATCGGCGGCGTAAACACCACCGTGGACGACCTCCGGGAGTTCATGGCTGCCTACAGATCGGCGCCGGGCAACCCACCGCCGTTGGCGAAGATCAGCGTCAACACCGGCACCACGCACGGCGGCTTGGTGGATGCCGACGGCAGACCGGGCCCTATGCCGCTGGACATCGCCTTGCTGGCCGACCTGGCCGCGGTCGCGCGCCGCGAGTTCGGGCTGCCGGGCGTCGTGCAACACGCAGCCTCCACCCTGAGCCTCGCGCAGCTTGCACAGCTCCCCGCGGCCGGCGTCTGCGAGGTCCACCTGGCGACAGGCATCCAGAACCTCGTTTTCGACCATCCGCAGTTCGACGCGGATTTGCGGGCCCGAATGCGGGCTGAGCTGCTCGATCCCCAAGGGGAGGCGGAAGGACGCGATTACGAATACACACGGGATCAGACGCCCGCCCAGCGCTTCTATTCCGGCCGCTGGACCTCGTGGGGGCAGTTCAAGCGCGAGTTGTGGGAGCTGCCCGAAGAGAGCCGGTCGGCCATCCGCGCTTCCTTGGTCGCCTGGTGCGTGCCGGTCTTCGCCGCCTTGCAGATCGCGGGCCGCGCGCCTCTGCTGGCGAAGCTGTACCGGTAGCCGGAAGTGCTCGCCTGTGACTTTGAGAGGAACCGTAGCATGGACATCATCGGTCTGGGTTTCGCAACAGTTGACGTGTTGGCCCGGGTGCCCCGCCTCCCGCAGGCCGACGAGGTGTTCCGGCTGCTCGGCGTCTCCGTCCAAGGGGGAGGGCCGGTGGCAACAGCGCTGGTCACCGTAGCGCGGCTCGGCGGCTCAGCAGGCTACATCGGGACGGTGGGCGGGGATGACTGGGGGCGCTTCATCCTGGCCGACTTCGAGCGGAACAAGGTGGATGTCTCCTTGACAGGGGTTGATACGACGGGATCATCCATGCTGTCAATCATCCTGGTGGACGCGGCCACTGGCGCGCGCTCCATCCTCTACGATCCGGGCAGGACAGCCGAGAGCACCTTCAGCGAGGCGGAGGCCGCGGCCGTGCGATCGGCGCGCATCCTGCACCTGGACGGCTGGAACTTGACCGCGGCCATCGCGGCGGCCCGCGCGGCCCGGGAGGCGGGCGTCCTGGTCTCGTTCGATGGCGGGGCTGGCGAGGCCTGGCGCGAGGTGAACGCGCTGCTGCCCCTGGCAGATGTGCTGGTCGTGGCGCGCCAGTTTGCTCACCGTTTCACGGGCGAAGATGATATCACAGCCGCCGGGCAGCGCCTGCTACACATCGGCGCCCGCGAAGTCGTCATCACCGATGGGGCGAACGGCTGCTGGTACTGGGACGCGGCGAGCGCGCTGCGCCAGCCCGCGTACAAAGTCGCCGTCGTTGACACAACAGGCGCAGGCGATGTCTATCACGGCGCGTACATCTACGCGCTGCTGCAAGGCTGGGAACCGGCACAGCGCCTGAGGTTCGCCAGCGCGACCGCGGCGCTCAAATGCACACAACCCGGCGGCCGTCTGGGGATCCCAACCACCGCACAGGTTCTTGATTTCCTGAAGGAGACAACATGATCTCAGAGCACTCGCGCCCGCTGGGCGTCATCTCCATCGGCGTGCCCTATTTCGGCGTGGTGCGCGCGCAGGCACACCTCGACGCCACCCGCGCTTTCCTGGCGTCGCAGTACCCGTTGGCCGGGCCGATGGCCGTGATCACGGACCGGGCCGCGCTCCAGGAGGCGACTGAAGCGCTCCGGCAGGCGGACATCGCCGGGCTGCTGCTGCAGATCGGCACTTTCCCCGACGGCGAGGCGCCCGCGTACCTGGCCGAGCGCCTGCGCGTCCCCATCATCGTGCACTCGCTGCCTGAGGACCGGCTGGACACCGAGGTAGAGCTCAACAGCTTGTGCGGCGCCAACCTGACCACCTTCACCCTGGCCGCCCTGGAACATCGCTACGTGCATGCACACGGCGACCCGGCCGAGCCCGGCGTGCAGGCGACCCTGCTGAGCCACGCGCGCGCCGTGATGGCGCTGGCCGAGCTTCGGGCGCTGAGCATGGCCCTGATCGGCTACCGGGCGCCGGGCTTCTACCCCTGCGTCTTCGACGAGCTGCTGCTGCGCCGGCAGTTGGGCCTGCGCATCGAGCACGTCGGCCTGAACGAAGTCGCCGACGCACTGCGCACCGCGCCCCCAAAGCCCCTGCCCGTCCGCGAGTTCCCGACCACGGACGGCGGACACCTGTCCGCGGACGCCGCGGCGGCCATGGAACGGTACTACGGCGCCATCAGCAGCGTGCTGGCGCGCACAGGCGCGCGCGTCGTCGCGATCAAGGACTGGCCAGAGCTGTTCGACCTCGACGCACCGGGCGGCTTCTGGCCAGTGCTCGGCTGGATCGCCGATGACGGTTACATCCTTGCGCCGGAGGGCGACGTCCACGGCGCGGTGACGATGGCGCTCCAGGCCGGGCTGACGGACAACCGGCCCTTCTTCGCCGACGTCAGCGCGTGGGACGACGCGACCTCCACCCTCACCCTCTGGCACTATGGCGGCGCGCCGTCGCTGGCACGGGATCCCGGCGAGATCCGCTACGGGCCCGAGGGGCGGGAGGTGCAGTTCACCCTGCGACCGGGGCCGGCAACGCTGGTCCGCCTGGGCCTCTACCGGGGTGCGCTGCGCCTGCTGGCGGTGGCCGTCCACGTCGAGGATGAGCCCATTACCATCCGCCGGGCCGGCGCCAGGGTGCGCACGCTGCAGACCCCGGCCGGCGAGGTGATCCGCCGGATCCTAGATGACGGCTGGGAGCACCACTCCTCGCTCGTTCATGGCGACATCATGCCCGAGCTGCGGGCGATCAGCCGCCTCACCGGCATCCCGCTCACGGCGCTGTAGCGGTGGAAACCCAGACCGACTTGACCTCGGTGAAGGCCTCGACCGCCGATTGGCCGTTGTCGCGGCCGTAGCCGCTCTGCTTGAAGCCGCCGAAGGGCATGTTGGCGCTGAAAAGGTCGTAGGTGTTCACCCAGACCACCCCGGCTTTGATCCGCGCGGCCACGCGGTGGGCGCGGCCTACATCGCGCGTCCACAGCCCCGCGGCCAGGCCGTAGGTGGTGTCGTTGGCGCGTGCGATCGCCTCTTGCTCGTCATCGAACGGGAAGATGCACAGCACCGGCCCGAAGATCTCCTCGCGCGCGATGGCCGCGTCATCTGCCACATTGGTGAAGATGGTGGGTGGTAGGTAGTAGCCGCCTTCGGGCAGGTCGGGCCGGCGCACACGGTCACCCCCGCAGACCAGGGTCGCCCCCGAGACCTTGCCGCTTTCGATGTAGGTCATGATGGTCTCATACTGCCGCCGATCCACGATGGGGCCGAGCTCGGTCGCCATATCCAGCGCGTGACCGATCCTGGCCGCGCCGGCCTTCACCACCAGTTGCTCCAGGACACGCTCGTAGATCGGCCGTTGGACGTAGAGCCGAGAGCCGGCAACGCAGCTCTGCCCGGTGTTGCCGAAGGCTGCCTTGAACGCGCCGGGGATCGCCGCGTCCAGATCGGCATCGGCGAAGATGATGTTGGGGGCCTTGCTGCCCAGTTCCAGGGCCAGCCGCTTGATGTTGCTTGCCGAGTTGCGGATCACGCCCTGGCCGACCTCGGTCGAGCCGGTCATGGCGATCTTATCCACACCGGGATGCGCAGCCAGCGCCTCCCCGATCGTCGCGCCCGGCCCCGTGAGGACGTTGAAGGCGCCCGGCGGCAGGCCGGCTTCCTGCGCCAGCTCGCCCAGGCGCAGCCCGGCCAACGATGCAGCCATCGCCAGCTTCAGGATCACCGCGTTGCCGCAGGCCAACGCCGGGCCGACCTTTTGCGCCACATGGATCAGCGGGTAGTTCCACGGGATGATGATGCCGACCACACCGACCGGCTCCCGCCGCGTGTACACAAACTGGTCGGGGATGGACACCGTGCGGGTCTCCCCGGCGATCTTGGTGGGCAGGCCCGCGCTGTGATAGATCTGATCTCCGGCGACGCGCGCGTCAATGCGCATGGTGTGCGCCAACGGCTTGCCGTTATCCAGCGATTCGAGCTGCGCCAGCTCATCGTGGTGGGCGCGGATGAGATCGGCGAACCGGCGGAGCACGGCTTCGCGGCCGGCCGGCGCCAGCCGATCCCAGCCCGCGACCAGCGCGGCCCCCGCGGCCGCGACCGCGCGATCCACGTCTTCCGGGCCGGCCGAGGCCGCTTCTGTCAAGGCCGTGCCATCGGACGGGTTGTAGACGGTGAACGTTTTGCCGGAGAGCGCGGGCGTGTGGACGCCGCCGATGATGAGTTGCTTGGGGGAGTCGCTCAAGAAGGTTGTTACGTCGGTGTGTTGTGGTTCCAGCATGGTGTCTCCTCAGTTGCGTGAAAATGTAAAACGGATTACCGGGCGCCTGCCAGGATGCGCGTGCAGTCCTCGGCGGTCGCGGGCCGCGGGTTGTTGGGCAGCATCGCCATGACAGAGGCAGCCTGACCCCACGCGGCCAGGTCCGCCTCAATGATTTGGGTGACGTCCACCCCGCGTACCTCGCGCAGCGCGGTCGGCAGCCCCATGCCGGCCAGCCACGCCTTGACCCCGGCCACGACCTCCTCGTCCGCGGCGTCGCGCGGCATGTCCAGCGCGTGCAGCAGCCGGGCGCGCTTGGCGCCTAGCGCGGGCAGGTTGTACGCCAGCCCGTGGGGCAGCAGCAGGCCAATCGTCAGGCCGTGGTGCAGCCCGAAACGGCCCGTCAATGGCCCGGCCAGCGCGTGGACGATGCCCAGGCCGCTCTGGTCGAACGCCCAGCCGGCCAATGCGCTGGCCAGCAGCATCTCCTCCCGCGCGGCCAAATCGGCGCCGTCGCGGGCCGCGACCGGTAGGGCGCGCCAGGCGCGGCGGGCTGCGTCCAACGCCAGGTTGTCGGTGATCGGATTAGCGCGGCGGCCCATGTATGCCTCCAGCGCGTGGCCCAGCACATCCGCGCCGGTGGCAGCGGTCAGATGAGACGGCAGGCTGGCGGTCAGCGCGGGATCCAGGATGGCCGCGCGGGCGAAGAGATGGGGGTGCAGCACCCCGCGCTTAGAATGGGTCTCCTCGTCCTCGATCACGGTGACGCGGGTCATCTCGCTGCCGGTGCCGGCGGTGGTGGGCACAGCGATCAACGGCAGGATCGGCCGCGTGATCGGCTGCCCGCGCCACTGGTAGTCGGCGTAGCTGCCGCCGTTGGTCGCCAACAGGCCCACGGCCTTGCCGACGTCAATGACGCTGCCGCCGCCCAGCGCGATCAGCGCCTCCGCGGCCTGAGCCTGCGCCACCGCCAGGGCCGCGGTGACATCCGCCACGGTGG
Source organism: uncultured Anaerolineales bacterium (assembly GCA_964551735.1). Lineage (GTDB taxonomy): Bacteria > Chloroflexota > Anaerolineae > CG2-30-64-16 > CG2-30-64-16 > DAOUAT01. The sequence goes on from CAZKEF010000014.1 coordinate 13,202, forward strand.
GGTTGGTCTTGATGGCGGTGCAGGTCGCCACGTGCAGCCCGCTGCCGGTCAGCAGCCCGGCGATCTCCTGCACCAGGCCGATCCGCGCCAGGCCGGGGTCGCTCAGCAGCAGCACGCGCTGCGCGCCGATGTCAGCCAGCGCCGCGGGCAGCGCCTCGGCGACCGGCTGGCCGAAGATAAGTTTGACGGGGGTGTAGAAGGTGAAGGTCATGAGTGCTCCTTTCTTTGAACGCGGACTACGCAGACGACGCGGACGACGCGGATAGAATCTGAGCCAGTTCGCGTCGTCTGCGGTATCTGCGACGTGCCCGAGACTGCGGGGCATGCTATTCGCGTTCCTGTGTTCATCCCTGATCAGTCATTCAACCCCCTCGACGGCGCGAACTCCGCCAGTCGAGGGTCCTGCGCTGCGCCCGTGAGCATCCCTGCCATGATCTCGCCCAACAGCGGCGTCAGGATGATGGTGCTTTTGAGTGCAGTCGCTACGAACAAGCCGCTCACGCCATCCACCGGGCCGAGCAGCGGCCGGCTGTCGGCGGTGAAGGCGACCGGGATGGCCCAGGAACGGATGACCGCGGCGCGGCGCAGGCCCGGCAGCCACCGAGTCGCTTCGGCCGCCACCGCGGGCAGGGCCGTTGGCGTGGCAGCGCGGCTCAACCGCCGGGTGACGCGCGCGGCCTCGCCGATCATGATGTTGCCGTGCGGCCGTTGGCGCAGGCAAAAGCCGACACTCTGCTCACCGGCGCCTTCCGTAGCTTCAAAGAATGCGGCGGTGGTCATGGCGTTCACGGCGGTTTGCGGCAGCCGCTCGGTGATGGCCGCCTCGCCGTGAACCCAGAGCACGGGCAGCTCGACCCCGGCGGAGCGGGCCAGCGCGCCCGACCACGCGCCCGCGGCCAGGATGACCGCCCCGGAGGACACGGGGCCCCGCGTCGTGGCGACACCGGACACGCGCCCCCCGGCGGTTTGGATGCCGGTCACGCGCGTATGCGTCCAGACCTCCAGCCCGTGCTGCCGGCCGCGCAGAGCGTAGGCGTGCACCAGGCGGAACGGGTCGAGCGTCCCTTCGTCCGGGTTGTACAGCGCGCCCAGGATCGCCGCGGGCGCCAGGGCCAGCTCCAGCCGGCATGTTTCCTCCCGGTCCAGCAGCGCGACGTGCAATCCGGCCGCCCGCAGATGGGCGGCGCGCGCCTGCATCATCTGCCACTGATGCGCATTCTCGACCAGCAGCAGGTTGCCCGTGCGGCGGAACCCCACATCGTAGCCGAGCTCATCGGCCAACGTGGCGAAACGGGCGTAGGAGCGCAGCGTCAACTCCAGGCTCAGGCCGAACTCGGCATCTTCCACCTGCACGTTGCCGAAGTTCGCGCCCGACGCGCCCGAGGCCAGGTCGCCCTGTTCGATCAGCAGCGCCCGCACCCCGGCCCGCGCCACGTGAAAGGCAATGGAGGCGCCGATCAGCCCGCCGCCGATAATGATCGCGTCGGGGTGGCGACCTACCCCCCAACCCCCTCCCTGCGAGGGAAGGGGAGACAGATTCCCCCCTCTCTTTTCAGGAGAGGGGGGCAGGGGGGTGAGGTTCATGCTTCCTCCAGCAGCCCTTCCAGCGGCACCGGCACCACCGGCGGCCGGGGCGTGACCTGGCCCAGTGCCTCGACGGGCCGGCCCAGCTCACAGGCGATCAGCTCGGAGACGGGGCCGCCGCACATGCGGCCCTGGCAGCGGCCCATGCCGGCGCGCGTCACCATGCGCACGGCGTTCAGCGTCTCTGCGCCTTCAGCCACGGCTCGGCGGATCTCGCCGGCGGTGATCTCCTCGCAGCGGCAGAGCACGGTGTCGTCGGTGAGCAGGTCGCCCAGGTGCGCGGCGGCTGGGAAAAGGTCAAGCAACACCGCGGCGAAGCGGCGTTGGCGGGCCAGCTCGCGGCGCACGGCTTCGGCCCGGCCTGCAGGGACCGCACGGCCCAACTGGCGGGCGGCAGCCAGCGCGGCCAGCCGGCCCTCCCAACCCGCCACGTCCTTGCCGCCGATGCCTGCACCGTCGCCGGCCAAGTAGATACCCGGTTGGGTGGTCTGCAACCACTCGTCACGCGCGGGCAAGTAGGCGCGCTGCACGGGGTCATAGCGGTGCTGGCAGCCGGCCTGCCGCGCAAGCTGCACCGATGGCATCAGCCCGTGCCCCAGGCAGATGGTGTCCACGGCCACGGTCTCGGTCGCGCCGCCGGCGGGGCCGATGATGGCCCGCTCGACCTGGCCGTCCCCTTCGGCGCGGCGCACCAGCCAGCCCCAGCGCAGGGGGACGCGCGCCCGGCGCAGCGCCCGCAACGCAGCCAGGCCCTCGGCCAGGCGCTCCCACTGGCCCCAGATGGCCGCGGCGTGCCGCCAGCCGCGCCACGGGAAGAGGCTGGCATCGAGCACAGCCGCCACTTCACCGCCGGCCTCCAGCAGATGGTGCGCCAGCAGCAGTTGCAGCGGCCCGGTCCCGCTCAGCAGGAAGCGCCGGCCGGGCAGCACCCGCTGATGCTTCACCAGGTTCAGCGCCGCGCCCGCGGTCAGCACGCCCGGCAGGGTCCAGCCGGGGAAAGGGACGGGCCGGTCGTACGCGCCGGGCGCCAGGATAACCTGTTTTGCCAGGAGACGTCGCGGGGCGCCGGCGGGGCCGTAGAGGCAGAGGAGATAAGGGGTGTCTGGGCTAGAAGTCACTGCCGCTCGTTCTGGAGTCGAGGCTTTAGCCGGTTTCTCGCGCTCAGCGTCAGACCGGCTGAAGCCTCCATTCCAGTCGGGCAATATTTCTTGCGCGCTGAGGTTGACATCGGCGGCGTCCGGGAAAATGCCCCAGACCACGGTATCCGCAATCACCCGCACGCCGGGCCGCGCCTGGGGATCGAAGGGCAGGGCGTGGTCGCCGGGTGTCACGCCCAATCCGGCTGGCGTCTGCTTGAAGTATTGACCGCCGGCGCGGGGGAAGGCGTCCACCAGGACGGGGACGATGCCCAGGTCGGCGGCTTCGGCTGCAGCGGCCAGGCCGGCCGGCCCCGCGCCGATGATGGCAAGCTCGATCAACTCAGGCATGGGCCGGCCCTCCCGTTTCCACCACCATCCCTGGCTGCACCGTTGTCATGCAGGCCCGCACGTCCGGCTGTCCGTCAACGGTCACCAGGCAGTCGAAGCAGACCCCCATGCCGCAAAACAGGCCGCGCGGCGCGGCGTGGTCGGTGTGGCGAAAGGTCCGCCGGCCCGCGGCCAGCAGCGCTGTCGCCACCGTTTCGCCGGGATAGGCCAGCACCGCTTCGCCGTCCACGGTGACGGTTAACGGTGCGACGCTGTCCGGGCGGGATAAGCGGAGGCTTTTCACAGAATTACTTATCCTTTATCGTAGCTCGCAGGGGGTCTGCGACCCCCGTCTTGGGACAAAAAGTGGCTCGAAAGCTCCTGCGACACCGGTCACAGACCGGCTGAGAGCTGAACTACACGGACGAAATTCGAGCAAACCGTACGGGCGCAAACAATCCCAAATCAACAGGCGGCGGCTCGCCCACTATCATCCCCGCCATCCAATCGCAGATCAGCGGGACCGCGGTGATGGTCTGCATGAACGCGGCGGCGACGAAAAGGTTCTCCAACCCCGGCGCCCAACCGATGGCCGGCTCGTCGTCCGGGGTGAAGGGCGTGGGGATGCCCCAGCCGCGCACGACCCGCACCCCGGCCAGTGCGGGATAGAGCCGCGCCAGGTCGGCGGCGACGGCCGCCAGCCCCCAGGCCGACGAGCGCCGGTGCAGCTCCGCGCTCTTGAACACCGCCTCGGTGACCACCAATGCACCGTCGGCGTGCCGGCTGAAACCGACCGACACGGCCCGCTCTTTGCCGTGGATCGTCTCGTAAAAGCTCGCCAGCTCCACGGTGTTGGCCAGGGGCAGCGCCACCGGCTCGGTGACGAACGCCTCGGCGTGGGTGTGGCGGATGGGCAGCTCGACGCCGGCCAGGCGGGCCACGGGCGCCGTCCAGGCGCCGGCCATCACCGCCACGGTGTCCGCAGCGTAGCGTTCGCCGCCGGCCTCGACGGCCACGACGCGCTGGCCCGCGGTCTGCATGGCGGTGACGGGCGTGTGCGGCCGGAGGTGCGCGCCGCCGCGCCGCGCCGCGCGGGCATAGGCCGCGCAGAAGCGGAACGGGTTGAGCAGCCCTTCGACCGCGTAGGCCGCGCCCATGAAGCGGTCCGCATGCAAGTACGGCTCAACGCGGCGCAGGTCGGCCTGGTCCAGCATCCCCGTCGGAATGCCGGCGGCGGTGAGCGCGGCGGCGCGCGCGCTCCACTCGTCCCACTGGTGTTGGGCGTCAATCAGCGCCAGGAAGCCGATGCGCTGCCACTCGAAGGGGAAATCCAGCTCCGCCTCCAGCGTCTCCAGCCGGGCCAGCCCCTCGCGGATCAGCCGCAGGTTGAGTGGGTCCAGGTGGCCCTCGGCCACCTGCGCCCGCCCCGTGCACGCGCCCGATGACCCGCCCCCCAGGTCGCCGGCCTCGAGCAGCAGCGTCCGCGCACCGCGGCGGGTCAGATGGTAGGCCGTCGCCAGCCCCACCATCCCGCCACCGATGATGATGGTGTCGTAGGTGTTGGTCATAGTCAGATATTAGTCGTCAACGGTCAGGTATCAGATCGCACATTCGACATTCCACATTCCATATTTCACATCGTCCATCGAACATCGTACATCCAACCTCTACTTCACCATCTCATCCGCCACGGCCAACGCCTCATCCAGGATGCGCAGGCCGTCAAGCAGCTCGCTCTCGCTGATGCACAGCGGCGGGATGGGGAAGAGATGGTTCCATTTGACGAAGCAGTGCATGCCGCGGTCGCGGATCGCCTTCGCCAGCCGAGGCGCGACGTTGGCATCGCCCGGCTCGGACGGCAGGCCCGGCAGCGGGGCCAGCGGCGCCTTGCTCTCCCGATCCTTTACGAGCTCGATGGTGGAGAAGAGGCCAATGCTGCGCACGTCGCCCACGGAGGGATGCTTCGCCATCAGCTCCGCCAGGCCCTCTCGCAGCATGGCGCCCAGCCGGGCCGCGTTCTCGATCAGCCCTTCTTCCCGGTACGCCTCGATGGCCGCCACGCCGGCCGCGACCCCAACCGGGTGACCGGAGTAGGTCAGACCCATGGGCAGCCGCCGGTCCTCGAAGTGGTCGGCAATGGCGCGGGAAACGGTCACCGCGCCCAATGGCACGTAACCGGAGGTGATCCCCTTACCCATGGTCATGATGTCCGGCGTCACGCCCCAGTGATCCACGCCGAACCACTTGCCGGTGCGCCCGAAGCCGCTCATCACCTCGTCCGCGACCAGCAGGATGCCGTACTTGTCGCACAGGGCGCGGATGCGGGGCCAATAGTCGTCGGGCGGGATGATCAGGCCGTTGCTGCCGGTGACGCCTTCCAGCACGATGGCCGCGATGTTCTCCGGCCCCTCAAATTGCACTACCTGTTCGACGTGGCTGATGCATTCGCGGTGGCAGGTTTCGCGCGTCCAGCCGAAGGGGCAGCGGTAGCAGTAGGGGTCCATGAAGTGGACCACCCCGGAGATCAGCGGCTCGACAGGCAGGCGATACGGGTCGCCTGTGAGGGAGAGCGCGCCTGCGGTGGCGCCGTGGAACGAGCGGTAGCGGGCCAGCAGCTTGTGCCGGCCAGTGTACAGCCGAGCGAACTTGATAGCGTTCTCGTTTGCCTCGCCGCCACCGGTGGTGAAGAGTGTCTTACACAGGTCGCCGGGCGTGACCTCGGCCAGCAGTTGGCCCAACCGACCCTTGACCTCGGTGGCAATGCCGGGGTAGGCATAGGCCATGCTGGCGACCTGCGCCTGCACCGCCTCGATGATGCGCCGGTTGCCGTGGCCGGCGTTGACGTTCATGAGTTGGGACGAGAAATCAAGATAGCGATTCCCGTCAGCGTCCCAAAAGTAGACCCCCTCCCCTCTGACCGCGGTGAGCGGCTGCACCTGGCTTTGAACGGACCAGGTGAAGAAGGTGTAGTCGTGGTTCAGTTGGATGATTTCTTGCGTGTCCATGGCTGTCCTTTGTCGGTAGATCGGTAAATTGGCAGATTGGTATGAACGTAGCGGAGCACCCTGAGCGGAGCCGGGGCAGGGCCCCCGGCGTAGTCAAAGGGTGCGGAGCGGTCGTCCAGACAAGGCCGCATTCTTCGACTGGACACTATTCGTTGAGCACTTTGGCTCGCAGACCCGCTCAGGATGCTCGCATATTCTCAGACCAGTGTCCATGTCGTGAGCGACACAAGCGAAGATGAAAATGCAGTGCTCCGCGTTCATCCGCGCTCGTCCGCGTCCCATTTTCAGACCACGATACCCGCGACCCGAAAGAAATTCTCCAGCAGCTTGCGGCCATCCGGTTCGGCGCGGGCATAGCCCGCTGGATAGACCAGGTTCACCAACTCGTTCCGGTCGTCGTTCGGCCACTCGGTGTAAGCTTCCGGGTGAAACTGCGCGCCGTAGACAGGCCGGTCCTCCCGCCGCATGAGCTGCACCCGGCAGTCCGGGGTGGACGCCAGGAGGCGGAAGCCCAGCGGAAGCTGCTTCGCCTCGCAGTAGTGCACCTCCAGAAAGACCGGCGCGGGCCGCATCCCGGCCAGGACGGGGTCATCACCCACCACCGAGACGGGCATGAAACCCCACTCCTTCAGGAAGCCAGGTGCGGAGAGGTCCGTGATGTCTGGCTCGCCGGGGCGCAACCGACGCATCGGCGCGACTTCTACGCCGTGGGCCGCGGCGATCTGCTGGTGGCCGCCGCAAAAGCCGATGATCGGCCACTCGGCAGCCCGGATGATCCGGTGTAACTCGTCAAAGGCACAGTCGCCGTACACGTTGAACTCGGTCGCGTTGCCGCTGATCAGCAGCGCGCGAAGGCCGAACTCCCGCAGCTCTGCCAGCGATGTGTCACAATACCGGCGCACCAGGCACGGCTGGCCGGAGAGCGCCTCCAGTTTATGCTTGACATCCATAATGAAGGCGTAGTGCTCCAACCGGCGCTGTCGCTGCGCCAGCCAACTGGCGTGCTCCATGTCAACGAAGCAGATCACGCTCCACCTCCGGCCAAGTCACGGTTGCCAACTTTGTCGAAAAGTTGGCAACCCTGCTTCGCGGAACCGCGCACGGATCGCCGCGTCCGCCTCCGCGGGCAGCAGGGGCGCGGCAGGCCCAGCCAAAAGGCGCGCCGCGCGCGCGGCAGCGCGTTGGCGGGTGTCTTGCCGGCCTGCTTGTTCCCACGAGGTTCGGTTTTGTCGGTCAGATACGCGCGGCTGGAAGTACTCCGAGCGCATGAACGCCAGGGTCAGCGGATCCATCAGGTGATGACCGCCCGGCCCGACCCGGTCAATGGCCTCGACCGCCAGGGTTTCCTCACTTACCTCGACGCCCCGCAGCACCCGCAAAGCCATCCCCACGATCTCATCGTCAATGACCGCCTGCTCCAGGGAAGCCGCGCTCATGTTGTTGATCATGCCGACCGCGTGGTGGATGTAGTTGGCACCGGCCATCGCTGCCAGCAGGAAGGTCGCCATCTTCTCGTAGCCAGCCTGCGCATCCGGGATCTTGGCGTCGGTCATGCCGCCGGAGCAATAGATGGGCACCCGGTAGAAGTGCGCCAGTTGCGCCGCAGCCGCCTGCATGATGCCGAACTCGATCCCGCCGCCCAGGTAGTCACCGCTGCGCATGTCGGCCAGGCCGGGGATGTAGCCGGCCAGCACCGGTGTGCCCGGCCGGGCCAACTGGGCCAACACGATGCCGCTGAGCTGCTCGGCGTTGAGCTGGGCCAGCGTCCCTGCCAGCGTCACCGGCGAGGTGGAGCCGGCCATAGGCGCTGAGGAAAGCGCCAGCGGCAGTCCAGCCCGGCACCAGGTCAGCAGGATGTCCGTCACCGGCGTGTCCAAGTGCAGCGGGCTGACCATCCAACAGGCGATGGCCGACACGATGGGCCGCGCCCGCAGCGCCTCGGCCGAGCCGGCGATGAGGGTCGCCAGCTCGATCACCTGCCGCGCGCCCTGGGCCGAGTCCACGCCGCCCATCACGTGCCTGGTGGTGTGGGTCAGGCAGGTGTAGAAGCGATTGACCGGCACGTGCTCGGCCGGGATGTCGGTGGGGTAGATGGGCATCACCACGAAGTCGCAGTTGGCCAGCTTGTCGGCCAGCGCAACCATCCGGCCCAGGTCGGCCAACGTCGCCGGCCGCACCGCGTCCGCGTCGGGATCGAGCACCGCGGTCGGCGAGCCGCCCGTGCCGGCGTAGACGCGTTTGCCCTCCAGCACGATGTCGTGGGCCGGGTCGCGGCCGGCCAGCAGGATGCGCGATGGCGCCAACGCCAACGCCCGCTCCACCATCCCCTCCGAGATATAGACGCGGGCGCCATCCACACGCGCGCCGCCCTGCCAGTACAGCTCACGCGCCATCTCGTGCGCTACATGCACTCCCGTGCGTGCCAGCACCGACAGTGACGCCCGGTGCACTTCCAGGATTTCTTCGTTGGACAGGGGGCAATACTGCCCGCCCGACGGCCCAAGTCGCGCCATCATGCTCCTTTGCCTGTTTGCTCACCGTGCCGCAGGCGGAACTCACTCCGCCTGCGGTTTTTGCCTGCACCGCTGTGCGTTAATCCTCTTGCGCCTCCGCCTGCCTCCGCCCCAGCACATCACTGATGACTGCCTCAGCGGCCGCGGGCAGCGGCGGCGCCTGGCGTTCACGCAGGATCTTCCTGGCGCGACGGTTTGCCCGTTCCGTGATGCTCTTGCTGCCGGCTGCAGCCCACGCGTCGTAGCGGTTACGATCGAGCAGCGTCGGCCGCCACTGCGCCCAGCGCCAGCTGTCGAGCGTATGGTCGTCGGCCAGGAAGCCGCCGCCTGGCCGTGCGCGGTGGATCGCTGTTCGCGCCAGGGTGCGCTCGCTCACTTCAACTCCCTCCATGATGAAGCGCACATCGCTGATCACCTCGTTCGCAATCACCAGCATCTCCATTGAAGAGGTGGAGCCGTATTCGATGTACCCGACATCGTGCACCAGGTTGCAGCGCGCCAGGAACGCGGTCATGATGGTGATCGCTGCCTCGATGCCGGCCTGCGCGTCCGCCAGTTTGCTGTCGCTGGCCCCGGCTGCGCCCCACACCGGCAGATCGTAGAAGCGGGCGATATCGCACCACGCAGCCATCCCCGTCGGCCATTCCGGCGCGCCGTAACTGACGATCGCGGAGCCCATGTCGAGCGCAGCGATGTTCATGCCGTAAAGAAACGGCGTGCCCCGGCGCACGAGCTGCGTCAGGACCAGGCCGGCCAGGCATTCCGCGTTCCCCAAGGCTAGCGCGCCGGCCACGGTGATCGGCCCGCCGCCGCCGGTATTCGGTGAAGGCGGGTAGGTCACCGGCATGCCTTTCTCCGCGCAGAACAGCAATTTGTCCACCGATTCATCCGGGAAGAGCAAGGGGGAAATAGGCTCAGCGTACAGGATCAGGAACGGCTTCTCGCGCAGCGCCACCTCGCCGCCTGCGACGGCGGACGCGATATGGTAGATGTCCTCCATGTCGCGCCGGTTGTTCGCCGTGTAACAGATGGGCTTCACCGAGCCGCGCATCATCGCGATGAACTCATGCACATAGGCGTCCAACACGGGCACGTCGCATGGGTTCCCCATTGACATGTTGAACGCGATCTGGTCCAGCCCATCACAAAGCTGGGCAAACCGCCGAACATCCTCCACCGTGGTCGGACGCCGCTCCCCCGTCTCCAGATCAATGGTGTAGATGCAGTCAGAGCCGGACCCGAAGAACACCTTGCCGGCCTCCAGCGGCATGGTGAGGTCGCCGAGGCGGTTGTACATCGGGATACGCCCGGGAGCGGCCACGATCGCATCCATCACCAAGTGCTCCGGGATCTTGATGCGGCCGTCCGCCTCCCACGCGCCGGCTTCCAGCAGCAGCCGCGCCGCGCGCTCGTTTTTCATAACGATCCCGCTGCGCGCCAGGATGTCCAGCGACGTATTGTGGATCTCCCGCAACTGCTCATCAGACAGCATCCTCATCGTCGGATGCAGGGTTGAGATTGGGATTTGGTTGTGCATAGCTTCTCCTCTGCCAGGTTAATAGGGCCAGGGCGCCGTCGGCGGCCGCTGTTGTCGAGGGTAAACTACGCGATCTTTCGGGAGCGGGGTCTTGCACCCAGTAGGAAAGCGAGATGGGCGCGCAACAGGTTGTCCGCCGGTCCTGGCCGGTCATGTGATGTTACGCGCCGGTGTGTGCGTCGTGGAGGACACCGGTGGTTCGGATAGCTGTGGAAAGAACAAACAAGCTATCGCACGTCTTTGGGTGAAAACTTGCCAGACGAAAAAATCATACCCGGCTATAGCCCGGCTGTCAAATATTGATTGCCGTCAGCAGTCATTCCACATCTGGATGATGCCGCGGTAGCCACGTTCGGCGGCGAACAGCTCATCGAGCGCGATCCGCTCATCCACCACATGCGCGTCCTGCTCCCGCCCCGGCCCGAAGCCAACCGTGGGCACGCCCGCCGTGCCCGCGCTGTAGGCCGCGTCGGTGCAGAAACGGTATGCACTGACAGCCGGATCGAGGCCGGCCGCGCGCAAGCCGCGCAGTGCAGCCGCAACGAAGGGGTGATCCTCTGGGAAACTCCAGGCGGGCAGGAACTTGGGGCCACGCAACGTCTGGTCGGTGTAGGTGCGGTGCTCGCCCTCGGCAATGCGGACCCGCAGGTCGGCGCCCGACGGCGCGGAGGCCGCCAGCGCCTGGAACTCCGCCTGCACGCCTGCCGAGGTCTCGCCGGGCAGCAGGCGGCGGTCGTAGGTGACCCGGCACCGGCTGGGGATCACCGAGTAGCCGGGGTAGGGGTCGGAGATGATGTCGGTCAGCGCGCAGATGCCCGGACCCAGCAAAGGGTCGGAGCGGACCGGCAGCGCAGCGGCCGCGGCCACGACCGGCAGCATGTCGAGCACGGCGTTGCGCCCGACGTCAGGGTTGGAGGAGTGGGCGGGACGGCCCACGGTCTCCAGGTGGATCTCGGCTCGGCCCCGGCCGCCCCGGTTCAGGTTGAGCTCGGTCGCCTCGCCGATGACCACGCCATCGGGCCGGATGGCGTCCATGATAACCTTCAGCGCGGCGCCCTCCAGGTTCTCCTCCATCACCGTCGCGGCGACGATGACCCGGCCGCGCAGATTGGCCCGATCCACCGCGCCGGCCGCGCGGATCATGGCTGCCAGCGCGCCTTTCATGTCGGCCGCGCCGCGGCCGTAGATGAAGCTATCCTCGATCTCACCGCCGAACGGATCGTGCCGCCACTGGATGCCCGGCGCGATGCCCACTGTATCGCAGTGTCCGCACAGCAGCAAAGTCGGCCCCGGCTCGACACCCAGGACTACGCCCACTGCACTGCCGTAGTCGTCGCGCCAGAAGCCGTCGAATCCCGCCGCGCGCATCCCGCCCAGGATGACGTCCACCACGTCGTGCTCATCACCGGAAACGCTGGGGGTGCGGATAAGGGATTGTGTCAAAGTAATCAAAGACTGGTCGGTCATAATCTCATTCTCGCGCAGGAGAGGGAAAAGAAGGAAGTGAAAGTAAAGGAACTGAGGGAGCAAAGGAACTAAGACGGATCTCCCCGTCTCCTTGTCTCCCTATCTCCTTGTCTCCCTACCGCGGCCAATTCCCATACGTCAGCGACCCCGGCTTACACACCTCGACGCAGAGGCCGCAGTAACGGCAGCGCTCCTCGTCGAGGATCTGGGTGAGGGTCGGGGTCTTGGGCTTGTCGCCGCCGCCCATCTCTCGGGCATCGTAGGGGCAGAGCACCACACACAGATCGCACTTGGTGCACAGCATGGGGTCGAAGTTGAAGGTCAGGCGGCTGGTGTCCTCGACCGGATGCAGCTTGGGCAACGCCATGCCGCGCACGGCAGAAAGGTCAGCGTAGCCGTGACGGTCCAGCCACTCGCTCAGCTTCTGGCCGGTCTTGCCGAACCACTCCAGCCCGCGCAGCAGCGGCCCGGTGCAGACGCCCAGCGCGGACGCGCCCACCATGGTCATCTCCACCGCGTCCTCGGCCTGGATGATGCCGCCGGTGCCGACGATCGGCACGCCGGGGAAGCGAACCGCCAGCTCCGAGACCACGGCCTGCGCCACCGGCCGGATCGCCGCGCCCGACATCCACGCCTTGCTGCCCGCGCCGCCGATGGTCGGCTCGCCGGTCTCGATGTCAATCTGCAGCGTCGGGCCGATGGAGTCAATCGCGGTGAAACCGGTCGCGCCGGCCTGCAACGCCGCCTCGGCCGCGGGATAGAGCTCGTCGCCCCAGTTGAAGGTCAGCTTGGCCAGGATGGGCATCTGCGGCGCTTGCTCGCGCACGCGGCGCACCAGGTCAACAATGGTCGCTTTGGTATACGCCACGCACTCGATGGCATCCACCACGCCCGTGGCCGCCACCGGCCCGGCGATGACCTCGCCTTCCTCCGGGGTGTGGCCGATGCTGGCGATCAACAGGCCGGGGTGGCCGGTCAGCGCGGGCAGCTCGACCTCGACCCAGCGCTTCCAAGTCAGATCGGCCCACTTTTCGGTGTTGAACAGGGTGGCGCGCAGGTTGGACGAGCGCGGGACCACCATGTGGGGCGTCGGGTTGATTGCGGCCTCCAGCCGCAGCGTCTTGGTCACCACCCCGCCCGCGCCGGCCCTGTAAGCTTCCCACAGGCCAGTCGCATCGTAGGATAGCGGCCCGGAGGCCAGGATGAACGGGGATGGCATGGTGATGCCGAAGAGGGTTGTACGTAAGTCTGCCATGATGACTCCACCGTATTCTGGAATCGAGGCTTTAGCCGGTCTGACCGCCTGAAGGCTCGATTCCATTGGGCAAGCGATTTCTGCTCACATCTTCCACAACCGCCGCGCGGCCGCATGGGCCCTGGCCCGCAGCGCGGCTTCGTCCACGCCCAGGACCTCACCATCCCGCACGCGCCATTGGCCCGCCACCATCACGGCGCGGACATCCCGGCGGCTGCGGTAAAGCAAGAGCTGGTCGTACAGGTTCCACGTCTCGACCGGGGTCGGCAGGGTCGAGTCAATGAGCTGCAGGTCGGCCTGCCAGCCGGGGGCCAACCGGCCCACCTTCTCCAGGCCCAACGCCTGCGCGCCGCCCTCGGTCGCCAGCCGCCACACCAGGTTCGCCGGCATGACGCGCGGGTCCTGGCGGTGCGCCTTGTGGAGCAGAAACGCGCCGCGCATCACCTCGAACATGTCGGTGATGTAGCCGTCGGAGCCCAGCCCCACCGTGACGCCGGCATCCATCAGGTCAGGCACGGGCGCGATGCCGCCGCCCACCTCGCAGTTGGAGAGCGGCATGTGGGTCACGCGCACCCCGCGCCGCGCGATGATCGCGATCTCGGCCGGGGTGATCTGCACGCACTGCGATGCCTGCATGGCCGGCCCGGCCACGCCCAGCCGCTCGTAGTACTCGAAGGTCCGGCTGCCGAAGTGCGCCAGCGCGTGCTCCGGCTCGTAGGCGCCCTCAGACGCGTGCATGTGGACCGTCGCGCCCTCCCCTGCGGCCATCTCAAAGGCCTGGCGGATAAACTCGGCCGAGCAGGTGAAGGTGGTGTGGTAGCACATGAAGCCGGAGACAAGGCTGGAGGTTGGAGGTTGGAAGTTGGAAGCTGGAAGCTGAAGGCTGGAAGGCTCCGCCTGCCCACGGATTCCTGAATCCTGACCCCTGCTCTGCCGAAAGAACTCCAAGTTCTCGCGCAGCCCGAGCTGGCCGTTGGCTTTGCTGACCCGCTCGGTGGCTTCGAAGGAGAGGACGCCGCGGATGCCGCGGGCGCGAACGACTTCGGCCTGAGCCTGGAGGCAGCCGGGGAGCGCGTTGGGCGCCTCGGTGATATCGTAGAAGGCCGTCGTGCCCCCGCGCAGCATCATGGCCAGGTTCAGGTCGGTGGCGGCGCAGATCATCTCGTGGTCGAGCCGATCCTCCACCAGCGGCCACCAGAAGTCGGCCAGGAAGGGCCAGAAGCCGGACGGCGCCTTGTGCAGCGGGACGCCGTGGGCCAGCACGCCGTAGAGGTGCGTGTGCGCGTCCACGAAGCCCGGCGACAGGGTCTGGCCAGCCGCATCCACGATCTCATCGTCCGGGTGCGCGGCTCGCAGTTCGGCATTGGGCGCGACCGCAGCGATCTGATCGCCGACCACGCGCACGCCCCACCCTTGCTTCGGCTGCTCCCCGGGGGTGGCGATGAGGAAGTCGGGAAGAATGAGTGTACTTTTCATGCGTTGCCTCTGGTGATTGGTAGACAGGGAAACAAGGAAACAAGGGCCTTGTTTCCTTGTCTACTCGTCTACTTATGTCCCCGCACCAAGAACCTCCCACCGCCCTGCTCGCCCACGAACTGACCATCGCGGGCGATAACGCGGCCCCGGAGCATGGTGAGCACGGGATAGCCCCTGAGCTGGCAGCCCTCGTAGGGGGTATAGTCGCAGTTTTCGTGCAGGACGGCGCGGGAGAGCGTGACTTCGTGGTTGGGGTCGAAGATCACCACATCGGCATCCGCGCCCACGGTCAGGCTGCCTTTGCGGCCGGCCAGGCCGAAGATGCGCGCCGGCGCGGTGCAGCAGACCTCGACCCAGCGCTCCAGCGTCAGCCGGCCCGCGCCGACGCCGTAGGTGTAGAGCAGCGCCAGACGGCCCTCGATGCCAGGCATGCCGCCGGGGATGCGGTTGAAGGGCGGGGGCGCATCAGGCTGGCCCAGGTCCTTCTGGCCGGCGTAGAAGAACGGGCAATGGTCGGTCCCGATGGTGCTGAGGGCATCGGCCGCCAGGCGCGCCCAGAGCACAGCCTGGTCCTCAGCCGTGCGCAGCGGCGGCGAGCAGACGAACTTCGCGCCCTCGAAGCCGGGCCGGTCGTACTCGGCGTCGGTCAGCACCAGGTATTGCGGGCAGGTCTCGCCGTAGACGGCCTGGCCGCGGGCGCGCGCCCGCGCGATCGCATCCGCGCCGCGGCCCGTGGAGGTATGCACGACGTAGATGGGGCAGCCTGCCACCTCGCCCAACGCCAGCACCCGTTCGACCGCCTCAGCCTCGATCGCGGCCGGCCGCGAGCGGGGATGGTAGCACGGGGCCGTGTGCCCGGCGTCCAGCAGCCGCTTGCGCAAAAAGGCGATGCCCGCGTCGTTCTCCGCATGGGTCAGGACGATGCCGCCCGCCTCCCCCACCGCGGCCATCCCCGCCACCAACTGGTCGTCGGTCAGCTTGAAGCCGTAAGTGGTGTAGACCTTGAACGTCGTCACACCGGCCGCGATCACGTCGGGGATCTCGGCCAGGGTCGCTGGCGCCGCGTCAAGCAGGGTCATGTGCAGGCCGTAGTCAATGACCGCCTTGCCTTCCGCTTCGGCGCGGCGCGCGGCGAGGGCTGCGCGTAGGGGCGAGGTGACCTCGCTCCTGCGCGCACTGACAGGCTCCGGCTCCACGAAATCAATCACCGTGGTCGTGCCGCCGCACGCGGCCGCGACCGTGCCGGTGTACCAGTCATCGCTGGATGTCACCGCGCCGGCCGGCATCTGCAAATGGACGTGCGGGTCAATCGCGCCGGGGATCACCAGCTTGCCGGTCGCGTCAATCTCCTCCCGGCCGCGCAGGTCGGGGCCAATGGCCGTGATCCGTTCGCCGGTGATGCCAAGGTCGGCATGGATGACGCCATCGGGGGTTACGAGGGCGCCGTTGCGGATTACTGTGTCGTACATTATGTTATCCTATTCTAGAAACAAGTAAGCATCCTGAGCGGGTTTACAAGTCAAGGCGCTTAACGAAAAAAGGCCAGTCGAAGAGCCTGCCCTGAGCTTGTCGAAGTGATGCGGCCTTCCCTGAGTGACCGCTCCGCACCCTTCGACTACGGGCTGCGACCCTCCGCTCAGGGTGCTCCGCTGCTCTTTCATCAATCGAGGCTGTGCAAAGCCTCCTTTAGGATCGGCCGGTTTCTCGCGTCAACCACCTGACCGGCTAAAGCCTCGATTCCAGACTATTCCCCAGCGTAGATCAACGGAAACAGCGCGTAGAACTCAGCGGCCTTGCGCAGCTTGGTCAGACTCACCTGGTCGTTGGCCGCGTGGACGTACTGCTCCTCCTCCGGCCCGAAGCCCAGGGTGGGGATGCCGGCCGCGCCGGCCGAGTAGGTCCCATCGGTGGAGAAGCGCCAGACATCCACCGGCGCGGGCTGACCCCACAGCGCCCGGCACGTCGCCTGGCCCGCAGCCAGCAGCGGATCGTCCTCCGGCAACAGCCAGCCGGGGTAGAAGCTCGGCCCGTCCAGCCGCAGCCCGGTGTGCGTCAGCACCGGCTGATCGGGGATGCGCGCGGTGGCGCCCAGCGGCTCGACGGCCGCCCGGATGCCGGCCAGCACCCCTTCCGGCGTCTCACCGGGGGTCAGCCGGCGGTCCACAGCCACCTCGCACCACGCCGGCACCGAGTTGGGCGTGTGCGGACCTTCGATCAAGGAGATCACCTGCGTGCCGCGGCCGAAGATGCGATCAACGGGCAGGCCGGCGTTCATGGCTTCCAGCGCGGCGATCACCGGCAGCATTTTGAGGATGGCGCTCTCGCCCAGGTGGGGCTGGCTGGCGTGCGCGGCCCGGCCTTCGGTGCGCACGCGGACCTCGCAGCGGCCGCGCTGCCCGCGGCGCAGGGTCAGGTCGGTCGCTTCGGCCAGCAGCACGATCTCCGGCCGCAGGCCGTCGCGTTCGACCAGGGCGCGCAGGGCAAAGCCCTCGGCGTCTTCTTCCAGGGTTGCGCCCATGATGACCACAGAAGTCGGGGTTCTGCGGAGAACCCCGACTTCTTCGTCCAATGCCTTAAGAATCGCCGCGCCGTAAACGATCGCCGCGACCCCGCCCTTGCAGTCGGACGCGCCCAGGCCGAACATCGCATCGCCTTCGACGACGGGCTCCAGCGGCGGGTGCGGCCACTCACGCTCGTCGGCCACCTCGTTGGTGTCCAGGTGCGCGTCGTAGAGGATGACCCGCGGCCCGCGGCCGATGCGGCCCAGCGCGTTGCCGGCCGAGTCCGTCCAAACCTCGTCGCAGCCGATGGCGCGCAGCTCTTGCAGCATGCGCTCGACCGCCGGGCCTTCCTGGCCGGTGTAGGAGCGGATGCGGATCAGGTCGGCCAGAAAGCGGTCCCGGCGTTCGGTCATTTGGCGGGAAAGGGTATTGATACGATTAACAAGTTCAGACTGCATCTCGATCCAACCCTGGATTCGAGGCTTCAGCCGGTTGGGTCCTCTGAGTGCCAGACCGCCTAAAGGCTCGATTCCGCGAATATCTGCACACAAAACCTAATCTACCACAACCCCCGCGCGCTCAAACAGCCGCGCACACGCTACCCGCGCGCGATCCAGCAGCGCGGCCTCGTCCACGACCAGGATGCGTTTGCCCCGCATCAGCACGCGACCGTCCACGATCACCGTGTCCACATCGCGCGCGGCCAGGTTGTAGACCAGCGCGGAGACCGGCTTATGCACCGGCATCGCCAGCGGGGTGTTGAGGTCGGCCAGCACCACGTCGGCCTTCTTGCCAACCTCCAACGAGCCGATGAGCGCAGGCTGGCCGAAGGCCCGGCTGCCGCCGCGGCAGGCCATCCAGAGCGCATCTTCGGGGAGCAGGATCATGGCGTTGAGCGAGTTGACTTTATGTAAAAGGCATGTCGTTTTCAGAACTTCCATCATGTCCTGGTTATTGTTGCTGCCGGGACCGTCGGTCGCCAAAGCCACCGGGATGCCGCGCCGGTGCATTTCGGGCACGCGAGCCACACCGGAGGCCAGGTACATGTTGGAGACGGGACAGTGGACGATCACCGCGCCGGACTCTTCGATCAGGTCGAGCTCGTGGTCGCTGAGCCAGACGCTGTGGACGAGCTGCACGTCTGGCCCCAGGGCGCCCAGC
Source organism: uncultured Anaerolineales bacterium (assembly GCA_964551735.1). Classification (GTDB taxonomy): domain Bacteria; phylum Chloroflexota; class Anaerolineae; order CG2-30-64-16; family CG2-30-64-16; genus DAOUAT01. The sequence goes on from CAZKEF010000014.1 coordinate 31,167, forward strand.
GAACGCAGCCACTCGATGTGGCGCATGCCGCGCGAGGCCAGCTCCATCTCAACCTCCGTGCGGGTTTCGGCCACATGGATGTGGGTTCCCACGCCCCACTGAGCGGCCAGCGCTCGCGTGCGGTGCATGGCCGCATCGGAGCAACCCCAGGGGATCAGCGGGCCGAACTCCAGACGCAGCCGGCCGGCCGCCTGGCCGTGCCAGCGGTCGTGCAGCCGGCGCATCTCCGCCTCGATCTGCTCCGGGGTTTCCTGGAAGGCCGGGTGGTAGTTCATGTCGGCCCAGCCGCGCGCGTTGAGGAAGCGGACGCCGCTCTCTTCGGCCGCCCGGAAGACCCCGTCATCGTTGCCCGGCTCGGTGTGGATGTACTGATGGTCAATGACGCTGGTCGCGCCGCCCCGGATATTCTCCACCAGGCCGAGCATGGCCGCCAGATACGCGTCCTCCTCGGTCAACGCCTGGGCCACCGGCCAAATGGCGGCCTTCAGCCAGTCCAACAGCGGCTTGTCGTCCGCCAGGCCGCGGATGAAGGTCTGGAACAGATGGGTGTGCGCGTTCACCATGCCGGGCATGACGGCCATGAGGCTGGCGTCAATGACCTCGGTCGCGCGGGCGCGCACGTCGGCCGGGGCCACGCCGGGGCCCACCGCGGCGATCCGGTCATTTTGCAGCAAGACGTAGCCGGGGTTGTAGACGTGCTGGGCGTCATCTACGGTGATGACGGCGCCGTTTTCAATCAGGATAGTAGTCAAAAACGCCTCCAATAAATTCGACTTCGACAACCTGGAAAACAACTCTGGAATGGAGGCTGTGTGAAGCCTCCTTCAGGATTAGCCGGGCACTTGCGGTAACTGTACACACCGGCTGAAGCCTCGATTCCGGATTATGTTACAGCACCGGCGGTACAATTGTACAGATCACGACCGCATCCTGGTCTCCCTCGCAGGCGAACTCCCGCAGAAGGTTGCCATTATAGTAAATGCTATCGTGTCGGTTCAGCGTGTAGGTCACGCCATCCAAGTTGATGGTCAGGCGGCCCTCCAGAACGAACAGCATCTGCTCGTTGGGCTGGGTCAAGGGTGGGGTCGCCCGCCGCGCACCGGGCGCCAGCCGGATGAGCACTGCCATCATCTGGCCGGTCCCGGTAGGGGTCAGCAGCTCATAAGCCAGGTGCGAGTCGGGGAACGAGAGCTGGCGCCGGGCGCCGGCTCGCACCACCGGCTCGCTGACCGCGTTATCCAGAAAATGAAACATCGGCACGTGCAACGCCATCGCAATAGTCTGCAAGGCATCGAGTGATGGCGTGATCTGCTGGTTCTCGACCCGGCTCAGATAGCCCGCGGTCATGCCGATGCGCTCGGCCAGATCGCGCAGCGTAAGATCTTGTTCCTGGCGGCGGCGACGGATGCGCTCACCGACAACCTGGCTGACGACCATAGACCACCGGTCCTATCGTTTTCCAGCGTCAAGGCTTTGGCCGGTCACGCTCCAAAAGCAGCAAACCGGCTATAGCCTCGACTCCGACGTCAGGCAAGCCGCCCCAGCAACGGCTCGCCGCGCAAGCACCGCAACAGGTTATCGAAATCACTAACCCGTTCATCGGCACGAGCCGCGCCCGTCCCTGCCGCCGTATGAGGCGTCAGGATGACATTGGCGCGGGGGTCTTGTGCCAACGCAAGCATCGGATCGTCAGGGACGATCGGCTCGAAGGTAAAAGTGTCCAGCGCCGCGCCGGCCAGGTAACCGGAGCGCAGCGCTGCGGCCAACGCCTCTTCATCCACGACGCCGCTGCCGCCGCAGTCCACGAACATGGCGCCGGGCTTCATGGCCGCGAAGAAGTCAGCGCCCAGGCTCTGCTCGGTTTCCGGGAAGAACGGGAGCAACATGCAGAGGTAGTCGCTGACTGCCAGCATGTCACCCACCTCGGAGAACTGAACATTCAGCTCCCGCTCGGCCGCGGCCGGCAGGCGGTTGCGCTTGTTGTAGAGCACGGTGCAGCCGAAACCGCGCAGCCGCCGCGCCAGTTCCGCGCCGATCTCGCCCATGCCCAGGATGCCCACGGTGCTGCCCCACAGGCCAACCACTCCCTGACGGGCCGACCAGTTGTACGCAAAGTAGTCTTCATCGCAGCGTTTGGGGGCCTGGCCATAGTCCTGCGCCTCCTCAGTGACGTCCATGGCTTCGCGAAGACGCTTGGCCAACGCCAACATCTGGAGTAGCATGTGCTCAGCCACCATGATGCAGCCGCGAACCGGCAGGTAACACACCGGGATCCCGGCCGCCTGCGCGGCGGCCAGATCAATGTCATAGGTCTGCGAGCCCAGACGTTGGATCAGCCGCAAATCCTTGCCCGCGGCGATGATGTCGGCGTCAATCTCACCGGTGCGTTCGGTGATCAAGAACTCCATGCCCGGCAGCAACGCCAGGATCTCTTCCTTGGACGGCGTTCGGCGCATAGTGACCGCCAGCTCAGGCGGTGCGCTGGCCAGCGCGGCCTGCTGGTGTCGCTCGCCGCGGTGGGTGATGAACAGAGTGGTATGTGGGGTCATGTTATCTCGTTCTGGCGGCCTTGCGCCCTTGCGTGAGATTTGTGATCTACTGAGATTCGCCATTCACCGATCCGCTGATTACGCTCGACCGCCCATGACCAGCGCCATCAGCGCCTTCTGGATGTGCAACCGGTTCTCCGCCTGCTTGTAGATGATGGACTGCGGGCCGTCAATCACGTCGCCGTCGGCCTCGTGGCCACGGTCAATGGGCATGCAGTGCATGTAGACCGCGTGCTTCTTCGCCAACGCCATCTTCTCCTGAGTGACGCGCCAGCCAGTGTTCTGGGCCGCCATCGCCTCCACGGTCGGCTCATCCTCGGTGACCATGATCGGCCCCCAGGACTTGGGATAGAGGAAGTCGGCGTTCGCGAACGCCTCTTCCATACTGTGGGTCTCGGTGATAGTGGTGCCGGCCTGGTCGGCGAACTGGCGGGCCTTCTCCATCACCTCCGGCATCATGTGGTAGCCTTCGGGATAGGCCAGCGTCACGTCCATGCCGAAGCGCGGCATCAGCCAGAGCAGTGACTGCGGGACGCTCAGCGGTCGCACATACTTGGGCGCGTAGGTCCAAGAAATGACGAACATGCGCCCGCGCAGATCGCGGCCAAACAGTTCCATCAGGGTCATCAGGTCGGCCATGGCCTGGCACGGATGATCCACGTCGTCCTGCATGTTGATGATGGGCGCGTCGGCGTATTCCGCCATCTCGTACAGATACTTATTGCCGATGCCGGTGCGGCAATCGCGGATCGCGATGCCGTGGCCGTAGCTGCTCAACACGATGCCGGTATCCTTGGCGTTCTCACCGTGGCCGATCTGCGTCGCTTTGGGGGTCAGCCAGATCGCGTGGCCGCCGAGCTGGGTCATGCCGGTCTCAAAGGAGTTGCGGGTGCGGGTGGACTCCTCAAAGAAGAGCATGTACAGCGTCTTGGCGCGCAGGATGTGGTCGTGGAGCACGCCGGTGGCGAAATCGCCCTTGAGCCGGAACGCTAGGTCGAGCATGGTGTTCAAGTCTTCGACGGTCCAATCAGGGGTGGTGATGAAGTCTTTTTGGAAGAGTTTGGTGTTCATGCGACTGGAAGCTCCTGTGTGGTGATGTTTACGTACTGCGTACTGCATACGGCATACGGCGTGATGGTGGGTTTGGGCCTGCCCGGTTGCAGCGGGCCGCATCAGGTAGATTCGTTGATTCATAGTAAACTTTGTTTCGTCAATATCATATCACGGGCATTCACCCATGTCAATACCCCAAAGGACGACGAGTTTTATGAGGCGGTAAGCCCGAAAATCTCGATTCGGACTCAGATGGGGTATAATCCTTCTCGACTTGGGGCCGGGAGGGTGACTGCATGGCATTGTTCAGTATGCGAGAGGTCAGCATCGGGTTCGGCGGCGCGCTCGTCCTGGAAGGCATTGACCTGCAGATCGAGCGGGGCGAACGCCCGGCATTGGTTGGGCGCAACGGTGTAGGCAAGTCCACCCTGCTGAAGATCATCGCCGGCGAGATCCAACCGGATGCGGGAACCACCATCCGTGAGAAGGGGCTGCGCGTCGCTTACCTGACCCAGGAGGTCCCCGAAGGGATCTTGGGCACTGTCGGGCAGATCGTGACCGGCGGGTTGGATCCGGCGGCAGAAGGTGGGGACGAAGCTGCGTGGCGCGGCCGCCTCCAGTTCGACACGATCGTCAGCCGGATGCGGCTCGACCCCGCGGCCGACTTCGCTCGACTCTCCGCCGGGCTGAAGCGGCGCGTCATGCTGGCGCGCGGGCTGGTGCGCGATCCCGATATCGTGCTGCTGGATGAGCCAACCAACCACCTGGACCTGGACGCCATCGCCTGGTTGGAGGATTACCTCCTGCGCTACGGGGGCACCCTCATCTTCGTGACCCACGACCGCGTCTTTCTCCGCCGGCTGGCCACCCGCATTATCGAGATCGATCGCGGCCGGCTCATTGACTGGGCGTGCGATTACGACACCTTCACGGCGCGCAAGCAGGCCATCCTGGTAGCGGAGACGGCCCAAGCGGCCGAATTCGACAAGAAGTTGGCCCAGGAGGAGGCCTGGATCCGCCAGGGCATCGAGGCGCGGCGGACGCGCAACGAGGGGCGCGTGCGCGCGCTGGAGCGGCTGCGCCGCGGGCGCCTCGAACGCCGCGAGCAGCCCGGATCGCTGCGGATGAGCGTCCAGGAGGCTGAACGGTCAGGGCGGCTGGTAATCCAGGCGAAAGACGTCAGCTTCGGTTATGAGGGCCAACCGCTGGTTGCCGGCTTCTCGACCTCCCTCATGCGCGGGGACAGAGTCGGCATCATCGGGCCAAACGGCTCGGGCAAGACGACGCTGCTGCGGCTCCTGCTGGGCGACCTGACGCCCCAGGCCGGCGTCGTGCGCCACGGCGCTAACCTCGAGATCGCCTATTTCGACCAACTGCGCGCGCAGATTGACGAGAACCGCTCGGTGCTGGATAACGTCGCCGACGGACGAGAGTTCATCACCGTCAACGGCCGGAATCGGCACCTGATCGGGTATCTCCAGGACTTCCTCTTCACCCCCGAGCGGGCGCGGGCCTACGCGGGCACACTATCTGGCGGCGAGCGCAACCGGCTCCTGCTGGCCCGCCTGTTTGCCCGGCCATCCAACGTCCTGGTGATGGACGAACCCACCAACGACCTGGACCTAGAGACGCTGGAAGTGCTGGAGGATCTACTGGCCGAGTACCCCGGCGCCCTGCTGCTGGTCAGCCACGACCGGGAACTGCTCAACAACATCGTCACCAGCACCCTGGTGCTGGAGGGCGAGGGCCGCGTCGGTGAATATGCCGGCGGCTACGACGACTGGCTCCGCCAGCGCCCGGCCGCACGGCCCTTCGGCGAGAAGGCCGCGGTTCTCGTGCCTGCTGCGACGCCGCAGGTCGCAGAATCAAAGTCCAAGGCCGAGCGCCCCCGCGGGTTAACCTTCAAAGAGCAGCGTGAAATCGAGACGCTCCCCGGCCGCATCGAAGCCTTGGAGGCCGAGCAGGCCCGCCTGTACCGGCTGCTGGCTGATCCGGCCACCTACCAGCAGGGGGGCGAAGAGGTGACGCAGGCTGCGGCCCGGCTGATGGCCGTGGAAGGCGAGCTGACCGGGGTCTACGCGCGCTGGGAGGCGCTCGAGGCGCGAGCCGAGCTGGCGTAAATGGAGTGCAGTATCGTGTTCCCGGCCAGTTGCAGCCGCCCTAACAGAAGAAACCGCTCCCTGTGCCCATGCTGCGTGCACCGTCGAGCGCCGACGTCGCCGACACCATGCGCTCGAACCAGTCGCCAAAGAATGCGCCGCCCAGCCGGCTGATGGCCTCGAAGGCGGCGCTTTGCGCCAGACTGCAGCCAACATCGGATGGGTCAGCGATGCCAGCCGCACCGCTTGTGTCCGTAGCAGGATCATCCGGCGAAGTAGGCAGTTGGGCCAGCAAAGCAGTCGCCGCCTCCAGTTTCTTGTAGAGCATGGCAGCAAAGAGCAACCACACGCCGCCAACAAAGCTGAACCCGCCCAGCCCCAACAGAGCGGCCAGATCGCTGGCAACCATCGCCCCATCGAGTATGCTGGAGGCCGACATTCCCGATCCGCCGCCGGCAGTCGAAGCGCCGTCGCCGCCGAGGACGCCCCAGACATTCCCCCGCGCATCAATGGCCCAGCCGGCCGGCGTAGCATCGCCGGTCCACAAAATCACGTGACGCTGCGCCAGCCAGGGAGCAAAAAGAGCATCCACACGCCGGGACGTCCCTTCATCGGCGCCGGCAGCACGCAGCTCCGCCAGGAGGTCCGATCCGGATCGCGCCAGGCGCAAGGGTTTGTCCTCCATCACGGCCACGGTGCTCTTGGAGAAGCTGAACGCCTCAGCCAGCGCCAGGCGCGCGGTGCGTTGCGCAGTCAGCCGGAAGGCGCGCGTTGGATCCGCCTCCGCAGTCTGAAAGCCCGCCAGCGGCAGGAGATCCACCCAGCGCATGGCAGCCGGCCGGCCGTTGGCTGTTTGCGCCGGCAAAACGCGGTGCAATGCGACGCGCAGACCGGCCTCGAACGTCAGCGGCTCGTCGGCGCGGCCCGGCAGGGGCATGCTTGCAACATGCAAATCGGCGGGAGGCAGATAGAGCGGCTCGCCGGCCAGCGCCGCCAGACGTTCGGCGCGCGTGCGCGCCTCCAGTACCGGCTGCAACGACAATAGCGCGGTGTAGCAGTCGTCCAGCAGATGCGCCAGTGAGGGCGCGCCAGCTTCAAAGGCCAGTGTCGCGCGTCCTTGCAGGGTGCGACGCACATCCGCCAGGTGCTCGGCGGTTGGACGTTCGTCGTTGCGTCGGCTCAACAGCCCGCCAAGCGTGCGGGTTGCCGTCTGATTGCCGACCTGGACGGTAAGGAGGAGGCCGCTGAGGCCAGGACTTTCGGTGCGTTGCCCAGGAGGCAGGGGTGTATAGCTTGCCTGAGCCAGGAAGGCTTCACCCGGCTGGCGCGCAGCGCCGTATTGCTCGAATAGGCGCACCGTGCGCGGCGTCGCGCTTACGCCTTCCGGCGCGCGATAGCTCAGGCGATAGGGCGGCAAGGGGCTGGCGCGCAAGGCTGCAAGAACGGCCTGAATGGCTTCAGTGCGCGTGCTCACCTTGAAAGCACCCAGCCGACCGGCCTGACCAAACCGTTCCAGCATGTCCGCATCCACCTCACCCACGCCAATGACCACCGCGCGCGGTCCAGCCTGTACAGCGGCCAGCGCCGCCTGCGGCGGTTCGCCGAGCCGCAGGCCAGCCGCGTCGTTCGCCTGGCCATCGGTCACCATCACGATGACGGTGGGGCCGTGCCGGCCGGCGTCGGCCAGCGCCTCCCACAAACGCGACCCAAACCCCGAGACACTCTGCGCCTGACGGGGCAGGGCTTCAGGGTCGTCTGTCCAGGCATTGCGGCCAACATCGGCGCGGTCTTCGTAGATCTTGGCGACGCGGAACTGAGCGCGCGGATCGGCGGCCTTCACCTGGGCGGCCAAATCGCGGACGAGAGCCTGTGCGCCCTGTACGCGGAAGTCAGCTGGCAAGCTGCCCGAGTCATCGAGCAGCAACAGCACGCGCGGGGCCGGCCGCGCCCAGCGCTCCATCAGGGCAGCCATCGGCTGTCCGTCTTCTTCAACAAGGAAATGCGCGGCGGGCAGGTTCTCGATCACGTTGCCCAGCGCGTCTTTGGGCGTCAATTCCAGCGTGATGAGGGGAAAAGCCGCCGCGCCAACGGCTAAGTCGAGCGAAGCAATCAGCGGCACATCACTGGGTGCATTGGGCAGTGGCAGAGGCTGTCCGTCCAGAGTGATGCGACCCTCTTGTTCGCGCAGCACCTGACCTGTTGCGGTGAACGGGTCGCCCACGGCGCTGAACGATTGCGTCATGGCTGCGTCCACATCTGGCCCGCGCACGGCCAGCACCGGCACAAAGAACATGCGCTGGCCGCGGTTGCCGGCCAGCACATCCTCCAGCCCACGGGCGGCAGCCGGCGCAAAGGCAATCTCAATTTGCCGGCCGACCAGGTCTTCCGCGCGCCACGTCTGTTCGACAAGCACAAAGCGTTCGGCGGGGGCGTGGCTGTGCACTGCTTCCAGCCGCACCGTCACCGGGAGCGGCGGGCGATGCGGCTTGGCAAGCGTAAACTCGCGCTCGGGCGTGATGAAGATCGGCGCTTCTCGCGCCCACAGATTGACCAATTGCGGCTGGCCGTTGAGGGTCAGGCGCACGGCGGGCAAATAAAGCAAACGCTCATCGGCACTGAAAGGCAGCGGCGCGCGCGCCCGCTCGCCCAACGCTGCCAACAACGGCTCAGCCAGCGCCGCCGACGCGCGCCCTTCGGCGTCGCCGATCTGCAGCGGCTGCGGGGGCGGCAGGTTCAACGCGCGTTGCGCGGCCGTCAGCGTCGCCTCATCCAGGTCAGGCGCAAACGGCCCAGGCTGCGCTCGGTGCAGCAGATCCGCGACAACCGGCCTGTCGCGCTGCAACGCCTCGACCAGCTCGGCCTGGAAGCCTGCCTGCTGCAACAACCCGGCGAGCAACTCGGCTATCTCGCGCGGTGTGCCGGCCCCGCCGCGCAACGTGGCGCGAACACCCCACCGCCAGCCGGTGAGCGCATCGCCCATGCCGTTCTCAGCAGCGGGATACACGGAAATCGTATCACGCACAAAGCGTGCGATTGCCTCGGCATCCTTGGCCGCAACCAGCGCCTCGGTGCGTGCCACCAGATGGTCAGGACTGGCGCGCACGGCGCGGCGCAAAGCCGCCAGTGCTTCAAAGAAGCCCATTGACTGTGGCGCCGGGGAAGGTGAAGGAGTCAACGTCGCGGAGGCAGTGGGCGATGCAACCGGCTCCGGCGCGGCGCCCGGCCCGCAGGCAGCAAGCGTCGCCGATGCCAGAGCCGCCCACGAGAGAAACTGCCGGCGAGTGAGCGCAGTGCGTCTCATCTTGTTCTTTCCTCTCTGACATTCGTAATGTGTTTGTCTGATAAAAATACCAATATAATCTAACACTTAGGAGGCGACGCTGTCAAGTTGAAGTACATCCGAGAAACATGTGCGTGAAATCACAAAGCTGTAGCGAGGATAGTTGAGAGGAACTGGGCCTCCGAGGTGTTGCCACTGATCGCTATGCGCGGGGTGTTGTGCGGCTGCGGCGGCGAGCCGCTGCCGGGCGGGATCGTCTCACCGTCGGGCACCGACCGCAAGTCCTCACACGAGACCCACGTGACCACATCGCTCCAGCGGTAGCCGGCAGCAGCGCATTTGTTCCCAGTATAACACAAAGCGACCTGTTGTCTTCGAGACATTAGGTCGCTTTATGGTCGCTGAAGGCATCTGGAATGGAGGCTTCAGCCGGTCACTGGATTTTTGAGCGCCATGTGTCAGACCGGCTAAAGCCTCGATTCCGGATACATTAAGGTTTCTGGTTTCTCAGCGCAGACGCTCTGCGTTATGTCACGCTATGCAACGTGCAACCCCAACTTACATGCCTTCGCCGACCCGCCCTTCGCCAGGTCGTGCCCTAGCAGCACCCGCTCCAGGTTGGCCGGCAGATCGCGCACGCGCTTGCCGGTGGCGTGGTAGATGGCGTTGAGGATGGCCGGCGCGGTGGGGACCATGCTCGGCTCCGCGATGTTCTTGGCCCCATACGGCCCCTTGGAGAACGGCGCCTCGACAAACTGGCCGTCAATCTCCGGCACGTCCACCGAGGTGGGGATCAAATACGACTCAAAGTTGGTCTCCTGCACGTAGCCGTCCACATAGGTGATCTGCTCCATTACGGCGTAGCCGAGGCCCTGAGCGATGCCGCCGTAGAGCTGGCCGTAGGCGCCCTGGGGGAAGATCACCCTGCCGGGGTCGTGCGCTGCCCACATGCCGACCACCTGCACGTTGCCGGTGCGTATGTCCACCTCCACCTCGGCCACCTGCGCGGCGAAGTGATAGGCCATGTAGGGGGTGCCGCGACCGGCGTGGTGATCCCAGTTGATCTGCGGCGCGGTCCATTTGCCCTGCGCCGATAGCGCCAGGCCCATCTCCCGGGCGTGATCCACCACCCGCTCCCAGCTCACCGGCTCCTCGGACGGCCCTACGTAGTCCTCGCCGTGCCGCAGGAGCTGGTAGATTTCGCAGCCCAACAGGTCGGCGGCCGCGTAGTCCAACGTCTGGCGCAGGTTGGCCGCGCCAATGCGCGTGGCGTTGCCGCCCAGCATGGTGGCGCGGCTGGCCACGGTCGGCCCGGACTCAATAGCCGTGTCAGTGTCAGGCCGCTGCATGTGGATGCGCTCCGGCCGCACCCCCAACTCCTCGGCCGCGATCAGAGTGTACACAGTGCGCGAGCCGGTGCCGTAGTCGGTCAGGCCGGACGTGAGGTCCACGGAGTAGTCCTGCTCCACCGCGATGGTGCAACCCGCATAATCATGGCCCTCGGCGCCCAGCGATGTGCCGTGGAACAGGGCGGCCACGCCGATGCCGCGTTTGATTTCGGATTGCGGATTGTGGATTGCGAATTCCGCACGTTTGCGATCCCAATCGCTCGCTTTCCGCACGGCGGTGAGGCAGTCGGCCACGCTGACCGATTCGGTCAGTTCTTGGCCGTGCGGGGTCTCGTCGCCCAGGCGTAGGCAGTTCTTCAGGCGGAAGTCGAGGGGATCCATGCCGACCGCGTCGGCCATTTCGTCAATGGCCTGCTCGATGGCGACGCACACCTCGGTGTTGCCAAAGCCGCGAAACGCGCCGTAGTAACCGTTGTTGGTGTAGACGCACGTTATGTCCACATCGCAGGCGTCATAGCGATACGCACCCATGGCGTGGATGCTGGCGCGCCAGGCGGTGAACGGGCTCTCGGACGCGTACGCGCCGGAGTCCATCAGGCCGTCAAACTTGCAGGCGCGCAGCGTGCCGTCCGCGTCCGCCCCCAGCCAGATGTGCATGTGCATGGGGTCGCGCTTGTAGGAGGCGATCAGGCTCTCCTCGCGGCTGAAGACCATGCGCACCGGCCGGCCGGTCACCAACGCCAGCTTGGCCACCTGGGCCGAAGTCTCGTAGATCTGGTCGTCTTTGCCGCCGAAGGAACCGCCCACCGGTGGCTGGATCACGCGCACCAGGTTGTGGGGCAGATCGAGCACCAGCGCCAGGTTGCCGTGGTTGACGAACGGGCTTTGGTTGGGCGCGTAGACCACCACTCCGCCCTCGCGCGTCGGGATCGCCAGCGCGCCCTCCGGCTCAATGTATGCGTGTTCCTGGGGTACCGACGTGTAGCGCTGCTCCAGCTTGACCGGGCACTGCGCCCACTCGGCCAGCGAATCGCCCTTGCGCACGATCAGCGTGTCCACAAAGTTCGGATGTTTGCCGTCGGGCCGGTCAGGGCCCACCTGGGGCGCGTCCGGAGCCAGGCTCTGCCCCGGATCAAACAAGCCGGGCAGCAGCTCCAACTCGCAAAGGATGGCATCTACACCGGCTATCGCGGCCTCGGCGGTGTCGGCCGCCACGGCCGCGATGGCCTCACCCACGTAGCGGACCTTCTGGTACGCCAGCATGTATTTGTCTTTAACCGGGAAGCCGTACAACCCATGCTCGAAATAGTCCTCGCTGGTGATCACCGCGCGCACGCCGGGCACGGCCAGCGCGGGCGCCACATCCAGCCTGACGATGCGGGCGTGGGGCACATCGCTGCGCAGACAACGCGCATGCAACATGCCGGGCAGCTTGCGGTCGGCGATGTATTTCGCCTTGCCCATCACCTTTTCCAACGCGTCGACGCGGCGGGCGGGCTTGCCGATGTATTGGTATTCTGTCATTGTTGCCTCCCCTGTGCCGTCGCCTCAATCGCGTCCACGATCTGCTGGTACCCCGTGCAGCGGCAGAGGTTGCCGGCCAGGGCGGTGCGGATCTCGGCGCGGGAAGGGTGCGCGTTGTGCAGCAGCAGCGCCTCGCCGGCCACCACCATGCCGGGGATGCAGATGCCGCACTGCACCGCGCCGTAGGTGATGAAGTTCTCTTGCATGTCGTTCGGCCCACCATCGGGCGCGTGGATGCCCTCGATGGTGACGATGTCGCTGCCGCCGGCCTGCGGGGCCAGCACCAGGCAGCTGTTGATCAGGCGGCCGTCCATGATCACCGAACACGCGCCGCACTCGCCCACCGAGCAACCCTCTTTCGTGCCCGTGAGGCTTAGGTAGTCACGCAGCAGGTCAAGCAGGGTGATATCAGGCGGGGCCTCGACGGCAACGGGTTTGTGGTTCAAGGTAAATTCAATCAGCATCAGCACACTCCCTTACAAAACCAACGCTCTTCGTAGCGCGCGTTCGGCCAGCGCCTGGATAGCGACCTCTTTGTACTCGGTGGACCACCGCCGGCCGGTGACCGCGATCATCGCCTCGGCGGTCTTGCGACCCGCGGCCGCCAGCAGCGCATCGTCCGGCGCCTGCCCCAACAAGAAATCTTCCACTTGCGCGATACGGCGAGGGTTGGGCATGGCCGCGCCGGGGGCCAGCCGCACGTAGTCCACCCGGCCCGCGGCGTCCAGACGGCCCGCGGCCGCCATGCTGAGCCGGGAGATAGCCTGGGCGTTGCGCCGGCCCAGCTTGATGAACGCGTGGCGCGTCCCGTTAGGCGGCACCGGGAAGGTGAAATGGGTCAGGAGTTCACCCGGTTGCAGGCCGGTGCGGTTGGCGCCCTGGATGAATTTGGTGATGGGGAGGCTGCGGGCGCCGGACAGGCTGCGCAGATGCGCCACCGCATCCAGGCAGACCAACGGCGGCACACCGTCCGCGCACGCGGCCGCGTTGACCGTGTTGCCGCCCAACGTGCCGGCGTTGCGGATGGCCGGGCCGCCGACAGTCAAACTGGCCTCGACGAGACCGGCAGCAACCTCTTGGAGAAGGGCGCTCTCCGCCGCCTCAGTGAAGGTGACGCCGGCGCCGACGCTCACTTCATCTCCGTGGCGTTCGATCAGTTTCATCTCAGAGATCTTGCTGATGTCCACTACCCGGTCAAAATGCGGCCGCTCATGGCGCACCAGCACCATAACATCGGTGCCGCCCGCCAGGGGACGGCTGACGTGAGCAGGGTCAGCGAGGAGTTGCAGCGCCTGCTCGATGGTGTGAGCTCTAACGTAGTCGAATCTAGGCATAGACACATCCTTGTGAAAACTAGGGCAATTCTACCTACTGCGCGCCGCCAACCACCGTTCGCAGAAACTGCACCTGATCGCCATCTTTCAGGGACGCGTTATCGCGCTGGTAAAACCGATTCACGCTTACCAGTGGCCGCCCCTGGCCGGTCGGGATCTGCAACAGGCGCAGCAGGTCATCCACGCGTGCGCCATCCGGTAGCTGAACGCGCGGCAACTCACGCTGCACCGCGGGCGGCAGTCGCCGGGTAAACAGATCAATCCCTCCGAAAAAACGGACTTCTACGGTGATCATGGCCGGGGAAGGATAGCATAATGCGAATAAAATGCAAAACGCTTCATGGCGGCCCCGTCGGTGGCTCAGCTTAACTCACAACCGACTCTGTACCAACCCGCGCGCCTTTTCCACGATGTCCGCCACCCCCGGCAACACGAAGTTTTCCAGTTCCGGACTGTACGGCAGCGGCACGTTTCTTGCGGCCACACGGGCGATGGGGCCATCCAGGTAGCCGATCCCCTCTTCGGCGATCATGGCGGCGATTTCGGCGCCGGGGCCGAGCCGTTTGTGCGCCTCGTGGGCGATCACGACGCGGCTGGTCTTGCGCACCGACGCCAGGATGGTTTCCCGGTCCAACGGCACTAGCGTGCGGGGGTCAATGATCTCCGCCTCGATGCCTTCCTTTGCCAGCAGGTCGGCGGCCTCCAGCGCTTTGGGCAGCATCCCGCCGATGGCGACGATGGTCACGTCCTTCCCCTCGCGGCGCACCGCAGCCTTGCCGAACGGCACGGTGAAGCCTGGTTCATCCGACACGTCACCCTTGGTCGCATACAACATCTTGTGCTCGAAGAAGAGCACCGGATCCTCGCCCCGGATCGCGGTCCGCAGCAGCCCCTTGGCGTCGGCCGGGGTGGCGGGCACGGCGATCTTGAGGCCGGGCACGTTCATGTACCAGCCTTCAGGCGACTGGGAGTGCTGCGCCGCAGCCGAGCCGGGCGCGCCGGTGGTGATCCGCACCGTGACGGGCACTTTGGCCTTGCCGCCGCTCATGTAACGCGCTTTGGCAAGCTGGTTGACCAATTGATCGCCTGCGACCGGCAGAAAATCACCGAACATGATCTCGGCGATCGGCCGCAGGCCCATCATGGCCGCGCCCAGCGCGGCGCCGATGATGGCCGTCTCGCTGATGGGGGTGTCGCGCACGCGATCCTCCCCGAAAAGCTTGACCAGGTCCCCGGACACGCCCCACACGCCGCCGAACGTCCCCACGTCCTCGCCGATGAGGATCACGTTCGGGTCTCGTTCCATTTCCTCGCGCAGGGTTTCGTAGATGGCTTGACTATAGGTGATGGTTCGCATGTGAATGTTCCTTTTGCGTGTTACGTGTTGCGTGTTGCGTGTTGCGTGTTTTGCGGCGCGTCTTTCGGGGCCCAATCAACGGACCACGCACCACGCACTACGTCAAAACACCAACCCCTCGTGCGTCTCCCCATACACCCCCGCCAACGCCGTCTCGGGCGCGGGTTTGGGGCTGGCGGCGGCGAACGCGACGGCTTCATCCAGGGCGGCCTGCACGGCCTGCTCGACCGCGACCACGTCGGCTTCCGGGATGCTGGCTTCGGCCAGCAGGCGGGCGCGGAAGGCGACTACGGGATCGCGGCGCCGCCATTCCTCCATTTCATCCTTGCTGCGGTAAATCATCGGGTCGCCCTCGTAGTGGCCGCGCTGGCGGTAGGTCTTGCCCTCGATCAGGGTCGGGCCGCCGCCGGATCGGGCGCGCTCGGCCGCGGCCTTCGTCGCCTCGTAGACGGCCAGCACATCGTTGCCGTCCACGGTGACGCCGGGCATGGCGTAGCTACTGGCGCGGATCGCCAGGTCGGCCACGGGCGCCTGCTTATCTTGGGGCGTGCCTTCGCCGTACAGATTGTTCTCGCAGAAGAAAATCACCGGCAGCTTCCACAGCCCTGCCAGGTTCAACGCCTCGTGGAATGCGCCTTCATTGGTCGCGCCGTCGCCGAAAAAGGCGAGGGCCACCCGCGGCTCCTTCTTCTGCTGGAACGCCAGCCCCGCGCCGACTGCGATGGGGATGCCGCCGCCGACGATGCCGTTCGCGCCCAGGATGCCCAGGTTGAAATCGGTCATGTGCAGCGAGCCGCCCTTGCCGCCGCAGTAGCCGGTGGTGCGCGCAGCCAGTTCCGCCATCATGTACTTGGGTTCGCCGCCTTTCGCGACGAGATGACCATGGCCGCGGTGCGTACTGGTGATCACATCTTCGGGCTCCAACGCGGCGCATGCGCCAGCTGCGGTCGCCTCCTGGCCCACGCAGCTATGGATGAAGCCAGGGATCAGCCCGGCCCGCCGTTCACTGATGGCGCGCAGCTCGAACTCGCGCACCGCCAACATCTTCTGGTAGAGCGCAAGGAGCTGCGCCACCGGGAAATCCGTCATTTTCATGCCTTCCTCCAGGGTTTTCTATAGCATTAGCGCCAACGGCCGCTCGACCAACTGCTTGATGCGCTGCAAGAAGCGCGCCGCGGGCGCGCCGTCAGTGATCCGGTGGTCGAAGCTGAGGCTGAGCACCAGCATCGGCCGGATGACGACGGCTCCGCCGTGGGCCACCGGCTTCTCGGCGATCCGGCCCACGCCCAGGATCGCGGCCTGGGGCGGGTTGATGATCGGGGTGAAGCCGTCAATGTCGAGGCTGCCCAGGTTGGTGATCGTGAAGGTGCCGGCCTCGAAGTCGCCGGGCAACGATTTGCCGGCCAGCGCCCGGTCGGTCAGCTCGGCGTAGCCGCGCTGAATCTCGGCCAGTTTGAGCGTGTCAACGCTGCGCAGCACCGGCGTCAGCAGCCCGCGCTCAGTTTCGACTGCGAGCGCGATGTTGATGTCGGGAAGCAGATGGAGGCCATCCGGTTCCAGCCGTGAGTTCAGCCGCGGATACTCCCGCAGCGCCCGCGCCACCAGCGCGGCCAGCAGCGTGTTGTATGAGAGCTTGCGCAGCGCCGAGCCAGACACGGCCAGCGTTAGCTCCTCGTTGAGCTGCACCCGCGCGGCGACGAGGTTGGTCGCATCCGCCTCGGTGAAGAGCGTGACGTGCGGCGCGGTGAACGCGCTGGCCGTCATCCGCTCCGCGATGGTGCGCCGGAGCGAGGAGAGCGGGATGACTTCCTCGCCGGGCGTGGCGGGTGTTGCGTGTTGCGTATTACGTATTGCGTATTGCGGCTCCTGCTCCTCCACGCCTCCGCCCCTTTGCTCCCCTGCTCCCTTGCCCTGCTGCTCCTGCACACCTCCGCGCCCCTGCCCCCTGACGCCTGACCCCTGACTCCTGACCGCAGCCTCGACATCCTCGCGCGTCACGGTTCCTTCTGGCCCGGTGCCGGTGATCGCGCGCAGGTCGATCCCCTCGGCCGCCGCGATGCGCCGCGCAAGCGGCGTTGCCTTGACCGGCTCGGGCTGCGCGGCCGCGTGCGCGGCTTGCACATCAGCGGCCTGGACCCGTTCCTCCGGCCCGCTGCCGGTCACTGCGGCCAGCTCGACGCCGAGCTCACGCGCCAGCGCGCGCGCCTTCGGCGTGGCAATCACGGGGCCGGAAGCTGGTGACTGGATGATGGATGATGGATGATGGATAATGGCGGAGGAGGGTGAAGCCGTGGCTTTTGTGGCCTCCTCGATCGCCAATGGTCCGTCGTCCACGGTCGCCGGTCCATCGTCCGCCGTCCGAAACTCGCACACTGGCGCGCCCGCCGCGACACTCGTCCCTGCAGGCGCGAGGATCGCGGTCAGGACCCCATCTGCCGGTGCGGGCAGCTCCAGCGTCACCTTCTCGGTTTCGTAGATGCAGAGCGTTTCTTCGGCCGCGGCCGCGTCGCCGGGCGCCTTCAGCCATTCAGTGATCGTGCCGTGCGTCATGGTAAGGCCCAGCTTGGGCATGATGATCTGCATGAATCCCACCTCCTGTTACACCAGCGCGCGCCCGCCATCCACGAAGTAGACGGCGCCGGTGGCGAAATCGCTGTCCACCAGGAACAGCACCGTGCGCGCCACATCCTCCGGATGGCCAACGCGCTTCAGCAGCGAGTTGTTCGTGGCCCACTGCACCTTGGATTCGGGCGCGTCTTCGGGCAGCAGCACGGTGCCGGGCGCGATGGCGTTGACGCGCACATACGGCGCCAGCTCCGCAGCCATGACGCGGGTCAGCGCCACCAGGCCGGCCTTGCTGGCCGCGTGATGGGCATAGCCGATCCACGTCTGGTAGGCCGACAGGTCGGTGATGTTGACGATCAGGCCCCACTGCTGCTTGAGCATCTGCGGCGCGACGGCCTGGCTCAACAGAAACGGGCCGGTCAGGTTGACATCGAGCGCGGCCTGCCACGCCTCGGGCGTGATCTCCAGAAAAGGCGCCTTGAGCCAGACGGAGGCGTTGTTGACCAGAATGTCGAGCCGCCCAAAGCGAGCGATCACCTGCTCAACCACGCGCGCGGCCGCGCCCGGCTCGCGCACGTCGAGGGTCAGCGCCAGCGCCTCCACACCGAGCGCGGCGATCTCGTCCGCGGTCTGGCTGCATTCCTCGCAGGAGAGGTGGGTGAAGGCGACGTTTGCGCCGCGCCCCGCCAGCGCCAGGCCGATCGCCCGGCCGACGCGCACGCCCCCGCCGGTGATCAGCGCGACCTTGCCGGCCAGGGAGGTGGTCAGGGGAAGAAGTTCAGGTTGGTTCATAAGCCTCACTCTTTGAACGTTCAAACGTTGGCACGTTCAAACGTTTAAACGTTCCAACGTTCCAACGCCAGCCCGTTTCATCAATCCGGCGGCTGCTGTCCGGCAATCTTCCATCAATGCCGCCTCATCCAGCATCATCACCCGCCCCGCGTCGAGCAAGATGTCTCCGCCGACGATGACGGTGTGCGCATCCGCGCCGTTGGCGTTGTACACCAGCGCCGCGGCCGCGTTGTGCACCGGCTGGCAGCGGACATTGTTCAGGTTAACCAGCACGATGTCGGCCGGCGCGCCGGCGCGGAGCTCGCCCGTCGCGGGGGCGCCCCACAGCCGCGCGCCGCCGACCGTCATCATGCGGATCGCGTCCGCGGCGACCAACGCCTGCGCGTCCTCGCTGGCGTGCTTCGCCAGCAGCGTGCCCACCTTGGCGCATTCCAGCAGGTCTTGCGAGGTGTTCGACGCGGAGCCATCGGTGCCGATCGCCACGTCAATCCCGCGATCCAGCATCTTCCGCACCGGCGCCGCGCCCGAAGCCAGATAGAGGTTGCTGGTGGGACAATAGACGACCGTCGCGCCGGCCTGCGCGATCAGATCCAGCTCCGCGTCGGTGACGTGGATCGCGTGCACAAGCTGCGTGTCGGGCCCCAGGCAACCCAAATCGGCCAGCCACTCGATGTGACGCCGGCCGCAGCGGTCGAACAGCAGGTCAATCTCGTCCTGTGTTTCCGCGACGTGGATGTGCGTCGCCGCGCCCCACGATCGCGCCAGCGCGGTGATCTGGCGCAACGCGTCGTCGCAGCAGCGCCAGGGCGCAAGCGGCCCGGAGGCGATGCGAATGCGCGATTCTTCGCTCCGCTGCGCTGCGCTCAGAATGACAGGAGCGGCCGTGTCACCCTGAGCGGGTCGTTCAGCCAACGTGGGTGACGGTGCGTAACCAGCGAAGGGTCTGGCGCCCCACGTCGCATGGAGCCACGCCATCTCGGCCAGGATGTGTTCGAGTGGCTCACCGCTCGAACCGAGATCGACCCAACCCCGCGCCAACACCATCCGCACGCCCACCCGCGCCGCAGCCCGGCATGCGGCATCAACGTGCGCGCGGCCGGGCAGCTTGTGGTGCTGCACCACGGTCGTCACGCCGCAGCGCAGATTTTCCACCAGCCCCAGCAGCGCGGCCAGGTATTGATCCTCCGGCGTCATTGCGGCCTGGGCGGGCCAGATGACCTCCTTGAGCCAGCGCAGCAGCGGCCGATCCTCGGCCAGCCCGCGCAGGAACGTCTGCGAAAGGTGCGTGTGGCCGTTGACCAGGCCAGGCAGCACCGCCATGTGCCGGGCGTTGATGCGGCGGCCGGCCTGCTGCTGCCACTCGTCCGGCGCGGCGCCGGCGCCCAGTGCGGCGATCCGGTCGCCGCGGACGGCCAGCCAGCCGGTCGTCTCGGTCAGCCGCGCGCCATCATGCGATAACAAAACACCGTTTTCAATCAGTAGCACATCGGCCTGCCTTCAGCGGATCGGGTATTGCCCCACCGCGCGTGCGGTTTCCAGCATCACAAAGTAATACTCCGGCACCACGCCCGGGTGAACCGAGTTGCTGGTGGAGAGCAGGAACCCACCTCCCGGCCCCGCGGTGCGGATAACCCATTCGGTCTGGGCGCGCACAGCCTCCACCGGGCCGTCCACCAGCACGGTCGAGCAGTCCACGTTGCCGATCAGCGTCAGCCGGTCGCCGTAGTCGCGCTTGAGCTGCGCCAGGTCCATGCCGGCGCGCGGCTCGATGGCCTGGAACGCGTCCACCCCGGCCGCAACCAGGTCATCCAGCAGGCTGTTGATGTTGCCATCGGTGTGCTTGACGAAGGGCACGCCGAAGCGGTGACACAGGTCGGTGATCCGCTTGAGCCGCGGGAAGACGAACTTGCGGAAGTGTCGGGGGGAGAAAAGCGGCCCCTTGGCCGCAGCCCAATCGTAGCCGCCCTCGACGCCGGCCACGCCGCGTTCCAGCAGCGCTTCCAGCAGGAAAAGCTGGTGGCGCAACCTCGCATCCAGATAGCGGCCGATCAGATCGGGCGCCTCGACCATGCCCACCAGGAAGGTCTCGGCCCAGCAGTACGTCGAGCCGATCTCGACGTCGGCGTGCGTCATCACGCAGCGCTCGGCGCCGAGTTCGGCCAGGATGCGATCGATTTGAGTGAAGTCCCAGGCGTCCAGGTCGAGCGGCGCGGCTTCCAGCGCCTCAGTGAGCCGGGCCAGCGCGGGGAGGCCGCCCGCGCGCAGCGACGAGTCCACCTCGTCGTAGGTGTCGCTGCTGGGCGCGTAGCGGCAGACGCTCCACCAGCCGCTGGCCCGGTCCTCGAAGCGCCACTCGTGCTCGCCGATCTGTTCGGGTGCGAGCGACGCGACCGGCTGCGGGCCGGGGCCCGGGTACACATCCAGGTCGAGCGCGCGGTACAGCTCGATCTCGTCGGTGGTGCGCTGCTGCCAGTATTCGGCGAAACGACCGGCGATCAGCGCCCGGTTCTGCATCAGCCCGCGCGACCAGCCGCCGAAGCCGCCCAGCGACCGCCGCCCCAGCACGCGCTCGGCGGTCGGGTTGTCAATGGTCAGCTCGAAGATCGGCACCCGGTCGGCCTCACGGTGGGCGAAGGCCAGGGCCACGCGTTCCTTGCTGTTCATTCATTCCCCCAATCGGCCCGCACCAGCCGCTCGCCGCCATCTACCGGCAGCAAGATGCCGGTGATGAAGTCCGCCTGTGCCAGGAAAACCGCCGCGCTCGCGATGTTCTCGGCCGAACCCCAGCGCCGCAGCAGGTTCATTTTCGCGGCCGCCGCGGTCATTTCGGGCGTAAAGTCGGGAGGCGGCAGCACGGCGCCGGGCGCGATGGCGTTCACGCGCACCGCCGGCGCCATCTCGGCCGCCAGTGCATAGGTCAGGTTGAGCACGGCCGCCTTGGCCGCGGAGTGCGCGATGTAGCCGCGGAAAGGCGCCACCGCGGACAGATCGGTGATGTTGATGATGGCGCCGTCGCCGTGCGCCTTGAGATGCGGCGCCGCGGCCCGGGCGCAGAGGAACGTGCCCTTCGCGGCCACGCCGTGCAGCACGTCCCAATCCGCCTCGCTAGCTTCCGGCCACGGCGTCGCCCGCCAGACCGACGCGCTGTTCACCAGCACATCGAGCCGACCAAAGCGGGCGATGGCCGCATCAACCATCGCCTGCACCTGCTCAGCCTGTGAGACGTCAGCTTTGTAGAGCAGCGCCTGGCGGCCCAGCGCGACGATGTCGGCCTCGGTGCGGAGCGCCTCCGTCGCCGACGAGTTATAGTTCACCACCACATCGGCGCCTGCCCCCGCAAACGCCAGCGACAGCGCACGGCCCACGCGGGTCGCGCCGCCGGTTATCAGGGCTACTTTGCCGTGTAAATCCATCTCATGCTCCTCCCCTGATTCAAATTGCGCGTTCTCACGCTTGATTCTGCAGTACGTCAATCATCGCGGCGACGTTCTCCGGCCGGGCATCGGCCGGGATGGCATGCGCCGGGGAGGCGATGTAGCCGCCGTCGCGGCCGATCTCGTCAAGCAGGCGCCGCACCTCAGCCCGCGTTTCGGCCGGCGTGCCGTAGGGCAACGTCTTTTGCGTGCTGATGCCGCCGAAAAAGGTCAAATGGTTGCCGTAGGTCCGCTTGATCGCGTATACATCCATGACCTCCGGCTGGAACGGGTTGAAGGCGTCCAGGCCACACTCGATCAAGTCGGGAAAGACGGCATCCACCTTGCCGCACGAATGGATGAAAACGAACTTGCCCCTGGACTTGACCAGGCCGTACATCTGCCGGATGCGCGGCTTGATGAACTCACGCCACGCTTTGGGGCTCATCTGCAGGCCGGTCTGCATGCCCCAATCGTCGCCGAACATCATGGCGTCAATGTCGTAGGCGCACGCGTGCTCGATGATGCGCAGGTTGAAGGCCAGGATGCGGTCGAGCAGCTCGTGCACGAACCGCTTGTCGGCCACCATCGCCATCATCAGCTCCTCCATGCCGCACAGGGTCCACGCGCGTTCGTAGAGGCTGAACCCCAGGTTGGCGATAACGAAACGATCGTCCTTGTCCCTGATGGCCTCTGCGTAAGTGGCGTACCGGGTCGGATCGTCCGGGTCGGGGAACGGATACGCGGCCAGCGTGTCCGGTGTGATCACCCGGTTGCAGACGACGCCGATATCTTTGTCCACCGTGCGATCCCACCAGACGCCAAATGAATCCTCCCAGATGTCCGGCGCGATCTCGCGCCAACCGCCCCTTCGACTTCGCTCAGGACAAGCCGCGGGCTCGACGCCCAGCACGGTCAGGCAGTTGCCCAGCTTCGCGACGAAGTCGGGATCGCCGTAATACTCGGCCATGCGGGCGTGCGCGGGCTGAGTGAAGCCGATGTCATACGGCGTCCGATCCGGCTGCTGGTGGCGCAGCGCGGCCAGGACGCGCTCACGTTGGTTCATGATTCCTCCGCTCTGAATCCTCTCACCCCAAATACCTGCTCAGATCCACCGGCGCGTACCGCACGCGGCCGGCATAGTCGCGGCGGCCTTTGTCAAACGTCGCATCAATTCCGATCTTGGCGTGCACCCCGCGCATGTCGGCGGTCGGGTCCATCTCGTGGCCTTGCGCGCCGGGCACCAGAAAGATGTCGCGGCTCCAGTCCACCCGCGTGTTCAGCGCCCACAGCACATCGGCCGGGTCGTAGATGTCCACGTCGGAATCCACCACGATGACCCACTTGATGTTGACATGCGCGGTCATCGCGGCCAGCGCCACGTTCTTCGGCTCGCCGGGGTTGGTCTTGTTGATCGCGACGATCGCACTGAACCCGCTGGAATAGGGCGGGATGTGCAGCCCGGTCACGTTCTTGCTGACGTGGCGGACGAACTTCAGCAGCAGCGGCTCGCGCGGCAGCACGTTGCCCACGTAGACGTGTTCGTTCCAGCCGGGGATGATG
Source organism: uncultured Anaerolineales bacterium (assembly GCA_964551735.1). GTDB lineage: Bacteria > Chloroflexota > Anaerolineae > CG2-30-64-16 > CG2-30-64-16 > DAOUAT01. The sequence goes on from CAZKEF010000014.1 coordinate 54,045, forward strand.
GTCTGGAAGATCGGCTCGTCGCGCCAGCAGACCGCGGTGACGTGAAACACCGGGCTTTCCCAGATCTCGCCGAAGTAACCGTGGAACTCGGCCAGCGCGCCCTCGCCGCGACGCTCGTGTGGCGCCAGGTACCCTTCGATCACGATCTCGGCCTCGGCGGGGATGTCCACATCCACGGTAACGCCGCGGCAGACCTTGACGCCCTCGCCCCGGATCGCGCCTGCGATGCAGAGCTCGTCACCGTCGTAACGCGCGCCGGCCGCGATGGTGATGGCCGGGTCCAGGCCAATGGCGATGGCGATCGGCAGCGCCTGGTCAACGGCCTCCCGATTCTTCAGGAACTGCATTGTGTGCCGCCATTCGTTGAGGTTGAAGCCGAACTCGCGCGGCCCCTTGACCTGCATCCGGTTGTACGACAGGTTGCCGCGGCCCGAGACCGGGTCCTTGCTGACCGTGACCCCACCGGTGATGAACGGCCCGCCGTCGCCGGCCGCATGGATCGGGATGGGCAGCGTGCGAATGTCCGCGGCGTCGCCCGTGACCACGTTCGCCTTCCAGGCGGCGTCCTCGACGCGCACCGGCTGGAGTGCGTTCGCCGGGTCGAGCGCGCGGCCCATGACTTCAACCACTTGCCCTTTGTCGCAGCCCAACGCCAGCGCGGCCCGCGTCTGGTTGGCCACCGCGGACGAGAAGACGGGCCATGCGGCTACCCGCCCGCCGCCCCGGTCGGCCGCGGTCACATGCTCGAACAGCGGCGCGGGGCCGCTCTGCCGCTCCAGCGCCGCGGCCACATCGGCCAGCTCGTGGTCGAGCGATACCGGCCTTTGAATGCGCGCCAGTTGCCCGGCGGCTTCAAGGACTTGAAGATAGGAGCGTAGATCGTGAATTGCGGGCATGGGTTTCCTCTAACCTGGAACTCAAGTATCCCACCCAGAAGACAGCATCACATGTCACCCTGAGCGGGTCTACAGTTCAACTCCCGTGACACGCCAAAGCCAGCGAAGGGTCTTGCTGGTCGCGCCGAGATCCTTCGCTGGGATTTCGCCGTAACGAACTTTGAGCAGTTAACCCGCTCAGGATGACGTTATTCATGCCATCGCTCACGGCTTCCCAAATGCCTCAATCGCCTCGGCAATAACCGGCAGGCTGATCCGCCAGCGGTCCAGCGGCACGTTCTCCGAGATCTGGATCTGCAAACGGCCGGTGTGGCCCGCGTCAGCCAGGATTTGGTCGGCCACGGCCCGGATTTCTGCGGGCGGCGCCAGGTGCACCGATGACGGGAAATTCAGCCACAGCCGCTTCTCGGGCCACATCGCGACCGCTTCGGCCACCGTCGTGTCGCAATCGGGTGTGGGCGTGAAGGAGTCCAGCCCGCCCACCCGGCTGCGGGCGATATCCTTCCACAACGGCTTCAGCATCCCATCCATATGCGAAAAGACGGGGATTCCCCGGTCAGCCAGCATCGCGTCCAACTCATCATACAACCGCGCGCAGTATTTGCGGAAGCGCGCCGGACCGATGGCCGAGGCCGTGATGTTGTCCACCATGACGATGAACGGCGCCGGTGAGCGCCGGGCGATCTCGAAGGTCTGCCGGGCGCGGCGCTCCAGCAGCTCCAGCGTGTGCTCGACATGCTCGGGCCAGTCGGCCAGATGATACGCCAGCGGCTCCAGCCCCACCCATTCGATCCAGAGCTGCTGCCACGGCGTGCGCTCGATCTCGGTCTTGGGGATGCCGTCGTCGCCCAGCTCGGCGCAGTCGCGGTAGTACTGATCGTAGTTGTCCAGGATGACCGCGTCCTCCAGGTAGCTCCACAGCCGCTCGTAATCCTCCCGCGTCTCGATGAAGTGCTTGCGCGCCACCGAGCTGTCGAAGGCCGGCTCGAAGGCGCGCAGCTCGGTCAGCTCGCCGGCCGGCGTGTGGATGACGTTGCGCTCCCACTTCGCGCCGCCCTCGAAGAAGATCTCGCTCTCGCGGCGGCAGTGCGGCGTCTCAGCACGGAAGATCGAGCAGAAGCGGATGCGCCCGATGTTGCCGCGGCCGAGCACTGCGCGCACTTCGTCGTAGGGCAGCAGGATCTCGTACATGGCAAAGGGCACGCGGTCGTGCTCGCGGCCCTGGATAACGGCGAGCATCCGCTGGCGCATGGTCATGCTGTACAAGGTAGTGCGTTCTCCTCTGGCAAGAGTCCTGGAATCGAGGCTTCAGCCGGTTATGTGCTCCGCCCAGAGAGACCGGCTAAAGCCTCGATTCCGGATGATTTCCGGCCGCTTCGTTCAGTTCCGCCACCAGCCGCGCCAGCGCCGCCCCGCCGATGCCCCGTGCCGCGGCCGCCTGGCTGATCGGCTCCCAGAACGGCACGGGGCTGTCCGCACACGGGATGCCGTAACGCTCGAAGACTGCCCGCGTCCCCGGCCAGGCCTCGGCCACGAACACCGTGGACATGGTGGGCGTCACCTCTCCCCCTGCCCCCTCTCCTGCCAGGCGAGGGAGTACCGCTCCGCCCCCTTCCCTCGCAGGGAAGGGGGATGGGGGGTTAGGTCCCAACACCCGCGTCGCATTCCCGCCCAGGATGTCCGCCCGCACATCGTCCGGTAGCCCCAGCGCAGCGATCTCCGCCAGGAACGGCCGGAAGTCGGGCTCGGCCTGGCTTCGGGGGTAGAGCCGCAGCGGGTAGTCGGAGGCGTAGAGCAGCTTGCGGTGATCCACGCAGCGCAGCGCCACGTCGAAGATCTCGTGCGTGCGGTATTGCAGCGGCGACGCGGCGGTGTCGTACCACACGTTGCGCAGCGTCCGCCGCACCTCCGGCATCAGCTCGTAGAAGAAGAGCCCACCGCCCCAGTGCGCCAGGATCAGCCGCAGCTCCGGGTAGCGGCTCGCCAGGCGATAATAATCGCGCAGCGGCGTCGTGGCCTTGCCCGGATAGAAGCCGCCGACCTCCTCGTTGGTGTGCAGGTTGATCGGGATCTCGTAGCCGATGCACGCCTCGGCCAGGCGCAGAAACGCGGGATCGTCCAGGCGGTAGCCCTGGCCGTAGGGGCCGAGCTCGCCCACGCCGACCATGCCGCCGTCCAGGCAGCGGGCGAGCTCGTCCAGCGCGGCCTGGCCGGCCAGCGGCTGGAGGATGGCGAACGCGCTCACCCGGTCCGGCCAGCGGCGGATGATTTCGAGCGCTTCGCTGTTGCGCGCCGCGCAGCCCTCGTGCGACCGGCGATACTCGCCCATCAGCACGACGCGATCCACGCCGGCCGCGTCCATGTGCGCGATCATGCACTCGGCCGTGGCCCAGCCCTGGAGGCTCTGCCCGCCGGGCCGGGGCGCCAGCATCTGGCCCCAGAACGGCTCGGCCGCGATGAACGCGTCCAGGTCGGCCGCCAGCGACGGCGGGGTGTAGTGGACGTGTGCGTCAATCAGCATGGTGCCCCTCCACCGGTTCGTCCGGCGCTGATGCACGGGCGCGCGTAACCTTGCGCAGCGCGACAGCCAGCGAGTCGCCGGGCTGGATGTCCACGTCGGCCAGGATGCGCGTCACGTAGGCTTCGATCTCGTTGAAGCCGCTGGCGCGGGCCACTGACACCCGATGGTTGCCATCGGAGACAAAGTAGACGCTGCCCACCTGAAAGACCTCGATGGGCGGCACCCCGATGAACTCGGCCATGGTCACATCAATCCGCACCCAGCGATCCCGATCCACCGCGCCGCGCGGGTGGAAATGCCGCGTGAAATCCTGCGACCGGCCCGTGCTGCCCACGATCCGGTCGAGTGGGATGGACTGCGGCTGAGGCAGGCGCAACCGGCCGTAGTCGCGCAACGCGGCCATCAGGGTGTTGAACGGCAGCAGGTCGGCCGGCCGGCCCGTCAGGCGCGCGCAGAGATCCTCGCGGATCGCTGCCCAGCGAGCTTTGAAAAACAATTGCCGGCCGACGTAAAAGCTCACTTTGCTCCTGCCTGCATCTCACCCAAAAACGGTGCGCATCCGCTCGCAGTAATACTGCACATTCTCCCACCGGGCATCTGGCGGGATGCGGTGGTCGGGGCAGGGGATGTAGCCGCCCAGGTCCACCAGTGGCCGGAGCCGTTCGATCTCGGCGTCAATCGCCGCGTAGTCGTAGGCAAAGACCTTCTTGTCCATGCCACCCACGCCCCGCAGCGCCCGGCCGTACTGCGCCCGCCACGGCGCGATGCTGGCGTGCCAGGTGCCGACCTCGATGGGAAACATGGTGTTCACGCCGTTCTCCAGCCAGATCGGCAGCAGCTTATCAATCATACCGTCGCAGTCCAGCGACACGATGCCGATGCCGTGGTCGTTCAGCAGCCGCGTGATCCGCCGGTAGTGCGGGCCGACCAGCCTGGCAAACAAGCGCGGGTTCACCAGCGGGCCGTTCTTGAAGCAGATGTCCTCCCAGAAGTGACCGTAGTCGAAGGGGATGCCCGTTGCCAGCACCGCAGTCGTGCCTTGATAGCTCAGCTCGGCCACGGTCTCGATCATCTCCTCCAGCAGGGCGGGATCATCCGCGGTCAGATAGCTTAACCCCACCACGCCCAGCCAGTTGCGGATGACGCCGAAGAGGCTGCCGCACCACAGGCCGCGTGGGAACGAGGGCTCCTCGGCCAGCAGGACCTCCCGGCCGCCCCCGTCGAAGCGCAGGGACCTCACCCCCCTGCCCGCCCTGCGGGCGTCTCCTGCGAGGAGAGGGGGAATCTGCTCCCCTTCCCTGGCAGGGAGGGGGCTGGGGGGTAGGTGAACCCTTGCGCGCCCTAACCGGCTTTCGGTGTACCGCAGCCGCGGCCGGAAGATGCGCTCCCACTCGACACGCCCCTTCAGCAGGTGGTCAATCTCCGCCGGGATCGAGACGACGTCATCCTTCTCCAGCACGATGGCGCCATCCCTGTCGAGCACGTGCCGCGCGCCATCAGGCAGCTCGGCGACCACGCGGCGGCGGAAGGCGGGCTGCAAGCCCAGGTACGGGCCGAAGACGCCGCCCCAGCCGAAATCAAAGCCCAGGCGCTCACACAGGGCGCGATCATAGGCGTTGTTATCGTACCAGCCGGCGGCCAGGGTCTTGCTGATGTGCCCCTCGGCCGCCCACTTCTCCAGCGTCTCGTCCCAGTAGCCGAAATGGACGATCGGCAGCCGGTCGTAGGGCTGATAGTTCAGGATCGCCAACGTCTGCTCGCGGTTGTTCATCGTATGCTCTCGCTGCTTGCAGTCATCCTGCCCTTGTCTGCGGCAGCGGCGTTGGCGCGAGCCGCGGTCACGTCCGCTGCCATCTGCTCGACCGTCTTCACGTGCAAACGCGCAGCGCCACGGTAGTCGCGCGTTCGAACTCGCGTGCCATTGCGCTCGGCCTCCGCCAGGCCCGCGGCGGCCTGGGAAATCTCGGCGGCGTATTGCGGAAGCCATTGGGCCTCTGCGACCAACATCTCATCGGTCATTTGCCAAACCTCCTCCGGGTTGCACACCGCGCCGACCAGGGGATCGTGTAACATGGCCTGCTTGAGCAGCAGCACATCACCCCGCACCGCGGCCTCCATGCCCATCTCCTGAACGCGCACGCTGGCTGCGCAGGTGGCCGCACACGCCAGAGGCAAAGCGCCCACCACCGGCATGTTGATGCCGGTCCTGTCCACATAGCCAGGAATCTCGACCACGCACCCGTCAGGCAGGTTGGTGATGTGGCCACGGTTGATCACATTGAAATGGCCTCGGTAGATGCGACCGGTCTCCAAGGCCTCGATAATGTAGGAGCCGTGCTCCTCGCTCCGATTGGCTGGGGTGATCGCGGGCGGCTCCTCGGCCAGCCACTGTGGGAAGTCGGTCTCGAACCAGTGCCGTCCCTCGGAACACACGCGCAGATAGCCGCCGGATTCGCCATTGATCCAACTCGAAAGATCGATCCATTGCCCGATCTCTTCCGGCCGCTTCCGGTACCACGGCAGGTATTCGCTCAAGTGGCCGTTAGATTCGGTGCTGTAGTAGCCGAAGCGTCGCAGGACGTCCACGCGCACCTTCTCGCTCTGCCGGTACTCCGGGTGGCGCCCGAAAAGCTCGGGCAGAAGCGGGATCATGTCCCGCCCGCGCCATTCCGCTTTGACGAACCAGGTCTGGTGGTTGATGCCGGCGGCGACGACGTCAACCTCGCGGCGGTGCATTTCGTAGTCCGGCGGGATGAGGCCCTGCTCCTTCGCCCACATCTCCACGCAGCGCGTGATCTGCCAATGCGCGCCCTGCACGCCGTGACACAGCCCCACCGTGGGCACGCCACCGTACCGATTGCAGGCCCATGTGTTCATCGCCATCGGGTTCGAGTAATTCAGGAGGAGCGCTCCCGGCTTGGCAACTTCGCGCATATCCCGACAGATGTCGAGCAGCGCCGGAATGGTGCGCTGCGCATAGAACAGGCCACCAGCACAGATCGTGTCGCCGACGCATTGATCCACCCCGTACTTGAGCGGAATGTCTATGTCGAACTGGAAGGCCTCCAACCCTCCCTGGCGGATCGTGCAAATCACGTAATCGGCGTCCGCGATGGCCGAGCGGCGCTCCAGCGTGCTGATGATCGTTGCCGGCAGCCCGTTCGCTCGGATGTCACGTTCGCAAAGCTGGGTTACCATGTCCAGGTTGGCCTGGGAAATGTCCATCAGGGCAAAGGCAGTGTCGGCCAACTCCGGCACTGCGAGGATATCACGCATCAAGCGGCGCGTGAAACCGATGGATCCTGCGCCGATCATCGCGATCTTGATGGGCATCTGAGTTTACTCCTGATATGACCCCAGCCGCTTCGCCATTTCGACAATCGCGCGAAAAGCGGCCAGGCTGACGCTGGAGGGCACCGAATGATCGGACGAGAAGATGTAGCCGCCCGATTCCTTGAGCGCCGGCACGAGGCGCTCCATCTCAGGCCGGACGAGCGCCGGATCATCCCACAGCACGGCGTTGATCCCGCCGTGCAGCACCAGATCCTTGCCGAACTCCCGCTTCAGCGCCAGCGGGTCCATCCCGGCTTTCACTTCCAGCGGATTGAGCGCATCGAGCCCCATCGAGACCAGCTCCGGGACGAACGGGCGGATGTCGCCGCACGAGTGTAGGTGCGCCTTGATCCCCTTGGCGTGCGCCCAATCAATCGCCCGCTGGTGGAACGGCTTGAGCACCTGCCGGTACTTGCGCAACGAGAAAAACTGGTGTCCCTTATAGCCCATGTCATCCCACCAGAAGACGCTGTCGAAGCGATACCCCGCGTCCCACACGCGGTCCCAGAGCGCCAGGCTGGTCTCCAGCATCGTCTCGAAAACATCCATCAGCCAGGCGGGATCTTCGACCAGGTTCATCAGCACGCGCTCCGTGCCCAGCGTCCAGGAATGGGTGACGTCGAACCCGAACCAGAGGGCCGCCTGCAGCCAATCCCCGCGCGCCTGCCAGATCGGATAGTTCGCGGCCAGGTACGCCCAATCAATGCGATCAGGGCTGGTCGTGATGCGCTTCTTGGCCACCTCCCAGCTCGCCCGATCCACGATGGTGAAATCGAGGAACTCCGGTGTGGAAGCCTCATGCTTCCACTCGCGCATGGTCACGCCCCAATCGCTGGTGTAGATCCTGTACTCGTCCGTTTCTTCCAGCGTCCGTTTTTCATACTGCGGCGAGCCGTCCACGAAGAGCAGGTTGACGCGGTCAATATCGAAGTAATCCTCGAAGTCAACCCCCTCGGGCAGCCCTTCGCCGCGCCAACGCTCAATCGTGGCATGCCACGGCACGTCGGTGATGGGGACGCGGTCCGCCGCGCGGTGCTCGAACATGCGCGTGAAGCGCTCTTTGGTTGTGAGTTTGGGTTGAATCATCATGACAGGCCGACCACCCGTCCCTCGCGCCGCGCCTGCTCGGCTGCAAACACCATCAGGTGCGTCTCCAGCGACTCGGCCGGGCCGGAGAGGATCAGCGACGGGTCGCCCGTGCGCAGCGCGCCGACGAAGTGCGTCATCAGCGCCAGGTCTCCGCCGCCGTGGCCGCTCAGAATCGAGCCATCGCTGGCGGTCTCCGCGTCGATCCGTTCCGTCGTGTCGGTCATGAAGTCGTACACCTCGATGAACCGCCCGTTGCCGTAGAGCTCCCCGCGCGTCCCGAAGATCCGCGTCTCGCGGTCGCGCTGGCGGTTGAAGGCGGTCATGGTGAAAGAGGCCGTCGCGCCGCCTTCGAACTGCATGGCGACCACCTGGTGGTCCACCACGTCGTTGTCGCAGGCGTAGACGCAGCGGCCGTACGGCCCCGTGCGCAGCGCGGCCAGCAGCCCCGCCTCGCTCACGTCCGGCGTCAGCACGTTGAGCGGCCAGCCGGTGATGCCGCGCCGCAGGCCGGTCAGGTAGATGCGCGGCGCCGAGTAGGGACAGGATGTCTCAACGGCGCAGTCCAGGCAGCGGTCGGCCGCGCCGGCGGGCCGGTTTTCGGGCCGGAAGTGCAGCAGGCTGCCGAAGGAGGAGACGAGCGTGCAGGGCCGGCCCATGATGTGCCGGAGCCAATCCAGGTCGTGGCACGATTTCGCCAGCAGCATGGAGGACGACTCGGCCTCGTTGCGCCAGTTGCCGCGCACGAAGGAGTGCGCCTGGTGCCAGAAGCCCACCGGCTCCAGGTGCTGGATGCTGGCGATCTCGCCCAGCCGGCCGGAGTCCACGATCGCCTTGACCTTCTTGGTGTAGGCCGTGTAGCGCAGCACGTGACACACCGCGAACATGGCCCCGCTGGCCTGCGCCGCGGCGGCGATCTGCCGGCACTCGGCCGCGGTCGGCGCCATCGGCTTCTCCAGCAGGATATGGTAGCCGCGCTCCGCGAAAGCGACCGCCGGCTCGGTGTGCAGCGCATCGGGCGTGGCGATGATGACCGCATCGGCGAAGCGGGGCTGCGCAGCGGCCTCCCGCCAGTCGGCGTAAACGTTACCGGCCGGGATGCCGTGGCGGGCAGCCAGCGCCGCGCGGTAATGCTCGCGCGGCTCGGCCACGCCCACCACCTGCGCCTGGTCGGGATGCCAGTGCGCGTACTCGGCGTAGTTGGCCCCGCGGCTGCCGGCGCCAATGATGAGCAATTTGATCGGTGACATCAAGATACACTCCTTCTGCAGGCTAGTTTCCACCCGCGCCACCACCGCCACGGCACGGGCGATGCCATCCTCAGCCCGAATCTTGCGCCCCAAATCGGCCGCGCGCCGGCGCATCTCCGCATCGGTCACGGCCCGGTGAATCGCGGCCGCCAGCCGCTCGGCCGTGAGCTGCTTGCGCGGGATCGGCGCCGGCCCGACCCCCAGGTCGGCCACGCGGCGGCCCCAGAACGGCTGATCCCCGAAGAAGGGCACGACGACGGACGGCACACCCGCTCGCAGCCCGGCCGCTGTGGTGCCCGCGCCGCCGTGATGCACCACGGCCGCCATGCGCGGGAAGAGCCAGGCGAAGGGCGCGGTTTCCAGCATGAAGACGGAATCCGGCAGGTCAGCCACCTGCAAGCCGCCCCAGCCGGCCAGCACCACCGCCCGCTCCCCCGTTTGCCGCAGCGCGTGCACGATCAGGCCGGCGGTTTGGGCCGGGTTGCTGATGCTCATGCTGCCGAAGCCGATGTAGACGGGCGGCGGGCCGGACTGCAAAAACGCTGCCAGGGTCGGCGGCGGCGTCCAATCTTCCCCCGCATCCAGGAACCAGTAGCCGGTGACGTGTACCTCTGGTCCCCCGTCGTCCGGCGGCGGGATCACGGCCGGGCTGAAGCCGTAGAGCACCGGATGCCGGCAGAAGCGCTCGCCCCGGAACGGCCCGGCCAGGGGCGACGGCGGCAGTCCCAGCACCTTCTGGCGCACCAGGCGGTCGGCGGCCCGAAACGGCTGCCACATCATCTGCCGCGCCAGGTGATAGGAAGGACGGTTGAGGGCCCCGCCCAGCCAGGACGGCAGCCCCGGCAGCAGGAAGCTGGGATAGGCGCGGGTCGGCGTGAAGGGGATGTAGTGCGCCTGGATGAACGCCAGGTCCAGCTTCTCGGCCAGCGCGTAGCCCACGAACAGCCCGCCGACGCCGGCCAGCACCGCGTCCATACCGCGGCAGGCCGCCAGCCCGCCCTCGGCCAACTCCACCGCGCCCCGCTCCGCCTCCCGCGCCATGCGCGCCAGGATGGCGGCGAAGTTGCCCCGCTCCAGCAGTGCGCTCATCTCCTGGCCTTGGGCGACCTGCTGCGAGTCGCCCACAATCGGCCAGAACTCGACCCCGTGCGCCGCGGCCAGGCCGGCGAAGTTGCCGTGCGTCACCAGTCGCACGGCATGGCCGGCCGCAGCCAACCCCTTGCCCAGCGCCAGATACGGCTCGACGTCGCCGCGGCTGCCCGGCGCAACGATTGCGATACGCATTATGTCACCCTCGCCCTGCAAACAGCGCCAGCAGCGCCGGACCGCGCACGAAGACCGGGATGCGCGCCAGCGGCGCGTCGGCGGTGATGGTGACGCCGCCCACCTGCGCCGCGCCCGTCCAGGCATCGTACCACACCGCCCCCGCCGCCGCATCATCGTAGGGGCGGGGTTCCCCTGCCCTGGCTGCATCGGCGGTCTGCGGCCGCGGGCAGGGAGACCCCGCCCCTACGAGCGCCGGCAGGTAGACCGAGCGGCCGGTCGCGCCCTGCCGCAAGACCGGCGCCACCAGCACATCCGGCCCGAACATGAACTGATCCTCGACCTCGTAGCAGGCCGGATCATCGGGGAAGTCGAAGAAGAGCGGCCGCATGGGCGGCGCGCCGGTCGCTGCAGCAGTCGCCATCTGCGCCAGGATATACGGCTTCAGGCGCTCCCGCAAGAACAACAGGTCGCGGATGATAGCGTAGGCCTCGTCGCCGAACGACCAGGCCTCGTTGGGGCCGCCGGCGTCCCACCCCACCGTCGGCTGGCGCATCCCGTGCAGCCGGAAGAGCGGGCAGAAGACGCCGTACTGGAACCAGCGCACGATCAGCTCGCGGAAGATCGGATCGGCCGGATCGCCGCCGTGGAAGCCGCCGATATCGGTCGTCCACCACGGGATGCCGCTGAGGCCGATGTTCAGCCCGGCGCGTACCTGGGCCCGCAGCGCCTCGAAGGTGGAGGGGATGTCGCCCGACCAGACCGCCGCGCCGTAGCGCTGGCTGCCGGCCCATGCGGAACGGCAGAGGGTCACGACGTCCGCCTCCCCCTCGGCCTTCATGCCTTCCCAGAACGCCTGCTGGTGCAGCAGCGGGTAGAGGCCGGCCACCTCCAGCCCGTTGCCCAGGTGATAGCGCAGGTTCTCGTGGTCGGGCGGATAGACCTCCGGCTCGCACGCGTCCAGCCACCAGACCCTGACGCCGTGGCGATAGTAGCCCTCGCGCACGCGCTCCCAGATGAAGCGCCGCGCCTCCGGGTGGGTGGCGTCGTAGTAGCGCAGGTGCACCGGGCCGTTCGCACCCACATCGGTGAACGCCATGTGGCTGGGCTGGCCGCGCTCGGCGCGCACCAGCAGGCCACGGCGGTCCATCTCCTCGTAGGTCTCAGCGGCCGGGTTCACTGCGGGCCACACGGACACCATCAGCTTGACCCCCAGGTCGTCCAGCTCACGCACCATCGCCGCCGGATTGGGCCAGGCGGCCGGATCGAAGCGCCACTCGCCCATGCGGGTCCAATGGAAGAAGTCGGCCACAATCACGTCCAGCGGCAGGCCGCGGCGGTGATACTCGCGCGCCACGGCGAGCAGTTCCTCCTGGCTGCGGTAACGCAGCTTGCACTGCCAGAAACCGACCGCCCACTCGGGTAGCACAGGCGCGTGGCCGGTCGCGTCAGCGTAGTGGGTCATGATCTCGGCGCAGGAGCCGGCCGTGACCCAATAATCCAACTGGCGGCTCGCCTCGGCAACCCAGCGCGTGCCGTTGCAGCCCAGTTCCACCCGGCCGACCGCGGGGTTGTGCCACAGGAAGCCGTAGCCGCGGCTGGAGACCAGGAAGGGGATGCTGACCTCGGTGTTGCGGTGCCACAGATCCACTACGCAGCCCTTCTGATCCAACAGGCCGTGCTGGTGCTGGCCCAGGCCGTAGAAGCGCTCCCCGACGGCGGGCTGGAACTCGGCCGAGATGTGGTACAGGTCGCTGCTGGCCGGCTTGAACCCGCGCGCCGGCGGCCGGATGAAGCGCGGCGTTGGCTCGGCCAGCAGCAGCGCGCCGGTGGCCGTATCGGTAAAGCTGATCTGCCCCTCGACGGTCACGTCGGCGCGCAGCCGGCCAACCCGAATAGTGGCAATCTCCGCCCCGACCGTGATCTCGGCCGCGACCGGCGCAGGCGCCAGCAGCGCGCCCGGCAGCTCATCGCATACTTCGATGCCCTGGGTGGCGCGCACGCGCAAGCTATCGGCGCCCCACGGCTCGATGCGCACCGTCTCATGTCCGCCCCGCCACAGGAGGGCGTTTGGTTCGTGTGTAAATGACATAGGATTACCCGAGATAGGATCATGCTCTGGCATCGAGACTTTAGCCGGTTTGTTGCTCAACGCGAGTGACCGGCTGAAGCCTCCATTCCATCGGATCGCGATGTTGCAGGATTCCTGGATTCGAGGCTTTAGCCGATTGGACTCGCAACTCAGAGAGACCGGCTGAAGCCTCGAATCCGGGCTATCTCGTCTCCAGCGCCGCGCGAATCATCGCAAAATACCCCGCATCCGGCACGTAATCCGGCACCGAGTTGCCCGTGCCCAGGGCATAGCCGCCGCGGCCGGCCGTGCGTTCCAGCATGGCGCGGGCGCGGGCGTAGACCTGGTCGGGCTCGGCCCGACAGACGAAGTCCACATCGATCCCGCCGATAATGGCGAAGCGGTCATGGTAGCGTTCATAGGCCTCTTCAACCGGCAGGATGGTGTCCTCGTAAGAATGGCGGGCATCAATGCCAATGTCGGCCATGTCACCCAGGATGCGCTCGAAGTGCCCGCACGAGTGCAGGATCACTGGCTTGCCGGCCGCGTGGATGGCCGCGACGATGCGCTTGTGCCACGGGAAGACGTACTGGCGCATCTGACGCGGGGAGAGCATGGTCTGCGTCTTGAAGCCCCAGTCGTCGTTGTCAATGCACGCGCCCACGGCGGGATGCGCCGCGGCGATCTCATAGTAGCGCACCAACGTCTCGCCCACGGCCTCGAAGACGCACTCGACCAGGTCCGGGTCGTCGGCCAGCAGCAGGCAGAGCTTCTCGAAACCCATGATCTCAGTCACATTCTCCAGCACGCCGCCCGGCCCGTAGGCGATCAGCTTCATCCCGTCCGGCATTACCCCAGCCAGCGCGTCGAAAATACCATAGTCGGCCGCCTCGACATCCGGCCAGCGGTAGGCCTCGTAAGAGGGCCAATCCACGATCAGCCCGCCGGCGTTGAGCGACACCGTGCGGCCGGTGAAATCGCGGCCGGTGGGGAAATCGAAGCCCGGCACGCGCACGTTGCTGAAATCATAACCGGCGCGGTAATAGGCCTGCAAGACCCGGCGCTCGGTGCGATACGGGCTGTCGGGAATGGAAGCCAGCGGCGCCAGCCGCTCGTGCAGCCGGTCGTTGAGGAAGAACTCGAACAGGGTAGGCCGCGCAGGGACCTCCCGGCGCAGGACGGCCAGCAGGTTGTTGAAATCAGGCCTGGGGGCCGGCAAATCGTACCAGTCATCCTGGAGTCGAGGCTTTAGCCGATCTGTCTCCTCAAGGGAAGCAACCGGCTGAAGCCTCGATTCCGGATATTCTGCTGACACACTGGAAACCCCATCAATCATGGTAACCCCTCCATGCGCGGGCAGTCTCATACATCGCCGCCAAGTTGACGGCCGGGGTGCGCGGGGCCAGGTTGTTGGCTTCGCGCAGCACGAACCGCCCGCCCTCGCAAACGCCCGAACCCAAGATGCGCGCCGTCTCGGCCCGCACGTCCTCCGGCGATCCATCACGCAGGATCATCACCGTCGGGCCGCCGTGGATCGTCACGTCCGGCCCCAGCTCGCGGCGGAGGCGGCCGTGATCCACCGGGAAGCCGGTCTCGAAGTCGTTGACGCCCAACTCATCCTTCAACCAACGGAAGTGCCGGGTCGCGTCGCCGCACAGGTGGATCTTAACCTGCTCTGCGGTCGTAATACCCGCCTTCAGCTTGCGGTAGACGGGCAACATGAACTCACGCGCCATCTTGACCGAGATCAGTTGCAGGGCGTCATCGGCGAACCACATAGTATCCGGCGGATCCGGCAGCCCGAAGAAGCGGGCATGGGCGCGCACGCGAGCAATGGTGACTTCGGTGAGGAAGTCGAGCAGCGTGCGCGCATAGTCCGGGTCCTCGTAGAAGTCAGTGAACAACTCATGACCGCGCAGAGATACAGCCAGCGTCAGCGGGCCGCCGCTCCACCAGCCGAACGGGTCAACCTGCACCGGCCAACCGCGATACTCCGGCTCACGACGCAACCGCTCCTGCCACCGTTCGAGCATCTCGTGCGCCCGCCGGTACCAGCCCCTTCGACTTCGCTCAGGACAAGCGCCGGTCAGTGGATCGGGCAGGCCCGCGTCGAACAGCGCGTTCTTGCGATCGCCGGCCAAGATGGGTGGCGTATCGGGCACCTGGCCCGGCAGAAAAAGCACCGGTGCGCCCAGATACGCGGCCTCGTCGAAGTTTTGCAGGTCAATCCGCACCAGCCACGCCTCTCGGTTCGGCGGCATCCCGACCGGATCATCGCAGAAGGGCGCGATGTGCTCGGCCCGCCAGGCCGCCGCGCGTAACTGGAAGTCCAGCATCGTATCGGCGTCCGTGCAATAGCGCTCCCAGTCCACCGCACCGCCGGGGTTCACCGCATCGTTGTAGATGAAGAACTGCGTGGCCGTGCCCAGCGCGACCGGCGGCCGGATCGGCGCCCTCGCGTTGAACGCGTCCCAAACGGCCTGGGCTTCGGCGTTGTGTTCTTCACTGGAAGTCATGGATGCTCCGTGGTGCGTATTGCGTATTACGTACTGCACGCTGGCCCGATCTCCCTCGTCCCCCGTGTGTCATCGGTCGTCAGTCATCCGTCGTCGGTCGTCATTCGTCGTCCGTCACTCCCCCAACAACCCCTCCGCCCGAAACGCCTCAACGCACGCTGCGGCCTGCTCAGGGGTCAGGAAGCCGTCGTCACCGGTCAGGCAGAAGACGAAGCCCCTGCCGCCCAGCTCGCGCGCGATGGTGAGCGCGCCCTCGGGCGACACGAAGAGCTGGCACAGCTTACCGCCGTCGCGAATGCGCTTCAGCAGCGGCAGCCACTCCTCCGGCGGCGGCGCGCCGTCGCCGGGGATCCACTGGATGCCCCGCAGCCGCTCGATGGTCAGCAGCATGTCCAGGTGTTTGATCTCGCCCTTGCCGTCCAGGTGGTAGAACGCATAGTCCAACGCATCACAGCACGCGGTCAGGTCCGGCAGGATCAGCCGCTCGAACATGCGCGGGGAAATCATGTAGGAGAAATCGCTTTGCAGCATGTAGCACGTGCCCGGCGCCCACAGCGGGCTCCAGCAGGAGGTGCCGCGGTTAGTAGCGGCTACCAGGCGGTGGAACTCATCGTAGTAGCGCAGCCAAAGCGGCGTGATCTGCCGCGCCAGGCGGTCCACTTCATCCGGCGCGTCGTATAGATCGAGCAGGAGCTGCTGCGTGTCGCGCAGCGAGGCCAGGATGTCCAGGTTACCGCCCAGGTCGGTATGGCCGATCACCACGCGATTCCCCCAACGCTCGACTGCGGCGCGCGTGACCGCGGCGACGCGCTCCCACCAGGGGTTCTCCAGCGTGAACGCCAGGTTCGTCTCGGCCAGCGACGTGATGCCGCTGGGGTAGAACCATGTAGTGCCCTCGGATGCGCCAACGGGTGAGCCGAGAAACGCGGCGATGACGCCCGGCCCGAAGTTGGGCCACCACTTGGGGAACGCGTCGCCGGCCCACAGCAGCGCATCCATCTCCGCGGCGTAGTGGTCAATCACCGCTTCGGCCGACATGCTCAGCGGGAACCCGGTGATGTGATCCCACCAGGCACCGCCGCGATCCCGCCGTCGAGCCATGGCCTCGATCACGACCAGCGGCCGATCCAGTTCACCCTGCCACCAGGCGTTCCAATTGCGTGCGTTGCGAGCCCAATCCTCGTCATTGAATTGCAGGTAATGTTTCATCTTGTCAACTCATATGTGGTAGGGGCGGGTCTTGCACGATTAACGCCAATCCGCCTTACCCGGCTGCAGGACCATCGCCATAAAAGCTCACTGTTGATGCAGAGCATTCCGTCCCTACCCCAACGCTGCTGGCGCAGGTCCGGAGGTCTCACCCAGCGTGAAACCCGGCGCCAGCAGGATCCCCTCGCTGCTGGACGTGCCTGCCAGGATAGCAAGTAGCATTTCAGCTGCACGGCGAGATAACTCTTCGGGGCGAACGTCCACGAATGTCGGGTGGAATGGCACGAGATTGCCGATGTTCGACTGGTCATGGCACACGATCGAAAGGTCGGCCGGGATGCGGCGGCCTGCCGCGGCCGCGGCCTGTGCTGCCCCCCACGCGGCCAGATCGTTCCACACGATCACGCCGGTGGTTTCGGGATGTTCTTGCAACAAGGCTGCGATGGCCTGCCGCCCTCCCTCCGTAGAAAGGCCACACGGCCAGACCACCGGCGCCAGGCCGTGCGCTGCACAACTGGCGCGATACCCGGCCAACATGCGCGCGCCGAAGCCGAACTCCGGGTCGTCCTGGTGCAGGCAGGCGACGTGACGGTGGCCCAACCCCACGAGGTGCGCCACGCTCTGCGCCATCGCCGCCAGGATGTCAACGTCCACATACGCCAGGCCCGTGTTATCAGCGGTTTGGCCGATCAGCACGAACGGCAAGCCCGCGGCCTGCAAGGCTGCAATGCGAGGATCCTGTCGGCGCACCTGCATCAGGATGACGCCATCCAGCAGGCCGCTGTGAAAAAACGACGCCAGGCCATCGCCGGCGCGATCGGGCTGGGTCAGCAGCACGAACGCATAACCCGCCTGGCTGACCGCATTGGCCGCGGCCGAGATGGACCGCATCTCATAGCCGGCGATCTGAGGTGCGTACAACGGATAGACAAAGCCGATGGCCCGCGAGCTGCCGGCCGCCAGGCGCTGGGCGATGGGGTTGGGATGGAAGTTAAGTTCAGCGATCGCCTGCTCGATGCGCAGTCGAGTCTCGGCCGCCACCGGCCGCTTGCCGCTGAGCGCGTGGGATACCGTGCTCTTGGTGACGCCCGCGCGGGCTGCGACATCGGCGATGGTGGCTCGTGCCATCAGCTTTCCCCTATACTCAAAACTACCCGAACATGCCGGGCACTGACGGAGTGCCCGACGCGTTGCAGATGCAACCTTCTCCTGTGGATTGTGGCATATATGAACGGAGAGAATACCAAGTTGGTCTGCGCAAACCGGTTTGAGGATAACACAAACCGGTTTGACTGTCAAGCGGCAAAAGTGCCTTTTTCCCCAATCCTCAGGACAGCGCCGAAATGGCGCGCAGAGCGCAACTCTCGCCTACGCCAGGTGTTGTGCCTGCTAAACCGACGTTAACTGTCATAAGGAAGGAAAACCCATGAACGAGACACCACGAGACGGAGGATCAGGCCCCCAGCCTATGTCATCGTTCTTCATGCGCTCTGGGGTCCAGGTGGATACGATCCCCATCGGCCCCGGTGTGCCAATTGGCATCGAGCGCGTCACACATCCTGGCATCGCGATCGGCGGCGCGTATGGCGCATGGGGCGCGGCATATGATAATGCAACGTTGCCAGCGCTGGTGGAGAAACACCTGGGCCAACCACTGCGGGACGACGAAAGGCTCAACCTGGCCGAGCTAGGGTTCCTCTCACGCCACCACGTGCCGGAGCTGGCAAACGAAGAACACGTAGCACTGGAAATGGAAGCAGGGACGCGCTACCTGACCGAAGCATGTCGCGCCAGCGGTTGGGACCCGGCTGAGGTGGATGGAGTGCTCCTGGGCATCACCACACCGGTCGTTCCAGACTTTACGGAGCGTATCGCGGCCAGGGCAGGCATTCCGGAGCGCGCGCTCAAAGTCACCATCCACAAAGCATGCGACGGCGCTGTGGCCGGCTTGAACCTGGCCCTGAACCCGGAACTAGTGAACGGCAATCTACCCGGCGACAACCTGGCGCAACTTCTGAACGGAAAGAAGGTGTTGGTGGGCGGCATCGAGGGTCTGAGCCGCGTAATGAAGGCGACCTTCGACCGGCAGGCGCTGCAACTATTCGGTACCGGCGCAGGGGTCTTTGGTGTCATACCGGGCCGGACTATGCGCTTCCTGGCGGGCGGCGCCCACGAAGCTTACGATGAAGAGGGCATGCTGCAAGTGCGAATGGCCTATCCGCATGCCGGCCGGCGGAGCCAGGGTGAGTCACTGATCGAGGTGACGCAGACTGGCGCACACAGTTACCGCGTGGCCGGCTTGATGCACGAACCCGCCACCGATTCCGACGCGGTGATCATGGCCGGACCGATGGGCATGGTCAAGCTGTTCGTGCGGAACGGTGTATCGGCGGTGCGCAGCGTCTATCGGGCGTACCAGGAGCGGTTGGGCCGTCTATCCATGCCGGGAAAGGAGCTGGCGGTCGCCATCGTGCACCACGCCAACTACAAGATCAACCAGCTCAAGGCGAAACAACTGGAGAAGGAAGGCATCAACCTGCCGATGCCCTGGCTGTTGAGCGATTTCGGCAACGTCAGCGCGGCCTCAGCGATGATCGCGTTCCTGCGCAAGCTGCGCGACCTGGCGCCGGGCGACCACGTGCTGTTCGATGGCTTTGGGGCCGGCACATACTATGACGTGTTGGCGGTTGAGATGGGCGCAGGGGCATGAGCGTGTTGTTAGCAACGACTTCAGTCAGCCGATAGCTGCAAGGCGACTGAAGTCGCTACTACGAGCAAACGTCTTCCCTCACCCTCGCCCTGATTGCGCGGCAGCCCCGATCAACACATCCAACCCCAGGGCCGCCAGCCGCTCCGGCGTCGGGACACCATCCGCTGTCCACCCCATGCGCGCATACCACGTCTGCCGGGCCTGACAAAAGGCTTCTTCGGTGATCGCAGCGCCGGCCAGCGGGCCTTCGGTGAACGCCTGCATCACCCGGTTGGGCAGCCGGTCGTCCGCGGCGGTCAGCCCTTCGCGCAGGTTGAAGACCCGGGACAGTTGCTGGGCCCGCTCACCCACGGCCAGGATATCAGCCAGCCCGTACTCGTGGCCAGTCACGCCGCTGATCGCTTGGGCCAGGTGGGCGTAGTCGTAAGGGTAAAACATGCACGTAATGGCGCAGTCCTGGAAGTGCTGCCAGTTGACCTCGTGATAGAACAACTCCATCTTCTCCGGACCCAGCGGCTGCAGCTCTGAGGGTGAGGCGCTGTTGGCCGGCAGCGGCCCGACGGAATACACCGCGTTGACACGCGCCAGACTCTCGCCGGGGCTGCTGTAACTGGTGTCATGAATGTTCATCATGTGGTCGGCGCCCACGGGCGCGACCGCGTAGCCGACGCCCAGGGCGTGCTTCAGCCGCGGCTCGTGCATGGGCAGCTCCTGGCCCTTCACCTCCACGGTGTATGCCTCGGCCCCGCCGCCGATCCACGCCGCCAGACGCCGCGTGCCTTCGGCCATCGGCGCGCCGAAACCGCGGCGGTGGGCGATCAGGTCCACGGCCTCCACCAGGGCCGCGGCATCGCCCCAGCGCGGCAGGAAGCCGCCGGTGCGCTCCGCGGTCAGCAGGCCGCGCTCGACGCACTCCATGACAAACGCGATGGTCATGCCGGTGCTGATGGTGTCCAGCCCCCACCGCGCGCACAGTTCGTTGGCCTTGCACACCGCCACCAGGTCATCCACGCCGCACGCGCTGCCCAGGCCGCCCAACGTCTCATACTCCGGCCCGCCGTAGACTGGCTCGATGCGTTCCACGGCCGGCGTGGGCGTACGCAGGCCACTCTCGGTCCACGCCGCCAGGTGTTCCGGCGTGGCCTCAGCATCATATGCCACAACCTGCTTGCACGAAATGGGGCAGACCTGGCACGAGTCGCGGCCGGTCAGGATCGTGGTGTGCATCGTTTTGCCGCTGATGGCCGCAGCGCCCGAGAAGCTGGCATCCTGGAAATTGCGGGTGGGCAGGCCGCCAACCCGGTTCAAATAGGTGACGCTGCCGGGGGTGCCCATCTGCACAGCCCAACCGGAAAGCTCCTTGTAGTTGTCGCCGAGCCATTTGGACACCGGTAGCACACGCTTGCGGTCGGCCACCGGCACGTTGCGCGTGCCGCGCACCGCCACCGCCTTCAACCGCTTGCTGCCCATCACCGCGCCCAGGCCGTTGCGGCCGGCCGCCCGGTTGACATCGTGCATCACCGCAGCATAGCGCACCCCGTTTTCGCCCGCCACGCCGCACTGAGCCACCCGAATCTTCGCGTCCCCCAGCTCGTCTCGGATGGTCCGCTCGACGTACGCGGTATCTCGACCCCACAGATAATTGGCGGGCCGAATGGCAACCTCGCCATCGCGGATCCACAGATACACCGGCGCGGCCGCGCGGCCATGCACCACCAGGGCATCAAAGCCGGTCCGCTTGAATTCGTGGCCCCACCACCCGCCAGCCTCCGAGCTGCCCAGGCCACCGGTGAGCGGGCTCTTGCCGCCCACGCCGTGGCGGCCGCTGCCGGGCAGGTTGGTCCCTTGCATGACGCCCGGCGCGAAGATCAGCAGGTTATCCGGCCCCAGCGGGTCGGCCCCGGCCGGCAGATCGCGCAACAGCAGATACGCGACCAGGCCGCGGCCCCCCACCAACTTGAGATACAGATCATCGGGCGGCGTCTCCACCCAGGTCTTGCCGCTTGTGAGATCGACATGCAGGATCTTGCCCCACGTACCACCAACCATCATCATCGATAGCCTCCCTATCAGGATTAACCCCCGCCGACCGCGGGCAACAGCTCAATCACATCATCATCTTGCAGCGCTGTCTCCCAACTGGCCAGGCGGCCATTGACCAGGATCATCACACCCGTGCGCAACGACAGGCGCAGCATGCCCACCGCCTCCGCCACGGTGCGCGCGCCATCCACCGCGGCGGAGGTGACAGCCGGAGCCGGTATCAAGGCATGGCTCTTGACGACAACAGACATGATTGAAATCCCAGAACAAGGTCTTTGCACATTGAGAGAACGAACAAATGCTAAGTCTACACCGTCTCACGCACAGGCGCAAACTCTGGCCCCGGCCGGGGCCGATGGGCTCTCTTTGTATCCACCCCCAAGCCGTTCGCGCATGGGCACGACTTATGCTATACTATCCCCTCGATCACCGGTTCCAACTGGAGGCACCCATGAACATCTTCAACCGTGTGTTGGTCGTTTTGCTGCTGATCCTGTTGCTGGCCCTGGCGGTGCTGATCGCCATCCTGCCCATCCAGACCGTGCAGGCGGTCGAGGCCGCCATGCGCAACTTCGGCGCCTTTCTGGCCAACACTGAGACATCGCACCTCTGGCTGTTCGTCATTGCGCGTGTCGCACTGGTGCTGATTGCCCTGGCCGTCATCCTGCCGCTGCTGTGGGGCGAACTGAAACCGCGGCGGCCCAAGGCGGTCCACGTGCTCACCGAGACGGGCAGCAAAGCCAGCGTCACCACCGACTCAGTGGCCCGGCGGCTAACGTGGCATATTGACCAGTTGGCTGACGTCATCTCGGTGACACCCGATGTGACGGCCAGCGGCAAGGCGGTCAACGTCGTGTTGAACCTGGAGACCCAACCGGAGATTGACGTGCCGATGAAGACCGATGAGGTGGTGCGCGTGGCTCGCGAGGTGATCGTGGAGCGCATGGGCCTTCAACTCGGCAAGGTTGATGTCCGCATCAAACATGCGCCCTATCAGGATATTGCGTGAGCACAGCGCTCAATCCATCTCAGCCATCCAGTGACGCAACACCGGCCCCTCAGTCCCCTGAGGCAGTGGGCCCGGCGCCTCAGGGGACCGCGTTACGCGCCCTGCTGGAAAGCTTGCTCTTCGTCGCGCCCGTGCCCACGCCGGTCGAACGGCTGGCCCAAGTGATCGGCCTGACAACCGAGCAGATCGAGGCTGCGTTGGCTGACCTGACGGCCGCCTACCTCGCTGAAGATCGCGGGCTCCGGCTGCTGCGCAAAGCGGATCGCGTCCACCTGACCACCGCGCCCCAGGCCAGCGCGCACATCGAGCGTTTTCTGGGGCTAGATCTGAGCAGCAGGCTCTCCAACGCTGCGCTGGAAACGCTGGCCGTCATCGCCTACCGGCAGCCGTTGACGCGCGCCCAAATCGAGGCGGTACGCGGGGTCAACTGCGACGGCGTCCTGCGCACCCTCCTGGCCCGCGAACTTATCGAACCTGTGGGCCGGTTGGAGCAGGCAGGCAGGCCGATCCTGTACGGCACGACCGTCCAATTCCTCCACTACTTCGGCCTGGAAAGCCTGGAGCGCCTCCCCCCACTGCCCGCCAGCGAAAGCTGAAAGGTAACACGCCCTTAAACGTAAAACGCGCTACTTACCTTTCAGCCGTTGTGCGCTAAGCTACTCATGAGATCATGAGCCCGGGCTCCGAATCGGGCTCCGCACAGGAGCACCTTATGTCCGAAAATCTGTGGGCACTGCGTGAACAACGGAAATTGAGCGTTGCAATGCTGGCCGGCCGAGCCGGCCTGCCTATCGGCCTGATCATGGAATACGAATCGGGCCAGCGCAGCATTGACGTGCGACATATCGCGCGGTTGGCACGCGCGTTGTATGTCGAAGAAACCGCGATCCGCCTGCACTCCGACCCGCGACCGGGCTCAGGCCCCTTGGAGCGGGCGTCGCGTCGCGCAGACGAGCGGCCCTCTCGGCCGACGGGTGAAACGGCGGAGGCTGCGCCCCCCGCGCAGCGCGAGCGGCCCGCACGCCCCCCCCGGCCTGCCCAGGCCCCGCGGCCACCCTTACCAGCTCGACCGAGCCAGATCGCACATCTACAAGACCTGCTGCAGCGGTTGGGACGCAGCCAGGCCGAGCTCGAGGCGCAACTGGGCCAACCGCTCGCTGAGCTGGATCGCCTCAGCGCCAGCAGGGCACTGGTCGCGCTGCAAACCGAACTCCGCGAAGGCGCCACACCGAACAGGCATCGCGCCTATCTGCCCGAAGCGGTAGACCAGTTCGAGCACAAGTACCTGGCGGCCGCGCAAGGGTCCGGCGCTACCCTGCGCTTCAACCTGTTCGACGGCACAACCCTCAGCGGCCAGGTGAGCGGCTACGGCCCCTACAGCATAACCGTCCGCCAGTCCGACGGC
The DNA here is from genome assembly GCA_964551735.1 of uncultured Anaerolineales bacterium. Classification (GTDB taxonomy): domain Bacteria; phylum Chloroflexota; class Anaerolineae; order CG2-30-64-16; family CG2-30-64-16; genus DAOUAT01. Next base: position 77,357 of record CAZKEF010000014.1, read on the forward strand.
AGCGAGACTACACTGAACAAGCTAGCGCTGGTCAGCTACACGCGTCCGCCGGGCAGCGAGGAGCCAACCCCATGAGCCTGGGCGACATGCTGCGCGTGCTGCGCGCCAAGCGCGGCGGTATCACACCGCTTGACATCGAGGCTGCCCTGCCCGACCTGCCCAAAGGCATTTATCGGCAGATAGAGCAGCGCTACCGCGCGGTCGGCGACGACGCGTCCATCCGCCTGCTGGCCGATTTCTACGGCGTGCGGTTCGAAGATCTGCGTTGGCGGTTGGACTGGCCGCGCAAGGCGTTGAGCCGCGCGCTGGTCCATGCGCAGCAAAACGATCTGCCCATCACCCTACACCTGTGGGACGGCCGGACAGTCACGGGGAAAGTCATCTGGTGGGACCTGGGCGCCGCGGCGCTGACCACCGATGAGGGCGAAATCGTGGTGCAGCGGCATGCTGCGGAGCAGTGGGAGCCGCGCGCGCCGGAAGCAAGCGATGACACGGGCGAGCTAGAGGCGGAATGAGAGCGGGCGGCTGTTGCACGATTGCGAAGCCGCCCGCGGATGCGATGACCCTTGCATTATCCGACTAGGGCACCATCGCATCACCCTCGATCCCAGCCACCAAACGCGCCCGCATCGCCTCTGGAATGCGCCGTACCTGGCCGCGCGCATCCACCGAGATGTGGCGCGTGCTCCCGCTGACCAGCAATTCGCCATCGGCCGCGCGGCGCACCTCATAGCCAAAATTCATGCCCCGGCTGAGCAGCCCGGTCAGGCAGGTGGCGACGATCACCTCATCGTCGTAACGCGCCGGACGGTGATAGCGCGCCGCCACCTCCGCCACGGCCAGCGAGACCCCTTCAGCCTCCATCTGGCTGTAAGGATAGCCGATAGCGCGCGTGAACGCGCTGCGTCCCTCCTCGAACCACGTAATGTAGGCCGCGTGATGCACCACCCCCATTTGGTCGGTCTCGAAGAAACGGACACGGAAACGGGTTTCGACGACCAGGTTGTTGTCCGCGTCGCGGTATAGGTGTGCTGGTTCGATCATGGCGCCAGGCTCCAGGGTGGGTTGTGAATTGCATACGCCTTTTCCGCACTTATGGTATTATATTCATCTGATAATCGCAACATCAACCTAATGCGAGGATAGCAGCCGTCATGAATGCCATCGTCCTGTCCCCCCATTTTCCGACCAACTTCTACAATTTCGCCGTGGCACTGCGCCGGGCTGGGGTCAACACCCTGGGTATCGCGGATGAGCAATACGACAGCCTGCGGCCCGAGCTGCGCGCTGCGCTGTCGGAGTACTACCGCGTGACCAACATGGAGGACTACGACCAGCTTTTCCGCGCGGTCGCGTATTTCAGCTTCAAGCACGGCAAGATTGACCGCTTCGAGTCGCACAACGAGTATTGGCTGACCACCGAGGCGCGCATCCGCACTGACTTCAACATCCCCGGCATCAGGACCGACCAGATCGCCTTCATGAAGCACAAGTCGCTGATGAAGGCGAAGTTCATCGAGGCCGGCGTGCCGGTGGCCCGCGGCCGTGTGGTCCGCTCCTGGGACGAGGCGCACGCGCTGCTCGCTGAGACAGGCTATCCCGTGGTGGCCAAGCCGGACAGCGGCGTGGGGGCGGCGCATACTTACCGCATTGACAACGACGCCGCGCTGGCTCACTTCTTCGCCACCAAGCCGCCGATCGACTACATCATGGAAGAATTCATCCGGGGCGTGATCTATTCATTCGATGGGCTGGCCGGGCACGACAGCGAACCGATCTTTTGGACCTCCCACGTGTTCGCCCAGGGGATCATGGAGACGGTGAACGAGGATCACGACCTCCACTACTACTCGCTGCGCCAACTGCCGGCCGACCTGGAAGATGCCGGCAAGCGCACCGTGCGGGCGTTCGGCGTGCGTGCACGCTTCTTCCACATCGAGTTCTTCCGCACCCCTGATGGCCGCATCGTGGCGCTGGAGGTGAACATGCGGCCGCCAGGTGGCTTGAGCATGGACATGTTCAACTACGCCAACGATGCCGACCTGTACCAGGAATGGGCCAACCTGATCGCAGGCCAACCCGTGCGCACGGAATACGGCCGGCCCTACCACGTGGCGTTTGCGGGCCGCAAGCAGCACAAGGCCTACCGCCACACCCACGAAGAGGTCTTGGCCACCCTTGGCGGCATCGTAGCGCACCACGAACCCATGAGCCCCATCTTCGGCCCGGTGATGGGTCACTATGCCTACCTGCTGCGCTCGCCCGACGAAGGGACGATCCGGGACGCGATCGGGTATGTGTTGGAGTTGGCGTAGGGGGTAGGGGCGGGTTTTGCCCGGTTAACGCAAGCTCGCCTTACTCGGCAGCAGCATGATGGCGACAAATTCCCCGTTGACGCGGAGAAATCCGCCCCTACAACTGGTTTTGAACACACTCAAATCAGAACGGCCGCGGGGCACTCCCGGCCAGATATCCATAACGCGCCTTGAACTCATCGAGGGACAGCCTGGTCTGCATCGCCATGCGGGCCAGCAACAGCGGATCCTGTGCGTGCTGCGGCTTCAGCCGAATCATGAACCGGTAAGCCGATTGGTAAGTAAAGGAGTCAATATTCACCAGGCGCACCTCGGTGCGGCCCGTCTGCCCGTCCATCATCCGGTCGGCCGCCAGCGGCACCACCTGGTTGCCCTGCAGCGTGATGGTCGCGTTGCTACCGCCACCCAGCAAAAAGCTGACCGCCGCCTCGCCCAGACTACGGGTGTAGTCGATGTCGTAGGCGATGGGCGCGGCGCACCTCAGCTCATAACCCAACTCCTTGTCAACGATCTTGGCCTGGACCCCCAGCGCATCCAGATCGGCCTTGACCGATCGCTTCAGGATGTCTGCAAAGTTCACTTCGGCCAACCGCACGTGGCCGTGCTCGTCCCGCTCGATCCGCTCCAGCGTTTGCAGATCATCGTGGCGCAGATACTCCAGGATGCCCTCGGCCACCAGAGCGACCCCGTAAGGCTTGCCCTCGCTCAACCGGCGGATCAGCGACGTGACCAAGATATCCACCACCTCTTGCAGGCGGATCTCGGCTCCCCGCCACTCTTCGGGGATAATGGTGAGCGTGGCGCCTGAGCTCTTACCGATGCCCAGCGCGAGGTGCCCCGCCTTGCGCCCCATGGTCACCACCAGGAACCAATGCTGGCCGGTGAGCGCATCCTCCATGAAGTTCATCACCATGCGGGTGCCCAACTCGCGCGCGGTCTCAAAGCCGAAGGTGGGGATGCCTTCGGGCAGGGGCAAGTCGTTGTCAATAGTCTTAGGGACGTGGACGTAGCGCATTGCCAGGCCCATCTTCTCCTGAGCATAGCTCACCACGCGATGGAGCGAGAACGCAGTATCGTCCCCGCCGATGCCAACAAGCAGCGAGATGCCTGCCTCGGTGAGCGCACACACGCAGTTGCGCAGCACCTCGGTGCTGCGGGTGGGGTTGGCCCGCGAGGTGCGGAGGATCGAACCGCCGTCCAGGTGGATGCGGCTGACATCAGCGATAGTCAGATCCTTGCTCACCAGCTTACCTTGCATCAGGTGCTTGAACCCATCGTAAATGCCGACCACCCCAAGGCCATTGTTGATCGCTTCGATGGTTGCTGAATGGATAACGCCGTTGATACCTGGAGCGGGGCCACCACCCACCAAGATGCCAAGGCGGTTAGTCCCTGTTTCGCCTACCATAAGAGTCTCTCCTTCCCGACGCATCGCCTGCGCGGCACATGTATGTGGACATGAACACCTGTGGATTTTAGCGCAAAAACCCGCGCTGTGCCAGAATGCTTCTATCGCGCAAAACCCGGATCTCGCTTTTTCCCAAAACCGCCGTTTCCGTGTAAACTATCCACATCTGGCATCCTCTCAACAAGCCGGGGGACGCCGGTCTGCGGTCGACGTAAGCTTGCGCAGAGGGGGCCTGCGCTTCTCGTCGCCCCTTTTTGGCGAGAAGATACCACATCGGGCATCCGATGATATTCCAGCATCCAACACCTAACATCCAGACAAAGGAGTCACCCATGAGCGAACAACGCAGAAAAGTCACCCTCCCGGTCCTCTTTGACAAAATGGCAAAGGGCATCCCCCTCACCATGATCACCTGCTACGACTACCCCATGGCCCACCTGGTAGAACAAGCAGGGATTGACATCGTGCTTGTCGGTGACAGCCTGGGCATGACCATGCTGGGCTTCGACTCGACCCTGCCCGTCACCATGAACGACATGATCCGCCATGCGGCTGCAGTGCGCCGCGGCACGCCCAACGGTTGGCTCATCGGGGATATGCCCTACATGAGCTACCAAGCCTCCGACGAGTCGGCCGTGCTGAACGCGGGCCGCTTCATGGCCGAGGCCGCATGCGACGGCATCAAGCTGGAGGGCGGCCAGGAGGTCTGCTCCCGCGTGCGCGCCATCGTCGCCGCCGGCATCCCCGTGATGGGCCATCTGGGGCTCACCCCGCAGAGCGTGTCCAGCCTCGGCGGCTTTCGCCTGCAAGGGAAAAGCGCCAAGCAGGCCAAGAAGATCGTGGACGACGCCAAGGCGCTTGAGGAAGCCGGCGCGATGGCGATCCTGCTGGAGCTGGTGCCCGACCAGGTGTGCGGCCTGATCACCGAACGGGCCAAGGTGCCCATCATCAGCCTGGGCAGCGGGCCAAATGCCCACGGCCAACTCTTGATCTTCCATGACATGTTCGGCCTCTATCCGCGCTTCACGCCGAAGATGGCGAAGCAGTACGCGAACGCGGGCAAAGCCATCGGCGACGGCCTGAAGCAATACGTGGCCGAGGTCACCGGCAGGGTCTTCCCCGAGCCGGAGCGGTATTTCGGGATCAAGGAAGAGGAGTACGCGGAGTTGCGGCGGCTGGTGGAGCAAGGCTAAGATTGAGGTTAAGGTCAAGGCTAAGGCTGAGCCTTAGCCTTGACCTCGAAATCGAAGAGGAGTGAGAAACATGACCACAAGAGACGACCTGCGCGCACGCCTGCGCATCCCCTATGACCGGCTGGACGCGATCAACGCGGTGCTGCTGGACCCGGACACGCGCGTGGTCAACGATCTACTAGACGTTGTCACCAAATATGGCACGCCGGAGCAGATCAACGCCAAGGCAGCCAAGGCGCGCGACTTCGACACCCTGATGACCCGGTTGGCCGAGCACGACTGCCGCTACCTGGATGACCTGATCTGGCTGCAAGGGCAGCGGGACGCTCGCGCGTTCATCAGCGAGGCCGAGTATCGCCGCATGGTGCTGGGCGACAAGGCCGAGGGGATGACTTTCAAGGATGAGTTCGCGGTCACGCTGGAGATCAGCGCTGCGCAGTATTTCCCCTGGATCATCGAGCAGGCCAGACAGGCCGTCGCCAACCGCGAGCTGATGCCCGGCCGCTTTATTCGCGTGCGCAAGATGCGCGAGTCGGAGGCGGACTGCGGCGACATGCTGGCGGTCGCGGCCGCGATGCAGATCATGGGCGCGTCCTACGTCGAGACGCTGGACACCAAAGGCACCGACGGCTCCAACGTGCACCTGGGCGGACCGGACACCATCACCGGCTATTTCGGCGGCATCGGCCAGCCCAACGAATATGTGCTGAAGTGGGTGGACGAATTCCTGTACTACTTCACTACCTACGGCACGCCGCAAGTGCTCAACATCAACCCCGGCACGGTGCTGGCCGGCTATCTGCTCCACAAGCTGGGCATCAACAACGAGTTCAAGATCAGCGTCTACATGGGCAACGACAACCCCTACGCTGCGCTGTGGACCCTGCTGGCCGCCAAGTTGTTCTCCCGCGATGACGGCTCCAGCCCGCTGATCGGCTTTAACTGGAGCAACTCGGTCAAAAACGAGACCATCGAGATCACCGCGCAGTTCCGCAAAGCGCTGGGCTTTGAAGATGTGGTGCGCTTCGAACACCACATCACCGAAACCTACAAACACATCGTGCGCCAGCCGTACAACCGGCGGGCCGAACTAGTGGCGCTGGCCGACCACGTGCCCAACATCTCGGCGAAGCACGAGGGCGGCGACCCGGACGTCGAGGTGACGCGGGATCACCCGTCAGACATCCTGGAATACTTTCGCGCCCAGGACGAGATCGAAGCGGCCGGCGACATGCCGCTGCTGCTGCGGAATTACCTGGACAAACACGAGGCGCTCAACCGCACCGCCCGCGCGCTGACCGAACACGGCCTGAGCTTCATCGCCGCGCCGAAATTGCACCATCGTGGGTGATGGGAGACTAACGATCTGGGCTTTGCGGTCCAGAATCGAGGCTTCAGCCGGTCTTTCAGGGCAACCCAAGCAGCCGGTTGAAGCCTCGACCCCCGAGCGCTATTGCCCCGCAACAACTGCTACGGCGCGACCGGCGGCGACCAGCCGCGCGTGGTCCAGGCGTGGGGGATGCCGCGGGCGTCCAGCGCGGCCTCGTAATCCTTCAAGTTAGCGGCCATCACCACATCCACCCCGGTGCGGATGATGCCATCCGTGGCGTTCATTTCAGCCAGCGCCATCGCCATCCCCTTTTCCGCCATCAGCTTGATGGTCTGCACCGACAGATAGCCCATGTCGTACTCACGCTGCGCGATGGTGGCGTCAATCACCCCTTCCTTGATGCCGTTGATGGTATCGGCGTTGGCGTCGAAGCAGACCACTTTGATCCGACCAGCGGCCCGCGCCTCCTTGATCGCCGTGGCCCAGGCCGAGCCGTTGTAGGCGTAGACGCCGAACGCGCCCGCCAGGTCCGGGTGGGCCGAGATCAGCGAGTTCGCCATCGCCAGCGCCGCGGCCGGATCCGCCTGGTCGTTCAGCGGCGGCAGGGGCACGATGCCTGTGCCGCCCACCGCATTCAGGAACCCCTCTGTGCGCTGGAGCGCGTTCAGCGCCGTGTCTGAGCCGCGCACGATGCCCACCTTACCGCCCGCGGGCAGCAGCCGGGCCAGCGTCTCGCCGGCCAGCCGGCCGGCCGCATAATTGTCGGTGCCAATGTAAACGCGGGAGACGCTACCTTCAACCGGCGGCGTGTCCAGGGTGATCACGATGATCCCGGCAGCCACAGCCTGGCGCATCAACCGCTCCAACGCCCCAGGGTCCGAGGGCGCAATCGCTATGCCGGTCACGCCTTGTGCGATGTAGGTCTCCAGGGTCTGGATTTGAGCGGCCACATCCTCTTTGGGCGGCACAAACACGACAGTCTCCACACCCAACTCCCGCCCGGCCGCGATCACCCCCTGTTGCACGTTCGACCAGTACGGATTCACTGACTTGCCGATCACGACGACCTTGAGGGGATCTGGCGGCCCGCCGGATTGCCCCACCGGCACGCAGCCGGCCAGCGCCAACGCCACCAGCGCCACCAGAACCCTGTTGAACCACGCGTTCTTGATCATGTCGCCTCCAGGCAGGAATATACCTCACAGGACCGAAATGATGCAAGCAACCCAAGCCGGGACGATAACTTGAAGTTGCAGGGAGGACCTTGCTTGCGGTCGGCGGTCAGCGGTTAGCATTTCGGGCCGGCCCGCGCCCGATTGCCTTTCACCGCTTGACCGACTATAATATCGCTCATGACAACCATCCGCGTCCTCCTGGCCGACGACCACGCGGTCGTGCGGTCGGGCATCCGCAACGCGCTGAACGACCTGCCGGGCCTGGTGGTGGTGGGCGAGGTGGGCGACGGTCGCGCGTTGGGGAGCGCCCTGGAGACGCTGCGGCCCGACCTGCTGCTGATTGACGTGACCATGCCGGATTTCGAACCGGTCGCGGCCATCCGCCAGATCCGGGCGCGCCACCCCGCGCTGAAGATCCTGATCGTCAGCGCCTACGACGATGACGCCTACGTCCAGGGCTTGCTGGGCGTGGGGGTCAACGGCTACCACCTGAAAGATCAGCCACTCAGCGACCTGCGCCTGGCCGTGCAGCGCGTCCTGGCCGGCGAACGTTGGATCTCCAGCTCGCTCATCAGCAAGCTGCTTCACACTGCTGACGTGCCCGCGGCGGCCGCCTCGCTCACCAGCCGCCAACGCGAGCTCCTGCGCCTCCTGGTACAGGGTTATGACAATCAAAGCCTGGGCCGCGAGACCGGCCTCAGCGTCAAAACCATCGAAAACCACCTGACGCGCCTGTACCGTCAACTCAACGTGCAGAGCCGGCTGGAGGCGGTTCACTTTGCCAGCCAGCATCCTGATCTGCTGAGCCCAGTCCAGCCCGCGGCCGAAGGCAACCTAGCAGATTTCCTGCCCCAGGGCCGGTTCACCGTGCTGCTGGTAGATGACAACCCGCGCTATCGCAGCCAGTTACAGCGCATGGTCAGCCGGACCAGCCCGCAGGCAGTGATTCACGAAGCCGGCAACACGGCCGAGGCCCTCCGGCTAGTCGAGCAGACGCAGCCCCAGCTTGTGCTGGTGGACGTGCTCCTGGGAGATGAAGACGGCATCCGCTGCGCCCGGCGCATCAAGGCGCTGCGGCCTCAAGCACGCATCATGCTGATCAGCGCGTATCCCGACCGGGAGTTCCGCCGCCTGGGCATGGAGGCTGGCGCCGCGGCTTTCCTGGACAAAAAAGACCTGGACGCGGCCACCGTGCGCCAGATGATCGAGGACATGCTGGCATGAAACAGGTGCTTGAAACCACCAGACCTGGCCGCACGGGGGGCGCTAAACCGGAAAGGCCCTGGAAACGCCTGGTGAGTGAGCAGCTCTTCATTTCTGTCACCCTCTGCCTGATCGTCTTCGCCTTTCTTAGCCTCAACACGGCCACCTTCCTCAGCCGCAACAACATGGCCAGCCTGGCCCGGAACTTCTCATGGTTGGCGATCGTAGCGTTCGGCCAGAGCCTGGTGATCATTATCGGTGGGATTGACCTTTCAGTGGGCGCGACCATGGCACTGGCCGGGCTGGCCGCAGCCCAGGGGATGCAATGGGGGCTGCCCATACCGCTCGCCATCTTGCTGGGGCTGCTGGTGGGCGGCGTGATGGGCTGGATCAACGGGATGCTGATCGCGCGCATCCGCCTGCCCGCCTTCATCGCCACCCTGGGCACCATGAGCATCGCGCGCGGCGGCGCTTTCGGTCTCACCCAGGGTTGGTCCATCACCAACCTGCCGGAGACATTCCTGCGCCTGGGCCAGGCCGATGTGACCCTGGGGCCGCTGTCCCTCTCAATGCCTTTCGTGATTGCCCTACTGATCGCGCTCCTGGTCTGGCTGTTGCTGCGCCACACCGTCCTCGGCGCCGACATCTACGCCATGAGCAGCGGCGAGCGTGCGCTCCGGGCCACGGGCGTCAATGTGGTGCGGTTGAAGGTGGTTGTCTACACCCTATGTGGGTTGCTGGCGGCCATCGGCGGGCTGCTGATCACGGCACGGCTGGGCGTAGCGGCCCCCGCCGCAGCGGTTGGCTACGAAGTGGACGTCGTCGCGGCCGCGGTCATCGGCGGCACCAGCCTCTTTGGCGGGGTCGGCAGCACCATGGGCGTGCTGTTGGGCGCAGCCATCATCCAGATGTTGAACAACGGGCTGGTGCTGCTGGGCCTCCCCACCTATTGGCAAACCGCGGCCATCGGCGCCATGATCCTGATGAGCATCCTGCTGGACTATTGGCGCAGGCGGCAATAAGGGGCGTCACGCATGGAACCGTTGCTGCGAGCCGTCAGCCTCTCCCTCACACTAGGCACGCTGCCGGCGCTCCGCCAGGTGAGCCTGGAGATTTTCCCCGGCGAAGTCGTCGGGCTGGCGGGCCAGAGCGGCGCCGGCAAGACCGCGCTCGCCATGCTGTTAGCCGGCGCCTATACGCCCACCGCGGGCGAGCTCTACCTGGCCGGCCGGCGGCTGCGTCCCCCTTTCCGTGCACGGAGCCTGGGCATCGAGGTGATCCACCAGCAGCCCGAAATGGCCGAGGGGTTGGACATCAGCCGCAACCTCTTTTTGGGCAGCGAGCTCGGCTGGCCGAAGGGAGCCGGCCGCTGGCTCAGGGTTCTGCAGCGCCGCCGGATGGACGAAGAGGCGGCGCACATCCTGGCGCGCCTGGGCATGTCGTGCCCCTTCCTACACGAGCGGGTGGCAAACCTGTCAAGCGAGCAACGCCAGTTGATCGCCATCGCCCGCGCGCTGACGCGGCCGGCACGGCTTGTCATCATTGATGACCCCAGCTTGCTGCTCGGTTATCCCGCCCAACAAAGACTGCTGGGGCTCATCCGCGAGTGGCAACAACAGGGCACAGCCGTGTTCTTTGCCAGCGACAATGTGGACCTGCTCATGGCCGTGACCGACCGCATCCTGGTGCTGCGCCACGGCCGCTGTGAGGTTGAATTCCGCACCGACGCGGCCACCCGTGAGAGCATTCTCAGCGCTACGGTCGGCGCAGCCGATCAGCAACAGCTCACCCCCATCATCTGGGCGCTGGACAGTTATTACCGGGCGCGCGAACAGGCCGAAAAGCTGCACCAGCGGCAGGCGTTGTTGAAGCACGAGTTGAGCGCTGACGGCGAAGTGGATCGCCAACTCATTGACCACCTGGCCGATCAGATCACCGCGCTGGATCGCGCCAACCTCGCGCTGCAAGACGCACAGCGGCGGCTGCTGACCGAGTTGGAGCAAGAGCGCAAGCAGTTAGCGCGCGAGATTCATGACCAGGTGATCCAAGATCTGCTCGGAGTCGGCTACCAACTGGAAGAGCTGGAAGCCGAGGCGGGCGCGACCCCGGTGCTGCGCGCGGAGCTGCAAACCGTGCGTGACAGCGTGCGCGAACTGGTGGGCGACCTCCGGCACATCTGCGGCGCGCTGCGGCCGCCGACGATTGACAGCCTGGGCCTGGGCTCGGCGCTGCAATCCTACGCGCACGAGTGGCGCAGGCGAACCGGCATCGAGCTGACCCTCAACCTGGACCCCAACCTGGGACGCCTGCCCGAAGCTACCGAGCTCTCCATCTTCCGCATCGTGCAAGAAGGGCTCAACAACGTGCGCAAACACGCCGCCGCGACGACGGTGACGATCAGCCTGGCGCATACCTCCCCCCGGCGGCTGATGCTGACCATCGCGGATGACGGCCGCGGGCTAGGGGCAGACTTCGACCTGGCTGACCTTTCCACCCAGGGACATTACGGTGTGTTGGGCGTCACCGAGCGGGTGGCGCTGCTGGGCGGGCAGTGGCGTATCCACAATCGCCCCGAAGGCGGGACGTTGATCCAGGTGGAGATCCCACACCCGCGCGTGAGTTAGGGGATTTCCCCCAGTGCGGAGGGGGGAAATCCGATACTGCTGGCGCCATTTACCTGTATCCAAACGGGGTTAGCTGTGGTATACTGGCATTTGTCGTTTATTTCACCCCAATGACAACATCGCAGTAAGAACACATGGAGGTGCGCTGCTGACTCAAAACTGCACAGAACATTCCCCACACATTCCATTCACGCATTCCGTTCACTTACCCAAAGGGAGGATCACAGTGAGAACCAATCTGTCACGTTTCATCATGATCGTCGTCGCCCTGGCGATGATCGCCGCATTCCTGACTGGCTGCCCCAGCCCTGCGACCCCAGCCCCGGCAACGACCGGCGGCCAGACCGAGGCAGGCAAGGTGCCGGTAGGCATCGTGCTGCCGACCAAGGACGAACCCCGCTGGATCCAGGACCAGACCCGCTTCCAGGATGCACTGAAGGCCGCGGGCTACGACGTCCAGATCCTGTTCAGCCAGGGCGATTCCGCCAAAGAGAAGGCCAACGTCGAGGCGCTGATCAGCCAGGGCATCCAGGTCTTGGTCATCTGCCCGCATGATGGCACAGCGGCGGCGGCCGCCGCGGATGCTGCCCGCGCTGCGGGCGTGAAGGTCATCTCCTACGACCGCTTGATCCGCGACACCGACGCGGTAGACTACTACGTCACCTTCGACTCGGTCGCGGTCGGCGAGGCCTGGGGCCAGTACCTGGCCGACATGGCCGGCGCCACCAAGGGCAACAACCTCTACCTCTACGCCGGCGCGGCTTCCGACAACAACGCCTTCCTCTTCTTCGAGGGTGCCTGGAACAAGCTGCAGCCCAAGATCGCCGACGGCACCTTCGTCATCAAGAACTCCAGTGAAGCCGTCGCCCTGCAAGGCAAGGCCACGCTGACCCGCGACGAGATGGCCAAGATCATCGGCCAGGTCACCACCAACTGGGATTTCGCCGTCGCCAAGAACCTCGCCGAGGCTAACCTCACCGCGGCCAAGCCCGAGGATAAGGGTACCGTCTTCATCGCCGCGCCCAACGACGGCACCGCCCGCTCCATTGCCGATGCCTTCGCCGCCGACAAGGAAGTCACCAAGTACTACATCACCGGCCAGGACGCCGAGAAAGCCTCCGTCCAATACATCATTGACGGCAAGCAGTCCATGACCGTCCTCAAGGACGTCCGCACCCTGGTCAGCGACGCCATCACCGCGGCCGTCGCCTACCTCAAGGGCGGCACGCCTGAGAAGACCACCACCTACAACAACGGCAAGATTGACGTGCCAGCCAAACCGTCCGCCATCGTCACCGTCACCCAGGACAACGTCAAGGCCGCCATCGTTGACTCCGGCTACTACCCGGCCAGCGACTTCCCGACCCTGGGCGCGGCCGCCCCTGCCCCGACCGGCAAGGTGCCGGTAGGCATCGTGCTGCCGACCAAGGACGAACCCCGCTGGATCCAGGACCAGACCCGCTTCCAGGATGCACTGAAGGCCGCGGGCTACGACGTCCAGATCCTGTTCAGCCAGGGCGATTCCGCCAAAGAGAAGGCCAACGTCGAGGCGCTGATCAGCCAGGGCATCCAGGTCTTGGTCATCTGCCCGCATGATGGCACAGCGGCGGCGGCCGCCGCGGATGCTGCCCGCGCTGCGGGCGTGAAGGTCATCTCCTACGACCGCTTGATCCGCGACACCGACGCGGTAGACTACTACGTCACCTTCGACTCGGTCGCGGTCGGCGAGGCCTGGGGCCAGTACCTGGCCGACATGGCCGGCGCCACCAAGGGCAACAACCTCTACCTCTACGCCGGCGCGGCTTCCGACAACAACGCCTTCCTCTTCTTCGAGGGTGCCTGGAACAAGCTGCAGCCCAAGATCGCCGACGGCACCTTCGTCATCAAGAACTCCAGTGAAGCCGTCGCCCTGCAAGGCAAGGCCACGCTGACCCGCGACGAGATGGCCAAGATCATCGGCCAGGTCACCACCAACTGGGATTTCGCCGTCGCCAAGAACCTCGCCGAGGCTAACCTCACCGCGGCCAAGCCCGAGGATAAGGGTACCGTCTTCATCGCCGCGCCCAACGACGGCACCGCCCGCTCCATTGCCGATGCCTTCGCCGCCGACAAGGAAGTCACCAAGTACTACATCACCGGCCAGGACGCCGAGAAAGCCTCCGTCCAATACATCATTGACGGCAAGCAGTCCATGACCGTCCTCAAGGACGTCCGCACCCTGGTCAGCGACGCCATCACCGCGGCCGTCGCCTACCTCAAGGGCGGCACGCCTGAGAAGACCACCACCTACAACAACGGCAAGATTGACGTGCCAGCCAAACCGTCCGCCATCGTCACCGTCACCCAGGACAACGTCAAGGCCGCCATCGTTGACTCCGGCTACTACCCGGCCAGCGACTTCCCGACCCTGAAGTAAGCGCCTGTAGCCAGTTCAGCCAGGAATAGTGATGGTGATGCAAGCCATCACTATTCCTGTGTCTTCTCGCCATTTCCTACTTCACCAGGAGATCTTGCCATGCCAAACCAGCCTCCCATCTTGGAGATGAAGCACATTAGCAAATCTTTCCCCGGCGTGAAAGCGTTGAACGACGTGACCTTTCAAGTCGCCGCGGGTGAGATTCACTGCCTGGTCGGCGAAAATGGCGCCGGTAAGTCTACACTCATGAAGGTGCTGAGCGGTGTCTACCCCTATGGCATGTACACGGGTGATATCCTCTTCAACGGGGAAGTGCAGAAGTTTTCCGGCATCAGCGACAGTGAGAGGGTCGGCATTGCCATCATCTATCAGGAGCTGGCGCTGGTCCCTGAGATGACGGTCTATGAGAACATCTTCCTCGGCAATGAGATCCGAAAAGGCCTGACCATTGATTGGAACGAAACCATCAAGCGGGCGACGGAAGCACTCAAAAAGGTCAGGCTTGATGTCAACCCCGAGACCAAAGTCAAACATCTGGGCGTGGGCAAGCAGCAACTAATCGAAATTGCCAAGGCGCTGAGCAAGGATGTGAAACTGCTCATCCTGGATGAGCCGACTGCGGCACTGAACGAGGATGACAGCGAGAACCTGTTGAACCTGATCCGCGAGCTCAAAGGGCACGGCGTCTCGTGCGTCATGATTTCGCACAAACTGAAAGAGGTTATCGCCATTGCAGATACGGTCACCGTTCTACGCGATGGCCAGACCATCTGTACGCTGGATGCCCACAAGGGCGAGGTGTCGGAACATGTGTTGATCAAACACATGGTTGGCCGCGAAATCAACAACATCTATCCGACCAGGCAGCGCAATCCGTTCAAAGCCACTGGGGGCGCCGTCGAAGCGGCGAAAGCGGCCGGGGTGAAGGTCATTTCGTATGATCGCCTGATCACCAACACCAAAGTCGTGGACTATTTTGTGACCTTTGACAGCATTGCGGTCGGCGTGCAACAGGCGCGCTACCTGGTTGACCGTGCACAGGGCAAGGGCAACCCGTTGTACCTCTATGCCGGCGCCCCGTCAGACAACAACGCCTTCCTGTTCCTCCAGGGCGCGTGGGGCGTGTTGCAGCCCAAGATTGCGGATGGCACGTTCGTCATCAAGAATTCGAGCCAGGCCAGTAAGCTCCAGGCAAACGTCGCGCTGACGCGTGACCAGGCCAGCGCGATCTTCGGACAGATCACCACCAACTGGGATCGCCATACTGCCCACAACCTGGCGCAGTTCAACCTGGCCGGCGTCACGGCGGCTGATAAGGGCAACGTCTTTGTTCTTGCGCCCAACGATAACACCGCGCGGGCAATCGGCGACGTATTCGCTGCCGATCCGGACGTCAAGAGCTACGTGATCACCGGTATGGATGCCGAGGAGGCCTCCCTCCCTTACATCCTCGAAGGCAAGCAGTCCATGACCGTTTTCAAGGATGTCCGCACACTGGTGCAGGCCGCGGTTGACGCGGCGGTCGCCCTGCTTAAGGGTCAGGCGCCCGCGACCAATGGCGTCTTCAACAACGGCGCCATGGACGTCCCGGCATTGCAGTCTCCGGTCATCGCCGTGGACCAGACGAACGCGAAAGCCATGCTGGTTGACTCTGGTTATTACAAAGTCAGCGATGCGGCCGGCGCGGCCCAGAAGTCCGCTGTCGCAGGCAACGTTGCCATCGGGGTCGTCCTCCCGACCGCCGACGAGCCGCGCTGGCTCCAGGATCGGGCCCGTTTCCAGGCCGCGTTCAAAGCAGCCGGGTACAATGCCGAAATCCTGTTTAGCCAGGGCAATGCCGCCAAGGAGAAAGAGAACATCGAGACGCTGGTGGCGAAGGGTATCAAAGTCCTTATCATCTGTCCGCAGGGCGGCGGCGAAGTGGTGCTCGAGGTCAAGAACTGGAACGCCTACGACCCCGCCGTGGGCCGGGAGATCCTCAAGGATGTAAACTTCAACGTCAAGAAGGGCGAGATCGTCGGCTTTGCGGGCCTGATGGGGTCCGGCCGCACCGAGCTGGCCTTGAGCCTGTTCGGGAATCCGAAAAACTATCGGACCCGGGGCGAGATTTACATCCAGGGCACGAAGCAGCACTTCACCCATCCGCACGAGGCTATCGCCGCGGGCATCGCGTATGCGACCGAGGACCGCAAGGCGGCTGGCCTGATCCTGATCCAGGATGTGAAACAAAACACCACGTTGGCGAACTTGCAGGAGATCGCCCGGCGTGGCGTCGTGGACGGCAATGCCGAGATCAAGGTGGCGGAAGAATACCGGAGCTCCCTTAACATCAAGACGCCGTCCATCGTGCAAAAGGTGGGCAACCTGAGCGGCGGCAACCAGCAAAAGGTCCAGATTGCGAAGTGGCTGTTCGTGAAGCCCGACCTGCTCATCCTGGACGAGCCGACGCGCGGCATTGATGTCGGCGCCAAGTATGAGATTTACACCATCATGACCCGGCTGGTGGAGCAGGGCATGAGCATCATCATGATCTCGTCCGAGTTGCCCGAGGTCCTGGGCATGAGCGATCGCGTGTATATCGTCTCGGCCGGTCGGATCACCGGCGAGCTGCCGATCGAGGAAGCGACGCAAGAGAAGATCATGCAACTGGCCACAAGTTAAGCAGGAACAAGCTCACAGCGGGTGGCGCGATTATCGGCCCCCGGCAGAATTCATGTTACCAGGAGGATTCCGATGAGTTCACAGCAAGCTAGTCCGGCCCAGGCCAAGGGCGGCACGGCTCAAATGTCGTTCATGCAGAACCTGCAGAAAATGATCCAGTCGAACATCCGCGACTACGGCATGTATATCGCCCTGGTCGTGATCATGTTGTTCTTCACCTGGCGGACGGACGGCCTGTTCCTTACGTCGCGGAACATCTCTAACCTGCTGGATCAGACAGGTTACATCGCCGTCATCGCGGTCGGCATGACGCTGGTCATCGTCATCCGGCACATTGACCTGTCGGTCGGCTTTCTTTCCGGATTCCTCGCCGCAATAGCGGCTATCCTCATGAAATCCTTTGGCGTGCCCGCCTTTCTCGTCATCCCGCTGGCGTTGGCGCTCGGCATCGCGGCAGGCGCCTTAACTGCCTTCATGGTGGCGCAACTGGGCATCCCGGCCTTTGTCGCAACCCTGGGCGGGTGGCTGGTCTACCGCGGGCTCCTGCTGCTCGTCCTGGCGGGCACGGGCACGATCATCATTGACAGTAAGTTCTTCAACGACATCGGTAATGGCTACATTCCCGATATTCCCGGCCTCAATTTCCTGCCGGAAGTGCATAAGCTGACGCTGATCCTCGGGTTGCTGGCCATCGTCCTGTTCATCTTCAGCCAGATCAACAGCCGCCGCCAGAAGGCCGCGTACAACTTCGAAGTGCTGCCGATGAACCTGTTCATCCTGAAGCTGGTCTTCCTGGCGGCCGTGCTCGGCGCTGTGACCTGGATCCTGGCGGGCTACAACGGCCTCTCCTGGACGGTTGTGATTATGTTGATCGTAGTCGGCATCTATCACTTCATCACCACACAGACCGTGCTGGGCCGGCACATCTATGCGATCGGCGGCAACCCCGAGGCGGCCCAGTTGAGCGGCATCAACGTTAGGAAGATGACCTACCTGGTTTTCGCCTCGATGGGCATGCTGGCTGCCTTGGGCGGGATCATGTTCGCCTCCCGCCTGCGCTCCGCCACGCCGCAAGCCGGCACCCTGTTGGAATTGGATGCCATCGCGGCCGCCTTCATCGGCGGTGCATCCCCTGCCGGCGGCATCGGCACGATCTTGGGCTCGCTGATCGGCGCGCTGGTCTACATGTCGCTGACCAACGGCATGAACCTGATGGGCACGGATATCGCCCTCCAGTACGTCGTCCGCGGCTTGGTGCTGGTGCTGGCGGTAATCTTCGATGTGACGACGCGGCGCGGCAGCAGGTAGGCATTCACACCATCGGATAAACCAAGCGAGGCGGTCTTATCGGCCGCCTCGCTGCGCGTAACGAGGCATCGCCACATAGGTGGATTCAGACCAGTGTCCATGTCGCGGGCGACACAAGCGGAGATGAAAATGCAACGATCCGCGTTCATCCGCGCTCGTCCGCGTCCGATTTTTGGGTTAGTTTTTCATGCCGCGGGCGACGCCGAGGCTGGTGAGAATGTTCGTAATAACGACTTCAGTCGTTCGCCGCGGGCCACGGCGACTGAAGTCGCTACTACGAACCGATCCGTTTTCAGGGCAGGGGCGGGTTTTCTGCGCGCTCATCGGTGGTCTGCCGTTGCCCCCAACTATGCGGGTAACCAGGGTGCGTGGTATTGCCGGCAACCCCGCCCCTACTTCACCCACAACTCCCGCTGCGGCTCGCCCAGGTAGGCCGCGCCGTCCTCCGTCACCAGCACATCCTCCTCCAGGCCGATGTAGCCGTATCCCGGCACGGCCAGCCCAGGCTCCACGGTGTAGACGTGCCCCGCCTCCAGCAGGCGTTTGGGGGTGTCGCCGTAGCGCTCCCAGAGGGGGCCCAGCAGCGGGCCGCCGTCGTGGGCGTTGCGGCCCAAGCCGTGGCCGGTGGCGTATTTGTACTCTGGGTAGCCCGCGCCTGTGACCACGCCCCGCGCGGCCGCGTCCACTTCCAGGCCGGTCACGCCCGGCCGCATGGTCGCCACGGCCGCTTCGACCGCAGCTCGCACTGTGGCGAACCCGCGGCGCACCGGCTCCGGCGGCGCAGCCTCGCCCGACCGCAGCAGGTATACCACCCGCTGGATGTCGGAGCAATACGCATCTTGCCGTACACCGAAATCCATGTGGACGATATGGCCCGGCGCCAGCACGATATCGCCCGGTGCACCGTGCCCCACTGCCGAATCCGGCCCCGAGTTCACCGCGGGGCAGCCGTCATCGTCCCACGCCGCGGCCACGCCCAACTCGGCCATCTGCCGGTGCATGAAGTCGCCCACCTGCCGCTCGGTGACGCCGGGACGGATGAAGTTGAAGGCCGCCTCATAGATGCGCACCGTCGTCGCCACCGCGGCGCGGATCGCAGCTACCTCGGCCGGTGTCTTGCGCGACCGCAGCGCGGCGATGATCCCCTCGGCCGAGATCAGCCGGTCGGCGTAGGGTGTGCCGGCCAGGTAACCCTGCAAGAGCTGATGCATCCCGTGAGTAAGACCATCCGCGTAAACGTCGTCTGTAGAAGTGTTAATCGCTATTTGCGCCGGGTCAAGTTGGGTCAGAACCTCCAGCAATGCTGGACGGATCGCCTCATCATAGGGGATGACCATGTCATAGAGCCCTTTGCCCCGCACCGCGTCCGCTTCATAGCGACCGACGATGGCGATGCGCTGGCCGCGGGCCGTGAACATCAGGGCGCTCTGCCAGGTCAAGGTCTCCGGGCCGAAGATCAACGGCAGCACGGGGTCGGCCTGGGCAGAGGTTTCGCGCACAAACGTCAGCCAGGCGTCAACACCGGCTTTGTGCAGGATGCCGTTGGCTTGTTGCGCCTTTTCGTGGGTGATGGAAGATGTCACGGGTTGCCTCCTGGGAGCAAATGTTGTACGATAGGCGTCGTAAATTGCTATGCCAGTATATCACAGGTGCTTGATCCATTCTGGATTCAATGCCCGCCTGCAATCCCGTCCAAAGACGAAACTGGGTATCCGCATTCATCCGCGCTCGTCCGCGTCCAATGCCTGGCGCAGCGCGTGTGACCGGCTGAAGCCTCGTTTTCACATCAACGAGAATGATACCGGTAGCCGATGAGTATCGCTTATGACAACACAAACCCATTCTGGTTGCCGGGGCCTGCCGGCCGCCTTTTGGCTGCTCCTGGCCTTCTGGATCCTCGTGCTGGCCGTGGCCGGCGCGGCGACCTATGGCCTGCTGGCGCTGTACAACAGTGACCGGATCGCGGGCGGCGTCACTGCGCTGGGCCGCGACTTGGGCGGGCGCACCCCTGCGCAGGCAGCGGCGATCCTGAACGAAACATGGCAGACCCGCCGGATCGGCCTGGATGCGGACGAGCAGGCATGGACCCTGGCCCCTACGCAACTTGGCATGATGCTCGATGCCGAGGCCATGGCCCAGGCCGCGTACGCACAAGGCCGCTCGCTGGCCACGGGGCAGGAGGTGCTGCTGACCGGCCGGCGGCTGCTGGCGACCACGAACCTACTGCCGCTGGCCGTGCCGTCCACTGAGGTGCCGGTCGCCTGGCGCTTTGACCGGGACGCGGCCGCGGCCACCCTGCGCACCCTGGCCGGCCAGGTTGAAGTCCCCGTGCAGGACGCGGGCGTGCGGGTGACCGCAGGACGCGTGGAAACCACGCCCTCCGCCACCGGCCGCGCGCTGAACATCGCGGCCATGCTGGCAACACTGGAGACCTACCCGTGGGAGCGATTAGCCGGAGACCAGGGGGATGCCCAGGCGCGCTTCGAGCTGCCCATCGTCGACCAACCGCCCGCGATCAGCGACGTCAGCGCGCTGGTGGCCGAAGTACAGCCCCTGCTGGCCAAACCCATCACCTTGCGCATGTACGATGCGATCCGAGACGAGCACACGACCCTGACTGCATCGCCGGAAGCGTTGGGCGAATGGCTGTCGTTCGCCATCTCCGGCACCGTGGCGTCTGGGCAGACGCTGACGTGGACCGTGAACGAGGAGGCGGTGGCCGCGTTCGTGCGCGGCCAGAACGAAGCGTTGCCCGACGATAATTATGTCAATGCTCGCATCGCCGTCCCCGCCCTGGTTGAGGCGTTCAAGAACCGCCAGGCCGAAGTGCGCCTGCTGATGAGCCACGGCGAGCGGGAGCACATCGTCAAGGCTGGGGAGACACTGTCCAGCATCGCGTTCGACTACGGCATGCCCTACCCCTGGATCCAGGCAGTGAATCAGGGTGTGGGCGATGCGCTGTTCGTGGGCGACCGGCTGCGCATCCCCTCACCGGACGTGCTGCTGCCGTTGCCGGTGGTGGAAGGGAAGCGGATCGTCGTCAGCCTGAAGGGGCAACGGGTGCTGGTGTACGAAAACGGCCAGCTCAAGTGGGACTGGCCCGCCAGCACCGGCATGGCCGAGAGCCCCACATCGCCCGGCGTGTTCCAGGTGCAATCCCACGAGGAGCTGGCGTACGCTGCCAACTGGGACTTGTACATGCCGTGGTTCATGGGCATCTACCGGCCGGTGCCGGGGCAGGAATTCATGAACGGCTTCCATGGCTTTCCCAGCCGTGACCGCCGGCAGTTCCTTTGGGAGCGCAACCTGGGCGGCCCCATCACCTATGGCTGCATCCTGATCAGCACCACCAACGCCAAGCTGCTGTACGACTGGGCCGAGGCAGGCGTGGTAGTGGAGATTCGGGAGTGAATTTGGCAGGGGAGAGGGGGAGGAGGGGAGACAAGGGGATTGTCTCCTTGTCTCCCCATCTCCTTGTCACCCAGTCACCACCGCGATCCCCAACAGCCCCGCGCCCGTGTGCACCGACAAACCTGCGCTCATCTCGGCGATGATGATCTCAGCGGGACACGGAAGCACAGCCCGCACCTGGGCGGCGAAGGCCTGTGCTTCCTCCGGCACGTTGACGTGCAGCACGGCCATCCGGCTGATGGGCCGGTCGGCGACCGCCTCGCCGGTCAGCTCGATGACCCGTGCCAACGCCTTGCCGCGTGTTCGGACCTTTTCCAGCAGGTCGAGCTTGCCATCCCGCAACGTGAGCACCGGCTTGATGCTCAGCAGGTTGCCGAAACCCGCGGCCAGGTGCCCCACCCGGCCGCTCATGGCGAGGTACTTCAACGTGGCCAGCGCGCCGTAGATGTGCGCGCGGGCGCCCACATCCTGCGCCGCAGCCACAACTTCCGCGACCGACGCGCCCTGGCGCACTGCTTCCACCGCGGCCATGGCCATGAACCCCTGCGCCATGGATACGCTCTGGGTATCAACCACCTCGATCTGCCGGCCGGGCAGCAGCTCCTTGGCGGTCACTGCGGCCTGGTAGGTGGCGCTGATGGCCGAGCTGACACAGAGGCAGATGACCGCATCTGCGCCCTCAGCAAATTCGGCCTCATATGCCTGCAAGAACTGGCCGGGGCTGGGCGCCGAGGTGGTCGGCAGCTTGCCCTCCCGGTCAATGCGCGCAAACAGCCGCGCGTCGTCGATGTCCACCCCGGTCGCCAGCACCTCCTCGCCGAAGTGAACGTTGATGGGTACCTGCCGAATACCGTAACGAGCTGCTGTTTCACCGGGCAAACTGGCATCAGTATCAGTGATGATCGCAATAGGCGCCATGAGTCCTCCTGTAAATCAAGAATTTGTGGTATAATCGCCCTGTGGCAAATTCATGCGCAAATTATAGCACACACTGGCCCCCAAACGGAACCTTAGGGCTGGCCCAGCGTCCAAGGAGAGAGCAGACGTCGCAGTTGGGCACAAAGCACCCGAGGAGCTGCGTGAACCAAGGTAAGTTCCGGCGTCTGACATAGCGAAAGGAGATAGCCATGACAACCCACAAACGAGTCTCTCGGGCAATCCTGCCCGGCGTGCTATTGATCCTGGCCCTGGCCTTTGCGGGCTGCGTCCCCGTGCCGGAACAACCTGGCGCGTCGGCGCCCGCAGCCACCGAAACGCCGCTGCCCGCCACCGAGACCCCGGCGCCGCCCCTGGAGCTTCCCACACCAACGACCTGGCTGCCTGCGCAGAGCGCTATCGAGGCCCTGGCCAGGCAACTCAGCATCGAGCCGTCCCAGGTGCAGTTGGTGTCATCCGAGCCTGCCGAATGGCCCGATGGCTGCCTGGGCGTAAGCCAGCCCGGGATTATGTGCACCCAGGCCATTGTGCCCGGTTATCGCTTCATCATGCAGGCAAGTGGACAGCAATACGAGGTGCGCACTGATCAAACCGGCGCCGCGGCCGTGGTCGTCCCAGCGAAGCAAGCGAAGCCCGGAGACCCACCGGCGGTGATGGCTGCCCGTACGGCAATGGCTGTGCAGCTCGGCCTGGAACTGGACATGGTGAAGGTGTGGACGGTGGAGCCAATGACCTGGCCGGACGCGTGTCTAGGCGTGCCCCAACCGGATGAGATGTGCGCACAGGTGCTGACGCCGGGCTATCGTATCGTGATCGAGGTGAACGGCGTGCGGTACGTGCTCCACACCGACGAGACGGGCGCGCAGGTGCGCGCGGCGCCGGTAGCCACCGAGGAACCGGCTGTCATCACCATCCTGCGCGACCTCATTGCAGGCCAACTCGGCATCAGCGCCGATGGGGTGCAAGTGATCTCGATTGAAGCTGTGGAATGGCCGGACGCCTGCCTGGGCGTACAAAGGGCTGACATCGTTTGTGCGCAAGTGGTGACGGCGGGGTACAAGATCGTACTGATAGCTGAAGGCCAACGCTTCACGTATCACACCGATGCGCCAGGGAACAGCATCCTGTTGGTGGAGGAGATCGTGATCGAGTAGTGGATCCGGTGAGGTGCGCGGGCGGGCATCATTCCTTCCTGCCGAGCAACTCCTCCGCCTTTGCCACGTAACGCCGCGCGGTCTCCACGTCGCCGGCCAGCAAATAGCTGGCAGCCAGCCGCGCGGCGCCGCGCACCTCAGCCGAATGCGTGCCAGCCGAAAAGCGCTCGATGGCGGCACGCAGCAACTGCTTCTCCGTCTGCGTGCGCAAGCTGGGATCTGCCCGGACAACGTCACCGTCGTCGGTGACATTATCGGGCAGGCCGCTGCGCTTGTGCCACATGGCCACATCTGACGTCATGGGCGCTGCCTTTCCCGCCCGAAGAACACCCAATACAAAAAGGTCGAAATCGTATAGAGCACGATGGTCAACATGAACGGCGGCCCGAAGCCATAGCGCACTTGCAGCATGCCGCTGACCGTGGGCGAGAAGGCCCAGCCGAAATTCCACGACATGCTCACCAGGCTGGCTACCGTGGCGCGGGCCGATGGCTCCACCCTTTCCATGACGAAGGTCTGGTAGACCGGCCCACTCATGTTCATCAGCGCCACGCGCACCAGGTAGGCCGCGGTGCTGAGCCAGAACCACGGTGCGAAGCCAAGCAGAATCAGGAACGGGATGGAGAGCGCCTGGGTGACGACCACCAGCCGGATCTTGCCCATGCGGTCGGCCAACGGCGGCGCCAGAAGCAGACCGATGCCCATCGAGAGTGAACCCCAGGCGAACAGCGTGCCGATCACCGGATCGGGCTGGCGGTAAACCTGGCGGAAGAAGACGTTCATGAACGGCATGATCAGCCCAGCGCCGATGGAAGTGACCAGCATCGGAAGCACCAGCTTGCTGAGCAGTGCGGGATGTTCGGATGCATACGACAGCGGCGCAAACGCCGAGCGCTCATCCTGGGCCAACCGCGGGGTGCGCAGCAAGGCCAACGGGATCAGAGCCACCGCGGCCACACTCGCAGTAACCAGCAACGAGCGCCCATAGGCTGCGCTGCTCACGGCGCTAAAGCCGCGCCCGGCCGCCACCCAGGTCGGCAGATAGCCGCCCAGCCAGTTGCCCACCGACGCAGAAGCCATCTGTAGGCCCGACCCGAAGCTGAACAAATAGGTGCGCTCATGCTCGGTGCTGTTTTCCATCAAGAAGGGGCTCATGGTGACCGCGGCCAGGCTCTGCGCCACCCCAAAGACCATGTTCATGGCATACAACATCCCGGCGCCGGGCTGCGCCACCATGACGACTACGGCCAGGGCTGTAGATCCGCCCGAGACCAGCAACGAGCGTTTACGGCCCAACAGGTCGGCCAGATAGCCCATAGGTAGCGCAACCACCAGTGAGGTCAGGCTGTTAGCCGTCACCAGCCGCCCTAATAGCGCCTCATCATAGCCCTGGCTGAGCACGAAGAAATTGAAGAGCAAGCGGAACACGCCCATTGCCGCGCCGGTCAACACCACGTTAACCAGATAGAGCCGGGCATTGGGGCTGAACGCGCGCAGGCGCGTGCCGTAAGCACGCAAGGCTCGAGCCAGACGCAGCCCCATCAGGGTTGCTCCAAGGCCTTGACCGGGCCCGTGGGCCTACTGTCAGACCGCTCGGCCACCAACCGTTGACATAGACGCACACCCTCCATCGCATCAATAGACCAGTGATCCGCACCCACAAAGCGACACACTTGTTCATCCACCTGGCCGCCCAACAGGATCGGGAGCTGCCGCCCATCCTCCGCCATCATAGCCCTGAGCGCGGTAACCGTATCGCGCATGGTGGGGTACGCCGCGGCGATCAGCCCCGACATGCCGATGATATCCGGCAAGAACGCTCGGGCCTCGGCTACGAAGCGGGCCGGCGCCACATCCACGCCCAGGTCCAGCACGGTAAAGCCGTAACACTGCAACAACATCAACAACAGGTTTTTGCCCAGGTCGTGGATGTCTCCTTGGACAGTGCCCAGCAGCACCCGGCCCGAAGTGTGACCCGAAAAGCGCGCCTCGACCGAAGGCATCACGATATCCATTACCTCGCGCAAGATCTCTCCGGCCATGATCAGGCCGGAGAGGAAGTAGCGCCGCTGTGCGTACCGCTCACCCACGTCACGCATGCCGACCTGGCACTCCTCAATGATCTGCAAAGGGTCATCCCCGCGGTCCATGCGCGCCTGCACCATCGCGAGCACTTCCTGTTCGCGCAGATCGGCCAACGCCGCAGCCAGCTCAGCTGCACTTGCCACATGTAGATTGTCCGCCATCGTTACTCCCATGCACCCGCCTGGTTGGCCGACCGCTACACCCCGACACGGGCGTTGAAGCGGAGGCGATCACCGGGCACAATGAACCATCCCCAGCTCACCGGCCGGTCCTCGAAATCATAGAAGACGTGTTCGATGCAAAAGGCGGAGCGGCCTACCGGAACGGCAAGCAGCTTCGACTCTTCCTCGGTAACCACCGTGGTCTCAATGGTAAGATCCCCCCGCTTGAGCACGGTTTCCCCGTGGCCGTGAAACAGGCCCTGCAAGGTGGTGATGCCCATCTCCGCCTCAACGATGGGCTGTGTCGGATCGAAGATCAGATACTCGCGATGATACGCGACCGGTTGGCCGTCCCGCGATAACAGACGACGGATGGAGATCACCTTATCGTCCATCGGCACACCCAGCCGCTGGCTGACACGCGCGGTTGCTGGCGTCGTGCGCACGGACAGGAAACGCACGACCGTGTTTTCATCGTTGAAGAGATCCTCCAACGCTTGCAGCCCGAAAGTGGCCCTGCCCAGCACCAGCGGCCGGACGAAGGTGCCGCGGCCGCGCGTCGCGGTCACCAGGCCCTCGTCCAGCAAGATGTTGATCGCCCGGCGCACGGTCATGGGGCTGACCTCGTACCGCTCGCATAACTGCGCCTCGGACGGCACGCGGTCACCGGGCCGGAGCTCACCGGATGCGATCTGCTGGCGCAGAATGTGGGCAAGTTGGTAATACGGCGGCTCGAAAGAGTTGCGGTCAATGTTGGCCCCCCGCGCCGATCGGGTGCGGGCAGCAGGCATCTGGGTTGTCACCATACCGGATCTGTCTCCACGGGCGGCGCGCGCAGCGCGACCACCGGTCTGAACCATGGATTTCAGGGTAACATCATACCACGATCTTTCGATTTGACAAGTTCCCTAGGGTATTATATAATTAACTCAATTCTCAGCCCTGCTGCGACCCACGGAGGTCTGATGTCCCCCCGACTCGCGCTGATTGACACCGGCCGCGGGGACATGACACATTACCGCGAGGTTGCGCGGCGCCTGGCCGAGCGCTGGGATCTGCGCTCCGAAGAGATCTCCGGCTCGAACGCGCTGGTGCGCAAGATGCTATTGGGTCCCTGGGACGACGGCTTCGTGGTGATCCCGCCGGGCGAAGCTATCCGCTACTATCATTTCTTCCCGGCTGCCGTGGAAGAACCAGCACCCCCAAAGGAAGGGCACAATGAGAATCATCGGCGAGAAAATCAACGGCACCCGCAAAGCGGTGAAACAGGCCGTACTCGACCGCAACGTCGAGTCCATCCAGAAGCTGGCCGCGGCCGGCTCGACTTGGATCGACGTCAACGCGGGCACTCCAACGGACCGCGAGCCGGACGACCTGGTCTGGCTCGTGCAGACGGTGCAGGCAGCGGTGACCAAACCACTCTGTCTGGACAGCGCGAACCCGGATGCGCTGGCGGCCGCGCTGCCCCACGTCAAGCAGGCACCCCTGATCAACTCCATCAGCGGCGAGACGGCGCGGCTGACCGGCGTGTTGCCGCTGGCTGCGCAGGCCAAAGGCGGGGTCATCGCCCTGGCCATGGACGACAAGGGCATCCCTGCGGACACCGAAGGCCGGCTGGCGATCGTGCGCCGGTTGATTGACGAGACGCGCACCGCGGGCATCCCCGATGAGCAGGTCTATGTGGACCCGTTGGTGATGACCATCGGCGCCAGCGGCAACGCGGCGCGTGTGGCATTGGCCACGGTGCGCGCGGTCGAAGCCGAGTATCCCAAGGTCCACTTCACCTCGGGCCTCAGCAACATCTCCTTCGGCCTGCCGGTGCGCACGCTGATCAACCGAGCATTCCTGACGTTGATGTTGGAGGCCGGCCTGGACACGGCTATCCTCGACCCGCTGGACCGGGAGCTGCGCAAAGCGCTGCTGGCCGCCGAGGCCACGCTCGGCATTGACAGGCATTGCCTAAACTACACCCGCGCGTACCGCGCTGGGCTGTTGGAATAAGACTGGCCCGGCGACTGGAAATCACGGCTACCTTCGCCAAGTCCACCTGCATGGACTGACAATCAGTTGGCGCAGGCCGACTTCGCAAGGGTGGCCGCGGTTTCAGCCGCCGAGACCCCATCACAAGGGAGGATTTTCATATCGGAGCAACTGAGCAACGCCATCGCCGAAATGGACGAGGAGGGCGCACTGGCGATGGCCTGGATAAAGGCAAACCCACTCACCCGCTACGCCACCCCCGAAGCCACCCCCAGCGCGCCCGATGGGAATGTGAACGCCCACCAGGACAGCGCGTACGGCAAGTTTTGCTTACGGACATAATGTGACACCACCAGCAGTGCCATGATGAACCACCATAGGGCGAAGCCCCAGGTCATCAGAATGCCCAATTTCGCCAGCGGCGCAAAAGCCTGCGGGTCAACTCCCAGCACCGGGGCAGCCTCAAACAACTGCTGCAGCTTGGACAGATCTACCGCCAAGATCGCGGGCGGCGCGATGCCGATGAAGAAGGTGGCGGCGAACCTGCTCATAGGCAGCTCCTCGAAAATGTACCGGTGATAGACGGCCGCGCCCACGAATAGGAACAGGAAGAATCCCACCCCCAGGCCGATCATAGACAGGCCGAAAATCCACTCCGCCTGGTCCGGGAAGATATGGGCCAACTCAAACCCGGCGATCGGGATCAGCAGCTTGGAGACTGGCGGGATATACCAGCCGAAGTTCGCGTGGCCGATCTTGATCCCCTCGTGCCGGTAGATGCGCTCCACGATCACGCAGCCCATGCCGAAGATGCTCACTGTGCTGATCAGCCACAGCCAGAAGGCGATCTGATGCGACACCCCCGGCGCGAAGAATAGATCCGGGTATTTGATCAGATCCAGCGCGATGATAATCAACGAGATCGGCATCGTGGGAAAAAAAACTGGCCGCAACCGGGTGGTTCAGGTCGCCCTGAACCGCAGCCCAATGCTTGATGAGGCGCCACGTCCACGGCGTAAAAATGCCAGAAACATTGCCGCGGCGATCACCGTGAACATGCCGGCAACCAGCCTGACGATCGGCGCAGGGATGAATGAAAGCGCCAACGGGATCACCGCAATACATCCTTCGAGGCATGATCTCCGCCTGGTTTACCGCCATACTTATGAAACAAGGAGAAGACCGATGTCCGCACACGGACCCAACCTGATCCGACGTTTCCCCCTGGCCGCGTTCTTCATCCTGGCCTATGCGTTCAGTTGGGGCCTTTCCCTCTTCACCGCGCCGGGCGCGCTGCCTTCATGGTGAAGGCCGGCCCTCTCTTAGGGTATCATGCGCCGGTTGACTTCCATGTAGATGCTTCTGAGCTTTGCTTTGCTGTTGGCTGCGCCAAACCAGGCCGCGACCACGGACGCGGTGCCAGCCCACTCATGCAGCACTTTCCTGCTGCAAGCCGGTGAGGCGTTCTATGTGGGTCACAATCTGGATGATGACTACAACGTACCGGGCACAGTGGTGGTTAACCCGGCCGGCGTGCGCAAGGAGAGCCTGAGTTGGGAGGATGACCTCTACGCCGCCTTTGGCAAGAGCCGCCGCGCGCCGCGCGTCCGTTGGGTAGCCCAATATGGCTCGATCACCTACAACACGCAGGGCCGCGATTTCATTGACGGCGGGATGAACGAGGCCGGACTGTACGTGGGCGAGATGACCCTGCGCAGTACGATCCGGCCGCCTCAGGGCAAGCTGCCCAGGATCGAACCGCGGTTGTGGATGCAATACTTGCTGGACAACTTCACCAGCGTGGATGAGGTCATCACCAGCCTCGAAACCGTTGCGGTCGGCGGGCCGACCACCTGGCACTTCTTCGTCGCTGACCGGCTGGGCGAGACCGCGGCCAGCAAATACTGGAGGGCCAGGTCGTGATCCGGGGCGGCGCAGCGATGCCGGTCAAGGCACTCTGTAACGCGCCCTACGAGGTGGAGTTGGCGAAGCTGACGCAGTTCGAGGGCTTTGGCGGACACATGCCGTTGGACATGGCAGACAAGGACCCGCAAGCCGATCGCCGCTTCGCCTGGGCTGCGGCGCTGCTGGCCGCCCACTCGGCCACCGGGGCGCCGGAGCCGGCCGCCTGCGCGTTCGACATCCTGGACGAGCTGGACCTAGGCAACAACCAGTGGCAGGTAGTCTACGATCTCACTCACGGGAGGATGTATTTCCGTACGGCGCAAGCGCGCCAGGTGCGCCAGGTGGACTTTGCAGCCTTCGACTTCGCCTGTCCCGCGCCGGCGATGATGCTGGACATTCAGCGCGACCTGGCGGGCGATGTCGCGGACGCGTTCGAACCGTACAGTGAGACGAGCAACCGTGCGTTCATCCGCCGCGCCCTCGCGCCGCTCGACCTGGGGGTGCCAGCGCCGCTGGCCCAGGCGTTCAAGAGGCTATGGGAGAAACGTCTGTACAATCATACGCACGGCTTCATCTGCACGGTTGAGAAATAACCCCCATCAAAAGAACCCTTTGTTGATCGCTGGGTCAGACCATGTTACAATGACGCCCTCTTTGACGACTAAAGGATCATCGCCATCTGAGATCAGTTTGCGTCGCACGACGAGATACTGCTGAGGAAGCCACACCATGAACCCATCAGATCCCTATTTCAAAGTCAACATCGAAGACCTGACCGCTTTCTGCCTGGCTGCGTTGCGCAAAGTTGGAGTCAACGAAACGGATGCCCAACTGACCGCGGACGCCCTGGTGACCACCGACACGTTGGGCACGTTCACCCATGGCACTCGCCAACTGCGCGGCCTGATCAAGAACGTGCTCGATGGCCGTCTCGATCCGGCAGCGGCCGAAACAGTGGCCTCGGAAGGGCCGGCCTGGGCCATCTTAGATGCGAATTATGCCATGCCGCCTGCGGTGGCCTGTCGCGCCATGCGCCTTGCCATGACGAAAGCGCGGGCCTGCGGCCTGGGTTACGTCGGGGTGCGCCGCACCAGCCACTTCGGGGCCGCAGGCTACTACGCGCGCCTGGCCGCGGCCGAGGACATGCTGGGCCTGGCGGTGTGCAATGTGGACCCGGTGATGACTGTCACGGGCGCGGCCGGCAAGGTCATCGGCACCAATCCCATCGCGTGGGCCGCGCCAGCCGACGAGGAGCAAATGGTATACCTGGACATCGCTACCAGCCGCGTGGCAGCCACCAAGGTATTCGCCGCCAAAGCCCTGGGCAAGTCGGTGCCCGACACCTGGCTGATTGATGCCGAGGGCCGGCCCACCACCGATCCCAGCCGCTTTCCGGAGGAAGGCGCGCTGTTGCCGTTGGCCGATTACAAAGGCTACGGCCTGGCGGTGCTGGTGGAGGTGCTCGGTGGCGTGCTGACCGGCGCTGCATTGTTAAGCGGCGTCGTGAGCTGGGCCGGCGCGTCGCTGGAACGGGTGAACCAGGGGCACGCGTTCATTGCACTGGACATCGCCGCCATGATGCCGGTGGCCGAGTTCAAGCAGCGCATGGACGCAGTGGTGCGCGAGCTACGCGCGGCGCCTAAGGCAGCCGGCCACGACCGGGTCTTCGTGCCGGGCGAGAAGGAGTGGGAGCATCGCGCCCTGGCCCTGGCAAACGGCATCCCACTGCCGCCCGACGTCGCCGCCGGCCTGCGAGGCCTGGGCCAGGATGTCGGCCTCGCGCCCGAGGATTTTGGGTTGAAGCTGGGGTAATCCTCAACGTGAGAAGGCCCCGCAGGGCCTGACGTCAAGCGGCTGCGGCCGCTTCTCACTTTCAGGCAGGGGTGTGCAATCCCTGAGCCATGAGAACTGCAGGAAGCTTGAAGGAGAGCTAGAATTGGCTACTGAAATTCGCGTCCCTTACGACACACTGGTCGCCACCATCGACCGCACATTGGCCGCCGAAGGGGTGCCAGAACACGTCCGCCGCATCGAGGCGGCGCTGACAGCCGAGGCCGACCTGTTGGGTGTGCCATCCCACGGGATCCGTATGCTGCCCCTGATCGTGCAAGGGCTGCGCGATGGTCGTGCTAATGGGGACCCACAGTTGGCATTGACGCGCGACGACCAGGCGGTCTGCGTGTTAGACGGGGACCGCGGGCTGGGGCGGTACGTAGCGCACCAGGGGATGGAACAGGCCATCGCCCGTGCCCGGCGCTTCGGCGTGGGCCTTTGCGTGGCTCACCGGGTGACGCACTGGGGTCGCGCCCACGCCTACGCCTGCCAGGCTGCCCGTGCCGGGATGATCGGCATCTGCACCACCAACGCGATCCCCAACATGACCGGCTGGGGTTCTCGACAACCGGTGGTGGGCAATAATCCGTTGGGCATCGGTGTACCGCGCGGCGAGGGCCTCGACCCGATGGTGCTGGACATGGCGATGAGCCAGGCTGCCGTAGGCAAGATCGGCACCTATCTGCGCGAAGGTAAGGCCGCGCCCGAAGGATGGGGCCTCGACGCATCCGGGCAGCCCACCAACGATCCATCGGCGATCCTGGCCTCGGGCCTGGTACTGCCCATGGGCGAGCACAAAGGGGCCGGGCTGGCGCTGATGATGGAGGTCTTCACCGGCGCGCTGGCCGGCGGATTCCTCAGCTACGAGGTGGGCCAGGCAGACAGCACCGGGCTGGATCCCGAGGGCAGCAAGTTCCTACTGGCGATTGATGTCACGCGCTTCATTGACCCGGCGCGCTTCGCCCAACGCGTGGCCGACCTGCTGGGCTTTGTGGATCAAGGGGTAGGCGCGGATGGGGAGTTCCTCTACCCCGGGCAGCGCGGCTGGCAAACCCGCGACCGCAACCTGGTCGAGGGCGTGCCGATCCACCCGCAAATCGTGGAGCAGTTGGCAAAGATCAATGTAACGCTTTAGTAGGGGCGGGTTTCTGCGCGTTAACAGCGGACAGCCGTTGCCGCACTGTCGTCAACAACAGGCAGGCGTGCATTAACCGCGGAAGACCCGCCCTATTGAATTGGAGGATTCAATGAAACGCGTTCCCTTCGGCAGCACCGGCGAACTGGTGTCGGAGTTCTGCCTGGGCACCATGATGTTCGGCGCGCGGTGCGACGAAGCTGAATCCGATCGCATCTTGAGCGCGGCGCTGGCGCGTGGGGTCAACTTCGTGGACACCGCGGCCATGTATGCGGCGGGCGGCACCGAGGAGATCTTGGGCCGCCTGTTGCGCGGACGCCGGGATCAAGTCTTCCTCGCCACAAAAGTACATCGGGACCTGGAGCCGGACACCATCCGAACCAGCATCGAAGAGAGCCTGGCGCGGCTGCAGACGGACACTGTGGATCTTTATTTGCTGCACTGGCCGCTGCCGGGAATGCGTCCCGTGGAAATCATGCAAGCGCTGGACCAGGTGGTGCGCGCAGGCAAGGCGCGCTACGTGGGATGCTCCAACTTCCCGGCCTGGCTGCTGGCCCACTGCAACGCCATCGCGGCTGCGCACGGTTGGCCGCGGCTGATCAATAAC
Organism: uncultured Anaerolineales bacterium; assembly: GCA_964551735.1. Lineage (GTDB taxonomy): Bacteria > Chloroflexota > Anaerolineae > CG2-30-64-16 > CG2-30-64-16 > DAOUAT01. The sequence continues at coordinate 110,197 of CAZKEF010000014.1, forward strand.
CAGGTGGCCTACAACCTGTTCGAGCGGGGCATCGAGGTGGAGATCTTGCCCCAGGCCGTGGCCGAGGAAATCGCCATCACCGCGTATCGCCCCTTGGCCGAAGGGGTGCTGGCGGGACGCTACCAGGTGGGCGGGCCGTTCCCGTCCGGTGCGCGCGGGGAGAGCAGCGGACCGGTCATTACCTGGCTGGCGCAGCACGGGGCCAGCATCCAGCGGTTCAACCGCTACGCGGCGGATTTGGGCGTGCCGCCCGCGGCCTTGGCGCTGGCGTGGCTGCGCTACAGCCCCGGCGTGATTTCCGTTATCGTCGGCGCCAGCCGGCTCGGCCAGTTGGACGACAGCTTCGTTGGCTTCGAGCTTGACCTGACTGAACAACAGTACCAGGAAGTGACCGCGCTCTTTGCCACCGAGGTGTGGGAGGAAGGCTTGCAGTTGTTCCCTGGCCGCAAATACAACTTCCCGCGGCTGCGGCGGAATCTGGGGCTGCTGAGTTAGAACTCTGCTTCCGCCGGGTCTAAGACCCGGCGGAAGCAGAATGTCACTTTGGTAACCCCCGTAACACCTGATCCATCACCCACGTCGTCCGCGCGCCGGTTTCGCCCGTGCTGGGACAGGCGCCCTGGTCGGTCAGTGCATCCACCACCGTCTGGATCAACGGCTGCTGCACGTGGGCAGGGTTCTCGATGGCGAACGCCTGTGTCCCCTCCGCAGTGATCAGCGTGATCGGCTCCGCGTCGAAGCTGGAGAACGCGATCCGGCCCCGGCTGCCTACGATCTCCGTCACATCCCGGTTGGCCGAGGCGGCGAAGCACCACGCGCCCGCGCCCGGCACGCCCGACGCGAACTCGAACGCGGCCGTCACCGTGTCCTCGGCCGGGTAGAAGCCGCCGAGGTTGGCCGCCTGGCCGCTGACGCGGCGGATGGGGCCCAGCACATAGTCCAGGAAATCCAGGGTGTGCGAGCCCATATCCACGAAGCGGCCGCCCCCGGAAATCTCCGGCAGCACGCGCCAGGGCAGGTTCGCCGGGTCAATGTCCTCCGGCTGCGGCTTCTGTTCCAGCAGCACCGTCACGAAGCGCACCTCGCCGATGGCGCCGGCCTCGATCAGCGCCTTAACTTTGAGGAAGCGCGGCATGGCACGGCGATAGTAGGCCACGAAGAGCGGCACGCCGGCCCCTCGGCACGCCGCGATCATCTCCTGGCATTCCCCGAAGTTCAGCGCCATGGGCTTTTCCACGTAGACCGGCTTACCGGCCTGCGCGCACGCCAGCGTGTAGGCCTTGTGCGAGGACGGCGGGGTCGCGATGTAGACCGCCTCCACTTGGGGGTCGGCGATCAGGGCCGCCGCGTCGGCGTACCAGCGGGGGACGCCGTGGCGTCGTGCATAGTCCTCGGCCAACGCCGCGTCCCGGCGCATCACGGCCACCAGCGCGGAGTTGCGCGCCTTCTGAAAGCCTGGGCCGCTTTTCACCTCGGTCACGTTGCCGCAGCCGATCATGCCCCATCGGATGGTTCGCATGGCTCCTCCTCGTGATAATGTTGTATCAGCAACCCGATCGCTTCCGCCACCGAGCCGGCCCGGCCCGTGAAGGCCAGCGCCAACGCCAGCAGGCCCAGCAGCGTGTCCTCGGCGGACGGGCTGAGCCGGCTTCGTCCGGTCGCTTCGGGATGCGGGATGCCGAATCGGTCGCAGATCACCTGCCGCAGCACGTCCATCTTCAGCGCCAGCCCGCCGGAAAAGACCAGTCGCTCCCAGGCGGCCGCAGGCGACAGGCGCAGGGCGCACGTGTGATAGTTCTCGGCCATGTCCTGGAACGCGGCCCGGAACAGGTGGCCGACCGTCAGGTTGTCCTCCCGGATGTTGGCGATCTCGCCCCGATCCCCGCGCAGGCTGGCGAAGAAGGCCAGGTTGACTCGCAGCTCCGTAGGGCCGGTCGCCGCGGCCATGCGCGCAATGGCGCCCCACGGATCGCGCAGCTGCACTCCTTCGGCTTCGGCCAATTCGGTCAGCAGCGCCACCAGTGTGTTCAGCGCCCGGCCTGCGGGGATGTGAGTAATCAGATTGATGTAGCGGTTATCGAAGAACGGCCGGGTCTGGTAGTCCCCGCGGGCCAGCACCGGGCTGATCATGCTGGCCTGCGAGCCGGTGGAGATGTTGATGGAAAGCTCCCCCTCTTGCAGCAGCGCGCCGGCCAACGCGCACGCCTGGTCGCCCACGGGCGTATAGCAGGGGATTGCGCGGCCGCCCATGTCCAGCCGCCCGACGATCTCGCCGGCCCGGCGGACGCGGGGCCAACGCAAGCGCTCGAACCCCCAGGCCGCCAGGATATCCTCGAACCAGATCAGCGTTGCCAGGTCCAACGGGCCATGCACCGACGCGTTGGTTGCCTCAACCCCCGGCTCCCCGCGCTCCCGGCACAGGCTGGCCAGCACGAAATCGGGCAGCGAGGCCGGGATCAGGCCGGGGGCCAGCCGCCCCTCCTCGGCTAGCCGGAAGAGGGCGCAGAATGGCAGGCCCGGGTGCAGTTCTCCCAGCCGCGCCCGCTGTTGAGCCGAGAGGCGCGCGGCCAACGCATCGAAGTAAGCTCCGCCGCCGGGCCGCGGCGCCAGGCTGCGCTGATCCCGCCAGGTGATGCAGTTGGAGACTGGTTGCCCGGCCGCGTCGGTCAGCACCAGCCCTTGCATCTGGCTGGTCATCACCAGGCCCGCGGCTTCCGGCGCGTGCGCCAGCAGGGTGTCAATGAGGCGGCGTGTGGCGCCCAGCACTGCGGCGGGGTCAATCTCGCAGTGCAGCGGCGGCAAGTTGGGCAGCGGGTCGGGGAAGGGAAGCCGGTGGATGGCATGCAGGCGCAGCCGATCCAGGTCCAGCACCGCGCCTTTGATGAAGGATGTGCCCAGGTCAAGGGCAAGGAATTGGGCGCCGCAAGAAGCCGGGTTTCTGAGTTCGCTGCTACGCGACAGCATCCCGGACCGCTTTCAGCGCCGCGGCGGGGGCGCTCAGCAGGAAGCGGGCGTCGCTGCCCATCACCACGAAACGGAAGCCCTGGCGCACGCGCAGCGCGGCCTGTTCGGGGCTGCCGATGTCAATGCCGGGGATCTTGCCCGTGTCTCGGCATGCCTGCACCACGCGTTCGAGGGCGCGCGCGTGTTCGTTGTGTTGGGCGGCCTCGCGCGGGTGAAAACCCATCGAAAGCGCCAAGTCGGCCGGGCCCACCATGCAGCCGTCAATGCCGGGCACGGCCAGGATCGCTTCAGCTTGCGCCACCGCCTCGGCGCTTTCGATCTGCACCGCGACGAAGAGCTGGTCGTTGATCCAATCGGCGTAATCCGCGCCGTAGGCGACGGCGCGGCCCCAGCCGAAGGAGCGCGTGCCGACCGGCGGGTAGCGGCACGCGGCTGCGACCGCCTGCGCCTCTGCGACGGTGTCCACCATGGGCACCACGATGCCCAGCACCCCGGCGTCCAGCAGTTGAGCCATGAGGTGATACTGGTTGTTCAGCACCCGGGCCATGGGGGTCGCCGGCCCCGCGCAAATGGCCGTGAGGCCCGCGACCAGCGAATCGGCGCCCCAGGAGCCGTGCTGGCTGTCCAGCGAAACGAAATCGGCCCCACAATGGCTGAGGAACTCGGCCGCGACCGGCGAGCCGAGCTTGGCGGCGTAGCCCAGAGCGGGCTCGCCCCGGCGCATTTTTTGGAGGGCGGTGTTGATTTTCATTTCAGCACTCCGGCCAGGCTCAGCTCGGCCGCGCGGTGGCAGGCGACGTAGTGGTTGGGCAGCAGTTCCGTCAGGCCCGGGGTCTCCTGCGTGCAGCGGTCCACCGCGTAACGGCAGCGCGGGTGAAAATAGCAGCCGGGCGGCGGGTTGGCGGGATCGGCCACACTGCCCTCCAACACGATGCGTTTGGCGCGCAGCCGCGGGTCGGGTTTGGGCACCGCCGACAGCAGCGCCTCGGTGTAGGGATGCTTGGGCGCGTAGAACAGGTCGTGCGTGGGAGCCATCTCCACCAGGCGGCCCACATACATCACCGCGATGCGCTCGCTGATGTGCTTGACCACGCTCAGGTCGTGCGCCACGAAGAGGTAGGTCAGCCCCAGCCCTTCCTGGAGCTCCAGCAGCAGGTTCAAGATCTGCGCCTGCACCGACACATCCAGCGCGGAGACCGGCTCATCGGCCACCACGAGCCGCGGCCGCAGCGCCAGGGCGCGGGCGATGCCGATGCGCTGCCGCTGCCCGCCGCTGAACGCGTGGGGGAAGCGGCGCATGTACTCCGGCCGCATGCCTACCAGCTTCAGCAGTTCGGCCACGCGCTCGGTGCGCTCCTCACGATCGGTCACGCCATTCACCAGCAGCGGCTCCCCCACGATGTCCAGCAGCGTCATGCGCGGGTTGAGGGACGAGAACGGGTCCTGGAAGATCATCTGCATCTGGCGGCGCAGCGGTTTCAGCTCGCTCTGCGATAGGGCAGCCACGTCCACCACTTGCCCCCCCTCGGTGCGGAACAGGATTTGCCCCGCGGTGGGCTTGACCGCGCGCAGGATGCAGCGCGAAGTGGTCGTCTTGCCGCAGCCGCTCTCGCCCACCAGCGACAGCGTCTCGCCCTGGCGGATGAAGAACGACACGTCGTCCACCGCCCGCACCTGGCCGACCACTTTCTGCAGGAAGCCCTTGCGGATGGGGAAGAACTTCTGCAGGTTGCGGATCTCGAGAAGAAGGGAGTTTTCTTGCCTCACGATAACTCCGTTTTATTAAGAATACTCAAGCCGGTAAGGCACCTTGCGCCTCCAAGGCTTCGATTTCAGCCCAGATGTCGTCGTGAGAATAGGTGCGTTCGCCCCGATCTATACGCGCCCGGATGGTGCGTGCTGCACGAGCATCCTCCGCGTCGATCAGCGCGTCATCTACATATTTTTCCAGCGCGGCCCGCACCACATCCGCCATCCGTTCCCCGCGGAGGGCAGCAACCGCATGTACACGCTTGCGCAGATTCTCAGGCACCCGCACGACCACCTGCACACTTGCCATTTGACCCGTATCCATAATTCCATCTCCTGTTACGTATAGCATTACAGCAAGCTATACATTACAGCCAATTGAGATTGCTGTCAAGCCCTATCGTACAAAAAGCAGCTTACTGCCCCGCCATCCCCCAGATCGCGCAACGCCGGCTCTGACGCCTCGCAGACCCCGCGGATGCGCTCAGGGCAGCGGGGATGGAAGGGGCAGCCAGCCGGCCGGTTGTAGGGATGCGGGATCGAGCCGGTGATGGTGTGCAGCTTGACGCGCGTCGCGCCTTCGATGCTGGGGATGGAGCGCAGCAACGCGCGGGTGTAGGGATGTTTCGGGTGATGGAAGATGGCGTCCACCGGGCCGACTTCGACGACACGCCCCAGGTACATCACCACCACGTTGTCGCACATCTCGGCCACCACCCCCAGGTTATGGGTGATCAGCATGATCGCCATGTCCCGCTGCTGTTGGAGGTCGCGCAGCAGATCAAGGATTTGGGCCTGGGTGGTGACATCTAACGCGGTGGTCGGTTCATCCGCGATGAGCAGCCGCGGATCGCACGACAGCGCCACCGCGATCATGGCGCGCTGGCGCAGGCCGCCCGAAAGTTGAAACGCGTAGTCATCAATGCGGCGGTCCGGTTTGGGGATGCCCACCTGGTTCAACGACTCGACGGCGCGCTGCCGCGCTTCACGCTTGGAAACGCCCATGTGTAACTGCACAGCTTCGATGATCTGGTTGCCGACGGTGTGCACCGGGCTGAAGGAAGTCATCGGCTCCTGGAACACCAGGCCGATCTCGCGGCCGCGCAACGCGCGCATCTCCGGGCCATCGGGGTGGAGCGTGGTCAAGTCTGTGGCTTTGCCCTGGGCATCGTGCCACAGGATTTGCCCCTCCACGATCCGCCCCGGCTCCTCGACGATGCGGAGGATCGAGCGTGCGGTGACGCTCTTGCCGCAGCCGGATTCGCCGACGATACCCAACGTCTCACCCTGGGCGATCGCAAACGAAGCGCCGTCTACAGCTTTGACGATGCCTTCATCCGGGTAGAAGTAGGTTTTCAGATCATGCACATCCAGTAACGGGGTGCGTTTGTCTTGTGTAGCCATATTCACTCACGCCGGACGCCGGGGCTTGCCCCGGTTCACGCAGCAAGCTGCGACGCCCGTTTTTATCCATACGGGTCGGCGGCGTCGCGCAGGCCGTCGCCGACAAAGTTGAAGGCCAGTACGGCAAAAACCACCGGGATCACCGGGATCAGCAGCCACGGCGAGATGGCCAGCGCCTGGATGTTCTGCGCCTGCTCCAGCAGCACGCCCCACGAGATGGCGGGCGGCCGCAGGCCCAGCCCCAGGAAGCTGAGGGATGTCTCGCTGATGATCATCGCCGGGATCGCCAGCGTGGTGGCCGCGATGATGTGGCTGAGGAAGGAAGGCACCATGTGACGGAAGATGATGCGCATCCGGCCGCAGCCGGCCAGCTCCGCGGCCGTGATGAAGTCCTCCTCGCGCAGCGTGAGGAAGCGGCCGCGCACCACGCGCGCCAACTCGGTCCAGCCCAGCAGCGAGATGATCAGCGTGATCGCCAGATATATCTGTTGCACCGTCCATTCGCGCGGCAGTGCAGCGGCCAGGCCCATCCACAGCGGGATAGTGGGGATCGAGCGCAAGATCTCGATCACACGCTGGATGACCGTATCTATCGTGCCGCTGAAATAGCCGGAGATGCCGCCCAAGAGCACCCCCAGGAACAAGCTGATCGCGACCGCGGCCAGACCGATGACCAGCGACATCTGCGTGGCGAACATCAAGCGGGACCATAGGTCGCGGCCGTTCAGGTCGGTGCCCAGGATGAAGAGGGTTTCCTCGGTTTTGGCGCCCTCCACCCCCAACAGGTGCACATCCATCGGTATGAAGCCCAGAAGCTTGTACGAGAAGCCCTTGACGAAGAAACGGACGTTGTATTGGGTGTTCAGGTCGGTCTTGTAGATACGCTTGAACGTCACCGGATCGCGCGCGCCGGAGACGGCGTAGACGTGGGGATCGAGCTTACCTTCCTTGAACCAATGGATCGGCTGCGGTGGCATCAGGCCGCGCTGCGCCTCCGAGAGCTCCGGGTCGGCGTAGGCCAGGAACGGCGCAAAGACCGCGATCAGGTAGAACAGGATGAGCACGACGGCGCTGATCATAGCGAGGCGGTGCTTACGGAAGCGCCACCACATGAGCTGGCCCGCGGTGGCGACCGAGATGCGCTCCTCCGCCTCGGTCATCTGCTCTTCGGGGATCTCGACGAATTCGATGGCGCTGGCGTCACCGGGCAAATCCGTGGCGCGCTGCTGAATTCGTTGTTGCGGTTGCGGCTCGCTCATCAGCGTCTCTCCAGGCGAATGCGCGGATCCACCCACATCAGCAGCAGATCGGAAATGAAGGTCCCCACCACGGTCAACACGCCCAGCAGCAGCACGATGGTGCCGGCCAGGAACATATCCTGGGCCACCAGCGCCTTCAGCAGCAGCGGGCCGACGGTGGGCAGGCTGAGCACCAACGAGACGATGATGCTGCCCGACACGATGTAGGGCAGCAGGTAGCCGATGGTGCTGATGAACGGGTTCAGGGCCACACGCACCGGGTACTTCATAATGACACGCATCTCCGATAGGCCGCGCGCGCGGGCGGTCATCACGTAGGGCTTGCGCAGTTCATCCAACAGGTTCGACCGCATGATGCGGATCATCTGCGCGGTGCCGGAAAGCCCCAGGACGACGGCCGGGATCGGCAGGTGCGCCAGCATGTCCTTGAATTTGACCCAGCTCCACGGCGCATCCGCCAGCTCGGCCGAGAAAAGCCCGCCAACGTTAGCGTTGAAGTAGCGGAAGCCGACGTAGAGCACCACTAACGCCAACATGAAACCGGGCACCGCCAGGCCGATGAAGCCGATGAAGGTGAAGATGTAGTCGCCGATGGAGTAGCGCCTGACCGCGGAGTAGATGCCGATGGGCAGCGCCAGCGCCCAGGTGAAGATGACCGCAGCCAGGGAGACGACGATCGTCAGGGTCAGGCGGTCGCCGATCACGTCCTTGACGGGGCGGAGGTATTCCATGGCCATGCCGTAGTTGCCCCGGACCACCTGCCCGGCCCACTTCAAGTATTGGACATACATGGGCTGGTTCAAGCCGTACTGCTCACGCAGCGCGGCCACCTCGGCCTCGGACACTGTCGCGCCGCCCGCCGACATCGAGGCGATGTAGGTGGTGACGAAGTCGCCAGGGGGCAGTTGGATGATGGCGAAAGCCAGGATGCTGATGGCGACAATGGTCACCAGCGCCAGCACCGTGCGGCGTGCGATATAGGCCAGCATGGCGCCTCCCCGTTTTTTGTTTGTGTTTCGGCAGGGTCTGCGACCCCGCCGAAACACAAAGAAGGTTTCTTAGCTCCTGAAGAAGAAGGTCGGCGGCAGCGAGCTGCCCGGCGTGCGGGCGTGCTGCGCGTTCACCTGCCGTTCAGGGACGTTGCCCATGTTGTTCTTGACCACGCGCACACCCATGAAGGCGGGCGACTGGCCTACGGTGCCGATGCTCCACTGTTGCTCGCAGATGATGCGCCACAGCTCCTTGCCGGCTTCGATCTGTTCGGCTTCCGGCAGGGTGGGCACGTTCTGCATGATCTCGAAGGCCCGCAGCATCTCGGGATCATCCGGCTTCTCGCCCTGGGCGCCGCCCGAGGCGTACCACTTGGCGAACGCCATACCCATGTGGCACTCCACCGGGTCCACCGGCAGCGCGTGCCGCGGGAAGAGGAAGATCATCTCGGAGCCGTCGTTGGCCCAGGTGATCATCTGGTGCTCGCTGTTGGCAGTGGTGCCGAACGCCTGGTTGCGCTCCATCTCTTTGACAGCCACGTCAATGCCGATCTTCTTCCAGTGTTGGGTGATCATTTCACCGGCCTGGGTGTAGGGCAGGAACTGTGCGCCCACGGTGATCAGTTCCAGCCGCAGGCGCTGGCCGTTGTCGGTGCGTAGGCGGAAGCCCTCGGCATCCTTCTTGTCCAGCCCGATGCTGTCCAGGATCTTGTTGGCCTGGTCTGGGTCGTGGGTGCACCACTTGGTGCGCCATTCGGGGCCTGGGCTGTAGATGGTGGATTCGGCCGGCGCGACGGAGCCCTCGGTGCCGACACCCAACCAGAAGGTCTCGTTGAGCTGCGCCCGGTCAATGCCCAGCGACAATGCATGCCGGAATTCCTTGTTCCGGACCCACTTCTTGATTTCCGCATCGCCGTTGAACGCGTTGCCCATGTGGATCGTGACATCCGAGCCGTTGAAGGCCGGGTCCAGATGTATCGTGTAGTTGCCCTTCTGTTGATTTTCCAGCAGGACGGGCAGGTTGCCCAGGGCGACGTGCCGCTCCTGGATGTCGTAATCGCCGGCCACCGCGCGCAGGTTGAGCACCTGGGTGTTCTCGGCCAACGTCATGGAGATTTTGTCAATGTAGGGGAGTTGGTTGCCTTCGTTGTCCACGCCCCAGTAGTATGGGTTGCGCTCCATCGCCCAGGTGGGGGTGTTGATGGGGCTCGTGGTGACCCAGGGGGTCATCACCGGCAGCTCAGGGTTCAGCGCCCACGAGAACCGGTTCTTGAAGTAGGCCTTCCAGTCGTCAAAACCGGCAGCCTTGGCCTTGGTGTTGACCTCATCCTCCGAAGAGTACTTCGGCAGAAATTGCTTCAGGTAGTGCGCGGGCGCGTACCCGCCGCCGTAGGTGCCGAACGCGCCGCGGGTCGAGAAGCCAGCGCCGATGGCCGTGCTGCCGGCCAGGATAAAGGGGAACAGGAAGTTCGGCACCGGGAACTCGAACGCGACCGTGAAGTCGTCAATCTTCTTCATGACGCCCGGCTGCCCGCCCGCCAACATCTCGGGGAACGGCGTGGGCACCAGGTCGGTGTTGGAATAGACATCGTCGTACCAGAACATGAAGTCGTCGGCCGTGAGGGGTTGGCCGTCGGACCACTTGGCGCCCTTGCGCAGATAAACCGTGGTCACCTTGCCATCATCGCTGATGTCCCAGTCCTTGCACAAGGCCGGGCCGATCTTGGTGCCGGTGTAGTCCCAGAACAGGATCTTGTCGGTGGACATGATCCGGTTGCCGTTTTCGTGGTCGGCCGGGCCAGTGAAGCCGCGACGCCAGGTGCCGCCGTACTTGCCGATCTCCTTCAGCGGCTTGACGACCATGACTTCCTCCGCGGCGGGCAGGCGTTCTGCGAGAGGTGGCAGGCTGCCAGCTTTCACCAGGTCGGCCAGCATGGGCGCCTCTGCGAACTGCTTGGGGTACATCGCCAGGTCCCGGATGATCTCAGGCCCCTCCAGCTTACCAATGAGGGTTTCGCCGAGCTTGGGGGCCTCGGGCACCGGTGTGGCCGGTATGGCTGTGGCGGCCGCCGGTACGGCGGTGGCAGCCGGGGCGGCTGGGGCCGTGGTGGGAGCAGCCGGCGCAGCCGTCGGGGGTGCGGGAGTCGGTTGGGCGCAGGCGGCCAGGGCAGCTGTGCCTGTAGCTGCGCCTGCCAGCACCAAGAACTCCCGCCGGGTGAGCTTCTTGCTCTTGGACATGTTGGGCCTCCTTGTGGTGTGGTTGAAAAGATAGAATGAGGGCGCCATGTTTCAAGGAGATGGCGCCCCGCAGCTTTAGCCGCCTGAATAGCCCAGGCTGGCAGAGATCGCACGGGCGGCCGCGCACACTTGAGCGCCGATGCGGGGGACCGCATCCAGCGCGAGACGTGCGGCCGGCGCCGAGATACTGATGGCCGCAATGGGCCTGCCGGTGTAATCGAAAATGGGCGCCGCCACGCAGCGCCCGCCCACCTGGTTTTCCTGGTCATCAACAGCATAGCCCTGGCCGCGCGCCGCCGCCAGATGTTGGGCCAGGGTTGCAGGATCGGTGACGGTGCGCTCAGTGGTCGGGGCCAGCCCGTAACTGGCCACATAGGCCTGCACATCGGCCGAGGCCGAATGGGCCAGGATGGCCTTGCCCAGGGCGGTGCTGTGAGCGCGCTCGCGCTTGCCCACCTCCGAGCGCATGCCCAGGGCGTGGCCACAAAGCAGCCGTTCGACATAGACCATATCGCCTGCGTCCAGGATCGCCAGGTTCACGGTTTCGTCGAATTGATCGCGGAGTTGGTGCAGATAGGGGAGGGCAGTCTGCCGGAGGTCCATACTGCCCAGCACGACTTTGGCCCGGCTGATAACCTTCAGGCCGAGACGATACTTGCGATTGACAGGGTTTTGGGCCAGATAGCCTCTGGCGGCGAGCGTATAAATCAGGCCGGCCGCGGTGCTTTTGTGCAGGCCGGTCACATCGGCGATCTCGGTGGTGCCGAGTTCAGGGGTGCGCTCGTCGAAAAGCTCCAGGATATCCAGGGCTCGTTCAACGGCGCCAATGAGTTTCGCAGGTTGCGGCATCGGGCACATCCAGCAGCGTGGCTGAAGGCAACATCGCCTCTTGATTTTACGACAGGGCCGTTTGCTGTGCTATAATATAGCACAGACTCAAAGCGCATGTCAAGCCGCAAAAGCCGAAATTCACTCAACGAGGAGCTACCACCATGACCCCCTGCTTCGTCACAGTTCCCACCGGCCCAGGCTTGAACCGCCTGCGGGCCAATCCTTGCACCCTGCTCGATTTCAACCTCAAGCGGAGGTAGCCATATGATCCTCGATCTCTTTCGTCTCGATGGCCGCGTGGCGCTGGTGACCGGCGCGGCTCGAGGGCTGGGGCAAGCAATGGCCCTGGCCCTGGCTGAAGCTGGCGCGGATATTGTGGGCCTGGACCGTTGTAGCAGCGACAACACCCAGGTGAGTGTAACCGGGCTTGGCCGGCGTTACCAACAAGCCTGTTGCGACCTTCGAGAGGCCTCGGTGTCCGACTTGGAAACAGTTGTCGAGGAGACGGTCCGAGGCATGGGGCAGATCAACATCCTGGTTAACAACGCTGGCATCATCCGACGCACGCCGGCGCTGGATTTCAGCGAGGTTGATTGGGATGACGTGCTGCAGATCAACCTGAAGGCCCTCTTCTTCCTATCACAGGCTGCCGCGCGGCAAATGGCCGCGCAGGGCGGCGGCAAGATCGTTAATATCGCCTCGATGTTATCGTTTCAGGGGGGCATCCGTGTACCCTCATACACGGCCGCCAAAAGCGGCGTGGCCGGCCTGACACGCGGCCTGGCAAACGAGTGGGCCAGCCTGGGCATCAACGTCAACGCCATTGCGCCGGGTTACATGGCTACCGACAACACCGCGGCACTGCGCGCCGATGCCGATCGCCGTGCTGCAATCCTATCTCGGATCCCGGCCGGCCGCTGGGGCACGCCTGCCGATCTCGCAGGGACGGTGGTGTTTCTGGCGTCGGCCGCTTCAGACTACATGCACGGCGCAATCGTGCCGGTGGACGGCGGCTGGCTGGCCTGGTAACGGGGCCGAAGCATCAGTCAAGCAGCTTGAAGGAGCAAAGTCATGGCAAATCACGATAGATTGACGGTTCTAACCACGATCGCTCAGGCCGGCCTCGTGCCTGTATTCTATCATCCCAAGGTCGAGATCGCGATCAAAATCGTCGCGGCCTGTGCAGCCGGCGGCGCGCGCGCAGTCGAATTCACCAACCGCGGCGATTTCGCCCCCCATGTCTTTCTGCAAGTCGCCCAGCACTTCGCCCAGGCCGACCCAACAGTCATCCTGGGCGCGGGATCTATCGTGGATGCACCAACGGCGGCCCTGTATATCGCGTCCGGCGCCCGCTTCATCGTGGGCCCCACGCTCAACCCCGAGGTGGCGCGGCTGTGCAACCGCCGCAAGATCCCCTACAGCCCCGGTTGCGGCACGGCATCGGAGATCTCCCAGGCGGAGGAGCTCGGGGTGGAAATTGTCAAGGTCTTCCCCGGCGACCTGGTGGGCGGGCCAGGCTTCGTCAAAGCCATCCTGGCCCCCATGCCATGGACGCGCATCATGCCCACCGGCGGCGTCGAGGCCACGCGTGACAGCATCATGGCGTGGTTCAAGGCTGGTGTGACCGCCGTCGGCATCGGGTCCAACCTGATCACCAAGGCAGATTTGCAGTCCGGGGACTATGACGCGATCACTGCGCGAACGGCCCAGGTGCTGGCGTGGATTCGTGAGGCGCGAGGCCAATGAGAAGTGCGCAAGGAGACACCGATGAAGGTTGTATCTTACCGTGACATCAAACCGGCGACCGCTTGCCACTACGATGCGGTCTCGCTGGGCGAGGTGATGCTGCGCCTGGACCCTTACGACGTGCCCACCGCGCGCGCCCACGTGATGCGGATCTTCCAGGGGGGCGGTGAGACCAACGTGGCCTGCGGCCTGGCCTACACCTTTGGCCTGCGTGCGGCCGTCCTGACCGCACTGGTGGATGACCACATCGGCATCAACATCCGCAACCAGTTGCGCGAAGCCGGGGTGGACACCAGCCACATCATCTGGTTCAACACCAAACGCGATGGCTCGCGCTTTTCGACCGACGCAAAAGGGACGCTGATGAACGGCATCCACTTCACCTTTGTCGGCAAGGGACTTATCCCATCGGACACCATGTACTATCGCGCCCACACGCCGGTGCGCGAGCTGCGGCCGGGCGACTTCGATTGGGTTGACCTGTTTGGCCGCGCCGGCGTGCGAGTCTTTAACACGGGCGGCATCTACACGCTGATCTCTCCCACCTCGGCAGATCTGGCGTTGGAGGCGGTGAGCCAGGCCAAGGCGCACGGAACGTTCGTGGCCGCCGACTTGAACTACCGCTCAAAGGTTGAGCCGAACAAGGCGCGGGCGCGAGAGATCAACCGGGCCCTGGCGCCGCACCTGAGCTTCCTGGTGGGCAACGACTCCGACCTGGCTGACGCGCTGGGCTACGTGACCTCGGTGGCGGCCAACGCACCCTATGATGAATGGGTGACCGCGTACCGGGAAACGGTTCGCCAGGTGGTGCGTGATTACCCCAACCTCAGCCTGATCGGCACCCAGTGGCGGGGCGCGACCAACGCCGACATGGTCAGTTGGGGCGCGGTGCTGTACGACACGGCGGCCGACCGCTTGTACAAAGCGCCGCTACGGGCCGATGTGCCCATTGCGGATCGCACCGGCGGCGGCGATTCCTTCGCCTCCGGCGTACTGGCCGCGCTGCTGAAAGGTCACGACCTTCAGACAGCCGTCGAGTGGGGCGCGGCCCACGGCATCCTGGTGCAAGAGACGCCGGGCGATATCACCATGGTTGATGAGCGCGCCGTGCTGGCTGAAGTCAAACGGGCCCGCGCGGCAGGTGGCGTCCTGGCCCAACGCTGATCAAAGACCGGCCGGGAAGGCTGGGTCACCATCTGGGAGATGCCTGAATTGGACAACAGTGTGATACAATCGCACTAACTCACCGTTCAGGAGTTCTTGCGCGTGATGCCCACTTCATTGCCCAACCGCCCGACCGGTATGCGGGCATTCATCCTCGTCTGGCTGGGCCAAATTGTCTCGGTGCTGGCCAGCAGCATGAGCCAGTTCGGCCTCACGATCTGGATGTATCAGGAGACCGAAAGCGCCACGGCGATGGGGCTGATGCAGGTGTTTTTCATCACCCCGTTCCTGATCTTGTCGCCCATCGCCGGTGTCATGGTGGACCGCCACAACCGCAAACTGATGATGATGGTCTCCGACCTGACCGCCATCATCGCTACCGGCGGCATCTTCATCCTGCTTGGAATCGGCCGGTTGGAGTTCTGGCATCTTTACGTTGCGGCCGCCTTGAACGGGATCGGCAATACCTTCCAATGGCCGGCCTACTCTGCCGCAATCAGCACCATGGTGCCCAAGGCGCAGTATGGCCGGGCCAACGGCCTGATGTCGTTGATGGAGGCCGGGCCCGGCGTGCTGGCGCCATTACTCGCCGGCGCGCTGCTGCCGCTCATCGGCCTGACCGGGCTGCTGACGGTTGACGTGCTGACCTTCTTCTTCGCCATCAGCGCGCTATTGCTCGTTCATATACCCCAACCCGCGCGCACCGCGGAGGGTGAAGCGGGTCGCGGCAGCTTGTGGCACGAGGCTGCCTACGGTTTCCGCTACATCTTCGCGCGGCCGAGCCTGCTGGGGCTGCAAATGGTATTCTTTTTCGGCAACCTCTTCTTTGGCATCGCTTTCACCGTCTTCTCGCCTATGGTGCTCGCCCGAACCGCCAGCAACAGCGTGATCTTCGGCATGGCTCAGTCGGCCGGCGCGATCGGCGGCGTGGTCGGTGGGATCTTAATGAGCGCCTGGGGTGGCTTCAAGCGTCGCGTCTATGGCGTGCTCCTGGGCTGGCTGCTGAGCGCTTGCGGCCTGATTTTGATCGGCAGCGGCCAGGGGCTCAACCTCTGGCTGCCAGCCATGTTTCTGACCTCCCTGGTCAGCCCGCTGGTCAACACGTCGAACCAGGCGATCTGGCAGGCCAAGGTGGCGCCGGATGTACAGGGGCGCGTCTTCTCGGCCCGTCGGCTGATCGCATGGTTCACCAACCCCATCTCGCCTATCATCGCCGGGACCCTGGCGGATTTCGTGCTGGAACCGGCCATGCGAAGCGATGGCGAGCTGACAACGCTGTTCGGCGGGCTGGTGGGGACCGGACCCGGCGCAGGCATGGGGCTGCTGATGATGTTCTGCGGCGTGTTGAGCCTGTTGGTGCCCATCACCGCCTATTTCATCCCGGCCATCCGGCATGCGGAGACCCTGCTGCCAGATCACGACCAGGCGCCGCCGGCAAGGCAGTGAGCCGAAGCGGCACCGAAAAAAGGACTCGAACCAGCAAAGACGCCCGCGCTTCTGAATTGGATGGTACCCTGCGATATCCTGCCCTTTCTCAGCATCCCTTCAGTTTGTCCTCAATCCCATCTCAGGCCCGTATGCGATAGTTGAGGCAAGATGGGTGTGCAACCCAATCAAGTCTAACTCGCGTGAACTGGGGAGATGAAAATGGGCAAAAGAAAATCAGCGTTATGGCTGTCAAGTCTCTTGACGCTGACCTTGTTGGCCGCGTGCGGGGGTAGCCAGACGCCGGCTGGAACAACGGTGGCATCAGCCGCAAGTGGGGCAAGCAGCGCAGTCACAACGGTAACAACAACGAGTGCGACCGCGCCGGGAACAGATAGCGCCGTCGGCGCAAGCTCAACAACAGCGGCCGCAGCCGCCAACAGCAAGGGGGCGGTCGAGGCCAGCCATACGACCTCTAACAGCGCCGCCGTGACGGCGATCGCCCTGAATGGCAACACCATCACGGTCTCCGGCGACGGCGCGACGGTTGATGGCAGCACCGTCACGATCACACGCGCGGGCGCCTACAGCCTGAGCGGGACGCTGACCAACGGCCAGGTGATGGTAAAAACGAAAGATGGGGAAACGGTGGCGCTCATCCTGGCCGGCGTCACTATCTACAGCGCGACCAGCGCGCCGCTCTACGTGGCGAACGCGGAACAGGTCATCCTGGTGCTGGCTGAAGGCACGATGAACACCGTGACCGACAGCGAAGCTTACATCCTGGAAGCGGGCGCAGACGAACCCAACGCCGCGATCTTCAGCAAAGCGGACCTTACCATTGAAGGCGGCGGCACGCTGATCGTGGACGCCAGCTACAACGATGGCATCGCCAGCAAGGACGGGCTCGTCATCGCAGGCGGCACGTTGGTGGTCAACGCGGCCGACGATGGCATCCGGGGCAAGGATTCCGTGGCTGTGCAGGGCGGCGAGGTCACGATAACCGCGGGCGGCGACGGCATCAAGTCAGACAACGCAGAGGACACGACCAGGGGCTACATCACCATTGCGGGCGGCGTTATGGACATTACCGCGGACGGCGACGGCATCACGGCCCAGACCGACGTGCTGATCTCGGGCGGCGAGATCACGCTCACAACGGGCGGCGGCAGCAATGGCCGCATCGCCGAAACCGAGTCCGCCAAGGGCATCAAAGGCCTGACGCGCGTCGTGATTGACAGCGGGACCTTCACCGTTGACTCGGCCGACGACGCCATTCACGCTAACAAGGACATCATCATCCACGGCGGCAGCTTCGCCATCGCCACCGGGGACGATGCCCTACACGCTGACGCCAGCATCGAGATCAACGGCGGCGACTTCGACATTACGACGTGCTACGAGGGTATCGAAAGCGCGATGATCACAATCAACGCGGGCGACATCCACATCGTAGCCAGCGATGATGCGCTGAACGTGGCCGGGGGCAATGATGGATCAGGGATGATGGCAGGGCCGGGCCGCGGCGGCCGGCCGGGGATGGGCGGTATACCGGGCGCGACGCAGAACCAGGACGCCTTCGCCGCTTCGGGCAGCTACTACCTGCACATCAACGGCGGCGCCATCTACCTGGACGCGACCGGGGACGGGATTGACATCAACGGTTCCGTGGCAATGACGGACGGCGTGCTGATCATCAACGGGCCGACGCAGAACATGAACGGCGCGCTGGACTACGATGGCTCGTTCAAGATCACGGGCGGCTACCTGCTAGCGGTGGGCAGCGCGGGCATGGCGCAGGCGCCGGACATGTCCTCCACGCAATATGCGGTGCTACTGAACCTCAGCTCGGCCGTGCAAGCCGGCACCCTGGTGCATATCCAGGACAGCCAAGGCCAGGCGATCCTGACCTTCGCGCCGACCAAGGCCTACCAGTCCATCGCGTTCTCGTCGCCGGCGCTGAGCAAAGGCGAGACCTACGATGTCTACTTCGGCGGCAGCGCCACCGGCACGGCGACTGACGGCCTGTATCAAGGCGGCGCGTACACCGGCGGCAGCCAGGCCGGCAGCTTCACAATCTCGAGCATCGTGACGCAGGTGGGGAGCAGTGGGCGGATAAGGTGATGGTTGGGGAGTGGAGAGTTGCCAACTTTGGAGAAAAATTGGCAACTCTCAGCAACTAACTGCCTCGCAGGATAATCGGCAGGTAGAGGCGGGGCCTGGCTACGACAGTCAGAGTATAAACCTGCTGCACAGACAGACCGGCACTGTCAATCAGGCGTAGGACGACAAGGTGATCCCCCACATCCGCACCGGCGGGTGTGCCAGATAGCGTCGCGGCGCCGTTGCCGTGATCTACCAGTGTCAACCAGGCCGGAAGCGTGGGGGCGGTGAGGGTCAGCGCATCGCCATTGGCGTCCTGGGCTGTGACGGCATAGGTGTACGGCTCTTCCTCCATGACGGTCACGGCCGGCGTGCTGGTGAAGGCGGGCGCGTCGTTGATGTTGATGACCAGGGCTGCCTGCGCGTCGCTCGCCTGGGCGGTCACCTGGGCGATGCCGGTGATCGCGCCGCTGACCAGCGTCACCCGCGCCAGGCCGCCACCGGTCTGCGCCGTGGCGGCCGCGGCGCCGCTTTCGACAAAGGTCCCCAACGTGGTCATAAAGGTGACAACCGTACCCTCGGCGACGTCAGCGCCTTTTTGCTCCCAAACCTGGGCCGTGAGCTGCACGGTTTGCCCGCCGGGGCTGATCGTCGAGCGCGCGGCGCTGAGCGCGACCGCCGCCGGCAGCCCGCCGGGCGCCTGGGCCGGGGTATCGTTCGGCACGACGGCGCTCAGGGGGGCCTCGGGAACCGGCTTGCCGTTGGTCATCACCGCCGGAGAACGGGCAGCTGGCTGCACCAGCGGCGCGTCCAACGCCAGTTGGTAGGTCGAGCTCACGGCATAGCCGCGCACCTCGAGATGATAGTCGCCGGCAACGGTGTCGGTGACGACGACTTGGTCCAGCGCTGTGCCAGCGAGGTCGCTGTACCAGTCCGGCGGGCCTTCGTTGCCGGGCGCCCAGATGTAGAGGTCGGCGTCGCCGCTGTGGGTCGTGAGGGTGGCGGTGAAAGCCTCGCCGGCCGCGACCCGCACACGGTAGACCGCGATCGCGTCGGCGGCGACGTCGCTGCTGGGGGGCGTGAGGTTGACCACCATGCCCGCCGGCAGCGCCGAGGCGTTGCCGCTGTCGTCCATCCAGTAGGCGCTGAAATAGTGCGCGCCCGGCGTGGCGTCGAGGACCCAGGCGTGGTTGGCGGCGTAGGGAATCCAGCCCGATTCGGCGACGACCGCCCAGTCGCTGCTGTCCCACGCGCGCTCGCGCAGGAACATCTGCGCCACCGTGCCGCCGCCCTGGTCCTGCGCGTCGAGGTGCAGCGTCAGCGCGGTCGTCTCGTGCGCCTGGCTGCCATCGCCGGCCTGGATCGTCCCCACCGGGGACAGTCCGTCGGCCAGCAGCTCCCACGTCTCGACGTTGTAGAGCGCGCTGTTGTGGGTGGGGTCGAGCCGGAAGTTAGTCAGCCGCGGGTGGGTCATAGCGGTTTTCAGGCGTGTGAAAAGCGGCGCGGCTGGCAGATCCTCGCTCAGAATGCGCATCGCCTCCTGGTGGTTCGTCACATACTCGGCGCTGCCGGGCAAAGCGGCCATCGCGTTGCGGCAGGCCGTATCATAGGCCGGGTTGCTGTAGCCCGGGGTGTTATTTCCACCCCAGCCGTTTTCATCCGAGGGAATGGCGCTGCTGAGGTAAATGGCGCAGGGCGGCTCGACCCCAGACACCCAGGAATAAGAGGCCAGGTCAAAGTGCCGGCCAAAGATCGGGCCATCCGGCCCATTCGCATACAGCTCGTTGGATGGCAGGTTGTGAACGGCCAGGTCAACGCCGCACGCGGCCAGGTCCGCCCGGGCCATTTGCAGATAGGTGACCCGTAGTGGGGCATCGGTGCTCTGCCACTTGAAGGCGAGCAGATCGCCTTCCTGGGCGTTGGCGGTGCTGCAGCCGTGACATTCGCGGATGCCGTCGGCATCTGTGTCGATCCAGCCCAGGCTCTCCAGCAGGGCCGTGCCCGAGAGGACGTCGTGCGGGTAGATCGTGAGGTTCTCATCGCCCGGATAGAGGGGGTGCTCCGGCGGGATGTAGACAGGGGACAGCGCGCCGTAGCCATAGAAGACGGCATCCACCATCGCCTGGCGGTCGAGGCAGTAGGCAATGGCCTGGCGCATCTCGAGGTCGGCAAAGAAATCCGGGCGCGTCTGCGCGTACCAGTCCACCGGCGCGATGCCGAAATCGACGTGCTCCCAGAGACTCCCAGCGCGCATGTGCGCGTTGAGGACACCCAGCCCCTCCAGGTCGACCGACGCGGTAAGGATCGACGGCAACTCCTGAAGGAGCAAACCAACCTGCCCCGCCACGTCTGCCTCGCCGGCTGTGACCTGCGCCAGCGCCAGCGCCGGGTCGCTTTGGAAGCGGAAGACCAGTGTGTCCACAACCGGCAAGCCTTCGGCCGCGCGATGGTAGTAGGGATTGGCGGTCAGGGTGATGGCGACACCCGGTTCCCAGCTCTGCACGGCATAAGGTCCCCAACCGAGCGGCGTGCGAGCGCTGACCGGGCTTGTAACCAGTTCTTCTGGGGAGAGGTGCCCCCAGGCGTGTTGGGGCAGCGGCTGCCAGAATCTGGTCTGGTACTCCGACGTCAGATAGCCCGGCAGCGCCGTCCAGCGCGTCGTATGCAGATCGAGCGCGGCATAGGAGGCCGTGCGTTCTAGCGTGTAGAGATCGCCGTCGCTGACCTGTGAAGCAAGCTGGTACGAGTAGACCGAATCCTGAGCAGTCAGGGGAGCGCCATCGGACCAGTGCAGGTCGGGCAGCAGGAAAAAGGCGACCGCCAACTGATCCATCTGCAGGGACGCGCCGTCGAACGCCACCGCGCAATCGTCGCTGCGGCAGCCGGCGGGGCGCACCCATTCGCCGGCGGCCAGCGTGACCACGTCATTATAGGTGTTGACCACCGTGTCCCCAGCCTGCACGGTGACCGGCATGATGGTCGCGTCGCCGTTGTCCACGCTGGGCAGCCGTTCCAGGATGATGGGCTGGTAGCCAAAGCTCTTACTCTCGATCGCCCCATCGTAGATGGCGTCCAAAATCGCCCAATCATAATTGTGACCCGTGTACCAATAATACAAACTCCACGGCTCCTCCGGTAACAACACGGTGATGTTGTCGCGCGTGTGGACGGCAAAGCTCCAGGTATAGTCGTCAGCGGGAGAACCTTCGGCGATGCCGCTGCCGTTGCCGTCCAGACTCAGACCATCCACGTCGGCGAGGCCGGCCTTGAGAGTTACGGCCACCGTCTCGCCTTCGGCAAAGGCGCTGCTGGGGATCACATAGAGCTGGCGCAGGGCAGCTTCGTAGTGGAGCGCGTAGCTCACGACTCCGCTGACGCTGCCCTGTACCTGGACGTTGGCCGGGATGAGGGTGGCGAGGTCCATATCGCTGTTGAAGGTGGCGACGGGCACCGCCGCGCGCAGGCTGCTGCCGCCGTTCGCCGGCGCGACTGCCGTCACCCGCGGCGGCAGATCGCCAAGATTGCGGTAGAGGTGCACGCCGCCGTTCCCGCCGAGCAGCAGGTCGGGCCGTCCGTCGTCGCCCAGCAGGTCGCCGAGGACCGGCGGCCCGCCGCTCCAGGCCAGGCCCTCCGGCGTCGTCGCCGGCGCCCAGACCGGGTTATTCGCGTCGCCGTCGTTGCGGTAGAAGGCACGGTCGGTGAACAGGTCCAGGTCGCCGTCGCCGTCCACGTCGGCAAAGGCCAGGGCAGAGGCGGCAATCCCCATATAGTTGTCCGTGACATATGTCCACACAGGCAAGGTCGCGTCGCCGTCGTTGCGGTAGTAATGAATCTGGCCAGAGACCGCGACGAAGAGGTCATAATCGCCATCGCCGTCGACGTCGGCAAAGGCCGGCGCCACAGCTGCGGAGGGGCCGACGATGCCGAGGTACGTATCCGTGATCAGGGTGAAGACGGCCACACCGGGCGTGCCGGTATTCTCATAGTAACGCAATGTGCAATCATGGAAGTCGAAGAAGGGTCCGTCTCCGATGAAGAGGTCAAGGTCACCATCGCCGTCGATGTCCACAAAAGCAGGATGTTGGAGACCGGTGTCGGGGTCCACCCCGACATAGCCACCTGTGACGTAGGTCCATTCGGGCGCTGCTGGTGTGCCGTCGTTGCGTAGGAAGATGAAATACGCATCGTTCAAACCGTTAGCGGAGCCCAGGAAGAGATCCAGGTCACCGTCATTGTCGATGTCGGCTAGCGCTGGGTTGGTGGAATGGCCGTAATCCATGGACAGCATCCCGTACACCCAAAGCGTCCAACTGGCGTTGGCCGGCGTGCCGGTGTTTTTGAAACTGGTCAGCCAACCGAGCGGCTGCCCGACGACCAGGTCTAGTGTACCGCTGCCGTCCAGGTCACCAAAGGTCAGGACAAAGTGCATCACCGCCCACCCGTAGGGGAGACCAATACCGCCATACGTGTCCGTGACAAAGGTCCAGACCGGCGCATTGGCGGTGCCGTCGTTGCGGTAGTGGGTAATCCGATTTGTCTGGCCCAAGAAAAGGTCCAGGTCGCCATCGTCGTCAATGTCGGCAAAGGCGATGGACACATACTCCTCGCAGGTGATGTCGGCGTAGGTGTCGGTCACGAACGTCCAGGCCGGTGCGGTGGGCGAACCGGTGTTCTCGTAGAAGGCGATGCTGGTGAACCAATCTTCATCCTCTTGCCATGTGGTTATGAAGAACAGGTCAGCATCGCCGTCGTTGTCAATGTCCGCCAGGGCAAAACCACCGTCGCCCTCTCCAGATCTCCCATTGCCAAGCATATCTGTGGTTCGTAGCGCCCAGGCCGGTTCGGAGGCGCTGCCGGTGTTCTCGTAGTAGATAAAGCCCTCCGGTTCCCACGTCCAGCCATTCAATACGGCATCAAGGTCGCCGTCGCCATCCAGGTCCACAAAGCGGACCGGACGCTTGTATTGCCCAAAGTAATTCTCCGTCACGTGCGTCCAGCTTGGGGCTGTGGCCGAGCCGTCATTACGGAAGAAATGAAGCTCGTCATGATCCCCGGAAAGGCGATTCCACCCATACACAAACAGGTCCAGATCGCCGTCGCCGTCAATGTCGACCAGCGTCGGGGAACTTCTGCGGATGCCACCCCAATACAGGTCGCTGTAGAAGACGCCATCCAGCGTGCCGCTGTGGACGCGCGTCCATTCGACCTCGGGGGCATCAGGCGCCAGGGCCAGCGCCGGTTCGGGCGGCAGCAGCGGGGCCTGGCTATGGGTGGTCAAGGCCCACGGGGCCAGCAAGCTGCCCACCACCAAGACCGTCAATCCTACCACGAGGAAGCAACGTCGTTTGATCATCTGAGACCTCCTTGTCATAGATTGAAACTCCAATTCGGTGCTACAGCCAATCGCATTCTCTCGTCAAATAAAAAAGCAGCCCCAAAACGCCAAGAAGCCGGCGGTCAGACTGGGGCTGCCGCAAAGGTTGTGATAACGTCGTTAAGGCTGAACGAGGGCCCGCTTCAAGGTTCGGGCGGATAAACATAACCTATCATTTATTGCTTGTCCAATATAGCACAAGACGCAACAATTATCAACCATTTTTCGAAAGGTATTGCATTACGCTAGGAACACCTCCCCGCGGCCGCCCTGCGGAGGGTGCGCCAGCAGCCAGGCCTGGCTGTCGATCGCCGGCTCGTCGGGCCGGCGATCGCGGCACACGTAGCGGCCGTCGGGCTGCAAGACCCGGGCGCGTGAGTTGTTGCGCAGTTCCACTTCCAGCACGGACCCGCGCAGGTAGGCGACAATGGCCGGATCCTTGACCGGGAACAGCACCTCAACCCGGCGGTCCAGGTTGCGCGGCATCAAGTCGGCGCTGCCCAGATACACCTCCGGTGCGCCAGCGTTCCCGAAGTAGTAGATCCGGCTGTGCTCCAGGAAGCGGCCCACGATGCTGCTGACCCGGATGTTGTCACTGACGCCGGGCACGCCGGGGCGCAGGCAGCAGATGCCGCGCACGATGAGGTCAATCTGCACGCCGGCCTGCGATGCCTGGTAGAGCTTGCGGATCAGTCGATCATCCACCAGTGAATTCATCTTGCCGATGAGACAGCCGCCCCGCCCCGCCTGCGCGTGCTCGATCTCCCGCTCGATCATGTCTTCCAGCCGCTGCCGCATGCTGCCCGGCGCCACCAACAGGCTGCGGTAGAACTGCTGGGTGGAGTAGCCGGTGAGGGTGTTGAACAGCTCCGTGGCGTCGGCCGCCATCTCCGGGGCGCAGGTGAGCAGGCCCAGGTCGGTGTAAATGCCGGCCGTCACCGCGTTGTAGTTACCCGTGGCCAGGTGCAGGTAACGGCGCAGGCCGCCCGGCTCGCGGCGCACCACCAGGGTCACTTTGCTGTGGGTCTTCAGGCCGAGCAAGCCGTAGACCACGTGCACCCCCTCGCCTTCCAACGCGCGGGCCCAGCCGATATTGCTCTCCTCGTCGAAGCGCGCCTTCAGCTCCACCAGCACGGCCACCTGTTTGCCATTGCGCTGGGCCTCCAGCAGCGAGCGCACCACCGGCGCGTTGCGGCCCACCCGATACAGCGTCTGCTTGATGGCCAGTACGTTCGGGTCGGTTGCGGCCGCGTTAATGAAATCCAGCACGGGCCGGAAGGAGTCGTAGGGGTGATGCAACAGGATGTCACCCTTACGAATGGCAGCGAAGATCTCGTCGGGGGTCTTGGCATCACGCAGTTGTGGCGGCACCGCAGGTGTGAAGGGCTGATCTTTGAGATCGGGCCGGGGGAGGTTCACCAACGCCCACAAGCTGGCCATGTCCAGCGGCGGCTTGAGCTGATAAACGTCTTCAGGCGACGTTTCCAGATTTTCCACCAGCAAATCTACCATCTCCTGAGGCATGGCGTCATCCACGGCCAACCGCACCACCGGCCCGAACTGACGCTGGCGCAGCCCCTGCTCGATGGTTTCCAGCAGGTCGGGTGCCTCGTCTTCCTGAATTTCCATGTCGGTGTCGCGGATCACCTGGAAGCTGTACGCCTCCAGGATCTCGTGGCCCGGGAACAACAAGCCCAGGTTAGCCGCAATGACCTCCTCCAGCCATACAAAACGCCGGTTCTCCTCGACCGCCACCAGCCGGGGGAGTGAGGTGGGCACCTTGACGCGGCCGAACCGCACATCGCCGTTTGGCCGGCGCACCATCACCCCCAGGTTCAGGCTGAGGTTGGAGATGTGCGGGAACGGCCGGCCAGGATCGAAGGCCAGGGGGGTCAGCACGGGCAACATGTCGGCCATGAACATCTCCCGCAGCCGTTCCTGTTCGGCTACGGTCAGGTGGTGGTAATGGAGGACGTGGACGTCCGCCTCCGCCAAGGCCGGCACAATCTCCTCGTAAAAATGGCGTCGCTGCTCGGCCAGCATGGGCGTGACGCAGGCGCGGATCGCGGCCAACTGCTCGGCCGGCGTCATGCCATCCGGCGGCGTCGAGGTCACGCCCGCCGCGATCTGATCCTTCAGGCCTGAGACCCGGATCATGTAGAACTCGGCCAGGTTCGAGCTGAAGATCGCCACGAATTTCACCCGCTCCAGCAGCGGATGGCGCGGGTCTTCGGCCTCCTCCAACACGCGGCGGTTGAACTCGAGCCAGCTCAGCTCGCGGTTGAAGTAGAGGCTGGGATCGCGCAGATCGATCGCGGGGGTTTCTACGGGCGTCAAGGCGGCGATCATTGCGGATAGGTCAACGGATGTGTCCATGAGCGGCCTCCCCAGGCGTGACAGGATGATGGACTGCACGGGCCATCGCAACGATTGTAGCGCAAAGGGGGGCGGCTGGCAAACGACAAACGCCGGATGGGCCTATGGTTGGGGATAGCCAACGGGTATCAAGTACAGAGGCTGCTGGTCAGCAGGCAAACTGAGCGCTTGTTGCACCTGGTCATCGTAGAAGGCCCCGATCGGGACTGCGCCCAGGCCCATGACGACCGCCTGCAGCAAGACGTTCTGCGCTGCATGACCGGCCTCCAAATGAACATAGCGAGGTGTGCGCTCCATGCCATACCTGCTGGCGGTGCGCTCATAGATCGCGGTGATGACGATAACGGTCGGAGCTCGTAACACGGAGTTTTGGCGCAGCGCCACTGCGTGAAGCGCGGGCCGCTGATCCCCACGCACATGCAGCCTGAGCTGATGGCCGTGTGGCTCGTAGTGGTACACCCCCTCGGACAACACCGCGTAGACTTCCAGCGGAAAACGAGCGCCGGCAGATGGCGCAGTGCGAAACCCCTCCGGGCTGGTGATCCCTTGGGCCGACCACAACAACTGCCCCAATTCGGCGGGGGAAAGGGGCGTCGCCGTGAAGTCGCGCACGGAACGACGGCGTGCCAGGGCCTCCTCTACGCTTACATCCCCGTGCAAACGTGGCGCCGGCAGAGCTACTGTCGGCTCAGCGCCGTCTGGCAGCGCGTCGCTCGGGACCGTGGACGTGATCGGGGGCACCCCAGCGGCCGGCGGGACGCACGCGGCCAGCAGCAACATCCCAAACAGGATAACGATGCTCCTCAAGTACATGGCTCGCCTCCATGGATAATGCAACCGTCCCCAGTCTACCACCAAAACACCGGCTGCGGAAGGCGCTCCCGTCAACGCATCTCCTGCCCTCCCGTCACGTTGATCGCCTGCCCGGTCATGTAGCTGGATTGGTCGGAGGCGAGGAAGACCAGGACGTTGCACACATCGTCGTAGGTGCAGCCGCGCTTCATGGGCACCTGGTCAATGTACTTCTGCCGCACCTGCGCCTCGGTGATCCCCTGGTTGCGCGCGTACTGCTTGAAGAGCGCGTTCGGCCCCTCGGTCCACAGCGGCGAGTCGAGCATGTTGCCGGGGCAGACCGCGTTGACGCGCACGCCGTGCTCGGCCAGCTCCAGCGCCAGGCTCTGCGTCAGGCCGATGCCGCCGAACTTGCTGGCCGCGTAGGCCGAGTTTTTGTAGCTGCCCTTCTTGCCCGACTTGGAGTTGATCTGGATGATGACGCCGGACCGCTGCGCGGCCATAATCTTGGCCGCTTCTTTGGCCGCCAGGAAGTAGCCGAACAGGTCCACGTTCATCACCGCGCGCCACTTCTCGGCCGGAAATTCGGTGATCGCCGCCGAGATCAGGATGCCGGCATTGGCGACCATGATATCCAGCCGGCCGAATTCGGTCAGGCAGCGGGCGAACCCGGCCTGCACCGATGCCTCGTCGGTCACATCCATCAGCACCGCGATCGCCCGGCGGCCGGTTTCCCGCGCCACCAGGTCGGCCGTGGCCCCCGCCTGCTCCAGCTTGATGTCGGCCACGGCCACATGACAGCCCTCACGCGCCAGCCGCAGGCAGATCGCCTGGCCCAGCCCCTGTGCGCCGCCGGTGACGAGGGCGACGCGGTCGGTAAGTATCACTGACATAGTTCACTCCATCCATCGGGATCTCTTCACTGACCGGAATCGAGCCTTCAGGCGGTTTGGCGCTCAACGGAAAGAACCGGCTAAAGCCTCGAATCCAGTTATCTGCTCAAATCAGTCCTTCAACATCACCCGCAGCAGCTCCGCCTCAGCCTCGTTGGTCCACTCGCGGCCCTCTTTCAGCTCAGCGTAGACGGTTGGCAGGACATCCTTCAGGTCAGTGATCGCGGTCAGCGGCAACGGCTTGATATGCGGGTAGATAACGATCTTGCCTGGGAAACTGGTCTCCATCACCGCCTGCATGCCGTCGCGGGCAGCCTCCAACGAGCCGATGGCAGCCACCGAACGGTTGGGGGACAGCGCGCCGGCCTCGGCCTGATGCAGCATGAAGCGCAGGTCGTCAATGCTAGACGCCGAATGGCCGATGACCCGCACATCGCGCAGGTACGCGTCGCTTAGGTCCAGCGCGGCGACCGTGCCGCGGGCCACCCCGGCGAAAATGTTCATCACCCCGCGCGGGGCCAGCCAGTTGGCCGCGTCGGCCACCAGCGCAGCCACGGGCGCCAGCACCACGATGTCGTCGAAGCCGTCCCGGAAGCGGGCTATGCCGGCAGCGTACGCCTCCCGGTTCATGGGGTTCAGACACAGGAACTCGATCCCCTGGGCCGCGGCCTCGGCCGCGTAGGTGTCGTGCAGGTCTTGCAGCCGCGCGTCGCTCACGTCGGTGCAGAGGATGGTGGCGGGCGCGCCCACCTGGATCGCGCGTTGCACGTGCATGCGGCCCATGGGCCCGCCCGCGCCGATGAACCACGCCAGCCCGCCCTCCTGCAGTGCGGATCGCACCGGCACGGCCCGGTACGCCTGAGTGATGTCCGGGCCGCGGCCGCCCACGTAGACCCAGCGGTTATAGTGCACCCGGCCGATGTCCACGTTCACCTTGCGCGACAGTGGCGCATCGCCTATCAACGCGCAGACGCCGAAGTCGGCCAGCCGCGGGCTGACCGCCTCGACCAGATCCGCACTGGGCTCGAGCAGCACGATGTCATCGGCCACGAAGCCCGCAGGCACGTCGGCCAGCCCAAACTCGAACACCTCGATGCCCAGCTCGGCCGCTCTTGCCCGCAGCCAATCGGCGAACGAAGCCGGCGCCTCGGTGATCGCCACCCGCGCCGGATGCGAGTCAGCCTCGTACCCCGCGCTAATCGTGTACCCGCTATCCCCCCTCTCCTGGTTTCCTGGTCTCCTTATCTCCTCGTCTCCCCGTCCCACCACCCACGCCGTCCCACCCGCCTTGAGGCCCTCGCGATAGCGCAGCCCATACGCCGCAGTCACGCAGGCCCACGGCTCGGTCAGCGCGCTTTCTGCGTAACCGGTGTCAGGCTCCACGGGCAGCAGGTAGTTGCCCTGATCCCCTTGCAGGATGGTGGCGTCAATAATCGCATACTCCGACAGCCCACCCTGGAGCATGTAGCCGTAGGCCAGGTTGACGCCATCCTTGTAGATCTCGGCCTGCACGATGAAGCGGTCGCCCGGCCGGTACTGGCCGCGCAGGCGCTCACCCACCGCCACCACCGTCAGGCTGACCTCGTGGCCGAGGACGATGGGGTCGGCGCGGATGTCTTTGAAAATGCGCGGGTGCTCCTGCCCCAGCCGGATCACCTTGATATCGGAGAAGCAGAGGCCGCACGCGTCGTGGCGCACCAGCAGCTCGTCGGGACCGGGCGCGGGCATCGGCCGCGCGATGGGCCGGCCGTCCACGCCCAGGTTTTCCAGCCCGGCGCCGTAGAGGGGCCACAGGCGGTTGGCACCAGCCTCGGGCGCGCGGCCCTGGCGGTAGAGGTCGAGTTTATCGGGCATGTGTGTCTCCATGATGTAGCATTCTGTCATGCTGAGGCCGAATCCCTAAACAGCGATGACTGGCTAAAGTGATCAGGCCGAAGCATCTCCGGCAGCCACCACGAGACCCCTTCGGCTGCGCTCAGGGTGACAGGCAAAGCCATTTTCAGGACAAGCATCTCGTTGTTACGCGCAGGATTGGCTCCATCCTTGTGCTCAAGGCGTGTTCTCGCTCATGCGGTGCTGAGACCCTTCGCTGAATAGACGCCGCAACGCAATGCTCGACAACGACTCGCTCAAGGTGACCCCCGCTTGGAATAACACCACCGGCTAAAGCCTCGAATCCGGAAGGTTGTCCCCCGCCGGCAGCAGATCCGCCAGCCGTTCCAGCACATACGTGGGCCAGATGGGGGAGGTCGCCAGCGCCGAGGCCGGGGTCGCGCCGGTGAGCACCAACGCCGCAGCCATGCCGGCGTTCAGCCCCATGGCCACGTCGGTCTCCAACCGGTCACCGGTGATGATGCAGCGCTCGGCCGGCAGCCTCAAGAGGTCGAGGATCGCCTCGATGGTGTACGCCGACGGCTTGCCGACCACCGCCTCGACCTGGGTGGCGGTGCAGGCCTCGATGGCCGCGATGACCGCCGCGGCGTCGGGCTGACCGCCGCCGGGCACCGGACAGTAGCGATCGGCGTTGGTGGCGAAGAACCGGGCGCCAGCGCGGATGGCGTCAAACGCCACTTGCAGCTTGTGATAGGTGAAGGTGCGGTCGAAGCTGGCGATCACTGCCTCGACCCGGCCCGGCGCCTCGGTCAGCTCGAACCCGGCTTCATGCAGCTCCGCCTTCAACGGCTCCTCGCCCACCACGAACAGCCGCGCGCCCGGCATGCGGCGGCGCAGGAAGTTCACCATGACCCACGAGGAATGGATGATGTCGTCGGCCGTCACCGCCAGGCCCAGGCGGTTCAGCCTGGCCACATAGGCCGCACGGGTGTGCGTCGGGTTGTTCGACAGGAAGACGGTGCGGCGGCCGGCCGCGCGCAACGCGGCGATGGTTTCCCCCGCGGTCGGCAGCAGCACATCCCCCAGGTAGGTGGTGCCGTCCAGGTCGAAGATGTAGCCATCGTAGAGGCGCGTGGGGCGGGACCTCACCCCCCCGGCCCCCCTCTCCTGCGAAGAGAGGGGGGGAAGCAATTCCCCCTCCCTGGCAGGGAGGGGGTCAGGGGGTAGGTGCGCCATCACGCGATCCCCAGCAGTTGACTGAGCTTGGCAATCGTGAACCGTTCCCGGAAGAAGGGGGCACAGGCAATGCCTTCTGCGTACTCCTCTGGACTGAACCCTAATTCGGCCGGAGTCGTCGGGCCTCCGGCCTGGCGCAGCCAACCGGCGATCTCGATCGCTGGCGGCACGGTGGCGGCGATAGCCTGGATGCGATCCCAGTTCGCCAGCACCCTGGCCTTGAGCGCGGCGAACGCCTCTTCGGTCATCGCCAGAAACGGCGCCTGGGTCACGAGCAGTCCCTCGGCGATGGCGGGGCCGTAGCCGGCGCGCAGCATCTCGGCCACCGCTGCCCGGTCGGGCAACTGCGCGGCGGCAAGCCGTTTCTCAGCTTCAGCGCGTGACATGGCCCGCACGGCCGCGTAGCGCGCCGCGCTCACCAGCACCCCAAGCCCCACCTTAGCGCCGTGCAAGATCGAGTGGCGTCCCTCGCGCAGCAGCTTCATCTCCCAGAAGTGCGACATGTGGTGCTCGTAGCCGGACGCGGGCCGCGTCTCGCCGAAGTCCAACATGCAGAAGCCGGACTCGATGAGGCCCATGAACAATGTGCGGATGCCCTCGGGAACGTGCGCGGCGATGGCGTCCACCTGGTCGGCGCAGTCTGTCGCAGCTTTGCGGGAACGCGCCGCTATCGCCGCGTCATACGGCTCATCCCACAGCACGGAACCGAGCTCCCAATCCGCGATGGAGGTCAGCTTGGCCAGCATGTCGCCCAGGCCGGCCGCGATCATCGGCTGTGGCGCCTCGGCCAGGGTGGGCAGGTCGGCGAAGACTGCGATGGGGCCGTGGCAGACGACGGTGAGCTTCTCCCCCTCGACTGCGAGCGCCGCACCGACCGAGGTGTAGCCATCCACGGACGCGGCAGTGGGCAACGAGATGAACTCGGCGGCCGAGCGGTGGCTGACAAAACGCGTGATGTCGGTGATGGTGCCGGAACCCACGCTCACAAAGGTGCGACGAGTGTGGTCCAGGGCCAGCAGCGTCCGCATGGTGTAGCGGGCGTCAGCGATAACATCATCGCCCGTCAGCAGCACGGTCAGCACGTCCCACCCCTGATCGCGCAGGGCCGCCTCGGCGCGCGCGCCCAGGACGCGGTAGGTGTTGGTGTCAGCGATGAGGGCAAAATGGGTCAAGCCCTGGGCCTGACAGTAGGCAACGAGCTCGTTGAGCGCGTCGGATCCGACATAGACTGGTAGATGTGTTGACATGGTTAATTCTTCCCTTCCAACCCCAACTGTTGCCGGCGGTAAAGCTCATCGGGGCGGGTGTGGATGCGCGCCACATCACGGTCGGACATGAAGTGCGGCCCACCGGCTCCGAAGGTCCCCAGGAGGATGCGCGCAGTCTTCACCGCCATCGCTGTGACATCCAGCACCTGCTGCGCGCTCTTGCCCAACACGATCAGGCCGTGGTTCTGGATCAGGATCACCTTGGGCTGTTCGCGATGCTGCTCGCTATACTGCTGGATGCGCGCCCACACCTCGGCAGCCAGCGGCACGCCGGGGTCGGTGTAGGGCACCAGCACGGGCGCGGGCCCGCACAGCACGATCTCATCGGGGAACAGCCGGCCGGCGTAGGCGTCGAAGAAGCCGCGGGAGCAGGTCAACACGTTCACCGCGGTGGCGTGGGTGTGGCCGACGAAGTTGACCCCCGGCAGTTGCAGGCACAGCGCGTGCAGCAGCGTTTCTACCGAGGGGTGGCCGGGCGCGGCCGGGTCTACCTTCGCCGCGGCCAGGCCGGCCTTGACATCCTGATCGGTCAGCCCGTCCTGGTGCAGCAAAGCCAGCACGCGGTCGAACGCGACTTGCACAAAGCCGGCTTGGGTGATGGTGCGCATCTCGGCGCCGCTGGCCTTCACCCAGAATGACGCTTCGTCAACGCGGGCCGAGGTGTTGCCCTCACCCAGGATAACGTAATCCAACTCCGGCCGGCCCAGGGTTTGCGACAGGGCGACCAGTTGTTCGAGAACCGTTAACTCAGACATGACCCTCAATCCTCTTCAGCGAGCTTGAATGCCCGTTTGATATCGGCGATCTCCGTTTCTCCGATGGGCACATGGTGGCCGATCAACGCGGTGTCCAGCAGGGCGCGGGCGCTAAACTCCGCCACTTCCAGCCGGTCGAAGGCTCTCAAGACGTTGGCACCCGTGGTCATCACGGCATCGTTTTGGATCAGTAGCACGGGCGTGGCCTCGGAGAGGGCGTCGGCCACGCGCTGCGGGTCACGAAACTGGGTGCCATAAGGTACGATCGGGATGTCGCGCAGCAGCACGTATGACTCAGGAATCGTACGCGTGTCAAAGCGCTGCTCGGTGACGGCATAGGCGGTCGCATGGGGTGATTGGGCCGTGATGATGGCGTGGATGCTCGGATGGGTCCGGTAGATCGCGCTGTGCAGCCGCACCGACCGGCTGGGCAACTTGCCGGCTTCCCGCCTGCCGTCGCGGATCAACACCAGGTCCTCGAGATCCACGCTGCCGCGGTCGCAGCCGGTGGGTGTGATCAGGAAGCTGTCCCCTTCCAGGCGCGCAGAGGCCACCCCTTCCGTGCTGATCATCAGGTAGCGCTCCACAGCTCGATGCACGATCTCGACGATTTCCTGGCGCAAGGCGCGCTCCCGGCTGGAAAACACGCCGTGGATGAATTCGGGCAGCAGGTTGTATTGCACGTCGAACGGCAACAACTGCTCCTCGGTCAGCGTGCTGATCGGGCCCAGGCTCATCGCCTTGAGTTGGGTGCGCGCGCAGAAATCCAGTGTCTCCAGCCGGTGAAACGCGGTCAACAGATCCAGCCCGGCCGTCGCAGCCCCGTGATTTTCCAGCAGGACGACGTTATAGCCTTGCGCAAAGGTGTCCGCGATACTCTGGCCCAGCGCCTCGCTGCCTGGCAGCGCGTAGGGCGCGTACCCCACCAGCCCGCACACGCGCTGCGCCTGCGGGATGATACTGGTGCTGGGGATCTGCCGAGCGATGCTGAAGGAGACCAGCGCCGGCGCATGCGCGTGGACGACCGCGCGCAGATCAGGTCGCTGCGCATAGATGGCGCGATGGAACGGCAGCTCCGACGACGGAGCATGTGGGCCGACCGGCGTGCCATCCGGCTTCACACAGATGACGTCTTGCGGCGTCAGCTTGCCTTTGTCCACCCCAGCCGGGGTGATCCAAATGCTATCATCATCGTCCCGGATGGACAGGTTGCCGCCTGACAGGGTGGTCATGCCGTTGCGGTAGATACGGTTCATGATGGCGACCAGTTGATCGCGCGGGTGAAGTAAGTGAAAACGCATATTGATCCTTGTTCATAGTAACTGGCGACCGAGGTCACGGCTACCGTTGCGAAGTCTGCCTGCGCAAACTGACCTCAGCCGGCGCAGGCCGGCTTGGCAGAGGTTGCCGCGGTTTCAACCGCCGGGTCCCAACGCAACTTAACGTTTCGCCAGCACCGCGGCCTCATACGCCCTGATCTCCGCTATGAATGCGGTGTCCACAGGCAGATCGTGCTGCAGGCAGAAATAATCCCAGGCGGCGCCGGCCGGCAGCCCTTTGAGCGCCTCCAGCAGCGCCAGGCGCCCGGTGTAGTCACCGCTCTGTTCCAGCTCGCGCAACTGGGCAAACGGCTCCAGCAGCGCCAGCAGCAGCGCGCGCTGCATGTTGCGCGTGCCGATAACCCACGCGGCCACCCGGTTGATGCTGGCGTCGAAATAGTCCAG
>CAZKEF010000015.1:0-132561 GCA_964551735.1 uncultured Anaerolineales bacterium
AGCCAAAGTTCATCGTGCCGAGGCACAGGTTGCTGACCAGCACACCATGTTTGCCGAGTCGTTTGTGTGTTACGGACATTGTTGGGCTCCTTCTGAAAGTGAAAACTCAGTGTTGCGTCATGGTTCCAGTTTCGCCAGCCCCGCGCCCAACTTGCTCCCGATTGCGGCAAACAACGCGACGAAGTAGACGGCCATCAGTAGCAGGGCCAGGTCGAGCCAGGTGAGGGCCCAGGGCAGGGGGAGCGCCATGCTGGGCGCACCGAAGAGGTAGAGCGCGACGGTGAGACCGATCCCGATGATCCGGGCCTCGGTGGGGCCGAACTTGCCGCCGGAAATGCGGAACTCGCCGGAGGCGATGGTGTTGATATAGGACAGTTGCGAGAGCGCAGCGTAGCCGATGAAAGCACAGGCGGCAGGGCGGAAGTCGGCGTAGGGCGACAGGCCGAAGCCCAGGAACATCAGCATGGTGTTGATGACATCCACCGTGTGGTCAATAAAGAAGCCGTAGCGTGGCCGCTCGCGATGCCGATAGCGGGCCACGGTCCCGTCCAGCGAGTCGCCGAACCAGTTGACCACGAACCCGGCCACGGCCAACCAGAGGTAGGTGCGATCGAGCCCGGATAGTCCGAAACCGAGCGGCACCATCGCCGCGCCGAAGACCCCGAACGCGGTCAGGTGATCCGGCAGCACTCGGGCCGGCACGCGGCGCGCCAGCCAGCGGAGCACAGGCCGTTCGATGGGGGTCAACAGGGATTCCTGGATGCGGCGGTGTTTTTCTGCAACGGTCATAAGACTTCTTCGGCTGCTCCTTCGGGTGAGAATGCCGCATTCTACACCGAAAACCGCCGCAAATCAATACAGCACTGAAGAGGCCCGAAAGATGACCTCTGCCAGGTGTTTGTCGCCCAAGAATACTGCGCGGCCCACTGCCTCGTCGGGACGCATACGTCCCGACATATAGAGGTTGAAATCCAATGTTTCCATTTGGATCGTTGCCGATGGCTCGCCGCGACCGATTTTCCACTTGCCGCCCGCAATACCTGCCAGGTCTAAAACCAGAGCGCGTACACCGAGTTGGCGGGACAATTGTTGGGCAAGATCCCTGACGACCAGGGCATTGATGCGCCCATCATGCTCGGGCGTCTGGACGAAGGGCCGGCCCGTCGCACGGCAGATATCCAAGCGATGAATCCAGGTATCCCGGCTGTGTATCACCAGCATCAAGTGGCGCAGGCTCAACCAGCCTCCAATGGGGTGCGGTATGCCAAACGGTTTGAGCAGTCGGAAGCCGTGCGCCCAATTGGCGGTGGCCCTAGCACCCGTGGCCCTGAGCTCGGCGATCAATTGCGTCGGCGATTTCGCCGCGCGATCGGCTAACTGGCGCTTATTAATGGCGTCCTCAGGAAGTTGGCCGAGCGTAAGGACGGCCAGGTATTGATGGATCAGCTCCCGATACCCGGTCCCGCTGGCATAGGCGCCCGCCTGGTGCGCTACCATGTCGCGGACATTCCACTCCGTGCAGGCCGTCGGGTTGGCCCACTCCGGCTCGGCAATGGTGTCCAGCAGTGCGAGCAGGCGTCGGAGCTCTTCACCGGCGAGTTGCTGCGCCTCGGCGGGTTCGACGTATGGGATGCGGGCGGCGTCGTTAAGGGGTGCGGTCATCATGTCGGTTTGTCTCCATCCGGTAAGATAGGTTTTGCCCACGAGTTTTCAAATAGGGCGATCGCCGGAGCGATCAGGCTGCCGAAGCGCCCCTGGCCTACCGGAAGCTTCGGCTCGTTTGCCATGTGCAGGGCTGTGAGCCCATGCATCACAGCGATCACCAAGTCCGTCATTTGCTGGTTAGACAGGCTTGCGTGCAGGTGCTGCTGCCAATGCTCCATGGTGGCATAGGCCCGTTCGAGGATAGTGAAACTCAGGTCGAGACTTTCCTGCGACGGCACGAACCCCGGGACGGGGCGTTCGAAGCACAGTTGATAGAGATCGGGATTCGCCAAGGCAAACGCCATATAGGCTTCCAGGTAGCGGCGCAACTCTTCCTGCCAGCTTCCGGCGCCTGCTACTTGGTCCCGGACAAATGCGTCGAACAGCATGAAGCCTCGGCGGAACAGGGCGTCGTAGATTTCGTTTTTGCTGGCGAAGTAATTGTAGAGTGACGGCGCCCTCATTTCGAGCCGGCGGGCGAGTTCCTGCACGGACAGCGCACCGGCTCCTTCCGCCTGCATGATGGCGCGGGCCACGGTGAGGACCTCCTCAACAACCAGATCATGATTTCGCTGCCGGCGAGATGATTTCATGTTCAGCGCTCCAGTTTTACTATGCCTATTAGATTTTACTAATGGTATTAGAGAAAAGAAAGTAGGATCATTACATTCCGGGCATTGGTTAATCTGCGCTCTCGGGTAGGTGGGCTAAACAAAAACGGCCAACTGATAAAGTATCAGTTGGCCGTAATCACTCGGGGACAGGGATTCGAACCCCAAACTTCTGATCCAGAGTCAGATGTTTTACCGTTAAACTATCCCCGACCGACGGTGATACTATAGCACTTTTTGCCCTGAATGGCAAATTCCGCCCGGAATGTGCGCGGGCTTAGTCCGGCGGCCGGATGCACAGCGCGGTTTGGTAGGCCCCCGGATCTTCCGGCAGCGGTTCAACGCGGCGGATTCGGCGTGTCGGGGCTTCTGCGTCCAGCGCCCAGCGCTTGGGCGGCTCAGCCTGGTAGACGTGGGCGACGAAGATGGCGCGCGCCGAGTCCCAGCCCGGCGCAAAGTAGGTGGACAACGACACGAACTCATTGCCCGGCAATTTCCACGGGTCCATGATCTGGCCGTCCTTCTCGTCCACGCTCAACAGGCGGACCCAATGTTCATCCACTCTCTCGCTATCCGGTGCGGAATCTACTTTGATCACGATGCCCCGGCCAGCCTTTAGTGCCTCGGACAGATCTGCGGTGGGCGCAGGCGTCGTGCTGGCGTAAATGGATCTGACCCGGCGCAGGCCAAGGGGGGCCACACTGTCGAATATGAACAGGTTGCCATCCTTGAACCCGTTGTTCGCGCGCAGCCAGTCGTTGAGTAATCCCGGCGACAGCAGTTGGCCGCCCAAGTCCACGACCAGGGACGCCATGGCGGTCACCAGGCAGCCGGCGTCGCCCATTGTCGGTTGCAGGCTGGTGCCCAGCCCATCTTGCGCCCATTCGGTGTCACGCTGTGAGTATGCTGTGACCATGCTTCCTCCTATCCATCGCAGGCCAGCCGGAAGGTGACGAACGAGTAGCCTTCGGTGGCCAGCAGGTGCGCCTGGGCATGTGCGGCGTTGCTGCCTTGGCGCAGCCAGGGCGGGTAAAAGATGCTGCCCAGGACGCGCGGCGGCCGGCCCGCAGGCTGGGGAATTTCTTCGGTTTCGCCCGTCCACTCGCACAGGAATACCTGTTTCAGGCCGCCGCGCAGTTCCGGCACGTGTCCCGGTGTGTGGGCCCATAGCTCCAGGTTAATGCCATCGGCAATGTCTTCGATGTAAAGCGCCTGAAGCTCGGCCATGGTTGGGAGCCGGTAGGCCTCGCCCCTGCCGGCGCTGGCCCAGTGGCAATAAGCCAGTGCATCCGCCTGCGAGATGCAGGCAATTGGGGCGTTGGATGGCTCCGGGCGCTTCAGCACGGGCGGCATCGGCTGGCCGGTGGACTGCAGGTAACCCTTGTACTCGGCGCGCGTCACCGGATGGTTGGCAAGGGACGCCCGCACCCCAACCCCGGTGACCTTAACAAACGCCGTCATAGCTTAAACCAGCAACCCGCGCAGTTTGACCGTCGCGTCCGCGCACCGCGCCAGGGTCCGCTCACGGCCGATGGCGATCAGGCTGCCGAACAGGGGCGGAGCTATATTCTTGCCGGTGGTAGCCACGCGGAGGATGCCGAATAGCTGGCCCACTTTTAGCCCTAGCTCGATCGCCAGTGCGCGCAGAGCAGGTTCCAGCACGGCTTCCTGAAACGGCAGTTCGCTGATCACCCGTTGAAGAGTCTCTAGCGCAGTCAGTGACTGCGCTGCATTCAGCCCTTTGGGGATCAGCATCGCCGGATCGTAGTCAATCTCCGCCACGAACGCAAAATCCACCAGTTCCCAACCGTCGGCCAACGTCTTGATCCGCTCCTGGATAAGCGGCACGACGATCGGCAGCGCCGGATCGGCTCGCAGCTCGGTCAAGGGGATGCCGGACTCCTCGCTCCAGAAGGGCGCGATGCGTTCGACCAGGGCGGCCGGCGCCAGCTGCCGGATGTAATGGCCGTTCATCCAGTCCAACTTGCTCATGGGTAGCGCGCCGGCCGCTGGGTTGATGTCGCGGATATCGAACTTGGCGATGGCTTGCTCGCGGGTGAACAGGTCGGCGTCCGCGCTGTAGGCCCAGCCCATGCCGGCCAGGAAGTTAAACATGGCCTCAGGCAGGTAGCCGGCCTCGCGGTACTCGCGTACGTAGGTCAGCAGTTCCTCGTCCCCTTCAGCCCGCTTTTTGCGCTTGCTGAGCTTCCCCACGCCGCTGGGGTCCAGGATCAGCGGCAGGTGCGCGAAGACCGGCATCTCCCACCCGAGAGCACGATAGAGGTTCACGTGGAGCGGCACGCTGCTCAGCCACTCGTCCCCGCGCAGGATGTGGGTGACGGCCATCAGGTGGTCGTCAATCACGTTGGCGAAGTGGTAGGTGGGGAAGCCATCGGACTTCACCATAATCGGGTCCCGCACTTTGTCGTTTTCGAACGGTTTGATCTTGCGCAACAAGTCCACGAAGGTGGTCTGCCCTTCGGTGGGCATGGCGAAGCGCACGACTGAGGCCGCGCCCGATGCCTCCAGCTCGGCGCGTTGCACGGCGGTCAGATGGCGGCAGTGCCGGTCATAGCCGATGGCCTCCGCCTTGCGCGCCATCTGCTCCTTGCGCAGCGCGTCCAGCCGCTCCTCCGAGCAGTAGCAGCGATACGCCAGGCCGTCACGGATCAGCCTGTCGGCCCACTGGTGGTAGATCGGCAGGCGCTCGGACTGGAAGTAGGGGCCGTAAGCGCCTCCTACACCCGGCCCTTCGTCATGATCTAGCCCCAGCCAGGCCAGGCTGTCCATGATGTCCTGGAGCGAATCGGGCACGTAGCGGGTGCGGTCGGTGTCTTCGATGCGCAGGATGAACTTGCCGCCGGCATGGCGCGCATACAGCCAGTTGAACAGCGCAGTGCGCGCGCTGCCCAGGTGAAAGTACCCCGTAGGACTCGGGGCCATCCGCACGCGTACAGTGGCTTGATCGCTCATATTTGATCTCCCACGACTCATTTTGAAAAGGGGGTGTGGCCTTGCCGGAAAGCCGCTCCGCATCCTTCGATTGCGTGGCCGGTGCAGCGACTGCGCTCCGCTGCGCTCAGGATGCTCCGCTAATCTTCCTGAGTTCCCTCAGTTCCATTGTCTATCGTGCGCGAAAAGTCCCCACACTTTGTTCAAACACCGGCGCCATCGTAGCCGCAGTCTCCGGGACGGACGCAAAGCTGATGATCCAGGTCTCGTCAGCGGCCGCCACCAGGTATTGCTGGCCGACCAGGGTGGTGTCCTGGCCGTCAGCGCGGGTGAAGGGCAGGGTGTATGCGATGGATGCGGCAGGCAGGCCGCCGATCTGCAGATCGGTTCGTGTTTCGGTTACGGTGAAGCCCAGTTGGCGGTATTGCGCGACGATGGGTTCAACCGCAGCGGCCAGGGCTTCGGCAAGTTCAGCCGAGCCATCGGGTGTAGCCGAGCCAGCGCGGCGGATGTTCAGGCTGTCGGTGAAGCTGCCGGCCGGATCCGTGGCGCGATAGGCCCAGAGCGCAGCGCCTTGCAGCGCCTCTACATCCCCGATCACCGCGGCCAGGTCGGGATTGGATGCCTGGAACGCAGCGAGTATCTCGGCCGCGTCTGTCCCGGCCAGGTCCAACACCTCCCAATCGGCCGGCAGCGCGATGCGTGCCGTGCCTGCGGCATAGTCAACCCAGCCTGTCGGCAGCGGCGACACCGTCGCCGTAGGCGACGCTGGGGCGACGGTTGGCGTCGGCTCCGGCGGCCGCGGGCACGCGGCCAACAGGGTGACCGCCAAGAACAGCGTCAACCACATCAAGACCCGTGAACGTGCATCCATCGCTACCTCCGCTGCGCTATCTCACGAGCGCACCACCAAACGATCGTACTGATGGACTATATCGTACTACTGCATCAACTACCCGTCAAACCCGATCTTCTTGTGCCGCAGCACCACGCTTTCCGCCAGGCCGATGCCCAGCAGCGTGGTCAGCAGCGAGCTGCCGCCATAACTGATGAACGGCAGCGGGATGCCGGTGACGGGCATGATGCGCAGGTTCATGCCGATGTTGACCAACACCTGGAACAGGATCATGGCGGTCACACCCGTCACCATCAACATGCCGAAGGTGTCGCGCGCCTGCCCGGCGATGCGGACCAAACGCCACATGAGCAGAGCGAAGAGCAGTATCAGGGCAGCCGCGCCCAGGAAGCCCAGCTCCTCGGCGGTGACGGAGAAGACAAAATCCGAGTGCCGGACGCGCAGGAAGTGGAGTTGGTTTTGCGAGCCGCGGAAAAGGCCGCGGCCCAGCCAGCCGCCGGAGCCGATGCTGATCATGGCCTGCTCGATGTTGTATAGGTGTTCGGGCTTCACCTTTGACGGGTCGACCAACATCAAGATGCGATCCTTCATGTAATCCTGCATGACATAACGCCAGGCCAGGGCGCCGCCGCCCGCGGCCAGGCCACCGAACAGCAGCGCGTGCCCGCCGCGTAACCCGCCTACGAGCAGCATGAGCGCGGTGATGGCGACCACGGCCAACGCGGTGCCCAGGTTTGGCTGCAGGTAGATCAGGATCACGGCCGGCGCCATGATGGCCAGCGCGCCCAGTGGGGTAAGGAGCGATCCCATCTTCTCCTCGCGGCGGCTCAGGAAGTGGGCCAGGGCCAGGATCAGCGCCAACTTGGTCATTTCCGAGGGCTGCAGGAAGAACTCGCCGATCTCCAGCCAGCGCTGCGCGCCGCCGGCCACGATGCCGATCACCTGGATCACCACCAGGAAGCCCAGGAACACCAGGTAGAGCGGGTAGGCCAGGCTGGTCAGCAGGCGATAGTCCACGGCCGCGACCAGGAACATCAGTGCTAGGCCGATGACCAGGAACCCAGCCTGCCGCCAGGGCCAATCGCTGTACAACTCGTTGCCCGAGAGCGCACTGGCGATCATCACGACGCCAAACCCGCCCAGCAGCAGCACCAGCGCCAGCAACGGCCAATCGAAACGGCGGTTCAAGATCGCTCTCATGGGACGACCCCCGCGGCTTCTTGCGTGGGCCGGGTTGCGAAATAGGCGTTCAGCACCTCGGCGGCCACCGGCGCGGCCACAGCCGAGCCCTCGCCGCCGTTGGCGACGAATACGGTGACCACGATCTCCGGGTCAACATAGGGCGCGAACGCGGTGAACCATGCGTGGGTGGGCAGGTTATCTTTGTCATCGCGGTCCTCTTGCCCGTCTTTGTTCTCGTCACGGAAGAACTCGGCCGTGCCGGTCTTGCCGGCCACGGCCACGCCCGGCACCTTGACGCGCGTGGCGGTGCCGTTGTACCAGTTGAC
The DNA here is from genome assembly GCA_964551735.1 of uncultured Anaerolineales bacterium. GTDB lineage: Bacteria > Chloroflexota > Anaerolineae > CG2-30-64-16 > CG2-30-64-16 > DAOUAT01. Next base: position 7,632 of record CAZKEF010000015.1, read on the forward strand.
CGTGCCGTACATGCCCTCGCGCACCGTATCGAGGAACTTGGGGTCAACGGGCGCTTCGCGCAGCAAGACCGGCTCGAAGGGTCGCACCACCTGGCCCTGATCATCGGTGATGAAGTCGACCAGTTGCGGCTTCCACAGGTAGCCGCGATTGGCGACAGCGGCTGTGGCGTTGGCCATCTGCAGGGGGGTGGCTAGGATGTAGCCCTGGCCGATGCTCATGTTGTAGGTGTCGCCGGTCAGCCAGTTTTCGGCGTAGTTGATGCGCTTCCACCTGGAGTCAGGCACCAGGCCGCGGGCCTCACCCGGCAGCTCGATGCCGGTCGGCGTGCCCAGGCCGAACGCCCGCGCGTATTCGCCGACCCGTCTGGAACCCAAGCCGTTGAACAGTTTCGGGTAGCCCCCGCCCAGCATGTAGAAGAAGATGTCGTCTGACACGGCCAACGCCTGGCGCACGGTGTCCAGCCCGTGGCCGTAGCCGTATTTGTGTGTCCACGAATAGAAGGGCTGCGCCAGCGAGGCATCCCAGGGCGCGTACTCGTTGGGCAGCCAGATGATGCCGTCGTTTCGGCCATCGAACCCGTCACCCAGCCGGGTGTTGATGCCGATCACGCCCTCTTCCAGCCCCGCGGCCGACACGATGATCTTGAAGATCGAGCCGGGCGGATATTGCCCGCCGATGGCCAGGTTGTAGAGGGGCAGATCCGGATCGTTAGTGAGGGCTGCGTAGGCTTCGGCGGTGATCCCTTTGGCGAACAGGTTGTTGTCGTAGCTGGGCAGGCTCACCAACGCCAGCACCTTGCCGTTGCGCGGGTCCTGGGCGATAACCACGCCTTGCGTCGCCCGCGTGAAGCCGGATGAGCTGTCAAGGGTTGCTTGCAGCACACGGGTAGCCGTCTGCTGCAGCCCCAGGTCCAGGGCCAATACCAGATTGTGGCCGGGAACCTCCGGCTCCGAGAGGCCTACAGTGCGGATCTGGCGGCCGTGCACGTCCACCTCGATGATCTGGCGCCCCGGTTCTCCGCGCAGCTCAGCTTCCTGGGTGGCTTCCAGGCCCACCAGGCCCACCTGCTCGTTGCGCTGATAGCCTCGTTCCTGGTAATCCTCCAGTTGCTCCGCAGGGATGTGTCCCATGTAGCCGATGATGTGGGCCGAGAGCGCGCCGCTGGGGTAATCCCGGATCGGCTCCAGCACCAATTGCACCCCCGGCAGGTTGACGGCATCTTCGGCGATGCGGAAGGCTGTAGCCTCTTTGATATACCGGGCCACCGTGATGGGGCGATACGCGCCGCCCAGTTCGCCCGCAATGATGTTCTCTTCGATTTCGGCACGGGGCATCACCCAGGGCTGGCGCTCCGGGATCTGGAAGACCGGGGCCGGTGTCGGTTCTTCGGCCGCGGCCGGCGCGGGTGTCGGGGTGGGCGCCAGATCCGGCACGGGGTGCGTCAAGAGCGCCAGCAGGCGATCCAGCACCGCGGCCTGTGCTGCATCCTCCGCCTCGTCATCATCGGCGCGCGGCAGGTCACCCGGCACCACCACCACGGTAAAGCTGGGCCGGTTGCGGGCCAGGATCTCGCCGTTGCGGTCGTAGATGACCCCGCGCGGGGCCGCGATGTCCACTTGCCGCAGGCGGTTGCGATCGGCCAACAGGCGATACTGCTCGCCTGCCACCATCTGGATCTGCCACAGCCGCGTCAGCAGCACGACCGTCACGATAACGATAATGGTGCGCAGCAGGGTCAGCCGGCCCGATCTCGGTTCTTTTCCGCCGCGCATTGGCTACAACTCCATGTTCGGGACGCCCAGTTGGTTCACCTCCCAACGCAGGAGGGGGTAAACCAACGCCATCAGCAGCATGTTAAGCGCCAACTCCGGCGCGATGACGCGCAGGGTCGTGCCATACCAATCAGCCGGCACACCGCTCAACTGCCGGATGAGCAGCACGATCCAGCCGTAGATGGGCGTGGCCAGGGCAACCAGCAAAACCGGCAGCGCCAGGTTATTGGCGAAGACGCTGTTCCGGCCGATCCCGGCGAGAAAGGTGGTTGGCAACAGCGCCAACGAAGACGTGCCCAGCGGCGCGCCGGCCACCAGGTCGATCCCCAGCCCGCCCAGGAAGCCCCACGTCAGGCCGTCGCTGACGCTGCGCAGCAGGCTCACGCAGATCACCACTGTGAGGAGCAGGTTGGGGCTGGCCCCGAAGAAGCGGACGCGTGAAAGCAACGTCCCCTGCACCAGCACGATCAGCGCCAGGGCAGATGCCATCCAATAGAGGTGTGCTGTGCGCATGCTGCGTTGGGTAACCATGTCATCCCACGCTATCAGGTTCAGCCGGCTGGCCGGGCAGCGGCTCAAAGTTGGTGATGACCAACACGAACTCCAGCCGGTCGAAGTTCACGGTCGGCCGCACCACGGCCTGTTGGAACATGTCGAAGTCGCGCTGTTTGACCTCGACGATCTGGCCGATCACCAGGTTCTTGGGAAAGTTGCCGCCCAGGCCCGAAGTGATCACCTCGTCACCGACGCTGATATCCGCGTCCTGGGGGATGTAATCCATCACCGGCAAAGAGCCGGCCCGGCCGTTGACCACCCCGACGGCGCGGCTGTTCTCGCGCTTGACCCTGGCCTGCACGCCGCTGCTCGGATCGGTCATCAGCAGCACGGTGGACGACCGCAGCCCGGCCTGATGGATGCGGCCTACCAGGCCCCGCTCCGTGACTACTGGCATGCCCGGTTTGATGCCGTGTTCGGCGCCCAGGTCAATAGTCAGCGTCGCGAGATAGTTCAGCGGTTCCTGGCTGATGACGCGCGCGATGACCTGGCCACCGCTGAAATCGTAGTACGGGTTAAGCTGCCTGAAGCGCAAGAGCTCGCGAAGCTGTTGGTTTTCAACTTCCAGTTCCTTGAGCCGTGTGTTTTCAATGATCAGCGTATCCACCTGGGTCTGCATCTGGCGGTTCATGCTTCGCAACGTGCGCAACTCCCGCGCTGTGGTCAAGACGTTGTCTATCTGCCGGCCCAGCCCGTTGAAGACTGTCAGGAATGGTCGCGCCGCCGTGCGTAACACGCCCTCTACCGGTGCTAGCCGGCCAGTGGACGACAGCACGAGCAACACGATGCTGATCATCGCCAGGATGATGAAAAGCGAGCCCCGCGGGGACGTGCGGTTCATAGCTGTGTTAGCCTGCGAAAGCAGCACGGCGACAGGGTGACCGGGCCCCACGGAGCTCCCGTATCCCCACGTCGCCGCGTCTCACAAAGGTTTTTTTCCGGTTCAGTGTAACGTGCTGCCACGGCTCATGCTGGCCAGCGTCTTTTCCAGGATCTCGAAGTGCTCCAGCACCATGCCGGACCCGCGCGCCACGCAACTCAACGGGCTCTCGGCTACGTAGACCTTCATCTTGGTCTCTTCGGTTAGCCGTTGCGCCAGGCCCTTCAGCATCGCGCCGCCACCGGCCAGCGCGATGCCGTGTTCCATCAGGTCGGCCACCAGCTCGGGCGGCGTCTCGTCAATGGCCTGGCGGATGGTGTCCACGATGATGCCCACCGAGTTGCGCAGCGCCTCGCGCAGCTCCACGCTGCTGATGTCAATGGCCTCGGGTAGGCCGGTCACCAGGTTGCGGCCGCGCAGCTCCACCATCAGCTCGGGCTCCAGCGGATAGGCCGAACCGGCCTCGATCTTGACCTTTTCGGCCATCTGCTCGCCGATGAGCAGGTTATATTTCTGCTTGGCGTAGTTGATGATGTCTTCGTTCATCTCATCGCCGGCCACGCGGATCGAACGGGCGACCACGATGCCGCCCAGCGACGTCACCGCCACCTCGGTGGTGCCGCCGCCGATGTCCACGATCATGCTGCCCAACGCCTCCGAGACCGGCAGGCTGGCGCCGATGGCCGCGGCCATGGGCTCCTCGATCAGGTACGCCTCGCGCGCGCCTGCGCTGATAGTGGCATCGAAGACCGCACGCTTCTCCACCTCAGTGACGCCGGACGGGATGCCGACGACGACGCGCGGCCGGGGCACGCGCAGGATCATCCGCTCGTGCACCTTGTGGATGAAGTAGTGCAGCATCTGCTCGGTGACGTCGAAGTCGGAGATCACGCCGTCCCGCAGCGGCCGGATCGCGATGATGTTGCCGGGGGTTCGGCCGACCATCGCCTTGGCCTCTGAGCCGATGGCGAGCACCTTCTTCGACTTCTTGTCAATCGCGACCACCGACGGCTCGTCAATCATGATGCCGCGGTTGCGCACATAGACCAGGGTGTTTGCTGTGCCCAGGTCAATACCGATATCCAGTGAAAACAGGCCGAGAAGCCAGTTGAGTGGGCTTACCACGCGGTTTGCGCTCCTGTCGTGTACGTTTGAAATACAGTTTCGTGATTATAGCATCCCAAAGCACAATGCCCAAATGCATCATCCCGGCTTTGAGCTTTCGCCCGCGCCGTGCTATAGTGAGCGAGAGAAATGATGAGAGATCTGAACGTTCAAGTACAAGCTTACATCCGCCAGCACAGCCTGCTTGAACCGGGCGACGCGGCCGTCGTCGGTGTGTCGGGCGGGGCAGACTCGCTGTGCCTGCTGCACCTGCTACGCGCCCTGGCCCCCGCGCTGAGCGTCCGGCTCCACGTGGCGCACCTGAACCACCGCCTGCGCGGGGCCGAGGCCGACGCGGACGCGGCGTCCGTCGCTATGCTGGCGGCCGATTGGGACCTGCCGTGCACGGTGGGCCGGGTTGACGTAGCTGCGCTGGCTGCTGCGCCCGGCGTCTCGCTGGAGGAAGCGGCCCGCCACGCGCGCTACCGTTTTCTGGCCGGTGTCGCAGCCGAGGCCGGCGCCACTGTCATCGCTGTGGGCCACAATGCGGACGACCAGGCTGAAACGGTGCTGATGCACTTCCTGCGGGGCAGCGGGGTCGCCGGCCTGCGCGGGATGCTGCCGCGCATCCCTCTGGGCGATTACCGGCTGGGCGGGCAGGCCCCCAGCCCTCTCCGCGTCTCCGCGTCTCCGTGTCTCCTCGTCCGGCCGTTGCTGAACATCCCGCGTGCTGAAATCGAGGCCTACTGCGCGCAACACGGCCTGGCCCCGCGCTTCGACCGCAGCAACGAGGATACCACCTTCTATCGCAACCGCCTGCGCCACGAGCTTCTCCCGCTGCTGGAGACCTATAACCCCAACATCCGCGCGATCCTGGCGCATACTGCCGAGGTGCTGACCGGCGACTACGAGGTGCTGCGCCAGCAGACTGCGGCCGCGTGGGCCGCGGTCGCGCTCCCTGCTGGCCCCGCTGAGGTGCGGTTTGACCTGGCGCGCTGGCGCGATCTGCCGCTGGGCTTGCAGCGCGCCACCGTGCGTGAGGCGGCCGCGCGGTTGCGGTGGAGCCTGCGCGATATCGGCTGGGAGCATGTTGAGACGGCGGTGCAGCTCGCCCGCCGGGGTGTCACCGGTCAGGAAGCGACCCTGCCCTCCGGCCTGGCGCTGGCAATCAGTTACGGCGTGCTGCGGGTGGCCGAGACCGCTGCACCCTGGCCGGCCGGTGTGCCGCAGATCGCCGGGCCGATCGCGCTGCCCCATAACGGCGCTCTTGACCTGGGCGGCGGCTGGCGCGTGATAGTGGCGCGCGTTTTGCGGGCGGCCCTGCCGGCCGACTTTGCAGCTAACCCCGATCCCTGGGCTGCCTGGCTGGATGCGGACGCCGTGGGGCCAGCGCTCCATCTGCGGCCGCGCGCGCCCGGTGACCGCTTCTGCCCCCAGGGGATGGGCGGCCAGGTTGTGCGTGTCAATGAGTTCATGATCAACGCCAAGGCGCCGCGGGCTGTGCGGGCTGGCTGGCCGCTGCTGATCGGGTCAGGTGGCATCGCCTGGCTCCCCGGCCTGCGCTTGGACGAGCGCGTGGCGGTCGGCCCCGCGACGCGTTGGGTTTGGCACGTGCGTTTCACGCAGTTGCCAACCCCTAGAGAATAGGGTATCATCGGTGTTCTTATGACCGCGACCGTCATCCTTCACCCCGGCAAAGACAAGCCGGTCCGCCAGCACCACCCGTGGATCTTCTCTGGGGCCATTGCCCGCGTCGACGGCCGGGCCGAACCGGGTGACATCGTCGAGGTGGCCGACGCGACCGGCCGTTGGCTGGCGCGCGGTTACTTCAATCCCCGGTCGCAGATCGCGGTGCGGCTGCTCGCCTGGGATCCCGACTGCCCGATAGACGTCGACTTCTGGCGCGGCCGGCTGGCGTCCGCGGCCGCTAGCCGGGAGGCGTTGGGCCTGAGCCGGGCTGCCGGCGCCTATCGCCTGGTCTACGCCGAAAGCGATGGCCTGCCGGGCCTGATGGTGGACCGCTACGGCGCCTGGCTGGTCGTCCAGTTTCTGACCTTGGGGGTGGACGTCCGGCGCGAGCTGCTGCTGGATCTCCTGGCGTCGTTGTTCGCGCCCGCGGGCATCGTGGAACGCTCGGACGCGGCCGTGCGCCGGCAGGAGGGGCTCCCGCTGCGCAGCGGCCCGGCGCGCGGCCAACCCCCCCCGGCCGACCTGGTGGTCACCGAGCACGGCTATCGTTTCCCGGCCGACCTGCTGGGCGGTCAGAAGACCGGGTTTTACGTGGACCAACGTGAGAACCGGCGCGTTGTCGCTGCCCATGCGGTCGGCCGGCGGGTGCTGAACGCGTTCAGTTTCACCAGCGCGTTCGGGGTCTACGCGCTGGCCGGCGGCGCGATTCACGTCACCAACGTGGACAGCTCCTACGACGCGCTGGCCGGTGCGGAAACCGCGCTGCGCCTCAACGGCTTTGACCCCGACCGGCAGGCCGAGAGCATCTGCGGCGATGTGTTCCAGGTGTTGCGTTCCATGCGGGACGAGGGGCGGCAGTTCGACCTGGTGATCCTAGACCCGCCGAAGTTCGCCCGCAGCAAGGCCGAACTGGACGGCGCGACGCGCGGCTACAAGGACATCAACCTGCTGGGCTTGAAGCTACTGGCGCCGGGCGGTCTGCTGGCCACCTTCTCTTGTTCGGGTCTGGTGACGCCGGATCTGTTTCAGAAGATCGTGTTCGGGGCCAGCGTGGACGCCGGCCGGGACGCGCAGATCATCGCCAAGCTGGGCCAGGGGCCCGACCATCCTATCCTGCTCAGCTTTCCGGAGGGGGAGTATTTGAAGGGGTTGTTGTGCCGGGTAGGGTGAATGTCAAATGTTGAAAGTACGAGGTTCGATGTGCGATGGACGATTGATAGGGTGAGGGGAGACGCTGTGAGGGAATCGGTAGATAGGAAGGTCATGCTGAGCGGGTTAACCAGCCAACATGCGTCGCGACGAGATCCCAGCGAAGCATCTCTGCGCAACGGCGGGAAGTCAGCTGTCTGGAATCGAGGCTTTGGCTGGTCTATTTCGTTAACTGACGGACCGGCGAAAGCTTCCAGTCCAGCTCTGAGGGGAATGTCGAGGTTGATCGCGATTGCTATCCTGCTCTTTTTCGCCGCGGCCATCCTGCCCGCGGCCCAGGCGCAGGCACCGGAGCGGCTGGTGCTGGCATTCTATTACACCTGGTTCGACGAGCACAGTTGGGGACCGGACAAGGTGCCCGATGTGCCGGTGGAAACCTACGTCTCGCGCGACCGCGGGATCATGGCGCGGCACATCGAGCAGGCCAAGGCGGCCGGGATTGACGCGTTCGTGGTGTCGTGGCTCGGCCCTCGGGTCGAGTACAACCAGACCGAGACCAACTTCCGCGCCATGCTGGACGAGGCGGCCGCGCGCGGCTTCCGGCTGGCGGTGGATTTCGAGGTGACATCGCAGTTCTTGGGGGGTGTCGGAGATGTGCAGGCCGCGCTCGCGACGCTGCTGGCGACCCATGCGCAGCACCCGGCCTACCTGCGCTCCGACGGCAAGCCGGTGATCTTCTTCTGGCGGCAACAGCGCTTCAGCACCGAGACCTGGGCCGCCATCCGGGCCGCGGCGGATCCGGGCCGCAACAGCATATGGATCCAGGAAGGGGTGGACGTGGCGCCGCTGACGGTGTTCGACGGGCATCACCTCTACTCGGTGACCTGGGCCAACCGCACCGACATGAGCTATACCGCCAACAAGTTCGCGCGGCTGGTGCGGGGCAAGGCCGCGGCGCTGGGCGCGCCCAAGGTCTATGTGGCCACCGTCATGCCGGGGTATGACGACCGCAAGACCGGCCGGGGCAACGCGTTCGCCGTTGGCCGCGAGGATGGCGCGTACTACGCCCGCTCGTGGCAGGCCGCCATCGGCAGCCAGCCGGACTGGATCGTGATCACCAGCTTCAACGAATGGCCCGAGGGCACCTACATCGAGCCGAGCCGGGCCCATGGCACGAAATACCTAGAGCTGACCGCGCAGTGGGCGGCCGCGTTCCGCGGTTCGGCCCCGCCGCCCGCGCCAGCTATTGCGCAGGTCGCGAAGGCGGCCGTAGCGGCTCCGCCACCGGCCATTGCGACGCCGCGCCCCACGCCCACGGTTGTCCCGACGCCAACACCGACCCGGCCGCCCGTCCCGCCGGAGCCGGTGTTTAGGCTGCCGAATGGGTTGTATGTGCGTTAGACATCCTTTCTATCGTTCCCGGAGGAGTTCATGATTGACCCATCCTATCTTGAAGAGATCTTGATCCCTGCGGACGTGCTCCAAGCCCGTATCAGCGAACTCGCGGTCGAGATCAACCGTGACTATGCCGGTAAAGACCTGCTTCTGCTGGCCGTCCTCAAAGGCAGTGTCCTGTTTCTGGCCGATTTGATGCGCCGGATCGAGGTTCCCCATGCCATTGACTTTATGGCGACCTCATCCTATGGTAACGCGTTCGAATCATCCGGCGTGGTGCGCATCCTTAAGGATCTGGATGCGCCTATTGAAGGCCGAGACGTGTTGATCGTGGAAGACATTATTGATACCGGCCATACCCTGGACTACCTGACGCGCATCCTGCGGGCGCGGGGGCCCGCTTCGCTGGAGATCTGCACCCTGCTAAACAAGGCCAGCCGCCGTGAGGTGCCGGTGCCCGTGAAATACATCGGTTTCGACATCCCCGATAAGTTCGTGTTGGGCTACGGTCTGGATTATCTTGACAGATATCGTAACCTGCCGTACATCGCGGTGTTGGCGCGACGGCTGTACGCGGCCGAGTGAGGGGCGGATTTTGGTCAGGGCGTATTCACCCCCGGACGTGAGCATCCTGAGCGGAACGGAGAGGCGTCGAAGGATGCGGACTTCTGCTCAGGATGCTCCGCCTGGGCGATTTCGATGCACATTCTTGACGCGTATTGCAGGGGTGATCCTGCTGGCGCTGATGGTGCTCGCCTGGCTGGCTCCACCGGTCGCGGCCGAGGGCATCGCCATGGACCTGCGGCCGGCCGGGCTGGCCGGTCCGCAGATGGACGCGGCCGCGCTCTCGCCGCAGCCCATGCTGCGGGGCGGTGCGCTGGCCACGCAGGCAACGTACATGGTCCAGTCTGGGGATACGCTGGACGGCATCGCTGAACGGCTGGGCGTCTCGCCGAAGCAGCTTGCCGCGGCCAACGGCCTAACTGACCCGAACCGCATCATCGCCGGCCAGACGCTCCGCGTGGCGGGCGGCGCTGGGGCCGCGCTGCCTGCGCCGGCAGGCCGGGAGTTGGTGCGCGTCCAGTGCTGGCCGTGGCCGCCCACCCAGGGCCAGACGTTGGCGGTGTGGCTGCGAGCCCGGCAGCCGGTCACGTTCACGCTGACCTTTCGCGGCCAGGAATACCCGGTGGTAGCCTCGGGCGAACGGGCCTGGGCGCTGGTGCCTGTGCCGCCCCTGACGCCGCCCGGTCCTGCGCCGTTGAGCATTCAGGCTGGGGCGGAGGTCTACCGCGTGGACGTGCCCGTACAGGCCGGCGCGTTCCCCACAGTTAACATCCCTGCTTCGGCCAGCGATCCCATCCTGACCGATGCCGCCAAGGTGCGTGCTGAGACCGAGCGCACGGCTGCGATCTTCGCAGCGTATACGCCCGGCGGATGGGTGCCCAGCAGCCGTTTCCGCTTGCCGCTGGATGGCGACTTCCCCCGCACCTCACCCTTCGGCTCGCGGCGCACCTACGGCAACAGCCCGGCCGTGTCCGCGCACGCGGGCGAGGACTTCAGCGCCATGCCGGGTACGCCGGTGTATGCCCCCGCGGCCGGGCAGGTTATCCTTGCCGAGCCCCTTTTCGTGCGCGGCAACGCGGTCATCCTGGATCACGGCAACGGCGTGTTCACCGGTTATTGGCATCTCTCGGAACTGGCCGTCCAGTCTGGGGAGCAAGTTGCGTCGGGGCAGTTGCTGGGCGCTGTGGGCAGCACCGGCCTGAGCACGGGCGCACATCTGCACTGGGAGCTGCGGATCAACCGCATGGCGGTTGACCCGTTGCAGTGGACGGCGCAGTAAGAGCGCGGCCTGGGAAGCAGGCGTCACGCCGCAGGCGCATGTTTTGTGGGATGGGCCCTTTCAGATCACACCGTGTTGATACAGGTCAGCCATTTCCTCTGGCGTGTAGCCTAGCTCCCCCAGCACAGCCGCCGTGTGCTGCCCCAAAATCGGTGGGGGCAGACGATAATTGATAGCGCCTTCGCGCAGGTGGGGCGGAAAGCCGAGGGAGCGCACCAGACCAGCCACGGGATGCTCTAACTCGACGATGAAGTCGCGCGCCAACACCTGCTGGTCGGACAGCGCCTCGCCCAGCAGGTAGATCGGCCCGGAAGGCACGTCGGCCTCGCGCAGTTTTTCCAGCCAGTAGGCAGTGGGCTGCGTGGCGAACCGCTCGGTGAGCATGGCCTGCACCTCGGCCCGGTGGATGTTGCGCTGGGGGTTGGTGGCGTAGCGCGGGTCCTCGCGCACTTCGGGCGGGACACCTAAGAGGTCACACAGGCGGGCCCAGATCCGGTCGGTGCCGCCCGCGATGATGATCCAGCCATCCGCGGTGGGGAAGGGCTGGTAGGGCGTGATGGTGGGATGGATGTTGCCCATGCGCGGCGGATTTTGGCCGGTGGCGAAATAGCTGCCCGCCAGGTTGGTCAGCCAGCCCATCTGCGATTCCAGGATCGCCGCGTCAATGGCCTGGCCGCGGCCGGTGCGCTCCCGTTCGTACAGCGCGGCCAGGATGCCGATCAGCGCATACATCCCCACCGTCATGTCGGAAATGGGCACAGGATAGCGCATCGGCTCGCCGTCCGGCTCGCCGGTCAGGCTCATGATCCCGCTCATCCCCTGGGACAGGATGTCGTAGCCGGGCTGGCCCGCGCGTGGGCCCGTGTGACCGAACGACGTGACGGAGACGTGGATCAGCCGCGGGTTGCGCGCCAGGGCCGCCTCCGGGTCAATGCCGAGCTTCTGCAGCGAGCTGAACCGGGGCAGGTTGTTGACGAAGATGTCGGCCCCGTCAACCAACTGGCGCAGGATGTCGCCACCGTCAGGCGCGGTGATGTCCAGCGTCAGGCTGCGCTTGTTGCGGTTGGTGGACATAAAGTACGCCGATTCGCCATTGACAAACGGCGGCCCCCAGCCCCGCGTCTGATCCCCCGTGCCGCGGCGCTCGATCTTGATCACGTCCGCGCCCATGTCGCCCAGGTACATGGTGCAATAGGGTCCCGCCAGCGCCTCGGTCATGTCAACCACGCGCAGGCCGGCGAGGATGGGAGGTGGTAGGTTGGTGGATTGGGAAGTTGGTAGATTGGTCATGGGTGTGTCCGTGTTGCGTACTGCGTATTGCGTATTCCAAGTGGCTATCGGCCATCCGTCATACATCCGGCGAACATCGAACATTCGACATTCCACATTTCACATTCCTACCTCCCTGCCCGCCGCTGCCGATCGCGCTCCCGCCGCTTTTCCGAGATCGAAGCTGCCGGACCGCCGCGCAGGGCGTTGATCAGTTCGGCCATGATGCAGATGGCGATCTCGGCCGGTGTGCGCGCGCCGATGGCAATGCCGATGGGCGCGTAGACGCGGTCGAACTTGGCCGGATCAATGCCCTGTTCCTCCGCCAGCAGCTCGAACACCGCGTCCACCCGGCGCTGCGAGCCGATCATGCCGATGTACGCCACGGGCCGGTCCAGCACCTCCAGCAGGCATTCGACGTCGTGGCTGTGCCCGCGTGTCACCAGGACAACGAAGGTGTCGTTGTCCATGGGCATGTCGCGCACGGTCTCGCGCAGCGACGCGGCAATGACTTTCTGGGCGGTCGGGAAGCGCTCCCGGTTGGCGAAGCTGGGGCGGTCGTCTAACACGGTCACGGCGAAGTCGCACATGGACGCCATCTGCGCCAGCGGCACCGCGATGTGCCCCCCGCCGACAATGATCAGCTCCGGCGCGCGGCGCTGGACCTCAATGAAGACGCTGGTTGCTGGAAGCTGGCTGCTGGAAGCCGGGTAGCGGATCAGCTTGTGTTGGCGGCCGCGGAGGACCTCACGCGCGTCGGCGATGGCCTGGGATTCCAGGTCGCCCAGGCTCAGATTGCCCAGCGGCGGCTTGTCCAGCCAGATCACGGCTTCGTGGCCGGCAGAGGGGCCGCTGACTACCGTCGCGAGGGCGACCGGTTCTCTCGTGCGGGTCGCGGTCATGAGAGCTTCGACGACTGTTGAGTGCGGAACGGCAAAGCCTCCTTCGTCGTCCGTCGTCCGTCGTTCGTCAGCGGTCTCCTTCCTCACTTGCGTTACGAACACATCCATGATGCCGCCGCACACGCCCAGCGCCTGCATCGAGACATCTTCGGTCAGGTCGACGCGTACCGTGGTTGGCTCGCCGGTCTGGATCACGTCGAGCGCGGCACGGATCACATCTGCCTCACCACAGCCGCCGCCTACGGTCCCCACGTGCTGGCCCAGGGGGTGGATGACCATCTTGGCGCCGACCTCGCGCGGAACGGAGCCCTTGACGTCCACGATAGTCGCGACGGCGACAGTTTCATCGGCGTTGATGAAATCAGCTAACTTGGCGTAGATAGTATCCATAGTCCTCCGACGTATCCAGATCGGCCAGCACGCTGGGCGTGTCTACAGCCAGGTAATGTGTTTGACTGCGATGGGCTGCCATCACATCCCGCAGGGTGCCGGCGCAGGCCAGGATCTCGGGCCACAGCCAGGCGGGCAGCACGATGGGATGGCCGGCACGCATCTCGTAGCTGGGGATCACGATGTGTGACCAGCCATCCGCCGCGCCCGCGGCCAGCACAGCCTGCACCGTGGCAACCTGCATCTGGGGTTGGTCGCCCAGGCAGAGCAGGACCGCCTTCCAGCCCCCATCCAGCAACTCCTGCACTCCGACCTGGATCGAACTCAACATCTCGCCAGTGGCGTAATCGGGATTGTGGGCGGTGCGCGTGGCAGTTCCGGTCAGCGCGGCTTCGATCTCCGCGGCGCGATGCCCCGTTACGATGACGACATCTTTCAGCCGGGCTGCCGTCAGCGTAGCTACCACCTGGCCGATGACGGTCGTCTGCCCCCAGGGTAGGGTCAGCTTGAAACGGCCCATGCGCCGTGAAAGGCCGGCTGCGAGGACGAGGGCAGCAATCATGGGGCGATTATAACAGAAACCAGGTCTCTTTGCGAAACCTGGTTTCGGTGTGCGCGGCCGCGGCGCGGAATTACTGCGCCGGTTGGGTGTTGACCGTCGGAACGACGCCCGGCCCCGGCACGATGATGGTCGGCGTCGTGCCCAAGGGCGTAAAGACGATCTTGTCGGTGGCCTTGAAAGCGCTGGCGTTGGCCAGGGCGGTCTGCAACGTCAGATAGGCCGGGTTGTCGGCGTAGAGCTGGGCTTTGGCGATCTCAAACGCCAGGTCGGCTTTGGCCTTTTCGGCTGCGGCCTTGGCTTGGGCTTGGGTGATGGCAAAGTCGCGGTCAGCGGCCAGCAGTTCGTTAGCCTTGGTCGCTTCGATAACTGCCCTCTGGGCCTCGGCCTTCTCCTTTTCCAGTTGCGCCAGGGCCGTCTGCTGGCGGGCTTCTTCTTGCACGCGGCTCTGTGCGACGCGCACCTCGCCTTCCTGGCGTGCCTGCTCGGCCGCGGCTTCGGCATCAGCCTTCAGCTTGTCCTGAGCGGCCTTCTCCGTGTTCAACCGGCTCTGGGTGATGGCATCCAGCAGCGACTGCGCTTCGGGCGATAGGATCACGTTGGGCACGACCACGTTGGCGATCTGCAGGCCGTAGTTTTGCGCTAATTGGCTCACCTCTTCGTCAATGCATTCCCGCAGCACATCGCGCGCCGTGCCGATCACGTTGTCGTTGAAGGTCCGCTCACCGATGCAGACTTTGGCGGCCTGCCGTGCCAGGTTCTCGACCCGATCCTTCAAGATCTGCTCTCGCAGATAGAGCTCGCTGTACTGCGCCCAGTTGGCCTTCAGGATATCGGCCTGCGACAGGTTGGGGCGGAAGATATCGCCGGACACCACGATGCCCAGCCGTTGTTTGTCCTTGGTGATGATCTCATCGTCCTCCACCGTAAAGGGCACGGCCGAACTCGGCACTTTCTTGAGTTCCACGTACAGCCCTACGTCGGTGTACAGCCCAGGTCCGACGATGTTGGTAATGCGGCCGCCGCGGAACTGGATTCCGACCTCCTGCTGCTCGACGCGCGCCATGACGTAAAATAGGTTGCTGCTGGTCAGGACGATGGCAACGATCAGCACCAGGACGGCGGCGATAATGCCGCGCAATAGAACGGTGTTGATGCTTCGTTTCATGAAAGATTCCTCCGTGTCTTGCGATCGCGCATTCATTTGTGTCTGGATGGCGTGCTGGCTTGAAAGTGGGTTGCGCTGCGCACATTAATAACGAAAACGCCTTGCGTTGACTGACAACAGGGCGACAATCTTCCACCGCAAATCCGCAGTTGAGTCGCCAGACAAAAATGGGGGACGTCGCAACTAGAGCGAGCATCCCCCGTCAGTTGTCCCGGAATGGGCTAATAGAGGAACATCGGCTTGCCGAGCATATTGGCCACTTTAGGCCGGTAATGCTCACGATCGTACAATTCGTCCACGTCCACCCGTTTCGTGCCGGAGATGACGGTGCTTAGCGGGATGTGAGTATACTTGCCATCTCGCAGCGCCACCATGCGGCCGGAACGCCCCTGGGCGATCAGGTCAGTCGCCAGGTTGGCGTAGCTCAACGCCACCATGCGGTCCAGCGAGTCGGGCGCGCCGGAACGCATCATGTAGCCGAGCTGCTGGTAAATGATATTCTCGCCGGTGATCTTTTTGATCATGTCGCCGGTGACCTGCCCGATCCCACCCAGCTTACGGTGGCCGTAAGCGTCCGCCTCGCCACTTTCCACAATCGTGCCGCCGATCATGGTCGCGCCCTCAGAGATCGTCATGATGGCATAATTGCTGGGGTTGGCGCGCTTGTCTTCCATCAGCAGGGCCGATAGCTTTTCGATGTCGAACGGCACTTCGGAGATGATGGCGCGGTCGACGTGGGACAGATACGCGGCAAACAGCGACGTTTCGCCCGAATTGCGGCCGAACAACTCGATCACACAGACGCGTTCGTGGGAGCCAGTGGGGGTGCGTAGCGCCGTGATGAAGTCCACGCTGCGGGTGACGGCGGTGCTGAACCCGATGCAGTAGTCCGTGCCATAAACGTCGTTGTCCATCGTTTTCGGGATCGCAACGACCGGGAAGTTCTCCTGGTGCAGTCGGGCTGCATAGCTCAAGGTATCGTCACCGCCGATGGCGACCAGACCATCAATGTGCAGGTGCTGCATAACTCGCAGGACATGTGGCGTCAGATCGACTGTGCCAGTCTTGGCGTCAGGCTCAGGTTGGGTCTCGCCCAAGAAAGCGGGCACCTCGGCCGGCTTGACATGGGAAGGTCGGGTGCGCGAGGTGTGCAAGAATGTGCCGCCGGAGCGATCGATTTTGCGCACGACCGCCTTGTTGAGCCGCATCACCCAGCGCCAATCCTCCGCCGGATCATTGGGATTGATGTTAAGCGGGCCAGCCCAGCCCCGGCGAAAGCCGATGACCTCCATGCCATCATCAATGGCCCGGTCAACCACAGCTTTGATGCACGGATTCAATCCTGGGACGTCGCCACCGCCAGTGAGAATACCGAGAGTCTTGATGGGCGCCATGAAAAATTCTCCTACGCAATATGAATCAAACCGCAGCATGAATTAGCGGGGGCCGCTGTCGGTAATTTGGCATCAACGCCAACGACGAGTTTAGCGCGAAATGCCAGTTTGCGCAAGTTGGCCTTTAAACGGCCTCGGCAGAGGTCGGAAACCGGCGTTCCGCGTGACAGGCACACAATAACAGGCCACCTTCACGTCGGGTGAGCGGTGGCCTGTGCTGCCTTGATCTGTAGTTGGTGTCAGTTGTGGGCTATTCCCGTGCCTCAGCTGCCAGTGCGCGCGTGTTCTCTTCTACATCCACCAGAAGCGACAGGATGCTCCCGAACGCGAACAGCTGGATAAACCAGATCACGCCGAGTAGCGGTGTCGCCACAACCCCGGCAGATCCTAAAGCACGGAGGAACTGGTTATCGGTCGCAGTGCTTCCACCGAGATTGGTCAACAGCACGATGGTCCCGATCAGGGCCGCTGCCAGCACCACCCAGGCCAACAACTTCAAGATGAAAGCTATTGCGCGCAGAAGACCGTATTTGCGAGGTACATTCATAGGACAGGTTTCCTTTCCTGTGCCGATCTGAGAACCACGGCCAGCGGCCCGATATAATAGGGAGTCGGGCCGCTGCCGAGGCAGAGCTTAAGACAGGACCGGCTTAATGTCGTTTCACCGGGATCGGCGTCGCGCCGACGGCCAACGGCATGTGGAGCAACACGGATACGTCCAGATTGCTCAGAACCGGGACCAGCATGCGCACCAGTTGCCAATCAATCGCGTAGTACGGCCCGTATAGCTGTTCTGCCGCGCTGATGGTGTTTTCCAGCATGCCCGTGTCCCAGATCAGGACCGGCAGCGGTTCACCGTTCACGAAGATCTGGAGGCCATCACCCTTGCTGCGCAGCTCCAGGTACTGGATGTTGTTGGCTCGTGCCTGAGCCAGCATAGCCGGATCGAGGGCCAGCGGCGCATTGATGTTGGCGTCTGCCAGGTCGCGCGCCGAGATGCCCATGATCGATGGCACGCCCTGCTCGTCGTACTTGATTTCAAACTGCACCATAGCCGAGGCCGGGCCGTTGGCTGCCACAGGTTCTGCCATCACCAACTCATCGGTGGCGAGGGCGATCTCGTCCGCCCCGGCCTTCACCGGGAACTTCACCACAATAGCCAGGCCCAAGCCTTTAACCAACGGAGCCAACTTTTCGACCAGGGTGGCAATCTGCTCATTCTGGGGCCCCAGCATTCGCACGAAGCTGCCGGCGGCTTCCAGCGAGCCATCCTGCCATTTCAGGTGGGGCATCAATTTGCTGTTGACCAGCAAAGCCATGCCGTCGCCCGTCTGGCGCATTTCCAGGTGCTGGATGTTGGAGTTCGTCATCCAGCTGACCACGCGCGGATCAATGCGATACGCGCTCAGGTTGAGAGGGAATCCCAGGGCGCCCGCGAGCTGCTCTACGGGCAAGCCTTCGAAGCCGGGATTTCCGTTTTCGTCGAACGTCAAGACAATTCGCGGCAGTGCGACGACGAATCTCTCGCCTGTTTCGGTTTCTGGCACAGCGGCCGGCATGATCGCCGGGCCGCATCCGGCAACCAACAGCCCCAAGATGGTGAGTGTTACAATGACCTTGCGCATACAGGACCTCCTATGGAATTGGGATGGATAATACGACTTTTCAGTCCACACCAAATCCGGCATGGACGGGTTGCGTACCGTCAGCATCAGTCATGCATTTGGGCTGGGATCGCCTGGACGCCTGGCGCTAACGGGAAGTGGAGCAGGATGCCAATATCTGCACGATCGGCATAGGGCGCCAGGGCTTGGATCAGCGGCAGCAGCGCCATGTCGGGTGCAAGCTTGCTCAACAGCTCAACGAGGTTTGCCAGCAGTGCGCTGTCCCAAATTAACTGGGGCAACGCCTCACCGTTGACGTAGATGTACGCGCTTTCCGGTTTGGTCCGGATCTCGACGTGTTGGACATTGCCCTGGCGTAGCTTGTCCAGCGTGTCTTGCTGAAGGATCTGGATGTTGCCCGCCCCCGGTCCCATCAGATCCGAGGCCTTGATGCCCAGGATGGACGGCTGCCCTTGTTCGTCGAAGCGCACTTCAAATTTGGTGATCAGGGAGGGCGGGTCGGTGTAAGGAGTCAGGGCCAGTTTGTAAACTGTGCTTTGTTCGGCGAGGGGGATGACTGCTGCGCCAGGCGCCACAGGGAAGCGCACGACCACATCGAGCCCCAGCCGTGTGATCGGCTCAGCCAGCGTGCGGATCAAACCGGCGTTTTGCACCTGAAAGATATCAAGCACATCCATTAGCTTGGCGAGCGATTGTGCATTCCACCCCAGATGGGGCAGCAACTGACCGTTCGCCACCAACACGATCCGGTCGCCGACCGATGCAACTTCAAGGTGCTGGACGCCTCCCTGCACCATTAAGTCCACCGTTTCCTTCGGCAGGCGCATCGCCGTCGTGTCAATCCCCAGGAAGCCCAGCATGGCCGGGTTGATGCCGAGGACGCTGGGGTAGCCCTCGGTGTCAACCTCGATGACGATGCGAGGAAGCGCTATTTGGAAAACTTCTCCACCAGGAAGCTCCAGACCGCCCACTGGTTGCGCAGGCCCTCCCCCGCAGCCAGCTATCAAGATCACGACCAACAGCAATGGAATCCAGAAAGCTCTCTTCATGGCGCAACGCTCCTTTGTGTGTGCCCCGCGCGTTCAGTCTCAAACGTTGACCGAACCAAATACGATTATAAAACAACTTGTCATATATTTCAAGCGGGGATCGGCATGGCTGTTCCCCGCTTGAACGCCTATTGTTGCTGCAACGCCGCCCACACCTTCTCGCTGGTGATAGGCATGCTATCGATCCGGACCCTGACCGCGTTGTAGACGGCGTTCGCGATGGCCGGCGCCGTAGGCACCATCGGGTGCTCACCTACGCCGCGCGCGCCGAACGGTCCGTCATCCTGCGGCACCTCCACGATGATGTTTTCGGTCTCCAGCGGCGCATCCACCGCGGTCGCGATGCGGTAGTCGGTGAAATTGGGGTTCCTCGGCACACCCTGCTGCAGGATGATGCCTTCCAATAGGGCCGTGCTCATGCCCTGCACCGCGCCCCCTTCCATTTGCGTCCGCACCATCTCCGGGTTGATGGCCCGGCCCACGTCAAAAGCCGAGACGATCTTCAGCACTTGCACCTCGCCGGTCTCATCGTCCACCTCCACCTCGACCGCTTGACAGCCGGTGGTGAAATGGACTACGGCCCGCGGCCCTTGGCCCGTTTCCGGGTCCAGTGGTGTCACGTACTCTGGCATGAACTTGCCTTGGCTCACCACCGGCCCGCCGACCCAGGTGCCATCGGGCCGCTGCATGCCGTAGATGACAATGTCCTTCAGCGGTACAGACTCTTCGGTGCGGTAGCTGATCACTTCGCCGTCAACGATGTCCAGGTCGTTGACGTCCTCGTTCCACGCCTGGGCCACTGTTTGCAGGATCTGGGTGCGGGCGTTCTCGGCCGCTTGCAGCACCGCGTTGCCCATGCTCCAGGTCAGGCGGCTGGCCACCGTTTGCCATTCGTAGGGGCTGTAGTCGGTGTCTACGGTGTTGACGCGCACATCGGCCACCTTGACACCAAGCCCTTCAGCCGCCAACTGCGCCATGGCCGTCAGCGCGCCCTGGCCAATGTCTACGCCGCCGATGCTGACGGTGGCTGTGCCATCCTCGTTGAGTCGAACAACCGCGCTGGAGCCGGGGTTGGGCGGCATAGCCGGCGCCTTCCACATGGCTGCCAACCCTTTACCACGACGTTTATGAGACGCAAAGGACGCGCTCGACTCTAACGTTGGCTCACTGGCCGCCGTCCACCCGATGGCCTCGGCCGCTTTGCGGATGCACTGGCTGAGACCGGTGGGATGCATCTTCATGCCGGTCAGCGTTTCGTCGCCATCTTTCAGGCAGTTGATCAGCCGGACCTGCACCGGATCGAGGCCCAGCTTCTCGGCCATCTGGTCAATGTGCTGCTCGATGCCCCAGTGGATTTCCGGCATGCCGAAGCCGCGCATCGCGCCGCCGACTGGGTGGTTGGTGTAGACGCACATGCTGTCCACGTGGATGTTGGGCACAAAGTAGGGGCCGGTGCCGCTGTAGCCGGCTGCGCGGGTGATGTTGGTGCCGTATTCGGTGCTGGCGCCGCCGTCCCAGTAGAAACGGTTGTGCACGGCGGTGATGCGCCCCTCTTTGGTCATGCCCATCTTGATGTGCGCGACCAGCCCCTGGCGCACGAAGGTGGTGTAAAACTCCTCTTCGCGCGTCATGCGCAACTTCACTGGCCGGCCCCTGGCGTGCATGGCCAGGGCTACGGCCGCGCCCTCCATGCTGACCCCAGCTTTGGAGCCGAAGCCGCCGCCCACGTGGGGGGTGATCACCCGTAGCTTGCTGTGGCCGATGTGCAGCGCCTTGGCGATCAGGTTGCGCTGGGCGAACGGCGACTGGCTGGAGGACCACAGCGTGATCTTGCCGTTCACATCCTGCTGCGCGACGCAGACATGGGTCTCCAGCGGCACGTGCTGGATGTGCGGCACGCGATACTTGTGCTCGTAGATCAAGTCCGCCTTGGCCCAGCCCCTGTCCATATCGCCCTTGCGCACCTTGAACCAGTTGGAGATGTTGGTGCCGGCCTGCGGGAAGATGAACGGCACGCTTTCATAATTCGCCAGGTCGGGATGCACCAGCGGCGCCTCCGGGCTGGCTCCGAATTCGGGGTCGAACACGCCCGGCAGCGGCTCGTACACAACTTCGATCAGTTCCAGCGCCCGCTGGGCGATCTCCGGCGTATCGGCCGCGACCGCAGCCACTGCCTCGCCCACGTAGCGCACGCGGTCCAGCGCGAAGATGCGCCGGTCCTTGAGGTAGAGGCCGGTGTAGCCGGGGAAGTCCTGCCCGGTCACGACGACGCGCACACCCGGCAGCGCCCTGGCCTTGCTGGCATCAATGGACTTGATGAGGCCGTGGGGGATGGGGCTGCGCTTGAGCGCGCCGTGCAACAGGTTCGGTCCGAACTGCATGTCGTCCACGTAGGTGGCCGCGCCTGTCACCTTTTCGCGGCCCTCGATGCGCTGGGGGCTGGCGCCGATCAGGGAGTGCTTGCGGCTGGAAGCTGGAAGCTGGAAGCCGGTTGTTGGTTCCTGCTTCATCATGCGACCTCCTTCTCCGCCCGTGCCGCGATCTTGACCGCCTCAATGATGCGGATGTAGCCGGTGCAGCGGCAGAGGTTGCCGACGAGCGCCTCGCGGATCTCCGGTTCGGTGGGGTGGGGATTGCGATTCAGCAGGGCGCGGGCATTGACCAGGATGCCCGGCGTGCAGAAGCCGCACTGGGTGGCGCCGGTCTCGATGAACGCGTCCTGCAGCGGGTCGAGCTGGCTGTCATGGGCCAGGCCCTCGATGGTGGTGATCTCGGCGCCGTCGGCCTCGGGGGCCAGCACCATGCACGAGTTGACCGGCTCCGCGTGATCCGCAGCCGGCCACTTGATCAGCACCGCGCACGCGCCGCACTCGCCGGCCTCGCAGCCGTTTTTGGTGCCGGTGAGGACGAGTTGCTCGCGCAGCACCTGGAGCAGGGTGTGATGGGAGGCGACGCTCAGGGTGAAGGGCTCGCCGTTGACGGTGAGGTGGATGGTGTGGTTCATGCGGCCCCTCCTGCCAATACTGTTTCGATGCCGCGGCGGGTCAAGACCTCCACCATGGCCCGGCGATACGCGGCGCTGGCGCGGATGTCGTCAATGGGGCGGGCGGCCGCCGCAGCCAGCGCAGCCGCGCGGCGCACGCCCGCGGGCGAGCAGTCTTCGGCCAGGGCCGCCTCAGCCTCCGCCGCGCGCAGGGGGGTGGGGCCGACCGCGCCGAGGGCGATGGCCCAGTGTTGACCGACGACTGCCGACGGCCGACCGCCTTCCACGGTCGTTGGTCGTCCGTCGTCGGTCGAATGGTATACCGCCACGCTGACCATCGAAATATCCCCGATCTTGGTGCGCCCGAGCTTGTTGAAAACGCCACGGCTTTCCGGCGGGGCGGGGGGCAGGTGAATGCCGGTTAAAAACTCGCCGGGCTGCAGGGCGGTGCGGCCCGGCCCGACGAAGAAATCGGCGATGGGGATGCGCCGCGCGCCGGCCGGGCTGTAAGTCTCAGCGACCGCGTCCAGGCAGTAGAGCGCCGGAGCGGTGTCGGCCGCAGGGCTGGCGTTGCAGCAGTTGCCGCCGATGGTCGCGCGGTTGCGGAGCTGATACGACGCGACCGAGTTGCACGCTTGGACCAGCAAGTCATAGCGCGCCTGCACCTGGGGATGCGTTGCCACCTGGTTCATGGCGCAGGCTGCGCCGATCACCAGCCACCCGTCGGCGCTCAGGCGGATCTCCTGCATACCGGGCAGGCGCTTCAGATCGACCACCTGAGCGGGCTTGACGAACCCGCCCCGCGCCCGGATCAGGAAGTCTGTGCCGCCTTGCAGCGGCCTGGTCGCGCCGTCTCCGGCCGCCAACAGCGCGCTGGCCGCGGCGTGATCCTTAGGGATGATGTAGTCGAAGGGTTGCAACGTCGCTATCCTCCGGATGGTTTTTGATTATCTTGTTAGGTCTTGCGTCCGCTGAGGCCGGCATGTTCACTCAGCGTTGAATTTCGGCACAACCACCCTCAATCCCGGCAGTCGTGCGAAATGAGTCCGGTTGAATGTATAGGCTGTCGTTAATCCCTCGGCCAGTAACCAGGCGCCGTTATATGCATCGATGAAGTCCATATTGTTTTCCAGGTATCCGTTGATGCCTTGCAGAACCAGGTCGGCATCTGCTACCTCCAAACCGGGTGTGTTGAGTATCGCCAGGATCTTCTCCTGCACCGCGGCCCTGGTTAGCCTGTAGAGCGATTCCAACGTCCAGACGATCTCGGCGATCACCAGGCTGTTTGTCACCAGCGTGATCTTCTGGGTCGCGGCGAGCTGCAGTAACGCTTCCATGGCGTCGGCTTGCGCTGGCACATCGTTTGTCAGGTAACGCAAGAACAAGTCGGTGTCAGCAAAGACGCGTTCAGGCTTCACTGCGCGCCACCTGATGGGCATGCGCCTCGATCATCTGCTGCCGGATAGCATCGAAATCCTGTTCTCCGCTGACCGGCACGCTGCCGCGCAGATCGCTCAGCGTGCGTTGCAGCGGTTGCAGGACGATTTCGTCGCCGCGCCGTGCGAAGATAACGCGATC
This sequence comes from uncultured Anaerolineales bacterium, assembly GCA_964551735.1. Taxonomy (GTDB): domain Bacteria; phylum Chloroflexota; class Anaerolineae; order CG2-30-64-16; family CG2-30-64-16; genus DAOUAT01. The sequence continues at coordinate 30,937 of CAZKEF010000015.1, forward strand.
GCCTTCCTGAAGTCTCAAGTATTGACGTACCGCGCGCGGTAGTGTGATTTGCCCACGACGTCCAACAGTGCTCGCGATCATCGGACGATCCTCTTCTTGACTGACATCTCACGATTTGCCAGTCAAAAAGCATTCTACACGGCGCGCGCGCGTTTGTCAATAGCTTTTTGGAAGTCAGATGTTGGATATTGGAAGAATCTCCTCCAATCTCCAACATCTAATCTCTGAACCGTCTAGAACTCGATATTGCTCCGTTCCTTCACCCCGAACTTCGCAGGCGGCAGGACGACGAAGAGCACATTGAGCAAGATCCCCACGATAGCCGCGAACACGATGGCCGGGATGCCTTCCGGGAACAGGAATGGGATCTTGAACGGGAAAAAGCCGTCGGCCACGCCAGTAGCTGCCTCTTTCAGCCCCAGGTTGCCCCCGATGCCTAGCACCAGGATGGTGGCGCCGATGGCCAGGTTCTTGGGGTCGAACAGGTTGACCCGCTCGCTCTGGATCAGGGCGATGCCTTGCTTGCCGATGACGCCGAACAGATAGATCGCCAGGCCGCCCGTGACCGCCACCGGGATGGTATTCACCACCGCGGCCAGCTTGCCGATGAACCCCAATAGGATCGCGATGCCGCCGGCTGCGAACAGCACCGGCACCGAGTAGTTGCGGGTGATGGCCATCAGCGAGTTGTTCTCGCCGTAATTGGTGCCCGCACAGCCGCCCAGGAAGCCCACGATCAGGTCATCCGTGCCGTCGGCTACCAGGTTCAGGCCGATCAGGTTTTTGATGGCCTTGGGCTTGCGGCCCATGTCCTTGGCGAGCTGGTCAATGTAGAGGCTCATCTGGTACAGGTGCGCCGTGGATTCCGGGATGGTGGCGATGGCGATTAGCATCACGCTAACGACCACCGACCAGGCGCGCGGATCGGTGAAGGCCGGCAACGTCCAATTGGGCACGCGGAACCAGGCCGCTGCGTCGATGATGGCTGGTGCATCCTTCAGCAGGCCGAACGGGATCGCGACCAGATAGCCGAGGATGGCGCCCAGGAGGATGGGCAGCATCCCCAGCAGTCCCCTGCCTTGCAGGTAGACCGAAAACGCGATGGTGAAGATCAGCGTGATGAAAGCGACCGCCCAGTTGGCCGAGGCCATGTTCAGCGCTGCGCCGGCCAGCGCAATGCCGATAACGATAGCCACCGAGCCGGTGACGATGGGCGGCAACACTTTATCCAGGGCAGCCTTGCCGACCTGCATGATCAACAGGCCGACCGCGATATTGAGCAGGCCCGTGGCCATGATGCCGACCTGCGCCAGGCGCACCCCATCTGGGCAGTAAAAGGTATTGGGGTCGTTGAAGCATTCGGGCGCAAACAGGGACATAACCCCAATGACAACGGTGATATAGCTGAAGCTGGAGCCATAGTACATGGGGATGCGGCGCTTGGTGACCAGTAGGGCGATGATGGTGCCCAGGCCGCTGGCCAGCAGCGTGACGCCGATATCGAACTTGGTGAGGATAGCAACCAGGACGGTTGCCGGGAACATGGTCAGCACCTGCTGGAAGCCGAGACTCAGCATGGAGCCGATGGGGGGCGTGTCGTCCGGCATATAGCCGAGGACAGCTTGTTTGGGTGGGACGGCCATAGATGGTTCTCCTTGTCTGCATGAAATGGATGAAAAAGAAAACACCGGACCGTAGGATGTGGGGAGCACTGGCCCCATGGCTGACTTGGTGCATTTACCTCCCTGGCATAAAACTGGTGATCTGTGGTGTGCCGCGTCTGTCTAATGCACAATTATAACACAGAATACCACCTTATGCTCAACGCCTGATCAACGATACCTTAACGACCGGCTTAGTTTTGTGCGGCGCTTGCTTTCGGCAGGTCGCGCCCGAAAAGGGCGAAGAACAGCGTGCCGGCCAAGCCGCAGCCGGCCGCCACCAGGAAATTCGTCTGCGGCCCGAGCTCCCACAGCCACGCGCCGCCGAAGGCCGCGAAAGACACGATCACGTCACGAATCAGGTAGTACAGTCCGAACATGCCCGCCTTCTGGTCTTCGGGCGCCAGGTCCATGATCAGCGCCTTGCGCGTCGGTTCGCCGAACTCTTTCAGCCCTCTGATGATGAAAGCGACGATCAGCAGCGGGAAGGAACTCGCAAACAGCAGGAACAGAGGAAACAGCGTGAAGTTGAGAAACGTGATCACCACGAACGGCTTCTTGCCGCCCCGGTCGGCCAGGTAGGCGACCGGGATGTAAACCAGCATGGCGGTGATCATCTCGACCGTGGTGAGCAGGCCGAACTGGGGCGCCGACACGCCGACATTCTTCATGGCCCAGATCACCACGAACGCGTAGGGGATCTGCTCGCAGAAACGCACCAGGATGTCAGAGACCAGCAGGTTGCGCAGATCGGGCGAGATCAGGCGCACTAGGCGCAGCGGATTGGCATCGGCTTGGCTTCGTCTGGGCGGCTCATCAATCAGCAACTGCTGCAAAACCAGCGCCACTGCGGCCAACGCCAGGGCAACCACGAAGGCTGCGCGCACGCCGTCCCGCTCCCCCAGCCAGGCGATCAGCAGGCCGCCGACCATGGGGCCGAGCGCCATGGGGATCCGGCGCACCAGGGAATGGAGCGACACCCCCATGGTCCGCTTGTCCCGGGGCAGCGCGCCCGCGATCAGGCTCATGGTGGCAGGCAGCGACAACGCATCCCACGAGATGAACGCGACCGCGCCCAGGATCACCGCCTGCCATGCCGGCCAGACGATCACCACCAGGTAGCCAGCCATGGAGACCAAGTTGAAGACCAGCAGCGCCCGTTTATAGCCCAGTTTGTCGCTGAGGTAGCCGCCGGGGTATGAATACAGTGCGCTCAACAGGTTGTCCATGCCGTTGAGCAGGCCGATCACGTAGGAGCCTCCGCCGAGGGCCAGGATGTAGATCGGCAGGAAGCGCTCGCCCAGCTTTTCACCCATCCCGACCAACACGACCATCGCCAGCAGGGCCGCAATGTTTTTGCGGAGGCCGAGGAAGTTGATCAGGCGGCGGCGTAAAGTCATGTTGGTTGGTCCCCCTGGTGGGCGTACTGGGTGATGCATACTGCGTATTGCGTGCTGCTGCGTGACTTACCATCCGAGCGATGCGCGGTCGTGACGTGGCTTCACGCATCGCGTGGCGAGGGTGTCACGTCTGGCGTTTTCCCGGCTCGAATCGGCTTCTGGCCGGCGTCAGGATGTTGCGGTAGGTCGCCAGGTTGCGGTCGGCCAGGTGGTCGAAGATCATCGGGCTGCTGGCCCCGTAGGTGATGCGTTTGATCGGGTCGGGATTCAGCTCGGCAAAGCAGACCTCCTCGGTGCCGCGGGCCTGGGCCAGCTTGTGCGCGATGGGGTCTATGATCATGCTGTGGCCGAAGTAGTAGTTGTTCCCCGCATCCGGCCCTACCGCGTTGCAGCCGACCATGTAGACGTGATTGTCGTAGGCGCGAGCGCGATTGGTCAGCTCCCAGATCTCAAACGACCGGGTCAACGCGCTGGGGCGGCAGATCACCTCCGCGCCCATGATCGTCTCGGCGCGGTAGAGCTCCGGGAAGTCGCCGTCGTAGCAGATGGTGAGGCCGATGTTCGCCAGCGGCGTCTCGACCACCACGGGGTCAACGCCGGCCGTGGTCCAGCCACCCAGCGCCAACCTTTCCGTGGGAAACGGGTGGGTCTTGCGATAGATGCCGAGGATCTCGCCGGTGGGCCCGGCCAGCGCCGCGCTGTTGTACACAACGCCGCGCTCGGCCCCGCGCTCGTACGCGCCGAAGACCAGGTAGATGCCTAGTTTCTGGGCGATCTCCTGCAGCGGCGCCGTCAGCCCGCCCGGCAGCGTGTCAACGCGATCCCACAACGCGTGCGGACCGACGTTGGGGACGAACGTTGTGGTCACCGTCTCGGGCAGGACGACCAGTTGCGCCCCGCTTTCCTCGACCGCACGTCGGGTCCACAAGACGGCTTTTGCGACATTGGCGGCCGCGTCCATCGGCACGCTGGCGAACTGGGCGCACGCTGCGGTGAAGCGTTGCATGGTCGGCTCCTGGTTGCTGGAAGCTGGATACTGGATGCTGGATGCCGGATGCGGATGAAGGTCCCCAGCTTCCAGCTTCTAGCTTCGAGTAGACAGCGCGTTGATCCGCTCCACGTGCGCCGGGTTGAACGCGTCGCCGAACTTGGTGATGCCCATGGTTTCTTTGAGCTGCATCAGCTCGTCGTACTCGTCATCTTCCACGAACGCTACGCAGCGGCCGATGGAGCTTTCGCCGTCCACGAAGCGCCAGGGGAAGAAGCCGACCGTGACGCGGCGGTTCAGCAGCAGGTCAATCTCGCCGCCGATGCATTCCGCGTGGATGATGTGGTCGGGGAACATCTCGATGTGCATGAGCTGGTACTTGGAGTCGTCGAAGCGTTCCTCCAGGCTGGCGCCATACTTCTTGCGGAAGTGCGCGTCGGCCTCCTTGGCTTGGCGGGGCATCCACTGGCGGATGATGGTGTTCATCGGGTGATCCGCGCTGCCGCAGTCCACGCCGATCCATTTGATCTGTTTCTGCTTGGCCCAGACCGAGAACTCGCGGTCAGGGCCGGGGTGCTGCACCATGTAGCGGATCTCGTCAGCCGTGGGCATGTCCCAGCCGAAGTGGTGATAGCCGGTGTGGATGATCAGGATGTCACCCTGGCGCACCTCGACGCGCGCTTCGATCATCTGCGGCGTGTAGATGTCGTAGTTGCCGCAGACGTCGGAGAGGTCCACGATGGCCGCGGGCCCCACCAGGAAGTCCATCTCCAGGCTGGCGATGTCTTTGCCGGGCGTGTAGAAGTGGATCTCGCCGTCGAGATGTGTGCCCAAGTGGTTGGAGTGGGTCAGCAACTGGCCGTTGGCGCCGTTGGGCGCCAGCCGCTTGAAGTACTTGACCTGCAGCGGCTCATAGGTGGGCCATGCCGGCGTGCCGATACCGAGCGGGATGGTGAGGTCTATGATCTTCATGGTCGTCAGATGTCTCCTTGATGGCGTATGGCTGATAGCGTATGGCCGATGGTATCTCTGCGTCTCCGCATCCCCGCGTCACCCCTACCGGCTGCCGAAGTCGGCGATGAAATAGATGCCCCAGGCGCCCCTGGCTACGCCGATACCGATCTCAGTGGCTCGGCCCGACATGATGTTCTGCACGTGCGGATCGGCGCCGGGCGGCTCGTTCCACCAGATCGCCATGGCTCGCTCCACGTCCCGTGCGTTGGCCCAGTTCTCGCCCGACCAAGTTGCGAGGTAGCCGGCCCGCTGGAGTCGGGTCGCCAGCCGCGCACCATCGGCGCCGACGTGGCTGCCGCGGTTGCGCCGCGCGCAGTCTTCGGCGTGCGCCTGGGCCGCGGCCGCAAGCTGCTCGTTCCAGGCCAGCGCAGGCCGGCCACCGGCCAGGCGTTTCGCGTTGATGCGGTTCAGCATGTCCAGGGCCATGGGGTCAATGGCGGCAGCTTCGAGGCTCGGAGAAGGCGCAGGGGCTGCAGGCTGTTGGGCGGGAACAACTGCCTGAACAGAGGCCAGCGCCGCTTGTGTGATGCCAGGGATGATCAGTTGTTGGCCCACCATGAGACGTCGGGGATCCACCCCGGGATTGGCGGTGAGCAGGTCGTCTATCGAAAGGCCGTAGTTGGCAGCGATATCCCAAAGGGTATCGTCGGGCCGCACCGTATGGGTGGCGCTGGCTGAGGCGGCTGGCGCTGGGGTCGTGTCGGGGATCGTGAGCATCTGGCCTGGGCGCAGGGCGCTTGGGTTGACGTTTGGATTGGCGGCTGTCAGTTGTGCAACCGTCATGCCGTATCTGGCCGCGATATCCCAGAGGGTATCGTTCGCGCGCACGGTGTAGGTTTCACCGGCCGGCGAGGGCGCAAAGTTCGAGGCTGCGTGTGCAGCCGGGGCCAGGACAGACATGATAGTAACGACGAGCACGAGGAACAGCCTGCGAAAGCGGTTGTTTTTCGTGTACATGCAGCACACTATACACAGCTTCGCCCGATCGTGCAAATACGTCACCCTTTCAACGCCTCAAATGCAGCCACGAAACACCCCTTTGGCGCCGAGACCAGCCCCGCGCCCACCATCCCGAGCCCCGGCTCTCGGTGCGCGATGCCGGTGTTCAGCCGCGGCGTAAGGCCCGTGCGCAGCACCTTGCGCACGTCAATGCCGACCGGCGTGCCGCGGAAGTTCAGGCTGGGGATGGTGAATGCTGGGTGCTCGCCCTGGGTGATCTCGTACATCTCCAGCGTGGCGTTGGTCGCATCGGCGGGCGCCCCGCCCACGAACTTGACGATAGCCGGCGCGCCCGCCAGCGCAAACGCGCCGATGCCGCCCGTCTCGGTGATCGCGCTGTCGCCGATGTCGGGGTTGGCGTCGGCGGCCGTATAGCCGGGCAGCCAGAGGCCGTCCACCATGGGCGCGGGCGCGCTGAACCAGCGGTCGCCCGTGGCGCTGACGCGGATGCCCCAATCGGTGCCGTTGCGGGCCATGGTCGTCACCAGCGTGCAGCCGGGGATCTTTTCGGCCGGCAGCAGCATCGCCTTCATGGCCGGCATGGACAGGTTAAGGAAGAAGTGGTCGTTGCCGTCCATGAAGCGCAGCACCGCGGCCACGGCCGCGGGATCCGGCACGGCCTCAACCAGGGCCGGCGCGATGGCCCGGATAAACAGCGAAGTGCCGGCTCGGTTGCGGTTGTGGCACTCGTCGCCCATGTGCAACGCCTGTGTGATCATGCTGCGCAGGTCAATGGGCCCGCTGACTGCCAGGGCCGCTTTCAACGCCGGGTACAGCACGCCGTCCATCCACTTCAGCCGGCGGATCACCTCCGGCCCGTACGCGCCGTAGCGCAGCACCTTACCAAGGCCTTCGTTTTGGGTCGCGTAAGCGATGTGCCCCGTGGTCTCGTTCTTCACGATGAACACCGGCATGGTGGGGCTGATGATGCCGGCCATGGGCCCGACTGCATTGTAGTGGTGGCACGGCGCGAACTCGATCTCGCCGGACGCAGCCAACGCGGCCGCCTCCTCCGGCGTCTCGGCCAGCCCCTCGTAGATCAGCGCACCCATGATGGCCCCGCGCGTCGGCCCGCACATGCGCTCCCAGGTGATGGGCGGCCCGCTGTGGGTGATCAGCAAGCGCGCGTTCCCCGATGGCGCGAAGCCGGGGATCACCTCACGGGCCAGGCCCATGCCCACCAGCAGCGGTCGGCCGGCCACGATGCGGCGGTGCGCCTCCGCGTTGGCGGCCTCAATGTCCGCGCCGTCAGCGGTGCGTGTTAGCTCGACATAACCTTCGAGCGGCGGCCGCCAGTCCACGGCCACCGCCTCGACGCCCTGGGTCAGCAGGCTCTCGTGGAACGATTCCAGGCCGATGTTGATGGGTTTCATGGGTTGTTGGAAGAGGTGCATGGGTGCGCTCCCGTGATATCAATATCAGCTTTCAGCCGGTCTGTGACCGGCGTCGCAGGCGTTTTCCGGCCGCTTTTCGCCTCAAGACGGGGGTCACAGACCCCCAACGAGCGAAAAACATGCCTGCTTTCACTCAAACAACCGCCGCACAATCGCGCGCGGCGTGTTCTCCAGGATGTCCGTATTATCGCTGATCTGGTCAATCCCGCCAACCGGCGCGCGCTCGGCCAGGCGCCTGACCTCGGGGTCGGTGACGCGTGCCAGGATGGCCTCGGCAAAGCGCTCGCCACCGATCACTGGGAAGGGCCGGCCCCAGAACGGGCGGGCCTGCGCCGGCAGCGGCACGGTGATGCCCAGTGCGTTGTGTTTGGTGGCCAGGTGCTCGTAAGCCGCGGCCAGATATTCCCCGCGTGCTTGCCACGTCTCGGCGGCCAGCACACGGCGCAGGATCGGCGCCAATGCGGGCCCCGCGGCCAGCCGCATGAAGGCCGTGCCGAACCACTTCGCATAGGGCGCGTACTGGCGCTCCATCAGGAAGCACAGCATCATCACATCACGCGCCAGTCGGCCCGCGATGAGCGCCGAACCAAGCTCGTCCCCGGCGTGGCCGGCGCGGCCCATCAGGTGCTCCTCCTGGCCGATGCGCCCCCAGCTTGCCGCCAACAGGTAGAGCCAAATATCGTGCGGGTAATACGCGAATCGCGCCAGCGCCTCCGCCAGCCCGATCCCGTCGTGATACATCGTCCCGCCAGCGAACGTGCGCAGCCGCTGCTGGGGGAACGACAGCCAGTCGGCGGCCGTCAGCGGCGTCTGGGGGACGCAGCCCAGGTAGTCGCGCGTGAACCCGGCGGCCGTGAAGAGTTCGACGCGGTGCTCGACCGGGCCTTCTTCGGTCGCTTGCATGTGCCGCACGCCGGGATCTTCGGGGACCGGCCCCGTGAAATTGGTCGGATAGCCCAGGAACCGGTGTGGCAGCCGCCAGCGGAAGGCCTCGTGGAGCGCTTCGCGATAGCTTTCGTAATCGGCTTCGGTTAGGAATAGCATGGCCCGCGGCCCCCAGTGGTGGTCTGCCGACATGGGGGTGTCGAAGCCCAGCACCTCGGAGCCGGGGCCGATCAGCGCGGCGGCGTGCGGCAGGCCGGGGAACGCGTCGTCCAGCACGGGCCGCACCGCCTCCCAATAGAAGCGGCGGCACAGCGCCAGGCCAGGGATGAACGGGCCGTCGGCAGGAATGCTAACCGCTGAGGGCGTTTGGGGTGGAGGCTTTAGCTGATCACCGGGCATTTGCGCGTCAGGTAGCTGACCAGCTAAAGCCTCGAATCCGAACGTTTTTGGAGTGCCTGGGTTTTCAGCGATCATATTGACACGTATGCCTCTAGAGTATATACTGCGAATATATGGTTATAGGAGGTCATATTGCTATGTCTACCGCAACCACCATGCAAAGGATCATCGTCACCATGCCGCCGGACCTGCTGTCCCAGGTTGAAGAAGTGGCGACGAAGCTGAATTTCAGCCGCAGCCGGCTCATCCGGGAGGCGGTGGAACAATTTGTCGAAGCCGAGCGCCGCCAGGAGTTGCGCGAGCTGCTGAAAGAGGGTTACCTGTACCGTGCCGAAGAGAGCCGTCAATTGGCACAGGAGTTCTTCATCGCAGAAAAGGAAGCCTGGGATCGTTACGCCCCGTGGGAGGAGTAGAGATGGCAAGGGAGTATCATCGCGGCCAAATCTACTACGCCAATCTCGATCCCATCGTCGGGCACGAGCAAGCAGGCTACCGCCCTGTGTTGATCATCCAGAACGATACGGGCAACGCGTTTTCTCCAACGGTCATCGTAGCCGCGCTCGCCACCACGTTGCCTCCCAGGCCCTACCCGACAGAAGTGCGGGTCCCATCTGGAACGGCTGGCCTCAAGCAGGACTCTGCGATCAGGCTGGATCAGATTCGCACCGTAGATAAGTCCCGCCTGGAGCGCTATCTCGGTCAACTGGACACGACGACCATGCACCGGGTGGATGAAGCCATCAAGATCAGCCTGGGCTTGACGCCGGTGTGAGCTCAGGGGTTGTAAACCCCTGCCTGAAACTGAGAAGCGGCCTCAGCCGCTCGGTTCCAGGCCCTGCGGGGCCTCTTCACGTTCAGCCGGTCGGTTTTCAACCGCTGGAACGTGGCTTATGCGCCTACTCGTGCAGCGCCTGGGTGATCAGCCCCGCCAGCCGCGCGGCTGAGGCGTTGTCCGGCAGCACGAGCACACCGGCCTCCCGCAGCGTGGCCTCTTGTCGGCTCAACACCTGCGGATCTGCCTCTGTCCCACAGGCCGATGCGATGAAAACGATGTGGCGGCCCGCCTCGGCCGCGCTGCGCTGCGCCTCCCGGATCGCCTCGGCGGTCGCGCCCGCCGGATCGGGGTGCGCGCCGTAGCCCAGCACCACGTCCAGCAGGATGACCGCGACCTGCGGGTCGCACGCCTCCTGGAGGATGCGCCGGTTGCGCAGGCTGGGATCTATCATCGGGTGCAGCCGGCCCTGGGTGAATTCGTCCTCGCCGAGATCAATGCAGGTGTGGCCTAAAAGCCCGGTTTCTCCGAGAAACCGGGCTTCTAGTTTCCTGGCTTTGTCCAGCGGCGCGTTGCTGTACACCGGTTCGGGCAGGTTGCGCAGCAGGACTTGGGCCTCGTAGCAGAAGGTGCCGCCGGCGAACAGCCCGCGCAGCGCGCGTTGGCCGGCGGCCAGTTTCGCCTGCTCGGCCGCGGCCAGGGCGATCAGGCCCACGCTCTCTTCCTCCAGCTTCACCAGCGCGTCGCACCAGCTCGCGCCCTTCGCTAAGTTCGCGGCGACCGCGGCCGTCTGGGTCAGGTTGGTAGCCGGGATGGCGCCGACCTTTTCGATGGGGGCAGGGTCCGCGCCCAGGAAGCAGACGACGGTGCGCTTGGGGCCTTTGATGGCGGTGAGTATCCTTTCTGCCACTGCCCTGGCCGGCGGCTTGGAGATCAGTACGATGACCGCGGTTTCCGGATCCGCCTGGAGCGCAGCCAGTCCTTGCAGCATCATCGTGCCGCCCACGGCCTCGCTCAGGTCGCGGCCGCCCGTGCCGATGGCCTGGGAGACCCCGGCCCCGCGCCGCGCGATCCCGCACGTGACCCCTTGCAGACCCGTCCCCGCCGCGCTGATCAGCCCGATGTTGCCGCGCGGAACTTTGTTGGCGAAGCCCAACGCCACACCGTTGATGATCGCCGTGCCCGCGTCCGGTCCCATGCACAGCAGGCCGCGCTCCACGGCAAGCCGTTTCAGGGCGATTTCCTCTTCCAGAGGCACGTTGTCCGAGAAGAGCAGCACGTGCAAGCCCCGCTGAAGTGCCGTGCGTGCCTCCTGGCTGGCGTAACGGCCCGCCACCGAGATCACCGCCAGGTTGGCATCGGGCGCGGCCGCGACCGCGGCGGCCAGCGACTTGGGCCGCGGCAGCCCCGCGTCCGCCGCGTGTTCGACGCGCTGCGCCAGGACCGCCTCAGCTTTTGCCAGCGCGATCTCGGCAGCGGCTTCGTCCGCCGCCGAGACCACGATCACTAGGTCGTCCGGCCGCGACGCCGCAGCTTCGGCGGTCAGCAGCCCGGCCGCGGCGATGATCTCGTGGTTGGCGGACGTGCCCATCACCACGGCCGCGTCCTGCACGCCCGGCAGCTCCAGCACCGCCGCGGCCGCCTGCATCAGGGTGATGGAGTCGTGGTACTCGGAAGGTTTGATACGGGTCAGGATGGGCATGGGAACCTCGGATGGCGAATGTGGAATGTCGAATGTCGAATGTACGATGTACGATGTACGATGTAAGGATTCCGATCATGCAGTACGCAGTATGCAGTACGCATCACGCATCACGCATCACGCATCACGCATCACGCATCACGCATCACGCATCACGTTACAACATCAACGCCAACACAATTCCCCCCGCCAGCACCGAGGCGATCTGGCCGGCGGTGTTGGCGCCCATGGCGTGCATCAGCAGGAAGTTGCCGTAGTCTTCTTCCAGGCCGACCCGGTTAACCACGCGCGCCGCCATCGGGAACGCGCTGATGCCGGCCGCGCCAATCAGCGGGTTGAACCGGCCGCGGGTGAGCACGTTCAGCAGCTTGCCGAACAGCACGCCGGCCGCGGTGTCCAGCGCGAAGGCCAGGATGCCCAGCACCAGGATGATGAAGGTTTGCACGTTGGCGAACGACTCGCCGACCATGGTGGCGCCGATGGTAATACCCAGGAAGATGGTGGTGATGTTGGCGAGCTCGTTGCCCGCGGTCTTCACCAGCCGATCCACCACGCCGGACTCGCGCATCAGGTTGCCGAACATCAGCGTGCCGATGAGCGGGCTGGCCTGCGGCGCCAGGAAGCCGGTCAGCAGGGTGACGATGACCGGGAACAGGATGCGGGTGCGCTTGCTGACGGGCCGCTCGATGTAGGGCATGCGGATGCGGCGCTCGGCCTTGGTGGTCAGCAGGCGCATGACGGGCGGCTGGATGATGGGCACTAGGCTCATGTAGGTGTAGGCCGCGACGGCGATGGGGGCCAGCAGGTGCGGGGCCAGCTTAGAGGCCACGAAGATGCTGGTTGGGCCATCAATTGCGCCGATGATGCCGATGGAGGCGGCCTCGTTCATGGTGAACTGGCCGCTGGCCAGCGCCAGCAGCAGCACGGCGAAGATGCCGAACTGGCCCGCCGCGCCCACCAGTACCATGCGCGGGTTCGACAGCAGCGGCCCGAAGTCGGTCATCGCGCCGATGCCGATAAACAGCAGCAGCGGGAACAACTCGGTCTCGATGCCGGCCTTGTACAGCGCGTAGAAGACCCCCTCAGCCTGCTCGCCCGACATGATGGCCCGCAGATCCAGCCCCATGCCCGCGCCGGGGATGTTGGCCAGGATCGCGCCCGTGCCGATGGGGATCAGCAGCACCGGCTCGTATTCCTTGGTGACGGCCAGGTAGATGAGCAGGCCGCCCACCGCGATCATCAGCACGTTGGCCCACGTCAACTGGGTGACGCCGGCCACGATGGACAGCAGGTTGTCCCAACCGATCTGCATGGCGCCCCCTTATGCCAGCCTGACCAGCAAGTCACCGTAGGCCACGGACTGCCCCCCCTGCACGGCGATCTCGGCCACGACGCCGCCCTGGTTGGCGCGGATGGGGTTTTTCATCTTCATGGCTTCCAGTATGCACACGGCCTGGCCCGGCTCCACCGCCTGTCCAACCTTGACATCCACAGAGAGGATGGTGCCGGGCATGGGCGCGGTGATGTTGTGCCCGCCGTTCGCGCCGGCCGGCGTGACAGGTCGCGCGATCTGTACGCTGGCCGGAACCGGCAGCACGGCCGGGGACGGCGCCGGGGGTGGCGCAAGGGCCGGTTTCGCCTGCGTGGGCGCGCGGCTGCTGTCACCCAGGTTGACCTGGAACGGCTGGCCGTCTACGATCACCTCCAACGGCGACGCGCCGGGATCGGGCACCTGGATGTGATAAGGCTTGCCATCGATGACGATATCGAAAGTGGGCACGGAAGTCACCTTTCTCAGCGCAAATGGGGTGAATGATCGGCCTGCGCGGTTCCGAGTGTTTCACGCGTAGTGTTCTATCGCCGGGTGGCTTTCAAGCGCGCGCGGCGGCGACCAGGCGCCCAGTGTGCGCGCCCGATTGGCCGTCACCCACGAGGGCGCAGTGCGGCCGTGCTCGAATGCCGGGCCGGTCGGCGGCTCCAGCAACAACGGCATCGCGTTGGAAAGCAGCGCGCCAGCAACGATCGCTGCCACGCGCGCCCGTTCGGCGGTCAGCGCTGCGGCAGCTTGCGCCTCGGCCTCACTGGCCACCAGGTCATCGGCCGGTGTGACATCCTCTGTATCGTCGCCGGCAGCGGCCTGGTCGCGAAAGATCACGTCCAGCAGCCGCATCATGCCCCAGAGCAGCGCCAGCGCCGAAAACACCAGCCCCATGCCGATCCCAGTCATGATGAGGCCCTGGCGGAGGAGTTCGAGTGTGTTTTGATTCATCGGTAGATCACCTGTCGGAAGCTAGGGACTGGAAACTGGAAGCTAGACGCTGGTGACTCTGATAAGCAAGCACCTTGCATCCAGTATCCAGCATCCAGTATCCAGTTTACACCGGCATTAACCCATGCTTCTTCGGTGGGTTGCTGGCGACTTTGGAGCGCAGGATCTCCAGCGCGTTGATCAGGCGCAGCCGGGTGAAGCTGGGCTCGATTACCTCGTCAATCTGGCCCATGTCCGCAGCGGCGTAGGGGTTGTGGAACTTGTCTACGTACTCGGCCAGTAGTTCCCGGCGCCGCGCCTCCGGCTTTGCGGCTTTTTTGATCTCATCGCGGTACAGGATGTTGATCGCGCCCTCAGGGCCCATGACCGCGATCTCAGCCGTAGGCCAGGCGTAGGCCAGGTCGGTGCGCATCTGTTTACTGCTCATGGCGATGTAAGCGCCGCCCATAGCCTTGCGGATCACCACACTGATCTTGGGCACGGTGGCCTCGCAGTAGGCATAGATCACCTTAGCGCCGTGGCGGATGATGCCGCCGTGCTCCTGGGCCACACCGGGCATATAGCCGGGGCAGTCCACCAGGGTAATGACGGGCAGGTTGAAAGCGTCGCAGAAGCGCACGAAGCGGGCGATCTTGTCGCTGGAGTCAATGTCAAGCACGCCGGCCAGGTACATCGGTTGGTTGGCCACCACGCCCACGGGGAAGCCGTCGAGCCTAGCCAGGCCCACCAGGGCGTTCTTGGCGTAGTGCGCATGCACTTCCAGGAAGCTGCCGCGATCGAACACACTGCTGATGACCTGGCGCATGTCGTAGGGTTCGCTGCTGTCGTCGGGCACCAGGCGATCCAGTGCCAGGTCACGGCGGGCCGGGTCATCGTATGGGGTGACGCGCGGGGGGTCTTCGCTGTTGTTCTGGGGCAGGTAGCTGAGGAGCGCCTTCACCAGGCGGAACGCGGCCGTTTCGTCATCGGCCGCGAAGTGGGCCACGCCGCTGCGCACGTTGTGCGTCACGGTGCCGCCCAGTGTGGTGAAGTCCACATCTTCGCCCGTCACCGATTTGATGACATCGGGGCCAGTGATGAACATGAAGCTGGTCTTGCGCACCATGACGATGAAATCGGTGAGCGCCGGCGAATAGACCGCGCCGCCCGCACAAGGCCCCATCTGCACCGAGATCTGGGGGATTACACCCGAGGCCATGACGTTGCGCACGAAAAGCTCGCCGTAGGCCGCCAGCGAGCGCACCCCCTCCTGGATGCGCGCGCCGCCCGAGTCCAGCAGCCCGATCACGGGGATGCCGCTTTCCTGGGCCAGCTCCATGATCTTGCACACCTTGTGCGACTGCACCTCGGAGAACGAGCCGCCCAGCACGGTGAAGTCTTGCGCATACACCGCCACCCGGCGGCCGTCAATCTTCCCGAAGCCGGTGACCACACCATCGCCCGGGTGCTTCTTATCGGCCATGCCGAAGTCGCTGATGTTGTGTGTCGCCAGCCGGCCTAATTCCTGGAAGGTGCCTCTGTCCAGGAGCAGGTCCAGGCGCTCGCGCGCGGTCAGCTTGCCCTTGTTGTGCTGGTCGGCGATGCGCGCCTCCCCGCCGCCGAGCTTGGCGTTTGCGCGCATCTCTTGGAGTTTCGCAAGCTTATCTTTCATGCACGGTTCCTTGTATCGGTTAGCGTCTGTTTTTTGCCCGGCGTCCCAGCCTGTGCTATACTTTACATTGTTAGGAGAGGTCGCATAGTTGGCCTAGTGCGCGCGTCTCGAAAACGCGTATCCTGAGAAGGATCGTGGGTTCGAATCCCACCCTCTCCGCCTGGT
The DNA here is from genome assembly GCA_964551735.1 of uncultured Anaerolineales bacterium. Classification (GTDB taxonomy): domain Bacteria; phylum Chloroflexota; class Anaerolineae; order CG2-30-64-16; family CG2-30-64-16; genus DAOUAT01. The sequence goes on from CAZKEF010000015.1 coordinate 46,236, forward strand.
TGGTGTGACACTTCGATAGTGCGGCAGTCTGTCAGGAATGAAGAACCCCACATACCGTGGGGTTTCTTTGTTAAGCGCGTCGGGCTGGGTGCTGGGCTGACGGCATTGTCGTTTCATTCTAGCCTCCGCCTTCGGTCGCGGCAATGACGATGGTCATACTGGATGCTGGATACTTGAAGCTGGGTGCTGGCTGCGGGTAACCTGGACCTGGTGTCACCAGCTTCCGGTTTCTATAGTTCGCAGCTTCGAGCTTCCAGCCGCAGATTTGGCATAACCGTATGCTTCAAGTATAATCCGGACTTGACTGTGGAGAGGTCGCATAGTCCGGTCTAGTGCGCACGATTGGAAATCGTGTATCCCGCAAGGGATCGAGGGTTCAAATCCCTCCCTCTCCGCCAGACGGAACCCCGGTCCCGCGCCGATTCTCATCGACGTGGCGCCGGGGTTCTTGTTTGTCAGGAAAGCATCAGCCGCGCGACAAGCAAATCGGATGACTCTGGTATAATATGGAGGTAGATTCCCATGGCGGGCCTGACGCTACGGCCCATGGAGTGCTGTCGATCCGGAATCGAGGCAGGAAAGGAGCACATATGATCAGGCTTCATTTTTGGGGCCGCAAACTATCGGTTTTGTCCCTTGCCGTGGGCACGATTCTCGTCGCGGCGTCACCGGCGCTGGCCGGTGCGGCCGGTCAGCAACAGACGCCTGCCAACGCTCTCGACAGCTTCCTGGCCCTGTTGGCTAACCCCAACGTGGCATACTTGCTGCTGGTGTTGGGCCTGCTCGGCATCGTGGCTGAGGCCGTGACGCCGGGCGCGGGGTTCCCTGGTGTTGCCGGTGTGCTTTGCCTGTTGCTCTCTTTTTACGGCCTTTTGCGCCTGCCCACCAACTGGATCGGCCTGGGGCTGATTGTGGCCGGCATTGTGATGTTCCTGGTGGACATCAAGGTGGCTGGCTGGGCGTTGAGCATCGGCGCGCTGGTGGCGTTTGCCTTGGGTTCGCTGCTGATCTTTACGCCCTTCTGGATCGAGCCGAGCGGCGCGGCGCCGGTCGCCCGCTTGAACCCATGGCTGATTGTCGGCGCGACCGGGGGCGTGGGCGCATTCTTCTTCCTAGGCCTGGCGGCCGCCGTCAAGGCGCAGTTCCGGCCTGTGGCTGTGGGCACCGAAACGCTAGTCGGCCAAACCGGCGTTGTGAAGCAAGATCTGGCCCCTCAGGGCATCGTCCATGTGCGCGGGGAGGAGTGGAGCGCCGTCAGCGCCATCGGCGCTACGCTCCCGGCCGGCACGCCCATTCGCGTCCTCAGCGTGGATGGCCTGACCTTGCGCGTGCAGGCGGAGGGGCAGGGAACTGAGGGAATGCAGGGAACGCAGGGCATGTAGGAACTGAGGGAATATCGGGAACTCAGGGAATTGAGGGAACTGATGGAACCGAGGGAATTCCATCTGCCCGCAACTCACGCAGTTCGCAATATACAGTACGCAATACGCAATACGTCCTGAAAGGAGTCTCACATGGAAGCCGTCTTGATCCTGTTTCTCGTCCTGCTGTTGCTATTCGTGTTCTTTTTGCTGGCGTTCCGGCCGTTGCGGGTCGTGCGCGACTATGAGAGGCTGGTCGTGTTTCGGCTGGGCCGCTTCGCCGGCCAGCGTGGGCCGGGCCTGGTGTGGCTGTGGCCCATCATTGATCAGGCGGTGCGGGCCAACCTGCGCGAGGATTTCCTGGAGATCCCCAGCCAGACTTGCATCACCCAAGACAACGCGCCGATTGACATTGACTTTCTGATCTACTGGAAGGTGGTGGATCCGGGCCTGAGCGTGCTGAAGGTGCGCGACTTTGCGGGTGCATCGCAGGGCATCGCCACCACCACGCTGCGCGCGGTCATTGGTGACATTCCCCTGGACGACGTGCTGGCTAAGCGCGAGCAGATCAACCAGATCCTGCGCACGAAGCTGGATGAGGTGACCGAGCGCTGGGGCGTCAAAGTGACCGGTGTCGAGATCCGCGAGATCGTGCCTCCGCGCGAGATCCAACAGGCGATGAACCGCCAGATGGCGGCCGAGCGCGAGCGCCGGGCCGTCGTCCTTGAAGCGGACGGCAAGCGCGAGGCCTCCATCAAGGTGGCCGAGGGCGCCAAGCAGGCCGCGATCCTGAACGCCGAAGGGCAGCGCCAGTCATCCATCCTGAACGCAGAGGGCACGCGCCAGGCCGCGATCCTGAACGCCGAGGGCTACTCGCTGGCGCTGACCAAGATCTACGAGGCCGCGCAGAACGTGGACAGCAAGACCATGAGCCTGCAATACCTGGATGCGCTGAAGGCGTTGGGCGCGGGGTCGGCGACCAAGTTCATCTTCCCGCTGGAGTTCGCCAACCTGCTGAAGCCGATCGCGGGGCAGGTGGGAGAGGGGATGAAGTAAGTGTTGGATCTTGTCCGCAAGTGAGCAACACTCTCACCCTGAGCGGGTCTGTTTTGTGCAGTGCGTTGCGGCAAGTCTCTAGCGAAGGGTCTCGTTTCGCATTGTGAAGATGCTTCACTGGCTTTTCGGCGCAACTGACTTCGGGCAGCGGACCCGTCCAGCATGACATAAGGTGGCCTCTTGGCGGGATGCCTTTGCCACCGAAGACGGATTCTTTGACAAAATCGCCCCCTTCGAGTACCATGATGCATGGTCGTGCTAGACGGGGAACTAGCGGTGCCCTGTAACCCGCAATCCGCTACAGCGGGGTCGAATTCCTTGTCTGAGGGTCTGCGGTCAGCGGGACTGCTGGGCCAGCGGGCGTTGATGGTTGGGTCCTGTGCGGCGGGGGCCTGTGAACCTGGTCAGGATCGGAAGGTAGCAGCCATAAGCGGTTACCCTCGGGTGCCACGGGGTTGCCTGGCCTGAGCAAGCTGGTTTATGCAAGCCGAGTGACGAGGGTCGAAGCAAGGTGCACGACCAGGCATCATGCAGGCGGGCCTGTAGGGACGGGGATACCCCGCCCCTACAGGCCCGTTTTGCATTCTGTGCGTCTCTTGATGCGCGGTGTCGTTACTGTCGACATCGAGCAGGGTGACCTCCCTGGGTCAAGTCGCCTGTCTGCCCGCACCTTAAGGTATCTCCACCTTCTTAACCGTCCAATGGTCGCGCGTCCCGAACAGCCCAACCCTGGTTTCCAGCCGCACCCGGTCGGCCGCGCGGTATACCCCTACGATGAGTTGGTACGTTCCCGGCTCCAGGTCCGGCGGTAGCGAGAGTGTGTGCCGGTCGCCCACCAGCTCGCCCGCGGCCCAGGCCTGGGTGGGGTAGCGTCCGCCGGCCGGCTCCGCTTCCAGCCCGGCGGCCACGGCGCCGGGCGCGTCCTGCAACTGCACCACCACCACCAGCGGCTCGCCGGGCGCGTCCGCGGCCTGCCACAGCAGTATAAGCGGGATCTCGCCGCCGGCTGCGACCGTCGTCGCCGGGGTGGACGCCTCGATCAGCGCCAGGGGACCGAAGCGGGCTAACGCGGTGTTCGTAGTCGCGGCTTCAGCCGCTCGCGTGATGATCACCTCCCCCAGGTACACGCCGTTGGGCGAGGCCGCGAGGCCGCCGGGGACGGCTTGTGCGGGCCAGGGCTGGCCGGTGGCCGGGTCGTAGACCACCAGCTCAATGCGGTAGGTGCCCGGCGGCGTGCCCGGCGGGATCGGCAGGCTGGCGGTCTGGCGGACGACCTGCCCCACAGGCCAGGCGCTGCCCGGATAGCCCGGCCCGGCCGGTCGCTCGTCGGCGCCCTGGGCCCAGGTCGTTCCATCGGCCGCCACCAGCCGCACCGAGACCGCGAAGTCGGCCGGCGCCGCGGCGAACTGCCACTCCAGCACCGGGTAGACCGTCGCGCCGCTGGCGACCTGATCGGGGAGCGGGCCGGCGCGGGCGGTGAGGCCCGACGCAAGGATGGCCGCGGGCCAATCCGCCGCCACTTCCTGCCCCGCGCGGGGCAGGAACCCCTGCACGCGCATGAACGCCTCGCCGGGGAAGACCTGATCCTCAAAGACCTGCCCATCCTCGGCCAGCCAGGCACGGATGCGGCCCGTCGGGTCGTTGACGGTGTCGTAGATGCGGTAGTGCCAGACGCGGTCGAACCGCCCGAACAGCGCGGCGATCTGCTCCTCCGCCACGTCTGCGGGCAGCGCGAAGAAATCGGAGCGGGGATCGGCCCAGCCCAGGCCGGGGTCGCCGTCAATGTGCCCGGTCGTTACCATGACCAGCGCGCCGTCCGGCCGCGGCGCGGGCAGGTCGGCCGTGAGCCGGGTGCGGCCGGCGATCGGCCCATCCCAGTAGGTCGTCAGCGCGGTGTAGGACCAGCCCGCGTTGGCCAGCACCACGTCTCCGGGCCTCCAGCGCGCCTGAAGATACTGCACGGCCCCGCGGTGGTCGTCGGCGCGCAGGGGCGGGTCGGTCCAGAACGCGTGTAGCGTCACGCCCGCGGCGGCCAGCCAGATCAGCGCGGCGGCGCCTGCACCTACCCCCCAACCCCTTCCCTGCGAGGGAGGGGGCGCGCCGCTCCCCCATCTCCTGCATGGTGAGAAGGACAGGGGGGTGAGGTTCCCCCACAGCAACGCCAACCCGGCCGCCAACACGACATAAAACGCCGGGCTGTAGGTGAACAGATAGCGCACATGGTACAGCGGTGTCGCCAGCGAGATCAGCAGGATGAGGGCGAGGGGGCCAAAGGTGGCGATCGGTAGACCGCTGACGGCGGACAGCGGACCGTTGACGGCTGACGGCTGATGGCGGTCCTCCGTCGGCGGTCGGCGGTCATCTGCCCCCAGTCCCCAGAGCGCGACCAACCCCACCCCATACAGCGCCAGCGTCAGCACCAGGGCCGGCCAGAGCCAGGCGGGCGCGGATTGGCCGAGGCTCAGCGCGGTCCAGCTTTCGGTCAAGGCGTTGAGGATGTTCGGCGCAACGCGCCACGGCGGCACAGGCGGGTTCGTGGCCTGCCGCCAGGCGAGCGGGATCCACGGCGCGTAAAGCAGCGCGGCCGCGAGGTTGGCGAGGATGAGGGGTTGGAGGTTGGAAGCTGGACTGCCTGCGTAGCAGGTGTGGAAGCTGGAAGCTGCGGGTTGACTGTTGACGGCCGCTCGTTGACCGTTGTCCGCTGTCTGCCGTCGGCTGTCTGCCGTCCGTTGACGGTTGACCGCAGACCGCCGACTGTTGACCGCGATCTGCCACAGCGCCCACAGGTTCAGCGGGATGAGGAGAAAGGCGAAGTAGTAGAGGGTGTACATGCCGGCTGCGGCGGCCAGCGCATAGATTGTCCACCATTCAATTGGGACGCGGATGAACGCGGATAAACGCGGATCAATCTTGTTATCCGCGCTCGTCCGCGCTCGTCCGCGTCGGCATTTCAGCGCATTGAGTAACGTGTACATCGTGATCACGCCCAGCCCCGCGCCGAGGGTGTACATGCGTACTTCCTGGCTGTACCAGACGTTGTAGGGGCTGAGCGCGACCAAGGCGGCGGCGATCAGGGCGACTCGGGGGTCGGCCAGGCACCGGGCCAGCGCGTAGACCAACGCGATCAGCAGGACGCCGAAGAAGAGGGAGAAGAAACCCGCGGCGAACTCCAGCCCGATCCCGCTGGGGTCAGCATGGCCGGCCGGATAGCCGGTCAACAGCAGCCAGCCGCGCAGCAGGATGTAGTAGCCGGGCGGGTGGATGTCGCCCGCGGTGTGGCGGATCAGCTCGGGCAGGGGGCTGCCGGCCAGCGCGGTGCTGACCGTCTCATCGTACCACAGGCTGTCCGCGCCGAGGCGGAAGAACCGCAGGGCCGTGCCGGCGAGCAGGATCAGGCTGAAAGGCAACCGTTGGCGGCGTAGGATTGATCTCATCCTTCCGGCATCTCAGTTCTTTCCCGAAGAGCGTCATGGCGAGCGCTCATTGGGTCTTCATGTGAAAACGAAGAGACCTGGAATCGAGGCTTTAGCCGGTTGGCTGGTTGGTGCGAGAGACCGGCTGAAGCCTCGACTCCGGGTTGGCAAGTGACTGCGTTTTTCACCCAGTAGCATTCGCCTGCCGCTCGGCGATCTGGCGCAGGGTCTCCGCGTGGCCGGCCTTGGTGATGGGGAACTTGTAGACCAGGTAGATCCCTGCGGCCAGCACCAGCGCCGGCACCGGTCCGATCATCAGGCGGATCGCCAACAGCGCGCTGTCGGGCTGGACGATGGCCTCGGTCGCGCCGGCCGGCGGTGTGATGTAGCCGGACGCGGCCAGCGCCTGGCTCACCATGAACAGCCCTAACGCCAGCCCCAGCTTCTGCAACAGCACGAAGAAGCCGTAGTACGCACCCTCGCGGCGCTTGCCGGTTTGCAGCTCGTCCAACTCAATCACGTCCGGCAGCATGGACCAGGGCACCAGGTAGGCCGTCGCCACGCCGACCCCGGCCAACATGCCCAGCACGATGATCACCCAGCTCGGCCAGGCAGGCTGCACGAAGAAGAGCGCGAAGGCGACCAGGATCCAGAAGATCATGCCCCGGTAGTACACCCCCTTCTTGCCCACCCGCCGGCTGATGGCGGTCCAGATGAAGAGCCAGATCAGCGCGCTGCCCTGCACTGCCAGGATCACCGGCGCCACCAGGCCGGGCTGCCGCAGCCAGTAGGTGAGATAGTAGACAACGATGGTGGAGACGGTCTGCACCACCAGCCACGAGAGCAGGTAGATGCCAGTGACATAGCGGAAAGCGCGGTTGCTGAACGTAGTCTTCAACCCCGCCAGGAACGGCAGCGTCTCCGCTTCTTCCGCGGTGTGGCGCTCGTAGGTGCCCCAGAACGCGAAGAAGAACGGCAGCGTGGCGACGATGGCCCAGATCGCGGCCGAGATCATGTAGCCTGTCTGTTCCGTGCCGCCGCCGGCCTTGATCGCATCCACGATCAGCGGATGGGCCACGGCCGCGATCAGCCCGCTGCCGATGGAGAAGGCGAAGCGGAAGGAGTTCAGGCTGGTGCGCTCGTCATAGTCCCGGGTCAGCTCCGGCGTCAGCGCAGTGTAGGGCACGTTGACCACGGTGAACGCGGTGTCCAACATCAGCGAGACGATGAGATAGTACCAGAACTTGCCCCCCGCGCCCACGTTGGGGACCAGGAACAGCAGGAAGAAGGTGAGGCCGAACGGGATCGCGCCGAACAGGAACCAGGGCCGGCGGCGCCCCCAACGCGTGCGCACCCGGTCGGACACCATGCCGATGACCGGGTCGTTGAACGCATCCCAGATCTTGGCCAGCAGCAGGATCAGGCCCGCCACCGCCGGGGTGATCCGGGCGATGTCGGTGAGGAAATAGAGTAAGAAGAAGGACATGATGGCAGTGGCCACGGCCGGCCCGACATCGCCAGCGCCGAAGGCGAATTTGGTAATGAGCGGGACCTTTTCGGAGGAGGTGTCGGTGGGTGCTTTCATGATGACTCCCTTTCGAGATGAAGTGGCATAATGGACAGGTGGGATGATAGCATGGAGGCCGGGTGGTGTCAAAGCCTTCTTGACGTAAGTCCCATCTTGACATATGCTATGACGTAATTCTGTTTTGTGGGAGGCGACGATGCCTGGAACGGTCCTTGCCCTGGTTCCTCACCCCGATGACGCCGAGATTTATGCCGGTGGCTTGCTGGCCAAGCTGGCGTCTGAAGGTGCGACGGTCCACATCGTGGTCGCCACCGACGGCCGCTGCGGCTCCTTCCTGGAAGATAGCGCCGAACTGGTTGAGTTGCGCAGCGAAGAGATGCGCCGCGCGGCGGCTGCGTTGGGCGCGCAGCCGCCTACCTTGCTTGGCTTTCCCGACATGGGCCTCGATGCGCTGCCGGCTGGCGTGCTGCGCGAGCGTTTCGTGCATGCTATCCGCCTGCGTTGCCCCGATGTCGTCGTGGCGCAAGACCCCTACGCCCTGTATGAGCCGCACCCGGATCACAGGGCTGTGGCCTGGGCTGCTACCGAGGCGATCAACGCGGCTGGCTTGCCGCTGATCTATCCACAGCACATGGCCGACGGGCTGGCGCCCCACGTGGCGACCGAGAAGTACTTTTACGGCGACACCTTGCCCAGTGCAAACAAGATTGTAGACATAACGCCCTGGATGGATGTCAAGCTGGCTGCGGTAGCCGAGCATCGCTCGCAAGTGATCTTCCTGGTGGAGGGTCTGCTGCGCCAGGCGGGGGTGGCCGGTTTGGACGTGGCTGCGGCGCTGGGGTCGGCGGCCGAGAGCCCGGCGTTATTGCTGGCCTGGGGGCTGCGCCAGCGCGCGGCCGCGGTCGGGGCGCAGGTTGGGATGACCTATGCCGAGGTCTATCGCTATGAACGGTTCAACCCGTTGATCGAAGCTCTTCTGGTTCAGGTGCGGCAATGACCTTTCGCAGAACCTCCAAACACCGTTGGTTCGTGGTCGGCGTCTTCTTCGCCTTCATGCTATTGCACCAGTCCGATCGGCTGCTGATCGGCACGCTGACGCCGGACATTATGGACACCTTCCAGATCAGTATGACCCAGATGGGCGCGGTGTCCACTGGCGCACTGATCGTCGGCGCCATCTTCTACCCGATATGGGGCTACCTGTACGATCGTTACGGCCGGGCAAAGTTGCTGGCGTTGGCCTCGTTCCTCTGGGGGGCCACGACCTGGCTGAACGCGCTGGCGCCTAACTTCAGGACGTACCTGGTCACCCGCTCGTCCACCGGCATTGATGACTCCTCCTATCCCGGCCTGTACAGCCTGATCTCGGATTACTTCGGGCCCAGGGTGCGCGGTAAGATCTACGGCCTCTTGCAACTGACCATGCCGCTGGGCTTTCTCGCCGGCATGATCCTGGCGTTGTCGCTGCGAGAGGTGATCGGTTGGCGCGGCGTCTTTTACATCACCGGCAGCCTGGGGGGCTTGCTGGCCCTGGTCATCTTTCTGGGTGTGCGCGAGCCGCCGCGTGGGGGCAGCGAGCCGGAACTGGCCGATCTGGAGCACATCAGCGCCTATCGTTTCAGCTGGCCAATCGCCCGACAACTGTTTCAGAAGCGGAGCCTGCGCTTGCTCTTCATCCAGGGCTTTTTCGGCGTCTTTCCGTGGAACGTGATCACCTTTTGGTTCTTCACCTACCTGGAGAAGGAGCGCGGTTACACTGGTAGCGCCCTCTTAGTCACAATGGCCGTCGCGGTGATCGTGTTGGCGCTGGGGTATCCGGTGGGCGGCGCGTTGGGTGACAGGCTATTCCAGCGCACCCCTCGCGGTCGGGTTATCGTGTCCACTGTCGGCGTTGTGCTCGGCGCGATACTCCTCACGATCACTCTGAGCCTGCCGGTCGCCAACCAGAGCCTGTTTCTGGTGATGCTGGCGCTGACCGCGATCTTCATCCCATTTGCCGCGCCCAACGTTATTTCCACAGTGTATGATGTGACCCTGCCCGAGGTGCGGAGCACGGCCCTATCCATCCAGAGCTTCATCGAGTCGGCCGGCGCGGCGCTGTCGCCGCTGATCGCCGGCTTTATCGCCGACCGGTCATCGTTGGGCACAGCGATCTTGCTGATTTGCGTGTCCACCTGGATCGTCTGCGGCCTCTTCTTCACTGGTGTGGCGTTCATCGTGCCTAAGGATATCGCTATGCTGCGGGCACAGATGCGAGAGCGGGCCGATCACGAGCGGGCCACACAGAAGGTGGCGTTGTAATGCGCAAAGTCGCTGTTCTTGGGGCCGGCGGTGTCCGTGCCCCGCTGATAGTACAGGCCATGGCGCGACGGCAGGCGCGGCTGGGGTTGGGCGAGCTGGCGCTGATGGACATTGACGCCGAGCGGCTCGATATCATCGGCGCGCTGTTGGCGCCACTGGAGCAGGCCGGGCTGGGCTTCCGCATCGTGCGAACCCTGGATCCTGATGAGGCGCTGGACGGCGCCGACTTCGTCATTACCACCTTTCGCGTGGGCGGCATCGCATCGCGGGTGGTGGATGAGCGCGTGCCGCTGCGTTACGGGGTGTTGGGCCAGGAGACCACGGGACCGGGCGGTTTCGCGATGGCCATACGCACTATCCCCGTGCTGTTAGGCTATCTGGATCGGATGCGCAGGCGCTGCCCCGACGCCTGGCTGATCAACTTCGCCAACCCAGCGGGGTTGCTGGCTGAGGCGGCCACGCGCACCGGTGGTTGGCCGCGCACGGTGGGCATCTGCGATGCACCGGAGAGCATGGGACGTATCGCAGCCGCCTCGTTGGGCGTGCCGTTGAGTGAGCTCTATCTTGATTACTTCGGGTTGAATCATCTTGGGTGGTTGCGCGGCGTATGGCATAACCAGGTCAACTACTTGCCACGCTTCATCTCGTGCATTGAATCCATTGGCAGAGTGCCGGGTCTGCCGTTTTCGTCTGCGTTTGTGGCTACTCTAGGAATGATCCCCAATGAATATCTGTTTTACTATTATCACCAACGTGAGGCGGTGGCGAATCAGCAAGGCGCGGGAGATAGCCGCGGCGAGCAGATCGCCAGGCTCAACGAGCAGCTGTTTGTCGAGTTGGCTGAACTGCGCCGCCAGGGCGATTTCGCGGCCATGCAAGAACGGCATGGCGCTTACCTGGTGCGGCGCGGGGAGACATACATGGTTCGTGAGACCGGCGCCACCCACGACTTCTCAGACCTGGAACCGCAGATGGCCGAGATGCTGGCAGGGGAAGGCTATGCAGGTGTGGCGTTGAGGGTGATGGAGGGCCTGCTGGGCGGCGATGCGCGGCAGATGATCCTGAATGTGCCGAACTCTGGCGCGCTCTCCGGGATGGAATCCGAAGACGTGGTGGAGGTCCCGGTCTTGGTGGCCAAAGGCATCGTGCGGCCTCTGGCAGTCGGGACTATCCTGCCGGCGTGCCTGGGGCTGATGCAGCAAGTGAAGGCCTATGAGCGGCTGACTATCGAGGCCGCGGTCGAGGGTTCGTATAACAAAGCGCATCAGGCGCTTACGCTTCACCCGTTGGTGCGCGATCATGGCATTGCGAAGGCGATCCTGGACGACTACCGTCAGGAGCACGGCGCCCTGTTCCCAGAGCTGCTTTGAGGCCGCGAGGCGTCGGGGCGCGTCCCGGTCCGGAGCAAGCTGCGGCGTCCGTTTGCGCTGGTAGCCCTATCAGCATATTGGATACCCCTCAGAGTGGTGAGCGCCCATGAATCTGACGCTGAGCACACCCCTTGATTTCGCACACCCTGCCCCGCCGGCAGAGGCCGGCTTGAGCGGGCGTGGCCTTCAACGCGTCGGCGAGGCCTTTTCGGATCAGCTTGCGCGTGGCCTCCATCCCGGCGCGCAGTTGGTGGTCTTGCGGCGAGGTCGCGTGGCCGTGGATCTGGCCGGCGGGTGGGCGAGCCTCCGGCCGCGGCGGCCTGTCACCCACCAAACGCCCTTTCATTCCTGGTCGTGCACCAAGGCGCTGACTGGCATGTGCGTGCATCGTCTGATCGAAGCCGGCCAGGTGGCGTTGGACGCACCCATTGCCGAGTATTGGCCCGAGTTCGGGTGCAAGGGCAAGGAGGGCGCCACCATCCGCCATGCGTTTCTGCACCAGGCCGGCATCCCGGCGCGCGGCCTCTACACCCAGTGGCTGCTGTGGCCCAGTTGGGCGTTAGTGACGCGCAATGTTGCCAGCCTTCCGGCCGAGTGGGCGCCCGGCTCGCGCACGGCGTATCACCTGGTCAATTACGGCTTCATTTTGGGCGAGGTGGTGCGCCGGGTCACAGGGCTGCAGATCCAGGATTATCTGCGCCAGCATTTTCTGGCCCCGCTGGGGATGGCTCGCAGTTGGCTGGGTTTGCCGCGCGCTGTGGCGCATGAGGCCGCGGCCATCTACTGCGGCGACCGCACGCAGCGACTGGCGGTTACCATCTTCAACCTGCCGCCGATCCGCCGCGCTGTCGTGCCCGCTGCTACCTTCAACACCAACGCCCGCAGCCTGGCGGTGTTCTACCAGATGCTGCTTAACGGCGGCGAGTACGCCGGCCGCCGCTACGTGCGGCCGGAGACCATCGCCGCGGCGACGACGCTGGGCTATGAGGGTTATGATGGCACGGTCGGCGTCCATATGCGTTGGGCCTACGGCTTCCACCTGGGCGGCGTAATGGCTGAGTCCCCACCTGGGCCGAGCGGCATGGGCCGAGGGGCTTCGCTCCGCACGTTCGGTCACTTCGGCCAGGCGAGCTGCATGGCCTGGGCCGACCCAGACGCTGAACTGGTCGTGGTCTTCCTGTGCAACCGGCTGCTGGGCGATCTGCCCGTGGCGCAGCGGTGGGCGGAGATCTCCGATGCGGTGTGGGACGCGTTGACATAACTCATCTACCTGTCACCCTGAGCGGGTTGGTCTCGTGAAGTAAGTTACGGCGCGAAGCCAGCGAAGGGTCTTCCTGGCGACGAGGTCAACATGGCAAAGTACGATGTCCTGGTTTTCGGTGATTACTTCCTCGACCTGATCTTCACCGGCCTGGCGCAGCTCCCGGCGCTCGGCAAGGAGGTCTTCAGTACGGGCTTCGACATGCTGCCGGGCGGCGCGTATAATGCGGCCGCGGCCATGCACCGGCTCGACCTGCGCGTAGGATGGGCCGCCGATTTCGGTGACGACGACTTCAGCCGGTTCGTGTTGGCTCGCGCGGCTGAAGAAGGATTGGACGACGCCCTGTTTGTGCGGCTCCGCGGGCCCTTGCGCCGGATCACGGTGTCGGCCAGCTACCCCGGGGATCGCGCGTTCATCACCTACGTGGACCCGGATCCGGCCGTCCCCGCGGCGATGCGCGCGCTCGCCACGGCCAGCGCGCGCGCAGTGTACCTGGCAGGCATCGCACACGGCAAGCTGTTCGACGCGGGCCTGGTGTTGGCCCGCAGCAAGCGCATGAAGGTGATCATGGATGGCAATTCAGATGACGATGTCACACTGCGCGTCGCCAGCGTCTACAAGGCGATCGCCAGTGTTGATCTGTTCATCCCCAACGCGGACGAGGCCCGGCGGCTGACCGGTGAAGCAGACCTGCCGAAGGCGATCCATGCGCTGGCCGAGCTCGGGCCGCTGGTGGCCATCAAAGATGGAGCGCAGGGCGCATACGCCTGCGTCGACGGCCAGGTCACCTCTGCGCCTGCCATTCCGGTGACGCCGCTGGACACTACCGGTGCAGGCGACTGCTTCAATGCCGGCTTCGTCAAGGCCTGGCTGGCCGATCGACCGCTGGCTGAGTGCTTGCGGTGGGGCAATGTGGTGGGCGGCCTTTCGACGACCATGCGCGGGGGGACTGGCCGCGTGATCACCACCGCGGATGTGGAGCAGTACCTGCGTTGAACCGCTTGAATCGGGAGGTGTGTCGTGGAGGTCTGCCAGCTCGATACAGCTGATCGGCGGCAGGTGAACGTTTTTTTGAGGCTGTCGTTCGACCTGTACCGGGGCGTGCCGCAATGGGTGCCGCCGCTGGCCACCGATGCCCGCCGCATGTTGGATCGCCGCCATCACCCGTTCTACTGTCACTCAGACGCGTCTTTCTTCCTCCTCTATAATCAGAACCGCCCCGTTGGCCGTCTGGCTGTGCTAGACAATGCCAACTACAACGCGCACCATCACGCGCATACGGCTTTCTTTTATCTGTTCGAGTGCATCAACGACCCGGCCGCGGCGTGCGCCCTTTTTGAGGCCGGGTTCGCCTGGGCGCGCGGCCGGGGCCTGGATGCGATGCTGGGTCCCAAAGGGCTTTCGGTGTTCGATGGCCTGGGTCTGCTGGTCGCCGGCTTCGAGCATCGCCCAGCGTTCGGTCTGCCCTACAACCTGCCTTACTACCCGGCCCTGGTCGAGGCGGCCGGCTTTCAACCTCAAGAAGATATCGTCTCCGGCTACCTGAGCGCCGACACAGCTTTCCCTGAGCGTATCCACCGCATCTCCGAGGCGGTGCAGCGCCGCCGTGGGCTGACGGTCACAGCTTTTCGCACGCGGCGTGAGCTCCGCGCTGTGATCCCCTGGCTGCGCGACCTGTACAACGGCGCGTTGGGCGTGGGCGACGGCAATGTCCCCCTCACCGACGCCGAGGTCAAGAGTCTGGCCGATCAGATGCTCTGGTTCGCCGACCCGCGTTTGATCAAGATCGTGTTAAAGGACGAGCGCCCTGTCGGTTTCCTCTTCGCCTATCCGGACGTCTCGGCCGCGCTCCAACGCACCGGTGGTCGCTTGCTGCCGTTCGGCTGGTTCCATCTATTGCGCGAGCTCAGGCGCACGCTCTGGGTCAACATCAACGGCGTCGGGATCCTGGAAGAATATCGGGGCCTGGGGGGCACCGCGATCCTGTTCAGCGAGATGCAAAAGAGCATCGTGACCGGCGGCTATCAACACGCCGACCTGGTGCAGATCGGTGTCGAGAACGACAAAATGCAACGAGAGTTGCGCAGCCTGGGCATTGACTTTTACAAGACGCATCGTCTGTTCTGGCGTCCACTTTAGCTCCGCTGCTTTTTGATGAGGATAACCTGTGTCGTAATCTCGTTTGTTACACTCGGATGGTATTGTGGTATTATGCGCATGGGTTACGGTGTTCAGAACTGGCAACTTCTTTTTCATAGCGCATTTACCTGAATTCGTTGTGCGGAGGTAGCTCCGATGTTCCCACGTTCATTTCCATCCAACACTCCAACTATGCAGAAAGGCGGACCTATGTCTCTCAATCCCTGGCTTGCGCTTATTCTCGGTGTTCTTTTCGGTTGGTTTTTCGGTTGGCTCCTGGAGCGGTGGTTCTTCCGCCGCCGCCGGGCCGAGTGCGAAGAGCAGTTACAGCGGGTCGAGGGCGAACTGCTTGCCCAGGAAGACGCGCTGAACACTGCTCGCATCCGTGCGGGCGCGCTGGAAGCTGATATTGCGGCTTTGAAATTGACAGCTGAGGCCTCTCCGGTTCCCACGTTTGAAGTCGTTGCGCCGAGTATCGAAGCGCAGCCCCCGGAAGTCGAGCTTGAAGCGCAGAAGGTTGGGGTCGAGCTGCCCGAGGCTGTGTTGCCTGAAGTCGAGATCGAAGCACCAGCGGTTCAGCTTGGTGCGGCGCTGCCTGAGGTCAGTTTTCCAGAGGTCGGAGCGCCGCAGGTAACAGTTGAGTTGCCCGAAGCTGCGCTGCCTGAGGTTGAAGTCGAAATGCCGAGGGTGGGACTGGGGCTGCCGGAAGCTGTGTTGCCGGCGCTGAAAGTCGAAGCGCCCGAGGCGGCAGTCGAGCTGCCCGCGGCGGAGGCGCTGAAGGCTGAAGTAGATTGGCCGGCGCTGGCAGTCGAGGCGGGCAAAGTCGAAGTTGAAGCGCCGGAACTGAGCGGTAGCGCGCCGAGCATCGGGGCTGAGCTGCCCTCCGTTGGGCCCGGCTTGCCTGAGACCTCGGTCGAAGTGCTGGCGCCAACCCCTGGGGCGAAGGCCGATGACCTGGCCCGGATCAGGGGCATCGGGCCGAAGTTTGCGGCGCAGCTCTCTGCAGCAGGCATCACCTCTTTTGCAGCCCTAGCAGCGTCCGATCCAGCCCACCTCAGGGCCGTGATCAACGCGCCGGAGTGGCGCCAGGTGGACTACGGCGCCTGGGTGGCCGAGGCGCAAACCCTGGCTGCAGCGGCGCCCCAGGCGACCGGCGACGACCTTACGCTGTTGGAAGGCATTGGTCCCGCGTATTCGGCCAGACTTAACGCGGCCGGCATTGGCACGTTCGCGGCATTGGCGGCCGTCGATGAGGCTCACCTGGCCGAGATCGTCGGGGCGCCAGCGTGGCGCAAGGTCAATTATGGTGAGTGGATCGCTCAGGCGCGGCTGGCCGCGACTGGTGATGAGGCGGGCCTGTCAGAGCTCCAGGCGCGGCTGTTCAGTCGTAAGGGCGATAACCTGACCCTGGTGAGCGGCGTGGGCGACAGGGCGGCGGATGCGCTGAGCGCGGCCGGTATCACCTCGTTCGCTGCGCTGGCCGCTGCATCGCCTGAGCATCTCTCGGAGATCACTCGTACGGCAGGGGTACGGGGCGGCGATTTCAGCGCCTGGATAGCGGAGGCCGGGCTCCGGGCCGCAGGCAAGCGGATTAGCAAGCCGAAGCAGACCCGCGCGGCGAGAGCAGTGTCGTGCCCGCAGGACCTCTCGCGCGTCAAGGGCATCGGTGCTGTGTTCGAGACCAGGTTATACGCGGCCGGTATCGGCACTTTTTGGGAATTGAGCCAGGCCAGTAATGAGAGGCTGATGGAGATCCTGGAGATTCAGGACTTCCAGAAGATAGACCTTGAGGCGCTCAAGACGGAAGCCTTGCGGCTCGCTGAAGAGACCGGGACGCTGGCGCGCACCTGGGATGGCACCCCCCCCGATGACTTCGAGCCGTTTGAGGGCATCGGCGAGGTGTACGAGGGGCGGCTATACGACGCCGGCATCTGCACTTATCGTGCGCTGGCGAACGCCACCGTTGAGCAGCTTGCTGAGATCTGCAAGGCGCCGGAGTGGCGCAGGCCCGATTATGCCAGTTGGATCGCGCAGGCCGAGCGTTTGAGCGGCATAGCTGAATAGCGTCAGGGCATTGTTTCGTAAGTCAGTTTGTAACGCAGCGCGCAGATAATAACCAGCAAGTGAGTGCAGATGCAGTCGCTTGAATCCACAAAGAAGCGCCGGCCGGAGCGTCCCGGGGGTGAACTTCAAAGGAGAACAGCATCATGAGCATGGACGACCTGATTCAGTCCATTTTGGGCGGTGGCGCACAGAAGCCGCACCAGAGCAGTGGCGGCTTGGAGGACATCCTGGGCGCTATCATGGGCGGTGGGAGCATGCCGCAGCAGAGCGGCGGCGGCCTGGAAGATATCCTGGGCGCCATCATGGGGGGCGGCTCGCAGCCGCCTCAGAGCAGTGGTGGCATCGATGACATCCTGGGCGCCATCATGGGCGGCGGCCAGCAGCAGTCGCAGCAGAGCAGTGGCGGTATCGAGGACATCATATCGGCCATTTTGGGAGGCGGCGGCAGCGCTCAGCAATCGGCCTCACCCATCATCGAAGGTGTGTCAGGCAAGACGGGCCTGTCCCAGATGATCGTGCAGATGATCCTCTCGTTTGTGATGAGCAAACTGCTGGGCGGCTTGTCAGGCAGCGCGTCGGGCATGTCAGGGTACGGACAAGAGCAGCAGCCCAGTGGAGGTCTGAACCTGGATAGCCTGTTAGAGCAGATGGGACAGGATGAGAACGTGGCCCAGGAGCTGGCGGAGCAGACCGGGCTTGATTCGCAGACCGCAAAGGTGGGCCTGGAGGAGATCCTTGGCGCCCTGGGCGCTCAACGTCAGGCAGCGTCCCGCCAGCCCCAACCGTCGAAGCAGGGCGGCCTGGACGATCTGCTCGAAAACTGGTAAAACCACTACCCCCCGGTTTATCTGATGAATCGGTGGGCTTCCTGTGAGAACGGAGTGGAGGAAAACGATGGCGAAACTTGAGCGGGCCACCCGCGGCTCGACCCCCGATCGGGAGATCATCCAGAAAGTAATGCCTGCTGTCGTCCAGATCGTCGCGTTGAAGCAAGGCTTCATCGGCCAGATGTCACCGGCCTGGACCGGTTCGGGCACAGTCGTTGACCCCAGCGGCTTGATCCTGACCAATTGCCACGTCGCCAACCCGCGGGCGATGGGCATGTCGGCACCCGCAGCGGACGTGCTGGCGGTCGCTGTCACCCAGCGCTCGGACGAACCGCCGGCGATCACCTACGTTGCACAGGTGGTCACGCAGGCGCCGGAGCTCGATCTGGCGGTGCTGCGCGTCGTCTCTGGCACTGACGGTAAGCCGGTCAAGAACCTCAACCTGCCGTTCGTGCCGTTGGGTGATTCCGATACTCTGGAGCTGGGCGATGTCCTCAGCATCTTCGGCTATCCCGGCATCGGCGGTGAGACGGTCACTTTTACTTCGGGCAGTGTGGCTGGCTTTACAGGCGAAGCGAATGTCAAGGAACGCCGCGCCTGGATCAAGACTGACGCCACCATCGCCGGCGGCAACTCGGGCGGCACGGCTGTGAACGATGACGGTGCGCTGGTCGGTGTTCCCACCCAGGCGGCCGCGGGCTCAGGCGTGACCCCGGTGGACGCGCGTCCCGTGGTGGATACCAACCGTGACGGTCGGATCGACCAGCGAGACACGCCCATGGCGATCGGCGGGTTCATCAACGGGCTGCGGCCGGTCAACCTGGCCAAGCCGCTGCTGGCGAAAGCGGGCTACCGTGGCGCTGGCGCGGCGGCCGCCCCCCAGGTTTCGCCGCCGAAGCCCAGCACGCCCGCTAAGCCCGCAGGTGTCACACCGGCGCCGGTGCCCGCGGCAATGACTGGCCCGCGCGTCCTGAACCTGGTGTTCAGCAGCCAGGTAACGTCGGATGGCCGGCCCATCAACCCGGCGGCCATGCTGCCCAGCGGCGGCAAGAGCATCTACGCGTCGTTTGAGTACCAGGGATTCAAAAACGGGCTGGCGTGGAGTCAGGTGTGGACCATGAACGGCAAGCCGGTGGTGCAGAACCAGGCCAAATGGGCGGATGGCGTTTCGGGACGCAAGACCCTGAACCTGGCGAACCGAGACGGCCTGCCGGACGCCACCTATCAGCTCATCCTGACGGTCAGTAACCAGGTGGTGGGACAGGGTGAGGTGGTCATCGGCAAGCGGGTGGACGATACTGATACCGAGGTCTCCGGCCAGGTGGTGGACAGCCGCACCAACCGCGGGATCCCCGATGCGCTGGTAATTGCGCTGAAGCCCAACGTGCGCGTCCAGCAGTTCCTGCAAACGCAGAGCAAGGATCTGGCCCTCACCTCGGCGCGCACCGACCGCAACGGCCAGTTTACCTTCCCACAGCAGTTGCCCAAGGCGCAGGCCTACAGCGTGATCGTGGTCGCGCGCGGCTATCGCTACATGGCCATCGAGGGCGCGCTGCGGATCACCGCCAATGCGCCGGAGCACGCGCAGATCAATCCGATCCCCCTGCAAGCGGAGTGAGTTGGAAGAATCTGCCTCAGACCGGACGAACGCCCTCTCGACCACAGAATTGGAGAGAGGGCGTTTTTTTGAGCCTCGATTCCCGTGCCCTCATTACAAGGCGCGCTCGAGGATTTGGGTCAGTTCATCTTTGGTCAGTGCGATGGGGTTGGCTTTCGTGCTGGACGCGACCGCGGTCTTTTCCACCAGTGTCGGCACGTCGCCCGCGGTGACACCGTAGGCGCGCAGGGGCGGCACGCCCAGGTCAGCGCACAACGCCCGCACCCAGGCGATGCCGTCATCGGCGCGCGCTGCGTCGTCGCCGGTCAGCAGGCGCGCCACCTCGTCGTAGCGGAGCGACGCGGCCCCCTCCGGCTGCCGGGACGCCAGCGCAGCCACGTTAACCGCCATAACATGCGGCAGCAGTGCGGCGCAGATTGCCCCGTGCGGCGCAGGGAACATGCCGCCCACCGGGCCGGCGAACCCGTGTGCCGCGCCCAGCCCCGCGTTGGCCAGCGCCAAGCCCCCGAACAGACTGGCCAACGCCATGTCTTCTCGTGCCCCGATATCGTTTCCGTCCCTGTAAACGCGGGGCAAGGAGCGGGCAGCGCGTACGATCCCTTCCCGGCACAGCGCATCCGTCAGCGGGTTGGCGCGGCCGGATGTGAACGGTTCGATAAGCTGCGTTAGCGCGTCCAGCCCGGTGCTGGCGGTCACATCCGGCGGCAGAGAGCGGGTCAGCTCGGGATCTACGATGGCGACGCGCGGCAGCATGGTTGGGCTGCGCAGGCTGACCTTGATGCGCTGCTCCGGCACGGCCAGCACCGCGTTGCGGGTCACCTCGGCGCCTGTGCCGGCCGTGGTGGGGATGGCGATGGTTGGTAGGGAGGGCTTGTTCAGCGCCTGGCCGCGGCCGACCACTTCCAGGTAGTCCAGCGGATCGCCGCCGTTGGCCGCCAGCGCGGCGATCGCTTTGGCCGCGTCGATAGCGCTTCCGCCGCCGAAGCCGATGGCCAGGTCAGCCTTCGCCTCCGCGGCCAGCCTTGTTCCCCGGCGCGCCATCTCGATGGATGGCTCCCCTTTGACAGTGAAGATGACACACGTGAGGCCTTGGGCTTCCAATGCCATGAGCAGCGGGCCAGCCCGCGTCGAATCGCTGCTGGTGACAACCAGGGCGCGGCGGCCCAGGCTGGCCGCGGCCGGGCCGGCCTCATGTAGCGCACCGGGGCCAAAGAGGATGCGGTTGGCGGTTGCGAATTCGAAGCGCAGCGAGCTCACGTCACCAACCTCCATCATCAGGGAAGATATTGGTGTACTTGACGCTACTGCGAGGCTCGGCCATCATTGCTGCAACGGTATCGCGCCACTTCGCGTAGTGTACCGTCTCTTTGTGCGTGGCGGGCGCATCCGCCGTACGATAGCACTCCACCAGCACGAAGCGCGTCGGGTCATCGGCCTGCTGGATGACGTCGAAGCGAGCGATGCCAGGTTCCTGTACGCTGTGGCTGGCGTTTTCAACTGTGGCAGTCTTGAACGCCTCGACCGATTCGGGCCTAACGTGGACGTGAACATGGACGATCAGCATATGCGCCTCCGATGGCGGGATTATTCTTTTGCGATGTGGTAGATCAAGTCGGCGATGGACACGACGGCTACGGGGCGGCGCTTCTCGCCTTCGTCACGCACGACAACGACCCGATGGATGCGCTGTTCCAGCAGCAGGTCCGCCACCTCGTTCAGCGTCGCTCGAAGTGGCACGGTGACCACGTCAGAGTTCATGAATTGCGCCACCGGGCGTGCCTGCCAGTCGATGAACTGGCGATATCCGCGGACCAGATCAGTGCGGGTGATGATGCCACTCAGATAGCCATCATTGTTCACCACGACCAGGGCGCTGATGTCTTCGTCCGCCATGCGGTGCGCCGCGGCGAGCAAGGTGGTGTTGACCCCGCAGGTGTAGACGCCGTAGCGCTTGGCTTGCATGACTGTGGTTTCGGGCATCGATTCCTCCTGTGTGTGCGAGTGGCGTGGCGTGTGGTATTGTGCCGAGTATAGCTACGGCGCGGCCAGGTGTCAAGCAGGTGTGATTTGCGCGGCCTGCAGCCAACCGCCGCCCCATGTGTCGGTGGTCCAGCGGCCGCGCACGAGCAGGGGATGCCAGGGCGGCGGTGCTTTCTCCCCGCGGCCGGTCCTCACGATGACAAAGGTAGCCCCATCCCCCAGGAAGAAGCCGGGGCTGCCGGTCCAACCCGGCAGCCGAAAGCCTGCCGCGAGGACGATCTGCCCGGGCCGTTCGGCCAGCCGGTCCAGCGGCGTGTGCTCCGGCAGCCGGTCAGCGATCAGTGCCAGCGGGTTGACGCTGACTGGCCAGCCCAACAACTCTTGCTCCCACGCCAGGCGTTGGGCCGAGGTCTCTGCCGTGACTTCGGGCCGGGCGAAATCGAAGGCGAGCTGTGCCGCGCCCCCTTTGCGTCCCAGCAGCTCCGCTTCAGCCAGCAGCGCGGCCCTGCTCCCGCCCAGGCCGTCCAGCGCGCCACAGCGGATCAGATGATCAGCCTCTTTGGGCTGCAAATCCACACGCGCCAGCAGATCGCGCAGGCCGGCAAAGGGGCCGTTCGCCCGTTCCGTCACGATAGCAGCGATCGCGCTTCGTCGCAGATCGCGGATCTGGCCCAGGCCCATGTGGAGGATTGCCGATTGTGGATTTTCGATTGCGGATTGACCGTGCTCTCCCGGCTCCGCAGAGCCAATCCGACTGCGCGGGACGCAGGCAGTCCGCAATTCGCAATTCGCAATTCGCAATAACGCAAACGCCTCCCCGCTGAAATTCACGTGCGGCGGCCGGACTGCGATGCCCAGGCGGGTTGCCTCCGCGGCGTAGATCGCGGGATGGTGGAAACCGCCCCAGTCGGCCAGGCGCGCGCAGAAGAATTCGGCCGGGTAGTGCGCTTTCAGGTAGGCCGACCGGTAGGAGACGTCGGCGTATGCGGTGGCATGGCCCTGGTTGAAGCCGTAGCCCGCGAACGGCACGATCTGTTCCCACAGCGTCCTGGCCTGAGCGGGGGTGAAGCCGGGTCCGTCCGGCGGCGGCTGGGTGCAGCCGCTGATGAACTGCGCCTCCACCGACGCGATCTGATCCGCGCCGAAATGACTCATACCGCGGCGTATGCGGTCGGCCTGCGCCCAACTGAGCCCGGCGATCTCCGTGGCCAGCCGCAGCACCTGCTCCTGGAAAATCAGCACCCCCTTGGTCGGACCCAGGATCGGCGCCAACGCGGGGTGCAGGAAACGCACCTGCTCTTCGCCGCGGTAGCGGCGCACGAACGCATCGGCCATGCCGCCCAACGCGGGCCCGGGCTTGAAGAACGCGTTGGCGATCGCCAGATCGCGCACGCAGTGCGCTTTCAGCTTCCGTAGTGTGCGTTGAGCACCCTCCGACTCGCATTGGAACACGCCGATGGTCTCGCCTCGCGCGAGCATATCGCCTGTGACAGCATCCTCCAGTGGGATGGCGTCTAATCGGAAGCCGGGATCGCGCTCCCGCCGCACCAGCTCGGCCGCATCGGCCAGCACCGTCAGCGCGCGGATGCCCAGCAGATCGAGCTTGGGGAGGCCGATGGTTTCCACATCACCGTGTTCGTACTGCGTCACCAGGAAGCCCTTGGGCGCCCATTGCACCGGCACGACATCGGTGAGCGGACCCGGGGTGATCACCAGGCCGCCGGGGTGGACGCTCAGGTGGTCGGGCTGGCCCACCAGTGCCGAGGCCGCCCGCACAACTTCGCGTTCGCGCGCGTCTGGGATTCTAGGGAGGATGTCCGCCACGGTGCGTTGGTCCCGGCGTCTCGGGTCGGGATGCCAGCGGCCGGGCATCATCCCGGCCAGCCGGCCGACCGCGGTCTCATCCAGCCCGTAGGCCTTGCCGGCCTCGCGCACGGCCGAGTGCAAGCGTAGGGTGCTCATTGTACACACCAGCGCCACGTGCTCTGCGCCGTACTTCTCGCGCACGTAGGCCAGCACCTCGTCCCGTCGCCGGCTGCAGAAGTCCAGGTCAATGTCGGGCGGGTTGGCGCGCGCCGGGTTCAGGAAGCGCTCGAACAGCAGGTCGTGCTCGATGGGGTCCACCGTGGTGATGCCGGCGCAGTAGGCCACCAGTGAGTTCGCCACGCTGCCGCGGGTGCTGACCGGGATGTCGTGCTCCCGTGCGTGGCGCACGATGTCGGCGACGACCAGGAAGAGGGGCGCGTAGCCGTGGCGGGCGATGGCGGCGAGCTCATGCTGCAGCCGGGCGTATTGCGTACTACGTGCTGCGTACTGCGTATCGGGCGACGGACAGTGGTTTTGCAGTCCTTGCGCGGCGAGGTCGGCCAGGGCTTCGTCGGGTGTTTGGCCCGCGAGGAGCGCGAGGCCCGGCCAGATGGGGCGGCCGTCGGGCAGGGGGTCGCCGCAGTGGGCTGCGATCTCGCCCGTGCGCGCCACGGCGTCAGGGAAGCGGGCGAAGCGAGCTGCAACCTCGCCGGGGGAGAGCCAGTGCGTGTCCACTCCGTGCGCATCTACTCCAGCTTGCAGGCGGTCTGTGACCGCCGTTCTATCTACTCCTGCTCCCAGGCGGTCTGTGAGTGCGCAGCCTCCCTGTGGGACCGCCGTCTTTGTGGGCGAACCAGTATTGCGCTGGGAGCGGCCGGGGGTCGCAGACCCCCTGGGAGCACTGAACTCAACCTTCTCCTCATCCTCAGCCTCATCTTCGTCCTCATCCTCATCCTCAACCTCATCCTCAACGTCCCCCAGCCGCCGGTTCTCGCGGATCGCGGCCAGCAGCCGCAGCTTCGGCGCGTCATCGGGTGATAAACAATACACCGGCTGCACCGCGACCGTTGGGATGCCCAGCCGCCGGCCGATCGCTGCGACTTCTGTGGCGACCGACTCATCCTCCGGGCCGTGGAGTTCCAGCGCCAGGTACGCGTTCTCGTCGAAAATACCGGCCAGCCTTCCCGCGTAGGCCAGGGCCGATGCCAGGTCGCCTGCGCGCAGATAACGCTCGATCCACCCCATCCGGCCGCCACTGAGGCAGATCAGCCCTTCTCGGTGGCTGGCAATGTCGTCCCAACTCAGGCCTTGCGCGGCGCACACCTCCCGGTCGGGCCGGCCCTGGATCAGGGAGGAGAGGCGGCAGAGGGAGCGGTAGCCGGCGGGGTCGGTGGCGAGGAGGACGAGGTGGCCCCCACCCCAAACCTCGCCGCTGACCCCTCCCCCAACCCTTCCCCTACCAGGGGAGGGGAGCGTTTCTCCCCCTTCCCTCGCAGGGAAGGGGGTTGGGGGGTTAGGTCCCACCGTCACCGTCATCCCGATGATCGGCTGAATCCCCGCCTCCTTGCAGGCGCGTGCAAACGCGACCGCGCCGTACAGCGCGTTGGTGTCGGTCAGCGCCAGATGCGTCAGGCCATCAGTCTGCGCGCGGGCAACCAACTCGGCCACGGATGCGGTTGCGCCGAGCAAGGTGAAGTGGGAGTGGACTTCGAGATGGGTGAAGGTCACAACGAAAAGGCGATGCTTTCAGGTATCGCTATCACCACACGAGGGTAAATCTAGTTCGCGTAGTTCCTTCAGTTTCGTGAGCACACGCAAATCTTCCAGGTCTTTTGGGCGACCAGCCGCCTGCTTCATGCGGATCAAGTCATCCAAGCTGGCGAAGAAGGCTGGCGTATGGCCGATCTGATCTGCGACGCGGTTGCGCCAGATCTCGTCGAACGTAACGCCGGTGACGAAGGGGTGAATGTCCGTTTCCAGGATGTACTGGCGAATCAGGAGCTTCTTGGTTAAAAGATCGTCGGTGGTCACGTCAGACACGTCGTAGCCGGCATCCCACAGCGCGGCCAGCGTTCTTTCGACGTTTTCCGGCGTAGCCTCGATGAAAATGTCAATGTCGAGGGTTGCGCGCGCGTAGCCGTGAACGGGAAAGGCGGTCGCGCCGATTACGACATAACGGACCTCATGTGCGTTTAACGATCTCAACAGGCTTTCGGTATCCATGTCTCAGCAACACCTCGGCGATCTCGCGCGATTTGCGGAACATCAGCTCGAACCGTTGTTGCGTGGTCAGCGTAAGTTGATAGGCGAGCTCGAATTCCAGTTGTTGGGACTCGTTATCTTTGTCTAGCTTCAAGATGGGCATGTCTGCTCCTTCCCATACTGTACCACACTTCGATTATACCATCAGTCGGGTATAATAGCGAACCACGAGCATCTATAGGAGGCGTCTATCAGCACCCAACCCATCCTCGGGGTGGACGTCGGCGGGACGTTCACCGACCTGGTCCACTTTGACGGTGGGCATCTCCGCATCTTCAAGCTGCTGTCCACCCGTGCTGATCCGTCGCAGGCGTTGCTGGATGGCATGGCCGCGCTCGATGTTGCCGCGAGCGCGATCATCTCCCACGGGACGACGGTGGCGACCAACGCAGTGCTGGAGCACACCGGCGCGGCCACCGCGCTGATCACCACTGTGGGGTTCCGCGATGTGCTCGCCATCGGCCGGCAGACCCGGCCAGCGCTCTATCGTCTGAAGTTCGAGTCGCGCTGGCTGCCCGTGCCCGACGAGCTGCGCTTCGAGGTCCCGGAGCGGGTGGCGCCGGACGGGCGCGCGCTGATCCCACTGAATGAGGCTGCGGTCGCAGCCGTACTGGACCAGATCGTGGCCGCCGGGGCCGAGTCGTTGGCGGTGTGCCTGCTCTTCGCCTTCGCCAACCCGAGCCATGAACAGGCAGTCGCTCACCTGGCCCGCGCCCGCGGCCTGAACGTCTCCCTCTCCTCCGAGATCCTGCCTGAATTCCGCGAGTTCGAGCGCACCTCGACCACGGTGCTGAATGCCTATGTTTCGCCGCTGATGGCGCGGTATTTGGACGCGCTGGAGGCGGGGCTGGATGCTGGAAGCTGGATACTGGAAGCTGGAGTCAGAGAGCTGAGGTCAGGGGACAGGAGTCAAGCGCCAGACCGGTTCGCATCTGAGGATGCTCACTCCGCTTCTGGGGCTCCTGGAGTCGAGGCTTTAGCCGGTCTCTCTGGGCAACGGGTCAAACCGGCTGAAGCCTCCATTCCCGAATCAGGTGAAACGCCTTCTGAACCAGATATGGGGAGTTACGCAGCACGCAGTACGCAGTATGCAGCAGGTAGCACCCACCCCCTCTGGCTCATGCAATCCTCCGGCGGCATCCTGAGCGCGGCCGCGGCGCGGCGGGAGGCGGTCCGCACGCTGCTGTCCGGGCCGGCCGCGGGGGTGGCGGGCGCGTTCCATGTGTCGAGCCTGGCCGGTTATGACCAGGTGATCACCCTGGACATGGGCGGCACCTCCACCGACGTCTCGCTGGCCGACGGCTGCATCCGGCGGACCTCTGAAGGGAGCGTGGAGGGCTGGCCCGTGCGCGTGCCGATGATTGATATCCACACCGTGGGCGCGGGCGGCGGCTCCATCGCCTGGGCTGACACCGCTGGCGCCCTGCGTGTGGGACCTACAAGCGCGGGCAGCGAGCCGGGGCCTGCCTGTTATGGCCGTGGGGGTGCACACTTCACTGTAACCGACGCTAACCTGTTGCTGGGACGGCTGGCCCCGGCCTACTTCCTGGCTGGCAGGATGATGCTGGACGTGGGCGCGGCCGAGCGGGCCGTGGCTGCGCTGGCCGCGCGGCTGGGTCTCTCGCCGGTCGCCCTCGCCGAAGGCGTGGTGCGAGTGGTGGATGCCGCGATGGAGCAGGCGATCCGGGTCATCTCGGTGGCGCGGGGCTTCGACCCCCGCGCGTTCACCCTGGTGCCCTTCGGTGGCGCCGGGCCGATGCACGCGCTGGCGCTGGCCGAGGCGCTGCACATCGGCCGCGTGCTGATCCCGCGCTATCCGGGCGTGCTGTCCGCGCTGGGATTGACCCTGGCCGACTTCACAGTTGATATTTCGCGCACGGCCATGCGATCCCTGGCCGGGATGGCCGCCGACGACCTCCGGGTCGCGTTCGCCCCGCTGCTGGCGCAAGGCCGCGACGCGCTGGCGGGGGAGGGCTTCGCTGAATCGGCGATCGGCCTGGAGTTGGCGTTGGATTTACGCTACCGCGGGCAGTCGTTCGAGCTGACCGTACCGCTGGATGACGTTGATCCGGCGCAGGCTGCGGTCCGGTTCCACGCCGCGCACCAACAGCGCTACGGCTATGCTCGGCCCGAGGCGGCCGTCGAGCTGGTGAACCTGCGCGTCACCGGCCGCGGCCGGCGGTCCAAGCCTGAACTGCCCGCGCACCCGCCCGCCCCTACACCCGAGCCCGCGCTGGCGCAGGTGGCGAAGACGCGGCTGCGCGCTGCGGCCGCGTGGCACGTTGCGCCGGTCTACGAGCGCGGCCTGTTGGCCCCCGGTCATCGGTTGTCCGGCCCGGCGCTGATAGTGCAGGAGGATGCGACCACTGTGCTGCTGCCGGGCTGGCGCGCGGAGGTGGACGCGTGGCTGAACCTGGTGTGCTACGTGATGCGTGCTGCGTGACTTGTGATGCGAGACGGCCTTTTCCGTTTTCAGCCGGTCTGTGACCGGCGTCACAGGGGCTTTCCAGCCGCTTCTGCTCCCAAGACGGGGGTCACAGATCCCCTACAAGCGGAAGCGTGAATGACATTGGGCTCTCGCCGGTGTTTCCAGGTCATGGGGAAAACCGGCTGATCCTAAAGGAGGCTTCGCACAGCCTCGATTCCAGCAGAGAAAGCTATGGATGGAAGCATGCCCGATTACGATCCCGTACTCCTTGAAATCATGAAAAGCCTGCTGACCGCGGTCGCCGACGAGATGGGCGCAGCGTTGGGGCGGACGGCGTTCTCCCCCAACATCAAGGAGCGCCGCGACTTTTCGTGCGCGGTCTTCGACCCGGCCGGGGAGATGGTGGCGCAAGCCGCGCACATCCCCGTACACCTGGGCGCGATGCCGCTGTCGGTGGCGGCCGCGCTGGCGCGGTTCCCGCAGCTTGGGGATGGCGATATCGTGGTGCTGAATGACCCCTACAGCGGCGGCTCGCACCTGCCGGATATCACCATGGTGTCGCCGGTATACGACGCGTCCGGCGCAAGCAACTTTGAGGATAGGACGCGGACGACGCGGATGACGCAGACCACGCGGACAGAATCTGAGAAGTATCCGCGTCGTCCGCGTTCTCCGCGTCATCCGCGTCCCGCTCTCCTGGGCTACGTCGCCAGCCGGGCGCACCATGCGGACGTGGGCGGGATGTCGCCCGGCTCGATGCCGCTGGCGCGGGATCTGTTCCAGGAAGGGCTGATCATCCCGCCGGTGCTGCTGCGCCGCGCGGGCCAGATTGACGAAGGCGTGCTGAATCTGATCACCCGCAACAGCCGCACGCCGGAGGAACGCCTGGGCGATCTCACGGCGCAGATCGCGGCGCAGCACGTGGGTGCGGCCCGGCTGCGGGAGCTGGCCGGCCGCTACGGGCACGAGACCCTGCGGGCGTACATGGCCCATCTGCAAGATTACGCCGAGCGCATGGTGCGCGATCTGATCCGGGCCATGCCGCCGGGCCGCTTTAGCTACCGCGACGTGATGGACGACGACGGCGCCGGAACCGAGGACATCCCCATCGAGGTGACGGTCGAGGCGTTCGGGGATGAGCTGGTGGCTGACTTCACCGGCACGGCCCCTGAGGTCGCGGGCGGGATCAACGCGGTGTGCTCGGTGACGCTCTCGGCCGTGTTCTACGTCGTCCGCTGTCTGCTGGCTGACGACGACGTGCCGACCAACGCGGGCATCTTTCGGCCCGTGCGGGTGATTCTGCCGGAGGGGACGCTGGTGAACGCGCGCTTCCCGCGCGCGGTCGCCGCGGGCAACGTGGAAACGTCGCAGCGGATCGTGGACGCGCTGCTGGGTGCGTTCGGTCGCGCGCTGCCCGATCTGGTCCCCGCCGCGTCGCAAGGCACCATGAACAATATCACCATCGGCGGCGACGACCCGCGCACCGGCGGCCCCTTCGCGTACTACGAGACCATCGCCGGCGGCATGGGCGCGGCCGCGGGTGTGGATGGCCCCTCGGGTGTCCACGTCCACATGACCAACACGCTGAACACCCCGGCTGAGGCGTTGGAGTACGCGTATCCGCTGCGGGTAACGCGTTATGCGCTGCGCCGCGGTTCCGGCGGCGCAGGCCGCTGGCGCGGGGGGGATGGCGTCATCCGGGAGGTCGAACTGCTGGCCGATGCGCAGGTGACGATCCTGTCCGAGCGGCGACGCCATACACCGTGGGGCGCAGCCGGGGGCGGGCCGGGCGCGGCGGGGGAGAATTGGCATGTCAGGGGACAGGGGACAGGCGTCAGGGATCAGGAGATGGGGATCAGGAGACAGGGGTCAGGTGGGCCAGATGCAAACGAGGACTCGGTCGCGGGGCATCGGCTGCCTGGGAAGCTCACGTTTCAAGCTCGCGCGAGCGACCGGGTGCGGATCGAGACGCCAGGGGGTGGGGGGTATGGCAGCGAACAGTGAGGTTTACCCCCCGGCAATCGCCCCGATGATAAACAGCGGCTCAGCCCCCGACGCGACCGCAGCCGGCAGCGGCGCGTCGGGGGGATCGTGGGACAGATCCCGTTTGCAGGCGAAGAAGCGCAGCAGCGGCCGGCGCTCCCCTGTGGCCTGGTCGCGGATCGTCCCGCGCAGCACGGGGTAGTTGGCTTCGAGGGTGTCGAGGACCGCACGCAACGTGATCGACCCCTCGACCTCCAACGACACCGTGCTACCGGTTTGCGCCAGCGTTTGCAGATGATACGGCAGTTTGACCCGGATCACGGTAGGGTTTGAACCTCCACAGATAGCACGGCCGGGAGATCGCGCACGATGGGCAGCCAGTGGTCGCCGGCATCGGCCGAGGCGTACACCTGGCCGCCGGTGGTGCCGAAGTACACGCCGCACGGATCCAGCGTGTCCACGGCCATCGCCTCGCGCAACACGTTGACGTAACAATCGCGCTGGGGCAAGCCGTGGGTCAGCGCCTCCCAGTCGTTGCCGCCGGTCCGGCTGCGATAGACGCGCAGCTTGCCTTCCGGCGGGTAGTGCTCGGAGTCGCTCTTGATCGGCACGACGTAAACCGTCTCGGGCTCGTGCGGGTGGACGTCCACCACGAACCCGAAGTCGCTGGGCAGGTTGCCGCTGACCTCATACCACGAGTCCCCCGCGTCGTCGCTGCGCATCACATCCCAGTGTTTCTGCATGAAGAGCATGTTCGGGCGCGCCGGGTGCAACGCGATGCGGTGGACACAGTGGCCGATCTCCGCCTCCGGTTCGGGGAGGAACTGCGAGCTCAGCCCGCGGTTGATCGGCCGCCAGGCGTGGCCGGCGTCGTCGCTGCGGAAGGCGCCCGCGGCCGAGATGGCGACGAAGATGCGGCCCGGGTCTCCCGGATCTAACAGCACGGTGTGCAAGCCCAGCCCACCCGCGCCCGGCTGCCAGAGCTGCCCTGAGCCGCCCCGGCGCAGCTCCGCCAACTCCTGCCAGGTCTGCCCGCCGTCGGTGGAGCGGAAGAGCGCAGCATCCTCGGCCCCGGCGTAAACCGTGTCCGGATCGGTCAGGGACGGTTCGAGGTGCCAGACGCGCGTGAATTTCCAGGGCTGCGGCGTGCCGTCGAACGATTGGTGGGTTTCGGGGCCGGGTTCGTACTCGAACTTGTTGCCGGCCGGCTGCCAGGTCCGGCAGCCGTCGTCCGAGCGTTGGATCATCTGCCCGAACCACCCGCTCGACTGTGAGGCGTACAACCGGTTTGGGTCAACCGGTGAGCCTTTGATGTGATAGACCTCCCACCCTGCGAAGTGTGGGCCGCTGATGTCCCACTCCTGCCGCTTGCCATCTGATGTCAGAATGAAGGCCCCCTTGCGGGTTCCCACCAGGACGCGTACCTTGCTCATCTCAACCTCCCAATCTACGTAAGCCCCTGAATCTCTTCATACCGGAAGCATTCTACCACATGATCGTTCACCATCCCCACGGCCTGCATGAACGCGTAGCAGATCGTCGGGCCGACGAAGGTGAAGCCGCGGCGCCGGAGGTCTTTGCTCATCGCCTGCGACTCGCCGGTCTCGGCCGGGAGCTCGGCCACCGTGCGCCAGGCGTTCTGCCGCGGCCGGCCGCCCACGAACCGCCAGACGTATGCGTCGAAGCTGCCGAATTCGGCCTGGATCGCCAGGAAGGCCCTGGCGTTACGGGCCGCCGCGTTGATCTTGAGGCGGTTGCGCACGATGCCGGGGTTGGCGAGCAGCTCGGCGATCTTAACCTCGCCGTAGGCAGCGACCAGGGCCGGGTCGAAGCCGTCGAAGGCAGCCCGGTAGGCATCGCGCTTCTTCAGGATGGTGGACCAGCTCAACCCGGCCTGCGCGCCTTCCAGGATCAGGAACTCGAAGAGCGTCCGGTCGTCGTGCACCGGCACGCCCCATTCCCCGTCGTGGTAGGCAACGTACAGCCGGTCGGCGCCAGCCCAGGGGCAACGTGTTGTCATCAGTTCATCTCCATTCCTTCACGGCGACTGCTTCAGCTTCGCCAGGCCTTCTTCTAACCGGCTGAGGGCAGCGCTGAGCGACTGGTCGCACTCGCTGGCCCGCGCAAAGGCCGCGCCGGCCTCTTCGGTTTGGCCGCGCCCCAGGTAGGCTGTGCCTAGGGCAAACTGCGCCAGCGGCGAACGCGGGGTCAGATCCACGGCGGCCTGCGCAGCAGCCAGCGCCTGATCCAAGGCGGCCGCTGCGGCCGTCGCGTCCCCTTGCCGCGCTAGGGCCAGCCCGCGCCGCACGTTGAGGGTGACGGCCTGGAGCACTGCGTTTTCTGCGGGGAGGCCGGCCAGGTAACTCGGGATGTGACGTAGCGCCGCGTCATAGTGGGCCAGGGCCTCGGCCGCATCGCCCGCGCGCAGCGCCAGGTCGCCCAGGGCGGCCTCCGCGTCGGCGTTGGACGGGTAGGCCGCTAACGCCTGCTCGAACGCGCTGCCCGCAGCAAAAAGCCGCTCCTGGGCGTAGTCAATCTGCCCCAACGCCGCATGGATCAGCGAGGTGACATAACCGACAGGCGCGCTGTTGGCCTCCAGGATTTGCTGGTAGACGCGCGCAGCTTCGTCCGGTTTGCCGCCACGGAAGAGGTAGTCGGCGGAGGTCAGGTGCGCCAGCCAGTCGGTGGGGGGCGCCGCGGCCAGTTCGGCATAGGCAGCTCCTGCGTCGGCGGTGCGGCCCTGGGCCTCGTACAGGGCCGCCAGCCGGCCGCGGTAGGCGGGCGCGAGGTTCGCCGCGGCCGCCATGGACTGCACCGCGGTGTTGATGCTGCACTGCCGATACGCCGCGCCAGCGAGGCCCGCGTGCGCCTCAGCGCTGCCGTCATCCAGCGCCAGCGCGGCGCGGAACGCGGCTTCTGCCCGGCTCAACTCGCCCTGGTTGGCGTAAAGGTTGCCGAGCGCGACCTGGTAGCGCGGCTCGGCGGGATCGAGCGCGGCCGCCCGCTGGTATTCGGCAAGGGCCCCGGCTGCATTGCCGTTCTGCAGGTAGATGGCAGCCAACTGGTCGCGCGCAAATGCGTTGTCGGCGATCGCAACCGCCTGTTTGTAGGCTTCGGCGGCTTCGGCGAGCCGGCCTTGCTGGCGGTAGGCGCCGCCCAGGCTCTGCCAGGCGTTACCGCTGGCCGGATCTAGCGCCAGCGCGGCCTGGAAGTGCGCGATGGCCGCGTCGATCTGCCCCGTCTGCTGCCGCGCCAGGCCGGCTAACAGGTGCGTGTCAGCATCGTCCGCCAGGGCCAAACTGGCCTCATAAGCCTCAGCCGCCTCCTGCCAGCGTTCGAGGTCAAGATGGATATCGCCCAGCAGCCCGTGCGCGCTGGGGTCATCCGGGGCCAGGCGGGCATAAGCTTGCGCAGCCGGCAGCGCACTGGCCGCGTCGCCCAGGTCCAGGCGCACCCGCGCCAGCAACCACTGCGCATCGGCCAGGTTCGGGTCTCGATTTACAGCTTCGTGCGCGGCCTGCGCGGCAGCTTCCGGGTCATCAAGCTGGTAGCGCAGGCTGCCCAATACATACCAGGCATCGGCATTCGTTGCATCTACCGCCAGTGCGGCCTGGTAGGACTCAGCGCCTTTGACGTAATCATCCTGCTGGAAGTACAACCCGCCCAGCAACAGGTGCGGCGCCGGGTCGCATTGGGAGAGGCGGGCCGCGGTTTCCTGCGCCGTGATCGCACCCGCCAGATCTCCCTGCTCGGCCAGGATCAAGCCGGCCAGCAGGGGTGCGGCAGGGTCTTGGGGGGCCAGTGCTGACGCCTGCCGATATTCGGCCAGCGCTTGGTCAGGTTGGCCCTGCCAATAGTAGGCGTTGCCCAGGCCGCGATGCGGGGCAGCAGCGTTTGGGCTGAGCTGGGCCGCAGCCTGGTATGCCCCGATGGCCTGGTCGTACTGCGCTGCGCCGACGAACGCGTCGCCCAGGGCCAACTGCAGCATGTAGGGGTCGGCCGGTTTGTCCGCCAACGCGGCCTGGAGCAGCGCGATCGCCTGTTGGCCGGCCTGGCCGGCCTCGCTGGTCTTGCCCAGCGTGTTATAGGTCGCGGCCAGGAGTTGGTAGGTCAACGCGTCCTGGCTGTCGCAGTTCAACGCCTTTAGGAGCGCGGCCAGGGCATCTTGCTGGCGGCCGGCTTGCTGATACAGGCTCCCCAACAAGCGGTGCGCCCTGGCGTCGTCCGGGACCAGCCGTGCGGCGGTCTCGGCTTCGGCTACGGCCCGCGTCAGGCTGTGGGGCACGGCGCAACTGCCCGCGTAGCTGATGGCCAGGTTGTAGTGGGCCTGCATGAACGCGGGATCGAGCTGGATCGCTTTTTCAAGGTCAGTCGTGGCTTCGGTGGCGCGGCCCAGCGCATGCAATGTGACGGCGCGCTGGAAGTAGACCCGCTCGAGGCCGCGGATGGCGCTGCCGCTGGCCTGCGCACTGGCCAGGGCTGTGTCGAAGAGGGCCAACGCGTTTTCGTATTGGCCGTCGGCATAGAGGCCGGTCGCCAGGAGCGCGGCGACCACGTAGGTCATCTGCTCCGGACCATGCGCAGCGAACAGGTTGAGGTCGGATGTCGGTAAGGGCGCGCGGGTCAGGTGCGAGAGATCGCCCAGGCGGGAGGGGCTGGCAGCCTCAACCGGCGCTGCGCCCACGGCGTTCAGCACCAGGTCGGGTAGGGCCGCGCTTTCCTGGGGCAGCGGCTGGCGCAGCAGCTCGATCTGCGGGGTCACGCCCAGGTCGCTGTAGGAACCCCAAATGACCATGCCGGCCTTGCGCCTGCGGCCCGCGGCCTGGGCCGCGGCTGCATCGGGGTAGGTTTCCAGCGTCCGCTCCACCGTGACGAGATCGCCCACCGTGCTTAACTGGTTCACCAGCTCCGCGCCGATGCGTTGCGCAAAATCACCTTTCCGGGTGGCGTTGGAGCCATCGAAATCGGCGATGAGGACCAGGAAGCTGGCAGGCGGCCGCAGCCATTGATAGGCCGTGTAGCTGGCCCAGCCCAAGCCTATCACCAGGAGGGCGGCCAGCAGCGCGCTGGCGCGCAGGCGGCGCTGCCGCGAGGTTGAGCGCAGGGCAACGCGCGCGGCCAGGATTGCGCCCCCGATCAGCAGCACGGCAGCGATGTAAGGCAGCGCCCGGCTCAGCAGGGCTGCAGGCCGGGAGATCAGGTCGTACGCGCCGATCAGGAGCTGCAAAGCGGCCAGAAGGATGCCGAACGCGCCCATCGCGGCGGCCAGTTGGCCGCGCAGCTCGCGCGGGGGTTTGTCAACCGGTGCGGCCTCTTGGCCCACCAGGGGTGCAAACACGCTGGCTACCTTCAACAGTCCGGTCAGCCAACGATTGCCCCGGGGCGGCGCTGCGGTCTCGACCGGTGGCCGCGGAGGTGAGGGCGGCTCCGTGGCTGGGGTGACAGCTTCAAGGCGCAGCGTGCTGTCGCCCACGCGGATGACATCGCCCGGCAGCAGGGTCACGGGGCCCTGGCTGCGCTGGCCGTTGACCCAGGTGCCGCCGGCCGAGTCCAGGTCAAGCAACGTCCAGCGGGCGTCGGCCCAGGTCAAACGGGCATGGACGCGCGACGCCTTCAGATCGGCGAGAACGATGTCGTTGGCCGCGGCTTGTCCTATGGTGAGATCCACCGCCTGAGGAATGATGCTGCGGTTGGCGCCGTGGGGGTCCTGGATAACCAGTCGGATAGTGGATTCCAAAGTGCCACCTCCCAGATGTATTGTACGCAATCTGGCCGGTTCGACAAGATGGAAACAGATCACATCGCCGCGCTATGGCTCACGCGGATCACTTCAGGCTGCGATGTCGAGTGTACGCCGAGCCGTGGCCTGGAGGTCGGCCCAGAGGCCGGCGTAGGCCTGGTATGCTTGGCCGGCCAGCCCGATGTGGATCTGACAGCCGTGGAGCCGTTCCTCGAAGTGGGGCACGTCAAGGTTGATCGCGGCGTAGTGCCGCGCGGCTTCCGCGCGGAAGTCGATCCGCTGCCAGGCGGGATACCAGGGCTGCCAGAAACAGAGCCAGGCAAGGTCATAGAGGAAATCGCCGTACATCCCGCAGCCCCAGTCCAGCACGCCGGTGATGCGGTCGGCTTCGACCAGGACGTTGTAGTGCAGCAGGTCGCTGTGGATCAGGTGGCGCGCTTCAGGCATGTGATCCACTAGGGCGCGGAGCCGGTCATAAGCCTTGTCGAACGGGCCGCTGCCCACGGGCGAGGCTGTCAGGCGCCCGCGCCAGCCGTGGATGCGGTCGGCCGGCCGGTCGTTGGCGACGTCCAGCAGGGCAGCCCGCCAGCTCGGGTAGGGCGCGATGCCCTCGGCATCCCAGCCGCCGTAGCCGGTTGTGTCTGAGAGATCAGCCAGCCGGGCGGCATCGAGCGCGGCGAACAGCGCAGGCAGCAGCGTGCGCATCTGGCGCTCATCCACGTCGTCTATGTAGCCACCGAAGACCCGTTCGGCAATGGCGTAGTAGCCGCCGAACGCTTCACCGTGTTCGATGATCTGCGGGATCGGGAGATCGGGGCCGGCATAGCGCGCCGCCAGGCGATCCTTGGCGAAGTCCTCCCGGTGTTGGCCCAGGCGCACGACGCAGTCGCGGCCGGCGTGGCGGAAGGCGAACGCTCGTGACCAGACGCCCGCGCCGATAGGTGCGAGGTCGCTGACATCACCGCCGAACCGGCCTGCCAGGAATGCAACCAGCCGCGGCAGGTCGATGGTCATTGTCCGGCCGCTCGGCTCGTCTGTCGGGCCGGCCCGCGGCTCGATGCCTTTCGCCGGCTGTCTACCAGCAGGTGCAGCAGCGCCAGCATGGGGTGGTGCAACAGCATTCGCGGCCCCGCGTAGCGCATTACGGCCCGGATCTGTTCCCGCATGGCCGGTTTGTAACAGTGCACCGGGCACTTGGTGCAGGTAGTCTTCTCTTCTTGGAACGGGCATTTCTCCAGCCGCAGCCCGGCGTATTCCTGCAGCGTCGTACAGGCGGCGCATAAGCCCTGACGCGTGCCGTGTTGGCCGCGGCAGTAGATGCGGATCATGGCCTCGATGGTGCGCGCCTCGCGCGTCATGCGCGGGTGCTGGTTGGTCAGTTGAATGGGTGGCATCGCGCCCTCGTTGCAGAAAGATAGCCAGTCAAGCGGATCAGGCAGCCTGATTCTAGCGCGGCAAGGCCAGTCGGGAAAGGACTTTTGTCACCAGGAAAACTGAAAGGTTGTCTTGTTCCCAGGGGATCCGTGACCCCCGTGCTGCTGACTTGAACGAGCCGAGCAGCGTCGCCAGTGCCGCTCACAGACCGGCGAAGGGCAGGCGAAATGAAACGTAGCACAAGCCGGCGGCTTATGGTCGCGGCGCCGGCGCAATCCAGCGGATTGCGTTACCGCCGCGTCGGGTCCTTGATCGCCCCGCGGTCGGTCAGCGGGACTTCGGCACCAGGGCGGGCGGGCGCCGGGGCCGGGCGGATCGCAACGGCGCACACTTTGTAGTCCGGGATCTTGGCCCGCTTGTCCAGCCGGTTGTCGGTCAGCACGTTGGCCGCGGCTTCGGCGAAATGGAACGGGATGAAGACCATGCCTCGCGGTGAGCGGCCGGTGACCAGGGCGCGCACGGTCACACTGCCGCGACGGCTGGCAACCTCGACCCAATCCCCGGTTCCCAACCCCAACCGCTCCGCATCCTTGGGGTGCAGCTCCACGGTGCATTCCGGCCATGCCGCGTCCAGCGCGGAGACACGCGTCATCGCGCCGCCGTGCCAGTGGTAGAGCACGCGGCCCGTGGATAGGATGAACGGGTACTCCGGATCCGGCTGCTCGCTCTCGGTACCGTACGGCACCGGCCAGAACTTGCCGCGGCCGCTGGGGAAATCGTCAGCGAACAGGTAAGGCGTTCCGGGATGCTCGGCCGACGGGCATGGCCAATGGACGCCGCCCTCGCGCTCCAGCCGGGCATAGCTGATGCCGTTGAAGTCGGGCGTCACCTGGCGCATCTCCCGCCAGATGTCGGCCGGGCCAGCGTAGGACCAGGACGAAGGCGGCGCACGATGGCCGGTCTCGTCATCGGTTTTCGGTCGTTCGTCAAGGGCAATCAACGCCAGTGTTCGCCGGGCTAGGTCGCTGATGATCTCCCAGTCGGCGCGGGCCAGGCCGGGGGGCGGGACCGCGCGGCGCACGCGCTGCACGCGGCGGTCGGAGTTGGTGAAGGTGCCGTCCTTCTCCGCGAAGCTGGCCGCGGGCAGGATCACGTCGGCGTAGACGTTGCTCTCATTGAAGAAGATGTCCTGCGCTACGAAGAATTCGAGCTGCTCGACCGCGTGGCGGGCGTGGGCCAGGTTCGGTTCGCTCATCAGCGGGTCCTCGCCCATCACGTACCAGCCCTTGACCTTGCCGGCCAGGATGCCGTCCACCATCTCGGTGGTGGTGAGCCCTGGCACGGCCGGCAGCGGCACGCCCCAGGCGGCCTCGAACTTCGCCCGGATAGCGGGATCGGTGACCGGCTGGTAGGCGGTGTAGAAGCTCGGCACGCCGCCCACGTCAGAGCAGCCCTGGACGTTATTCTGACCCCGCAGGGGGTTGAGCCCCGTTCCCGGCCGCCCCACGTGGCCGCACAGCAGCGCCAGGTTGGTCAGGGTCAGGGTGTTGTCGGTGCCGTGGGTGCTCTGGCTGATGCCCATGCCCCAGTACATCGCGGCGGCATTCGCGCCCGCGTAGATGCGGGCCGCGCGGCGTATGTCTTCGGCAGGCACACCGGTGATCGCCTCGGCCCATTCAGGGGTCTTGCCATCCAGGCTGGCGACGTATGCCTCGAACCCCTCGGTGCGTTCGGCGATGAAGGCCGTGTTGAATAGCTTCTCGGCCACGATCACCTGCGCCAGCGCGTTGAAGAGCGCCGTGTCGGTGCCCGGCTTGTGGCGCAGCCACAGCTCGGCAAAATGCGTCATCTCGGTCTGCCGCGGATCGCAGACGATGAGCCGCGCGCCGTTGCGCTGCACCGCCTGCTTCAGGAAGGTGGCGATGACCGGATGGGTCTCGGTGGTGTTGGAGCCGATGACCATGAAACATTCCAGGTCTTTCATTTCGGCGATGGAGTTGCTCATGGCGCTGGAGCCGATGGCAAGCTGCAACCCCGCAACGCTGCCCGCGTGGCACAGCCGCGCGCAGTGATCCACGTTGTTGGTGCCGATCACGGCGCGCAGGTACTTTTGCAGCAGGTAGCTGTCCTCGTTGGTGGCCTTGGCCGAGGCGTTGGCGGTGATGCTGTCCGGGCCGTAGCGTTCCCGCAGGTCCAGCAGCCGCCGCGCGACCAGGTCCAGCGCCTCGTCCCACGTGGCCTCGCGCCAGTCATCCGGCGCGGCCGCGGTCCGTTGCCCCGGCGTCTGCGGCGTCCGGCGGATCAGCGGCGCGGTCAGCCGGCTGGGGTGGTGCACGAAATCGCTGCCGAAGCGGCCCTTGACGCAGAGCCGGCCATAATTCGGCGCCGCGTCGAACGGCGCGTCCACGCGGAAGATGTGGTCATCCTTGACGTGCAGCAATATCTGGCACCCGACCCCGCAGTAGGGGCAGGTGGAGCGGATGGGTTGGTCTGGGTTCATGGGCATGGCTCCGGTGAGCGTGTTGCGTGTTGCGTACTGTGCTGTCATGCTGAGCGGGTCTACAGCTCAAAGTGAGTTGCGGCGGATGACAAGCGAAGCATCTGTGCCGAGACTCTTCGCTGGTGCTGTGCTGTTAACCGTGTTGAGCCGTTAACCCGCTCAGAGTGACAGGCGAAAGCTTCTTTGGTGAAGCGAGGGCGACCACGGAGGGGCGCCCCTTGTTTCCCTGCTTCTTTTTTCCCTTGTTTCCCTCAGTTCCCGTCCTTCGCTGATTCGCTCATCCGTAGGGGCCATTCGACCCGCCCCTGTAACGCCCCCGTCGGACACACCCCTACGCAGTTGCCGCAGAAGACACAGGTGGTGTCGGGCATGTCTTCACCGAACGCGGTGGCGACGTGGCTGCCGATGCCGCGGCCGCCCCAGGTGAGGGCGAAGGTGTTCTGCACATCCTCCGCGCAGACCTGGATGCAGCGCCAGCACATGACGCATTTGGCGTAATCTCGGATATAGAACGGGTTGTCGTCGTAGACTGGGAACTCGCGACGGATGCCGCCCGCGAAGCGTTGGAAGTTGGCCCCATAGCGTTCGGCCAACGCCAGCACCTCCGGCGCCTGGCTGAGGTCCACGGTGGAGGCCAGCAGCTCCAGGATGACGCGGCGAGCGGTGTGGACGCGTTCCGTCTCTGTGTTCACCACCATGTCCTTAGCGACCTTCGCCACGCACGCGGGCTGTAAGTTGCGCGCGCCCACCACCTCCACCACACACAGTCGGCAGAGGCCGTTGGCCGTCAGGTTGGGGTGATAGCACAGGGTGGGGATCTCCACACCGATGCTGGTCGCTGCCTGCAAGATCGTGGCATCCGGCGCCGCGCGCACGGTGCGGCCGTTGATGGTCAGGGTGACGGTGTCGGTCATGGTGGGTCTCCGAATCAACAAATGAGCGTGGTTTCAGGCTCGAAGAGGGTCTGTGACCCTCGACCGCCGATCGCAGACCGGTCGGAAGCATGAATTGCGGATAACGCACCACGCATCACGTATTACGCATCACAAAGCCACTGCTGCGTGGTTGCGGCGCTGCGTGATGACGCCTTCTGCAGTGTATAGCAACAGCGCAACCCAAATCAGGCTGAAGCCGGGCAATTGCTCCAGGCGGAAGCCTTCGCCATAGACGAAAGCGCCCAACAGGAACTGGATGGTCGGCGCGATGTATTGCAGCACGCCCAGGGTGGTCATGGTGACCCGGCGGGCGCCGGCGGTGAACAGGAACAATGGCAGCGCTGTGACAACTCCGGCAAAAGCCAACAGCAGCGTGGGCGCAAGGCCGGCCGCGACAAAGGCGCCGGTCCCGCGCACCGCATTGATCCCCAGGAACGCCAGCGCGGGCAGGAACAGGATGGACATCTCGACTGCCAGGCCCTCCACCGAACCCAAAGAGGTCTTCTTGTGGAGCAGCGCATAGAAGCCGAAGCTGAAAGCCAGCGCCAACGCGATCCAGGGCAGCCGGCCGTAGCTCAACGTCAGGTAGGCGACCCCTGTGCCGGCCAGGGCGATCGCAGCCCACTGCCATGGTCGCGGCCGTTCGTGCAGGAACAGGGTGCCCAGCAGCACGTTCACCAGCGGATTGATGAAGTACCCCAGGCTGCTTTCCACGATCTGGCCGCTGTTCACCGCCCAAATATAGATCAGCCAGTTGCCGCCGATCAGCGCGGCCGTGACGATGAGCGGCCCAACCTCTGTGGGTCGCGCCACGAAAGGCCTGAGCCACGCCCAACGCCGCCAGACGGCCAGGAGCAGCACGGCGACCACGAGCGACCAGACGATGCGGTGGCTCAGGATTTGGGCCGCCGGCACAGCCTCCAACAGCTTCCAGTAAGCCGGCAGGATCCCCCAGAGGAGATACGCGGCCAGCGCGGGCACGGTGCCGGGCTTCACGATTTCAGCGCCTCAAACAACTCCGGCCAACGGCCGTGCGCGCTGACAATGGCCCACGGCGCAGCCTGGCCCAGCCCGCAGATGCTGGTGTCGGTCAGCACGCCGGCCAGTTCCAGCAGATCGGCGGCATCGGCCGGCTGCGCATAGCCGGCCGCAATGCGGGCCAGGATCTCGGCCTGGCGCTGCGTGCCCATCTGGCACGGGTAGCACTTGCCGCAGCTCTCGTGCGCGAAGAATGCGCCGATCCGGGCTAGCACATCGCGCAAGTCAACTGCGTCGTCAAAAACCATCAGCGTGCCCGCGCCGATGGTGCCGCCGACCTTGCGGAAATCCTCAAAGGTGAGGGGCGTGTCCAGATGCTCGCCGGTCAGGAAGGTGCCGGCCGCGCCACCGGTGAGCACCGCCTGCACCTGCCGGCCCTCCCACAGCCCGCCGGCCAGGTCGTACACCAGGTGCCGCAGCGGCACGCCGAACGGCACCTCGTAGACGCCGGGCCGCAGCACCGAGCCGCTGACCGCGAAGAGCTTGGTGCCGGCCGATTCGGGTGTCCCCAGAGCGTTATACCAGCGCGCGCCGTGCATGATGATGGACGGCACCTTGGCCAGCGTCTCCACGTTGTTGATCACCGTTGGCCGGCCCCACAGCCCCGCCTGGGCCGGGTAGGGCGGCCGCAGCCGGGGGAAGCCGCGCTTGCCCTCGATGCTCTCGATCAGCGCGGTCTCCTCGCCGCACACGTAGGCGCCCGCGCCGCGGCGCACCTCGATGCGGCAGGCAAACGGCCCTTCGGCCCGGCTCAGGGCAGGCCCTTCGGCCGACTCGCCGCACAGGTAGCCGGCCTCTTCGATGCAGCGCACGGCGTTGGT
Source organism: uncultured Anaerolineales bacterium (assembly GCA_964551735.1). GTDB lineage: Bacteria > Chloroflexota > Anaerolineae > CG2-30-64-16 > CG2-30-64-16 > DAOUAT01. The sequence continues at coordinate 88,041 of CAZKEF010000015.1, forward strand.
GAAGCGCTCGTAGCCCTGCCGATGCTCCCCGCGCACGTAGATGAACGCGTGGTGCGCGCCGATGGCGTAGGCCGCGATGAGCAACCCCTCCACCACCCGGAACGGGTCGCCGTCCATCAGAACCCGATCCTTGAACGCGCCCGGCTCGCTCTCGTCCGCGTTGCAGATGATGTAGCGCGGACCGGGGTTGCGTACGGTGAACTCCCACTTCAGCCCGGCCGAGAACGCGGCGCCCCCGCGGCCCAACAGCTTGCTGGCCTTGACCTCGGCGATCACCTGGGCCGGGGTCATCTCCCGCAGCGCCTTGTGCAGCGCGGCCATCCCGCCCTGCGCCCGGTAATCCTCCAGGCTGGTCGGGTCCACCACGCCGACGTTGGATAGCGCGATCTTGACCATGCCGCCGATGCGGGGTTTGACTGGGACCGGGTTGCCGTCCAGCAAGGTCGCCGCAGCCGCAGGCGCGTGCCGTTCCAGGTTGGCCAGGGCGGCCGGCGCGCGGTCGCACAGCCCCAGGCAGCGCACCGGCTCCACCGTGAACGCGCCGTCGGGCGTTGTTTCGCCCGGCGCCACCCCCAGCCGTCGGCAGACGTCCGCCAGCACCCGGTCAGCCCCGGCCACCGCGCACGGTCCATCCTGGCAGATACGGATCACCTGTTGACCCACCGGCTCGGTGTGGAACATCTCGTAGAACTCGGTGACACCGTAAACGTCGGCTGTGGGCATACGCAGGAACTCGGCGATGCGCTCGACCGCGGGCCGCGGCAGCCAGCCGCCGAACAGCGCCTGCGCATCGTGGAGGATTTCGAGCAGATAGGAGCGCCGCGGGGTCGCCGGTCGGATGGCGTCGTTCTCGGCGTAGGCAATGAGGATCGTTTCCAGTTGGGCAAGCCTGGGATCGAGATGGGCGGCAGTATCAACGGCCATGCGGCTCTCCTATCGGTGATGCGTAGTCCGCATTGTAGCTTCGGTTCCATTTGCTGTCAATTAGCCTTTGGCGCCTTCGCCGCTGGTGGGGTAGAATGGCAGCGCTCCGCCCGCGCACCGGGGCGGGCCAACGCTCAGTTTCCTTGATCGGACAAAAGACACCATGCGCAAACGCCTCTACATCGCTTACACCGGCGGGACCATTGGCATGTGCCGGACGGCCGACGGCTACGCCCCCGCGCCCGGCTACCTGGCCAACCAGATGGCCGAGATGCCGGAACTGCGCGACCCGCGCATGCCGGCGTATGATATCAACGAGTATTCGCCCCTGTTGGACTCGTCCAACATGACCCCGGCCGACTGGATCCGCATTGGGCAGGACATTGTGATGCACTACGACGCCTACGACGGTTTCATCGTGCTGCATGGCACCGATACGATGGCTTACACGGCTTCGGCGCTGCCGTTCCTGCTGCGCGGCCTGCGCAAGCCGGTCATCATCACCGGTTCGCAGATCCCGCTGTGCGAGGTCCGCAACGACGCGCGCGCCAACCTGATCACCAGCATGGCGATCGCGGCCGAACAGGCCGTGCCTGAAGTGTGCTTGTATTTCGGCAACAAGCTGCTGCGGGGCTGCCGGTCGGTGAAGGTGGATGCGGATGGCCTGGACGCGTTCGATTCGCCCAACTATCCGCCGCTGGGCCTGGTGGGGGTGAACATCGCGATTGACTGGAGCCACGTGGCCCCGCCGCCTGCTGTCGCGGGCCTGACCCTGGTTGTGCCGCGCGTGGCCGCGACGGTGGGCGCGTTCCGCATCTTCCCCGGTCTGTCGCCCGCGCTGCTGCGCAATGTCCTGCAGCCGCCGCTCCACGGCCTGGTGTTGGAGACCTATGGCGTGGGCAACGCGCCGGATCGGGACCAGGCGTTCCTGGGAGAGATCTGGGCGGCAAGCCAGCGCGGGGTCGTGATCGTCAACTGCACCCAGTGCCTGCGCGGCTCGGTGCGCCAGGGCGAATACGCGGGCGGCGCGGCGCTGGCGCGCGCGGGTGTCATCAGCGGCCACGATATGACCGCCGAAGCCGCGCTGTGCAAGCTGTTCACCCTGTTCAGCGCCGGCCTCGGGCCGGATGAGGTGAAGGTGCAGATGGGGCATAATCTGTGTGGGGAAGTGACGGTGCGCGTGTAGGCTGGCCCAAGGGTGGGACGCGGACGAGCGAGGATGAACGCCGATGGCTGTGTCTTCATTGGCCCTGAAACCTATTCCTTCGGCTTACGTAGTGAAGGGCAGAACGACATCCGCCCGGACGCCAGTTTCATTGCTCCGGCGCAGTTGAGGGGTGCGGCGATGGAAAGCAAACGGATCCAGGGCTTGGGCGCGCTGTTGATCGGCGTCAGCCTGATCGGGGTGGGCGCGCTGTTCTTGCTGGGCCAGATCTTCCGCTTCAACGTATGGGCTGTGCTGTGGCCTTTCTTCATCATCGGGCCAGGGCTGCTTTTCTTCTTGGGCATGGTCGCCCTGGGCAAGACGGGCGCGCCACTGGCGATCCCCGGCAGCATCGTGACCATGGTGGGCTTGATCCTGCTCTACTCGGCGATCACCGGGCATTGGTCAAGCTGGGCCTACGCCTGGGCGCTGATCGCGCCAACCGCTGTGGGTGTGGGGATCGCGATCATGGGGCTATGGGCCGATGATCCGCGCACAGCGCGCGCCGGTGGGGTGGTCGCGGCTATCGGCCTGGCGATCTTCCTGTTTTTCGGTGTGTTTTTCGAGCTGGTGTTGAATATCAGCGGCTTTGCTGGCGGGTGGTTCGGCCGCATCATCGTGCCGCTGCTGCTCATGGGTGCAGGCGCAGCCGTGTTGGTGTTGGCTTTGGTGCGGCGCCGGTAGTGCCGCACCAAAGCCTTTTGCTGTTTGAGCGCCAGCGTGCAGCTTTCGCACATCACGTCACGCCGCGCGCTACCGCGAGCGTACCTCGATGGCGGCGACGATGGGGTCCTTGCCGGCGCTCTTGGTGAAAGTGATGTTCAGTTCGCCATCGGCCACCGTGGCCTGGTAGGTGCGGTCCAGGGCAGTGTAGCGGCCAACGGTGGCGAAAATGTCAAGACCCGATTCGACGATGGCATCTTCGATGCTAATCTGCATGACCCGCTCACCGACTTTGCTGACTTCGAACTCGGCGAAGCGTAGGGTGATGCGGTAGGTGCCGTTCGGCGCAGCGAAGCGATAGTTTTGTGGGTTCCTGCGCCAGGTCTGGTAGAGCAGATCCTCGTTTGTACCTTCCACAGGCTCACTGCTATTCTTGTTATCACCGTCCCTGGCGCCCCAGGCGCCGTCCCATTTCTGATCTACATCCCATGTCACCCCCTGGCTGTCGGTGTACGCCTTATCACCGCTGTTGATCCAACGAGTGTAGGATGGTTCGCCTCCGCTCGGCAAGGTGGCTGCAACCTCGATGGCGGCGACGATGGGGTCCTTGCCGGCGATTTTGGTGAAAGTGATGTTGAGTTCGCCGTCGGTGACGGTGGTTTGGTAGGTCTTGTCCAGCGCGGTGTTGCGACCGACGGTGGCGAAGATGTCCAGGCCCGGTTCCACGATGGCGTCTTCGATCCCGATTTGCATGACTCGTTCGCCAATCTTGTCTGCCTCAAACCCGGCAAAGTGGAGGGTGATGCGGTAGGCGCCGTTCGACAGTGCAAAGCGATAGTCCTTGGGGTTCTTGCGCCAGGCCTGGTATAACGCATCATCCCCGGTGCCTTCGACCGATTTCTTGGTGTCCTGTTTGTTTCCATCCCTGGCGCCCCACGCGCCATCCCACTTCTGGTCTACATCCCACGTCAGCCCCTGGCTATCGGTGTATGCTTTGTCTCCGCAGTTGACGCGGCGCACGTACAGGGAACGGACTCGCGTCACCGCAGCCCCGACGTCAATACGTCCATCTCCGAAACGTGGGTCCCAGCCAGGATCGCCCAGGTCAACCGCGGTTTGTTGGATCACTGCCTGCAAATCGCTCGGGGTCAAGATGGGTTGGAATGATAACAGCAGTGCAGCCAGCCCGCTGACATGGGCGGTCGCCATTGAGGTGCCGCTGCGTGAGGCATAACCAGAAGGCTGGTCGGCGCTCCAGTCAGTGCTCCAAATGTCAACGCCCGGTGCGGAGACGTCTACGAAACTGGCGGGATTTGACAGAGCGTAGCTTTCATCGTTGCGATCTGTGGCCCCGACAGCCATGACAGCAGGATAGGCTGCAGGATAAAATACGTACTCGAAGCCGGTATTACCTGCGGCCGCCACCATAAGCACGTCATTGTCTGTGGCATATTGCACCGAGTCTCTGAGTACTTGGGTGTCCCAAGGCAGGACCAGACTCAAGTTGATCACCGCCGCGCCGTGATCTACCGCATAGAGGATGCCGCTGGCCACGTTGGCACTGGTACCGATGCCGCTGGAATTGAGGACTTTGATGGGCATGATGCCCACGTTGGGCGCGATACCGGCGATGCCTGCGGCGTTATCGAGCGTCGCGGCTGCGATCCCGGTGACATGGGTGCCGTGGCCGCGATCATCACTGGGGTCGTCATCTTTGCTAACGAAGTTATAACCCGGCAAAACGCGGCCGATAAATTCGGGGTGCGTCAGCGCGAGGCCTGAGTCCACCATTGCCAAGATGATATCAGGGCTTGGATAAAGGGCATCCCAGCCAACAGGCGCGTTGATCAATTGAGGCGCATATACTTTTTCCGGATCATTGTAATCGGGGTCGTTGGGTAGCAATGCCTCTTCGACCAGATAATTGGGTTCAACCCAGGCGACATCGGGATCGTTCTGCAGGGTCGCCATGACAGATGCCATCTCGCCGGGTGGGGTCTGTAGCACAAAGATGCCTAGATCTGATAGGTTACTCGTGGGGTCCAAGCCAAGTTCGCTGACGATCGCGGGCGCTCCCCCTGTCGTCGTGACAGCATTAAAGCGCACCACAAGTTGATCACCTACGTATGGCAGCGGGGCTTGTGTCAGGCGGTCGGTGGCCTGTGCCGGGTGGAGCGCGATGGGAGATGCGCCAAGCGTGGTGTTTACCGCTGCGCGGTGCGAGCTGTCGGCGTTTACGCAGGGAGCACCCAGTAGCGAAACCAGGAAGACAATGATTACTGCATAGAAGACGCGTTTCATGGTATGCCTCCTCTGTATGAGCGCTGCGGTTATTCTGAAGTTACCTGTCACCGGTGTGAATCCTCGCGCACAAAACTGCCGGCGGCTATCAGGAAGAACCTGATTTGTAAGTAGGTTTTTCCTGATTCTCAACTCAGGCCATCCTATAACACCCTACGCTTGACGCTTTGGGGTCTGTAAGTGCCAGTGAACCACCCTCGGCAGCCCGTACAGGTGGACACCACAGGTAAATCCTGTTATAATATCAGGGGTTAGCCTTGACTTGCGGGCGCCAGATCTATCGCTTTACATTGGGATGATTACACCTGGCACGGGAGAGGGACTTTTTAGGGAGTGCTGATGTTGGTGCGTGATGTGGCACAGCGGATGAGGGTCTTTCAAGAACTGGCAGCCCTCTACGAAACTTCGCTAGCGGTTAATTCACAACTTGACCTTTCTGCACTCCTGGCGACGATCGTCGAACGATCTGCGGAATTGCTGGACGCGCCGATGGGGGGCCTCTATTTGATGTTACCCGATGGCGAAACCCTGGAGCTTGCTTATGGCTATCGGCTGCCCGCAGGCGTCGTTGGTACGCGTCTGCGCTTGGGCGAGGGGTTATCGGGCAAGGTCGCGTTGACAGGTCGCCCGGTGCTTGTGGAGGATTACAGCGCCTGGCTTGGTCGCGCGACTGTCTATGAGGGTGCGTTTTTCCGTCGGGTCATCGGCGTTCCGCTTCAGGTGCGCGGGCGGGTGATCGGTGTGATCAACGTGACAGACGACGAACGTATCGGCCCGTTTTCCGAAGACGAGGTGTGGTTGGTTGGCCTCTTTGCCGATCAGGCCGCTGTGGCTATCGAAAACGCCCGGCTGTATACGGAGACTCGCCGCCGCGGCGCTATCCTGGAAGCTGTGGCGCAGGTTAGCGAGGGGTTGGTGCGCAGCGGGGATCCGCGCTCCCATCTGCCGGATATGCTTGCCCGCCTGGGACTGGCCGTGGGTGTTGACCGCGCTTACATCTTTGAGAACCACGCAGCGGCCGATGGCGCCCTCCTGACAAGCCAGCTATGCGAGTGGTGTGCGCCGGGCGCGCAGCCACAAGTTGACAATCCGGAGTTGCAGAACCTGCCATATTTGGCCGGCGGTCTGGGCCGTTTGTTGGGACAACTTAGCTCGGGAAAGCCGTTCTGTGAGCTCACCCGCAACATGGACGGGCCGGAACGGGTACATATGACAGCGCAGCAGATTTGCTCTCTGGCCGTGGTGCCCATTTTCAGCCATACCGGCTGGTGGGGTTTCCTGGGGTTCGATGATTGTCATAAGGAGCGTATCTGGTCTAGCGCTGAGATCGAAGCGTTGCGGAGTTGTGCGGGCATCCTCGGAGCAGCCATCGCCCGGCATCACATTGACACCATCGAGCGGGAGCAGCGCACGTTAGCAGAGGCGCTTCGTGATACAGCATTGGCGCTGACAAGCACCATGGACCTGGATGAACTGCTGGAACGGATCCTGGCAAACGTGGGACGGGTTGTGCCCTGCGATGCTGCCGACATCATCTTTATCGAGGATGGTGTGACCACCATGGTTGCCTCCATTGGCTATGCTGAGCGGGGCATCAGAGCAACCATGCACGCGCATCGGTTCTCGATTCACGACACGCCTAACATACGATGGATGATCGCAACCCAGCAGCCCTTGCTGGTCGCCGACGTGCGTAGTTATCCCGGTTGGATAGATACACCGGCTTCACACTGGATCCGCTCCTATGTGGCGGCGCCTATCCTGACGAAGGGGCGCGTCATTGGTTTTGTTAATTTGAACAGCACCCAGCCTGACTTCTTCACACCGCAGCACGCCGAGCGTTTGCAGAGCTTCGCCGGGCAGGCTGCGGCTGCAATTAATAACGCACAACTTGTCCAGGCGGTGACCCGGAATGCCGCCGAGATACGGCGCCTATCAACCCAACATATCATCGCCCAGGAAGGAGAGCGCAAACGTATCGCGCAGGAACTGCACGATGAAATGGGGCAGGCGCTCACGGCAATCCGCCTTGATTTAGAGGCCGTCACCAGGGCGCTTGCCCCCGAAACGCCATCGCGGACTCGTCAGCGGCTGACTGAGGCCACTTGGCTGGTTGAAGAGCTTCTGACACAAATCCGGGATTTGGCGCTGGCGTTGCGGCCCGGTATGTTGGATGATCTGGGCATCGTGCCAACCTTAAGCTGGTATCTGACCGAGTATGCGCAGCGTACGGGAGTGAAATGCACCCTGGACGCTGCCAGCCTGTCTGAGAGGCTGCCAGCAGAAGTGGAGCTTGTGCTGTACCGGATCGTGCAGGAGGCCCTCACCAATTCGGCTCGGCATGCTGACGCCGGTCATGTCAATGTGTGCCTGAGCTTTCAGCCCGGCATTATCAGAGCAACCGTCGAGGATGATGGCCGTGGGTTCGAAGCGCGGCAGGGCGGGCTGGGCCTTCTGGGCATGCAAGAGCGCGCTGAGACGTTGGGCGGCCGGGTTGAGATTCAGTCCCGCCCAGGTGCAGGCACGCGGGTGACAGTGACTATCCCACTGCCAGGATCGGAAAGATGAGCAAGATCAGAGTTCTTTTGGCCGACGATCACACCATCCTTCGTAAAGGGCTACGTTCACTATTGGAAGATGAGGCTGACATTGACGTGGTAGCTGAGGCGCGAGACGGGGTGGAGACGCTGGACAGGGCGGGACAGTTACGTCCCGATGTCATTCTGATGGATATCACCATGCCTGACATTAACGGCCTGGAAGCGACCCGGCAGATAGTCAAGAGTCAGCCGAATGTACGCGTCGTCATGCTCACCATGCACGAAAACGATGCGTATATTCAGCAAGCTTTGCGGGCCGGCGCTGCCGGTTATGTTGTCAAACAGGCAGCCGTGACAGAACTGGTTGCCGCAGTTCGCGCGGTTTATCGAGGGGATTTCTATCTGAGCCCATCTGTGTCGCGCAAATTGGTCAACTGGTTTGTTCAGCAAGCCGATCCACCCCAAGATGACCCCTACTGGCGATTGACCGATCGTGAGCGCCAGGTGCTGTCGCTGATCGCGCAAGGTGATACGACGCGAGAAATCGCCAGAAAGCTCTATGTCAGTATGAAGACAGTCGAGACCCATCGTATGCATCTTATGAAGAAGCTCAATCTGCACACTGTAGCGGACCTTACTCGCTACGCGGTGCACAAAGATCTCATCCCGATGGGTAGGTGAACACACTGTCGAACACAGGTTGTCCGGTCCGTAACCTTGGCGCCAGTGGCGATCGGTTCAGCGCGTCGGTGCGTTCAGTAGTAGCGGCAGGTAAATGGGCGAAAACATAGACGGCCCGTCCGAACCAATCGCGCGTTTACACGCATCGATCCGCACGTCGTCAAGATACATCCACGTGCGCGGCCCCGCGCTGATGTCGTCGTTGTAAACCTCGAAGTATAACACCAGGCTTTGGCCGCGATAGGCGGTCAGGTCGAATTGGGCCAGGCGCCACCCCCCGGTGTTCGCCAGCATCTTGGTCAGCGTCTTCACCATCGCGTAGGTGCCTGGCCTGAGCAAAAGTACGCGCTGGAAATCGGCGTTGCCCGTGGTGGCCGCGGCGCCCGGCCAGTACCAGAAGCTCAGGTTGATGCCGTCGGTGTCCGTGGGTAGGTTTACCGTCTGGTAGGCAGTGGAGTAGCTGGCGCCCGCCAGGACCTGCTCGTCCAACAGGTTCGTATTCTCCAATCCTGACGCAGCGGCTCCTTCGCCTGCGGTCATCACCGGCGTAACCCCCAGGCGGCCGGCGCGCAGGCCACTGCGCACGACTGCCGTCGTGTAGCCACCGGGATTGGCGGTTTGCGCGAAGATCCAACTGCTATTGGCCTCGAAGCCGCCGTTGCCAACGTGCTCCGTGCATGCTGTCACCGGCGTGGCGGTGGGCGTTGGCGTGGCGGTTGGCGTCACGGGCGCGGGCGTCGCTGTCAGTGTGGGGGATGGCGTGGGTGTCTCGGTGACGGCCGGCGGGGTGCTCGTCGCGGTCGGGGGGGCAGAAGGCGCGCACGGGAACGCGCTGACATCGTCTACATGGAGCCAAGTGCGCGGCGCGGCCGCGGTGTTGTCGTTGTAGACCTCGAAGTAGAGCACCACGCTCTGGCCGCGGTAGGGCGTCAGGTCGAAGGACACCTGCTGCCATGTTGTCGCGTTCGCCAACAGCTTCACCACTGTCGCCAACAAACTGTAGCTGCCGGGCTTCAGCAGGAGCACGCGCTGGAAATCGGCGTTTCCCCCGGTCGCGTCCGTGCCGGGGCGCAGCCAAAACGACAAGGTGGGGGTGGTGGCGTCCGCCGGGATAGTGATGGTTTGGTAAGCGGTGGAGTAGCTGGCCCCCAGCGGCGCCAACTCGCCGAGCAGGTTGCTGCGGCTGCCCGTCAGCTCGGCGGCGCCATAGACCGTTTCGCCTTCGGTTGTGGCGGACGGCGCGATACCCAGCCGCGCGGAGCGAGCTCCGGTGTGCGCCTGCGCGGTGCTGTAGCCGCCTGGGGTCGCGGTGGCGGCGAAGATCCAGGCTGCTGTCGCCTCGAACCCGCCGTTGGCCACCAGGTCTGCACAGGCCGGCGGGGGTGTGGCTGTGCGGGTCGCTGTGGCGGTGGGCGCCGGCCCCGTGTAGAGGCCCGCGGCCTCGGCCACGGTTGCCAGCGCGGTGCGAGTTGTGCGCGCCACGTACTCCAGGTTCACCCGCCCCAGCCGGTCGCCGGTGTTGTGGTACCAGGGGTTGCGGTCGCGCGGGATGGCGTCGTCGAAGAAGTTCTCGATCGCCATGAAGGACGCGTAGCCGTAATCCCAGAAGGATGCGTGGTCGGAGAAGCGGCTGGCGGTGCTCTGCTTGACCTCCAGTCGCAAGCCCTGGCTGTAGCTCTGATTCGCCGTGACGAAGCGGTCGGCCAGGTCAATCGAGTTGGCGCGTGTGCCGCTGTGAACCTCTAGCGTGCGGTCCCCGTCACTGTCCCAGCCGATCATGTCCAGGTTGATGAAGCCCATCACCTGTGCGCCGGCCGTACTCAGGTTGCGCGCGTAGACGATGCTGCCCCAGTGGCCTTGTTCCTCGCCGGAGAAGTGGACGAAGCGGATGGTGTCCCGGTAGCGTTGCTGGCTCAGGATGCTTGCCAGCACGAGGGTCGCGGCCGAGCCCGAGGCGTTGTCGTCCGCGCCCGGCGCCAGGCTGTAGGGGGATTCCGAGGTGTCGTCGAAGTGCCCCCCCACCAGCCAGATGCGCTCTGGATTCACCGTGCCTCGCAATTCTGCCACCACGTTGCGGCCCGAATAGCTGCCGTAGGTCCAGTTGGCATAAGCCACCGGCAGGCCCAGGGTGACATAACGCTGTGATAGATACTTCTCGGCGTTGCGGATGGCCGAGGCGAAGGTGTAGCGTGTGGCCAGGGTGACGTAGGCGCCGTCAATGGCCGCGGGTCGCTCGCCGCTCAGGTCAGCAATGACGTCCGCGATGGCTGTGGCGCTGACCTGGTCCAACATGGCGGCGATGGTCGGGTCGGCTGCGGCGGACGCGCGCGCGGCTGTGGCCGGTTGTGCCGCGAGCGGCAAGGGATCGGGCGGGATCAGGGCCAGGCTGATGCCGGCGGCAGGTAGGGTTTCCAGCAGGCCCGCCTCGTTCCCCGCGGGCGCCGCCAGTACGAGCTGCCACGCGTCGGCGTAGAGGATCCGGCCGAAGTGAGCAGCCTGCTCCTCTGCGCCGGGTGCCTGGGCATCCACAAAATAATAGACCTGCCCCGTCGTATCGGCGTGCAGTAGCTCTGCCGGAATGCCGGCCGCGGCTGCGTCCACCGGCAGGGTTGCCGGGCCGCTCGCCAGGTAGCGCTCCGGCCCGTCGGCATAAAGCGCGGCGTGGACGACAGCCGGCAGCCCGGTCAGCGCAGGCACTTGCTCAAGCGCCGGGCTCAACAGGAAGAGCTGCGGACCGAACGCGCCGCTGGTAACCGCATCGGGGTCCGCGGCAGTGACGGGCCACTGCATCGCGGGCAAAATGCCGGCCAGGCACACGATGAGCAGTAATGTAACCCTGAACAGACGATGGCGCGCACGCATGGCTCGCCTCCTGAGAAAGGTTGCATAGAAGATGACGCTGCTTGCGGCAAGAGGTGACGCGATTCGATGGTCGGCGCCGGGGCCATACCTACGGGGTCCGGCGTGGTGGCGTCGTGCGCGCTGGTTATGAGATTGATGATCCCCGACAGTGCGGAGGCCATCCACTGCTACGAAGGCAACACCATGATTTCGCCTTCATGAAAGCCCCGCGCGACGCGTGCACCACCGGATCGTCCTCGAGGATGGTAAGCCGTCTGCCCACCCCGAATGACCGCTAGAGACCCCGGGCCGCGTTCACTCGTTCGCTTCCTGTATTGCGGATTGCGTACTGCGGATTGCATCGGTTGTATCATCTCAATAATGGCGGGCCGTGTATGCGGGGGTTCGTCAGCCGTCAACTCAGCAGGTGTATCCGTGACAAAACCTATCCGTCTTCTCGACTTGGGCCTGGTGTCCCCGATCCGTTCGCAAACCATTTACCACGCGGTCGGCCACGCGATGACCGCCGAGACACCCGACACCATCATCCTGGTGGCCCCAGATCACCCCTACGTCTGCATCGGCTACCACCAGGACCTGGAACGCGAGGTAGACCTGGACTATTGCCGCGCTCATGGCCTGCCGGTGGCGCGCCGCGAGGTGGGCGGGGGCGCGGTCTACCTGGACGCGGGGCAGCTTTTCGTGCAGTGGGTCTTCCATCGCCAGGCGCTGCCCGCCAGCCTGGACGAGAGGTTCGCGCTCTACATCCGGCCGCTGGTGGAGACCTACCAGGCGTTCGGCGTTCCCGCCTATCATCGGCCGGTCAACGATATCCACGTGGCCGGCAAAAAGATCGGCGGCACCGGCGCGGCGCAGATGGGCGAGTCCGAAGTGCTGGTGGGCAGCCTGATGTTCACCTTCGCCAAGGCGACCATGGCCCGCGTGCTCAAAGTCTCGTCCGAAAAGATGCGCGACAAGATTTTCGAGAGCCTGGCGCAGTACATGACCACCCTGGCCGAGCAGGTGAACCCGCTGCCCGACCGGAGCGTGGTGCGCGAGATCTACCTGGCGCGCGCCAGCGCTGCCCTGGGCCGGGAGATCGTGCCCGGCGCGCCGACCGCGACCGAGCTATCCCGCGCGGCCGAGCTGGACGAGCGCTTTGTTTCAGCTGAGTGGCTGTGTCAGAAGGGGAACTTGCGCCGGGCGGGGGTGAAGATCCACGAGGATGTGCATGTGGCTGAAGGGGCGTTCAAGGCGCCCGGCGGCCTGATTCGTGCCACGGTGCGGCCGCGCGAGGGGCGGGTGGATGGGCTGGAGCTGGCCGGTGACTTCACCGTGTTCCCGGCGGCCGCTGTCGGTGAATTGCAGGCAGGGGCCCTGGGCGCCAAACTGACCCGCGACACGCTGGCGGGCCGCTTCGCCGCAGCATATCGCGACCTGGCCATCCAGGCACCCGGCGTCACGCCGGAGCACCTGGCTGAGGCTGTGCTGGCTGCGACCGGCGCATCTGCCGGAGGTTGATCACGCTGGTGGTCGTCGAGAAAGCCACGATCCTCATCGGAATGACCAAGGGCCGGCCGACGCTCCAGCGTCGGCCGGCCCTTGCTTCTTCGTGCAGCACGCAACCGCAGCCGAGGCCGATAGCAGCACGTTCTTTACGAGGCTGAAGGGCTGCCTCGGTAAGCACCCGATGGCAGGTACCGATCATTCAGTCGTGATGGTGTCCGTCGCCATGGACATGACCGTGCTCCAGTTCCTCCGCGGTCGCGGGGCGGACGTCCACCACCTGTACCTGGAAGTGGAGTGTTTCACCGGCAAGGGGGTGGTTGAAATCGAGCAGCACTTCATCGTCACGGATTTCGGTGACGTAGGCCTCGTAAGTCTCACCCGACGAATCGTGGACGCCGACCGGGGTGCCCGGCAGCAGTTCATCGGTGGAGGGGAATGCGTCAATCGGTACAGCTTCGAACGCGTCCTCGTCATACGCACCGTAGCCATCTTCCGGCGCCAGGGTGAGAGAGGCCTGATCGCCCGCCCCCATGCCCATCAGCGCGTCCTCGAGCGCCGGCAAGAGCTGACCATGTCCGGCCAGGAAGCGTAACGGCATCCCGCCGCGCGTGGTTTCAAACATCGCGCCGTCGTCCAGGCTCAGCGTGTAGTCCATTGTTACGACCGTGTCCTTGGCAACGGTCAGCTTCGGTTCTGCCATAAGTGTTTGCTCCTTAGAGATTGGTGTCGAGGCGCGTTTCTTCGAACAAAGCGAAGGTCCCCCACTACCGCAGTCTGTACGCAGAAAGCAGGTCTGCGTTGAACACGCCAAACCCGCCCTTACCCGGCCAACCCTTCCGCTTCGGCTACCAGGCCCTCCAAAATCCCCAGCCCGCCGTGCCAGAAGCCAGGGTCGGTCAGGTCAACCCCCAGCGGGGCGGCGATGGCGTGTGGCCAATCGGAGCCGCCCTTGGACAACATCTCGATATAGGCCTCAGGGAAGTCTGCGCCCACCTGCTGGTAGCGGGCATAAAGCGCCAGCACCAGGAGCTCGCCGAACGCGTAAGCGTAGACATAACCGGGCGTGCCGATGAAGTGGGGGACGTAACTCCACCACAGGCCGTAGTCGTCGGTCAGCGTCACGCTGTCGCCGAACATGGCCCGCTGGGTCTCCAGCCACAGCTCGCTGAAGCGTTCCGTGGTCAGTTCGCCTTCGGCGCGCCGCGCGGTGTGGATAGCGTGCTCGAAGCGGTTCATGCTGATCTGGCGGAATGCAGTGGCAAAGGAGTCCTCGATCTTGGCGGTGAGCATGCCCAGGCGCACCTGCGGGTCGGTCTCGCGCGCCATCAGGTCCTGGAACACCAGCATCTCGCCGAACACCGAGGCAGTCTCCGCGGTGGTGAGCGGTGTGTGCGCTTGCAGCATCCCACGCGGCCCCGATAGCTTCTGGTGGACGCCGTGGCCCAGCTCGTGGGCCAGGGTCATCACGTCCCTGGGTCGGGCCTCGTAGTTCAGCAGGATGTAGGGGTGGACCGAGGGCACGGTGCCGCTGCTGAACGCGCCGCCGTATTTTCCCGGGCGCGGGGGCGCGTCGATCCACCGCCGCTCGAAGAACCAGCCCGCGATCTCGGCCAGCCGTGGGTGGAACTTGCCGTAGGCGTTCAGCACGATCGTGCGCGCTTCGCCCCACGGGTAGTGCCGGTCGGCCGCAGGTAGGGGTGCGTAGCGATCGTAGTCGAACAGCTCGTCCAGGTCGAGGAGCCGGCGCTTCAGCCGATAGTAGCGCGCCACGATATCGTAGCGCGTAGTGACCGCGGCCACCAGGGCGTCCACGGTCGCGTCGTCCACCTGGTTTGACAGGTTGCGCGCGCTGATCCAGGTAGGATAGCGACGCAGCCGGTCGTCCGAGGCTTTGTCGGCCAGGACGGTGTTGAAGATGTAGGTGGTGGCCCGCTTGAGGTTCTTGAGCCCGGCAGTGACGGATGCGGCCGCACGCCGTCGCAACGCGCGATCCGGCGCATACAGCTTGCCCAGCACCTGGTCACGGCCTAAGGTCTCGCCGTCCAACTCGTAACGCGCGGCCGCGTGGGTCTCGTCGAAGAAGCGATCCCAGGCATTGCGGCCGGTGACCGATTTCTCGGTCAGGATCTTCTCCTCCGGCTCGGTCAGCAGATAGGGCCGATAGAGCCGGACGATATCCAACCAGTGGCGGTACTTCGTCAGTTCCGGCGCGGCCAACCAGCCGGTCGCTACATCATCGGGGGTGTGCGCCAGCTCAAGCTCCAGGAAGACCAGCTTCTGGTTGAGCTGCGCGCCCCGCTCGTTGACGCGCTGCATCAGCGCCCCGCGCGCCGGATCCTCGGTGTTCTGCGTCCAGTTAAGCGACGCGAACGCGCCGGCCCGGCCTGCGCACTCGATCAGCGCCTCGTAACGGCTGATCATTTCGGCAACTTCGGCCGCGCTCAGGCTGGCGATCCGGCCGCGATACGCCGCGTCCAGCGCCTCGGCCTCCACGTCGGCCGCGTCCAGGTCGGCCAGCAGGCGCGGGTCGTCCATGCCCGCGTACAGGTCCGTCAGGTCCCAGGCGACGTTTTCCGCGCCGGTAGGGAGCTTGTCGGTTGCTCTGGTGGTATCGGTGTCTGTCATATGCTTCGATATCTCCGGTGCAAGGAACGCGTTACGCGTTATCGAAATCCGCCCGCGCGATGCCGAGTCCGTGCAAGATGTGCGCGAGCAGGCCAGGGCCGATGTCTTTGGTGCGATGGTATGGGACTGGGATCTGGGCGCCGGTGCTTGGGTTGCGCCACATCTCGTGGGACCCCGCGCCGAAACGTGTGGGGTAGCAGCCGAGCCGCCGAAGTTTGCGCGCCAGTTCAGCGTGTCTCATGCCGGCACAGCGATGTGAGAGACAAAGGACGTTGCAGGTAGCGTGCGCAACGCATCTGGAAGGGGATCGCCTGCGGCACGTAGCGAGGCAATCAGTGCCGCAGCGACGTCGGGCGCAAGAGCGAGAACTTCATCCGGCGTGTCCCCTGCCACGAGCAATCCAGGCAAGTCAGGGCTGGTGGCGATGTACTGATAGTCACCGCCATCTTTTAGTTTTTCAACTTTAATTTGGATATCGTAGAGTTGCATGATGGACCCTCTATCCAGGCTCTGCCTGCAAAGGATTACTTGTGCTCCTGGGTTAGAGGCTTTAGCCGGTCTCTTTCGTTAACAACCTTACCGGCAGACACCTACACTTGCGCCGGAGCGCAGCCCAGGTGCAAGTGAGCCTCGCTTCCGATAATTCGCAACCAGTGTAACACAACTATCCGTAGGGATGAAGGATGGCAGCTTCCCCTTTTGGCATCATGCAGGTATGACGCGCACCAAACCCACCCCGCCCTGTTCCTTCTCGATCGCGATCTCCGCCGCGCCGAACGCGCGGATCACCTCGGCGTTGGTGCGCAGGTGCTCGGTGACGTGGGCCGTGCGGAAGAGCGACTCGCCGTCCGCGAACGCCAGGGGCAGCAGGAGTTGGTCAGCCAGGTGCTCGTCCACCGCGCCCGTGCCTGCCAGGAACTTCTCCAGCCATAGGCACGCTTCGTCGGCCACCTGCTCAGCTCGCTTGCCGATGGCGCCCAGGCCCACGTAACAAGCGGCGCCGTGCTTGAACTCGGCCAGCAGCAGCAAGAACGTGCCTTTGCTGCGCGCAGGCAGGTCCAGCAGCTCGATCTCGATGCGGTTGTGGCGGCCGCGCAACCGCGCCAGCGCCCGGTCTCGCTGGCGGTGGGCGATGCTCATGTCCAGATTGGCGACGGCCGAGATGCCGCGGATGCCCCGCAGCGCGCCGCGTTCCGGCAGGTGGAGCGGGGCGACGTGTTCGACCGGGCGGATAGTCGCGCGCACCTGGCCGTTTCCCTCCGGGTAGAAGCCGCCTAGCAGCAGCTCGACCTCCGCATCGAGCCCCAGCCGGCGCAGCATGGGCAGCCAGGCCAGGATGAGGTAGTGGGTGCAGGGGCTCCACGGCACATGGGTGCCGCCGGTCAGGGTGAGACCTGACAGGCCCCTGTCATTCTGAGCGACCAGCGGGAGCGAAGAATCTCCGTTCTCCAACCGTGCGCCAGATTCTTCGGGGCTGCGGCTCCTCAGAATGACAGAGGAAAGCGCCAGTGGCAGGAACACCGTCTGCAACACCAGCGACGTTGAGCCGGCGGTGCCGATGTCGGCGCGGTAATTGCCGGGTTGGACGCGGCCGGGTACGAAAGTGAGCTGCTGTGAACCCAGCGCCGCGCCGGTGACATCAGCGCTGCTGATGGTCGCGGCTGCGCGCACGGCGGCCAGGTGTTGGGCTTGCAGTCCGGGCTTGGGCCGCCGCGCGCGGATGTTCGTCAGGCGCACCGGTTGGCCGGTCAGCATGGAAAGGGTCAAGCTGCTGCGGAGCACCTGTCCGCCGCCCTCGCCGAGGGAGCCGTCAATATGGATCATGAAGATGGACTCAACTTAGCATGGTAAGAGGAAACCTAGAAACCAGGTTTCTCGAAGAAACCTGGTTTCTGTCTCATGCTGCCACCGCCAGCTCCGGCAGCGCCATCTGCTCGTACGCGGCCGCGCGCTGTTGGCGGAACTGCTGGGTGTAGAGCTTGTAGTAGTGCCCTTTGGCCCGCAGCAACTCGGCGTGGGTGCCCTGCTCCGCGATCCGGCCGTCCTCGATCACCAGGATGCGATCCGCCCGCTTGATGGTGCTCAGACGGTGCGCGATGACGAAGCTGGTGCGACCCGCCATCACCGCCTCCATGCCGCGCTGGATCAGCGCCTCAGTGACGGTGTCCACCGATGAGGTGGCCTCATCCATCACCAGCACCTCGGGCTGGGCCAGCACGGCCCGTGCCAGGCTGATGAGCTGTTTCTGGCCCACCGAGAGCCGTCCGCCACCCTCGCCCACCTCTGCCGTGTAGCCGCCTTCTAGCTTCTCGATGAAGTCGTGCGCGCCTGCAACCCGCGCCGCTTCCTCCACCTCCGCGTCGGTCGCGTCCAGCCGGCCGTAGCGGATGTTCTCGCGCACCGTTCCGGAGAACAGGTGCGGCGTTTGCAGCACTACGCCGATGCGGGAGTGGATGCTGTGCAGCGTGTAGTCCCGGTAGTCGCGGCCGTTGATCCTGATGCTGCCGGCTTTCGGCTCGTAGAAGCGGCACACCAGGTTCACGATGGTGGACTTGCCGCCGCCGGTGGCGCCCACCAGCGCGATGGTTTCGCCCGGCTTCACCCGCAGGTCGAAATCGCGCAGCACCGGTTTGTCCGGCTCGTACCAGAAGTCTACGCCCTCGAACGCGATCTCGCCCGCGATGCTGCCGGGGTCGAACGCGCCTTCCCGGTCTGCCACCTCCGGCCTGGCGTCAATCAGCGAGAAGCTGCGCTCCGCCGAGGCGATGGCGTTCTGCAGCTCCGAGTAAACGCGCGCCAGGTCTTGCACCGGCCACATCATGAAGGTGACGTAGCCGATGAACGCCTGGATTGCGCCGATGGTCATGCCGCCGACCGTCGCGCCCAAACCGCCGTAGAGCACGATGGCGCCTACTGCGAACGCGCTGATGAGCTGCACCACGGGCAGGAACAGCGCGGAGAGCCACGCAGCCCGGTACGCGGCGCGGTACATCTCGCCGGTGAGGCCGGAGAACTCGCGCAGGTTCGCGTCCTCGCGGCCCAGCGCCTTCACCACCCGTACGCCGGTAATGTTCTGGTTGAACTCGCCGGTGATCTTGGAGTTGATCTTGCGCACCTGCCGGAACTGGGCCAGGATGCGCTTTTTGAACTGCACCGCCACCACGATCAGGATCGGGATGGTCACCATCACAACCAACGCCAGGCGCCAATTGATGAACAACATGAAGGCCATAGCGCTGACGATGTTGAAGACCGCCCACGTCACGTCCAGCATGCCCCAGGTCACCAGCTGTGCGATGCGTTCCGAGTCGGAGGTGACGCGCGACATGATCCAGCCCACCGGCGTCCGGCCGAAGTAGGAGAACGAGAGCTCCTGCAGGTGGTTGAACATCTTTTTGCGCAGGTCGTACTGCACACGTTCGCCCAGCACGCCGGCCAGGTAGATGAAGCCCAGCACGCCCACCGCCTGCACCAGGATCAGTGCGCCGTAGACCATCAGGATGCCACGCAGCGCGACCGGGTCGCGCGGGATGATGGCCTCGTCCAGGATGCGCTTGCCCTGGTAGGTGAATACCGAGTCCAGCAGCGACACCAGCGCGATGGAGAGCATGAAGCCCAGTACCCAGCGCCAGTGCGACTTCACCTGCCCCAAGATGCGCCGGAACGTCCCGCCGTTAAACTGAGTCGTGAATTCTTCTTCCTCAAATTCGTCGTAGTCTGCCATGGTAAGACCTCTTTGCAAGCCACGAATCACACGAATTCACACGAAGACCTCTGACCAATTCGCGCAATTCGTGGCAGTGAACGCTAGGCTGGTTCGTGTCCGTTCCCGGAGAAACTATGGATCTCTTCGGCCAGCTCATCCTCGATCCGCGCCTGCAGGTCGTAGATATGCCGGTACATCCCCGGTTGGCTCACCAGCTCGTCGTGCGTGCCGCGCTGGACGACCCCGCCCTTGTCCATGACCAGGATTTGGTCGGCGTTCATCAGGCTCTGCACCCGGTGCGCGATGATAAAGGTCGTCCGGCCTGCCATCAGCCCCTCCAGCGCGCCGCGGATCTCGGCCTCGGTCTCGGTGTCCACCGATGATGTCGAGTCGTCAAGGATCAGGATGCGCGGGTCCTTGAGCAGGGTGCGGGCGATGGCGACGCGCTGCCGCTGCCCGCCCGATAGCGTGACGCCCTTCTCGCCGACCAGGGTCTTGTAGCCGTCTGGGAAAGCCGTGATGCCGTCGTGGATCGCGGCGGCGCGCGCCGCGACCTCCACCTCCGCGTCCGTCACCTGCCGGTCCACGCCATAGGTGATGTTCTCGCGGATCGTCTTGGAGAACAGGAACGGCTCCTGCTCCACGATGCCGATCTGGCTCCGCAGATAGTCCCTGGGATAATCCTTCAGCGACACGCCGTCTAGCAGCACCTCGCCGCCGGTGTACTCGTAGAACCGGGGCAGCAGGTTCACCAGCGTGGTCTTGCCCGAGCCGGTGGATCCCAGCAGCGCGATGGCCTGGCCCGGCCGCGCGTGCAGGTTGATGCCGTGCAGAACGGGTGTGCCCGCCTCGTACTCGAAGGCCACATCCCGGAACTCGATCTCCCCGCGCAGGCTGCCACCCGGAGGGGGTCGGTGCGTGCCTTCGGTCAGCGGTTCCCGCGCCTGGCTGATCACATCCACCACGCGCTTGTATGACACCAGGCCGGTGGAGGTTTGCACGATGAGCCGCCCCAGGTTGCGCATGGGCCAGATGATCCAGGTGAGCAGGCCGACGTAGGCCAGGAAGGTCCCCGGCGTGATAATGCCGTTCATCGCCATCAGCGCGGCGGTCGCATAGCCGAAGATCATCTGCGCGCCGCACAGGATATCGGTGGAAGGCCAGTAGACCGCATGCATCAACATCAAGTTCCGGCCGCGGGTATACTTGCCCCAGTTTTCGCGCTCGAATTTCTCCCGCTCGTAAGCCTGCCGGGCGAAGGCCTTCACAACCCGCACGCCGGTCAGGTTCTCCTGCAGCACGGTGGACAGCGTGGCCTCCTGCTCCTGGTACGCTTCATACGCCTTGGAGACGCGCTTGAAGAAGAAGTAGGAGATGATGATCACCGGCACGACCACGATGACCGACAGCAACGCCAGCCGCAGGTTCAGCCGCGCTACCGCCGCGAAGTTGATGCCGAACAGCAGCGCGATGCGGCCGATGCCGATGGCCTGGTCCGCAAAGAAGCGCCGGATCGCCTCCACGTCCGACGTGCTGCGCGAGATCAGCTCGCCCGTCTGCATGTGGTCGTGGTAGGTGAAGGTCAGCCGCTGGATGTGATCGTACATGTAGTTGCGCAGCCGCCGCGCGACCCCTTCAGCGGTCTGCGCAGCGAGCCGGCCGCTGAGGAAGGTGAAGCCACCCTCGGCCAGCGCCAGCGCGATGAACCCCAACGCGACGGCCATCAACCGGCCGGCGGGCCAACCCTGGCCCAGCACGTTGTCCACAAAGTAGCGCAGCAGCAGGAAGGTTGCGGTCTTGGCCGTCGCGCCGACCGCCAGCGTGGCCGTGGCGCCCAGGTAGCGCCAACGGAAGCCGGTCATCATGCGCCATAAGCCGGTCAGCCGGCTGACCGAGACAGCGTTTCTCAAGTCATAGGTTATCGGCACGGTTGTTGCGGACATGGTGTCCTCCACTAGTTTTCCACCTTCGGTCATGTTGAGCGGGTTAACGAGTCAAAGTTCATTGCGGCGATTGTCCAGCGAAACATCTCACGGGTTGCGGCCAAAACTGAGATGTTTCGCTGGTGACTCGCCGCTGCTGATCGTGTGTCGCAGACCCGCTCAATATGACATAAGTGGCCAGGTTGTCGGTTTATGACACGGCTGCGCAGGCAGGCAGCAAACGGAATGATGGATAATCCTGCTCCAAAACGGTGGGCAAACAAAAAGACCACCAGCCGGGCGCATCGTTCGCCGGCTCGTGGCCTGGGGTGGGCAGAAGAGGCTATACCGGCTCTGCTAAGCCAGGGCAAGGAGCGGCGAGCGTGCGCGACGCTTGTTGGTAAAGGCCATATAGGTCATGTCGCCCGCCTCCTTTCGTGAAATCGCACCTTTAGTTAGGCGCAAACTGTTTATACTTCACTTGCGCGCATCTGTCAAATCTGGGGCGGGGTGCTGTTGGTATGTTATAATCCACATACGAACCAAATGCGCCAGGGTTGCGCTTCCCGTGGTTCAAACCGGATTTCTCCGAGATGGCAAGGCCATGGTTTGAACCACGGGGATCCGGAACACACAATGCAATAGGTGCGTCATCAGTCCCATGAAACGTGCTTTGCTCATTTTGATCGTTCTAATGTCGTTTCTCACGCTGTTTCTGGCCGGCTGCAGCGGCGACGCGTTCTCGGCTGCGTACCTGGAGGCCAACCGGGCGCGGCTCGACCTGCCCCTGGATCCTGCCGGTGGCCCTCGGCAGTTCGTGGTGCAGCCCGGTTCGACCGCGCGCACCATCGCCGAAAACCTGGCGGGCGCGGGGCTGATCGGGGACGCGCGGCTGTTCGAGGCGTTTGTGCGCGCGAACGGGCTGGCCCCGCGGCTGCAGGCCGGCGCCTACCAGCTTAGCCCTAGCATGACCGTCCCCCAGATCGCCCAGGCGCTGCAAAACGCCCGCGCGCCGGAGATCGTCGTGCGCGTCGGCGAGGGGTGGCGGCTGGAGCAGACGGCCGACTTCCTGAGCCAGCGCACACCGCTGGACGGGGCGGAGTACAAAGAGCGCGCGCTCACCGGTGATTTGAGCGGGCTGGACGCGACCAAATACGGCTTCCTCGCGCTGCGGCCGGCCGGCGCCAACCTGGAAGGTTTCCTTTACCCTGATACCTATCGCCTGCCGGCCGAGGACACCACCGTGCTCGACCTGCTCGCGCGGCAGCTAGACAACTTCAGCGAAAGGGTGATGCCCGCGTGGGAGGCGGCCCAAGCTGCGGGCGCGACACAGCTCACGCTGCACCAAGTCCTCACAGTTGCCAGCATCGTAGAGCGGGAGGCCGTCGTGGATGACGAGCGGCCGCTGATCGCTGCCGTGTATCTGAACCGCGTGGCGCGCGGGATGAGGCTGCAAGCGGATCCGACGGTGCAGTATGCGATGGGCTATCAGGCAGACACCGGCCGGTGGTGGAAGACGCCGGTGTACCTGGAAGAGTACGACAAGGTGGTCAGCCCCTACAACACCTACAAAGTGCCCGGCCTGCCGCCCGGCCCGATCTGCAGTCCCAGCCTCAAGAGCATCCAGGCCGTGTTAGCGCCGGCCGAGCACAACTACCTCTACTTCGTGGCTGAGCCGGGAGGGACGGGGCGGCACGTCTTCGCCGAGACCTACGAGGAGCACCTGGAGAACGTGCGGCGGTATCAGCAGGGGACGCCGTAAACCTGCTCCATTCCGGAAGAAGGGGGGCCGGTGTGGCGAATGCATTGTGATCATGTCGCGATGAGCCCATACCCCCGTTACGCCTATCCTGGCCGAACCTTGTTCGGACTGGCCGGGCAGATGCTGACCGGCGGCCTGCGCTCGTTCCGGGCTGATGGCCGCGCATGCATCGGCCGTCTTAACCCTCCCCTGCGGATTGCCGGGGAGAGGCACATCCCCGCGGCCGGCCCTGCGCTTGTCACCGTCAATCACTATCATAACCCCGGGTTCAACGCCTGGTGGATCGCGCTTGCTATTGCCGCGGTCGTGCCGGCCGAGATGCACTGGGCCATCACCAGTGAGTTGACTTACCCGGGCAAGTGGTATGCGCCGTTGGGCCAGGCCGGTTCGCGGTGGCTGCTGCGCCGGCTGGCAGCCGTCTACGGCTTCACGACCATGCCGCCCATGCCCTCGCGGCCCGATGACGTGACCGCGCGCGTCCTGGCCGTGCAGCGGATCCTGCGCTACGCCCGCACACATCCGGATGCCATCCTGGGCCTGGCACCCGAAGGCATGGACATGCCCGGCGGCGTGCTGAGCTGGCCGCCGGGCGGCGCGGGCCGCTTCATCGCGCTGCTGGTCGGCCTCGGCTTCCCCATCACGCCCGCGGCCGCGTATGAGCAGGACGGCGCGTTCCATCTGGGCTTCGGCCCGGCTTATGTGCTCCAACTGCCGCCGGGCCTATCAGCCGCCGAGCGGGATCAGCGCGCCGCCCGGATCGTGATGACCGCTATCGCCCATCTGCTGCCCCCGCACCTGAGAGGAGACTTTGCATGAAGAAAACCCTTTCCCTTGGTCAGTTGCTGGGCCTCAACACCTATTGGGTGGGCCTATCCTTCATGTGGAACGTGCTGCACCCCATCGTCCTGCCCGCGGTACTGCTCAACTTCGTGGCGGACGACCGCAAGAACACCACCCTGGGCCTGCTCACCTTCATCGGCCTGGTGATCGCGATGGTCGTCCAGCCCACCTCCGGCGCGCTCAGCGACGGCTGGGTCTCCCGCTACGGTCGGCGGCGGCCGCTGATGGTGCTCGGCACCGCGTTCGACTTCATCTTCCTGGCGCTGCTGGCCTGGGCCGGCGGCCTGACTTGGCTGTTCGTCGGGTACATCGGCCTGCAGTTCAGCTCCAATATCGCGCACGGCCCGGCCCAGGGCCTGCTGCCCGACGTCGTCCCCCAGCAACAGATCGGCGCGGCCAGTGGGCTGAAGATCTTCATGGATATGTTCACCACCGCAGCCGCCACCCTGGCCGCCGGCTTCCTGCTCGACCCCCAGACGCGCGACCCCACCCTGGTCATGGGGCTGGTGATGGGCCTGCTGTTCGCCTCGACCCTTGTCACCGTCCTGGGTACGCATGAGGCGCCGGCCGGTGACCCCAACGCCCGTCGCGCGGCCTGGGCGGACCTGCGGCGCCAGTTCCGGGTGGACTTCCGCGCTAACACCGCCTACTGGTGGCTGATCGCCCAGCGCTTCGTGTGTCTGCTGGGCATCTACGGCATCCAGCAGTTCGCGCAGTACTACATCCAGGACGTGCTGCGGCCCGAAAACCCCGTGCGCGATACCGGCGTGCTGATGGCTGCCATCATTCTTGCGCTGTTGATTCTGGCCGTGGCCGGCGGCCGCCTCACCGATCGCTTCGGCGCCCGGCAGATCACCACGGCCGCCGTGCTGATCATCGCGGTCGGCTGCCCGCTGCTGTTGCTCGGCCGTGACCTGCTGAGCCTGGCGCTCTATGGCGGTGTGCTTGGCGCGGGCATGGGGCTGTTCCTCACCGCCAACTGGGCGCAGGCCAACCGGCTGGCCCCGGCCGCCGAAGCGGGCAAGTACCTGGGCTTCACCAATCTGGCCACGGCCGGCGCGGGCGCGCTCGCCCGGCTGGAAGGTCCGGTGATTGACGCGCTGAACAACGCCCGGCCCGGCGCCTGGCTCGGCTACACCGCTTTGTTCCTCTTCGGCGCGGTCTGCGCCCTGGCCAGCCTGCCGCTGCTGCGGAAAGTGGGGGAGGAGTAACCACGAAGGCACAAAGACACGAAGAAGGAACAAACCGAGTCACGCGCCCGTTTGTGATGTAGAAGCGCCTTATCTTCCGGAATCGAGGCTTTAGCCGGTTGGTAACTGGACGCGATCAACCAGCTTACCGGCTGAAGCCTCCATGCCAGAGTGCGTGCATATGGTGTTTTGGAGTCTTCGTGGTGAGCAAACACCCTCTCTCAACCCTGCTCCTCGTGCTGGCGCTCTTGCTTGCTGGCTGCGTGCCCATGGCGACGAACCAACTCGGTGAGCGGCCTGCGGCCGATCCGCTGGACGCGGTGGAGGCCTACCTCCAGCGCTACCAGCCCGGCCCTGCCCGGCGCGTCTTCCAGACGACGCGGCTCTACGACCGGCACGGCACGCTGTTAGCTGAACGGTGGGACGAGGGCCGGCGCACCTGGGTTGGGCTGGATCACATCTCGCAGCACCTGATCCAGGCCACCATCGCTACCGAAGACGCTACTTTCTACATCAATACCGGCGTGGACGCCGCGCGTATTTTCGGCGCGGCGTTCCGCAACGCGCAGGAAGGCGAGATCACGTCGGGTGCCAGCACCATCACCATGCAGCTCGCGCGCAACCTGTTCCTCGGCCCGGATCAGCGCTACAGCCAGGACATGGACCGCAAGATGCTGGAGGCCGGCCTGGCGCAAGAGTTGACGACGCTGTTCACCAAAGACGAACTGCTGGAGATGTACCTGAACCTGCTGAACTACGGCCATCTGGCCTATGGGCCCGAGGCCGCCAGCCAGGTCTACTTCGGCATTCCCGTGGCCGAGCTCACCCTGGCCCAGGCGACCCTGCTGGCCGGCATCCCCCAGCAGCCGGCCAGGCTGGATCCGCTCCGCGATCTGCCCGCGGCCAAAGCCCGCCAGCGCGTCGTGCTGGACATGATGGTGCGCCACGGCTACCTTGCCCAGGCCGAGGCGGACGCGACCTACGCCGAGCCCGTGGCCCTCAACCCCGACGCCGACCGGGTCATCAACCTGGTTCCGCACTTCACCTTGTACGTCGAGGACGTGATCGACGCGCGGCTGGGCGAGGGCATGGCGTCGCGCGGCGGCCTGACCATCACGACCACCCTCGACCTGCCCATGCAGGTCCTGGCGCAGGACGTGGTTGCCCGCAAGGTCAAGGAACTGAAACCGGTCCACGACCTGAGCAACGCCGCGCTGGTGGCGCTGCGGCCCTATTCCGGCGCGGTGCTGGCCCTGGTCGGCAGCGCCGACTTCTCGGATGCCAGCATCAGCGGCCAGGTGAACATCGCGCGGAGCCTGCGCCAGCCGGGCAGCGCCATCAAGCCGGTGCTCTACGCAGCCGCCCTGGCCGATAATCTGATCAGCCCCGCGACGGTGCTGTGGGACATCCCTGTGACCTTCGACGTGGGCAACGGATTGCAGTACAAGCCGGCCAACTATGACGGTATGTTCCACGGCCCGGTCACCGTGCGGACCGCGCTGGCCAACAGCTATAACATCCCCGCGATCAAGCTGCTGGACGCGGTGACCGTTGACCGCATGTTGCAGGCCGCCGAGGCGTTCGGCATCCGCAGCCTGGACCGGGGCAGCGGCTGGTATGGGCTGAGCCTGACCCTGGGCGGTGGCGAGGTGACGCTGCTGGAGCTGACGGCCGCCTACGCCGCGCTGGCCAGCGAAGGCCAGGCGGTGGCGCCCGAGCCGATCCTGGCAGCCGTGGACAGCCGAGGCCGGCCAGTGGCTGCCGCGCCTAGCTTATCGGGTGAGCCGGTGCAGGCGGTTCCGCCCGCGGCCGCGTTCTTGGTCACCGATATCCTCAGCGACAATGCGGCGCGTGCGCCCATGTTCGGCGCCAACAGCCCCTTAAGGCTCAGCCGGCCTGCGGCAGCCAAGACCGGGACAACCGATGATTGGCGCGACAACTGGACGGTGGGCTACACCCGCTACCTGGTGGCCGGCGCGTGGGCGGGCAACGCGGACGGCCGGCCCATGAAGAAGATCAGCGGCGTGGCCGGCGCCGGCCCGATCTGGCACGACTTCATGGAGCGGGTGCTGGCCGACCCTGCGCTGCTGGCGGCCCTAGATGCGCCGGCCGACCCGGCCGCGTGGGCTTTCGCGCCCCCGTTCGAGGTCGAGCAGCGCAGCGATTGCCCGCCCGGCCTGGCCTGCCGGGAGGGTGGCGAATACTTCTCCCGCGCCTGGCTGGACGCCGCGGGCGCGGCCGGGCCGCTGGCCGACAGCGTGACGCCTGTCGCATCCGCGCCCGTCTACGCCGCGCTGCCCGACGCCGGCCGTTGGACCGCGTACTGCCGGGTCGAGCCCGCGGCTGTACGCCCTTTGTTGGCGTTGCCTGATCGGCTGGGCCTGCCGACTGCGGCTGAAGAAGGCGCCGCGGCCGCCGCGGACGCCAGGACGGTGGACGAGCAGTTGGCCGCTGTCGCCTGGAGCCTGCGCCATCCCACCGCCGTGGACCTGGGGCCGTGCGACGCGCTGGCGGATCTCATCCCCCGCGCCCTGGCCAGCGACCCGAAGCCCGGCGACGAGGCGCTGCAGGTGATGGTGGACCTGGCCGCGGCCTTGGATCCTGCGGCCGGGCCCGTGCCCGGCGACACAGCGCTGCCCGTCCAGGTCGTCGCGCCGGGTGATCACCGCTACGTGGCCCAGGGGATCGCGCACCACGACCAGTGCCCCGGCTACTACATCGTTGGCCAGGTGATCAACCGTGCCGGTGGGCCAGTGGCGGGCGTGCACATCGTACTGGTGGATGAATGGGGCAACCGGGCCGACGCGTGGAGCAAGGGCGGGGAGAGCGACTATGGCCGCTACGACTTCCCCATCAACAGCTTCGCTAACCGCTACACCCTGACCGTGGTGGACGGCGCGGGCAGCCCGATCAGCGCGGGGGTCGTTATCGAGCACCTTCAGGGCAGCGGCGGCGCCAGTCCTTGTCATACGGTGAATTGGGTGGGGGGGTGAGGGTTAAGAGTGGAAATGGGTTCCGAAGTGTCCCGCCGTCCCCACTCGTTTAGACGGGTTTCCCAGCCTCAATCCCCAAAGGTAATCCCCAGATCCCGCGCGGTCAACACGGTGTCGCCGTCCAGCGGCACCGTCTTCATGCGCTGCGTGGCTTCCTCCAACGGCACGTAGCGCACGTCGGGGGGATCCAGCGCTACCATGACGCCGGCTCGCCCCTCGGCCAGCCCGCGCACCGCGGCCGAGCCGAAACGGAGCGCGATGAGGCGGTCGGCCGCGGTCGGGGTGCCCCCGCGCAGCAGGTGTCCCAGCGTCGCCACGCGGGTCTCCTTGCCGGTCATCTCCTGCAACTGGGCGCCGACGACTTCGCCGACCCCACCCAGGCGCTCGGCCCGGCCGACTTCGTGAGCCAGCACAGTGACCGAGCCGTCCATCGGCGCTGCGCCCTCGGCCACCATCACCATGGTGAAGTGATGCCCCCCGGCGTCGCGTTCGCGCACTTTGTCGGCCACTCTACGGATGTCGTAGGGGATCTCGGGGATCAAGATCGCGTCGGCCGAGCCGGCGATCCCGGCGTGGAGCGCGATCCAGCCTGCGTAGCGGCCCATGACCTCCACCACCATCACGCGGCCATGCGACGCCGCGGTCGAATGCAAGCGGTCCAGGCATTCGGTGGCAAACGCGACCGCGGTGTCGAACCCGAAGGTGACCACCGTCTTATCCAGGTCGTTGTCGATGGTCTTGGGCACGCCGATCACCCGCAGCCCCTTGGCTGACAACGCGTTGGCGATGGCCATCGAGCCGTCGCCGCCGATGGAGATCAGCGCGTCCAGTCCATGTTGGCTGAACCTCGTCACTAGCTCGCCGGTGCGGTCCACTGCGCGCACCTGGCCGTCCGGCCCGGTCACGGGGTAGTGGAGCGGGCTGCCGCGGTTGGTGGTGCCCAGGATGGTGCCCCCCAAGTGGGTGATGCCGCGCACCCGCTCGCGCGTCAGGTGGATCAGCCCGCCGTTGGGATAGTGGTCCGGCTGCATCAGGCCGTTGAAGCCGTCACGGATGCCCCAGGCCTCCCAGCCGTGGTTGATGGCGGAGATGACGGCCGCCCGGATGACGGCGTTCAGGCCCGGCGCGTCCCCGCCGCCGGTGCTGATAGCGACTTTTCGGATCGGTGTCGTGTGTGCGGTCATATTGCAGGCCTCCGATAGCGCGTTTATATCACGGATAGTAGCATAACAGAGAGGTAGAAGCCAAGCTGAGGGAGCGCTTCGACAGGGCGAAATCATGTTGCATCCGGCGTCATCGGCCGGCAGTTGAAACTGCGCCTACCTTTGCAAAGTCCATCCTTCGACGTGCTCAGGACAGGCTCTGCGTGGACTGCGTTCGAGTCGGCGCAGGCCGACTTCGCAAGGGTAGCCGCAACTTCAGTTGCCAGGCCGAGCGCGTGCCACACAATGAAATCGCCCGGATCCGCCAGGGCCGGCGAGCTTAGTCTGTTCCGAACTCAATGGCCGTTCCGGCGGGGCCGGAGCGCACCTTCGCGGCGCCCAACCTCCCCGCGAGGGCCAGGAAGGCTGTCTCGCCGGTGCAGTGGCCGGGATAGACGTCTGCCAGCGCAGGCATGGCCGCCAGCCGGCCGGCAGTGCGGCGCAGGTCGTCGTCCGTGACGTTTGCCAGGTGCAGCCCGCCGGCGATCAGCGCGATAGGGCCGTCGAAATGGCGGGTGACGTGCGCCAGCGTGTTGAGCAGGCCGGCGTGGCAGCAGCCGCAAAGCAACGCCAGGCGACCGGCCGCCCTCAGCACCAGCGCCATGTCGTCGCGGTAGGCATCCGCGACCAGATCATCCCCCTCGGCCATCAGGAGCGCCTTGCTGCTGCCCTGGAACTCAGGGCGGTACGTGATCGCCCCGGTTGTCCAGACGCCGGCCGCCACCTCCTGCGGCGCATCGCTCAGCTTCAGGTCAAAACGGTCAGCCAACGCCTCCTTGCTCAGGGGCACGCCGATGCGTTTCGGTGGGCCATCCCGCTGGCTGAATCGTTCTCGGAACAGGTCGGCGTTGGCGAAAAGGGGGATGCCTGGCCGGAGCAGCGGGCTGAGGGCCGGCAACCCCCCCGTGTGGTCATAGTGCCCGTGGCTGATGGCGATCGCGTCGATGGTGGCCGGCTCAATCCCCAGCAGCTTCAGATTGTGCAGCAGCACGATCCCGCTCTGACCGGTGTCAAAGAGGACGCGCCGGCCGGCTGGCTCCACCAGGTAGGCCAGCCCGTGTTCGCCCCACAAGCCAGAGCTAGGCTGGACTGCGTTGTCAACCAGGCAGGTCAATCTCATGCCTACCGTTCCTTTCAGGTTCAACTCGGATTGCTCTCGGCCAAATCGGGCGGCCGGATCAGCAGGACGGGCAGCGGGCTGCGCCGGACGACCTCCAATGCCACGCTGCCGAGGAGCAGGCGCGCGACGCCGGTGCGGCCGTGGGTTGCCATCACGATCAACTGCGGCCCTAACGCCGCGGCGCGATAGACGATGACGTCTGCCGGCCAGCCCACCGGCACCATTGTATGCGCATTGACACCGTTCTCATGCAATCGTTTGGCTACTTCCTCCAGGTACGCTTTGGCTCTGCGTTGTTCCTCTTGGAGGGATTCCTCGGCCAGAGCTGTCAGGGAATAGTGGTAAGCCAGCACGGAAGGTTCTACAGTGCGCAATAACAAGATCGTCGCGCCGAAGGTGCGAGCCAGATCCGCGGCGTGCGGCAGCGCTGCTTCGGCAAGGGGCGACCCATCCAATGGCACGAGCAGCGCTGCTTGCGCCGCGTCTGGCTGCAGTGTGATAGTTTCGCCCGACGGGCGCACCAGCAGCACCGGCGCCGGGCTGCGCGCCAGCACCTGCTCGGCCACCGAACCATAGATCCAGCGCCCCAGGCCCGAACGGCCGTGCGTGCACATCACCACCAGGTCTGCCTTGTGCAGGCCTATCTCTAGTAAGATGGACTCCGCGGCCTCGCCGTAGGGCACGGCAACTTCGATGCTCAGGCCCTGCTCAGATAGCCCGGCCGCAAGCGTGGATAGGTATGTCTGGGCTTCTGCTACGGCCTGCACCTGTGCCTCGGTGGCATCGGCGCCCGGGAAGACTAAAGCATTGGCCGCTTGCATCAAGACTATCTGTGCTCGCATGGCCTGGGCCAGGGTAGTAGCTATCGGCAGCGCCCGTTCGCTGAATGAAGAACCATCCAACGGCACAAGTATTGTCTGGTACATGATGGTGCCTCCTTTCTCACATGCGATAGCAGTTGAGATACCTCCTCAGCCGTGGTGATGGTGGTGAGGATGATGTTCCAGCGGGCCGCCCAGCGCGTCTAACGCCTCGCTGAGCCGCGCGTTGGCCTCTACCATCAGTTGTGCCGCCGCCAGCAGCTTGGCCTCCGCCTTGCCCGCGGTCGCGGCATAGGCCTTGAATTCTTCAGCATGCTCGCCGTTGTGCTCGATCCAGTGCGGGAGCAACGTGCGCAGCTTTGTGTTATCGTCCATGATCCGCCTCCATTGGTTCCAGTGATACGCGATGGGTGAGAAAGTCAATGCGCTGGAGACGCGCCGCTACCAGGTGTGGTTCCTCGAAAAACGTGGCATAGCGCACACCTTCCGGCACCGGCTCCAGCCAGATTACGTCACGAGCAATTTCCTGATCGCCCAGGTACACTTTTGCCTGGCACATCTTGACCTCCTACAGTGCGTGTTAGCCGTGAATTGATGCAGCCAGCAGCCTTCTCGTATAGAACCGGCGTCCCGTCTGCTCAGTCGTACATGCCGGAACAGCAGTTCGTCCCAGGCGCTGCCCGGCGTCTGGCAGTCGGGGATCGCACAACCGACCTCGAGCGCCAATTCGTTGTAGCCTGCCCGCAGCAGCCCGACCGGCACGGGCAGCGCCGCGCTCATCCACATATCGGCCCAGGTCTGGCTGGGCAGGTAGCCGATCGTCTGGCCGTTCAGCCTGACCCGGTTGGTGTGTTCGTGCCCCTCGTACTCCAGGCGCAGGATCCACGCATCGGTGCCGGGATCGCGCACGTAGAACCCGCCCTGCCAAACCAGGCTCGGCTGGACGGCCCCGTACAGGGGCCGCAGCGGCGGTCACTGGTTGTCGCCCAGGTGCACGATCTCGTCGGCTGCCAGGATCGCGATCGTGGCGCCGGGGGCCGTCCGCCCTGCGGTGGTCAGGCGCTCGATCCAGCGTCCCGCCAGCCGTTGGACGTCGGTCGCCAGCAGGGCGCGCAGGCCGTGGTAGGCCGGCCTGGGGCTGCCGTCGGGGTTCAGCAGGCTGTAGCCGGCCATCTCGTCGGCCGCGGGCAGGCCCTGGCTCAGGTTCCACACTGTCGCCACTTGCACCCACGGCCATTCGAGCCGGATCCGGCGCCACGCGGCCGCCAGGTAGGCGGCCTGCTCGCCGGCCGAGACGGTTTGCCAGGCGTCCGCGCCCTGGCCGTCGGTGGTCCACCCCAGCTCGGTGATCCAGACGGGCGCCTCGATGCCGTCGTTCGCCGCCATGATCGCACGCAGGTCCAGCATCCGCGCCAGGTTCAAGCCATCGCCCGCCCCGCGCGGATCGCCGGGCGGGCGGCCGAACCCGTAGGCGTGCGCGCCCAGGACGTCGAAGCACGCGCCCGCGCCCGCCTCATACATGGCCCCCAAGAACCGGCGGTCGTCGGCCGCGCCGCCGCCGCCGTTGGTCGGGGCCAACCCCGCGCTCACGACCGTGGCGCCGGGGTTGGCCGCTTTGATGGCCGCGTAGGCCCGGCACAGTAGCGCCGTGTAGGCCGCGGGATCCGGCGGCCGGCCCGCCCACTCCCGGCTCAGGTTGGGCTCGTTCCAGACGATGTACGCCGCCACCTGGCCCCGGTAACGCCGGGCGACGGCTGCTACGAAGTTGTCATAAGCGTCAAGGTTGAAGGGCGAAATCCCGTTGTCCTCCGCCGGCCGCAGGGCCCAGTCAGGCGGATGGTCCAGCCGGGCGATCAACCCCAGGCCGTAGTAGCCGGCCGCCTGCACCGCGAAATCGGGCTGCTGCCAGTGCCATTCGCCGGCCGTCGGTTCGATGTCGCGCCACGGGAACACCTGGACGACGCGTTCATACCCGCCCTCGGCCGCCAGCCGGTAGATCGTGTCGTCGGCCTGCAGGATGTGGATCGCAGGCACGAGGCCGCGGCCGGTTTGCCCGGCGCCGGTTGCCGCGCCCAGGAGGAGCAGCGGCGCCAGCAGAACGATCCAACGCACTGCTCTGAGCATACCGACCACTGACCGCCAACCGCTGACCGCCGCCGCATTTTCACGGGCCGTAGCATCGCATGCGGCATGGGCATCTGCCCTGCTAATGAGCGCCATAGCCCACCCCCTGCCAGATGCCCCGGTCGCTGGCCACGTAGACCGCCTGCCCGTCGGGGCTGAACAGGATGTCGCGCACCGACGCGGCCGTCAGGCATCCATCCCAGGCCGGCCGCCAGGTGGCCCCGCCGTCATCCGTCAGGTACAGCCCCATATGGCGCGTGCCGGCGAAGGCGATGCGGTCGTCGCTAGGGCTGACCGCTAGCGCGGTGACCGTGCGCCCGGCCAGGCCCATGCCCCAGCGACGCCAGGTCCGCCCGCCATCGGGGCTGCGCCAGAGCCCGTCGGTGGCGCCGGCGTAGAGCGTGGCCGGGTCGCGCGCGTCGGTCATGACCACGAAGACCGTGGGGGCAGCCCCAGGGAAGGGGAGCGGCTGCCAGGCCAGCCCCTCGGCATCCCACCGGAACAGCGCGTCCTCGGCCCCGGCGTACAACTGGCCCGCAACGCTCCGGTGGATGGTGGCTACCGGGCGGACGTCGCCCAGGCCCTCCCACCGGGCGACCCAGTTCCGGCCGCCGTCATGGCTCTCGTGCACCCGGCCGAAGGCCACCCACGCGTGCAGGTGGTCGGGGTCGGCCGGGTCAACGGCCAGGCCAGCGATGCCAGCGCTGCTCAGCTCAGACACGACTTCGGCCCAGGTCTGGCCACCATCGGCGCTGCGGAACAGGCCGCCGGAGCAGCCGGCATAGGAGGCATGGGATGTGGCCGATGGGCGGGGTGCGGCGTAGGGGTGGGGAGACCCCGCCCCTACGGCCAGTGACAGCACCGGCCGGCCTTGCAGGTCGGGGACCGCCGACCATGTTGCGCTGCCTGGGGCTTTTCGGTAGAGGCCGGAACGTGTGCCGGCCAGCAGGCTGCCCGCAGCGTCCCAGGCGAGCACGTTGACGTCGGGATAGCCCAGGCCGTCGCTGCGTCGCTGCCAGCTCTGCCCGCGGTCACTGCTGGCATAGAGGCCATCCCAGGCCGCGGCATAGACCATGGCCGGATCGGCCGGTGAGACGGCCAGGTCGAGGATCTTGTCGCCCGGCCGCAGCCCTGCGTCGCGCACCGCCCACGTGCCGCCGCCGTCGGCCGAGCGGGCGACCTGCCCCGTCAGCGCCGCGTACACGCTGCCGTCGGCGCCAACTGTGAAGGCGTGGATGCGCCCCTCCAGATCGGCGATGGGCCGCCAGGTCACGCCGCCGTCGGCTGACCGGTAGGCGCGTTCTGTCGTGCTGGCATAGGCCGCGCCGCCCGGCCGCGGGTCAAGCAGCACGGCCGAGACATAAGCCTGGGCCAGCGCCTGGTCCGCCTCAGGTGGGCCGCCGGCCGCGGGCGCCCAGGTCGCGCCGCCATCGCGGCTGACCCACGGCCCCGCCCCCGCCGTGCCGACCAGCAGGGTGCGGCCGTCGGCCGAGACGGCGATAGCCAGGGCTGCTGGTCCTGCCTGCCCCGCAGCCAGGGGGACCGACTGCCAGTTGTCCGCATCGTTGGACCGGAACAAGCCGTCCGCGGCGGCTGCGTAAAGCTGGCCCTCATCGTCCTCGGCCAGCGCGTAGACGACGTGCTCGCGCAGTCCGGCCGGCTGCCAGGCCGCGCTCGTTCGCCGGCGGGTGTAGAGGCCCGCGCGCGCGGCGACCCACCACCGGCCGCGGACGGCGTCCCAATGCACCGCGTAGACAGGGCTGCCCCCGAGGCCCGCGTCGTCTGCGATCCACGAGCGCCCGCCGTCGTCGGAGCGCCACAGGCCGGGCGGCTCGTATGTGCCCGCGTAGAGCATGGCCGGGTTGTTCGGCTGCATGGCCACGGTCACAGCCATCGCGTAGGCGGGCAGGCCTTGCACATACGGCTGCCATGCGAAAGCGCTGCCGGCGTCCACGCTGATGCCCTGACTACCGGCCATAAAGTGCGGCGCGGCGGGGAGCAGGGGCCAGGCCAACAGCAAACTTGTCGCTGCAAGGAGTGCACCCGCGGCGAGAAACAGGCGCTTACGTACTATTTCTCGTGCCATGGCGGACCTCCTTGGTGTCACGTACTGCTTCGGGACGGCGGCCATGTCGCGGGCGACACAAGCGGGGGTGAAAAGTCAGTGGTCCACGTTCATCCGCGCCCGTCCGCGTATCGTTTTCAGATCAGGTTCACGCAGGGCTGCATGGATAGGGCCACCAGATCCTGCTGGACTAATGATATCATCATGTGTGCGAGAAGTCAATAAGTAAATTATGTCTGAATAACGATTGTAACATTTTCAAAACAATATACTTGACAACTGATGGATCAACTGCTAAGATCCGCGTGTTTCATGTGGTTATGACTCGTGACTCATTGAATTCCTGGCACTGACGATCAAGAGGACTGATATGGCGGATAACCTGGCTCAAAACGGGAGACCGCAGCGCCTCGGCTCCCGGTTGCGCGCGCTTCGACAGGAGCGAGATCTCTCGCAGCGGGCGTTGGCAGAGCGCTCCGGCCTATCTCCCAATGCGATCTCCCTGATCGAGCGAGACGAGATCTCGCCCAGCGTCGCCACCCTGCAGCGGCTGGCCGGCGCGCTGGGCGTCAAGATGAGCTATTTCTTTGATGAGACGACCCAGGCGAGGGTGTTGCACGTGCGGTCCGGCCAGCGGCCGGTGATTCGGGCCACAGGTCTGAGCATTGAGGGGTTGGGCGCGCGCCTGGCCGGCCAACAGATGGAGCCCTTCCTCGTCGTGTTAGCCCCCCGTGCCGAGATGGGCATGGGGCAGGTCGGGCACGCGGGGCATGAGTTCGTCTGCTGCCTGGCAGGGCGTGTGCAGTACGAGATTGACGGCATCAGCTACCTGTTGGCCGCGGGCGACGTCCTGCTGTTCGAGGCGGACCTGCTTCACCGCTGGGGCAACCCCGGCGACGAGGAGGCGCGCTTGCTGTTGGTGCTGCAGGCAGCAGCCGGGGCGCAAGAGCCCGCGCGGCGGCACTTTGCCGATTATCCCTCGGTAACTTACATGGGGTGATCGTGCCGACTGCCGCCCGTGCCCCTGCCCCACACCACCCGCGCGTTGGGGTGCGCGTAGACGCTGTAGGCCAGCCAGGTGGGATCGCCAGGCTTGAGCGCACGCAGATGGTCGCGCGCGGCCCAGGCCGCCTTGCCGATCGTCTCGCCGGCCTCGATGGCATCGTAGAAGACTCGGGCGAACGCGCCTGCCAACGCGTCATCCACCGCCCACTGGGGCGCGACGAAGGCGCCGCAGCGCGCGCTGCCTACCACCTTCGCGGCCCAGCCGCCCAGCCCGGCCAGCGCCCAGCCGCCCCCGCCAACACGGCACGCGCTCCAAAATACCAACGGACGCGCCCGGCGGATGCGTTCCTGCCGCGCGCCGTGAATATCCGTGGGACGCAGCCGGCCGTCAGGGAGCGCCAGGGGCGCCTCGTTGGGGGTTTCGGGCGCCAGGTGTCCGTGTCCCACGAAATGCCACAGGTCGAACCGGCCATCGTCCAGCAGCGCCTCGACCGCAGCCAGGGTCGGCGGGTCTGGGCAGATCATATCCACCCCGTGGCGCTCAGCCCGCTCCCGTAGATATTGCCGTTCTTCGGCTGCATGACACAAAGCCGCCATGTTGGGCACCGCTCCGGCCTCCACGCAAGCCAGGCGGCGCACGATGATCTCGCCCGCACCGCACCCATCGCCGGCCAGCCAGCGCGTGATCTGAAAATGCGCGCAGAAGAACTCGTCAATGATCCGGTCGGGGTCGCTGGCATCGTAGGGGCGCACCATTTCCCACGGGATCCAGGGCTCATCGGTGGTGACCTGCAGCGTCCGGACGCGGTCCCAACTTCGCAGCAGGGCGCGGCGCAGCTCCGCGGGGAAGAGGCTTTCCCACATTTCGTGCCCCATGCCGGCCAGGCGGTCTTCGATCTGCGCCGGGGTGAGCTGCGCGCCGCCGACGTCGTACCCTTTCTGCAGGGTTTCCAGGGTGTCTCGCAAGTGGGACTGGTAGGCCAGTGCAGAAGCATAGCCAGGGAGGGTCACCTCGGGGAACGCCTGGTAGTGATGGGGGGCCGCGCCGCTGGGCGAATGCAGGATGTAGCCCAGGGCGATCCCGCCGTCCCGCGGGATGACGGTGACGCGCAGATCCAGGTCCGGTGGCCGGACGCCGGCGCTGGCGAAACCCACCGCGGCGGTGACCTCTTGCGCCGGCGCCTCGGTC
This sequence comes from uncultured Anaerolineales bacterium, assembly GCA_964551735.1. GTDB lineage: Bacteria > Chloroflexota > Anaerolineae > CG2-30-64-16 > CG2-30-64-16 > DAOUAT01. Next base: position 125,268 of record CAZKEF010000015.1, read on the forward strand.
GCCTCGGCCTCCGTGACTTCGATGGCCAAGGCTGCAGTGCCCACCACCATGCCCGCCTGGCGGAAATCCAGCCGCAGCGCCTTGACGCCAGCGCGCCGGCCCGTAACGTAGAAGACGACCGGCTCTGAGTCGCGATCCGGGAGCACCTCCAGCGGCTTGACCGCCGTGCCGGCGACCTCGAAATCGGCCGGGGAGGCCTGGAGATGGACCTCCAGCGCGCCGACCGCCACGTGCAGCGCTTCGGCGAGCGCGCTGTCGGGGGTGGGTGTGCGGGTCAAGCCCACCGTGATGACTCCGCGGCGGCCCAACGCCAGGCGTGATGGCGCGGTGATGTCGGTGTAGCGGGTAACCAGGGCGGGCGTTGGCTCCGATGTCGCTGTGCTTTCCGGCCACCAGTCTGTGTGGTACCGGATGCTCGCCTGGGCTTGTGCCAGGTCAGCCACGCTGTCGATCAGCCGCTGGTGCGCGGCCGGGTAGGACGCGAAGAGATCCAGGATCTGGGCGTTGATCACGGATTCGCGGCCGGGATCCCGCGCCAACTGCGCCAACAGTGCATCGAGCCGGGCCTCGAATGCCGGCCAATCGTCGCCCACCAGCGCCGGCAGCTCGGGCCGCACGCGCTCGATGGCCCGTGCCAGGAAAAGCCATGTAGTCATGTTGGTCCCCCTTCGAAAATGCCAGTCATCCTGAGCGCGTCGAAGGATGACGCTTTGCCAGAAGCCGCACCGTTATACTCCCGTCAGGCAAAACGCGGCCCACCAGAACGGATGCGCAAACTGGCGGGCGTTGGGATCGGCCTGCAACATCCGATCCACGTATAGATCGGCGGCGACGGCCTCGGGCATGCGGTAGCCTGCCAGCGCTGGCACATCCTGTTTGAAGTACTCCGCCATCTCCCGGTTGGTCGTGTCCCGCAGCCAGATTTGAGCCGCGCGCAGCGCCTCGGCCGGCGCCAGCCCCTCCTTGCGCCACAGCCGGTAGAAGCGTTCCATCAGCATGGCCGTGCTCCGATCGTTGACCGACCACAACGAGGCCACCACCCCTGCCACGCCGGCCTGCATGAACCCCGCCGGCAAGCTGACGACCTCATCGGGCAGGGCCGTCCCCGGGACGCCGGTCTCGCAGGCGGAGAGGACGGCCAGGCGCGCATGGTCCAGGCGCATCTCGAGGAGGTCGCGCAGGGTGAGGTTCTGCCCACGCGCGAGGAGCATGCCGCTTTCGAGAGGCTGGGCCCAACCGGCCCAGCCATGGGTCGAGAAGTGCAGGACAGCGCTGCGGGCGAGCTGTTCGAGAACGGCCTGGCGGGTGGCATCGCTGCCGCGCAACGGGGTCGTGCGGTCGGCCGGGAAATAGGAGAGGATGGCGTCAACTTCCAGCGCCGAGAAGTTCAGCGAACCGTCGGGATTGTCAACGGCTGCGATGCTGGCAGGCTGAATGCGGCCGGCCGACGCGCGCGCGGTCGCCAGGACGCGCGCGCTGGGGGCATAGGCGAACGTCAGCGCATCCAGCGCATAGCGGCGGCCGGTCGGCGCTTCGGGCGCCGGTATCCAGGCGGCATGGAGCGGCAGGAGGGACAGCAGGCCGATAGGGATGAGGGCCGCCACTCCCGCCGTACCGCTTTCCTCACCGTCACGAGGGGAGAATCCTGGGGCAGAGCTCAGGTGTTCGACCACCGGCCCCATGAGCACATCCCAGAGCCACCGGGTCATGTTGTCCAGCGCGGTGAACCAGGCCCGGCGGGCTTCGGGGTCAGTTGGCCGCAGGCGCCATCGATCATAGGCGCCCAGGTAGCCGCCCAACGCAGCCACATCTGCCGGCCCTTGGAGCCTCTCCGATAGTTCCGCCTGGCGCAGGCGATCCAGCGGGAGGACTTCGACCGGGACGGGGGCATCGGGTGGATGGACGACCAGCGCGAAGCTCTCCGCTGTCCGGGCGACGAGGTAGATCAAGGCCCTGGCCGGAGCGGTCTCGCCTTGCTCGGACGGATCCGGCGCGATCGCGCTTTGGACCTGGGCAAAGGTCGGCGGCCGGAAGAAGTCCTGGTAGCCGGGCGCCTGGCGGATGGCGGCGATGGCGGCGGCCAGCTCATCGCGGGCGTCGTTCATGTCTCGAGCGAAGGCGTCGTCGGTGGAACCCGGCGCGCCGGTGGAAGCGCCCGGCGGCTTCTCGGCGGCCCGCCGCAGGGCATCCATGCGCTGAGATGCCTGCTGGTAGCGCGCCAGCAGATCGGCGCGGCCCAGGGCCGGCAGGTTGTCCAGATCCCGGCGCGTCTGCTCTGCCGCCTCTGCCAGCAGCCGCGCGCGGCCGCGCTCCAACGCGACCACCGCGCCGGCCAGGTCGCCGCAGCGGATCAGGGCATGGGCCGCGTCCAGGGCGATCCTGTCGGCATCTTGGATCCAGTTTTCTTTTTCCCGCCGCAGGAGCTGGGCGGAAAGCAACTCATCCACGGCTTCCAGGGCGAAGCCGTAGCCCTCCGCCGCCTCCGACCAGGCGCGTCGCTCGACCGCCCAGTTCGCCCAACTGCGCCCCGCGGCCAGGACCATGCTCGGCTGGGACAGCGTTCCCTTTCGGCAGGCGTCGCGGAAGGCGTCCACCGCTGCCTTCAGGTCAGCCGGCTCGCCGTTGAGCCGATAGCGGCTCTCCCGGGCATGGCCCAGGTAGTAGAGGACGTTGGGAAGGTTCGGGGATCCGGGCGATGCCAGCGCGATCCCCTGCTGCAAATGGGTGACAGCGGCGTCCAGGCGCGCCCGCGATCGATCCTGCAGGTAGGCGTTGTATTCGGCGGTCCCCAGCGTAAACGCGGCCGCGTCGTGTTCTGCCGGGTGCGCCTGGCTGAGGTCGTAGGCTTCCGTCAGAACCGCCAGCGCGTCCGCCATGTCGTGGGAGTCGGCCGTCTCGCCGTGGCGCGTGACGAGCGCCGCGCCCAGGTTGATCTGATGGCGGGCCCGCTCCTGCGAGCCGGCAGGCGCACCTGCCACGGCTTGGCGGAGGAAGGCGATGGCCCGTTCCAGGTCGCGCGGGTCGTGGGTGTGCATGAAGCGGGTGCGCAGCCCGTCGCCCAGGTTGTTCATGCGCGCCGCTTGCAACGCGCTCGCGGCCGGCGCAAGGTCCACGGCGGCCTGCCAGTAGCCGATGGCCTGGTCGAGGTACGTCAGGCCGCCGGTGCGGGCGTACAGGTCGTACAGGGCGTTGCCCAGGTTGTTGAGGTGGGGCGGCCGCTCCGGGGAGTCGGCCGCGTCCAGCTTGACCGCCTGCAACAAGTGATCGACCGCTTCTTCGAGATCCTGTTGGTTGCCTTGCGCGAGATGGCGCATGCGCAGCGCGGTGCCCAGGTTGGACAGGATGGCCGGCGTTTCGGGCAGGAGGTCAAGGGCCCTGCGGCAGGCCTCGATGATCGCGTCCAAGTCTCCGGCGGCCGGCGCCAGTTCGTACCGGACCGACAGGCCGCGGGCCAGTTGGTCGAGCGCGTGGCCGCGAAGCTCCGAGTCCGGGGGGGCCAGCCGGCTGGCCTTTTCCAGGGCCGCGATGCTTTCATCCAGGTCCACGCGCTGTTTGAGAAGCTGGTAATGCTGGCCCGCGGCCGTGCCCAGCATCAGCAGGCGCTCGGCCTGGGTCCTGGCGTCATCGTCAGGGAGGTCAGCGGCCCGGCGGAAGCAACCGAGGGCGGCCTCGAGGTCTTCCGGGCTGTTGGTTTCGGCTTGCCGCTCCAGCCAGCGCATCCCCAGGTCGAACAACTGGCCGGCCAGCTCCGGCGGGACCTGCGCTGCAAGCGGCCGCGCGCGGTCGAAGCTCTCAGTCGCCAGGCGGAGGTCGGCCGGGTCACCGGTGATCAGGTGGCGCTGCGCGGCCAGGGAGCCCAGGTTGACCAACGCGCCGTACCGCGTGGGCATGTCGGCCGGGGCCCTGGCCAGCGCCTCCTGGCAGACCGCGATGCCCTCGTCCAGGTCCGCGCGCGATTTGGTGTTCGCATAGCGCTGCGCCAGCCGCGAGCCCAGGGCGGCCAGGTCGCCGGGGTAGAGGGGGTCTGTCGGGTCACTGGCCTGGATGAGCTGGCGTTGGGCGGCGATCAGGTCGTCCAGGTGTTCGGGGGTATCGGCCGCGTTGAGCTGCCCCGTCAAGAGCTGCACCAGGCGGTCCAGGAGCGGCAGGCGGTCGGCTGCATCCAGCCCTGCGGCCGCCAGGGCCTGCCGGTGGGCCGCGATCGCCTGGTCCCGGACGGCCGGGTCGCCGGTGGCTTCCTCGAGGTCGCCCAGCCTGTAGGCCAGGTTGGTCCGCAGGACCGGCAGCTCGGATGATCCCGGCGGGCTCTCGGCGACCGCCTGGCGCAGCAGGGCCACCGAACGCTGCAAGTCGGCCAGATCGCCCGCCAGCACGAAGCGCTTGTGCAGGGAGAGGGCCAGGCCGTTGAGATTGCGCGGCCACTGGACCGTGTCGTGCGGCGTGCATGCCACGGCCTTCTCGTTGGCTTCGATGGCGGCGTCCAGGTCGGCCGGGTCGCTGCGGCGCTGGAAGCGATCCTCGAGGGTGATGCCGTAGTTGATGAGCAGGGCGGCCAGCCCCGGGCTGCCAGGGGGCGCCAGCGGTAACGCGGCCTCGTAGTCCGCGATGGCGGCGTCCAGGTCGGCCGGGTCGCGGGCGACATCGTACGCCATCCAGCGGCAGCGCCCCCGGTTATTCAGCAGGCCGGCCAGATCGGGCGAACCGGGCGGCATGAACACCTGGGCGCCCTCGTAAGCATGGATGGCCTCCCGCAGACTGTCCAGGTCACCGTTGGCCAGGAACTCGCCGCGCAGCGCTTCGGCCATGCCGACGAAGAAATCGCGGAGCGCGCGGACCGGGTCTTCGGAAAGCGCGGCCGCCAGGAACTCCGGGGTCGCGAGCGGGATGCTGCCGGTGTGCCACGCCTCTTGCCACTCGTCGCCCAGACGCTGGCGCAGCGCATCCGCCAGCCAGGAGAATTCCGCCTGGGTGCGGGCCTCGTCGTCGGGCTGAGAGGGCAGGAGCAGCATGTGCATCCCGGGCAGCGGCGGATCCGGCAGGTAGACCAGCAGCGGCGCGCCGATCTGGCCGACCGTGCGGCAGCGGGGGCACGGGACCTTGTGGATCGCGCCCCGGGCCGCGTGCGCCGCCAGGTCGGGCCGCTCGACTGCATCCACGATCAGCCAGACGGTCGCCTCAAACGACTTCCGGCACTTGGGGCAGGTGAGCTTGGCGATATCGGCTAACGAGTGAGCGGTTTTCATCGCGGCTCCAAACAGTTGACGGCGCACCGAAGCAGCTGTTCTACACCCCCGTCAGGTAGAACGCGGCCCACCAGAACGGGTGGCTGAAATCGCGGCCGGCCGGTTGGCGCAGGGTCGCCTGGCTGAAGAAGTCCGCGGCGATCATCTCCGGCATCTTGCCGGCCGAGAGCGCGGGGATGTCGCGCCGGAAGTAGTCCGCCTTTTCCCGGTTGGTCGTGTCGCGCAGCCAGCGCTGAGCCGCGCACAGGGCCGCGGCCGGCGGCCGGCCCTCCTCCCGCCACAGCCGATAGAAGCGTTCCATCAGCATGGCGGTGCTGACGTCGGCCACGGACCAGAGGGACGCCGCGACCCCCGCAAAACCCGCCTGTGCGAGCGCGGCCGGCAGCGCGACCACCTCGTCCGGCAGCTTCGCCCCCACGATGCCGGTCTCGCACGCGGAAAGCGCGGCCAGCCGGCTGGGCGGCAGCCGCCGGTCCAGCAGGTCGCCCACGGTCAGCATCTCGTCGCGGGCCATGACCACGCCGCTGCGGAGCGGCTCACCCCAGTCAGTCGCGCCGTGGCAGGAGAGGTGGACGATCTGCGCCCCCGGCAGCGCGGCCAGCACCGCGGCGCGGGTCGCCCCCTCGTGCCGCAGGATCCGCGGGGCCTGGAAGAGGGACGCGATGGCGGCCACCTCGGCCGCGGAGTTGGGCAGGGCGCTGCCGCGCACCGGCCGCGGCTCGTCCACCGCCAGCAGCCGGTCCTCGGCGGCCGCGGCGGCGTTCCGCCGGGCCTCGGCCAGCGCGACCGCGGACGCCGCATAGCCGAACGCGATGTCGTCCAGCGCGTAGCGCCGGCCGGTGGGTGCGGCCGGGTCGTCGGTCCAGGCCGCGTGGAGCGGGAGCAGCGCCAGCAGGCCGGTTGGGATGAGGGTGACTTGCGTGAAGCCGGCGCGGCGCAGCCATGCGGTCACCTGGCCCATGACCGCATCCCACAGCCAGCGGGTCGTCCCGTCAATGGCCGCGAACCAGGCGGTCTGCGCGGCGGGCGAAGGTCGCGGCCGCCGCCAGACGGCGTAAGCATCGAAGTAGGCGGTGAGTTGTTGGCGCAGGGCCGCGTCGGTCAGGTCCGGCAGATTGACCGCAGCGACCTCGCCGTCCGCCGGCAAGATCAACGCCAGCCCGCCGGCAGCAGTGGTCAGCAGGTAAACCAGTGGCGCATCGGGTGCTGCGGCCTGCCGGATCTTTTTGAGCGATGGTGGCAGGAAGAAGTCCTCGTAGCCGGAGACTGCGCGGATGGCGGCGATGGCCGCGTCCAGCTCGTCGCGCGCAGCCTCGATCTCCTGGGAGAGGGCGGCGAAGTCGCGGGGCGAGCCGGCTTTGACCCCAGGCGCAGCGGCTGGCTGGACAACTTGCGTTTGCAGCGCGGCGAGGCGGTCCGCCGCAGCGCGGTAGCGGGCCAGCAGGTCGCCGTGGCCCAGGGGTTCGAGCTGTTCCAGGTCGCGACGGTTGGCTTCCAGCGCCTCGGCCAGCAGACGGGCGCGGCCGGCCTCAATGGCCTCCACAGCCTCCTCCAACCGGTCGAGCTTCGCCAGGGCATAGGCGGTGTTGGCGGGCAGACCCTGGGCTTCGCGCAGCCAGGATTCCTTGGCGGCACGGCCAAGCTGACCCCGGAAGAGTTGGTCAATCGCCTGGCTGCCAAAGCCGTACGCCATTGACGCCTCTTCCCACTCCCACCGCTCCAGGGCCCAATTGCCCCAACTGCGCGCGCTGATCACCGCAGCTTCTGGCTGGATCAACATACCATCTCGGCAGGCGCGGCCGTATGCGCTCCTGGCTTCTTCCAGGTCGGTCAGTTGGCCGGTGCGGGCGTAGCGGGCGCGGAGGCCGGTGCCCAGGTTGTTGAGGATTGAGGGCAGGTCCGGCGAGTCGGGCGGCGTGCGGCCGACGGCCTGCTGGTAGACGCGGATGGCTTCTTCCAGGTCGGCCAGTTGGCCGGTGCGGGCGTAGCGGTCGCTGAGGCCGGTGCCCAGGTTGTTGAGGATTGAGGGCAGGTCCGGCGAGTCGGGCGGC
>CAZKEF010000016.1:0-125650 GCA_964551735.1 uncultured Anaerolineales bacterium
TGCTTCTTTGCAGTCAAGGTGACGCCTGTTCGGTTTTGCATTTGGAATTCCTGCGAGATGGTTGACGGCGCGGCGGTTTTGTGATAAAGTAAAGTAGTATTATTTGTTTTCGATATGTAGCCCCTTAGTCACGATCGAGGTCTTCATGCCATACCAGGACTTCAATATCGTCATCTCAGCGCAACAGGGCGGCGAATACCTTGTAGCAGCTGTGGCCGAGGAGCAAGGCCGCGTAAGCGATACGTTGCCGCCCCCTGACTCGCAACTAAGGACGCAGCTCGCGCGTATTGCTGGGCTCCATGCAACCGGCGACAACGACGGGCTCGGGCTCATGCGCGATACGGGCAGCGCCCTGTTTCGCTGGCTATTGCCGCCGGCCATCGAGTCTCACCTGCGGATCACATGGGATCGGGCGCGACGACAGGGACAAGGGCTGCGCCTGCGCCTGACCATCGATGCGCCGGAGTTGGCAGCATGGCCTTGGGAGTTGCTGCACGATCCCGCGCGCGACCACACCTTCGCCATCTCACCGAACACCTTGCTGGTGCGCTATTTCGATCAAGCGGCCGCGTTCGGTGGACCGGCTGACCAACGTGCTGACCTGCCGTTGGATCTGTTGCTGGTGTTGCCTGCTGCGCCGGATCTGGACCTGGAACGAGAACGGCTGAGCGTTGAGGCAGTGGCGACAGCAATGCCGGGCGCGCTGCGCGTCCACGCGTTGCGGGGGGTTGTCACACGCCTAGACCTGGCCGATGCCCTGCTGCAGGGCGACTACGACATGGTGCATTTCAGCGGGCACGGCGCGTTCATTGATGGCCGTGGCTACGTAGCGTTGAACAAGCCTGACGGCGCGCAGGATTGGGTCCACAGCGGTGCGCTGGCGCGGTTGGCCGTCAATCACGGGTCAATCAAACTGGTGGTGCTAAACGTATGCAGCAGCGGACAAACGGATGAGACCCGTGCTTTCCAGGGGCTGGCGCCCCAAATGGTGCGCTACGGCGTGCCGGCGGTAGTGGCGATGCAATTTCCCATCACCGATGACGCGGCAACGACATTCAGCCGCGAGTTCTACAAACGGCTGTGTACTGGCGCAGATGCGGGCCAGGTAGACGTAGCCATCACATATGCGCGCAGCATGTTGGCAGTGTTGCACCCTGACGAAATCAGTTGGGCGGCGCCGGTAGTGTACACCCACGCGCCGGACGGGGTCATCTACCACTTGCCGCGCAACGAGCACGGCACACAAGTGCTGAACCTCGGCGCGCAGCGTGCGCGGCTGGCTGCACTGGATGCCTCCCTGCAAACGAGCCGCGGCCTGGCAGAAGATTGGTTGCTGGCGGATTCCAGCGCGCTGCTTCGTTGGCGCCAGACGCTACGCCGAACAGAGGAGGCGTACCGCGCATATACTGCGGGGCCCGACATCGAGGCCCGGCAGGTGGCGCAAGCAGGCCTGACGCTAACCCAGGAACGCCTGGCCAGCCTGGAGCAGGCGCTGGCTGCGGCCCTGTCGCCAGCCGCCTAGAGACTCAGGATCAACTTGGCTACGCTGAGGTAAATCAGCAAACCGGTCGCGTCCACCAGGGTGCTCATCAACGGGCCGGATACCAGCGCCGGGTCAACGCGCAACCGAGTGGCCAGTAGCGGCAGCAGTGAGCCCACCATCGTGGCCCAGATGACGACCAGCAGCAACGAGACAGCTACTGCCAAGGCGACTTGCGATCCCGTGCCCCACAACAGCGCGCGCCCCAGGCCAAACAGCGCCATCATGGCGCCCAGCAGTATGCCGACGCGGAATTCGTGCCACAACACTGCCAGCCCATCCCACAGACGGATGTCACCCGTCGCAATGCCCCGGATGACGATGGTCGTTGTCTGCGTGCCGGCATTGCCACCGGTGCCGATCAAAAGCGGAATAAAAAACGACAGGGCCACCACGGTTTCCAGCTCCACAGTGAAGACGCGCATTACAGTGCCGGTCAACGTGCCGGTCAGGAACAGCAACAGCAGCCACCCCAATCGCCTGCGCGCCATACCCAGCACCGATGTCTCCAGGTAAGGCGCCTCAAGCGGCGTGGAACCGCCCAGGCGCTGAATGTCCTCAGTAACCTCCTCCTCCACCGTGGCCACAAAATCATCGTGGGTGATGATGCCCAGCAACTTGCCCGCCTCATCCACCACGGGCAACGACAGCAAGTCGTAACGGGACATCAATTTCGCCGCTACCTCGCGGTCGTCATGTGCAAGCACGTTGATGACTTCTGTCTCCATCACGCTTTCAATCGTGGCTGTAGGCGTTGCCCGAAGCAGGCGATATAGGTTAACCACGCCGCGCAGAATGCCGGCCGCATCTACTACATAGAGGTTGTACAAGGTCTCGGCGCCCTCACTCGGCGCCATCTGACGCACAGCTTCCAGGGCTTCTGCCACACGCATGCGCCGCCTCAGCACTAGGAAGTCGGTCGTCATCAAGCCGCCTGCGCTTTCGTCCGCATGCAAGAGCAAAGGCCGCACCTCATCGGAGTCTTCCAGCGTGCTCAGGATGGCCTCGGCGCGTTCATCGGGCAGATCACCCAACAAGTCAGCCGCCTCGTCCGGTTCCATCTCATCGATGATACGCGCCAGATCGGCATCGGATAGGGATTCAGCCAGGTCGGCTGCTTCCTGATCCTCCAACTCCTCAAGAATGTCCGCCGAATCTTCCACCGACAGATTGGGCAGCAAGCTGGCCTGGTCTTCATCGCGCAATTCCGAGAAGACCTCGGCCTGGTCAGCAGGCCGTAACGCTTCCAGGATTGCCACGGCCTGAGCCTGGTCACCGTGCTCCAGCGCGGCCCGCACCAGCTTCAACACATCTTCAACGCCGAGTTTAAATACTCGCTCCATAAGCCTGCCTCCGATCGCGCCCAGCCGCCTGGCCTCGGCGCACATAGCCGGCCAGGGTTTGGGTGGACACATCAGCAACACCACGTGGCCCGCAGCGAAGCGCAACAAAGCGCGCATCACAGACGCCAACTGGCGCTGACGACACCGGTATTCGCTATTCGTCTTGACAGCAGGAGCGTTCGAAGTTGCCGGCTCACCTTCGCATGGGTGAACCGGCCCGGGCACAGCAGATCAGGCCCGAATGAGGTTCAGTGCGAAGAGCGTCACCATGACGCGAGAGCCGACAGGGCGCCGGCTGCTGTATTGCGTTGTGCCGCCGGTCTTATGCGTAAACCGGTCAGCCTCGATACTACTATCAGGTTGTATGTCTGTGTCCATAACCCTTAAAGTATTGTCCTTGGAGCTGAGCTCCGTCTGAAGTCGTCACACCACAATGCTACATCAAAGCAAGGTCTATTTTACCCCGCGCCAGGGGGATGTCAAATCACGCGTCCCAGGTCGGCAAATAAAACGGCGGTTCGGCCGGCGCGCGCCCCAACTCTACATCCAGCGCCCAGTGCAGCGCAGCCTGATCTCGCCAGGGGTGCTCCACCGTGCCGAAGCACATGGATTGCTCGTGACCTTTGCCGCAGACGAGCACCACGTCGCCGGCCCGCGCCCGGCTGACTGCATATAGGATGGCCCGTTGGCGATCAGGGATGCGCACGAAGTGCTCGCCTTCGTGCCGGCCGGCCATTGTCATGGCGTCCGCGGTCTCAGCAAGGATATCATCGAGGGCTTCGGTCCGGGGGTCTTCGGCCGTGATCACGCTCAGGTCGGCGAGCCGGGCAGCCACTTCGCCCATCAACCGGCGTTTGGCCTGGTCGCGCAGGCCCGCGCTGCCGAAGACGACGATGAGCCGGCCGCGGGGCGCCGCCAACTCGCGCCCGGTCTCCAAGGCCCGCGCCAGGGCATTGGGCGTGTGCGCGAAATCTACGATGGCTGCGAACGATTGCCCGCGGTCAATGCGCTCCATCCGGCCCGACACGCCCGTCAGGGCCCGCACGCCGGCCTGGATAGCAGAGCATGGGATGCCCAACGCCAGCGCTGCGCCCGCAGCAGCCAACACGTTCGAGATATTAAACGCACCAACCAATGGCGTGATCGCAGGACAAGGAGGCGGACTCGCCCCTCGTTTTGCAGACTCGATCACCAGATCAAAGGCCATGCCTTTGGGTGTATGCCGGACCTGGGCCGCAGTGAGATAGGTAACACGCTCCTGCGGCAAGGTTGAATCTGGCTGCCCCGGCGCCGAGCCGATGCCGTAGAAGACATAGCGCTCGGCCGGGATGGCGGCCAGGAAAGCAAAGGAGCCGTCATCGCGATTCAGCACGGCAGTCTTAAGTAAGCCTGAGAACCCCGGTTTCTCGGAGAAACCGGGGTTCTGCTGACTTAAGGAGCGAAACAGCATCGCCTTGGCGTCCCGATACGCCTCATAGCTGCCGTGGTAATCCAGGTGCTCATGGGTGATGTTGGTAACAACAGCCACATCGAACGCACATCCAGTCACCCGGTGCTGCGCCAGGCCGTGTGAGGTCGTCTCCAGCACCGCGATCTCGGCGCCGGCGTCGCGCATCTGCGCCAGATAGTGCTGGATGTCGGGCGCGTCTGGGGTGGTGGTGTGCAACCCGGTGTCGTAGGTCCGGTCACCGATCACCGCGTTGACGGTGCTGATCAGCCCGACCCGGCGGCCAGCCGCGGCCAATATGCCGTGCAGCAGATTGGCGGTGGTGGTCTTACCGTCGGTGCCGGTGATGCCGACCAGCACCATGTCCCGGCTGGGATGCCCTTCCCGCGTTGCACTGAGCCAGGCCAGCGCAACGCGACCATCGCGCACCTGGGCATAGGGCACAGGCAGGCCGGGCGGGGGCGGCTGCTCGCCGACGATGGCCACGGCACCGCGGCCTATGGCGTCGGGGATGAAGCGGTGAATATCCGTTCCGACGCCCCGGTACGCGACAAACAACGCGCCAGGGATCACCTGGCGCGAGTCTGAAACAATGTGGCTGATCGCAATATCCGGGTCACCAACAACGGCAAGCAGCCCCGGCTGGTCGGCCAACAGACATGTGAGCTTCATGCGCTCCTATGTGGACCTGGCGCGTGCCGAAGTGGCGTGGCGCGCGCCTCCGTGTGTTGTGTAAATACGCAGCCCCCGCCAAGTGCATTCCCTGTTTGCACATCGAAACCGTCTTACCGGCACAAACGCGCTGATGACATGATCGAACCAGGTACGATGCACCCGATGAAGCGGGCCCCGGCACTTGGGGCACACCTGCGCGCTAAGGGCTGGGTTATGAAACAGCCGCCACCGCATGCGCAGCACAATGGCAACGACTGCGCCCACCACTAGCACAAACCCGACGGCATCAGACAGCGTGATGCGCGCCAACCACGCCAGGACAGCTTCGCCGAACCGGCCAGCGCCGCGTAGAACGCCCTGCGCCAACTCGATAATCCGGCCAACCATGCTGCGGCGGATGCTTGCACGGCTGAAGATCAAAAACAACCCCAGCGCAACCACCGCTAACCAGACGATCTCAAACCAATAGCGACGCAGAAACAGCTGTAGCCGATCAGGCCGCCGACGCGAGCGCCGCCTACGTGAACTCTCCGCCATGACTCCTCGGGCTTCGTGTTCAGAGATAACAGGGAAGTCGCCAGTGACCCTAACGTAGCGCTGCCAACAAGACCTTGGCCGATTCCGATGCCCAGGCAATGAACGGGCCCGGCAGCAGGCCCAACAACACCGTCACGACTGCGGTGACAGCCAGCGTCACCTGCAAGGGCCTGGATACCATGATAGCTTCAGCTGGTTCGTCAGCCGGCGTGAAGAACATATAACGAACAATATTCAAGTAGTAGAACGCGGCCACCACGCTGTTCACCGCCGCGATGGCAACCAGGATCCACATCTGGCGTTGCACGGCCGCGCCAAACACGAAGAACTTGCCGATGAAGCCGCCGGTAGGCGGGATGCCGGCCAGCGAAAGCAGGAAAATCAACAGCAGCGCGGCCAGCCACGGCGCCCGGCGCACCAACCCAGCGTAGTCCTTCAAAGTCACTTTGCCCGTCGCCGCCTCGATGGCCGTGACCACGGCAAAGGCGCCCATGTTGGTGAACAGGTAGGCCAACAGGTAGATCAGCACGCCGTTGATGCCCGTAAAGGTGCGCCGCGGATCAGCCAACACGGCCGCGACCCCGATGACAATGTAACCGGCCTGCGCAATGGAGGAATAAGCCAGCAGGCGCTTGATATTGGTCTGCCGCAACGCGGTCAGGTTGCCTAGGCTCATGGAGACGACCGCGACAGCAACCAGCAGGGAGATCCACTGGGCTGCGCTGGCGGCCTGCCCCAGCCCTACCAGGAAGACACGCATCAGGATGGCGAAGCCAGTGGCCTTGGAGGCGGTGGACAGGAACGCTGTGACCGGCGTCGGCGCACCTTCGTAGGTGTCAGGCGCCCACTGGTGGAACGGCACCAAGCTCGTCTTGAAGCCGAAGCCGGCCAGCAGCATGATGATGGCGGGAGTGACCAGCCAGGCCAGCTCGCCCTGCGGCTTGCTGCGCAGCGCCTGCCCAAGCACGGCCAGGTCGGTCGTGCCGGTGGCCCCGTAAAGCAGCGACATGCCGTAGAGCATCACCGCCGAGGCCGTGGCGCCGTAGAGGAAATACTTCAGCGCAGCCTCGCCCGACTTCTTGTCCTCGCGCAGATAGCCGGCCAGCACATAGCTGGTAATGCTGAGGAACTCTATGCTCAGGTAGATCAGCACCAGGTTGACGGCGCTCACGGCCAGGCTGATGGCTAGGCCGGTGATCAACAGGAAAGCGTAGAACTCGCCGCCATAAGGCGTCCGGCCGCGCAGATACGGCGCCGCGGTCAGGATCACCAACGCGATGCCGAGCAGGGCCAACGCCTTGAAAAAGACCGAGAACGGGTCGGCGCTGAGCATAGTGGCGACCTGCGTGTTTGCGCCCAGGGTAGGCAGCAGCCCCAGCCCTGCAACAACCAGCACAGCCAATGCGATATACGGCAGCGCTGCGCTGCGCCGCCCATCGCCTGATCGGGCCTTGCTCCAGATCGCATCCAATACGAACACCAGGGCCGCGCCGAGCAACAGGATCAACTCGGGCAGGAGGTACGATAGGTCATTCAGGTTCAAAGTGGGCCTCCCGTATTACGTGTTGCGTATTGTGTACTGCCTCACGCATCACGTATCACGTCTCACGTCTGACGCTATTTGCCAGCCAATCCACTCATCAATGCCACAAACGTCGTATTGAAGAAGTTCAGGATCGGCGCGGGGTAGACGCCGAAGAAGATCATGAAGGCAACCAGCGGCCAGAGCGTGACCTTCTCGAAGAACGCCACATCCTTCGGCTCGTGCAACTCAGCGCCGGTCTCGACATCGCTCCAGTGCGTGATCTTGTGCGGGTCATATTGGCCTAGGAACGTGTACTGCACGATCTTCCACAGGATATACGCTGCGGTCAGCACGATGCCGATCACGCCCAGGATGGCCCACACCGGCACGATCTCGAACGCGCCCCGAAACACGAAGAGCTCGCTCCAGAAGCCGGCCAGGCCGGGCAGGCCCAAAGAGGTGAACGCGGTGACTGCGAAAAGGCCGTAATAGTAGGGCAGCTTGGACGAGAACCCACCGAACATCTTCAGGTCACGCAGGTGCGCCCGCTCGTAGATCACGCCGACCAGGAAGAACAGGGCGCCGGTGCTGAGGCCGTGGGTGAACATCTGCATGGCCGCGCCGTTGAGCGCCATGGCGCTTGCGTCTATCTTGGTCGCGTCGCCGATCACGGTGGCCGCAGCGCCCACGCCCAACAGCACGTAGCCCATGTGGCTCACCGACGAGTACGCGATCAGCCGCTTGAGATCCCACTGCGCCATGGACACCAGCGCGCCGTAGACGATGGAGATCACGCCCAGGATGACGATCACCAACGCGTAACGTTTGGCCGCCTCGGGGAAGACCGGCAGCGCGATGCGCAGGATGCCGTAAGCGCCCAGCTTCAGCAGCACGCCGGCCAGGATGACCGAACCGGCGGTCGGCGCGGCGGTGTGGGCGTCGGGCAACCAAGTGTGGAACGGCCAGCTCGGCACCTTGATGGCGAAGGCCACGAAGAAGGCGAAGAACGCCAGGCCCGAAAGCAGCACGTTGCCGGCAAACGGCCGAACCTGCGCAGCCTCCACGATGTCAAACGTGCCGGTGGTGAAGTAGATCGCGAGGATCGCCAGCAGCATGAACACCGATCCGGCCAGGGTGTAGAGGAAGAATTTGATGGCCGAGTACTGGGGCCGGTCCTTCGGCTGGCCCCAGATGCCGATCAAGAAATACATCGGCACCAGGCCGATCTCCCAGAACACATAGAACAAGACCAGGTCGAGCGCGACGAACACGCCCAGCATGCCCATTTCCAGCAGCAGGAACAGGAAGAAAAACTCCCGCACCCGCACCTTGATCGTCCTGGCCGAGTACCATAGGCCCAGCGTGGTCAGGAACGTGGTCAGGAAGATCAGCGGTACGCTCAGTCCATCCACGCCCATGTGATAGCTGATGTTGAGCGCAGGGATCCAGCGCGCCTTGACCTCAAACTGGAACCCGGCGATGCCCTGGTTGTAGGCAAACCAGAGCCAGATGGCGAGGCCCAGGGGCAACAGGCTGAGCGCGATGGCACCCTTCTTGATCAGATCTTCCTCGCGCGCCTTATCCAACTTCAGCCACTTGCCCCACGGCAGCAGCGTGAGGATGGCGCCGACGAGCGGGACGAAAGTAATGATGGTCAAAAGTGATTGGGTCATGAATACAAACCTCCGAGTAACTTCGGATCAGATTCCTTACTTCGGCAACAACAAGAATGCCCCGAGCAGCACGGAAACCGCGACCAGCCCTACCAACAGATAGTTCTGCGCCTTGCCGGTCTGGATCGTGCGCAGCGCGGCCCCAAAAGCATCGGCCACCGTGCCGACGCCGTTCACCGCGCCATCCACGATATGCGCATCAAACCAATGGCCGATCTCCGATAGCTTACGTCCCGCCCAGCCGGCGCCATCCACGACGGTGTCATCGATGACGTTGCTATCGAACTTAAACAGCCAGTTCGCCAGCCGCTGTGTGCTCTTGATGAACACCTTGTGATAGAGCTCGTCGAAATAGTACTTGTTCTGCAGCACCGGGTAAAGCTTGCCCAACGGCCGAGCCATGGGATCGGGCAGCGCCAGGGCTGACTCGTCGGGCCGCACCCCGCGCGCCGCATAGCCGCGGTAGACCAGCCAGCCCAGGAAGAGGCCACCTAATGCAACGATCAGCGAGGTGAGCAAGGGGACCGCATTGAACGACAGCTCCGCCGCGTGGATGTGCAGCGCCGCGGCCAGGCTGCCGATATAGTGATGGAACGGGTTGGTGGAGAGCGCGCCCAGCACCGGGAACGACGTGGGAATGCCCACCCAGCCGCCCGCCACCGCGAACACCGCCAGCGCCATCAGCGGGATGGTCATCCACTGGAAGATGCTGTCGTGCTCGGAGGCGTGCGCGGCCGCCCCGGTGCGCGGCGCGCCGAAGAAGGTCATCACGATCTGGCGCATGGTGTAGAACGCGGTCAACAGCGCGGCCAGGGCCAGCACCACGAAGATGACCTGATTGTGCGCCCAGGCATCAGCCAGGATCTCATCCTTGCTCCAGAAGCCGGCCGTAATGATGGGGAAGCCGCTCAGCGCCATGCCGCCGATGATGAAAGTGATCGCCGTGCGCGGCATCTTACCGAACAGCCCGCCCATGTTGCGCATGTCTTGAGGATCGATTAAATGACCGCCGACCGCCAACGAGTGACCGCCATGCTCACTATGCGCGACATGCGCAGTCTGCGGTTCATGGTCAGCGGTCGTCTCATGGTGCCCATGCTCCATCCCGTGGATCACGCTGCCGGAGGCAAGGAACAACAGCGCCTTGAAGAACGCGTGGGTCAAGAGATGGAAGGTGGCGGCCACATAAGCGCCGATGCCCAACGCGGCAAACATGTAACCGAGCTGTGAGATGGTGGAGTAGGCCAGCACCTTTTTGATATCGTTCTGCGCCAGGGCGATGGTGGCCGCAAAAAGCGCAGTGAACGCGCCGATGAACGCGATAAACTGGAGCGCGGGTCCATGTTCCACGGCAGCCATCAACGGGTAGGTGCGGATGACCAGGTAGACGCCCGCCGAGACCATGGTGGCCGCATGGATCAGCGCGGAGACGGGCGTGGGGCCCTCCATCGCGTCGGGCAGCCAGACATGCAGCGGGAACTGCGCGCTCTTGCCGATGGCGCCGAAGAAGATCAGGATGGCGATGATGGTGGCCCACGGCGTCGCGCCGACCAACGGCAGGTTGACCGTGGTCGTCGCCAGGCCCTCCAGGGTCTCCGGCTTGAAGATATCGGCGAAGCTCAGCGACTTGGTGAGCGCGTAGAGCAACAACATGCCGGCCAACATCAGCGTGTCGCCGATGCGAGTGGTCAAGAACGCCTTGAGCCCGGCCTCCTTCGGGGTGATCTGCTTGGGGTTGGGATATTTGCGCGCGTACCAAAAGCCGATCAGCAGATAGGAGCACAGCCCCATGATCTCCCAGAAGAGCAGCGCCAAAATCAGGTTGTCCGCCAGGACGAAACCGATCATGCCGGTGGCGAAGAGGGCGATGTAGGCGAAGAAGCGGGAGGCCAGGCGATCTACGTGCCCCGGCTCGGCCGGCGCGCCGCGCTCGTCGTGCTCGCTTTCCGGCTTGCCCACCCCCATGTAGCCGACCGAGTAGACAAAGATGGCGAGGCAGACAAACGGCACCATGATCAGCATGCCGCCCGTCAGCGGGTCCACCGCGAACCCGAACGCCTGCCATGTCCGGCCGGTGGGCAGCCAGTCGGTGAAGATCCGGAACGGGTGCTCGCCGAAATGTTCGATGCTGAAGGTCGTGATCGCGATGGCCCAGCCGAAGATCCAGGCCAACCCGATGCCGCCCAGGGCCAACCCTGCGCTGAGCTTCTGGCTGCGGTTGGCCCATAAAACGATCAGCGCGAACGCAGCTAACGGCAGGAAGGGCAAGATGGGTGTCAGGTTGAAGATAGCAGGTACAGCAGCAGATGTTTCGTGCATAGAATGCCCCCAGGATCAGCGAATCAGCGAATCAACGAATCGGCAAATCGGCGAATCTGAGGGGAAACAATTCGCCATTCGCCATTCGCTGATTCCTATCCCTTCATCGTGTCAATCTCTTCGACGTTTACCGTGTTGCGCTGGCGATAAATGGCAATGATCAGCGCCAGGCCCACGGCAGCCTCGGCCGCAGCCACGGTGATCACAAAAATCGCGAACAACTGGCCGGTCATCTGAACCAAGTCACCGTAACGCCAGAACGCCACCAGGTTGATGTTGACCGCGTTCAGCATAAGCTCGATGCCCATGAGTACGCCGACCGCGTTGCGCCGCGCCAACGCGCCGAACGCGCCGATGCTGAAAAGCGCGGCGGCTAGGACGAGATACCAGGTGAGTGGGATCATGATGTGTTACTCCCGTTCCCGCGCAATGATAATCGCGCCGATCATCGCTGCCACCAGCAGCGCCGAGGCCGCTTCAAAAGGGATGGCATAGGCGCCGACAAAATCCGCGCCCAAACGCTGGATCGCGTCGGCGGGCACCTCACCCGCGGCCACCGGCCAGGCGATGCGCGTGACGATCACAGCTAACACGACGAACAGCAGCGATGCGAACCCTGCCACAACGCGCCATTGGTCATTGAAGCGCGCCTGCCCCGGATCCATCAGCCCGCGGCTGAGCATAATGGCGAAGATGATCAACGTCGAGATCGCGCCGACGTAGATCAGTACCTGGGCAATGGCCAGGAACTCGGCATGCAGGAGGATGAACAGCCCCGCGATGCCGAAGAAGGCAAGCACCAGCCACAGAGCGCTATGAAACAGGTTTCGCGCGGCAACGACTCCCACCGCGGCGCCCAAGGTCACAAGGGCGAAGATGACAAAAACAACTTGTTGCATATCCTATCCCCCCGTGCTACGCGCTGCGTGCTGCGTGAATACCCACGCCGAACCACAAGCCGCGTAGAACGCAGCACGCATCACGCGCTCACCAACCCGCGGCGCGCAGCAAACCGTTTCGCTGCCTGCCCCAGCAGCGTCGCGACCACGAACAGGATGACCAGGTTGCCGCCCAGCAACAGGATATACTGCACAGCGACCGGCACCGGCAGTTGCAGTACGACAGCCACCCAGAGCAGGTTGGCCAGTGTCGCCGGCACCAGCACCTTCCAGGCGAAAGCCAACATCTGATCGATGCGGAAGCGCGGCCATGTACCGCGGATCCACATCAGGACAAAAATAACCGCCACAGACTTAATGATGAAATAGACCGGCCCAAGCGCGGGCACGGCCGACACAAACGGCCCGCGCCAACCACCCAGGAACAGCGTGCTGGTGATTGCGGCCACGGCAAACAAGTTGCCGTATTCGGCGATATAGAACCAGCCGAACTTCAGGCCGCTGTACTCGACGAAATACCCGGCCACGATTTCGGAGTCAGCCTCAAGCAGGTCAAACGGCGCACGGCCGGTCTCGGCTGCCGCGGCCAGGAAATACGTAAGGAAAGCCACCGGCAGCACGAGCGCATACGGCACGATCTGGCCTTCGACGATCTGCCCCATCTTCATCGTGCCCGTCAGCAGCGCAACCGAAGCGATAGCCAGCACCATCGGCACTTCGTAGCTGAGCAGCTGCGCAACCGCGCGGAACGCGCCCAGCAGCGCGAACTTATTGTTCGACGCCCACCCGGCCATCAGCACGGCGATGGTCGTGATGGAGCCCACGGCGATCACATAGAGCACGCCGACATTGAGATCCTGGCCGATCATACCGCGGCCGAACGGAATCACCGCCCACAACAGCCCGGCGCCGACGAAGATCAAGATGGGCGCCAGGTTGAAGACACGCTTATCAGCATTGTCCGGGATGATATCTTCCTTAATGAGCATCTTGACGGCGTCAGCGATCGCCTGGAAGATACCCCACGGGCCAACGCGATTGGGGCCAAGGCGGTTCTGGATGCGGCCGATGACCTTGCGTTCCATCCAGGTGAAGCCGAGCGTCGCGAACACCGGCATCAGGATCAAAATGATGCCCACGATCAGATAGTTCACAACGATCACGGCCCAATCCGGCAAGAAGCCACCGATCCAGGTCGTCCAAGAACGGGCCAGGTTAACGAAGAAATCGCGCAAGTAATCCATCACACCGTCTCCAGATTACGAATTGCGAACTGCGGATTGTGGATTGCCGGCCGGCCGATCCATCTGACATCCGCAATCTCAAATCCGAAATGACTAATGCCATTCCAGGGCTTTCTTGCGCCACGCGTACAGCAAGCCCCCCAGCAGGATGGCTACGAAAAGCGCCATCTCGACCAGCGCGTAGAGCCCTAGTTTGTTGTAGGCAACCGCCCAGGGGAAGATAAAGATCGCCTCGACGTCGAACACCACAAACACCAACGCGTAAAGGTAGTATTGGGCCTTGAATTGCACCCAGGTATCACCGATGGTCTCCATGCCACATTCATAAGTGGCATTCTTAGCGGGGTTGGGTTTCTTGGGACGAAGCAGCCAGGCGATGACCAGGCCAATGATGGGTAATGCGAAGGCGACAATGGCGAAGGTACCAATAAATGCATACTGCGACAGCACGATCTCCCCTCCTTTGGGTCGCATCCACATCCTGGTGCAACGACGAGCGAGGGCCACACCCAAGGTCGTAGACGACAGGATGATGAGCAGGATCGGTGCCGGGACACGGGACAGTGAGGAATTCCCGGCCAAGAGCGTGAGCATTGTAGCACAGGGCCAAAAGGAATGCAAAGCGCGGATGGATGCAGTATATTCGTTGCACCTTTTGAGCGGTTTGACAAAGCGCAACGGTTCGTGATAGACTTCGCCAGTCAGAATGACGCTATCGTGCCGACCAGTTCCTCATGGCACCCCAATATCCAGGCGCACATATCGGAGAACGTCATGCCAGAAGGCTATCTTCCCATTTTGGTGATGATCGTCATTGCCAGCGTATTCGCGGCAATCGCGCTCGGCGTTTCAGCGGTTCTGGGGCCACGACGCCCCAACCCAGCCAAAGGCGAACCTTATGAATCGGGCATCTTGCCTTATGGTGACGCCAAGCGTCGTTTTCCTGTCCAATTCTACATGGTGGCCGTCTCCTTTATCCTGTTCGATGTGGAAGTGATCCTGTTGTATCCCTGGGCCGTCGCCGCGCGCAAGCTTGGCGTGTTCGGGCTGATCGTGATCGCCACCTTCTTGATCCTGCTCATCGTAGGATTCATCTACGAATGGAAGAACGACGCGTTCAAATGGCAATGACGTATGGAGTAACACATGGGTCTCGAAGAACGTCTTCCCGATGAGGGGTTCATCACTACCACGCTGGAACAGGCGGTCAACTGGGGGCGCAAGTACTCTATCTTTCCGCTGACCTTCGGCCTGGCTTGCTGCGCCATCGAGCAGATCGGCTCAGGCATCAGCCGGTTCGACATCAGCCGCTTCGGCTCCGAGGTGTTCCGCGCCTCCCCGCGCCAGGCCGACCTGTTGATTGTCTCCGGTCGCGTGAGCAACAAGATGGCGCCGGTGGTCAAGCGGCTTTACGACCAGATGTTGGAGCCCAAGTGGGTGATCGCCATGGGCATCTGCGCCAGCGCGGGCGGCCCCTTCAATAATTACGCCATCATCCAGGGTGTGGATAAACTGATCCCTGTGGACATCTACGTGCCCGGCTGCCCACCGCGGCCCGAAGCGCTGCTCTACGCGTTGACGCTGCTGCAAAAGAAAATCCAGAAGGAAAAGTTCCGCGATCGGGCGTACGGACGAATGACCACAGACCGATGACGAAGGACAATCTTCGTCTTGAGTAATTCGTCATTTGTCTTTCGTCCTTCGTCATTTCGTCAGGTATGAAGCATGTCGCAAACAAATCTAGCCGTCGAGAAGTTACAAGCCCAGTTTCCCGCAGCCGTGCAGGCCGTCAAGGAATTTCGGGGCGAGACCACCGTCACGGTACGCGCACAGGATTTGGTATCCGTGGCGCGTTTTTTGCGCGATGACCCGGAGGTGAAGTTCGACCACCTGGCGAACCTCACCTCAACGGATTGGAGCAAGTATCCGGGTTATGCAGCCAAGGAACGCTTCACCGGCATCTATAACCTGCTCGCTACGTCCACTGGTCAGCGCCTGACCCTGAAGGTGCCGGCGCCGGGCGGGGACAGCCCCGTTCTGCCCAGCCTGACCGGCCTATGGCAGGGCGCCGATTGGCCGGAGCGCGAGGTTTACGACCTGATGGGCATCAAGTTTGACGGCCATCCCGACCTGCGCCGCATCCTGATGCCGCACAACTGGCCCAATCACCCGCTGCGCAAAGACCAGCCCATCGGCGGTGAGCCGGTGCCGTTCTCCATGACCTGGGAGGACGAGGAGTTTGCCTCCTTCGGCCAGCAGATCATCGAAGCGAAGGCCGTGCCCCAGGCCCCGCCCAAACAGGCCGATGCCAACAAGCACATGATCCTCAACATGGGTCCGCACCACCCCGCCACCCACGGCGTGCTGCGCATCGTGGCGGAGCTGGACGGCGAGACCGTGGTCGCGGCGTATCCCGATATCGGCTACCTGCACTCGGGCTTTGAGAAGCAGGGCGAGGCCATCCGCTACAAGGACTTCACCCCCTACACCGACCGCTCCGACTACGTGTCGTCCATGAGCAACAACCTGGCCTATGCCCTGGCGGTCGAGAAGCTGATGGGTGTCGAGATCCCCCCGCGGGCGCAGGTCATCCGGGTTATCATGGTCGAGCTGCAACGCCTGGCCTCGCACCTGGTGTGGCTGGGGACGCACGTCATGGACGCGGCCGGCGTCAGCCACGCGCTGCTGATGTACGCGTTCCGCGAGCGCGAACAGATCCTGGACATCCTGGAGCTGGTCAGCGGCGCGCGCATGACCACGTCGTACATCCGGCCTGGCGGCATTTGGAAGGACGTGCCGCCAAGCTTCGTTGACCGGGTGCAGGATGTGCTGCGCGTCTTCCCCGAGCGGATCGACGAGTACGAGCGCATGGTCACCGGCAACCCGGTGTGGAAGGCGCGCACGGTCGGCGTCGGCAAACTGACGCTGGCGCAAGCGTTGTCGCTGGGCATCACCGGGCCCATGCTGCGGGGTTCTGGCCTGGCGTTCGATTATCGCAAAGCCAGGCCGTACAGCGGGTACGAGAACTACGATTTCAAAATCCCCACGGCCACCGAGGGCGACACCTTCGGGCGTTACATGGTGCGCGTCGAAGAGATGCGCCAGAGCCTGCGCATTAT
This sequence comes from uncultured Anaerolineales bacterium, assembly GCA_964551735.1. GTDB lineage: Bacteria > Chloroflexota > Anaerolineae > CG2-30-64-16 > CG2-30-64-16 > DAOUAT01. The sequence goes on from CAZKEF010000016.1 coordinate 16,322, forward strand.
CGAGCAGGGCCTAAAGAACCTGCCCGATGGCCCGGTGTGGACCGCTGACCGCAAGATGGCGCTGCCGCCCCGCCAGGAGCTCGACACCAGCATGGAGGCGGTGATCCACCACTTCAAGCTGATGACCGAGGGCTTTGTGCCGCCCAAGGGCGAGGTGTACGAGTGCATCGAAGGCCCGCGCGGGGAGACCGGCTTCTACCTGGCCAGCGACGGCACGGCGCATCCCTACCGGCTGCGCTATCGCACACCGTCGTTCCATAACCTGCAGGCGACGAACACGATGGCCGCCGGCGGCCTGATCGCCGATCTGATCGTGATCATTGGGACAGTGGATATCGTGTTGGGGGATGTGGATCGGTGACGGTTGAAGGCGAAAAGGTTGAACGTCGCAGGTTATTATGGGCTGGTTCGTAACCTGAAACCTTGAACCTGTAACTCCGTGGAGGCGCGAGTGCTCTCTGATCAAGCTAAGAACGAAATCCGAGCCCTACAGGCTCGTTACCCCGTGCCCCGCTCCGCGCTTGGCCCGGCGTTGTACGTCGCGCAGCGCGAGATCGGCTGGCTGCCAACTGAGGTGATGGCGGAAGTCGCCGCGCTGTTCGGCCTGGACGTGACCGAGGTGGGTGAGTTCGCCAGCTTCTATCACATGTACAACACCCACCGCGAGCCGGGGCAGTACACCATCGAGCTGTGTGATAACGTGCCATGTATGCTGCGCGGCTCCACTACGTTGGGCGATCAGCTCAAGGAGCGGCTGGGCGTTGATTTCGGCGAGACCACGCCGGACGGCATGTTCACCCTGGGCCATGTGGAGTGCCTGGGATCATGCGCCAGCGCGCCGGTGTTCATGTGCACCGAGAAGGCCACCGGCAAGATCCGCTACTTCGAGGAGCTGGATGCGCCGGAGAAGCTGGATGAGGCGCTGTCCGCCCTGCGCGAGGGCCGCGGGTTCGACACCTGCGAGCGCTGGCCGGTCGGCCCACACCGCCACGGCGGCCGCCCCGACACCAACATCCTGCTCGGCCGGGTGGACAAGCCGGATGCGCACAGGATCGCCACCTATATCGCCGACGGCGGTTATGAGACGGCCAAAGCCGCTCTAACTGGCGGCAGAACGCCCCAACAGGTGCTGGAAGAGGTCAAGGCCGCCAACGTGCGCGGCCGCGGCGGCGCCGGGTTCCCCGCTGGCGTGAAGTGGAGCTTCCTGCCTGCAGGCAAGTACCCGCGCTACTTGGTGGTGAACGCCGACGAATCGGAGCCGGGCACCTTCAAAGACCGCATGATCATGGAATATGACCCCCACCAGTTGATCGAGGGGATCATCCTGGCCTGCTATGCCATCGAGGCCGAGCGCGCGTTCATCTACGTGCGCGGCGAGTATTACTTCGCAGCCCAGCGGCTGCAAGAGGCGATCGCTGAGGCCGAGACTGCGGGCTTCCTGGGCAGCAACTGCTTCGGCACGGGCAAGAAGCTGAAGGTGGTGGTGCACCGCGGGGCCGGCGCGTACGAGTGCGGCGAGGAAACCGCGCAGCTTACGTCGCTGGAAGGCTACCGTGGCCACCCGAGGCTCAAGCCGCCCTTCCCGGCGGTCGAGGGCCTCTACGGCAAGCCGACCATCGTCAACAACGTGGAGACCATCGCCAACGTGCCGCATGTGCTGCGCCACGGCGCGGACTGGTACAAGGGGTGGGGCACCGCGCAGAGCACCGGCTTCCGGGTCTTCTGCCTCTGTGGGCAGGTGCAGCGTCCCGGCCTCTACGAGCTACCCCACGGCGTCACCCTGCGAGAGTTGATTTATGGCTTCGGGGGCGGGCTAACCGAGGACGCAGGCGAGCTCAAGGCGGTGATCCCCGGCGGCCTGTCGGTGCAGCTGCTCGACGCCAGCCAGTTGGACACCCCGCTGGATTACGAGAGCCTGGCGAAAGAAGGTTCCGCGCTGGGTTCAGCCGCCGTGATCGTCATCGGCGCCAACACCAGCCTGGTGGAAGTGGCCCGACGCACCGTGGCGTTCTACCGCGAGGAGAGCTGCGGCAAGTGCACCCCCTGTCGCGAGGGTGTGCCCTGGCTGGAAGCGATCCTGGAGCGCATCGAGCACGGTGAGGGCCGGGTGGCCGACATCGCCCTGATGAACTACATCGCGGACATGATCGGCGGGAAGAGCTTCTGCCCGTTCGGTTACGCGGCCGTCTGGGGCCTGCAGAGCAACCTGGCGAAGTTCCGCGGCGAGTTTGACGAGGCCATCGCAGCCGCGGACAAGCAACCAGTCATCCCGATCCGTCCGATCTACCGGCCCGACGCTGGCGCGCCATCCGGCGTGACGGAGGCGAGCCTGCCACTGGAAGAAAAGTATAACGCGCCGACACATCGGAGATAATTCCTATGCCCGATCAGGTCACCCTGACCATTGATGACATCAAAGTAACCGTGCCCACGGGGACGCTGGTGGTGGATGCGGCCAAAGCGGCCGGCATTGACATCCCGGTCTTCTGCTCGCACCCCAAGCTCGACCCGCTGGGCGCGTGCCGCATGTGCCTGGTGGAGTTCGTCGGGCCGCGCGGCAGCCGGCTGGACACCTCGTGCACGGTGCGCGTGAGCGAAGGGATGGTGGTGCGCACCGACACCGAACAGGTGAAGGCCGTGCGTGAGGCCAACCTGGCCTTCATCCTACTCAACCACCCGCTGGACTGCCCCATTTGCGACAAGGGCGGCGAATGCCCGCTGCAGGATCAGACGGTGGCGTACGGGCCGGGGGTCAGCCAGTTCGTGGAGCCCAAGCGCCACAAGAACAAGCACTACCCCATCAGCGACCTCATCATGCTGGACCAGGAACGCTGCATCCTGTGCTGGCGCTGCATCCGCTACCTGGAAGAGTGGGAAGACAAGCCGCAGATCGGCCTGTTCGAGCGCGGGGGCGAGACGATGATTGACGTCTTCCCCGGCCAGCCGGTGGACGCGAAGACCTCGGGCAGCATCATTGACATCTGCCCGGTGGGCGCGCTGACCAACCGCGTCGCCCGCTTCCGCTATCGGCCCTGGGAACTCAAGAAGACCCCGTCGGTCTGCACGCTGTGCCCGGTGGTCTGCAACCTACGGCTGGACGAGCGCGCCCACGAGCTGCGGCGCATCGTCGCGCGGGAGAACGCGGCCGTCAACGACGAGTGGATCTGCGACAAGGGGCGGTTCCTGCACCAGTACGTGGATCACCCGGAGCGGCTGAAGACGCCGCTGGTGCGTGACGCGAAGGGCGGCGCGTTGCGCGAGGCCACCTGGGACGAGGCGCTGGTGAAGGTTGTTGAGGGCCTGGACGCGGTCGCAAGCGAAAAGGGCGCGGCCGCGGTCGGCGGCATCGCCTCGGCCCGCGTCAGCAACGAGGCCGCCTACCTGTTCCAGAAGTTCTTCCGGGCCCTGGTGGGCGCCAACAACGTGGATTTCCCCGACGGCGCCGCGGTTAAGGCCCAGCCGGCCGGCCTCTCGGCCATCGCCGACATCGCCAAGAGCGACCTGATCGTCCTGGTGGGCTTCGACCCCAGCGAGGCGGCTCCGGTGCTCGACCTGCACATTAAGCGGGCCGTGCTGCGCCAGGGCGCGAAGCTGCTGATCATTAATGGGCGGCGGATCGAGGCTGCCCGCTACACCCCGGCCCAGGGCGCGTATTTGCCGGTGCTCCCCGGCGACGAGGCGCGGGTGTTGAGCGACCTGGCGGCCGCGCTTCAGGCGAGCAAGGAGTCAGGGGTCAGGGGTCAGGGGTCAGGAGTCAGGGGTCAGGAAGCAAGTGGCAGACGGCAAGCAGCAGATGCCACGCACCACGCACCACGCACTACGCAATACGCCGCCGAAATTGCGCTCCTCGCTGCTGCTAAGTCTCCCTTGTTCATCTATGGCCCGGAGGCGGCGCGGGGCGAGCGAGGCCGGTTGGCCGTGACCGCGCTGAGCAACCTGGCGGTGGCGCTGGGGCACGGCGACAAGCTGGCTTCTATCGGCGCAGAGGCGAACAGCCAGGGCGCGCGAGACATGGGCCTGCTGCCCGATGTGCTGCCGGGGCATCTGCCGGTGAGCGATGCGGCTGTGCGGGAGCGGCTGGGCAAGCTGTGGGGCGTACAGCCGCCGGCCCAGGCGGGCCAATCCTACGCCGCGATGGTCACGGGCGGGGTCAAGGCGCTGTATGTGATGGGCGCGAACCCGGCCGCAACGGCTGTCGGGGCTGAGGCGCTGCGCAAGCTGGACTTCCTGGTGACCCAGGATTTGTTCCTCACCGAGACGGCGCAACTGGCCGATGTGGTGTTGCCCGCGTGCAGCTTCGCCGAGGCCGATGGGACCTACACCAACCTGGAGCGCCGCGTCCAGCGCGGGCCGCGGGGCATCCGCGCCGCCGGCGAGAGCCGGGCCGACTGGGCCATCCTGGCCGCCCTGGCCGACAAATGGCTGGTCGAAGGTAGGGGCGAATCCTTGCGGTCACCCGAAGCAGGGCAAGCGCAAGGCATTGCCCCTACAGAGTTGCCCGATTGGAAACGCAAGAAGCGCGCCAAGGCCAAGACCGGCACTGCGCCCAAGGCGTGGAACTACCCGACCTCGGGCGCAGTGCTGGAAGAAATCGGCAAGGCGATCCCGGCCTATGCGGCCATGCGCTGGGAGGCATTAGGTGAGGCCGGCTTGCAGTGGCCGGCCGGCGCCCTGGCCCGCGCCCCGCGCCGGGTCGAGCCGGTGAACGTGCCCGCGTTACCGGCGGTCCCGGCCGGTAGCTATGCGCTGGTGACCGGCCCGCTGTTGTGGGACAACGGCCTGTTGATGCAAAAGGGCGCCGAACAGGTGACGAAGCTGATCCCGGCGCCGTTCGTGGCCCTGAACCCGGCCGACCTGGCCGCCGGCCAACTGACCGAGGGCAGCGCTGTCACCGTCACATCGGCGCACGGCAGCGTGACTTTGGCGCTGAAGGCTGACCCATCGGTGCAGCCCGGCACGGCCTGGATCCCGCGCAACCTGGCCGGCCTGCCGGCAGAGAAGTTGAAAGGGCAACATGAGGAGCCAGTAGCGGTCAGTCTCAAGCCCGTCTGAAACCGCAGACAATCGTGCATGAAGTGAGAGATGGCCCTTCCACAATGGATTAATGACGATGCGCTTGCTCTGGCTTTTGTGGCAGGAGTCTGTTCACTGGGTTATGGGTTGTACCTGCTTATTGACACCTACGATTTGGCGAAGCACTCGGAGTACAGTCTAGGCACGATAGTTCGACTTACTCTCAAGCAACGCGGGAAGCATCTGGTCTACCGTGCAACGTTGGCTTTCAAGACGGCGCGGGGCAGAACTTATGAATTTGACGTCTTTCCGGTACAGATATGGGGGGGGAACGGCGGGGAGTTGGCCCATCTGGCACGTGGGGGACGTGTTTCCTGTGAGATATCATGCCCAACGGCCACGCGTGGCGAGGATAAATTCTTTCTGGTATATGTGGGGTCCTACGCTTGGATTTTGCTTGTTTGGGCTGGTAGCGACGTTAGGGTCGGTCATATTGGCACTATTGCGCGCATTCAACGTGCTGTAATATGATCAGTTAGCCAATCTACCAACTTACGGAAAAAACTATGGACTGGATCAACCTGATTCTCATCCCGGCGATCAAATCGCTCATCCTGGTCATCGTCCTGCTGACCGGCTTCGCTTACCTGACCTGGGTCGAGCGCAAGCTCATCGGCCGATTCCAGGCGCGCATCGGCCCAAACCGGGCCTGGAAATTCGGCCTGGGCCATCCCATCGCTGATGCGCTCAAGATGATCTTCAAGGAAGAGACCATCCCCACGCACGCGGACAAGATCCTGTTCGTGATGGCGCCGGCGCTGGCGATTGCCCCTGCGCTCTTGATGTTTGCCGTCATCCCGGTGGGCCCAACCCTGCGCATTTTTGGCGTGGACATCCCGCTGGTGGTGGCCGATGTCAACATCGGTCTGTTGTGGGTGTTGGCGGTGTCCGGGGTAGGCACCTATGGCATTATCCTGGGCGGTTGGGCCAGCAACAACAAGTATTCGCTCCTGGGTGCGCTGCGCACCAGCGCGCAGATGCTGTCGTATGAGCTGCCGATGGGCGTCCTGATCATCGCCCTGCTGCTGACCACGGCCCTCGGCACGGCAGATGGCCGCGGCACGCTCAGCCTAGTGCAAATCGTGCAGATGGATCGCCCCTGGTGGTTGTGGCTGTGGATTTGGCTGGCGTTTCCGATGTATTTCACCTGCATGCTGGCCGAGACCAGCCGAAAGCCGTTTGACTTCCCGGAAACTGAAAATGAGCTGGTGGCTGGCTTCCAAACAGAATACGGCAGCATCAAGTTTGCGCTGTTTTACATGACCGAGTACCTGCACATCCTGGGGGCCAGCGGCGTCGCAGTTTCCGTCTTCTTCGGCGGCTGGCGCGGGCCGTTTGTGGAGCAGTTCCCGATCCTGGGCTTGGTTTATTTTGTCGCCAAGATTCTGGCCATGGTGTTCCTGTTCATTTGGGTGAGCGCCAGCGTGCCCAGGCCGCGTTACGACCAGTTGTTGAAGTTCTGCTGGACGTTCCTGTTCCCGTTGTCGCTGGCCTACATGGCGATCACCGCCGTGATGGTGGTGCTGTTGTGAGTTAGTGAGTTAGCAGACTGGTGGTTGACGAGGTTAGCAGGCCAGCAAGTGAAGTACGCGGCACGTAATATGCAGTACGCAATATGAAGTACGTAGTACGGAGCAACGTGAATGTCTAGTATCAGTGAGATATTCCAGGGCATCAGCGCGACGGTGCAGGCGATGGGCGTGACGCTCAAGGCCTTGCTGAGTGGCCCTCTAACGGTGCAGTACCCGGAGCAGCCGGTGGCGGTGTATCCGCGCTTCCGCGCCCGGCATGAGTTGCGGCGCTACGAGAACGGCCTGGAGCGGTGCATCGGCTGCATGTTGTGCGAGGCGGCCTGCCCCACCGGCGCCATCCACGTCGAGGCGGCCGAAAACGACCCCAACAACCCCGTCAGTCCCGGTGAACGCTACGCCAAGGTGTGGGAAGTCAACTTGATGCGCTGCGTGTTCTGCGGCGACTGCGAGACCGCCTGCCCGGTAGAGGCCGTTGTGTTGGGCCATGAATTTGAGTTGGCCATCTACGACCGTGACGGCTTCCTGTGGACCAAAGAAATGTTGTTGAAACCGACGAGCCCGAATGTGGTGGTGAGGGCGGAGTAGATCGTACTACAATAAGAAGCATATGAGGCACGCATGTTCTTATTCATCGTCTTTGCCCTGATCGCTGTCATCACCGCGGCCGGCGTAATTGTGAGCCGCAAGCCGGTTTACAGCGCGCTGTTCCTGCTGCTGAACTTTGCTGCCCTGGCGGCGCTGTACATCCTGCTCGAAGCCCAGTTTCTCGCAGCAGTGCAGCTCATCGTTTACGCCGGCGCGATCGTGGTGCTCATCCTGTTCGTCATAATGCTCATCGGCGGCGGCGAGCTGAGCGACATCCGCGATCCGCAAAAACCGCTGCGCTCACGCTTCACCTGGCCGCGCGTTACTGCGCTGGTGCTGGGCGCCTTGCTGCTGGCGGGCGTGATCTTCGGCCTGGCCACCGGCCAATTGAACCCGGCCCAAGGCAGCGTGGGGGCTTTCGATCACGGCAGCGCGCACGCGATCGCCTCGGTGTTGTACACCGATTACCTGCTGCCATTTGAGCTGGCCGGGGTGTTGCTGTTGGTGGGGCTGGTTGGCGCGGTGGTGCTGGCGCGGCGTGAGGCATAGTGCGTTATGCGTGCTGCGCAGATCAATCCGTGAACGGAAGGTGCGCAATACGCAATACGGAGTACTCAAATGGTTCCAACTTCATTCTATCTGATCCTGAGCGCAGTGCTCTTCACCATCGGCGTTTTGGGGGTGATGCTCCGACGCAACGTGCTGATCATCTTCATGTCGGTGGAGATGATGCTCAACGCGGTCAACCTGACCTTCGTGGCGCTGGCGAAGCACTTTTTGAACCTGAACGGGCAAATCTTTGTGCTCATGGCGATGGCAGTCGCGGCGGCTGAGGTCGCCATCGGCCTGGCCATCGTGATGGCGATCATCCGGCACAAAGACACGACGAATATTGAGGATATGAATTTGTTGAAGGGATGAAGCGGTAAATTGGTAAACTGGTAAATTGGTCTTGTGCTGACCAATCTACCAATCTACCGAGTCCCAGTTTACCCATACGGAGTTCCCATGCTTGATTACGCCTGGTTGATGCTTGTCTTCCCCACGTTGGGGACCTTGATCATCGCCCTGTTCGGCACGCGACTGGGCAAGCGCGTGGTGGGGGTGTTGGCCCCGGCCATGGTGTTCCTCAGCTTCGGCGTGGCCGTGGCGATGTTTGCCACCATGCTGGGCCTGCCGGCCGAAGAGCGCCACCACGAGGTCCTACTGTGGCAGTGGATGGCAACCGGTAGCTTTAGCGTGGACATCGCGCTGCTGCTCGATCAACTTTCCGTCACCATGGCGCTGGTGGTGACCGGCGTGGGCTTCCTGATCCATGTCTATTCGATCGGCTATATGCACGATGACCCCCGCGTGCCGCGCTTCTTCGCGTTCCTCAACTTTTTCATCCTGATGATGTTGACGCTGGTGCTGGCGAACAACTACCTGCTGCTGTACGTTGGCTGGGAGGGCGTGGGTCTCGCGTCGTATCTGCTGATTGGCTTTTATTTCGAGAAGCCGTCCGCGGCCGATGCGGGCAAGAAGGCATTTATCGTCAACCGCATCGGCGATTTCGGCCTGGCGTTGGCCATCCTGTTCATGTGGACCACCCTGGGCACGCTCCAGTTCAGCGGTGTGTTCGAGCAGGCCCCGGTGGTTTGGGGCGCAGGCAGCGCCATCGCGGTCACCGTCACCATGCTGCTGCTGTTGGCCGCCACCGGCAAGAGCGCGCAGATCCCGCTCTATGTCTGGTTGCCCGACGCCATGGAAGGCCCCACCCCAGTCTCGGCCTTGATCCATGCCGCCACCATGGTCACGGCCGGCGTCTACATGATCGCACGCTCCGCGGTGCTGTTCGGCCTGGCGCCATCCAGCCAGGCCTGGGTCGCGTGGATCGGTGTACTCACGGCCCTGTTGGCTGCAACCATCGCCCTGACGCAAACCGATCTCAAGCGCATCCTGGCCTATTCCACCATCTCGCAGCTCGGCTACATGTTCCTGGGCGTGGGTGTGGGCGGCTACGCGGCCGGCATCTTCCATCTGGCGACCCACGCGTTTTTCAAGGCGCTGTTGTTCCTCGCGGCCGGCAGCGTGATGCACGCGCTGCACGGTGAGCTAGACATCCGCAAGATGGGCAACCTGCGGGCCAAGCTGCCCACCACCTATTGGACCTTCCTGGTGGGCGCGGCCGCGCTGGCCGGCATCCCGCTCCTTTCCGGCTTCTTCAGCAAAGATCATATCCTGTGGTACGCGTGGCAGAAGTCGCCCCTGCTGTGGGCCGTGGGCCTGGCAACCGCCGGGGTGACCGCGTTCTACTCGTTCCGGGCGGTGTTCGTCACTTTCTGGGGCCAGGAGCGCGACAAGAAGCTGTTCAGCCACGCGCACGAATCGCCCAAGGTGATGACCGTGCCGCTGATCATCCTGGCGGTCGGCGCAGCCCTCCTGGGCTACATCGGCCTGCCGCAACTCTCATTGATTGACGGCTGGCTGGAGCCGGTTTTCCACGTGGGCGAGAAGGCAGCCGAGGCGGCCCACGGCAGCGTGGCGCTGGAGTTCGTGCTGCTGGGCGTCTCGGCGCTCGTGGCGCTGGGCGGCGCGTACTTCGCCTACCGGGCCTATGTAGTGAACACCGATATCCCGAAACGGGCGCGCGCCGCTTTCGGCTGGTTCGGCCGCCTGGTGGAGAACAAGTACTACGTGGATGAGGCGTACAATATGGTCGTGGTGCAGCCACTGCGGGATTTGGGCGGCTGGCTGGCGCGGGCTTTCGATCAGGGCGGCATTGACGGCGCGGTCAACGGCCTGGCGGGCGTGACAGGTTGGGTGGGCACGCAAGCGCGGAAACTGCAGAGCGGCCTGGTGGGGCTGTATGCGCTATCCATCTTGTTGGGCGCGGTGGCGTTAGTAGCGTGGCTGGTCATCCGGTAGCGAGGCGGACATCCTGGACGAGCATCTGCTAGTCAGTGCCGCGAGCGTGATCATCCTGGGCATCGGCGCCCAATGTTCAGCGACCTGGCGCAGGGGTTTGATGCCGGCCTACAGATCAAGACAACCCGCTTGACCAAGGAATTCGACTACAATGCGTTCCAGGCACACTACCAACAACGAGTTGTGCCCATGTTTCTGATCACGCAAGCCGGTGAGCTGATGGTTTTCACAACCGACTCGCGTCTGCGGCCTCAGCCAGGCCAGGTGCTCACAAGCCTGGTGTCAGCGACAAAGCTGCAGTCAAACTCATTGCCGGAACGGTGAATTCGATGAATCTAAATTTCCCGTTATTGTCCCTGATCACATTCTTGCCCCTGGTGGGAGGATTAGTCTTGCTCGCCCTACCGGGAGAGCGACTGCAAAAATGGTGGGCGCTGTTGGTCAGCCTGGCGACCTTCGCCGCTTCCTGCCTGCTGTGGGCTTGGTGGAAGGCCGGTGAGGCAGGCATGCAGTTCGTCGAGAAGCTGCCCTGGGTGCCGCAGTTCGACATGCAGTATTTCCTGGGCGTGGATGGGCTCAGCCTCTTCCTGGTGCTGCTTACGACCTTCCTGACTGTGCTGGTGCTCCTGTTCTCCTGGGAAGGGGTAGAGAAGCGGCTGAAGTCATACCTGTTCTTGATGCTGCTGCTCGAAGCGGGCATGATCGGCGTCTTCCTGGCGCTGGACCTGGTGCTGTTCTATGTATTTTGGGAACTGACGCTGATCCCGATGTATTTCCTTATCGGCGGTTGGGGTGATCCGCACGGGACGTACAATTTCCTGGGCCGCGTGCTGCCATGGCGCATTTACGCGGCGCTCAAGTTCTTCCTTTACACCTTCGCCGGCAGCACGTTGATGTTGGTCGCCATCCTGGTGCTCTATCGCCAGGGGGGTACGTTTGATCTACTGGCACTGCAGGGGCTCGGCCTGAATGCCAACCTCCAGCTTTGGCTCTTCCTGGCATTTGGGCTGGGCTTCGCCATCAAGGTGCCGCTCTTCCCATTCCACACCTGGTTGCCCGATGCACACGTGGCCGCGCCCACTGGCGGCTCAGTGATCCTGGCCGGCGTGTTGCTGAAGATGGGGACGTACGGCTTCGTGCGCTTCTGCCTGCCGCTGTTCCCCGATGCCTCGCGTCAGCTCATGCCCTGGGTGCTGGCGTTGTCCGTGATCGGCATCTTGTACGGCGCGTTGGTGGCGTTGGCGCAGCGGGACGTCAAGTCGCTGGTCGCCTACTCCTCGGTGGCACACCTGGGCTTCGTCACGCTGGGCATCTTCGCCTTGAACACGCAGGGCATCGCGGCCGGCACGCTGCAGATGATCAACCACGGCTTGAGCACCGGCGCCCTGTTCTTGATGGTCGGCATGTTGTACAACCGACGGCACACCCGCCAACTGGCGGACTTCGGCGGCCTGTGGAAGCAGATCCCGATGTATGGCTTCCTGTTTATCATCGTGGCGCTATCGTCGGCCGGGCTGCCGGGGCTGAACGGCTTCGTGGGCGAGTTCAACATCCTGCTAGGCGCATTTCAGACCAGCCGCGTCGCGGCCATCTTCGGCACCGTTGGCATCATCCTGGCTGCCTGGTATTTGCTCCATGCTGTGCGTCAGATGTTGCACGGCCCGTTGAATAAGCCCGAGAACCAGAGCCTGCGCGACCTGAACCTGCGTGAAGTGCTCGTCCTGGCGCCGATCATCGTGCTCTTTTTCGTCATCGGCCTGTTCCCGAACCTGTTCCTGGACAAGATCAACCCATCGGCCCAGGCGGTAGTGGAGGCCCTGAACACGCCACGCCCGGCAGTGACCATGGTGGTGGATAAATGACTCTTCCAACTCTGAACTTGATTGCCTTGCTGCCCCAGATCGTCTTGGTGGTGGTTGCGCTGATCGTGCTGATGCTCGACCTCGGCTTACGCGACAAGCGGCCCCTGGCATGGCTCAGCTTCCTGGCCGTGTTGGGTGCGCTGGCCGCAGTGCTGTTCGTCAAGCCGGCCGTGCCCGATTTCCAGGGCATGGCGTTGGCAGATGGCCTGGGGCTGTTCGCCGCAGCAGCGGTATTGCTCGCGGCCGGGTTGGCGCTGCTGCTGGCCATCGAGCGATCGGTCGACTTCACATCCCGGCAGGGCGCCCATTATGCCCTGCTGCTGCTGGCCACCGCCGGGATGTTGGCGATGGCCAAGGGCAACGATTTCCTGACCATCTTCCTCGGGCTGGAAGTTTTCTCGCTGTCGCTCTACATCCTGGTGGGGTTCAACCGCCAGGATGCACGCTCCAGCGAAGCAGCGTTGAAGTATTTCCTGCTGGGCGCGTTTGCCAGCGGCTTCTTCCTCTACGGCATCGCGCTGATCTACGGCGCCACGGGCAGCACCAACCTGGCCGCTATTCGGCAAGGCATCGCGCCGATGTCGGTTTCGCTGCCTTTCAAACCGCTGCTGCCGGTTGGCATCGGCCTATTGTTGGTGGGTTATGGTTTCAAGATCGCGCTGGCGCCGTTCCACATGTGGACCCCTGACGTCTATCAGGGCGCGCCGACCTCGGTGACCGCGTTCATGTCGGTGACCACCAAAACCGCGGTCTTCGCCTCGCTGATCCGGGTGCTCAGCGCTGTCGTCACCTTCGAAAAGCCGTGGCTGCTGGCTTTGGCTGGGCTGGCGGCGTTGACCATGACAATCGGCAACCTGGCCGCGCTACGCCAGAGCAGCCTCAAGCGGATGCTGGCCTATTCCAGCATCGCGCACGCGGGCTACATCCTCACCGGCTTGGTGGCGAACAACGAACGAGGCTACCAGGGCGCGTTGTATTACCTGCTTGCCTACACCTTTATGAATCTGGGCGCATTCGCCGTGCTAGTGGCGGTGCAGCGCCGAGACCAGAACGACGTAACCGGGGAACAGATGCAGGGTTTGGCGGGCCGGAAGCCGGGGCTGGCGCTGATGATGGCTGTGTTCATGTTCGGCCTGACGGGCATCCCGCCGCTGGCCGGGTTCTTCGGCAAGCTGTACGTCTTCTCCGGCGCGGTGGATGCAGGACTGACCTGGCTCGCCATCATCGGCGTGCTGAATAGCGCCATCGCCGCTTACTATTACCTGCGCGTCACCGTGTCCATGTACATGTCCGAGCCGACCGCCGCGGCTGAGCCCCCGAAGCCGGGCGCCGCAGTCTGGGCGACGGTCGCGCTGGCGGCCGCGGCCACGTTGATTCTGGGCGTGTGGCAGTGGCCGTGGATGCAAACCATCGCCAGCGCGGTGACGAACCTGGCCGCGCGCTAACGCATCCACCTGAAATCAGCCAAGAGCCTGCTTCGGCAGGCTCTTTTGGTTAACGGCTTGTCAGTTTCTAGCGATTAGGTTAGAATGCTGATTGTTCAATTGCATGTTCAAGGAAATGCCATGTCAACCAACCCTCTTCTCCTCACCAACGCCATCGTCCTGACCATGGATGACGCGTTCACCCAATACGAGCCCGGCGCGGTTGCAGTGCAGGGCGATCAGATCGTGGCCGTGGGCCGCGAGGCCGACCTGCGCGGCCGGTTCCCCGCGGCCGCGACCATAGACTGCGGCGGCAAGGTGCTGATGCCGGGGCTGGTGAACGCGCACGGCCATGCGGCCATGGTGCTGCTGCGCGGCCTGGCCGACGACCTGCGCCTGGACGTCTGGTTGTTGGGCTACATGATGCCGGTGGAGCGCGAATACGTCACGCCGGAGTTTGTACGCCTGGGCACCCAGCTTGCCTGCGCCGAGATGATCCGCTCCGGCACGACCTGCTTTGCGGACATGTACTACTTCGAGGACAGCGTGGCGCAGGCGACCGCCGACGCGGGGTTGCGCGGGGTGCTGGGCCAGTCGGTGCTGAAGTTCCCTGCGCCGGACGCCGCGTCGTACGAGGAATCGTTGGATCTGGCGCGCGCGTTCGTGCAGACCTGGAAGGGCCACCCGCTGGTCGTCCCGTCGGTGGCGCCCCACGCGCCCTACACCTGCCCGCCCGAGATCCTGCGCGCGTGCACGGCCCTAGCGGTCGAGTTCGATGTGCCGCTACAGATCCACCTGGCCGAGACCGCGTTGGAAGTGACTAACAGCCAGGCCGAGAACGGCATGACGGTGATCCCGCACGTGGAGCAGCACGGCATCTTCGGCGCAAAAGTGGTGGCCGCGCACTGCGTCCACGTGGACGGCCGTGAGATCCAGACGCTGCGCCGCCACAACGCGGGGGTAGCGCACAACCCCTCCTCCAACCTCAAGCTGGCCTCGGGGGTGGCGCCGGTGCGCGAGATGCTGAATGCCGGCCTGGCCGTGGGCATCGGCACCGACGGCGCGGCCTCCAACAACGACCTGGACATGTTCGAGGAGCTGCGCCTGGCCGCGCTAATCGCCAAAAACGCCAACAACGACCCCACCGTGCTCCCCGCGCGGCAGGCCGTGGCCATGGCCACCCGCCTGGGCGCGCGGGCGCTGCACATGGAAAAGCTGATCGGCTCGCTGGAGCCGGGCAAGCGCGCCGACCTGATCCTGGTGGACCTGGGGCGCGCCCACAACGCGCCCCACTTCCGCCGCGACCCGGAAGGCGTCTACGCGCAATTGGTCTACGCCGCGCACGCGCATGACGTCACCGACGTGATGGTGAACGGCCGGTGGGTGCTGCGCCAGGGCCAGTTGACCACCCTGGACGCCGCCGCGCTGATGGCGGAGGCGCAGGCGTATGCCCGCCGCATCGACGCGTTCCTGATCGCCCGGGAGCAGTCGGTTCTCTCCAAGCTGATCGCCATCGGCGGCGCGCAGGAGGCGGAGAGCTTCGAGGTGCAGGCCAAGGCGCGGCTGGCCGATCCGGCCTCGGTGCTGGCCGCGCTCTGCTGGCCCGACATCGAGATCCTGTACGAGCGCCACTACCGCGAGTACGACACCTACTTCTCCTTCGCCGACCCGGCCCAGGGGCAGTTGCGCTACCGGGAGGACGAGTTCATTGACGCCGACGGCAAGGTGAGCAACGTGCGTTACCGGCTGACGCTGCTGGGGCCGGCGCGCGAGGGCCGCTTCGAGAGCGACGTGCTGCTGTCGCGCTCCCGCTTCCTGGCGCCGGCCACCCACAGCCTGCGCTTCTACCGCGAGTACTTCAAGCCGTCGCGCGAGGTCTTCATCAAAAAGGATCGCCGGCGCTGGCGCGTGCTCTTCCGCGGCACCGAATTCTACATCAACCTGGACCGGATCGAGGAGCCGGACCTGGGCTATTTCATCGAGGCCAAGAGCCGCACCTGGAGCCGCCGCGACGCTGAGCACAAAGCCGAGCTGGCCCACGAGCTCATCGCCTGCCTGGGCGCGGCGGACGCGGTGGCGGAGGATTATGTGGAGATTGCGGGCGGGGAATAAGATTCCGATTTGTGGGTTCGGGTCAGGTGGAGTAAACTGGTGACATCGAATAGATGGTTTTGCCTGTTTTGTGGAACGATTGGAGGTTCGGCTGATGACAGCAGCCGTCACCTTGGAACTGCCCGAAAACGTCCTGGTGCAAGCGCTAAAGCGTCTTTCGCCGGCGCGCCGCCAGCAGCTTTTGCGCCAGGCCGAAGCCAAATCTGAAATGTTGCCGGTCGTGCGCGTTGTGCCGGCGGCCGACCTGGACAAATGGACAGGACTGATTTCGGTCGGCGGAGATGCTTTAGAAGATAGCAGGCGCGTCTATGGCGAATAGTGTCGTGCCTGGCACTTCGGTTCTCGACGGCGTCTTTTACCACGTAGCCTGGTTGAGACGTCGGGCATCCCCCACTTCGCCTTCTCCGTCCTGACAGGCAGGGAGACGCATTTGGACAAAGGGCCTGCACAAAGCAGGCCTTTTCCTTACGCCTGTTTTGACGGTCCGTGATGCGCTTGAGCCAATCATGGGGGCAACACACGCATGGAAGAACTGATCCGAATCGCCACGGCTGACTTGACCCGGTTCCTCAACACCCATTTGCCCGACCTATCTGAAGCCTGGTGGCCGAAGCATGTCGTGGACCGGCTCTCCTTTCAACAGCAACGCATGGTGCAAGAGCGCGGCCTCACCGCGTTAGGCCAGCTTGATCTCGCGGCGCTGCTGCGTGTCCTCGACCAAAACTGGTATGAGTTGTCCGGCAAGCTGGCGCTCCCCAGGGAGGGCCGGAACTGGGTCAAGGAGATGCAGACCGTCCGGAACAAGTGGGCTCATTTGTCCGCCCAGGCAACGCCGCCGAGCGAGGTTTACCGTGAGGCTGACACGTTGAACCGGTTGCTGCAAATGATCGGCTCCCCGCCGGTGTCTTTGCAGGCAGTGGAAGCTGTCCAGTCTACTGCCTTGCGCCAATTGGCTGACCGCGTCGCTGTGGAGGCGAATCATCCTGCTGTTGGCGCGGCGCCCGGCGGAGCAGGCCAGGCCGAGGATGCCGGAACTGGCTCAACGCCGGAACCTGGGCCGTTGTTTCATGTCGGTGACCTGGTCGCCCTGCGCTCCGACCCAGCGCAGGTGATGCCCGTGATTGAGGTCGTGCCGGGATCAGGCGAGTGCCGCTATCAGGTGTTTCAGAATAACACCAGAGCGGTCTACTACGAAAGCCAGTTGCAGGCATGGGTCGAACCGGCCGACGAACGGCGCATCCTCACCGCCGACGAGGTAAATGCTCACCTGACCAGCCTGCACCTCCTGTCCCCCTCGACCGCCAACCTCTTCTCGTTGCGCTCCGGGCGGATTACGTTCGTGCCATATCAGTATCGGCCGGTGCTGAAACTCATTCGTGCCGACCGGCCGCGCCTGCTGATCGCCGACGAGGTGGGCGTGGGCAAGACCATCGAGGCCGGCCTGATCATCAAAGAGCTGCGGGCGCGCATGGAGCTGGAGTCGGTGCTGATCATTTGCCCGAAGGCGCTGGTGGCCGAGCGCAAATGGTTCCTGGAGATGAAGCGTTTCAATGAACATTTTGAGGAGCTGGATGGCCCACGGCTGAGGCATTGCCTCCAGGAAACCGATCTCGAAGGGGAGTGGCCGGAACGCTACGCCAGGACGATCCTGTCGTTTTCGTTGTTCGACTCGGATCTCGTGTTTGGGCGGACAGGGCGCGTCCGGAGCAGGGGCAACGGCCTGCTCAACCTGGACCCGCCGCCCAAGTTCGACCTGGTGATTGTTGATGAGGCGCATCATCTGCGCAATCCGGAGACTTTTCTGCACCAGGGTGTCCGTTACTTCTGCGACAACGCGCAAGCGGTGGTGTTCCTCACGGCCACGCCGGTGCAATTGGGAAGCGAGGATCTGTTCACCTTGCTGAACGTTCTGCGCCCCGATCTGGTGATTGACACGGCCAGCTTTGAGCAGATGGCCGCGCCCAATCGCTTCATCAACGCGGCCGTTCAACACGGCCGCGCGGCGCGGGAGGGTTGGCAGCACGAGGCCCGGTCACATCTCGACGCCGCAGCCCGGACGGAATGGGGCCGGCTGTTCTTGCGCGAGTCGGGAGCGTTTCAGAGCGTCTATGATCGGCTGCACGATGACGCGATCGAAGATGTCGAACGGGTCGCCCTGACCCGCGCCATCGAGGATTTGTATACCTTCAGTCCCCTGATCAACCGGACGCGGCGCAGGGATATCGGTGAATTCACCACCCGCAAACCGGAGACGGTGTCCGTCGAGTTTGCGCCGACGCAGCGCGCGCTGCACGACGGGCTGCTCGATGTCATTGCGCGCATCCTGGCCTTCTGCCACGGCCAGCAAAACGTCAAGTTCATGATGACCACCATCCGCCGGCAGGCGGCGAGCTGTCTCTATGGCCTGGCGCCGCTGCTGCGGGATATCCTGGCGGGCAAGCTCGACCGGCTGGAGATCATGGAGGCGCTGGATGAAGAGATCGTGAACGGCGATCTGGGTTTCGTCGCCGAGGTGCGCGCCGATATCGCCGCGCTCCTGGAGCAGGCCAGCGTTCTGGATCCCTATGATCCGAAGGTGGAAGCGTTTGTGCAGATCCTGAGCGACAAGGACAGGCTGGCAAACAACAAAGCGCTGGTCTTCAGCACGTTTCGCCATACACTGAGCTACCTGGACAAGCACGTCCAGCGCACGGGCATGCGCGGGGGTTTGATTCACGGCGACATCCCTGATGACGACCGCAGGGAACTGCGCCGCCGCTTTGCGCTGCCCAGGGAAGACCCTGACGCGCTGGATGTCCTGCTCTCGTCCGAGGTGGGCTGCGAAGGTCTCGACTTTCAACACTGCGACTTTCTCATCAACTACGATTTGCCGTGGAATCCCATGCGCATCGAACAGCGCATCGGCCGCATTGACCGCTACGGGCAGCAGAGCGAGGCGGTCGCCATCGTCAACCTGGTGACGCCGGGAACCGTGGACGCCGACATCTACGAACGCTGTCTGTGGCGCATTGGTGTCTTTCAACATGCCGTGGGCGGCAACGAAGAGATCCTCGGCGCGATCACGCGCGAAATTCACGATATCGCCGAGCGGTTTGACCTGACGCCCGCGGAGCGCGCCGGCCAGTTGCAACAACTGGCCGACAACAGCATCCGCCAGATCAGGGAGGAACAGGAGCTCGAGGCGCGGCAAGCTGAACTCTTCGGCCTGAACATCCCGAACCAGTCCTGGCGCCAGGAGATCGAGGCAGCGGAGAGCTACTGGCTATCCCCGGCGGCGCTGCAACGCTGTGTGACGCGCTACCTGGCCCAACGCCTGAGCCAGGAACAGGACTACCTGCTCGGCGAGAAGGCGCTCAAGACCCTGCGCCTCAGCCAGGATGCCAGGACAAAGCTGCTGGAAGATTTCCGAAAACAGCCGCGCTCCACGGACCCCGTGGCCCGTGAGTGGGAGAAGTGGCTGAAAGGCGGGCAACCGACGCTCCCTGTCACTTTCGACCAGCCGACGGCCGTGGCGCACCCCAAAGCCATGCATCTATCGGTCACGCATCCGCTGCTGCGCCAGTCTGCTCATCACCTCCACCTGGATGCGGCCGCGTATACCGTCCTGGTGGCGCGAAGCGACGAGGTCCCGCCGGGCGATTACTGTTTCGGCATCTACCGCTGGCAGAAACAGGGGGTCCGGCCGGATGAAACGCTGGTTCCGATTGCCTCGGAGCCTGCGGTGGAGGCGAAGCTGCTGGCGCTGCTGCAAACGGCGACAACGCAGGCAGGGGCAGCGCTGCCTGCGCCGGCTGAGTTCGACGCGTTGGAAACGCGCCACCACGCCAGGTGGCGCGCTGCGCTGGCCGATCACGTGGCCGCGAACCGCCAACAGGTCGAGCATAGCATCCACAGCCTGACCGTAAGCCACCGGGCGCGCTGCACCGTGATCGAGGACCAGCTTGCCCGCGCGACCAACGACAAGATCCGCCTGATGAAGCAGAGCGAGCTGGCGCGGGCTAACGCCGACTTCGAGCGGCGGATGCGGGAACTTGAGCGGGCGGCCGGCAGTGGGGATATTCATGCGGGGGCGGTGTTGTTTGGGACAATTGCAGTCAGGGCAGGAGATAGGCAATGAACGTTCTTGATGAAATTCGCGCCGAGAATCAAGAACTGGCGAATGTCTTGAAGAAGCGCGCTGGCATCCGCAAGCTTGTTGAGGAGCTCTACCCAGACCGAGCGCACTTCATTTACGAACTGCTCCAAAATGCCGAGGATGCGAGGGCGACAGCAGCGACTTTCGAACTCTCTCCCGACTCAGTCTCTTTTGAGCACAACGGACGTCCCTTTGATGAAAATGACGTGCGGGCGATCGCGGATATCGGCGAGAGCACCAAGAAAGATGACAAGATAGGTCGCTTTGGTATCGGCTTTAAGGCCGTATTCGCTTACACTGAGACACCCCATATCTGGTCAGAAATCTACTCCTTCAAAATAGCGAATCTCGTGTTGCCCACGGTAATCCCGGAGCGATTGGAGCTCGGTGACAAAACGCGTTTTGAATTCTCCTTCAATAACCCCAAGAAGCCAGCACAGGTCGCCTACGAAGAGATCAAGGCAGAGCTTGAGGGGCTGGCCGAAACTACGCTGCTGTTTCTGTCGCACCTGAAATGCATCAGTTGGCACATTGGATCAGAATCATCTGGTTGCATCATTCGGGAACCGCGATCAGAGCATCACATTGAGATACTCAAGCAGGGTGGACAAGGCACCACCCCCAGTTCGCATTTCTTGCGCTTTTCGGCGCCCACTGAGGAGCTGCCTGACCAGACCGTCTGCGTTGCGTTTCCGTTGGACTTTTTACCCAATGTCCAGAAGTTCGACCCCTCAAAGCCCATTGCGCGCCAGTTGAAAATCATTCCTACCACGGGTAGTGTTGCGGTTTACTTCCCGGCTGAAAAAGAGACATCCGGCCTTCGCTTTCACCTGCACGCGCCGTTCGTGCCCGAATTGAGCCGTGCCAGCATCAAGGATACAAGTGCGAATGAGCCGCTGTTCAGACAACTTGCCAAATTGGCGGCTGATTCGCTTCCTGATGTACGAGACCTGGGTCTACTAACGGGTGAGTTTCTTGGCGTGTTGCCCAACCCACAGGATAACATCCCATCCCGATACGAGCCAATCCGTACTGCTATCACTGATGCAATGAAGTGCAAGCCACTGACGCCAACGCATGCAAAGGCACATGCACCAGCGGTTCATCTCAGGCAGGCGAAAGCATCGCTCAAGGAATTGTTGACTGAAGAAGATCTGCAATTCCTGGTTCCCTGGAAGGAAGCGCCGCTGCAATGGGCGATTGGCGCGACACAGAAGAACAGCGATCAAGATCGCTTTCTGGCGGGGCTGGATATTTCTACGTGGGATATCGACCAGTTCGTAGAGTTATTGTTCGAGAAGTCTCCTGAAAGCGAAATGACTTTAGGACGTCCACCCTGGTGGGTTAAGGGGCCTGACCCGAAGTTTGTGCGGTGGCTGGCTACAAAGTCGGCAGAGTGGCATCAAGGAATGTACGCTTTACTGCACAATGAGGTTAAGGAATCCCGCAAACTGGAGAAGTTAAGACAGCTTCTAATTGTCCGGCTCAGTGATGGCAGCTATAGCACTGGCAACAAGTGCTACTTCCCATCCGATGGCATCGAACATGATCCCGCCATGCCGCGGGTGGCTTTGGGTGTCTATACATCCGGTAAGAGCAAGGCGCAACAGGAAGCTGCGAGGAAATTGCTTGAACAGATTGGGGTTCGAGAGGTCGGGGAGACCGAGCAGATCGAAGGAATCCTGAAGCAGCGCTACGCCAGTGAAGACAAGCCGCCAGACGACGAAACCTATTGGAGGGATTTCAGACGATTCGTTGCTCTTGTCGAAAAAGAGCCAGTCAAGGCCACCATCTTCAACTCATACTTCATTTTCAAGTTGGCTAACGGGAAAATAGGCAAGCCTGCCCAGGTCTATCTTGACTCACCATATCAGGAGACAGGACTTACAGCCTACTATGAGGCGCTGGGGGGCGATGCAAAAAGATGTGCATTAGCGGAGGTCTATCAGGAAAGTACTCTCTCCACTGAACAGCTGAGTAAGTTTGCTAAGACAATCGGGGCACAAGCCAAGCTGGAGATTAAGCGCAAATCTACTGATAGCCATCGCCTCGTGAACACACTGAGGGAGGAGTACCAGTATGGAGTTCGACGGACTGATACTGGAGTTGATGAGGACTGGATGATACCAGACCTGGAACTGCTGTTGCCCAAGAAGTCAGAGGCATTATCACGATTGGTGTGGCAAACCATGTGTAAGGCCGACAAGGAAGTACTGAAGGCTCGCTTTCGCCCCAATCAGCAATACTTGACCAGAGAGCAGCCGTCTTCATTGGTTTTGCTCCTGCAGGAAACACCCTGGGTACCGCAAAGCGCCGGTGATTTCGTGCGTCCACAAGACGCGTCCAGGGCCTTGCTGCCCAAGGGATTCCCGTTCGATGAGGGCTATGAGTGGCTCAAGGCGATTCGCTTTGGCGAGAATGAGCAGCAACAATCAGAAGAACACAAAAGAAGGCAAGCGACAGCCAAAGAATTGGGCTTTCGTACCGACAGAGACTTGCAGGATGCGCAGTGGTTTGCCGGGCTCGATCTTGAAGAACGACAACAGTTCCGGGACGAACTTGAGAGAAAGCGCCGCCGTGACCTTCCACAGAACGAACCACGCAATCCAGAGCGCCGTGCTGAGCGCGTTGCCCAAAAAGCCACCAACGCTCCAGAACGCATCTCGGAGATGCGCCTGCGGTCGGTATCTATCGGTCGAGAAGAAGTAAAAACTGAAACAGAGCAATACCTGCGCGAACTCTACACGAACGCCGATGGCGAGATGATCTGTCAGGTCTGCCATGATCGGCTTCCCTTCAAATTGGATGATGGCAACTACTACTTTGAGAAAGTCGAGTTTCTGGCTGAACTACAGAATCGCCATTACCAGAATTATCTGGCCCTTTGTCCCAATCACGCGGCGATGTTTCAGTACGCCAATGGTTCAGGCGAAGTGATGATCGATCTGTTTCGGAAGATGTCGGGAAATGAATTCGAAATCGTTCTCGCTCAGGAAAGCACAACCATCTACTTCACAAAGACTCATGTTGCAGATTTGCGAGCTGTGATTTCGGCGGATCAGGGTGCAAGAGCTGGAGCAGACGCCGCTCTATGAATCTTGTATAGTCGGCATTCAATCCACCCATCAAGGCCCTCACACGGGCGATTCGGCGATAAGCACACCCTCCGTCATTGCTTTATGGCCGAAGCCGGCGGGTCATCGTCGGCTGCTAGGGTTGCTCGCCCTTCTCCATCTTGGGGTTGTGGATAGGTCATTACGAACATCACCAGAGATAGAGGATGCCCCACCACAAAACACGGTTGCCTGAACATCGGACTTGGGGTATACTGCACTTATGGTGAGCTCGGCTCATGCTCGAAAGTGGGTGATAATGCTATGGGAAAAATGACATCAACAGCAGGGGGCTATCGAATCCAACTTGATCTGCCGCCGACCCTGTATCGGCGGCTTTCAGGTGAGGCCGCGCGTCGATCGGTTTCACTGGATCAGATAGTGCAACAGGTCCTAGAACGTTACGTAGAATCGGAGGCAGCCGCTTTCGATATCACCCAAACCCATACCTGGCAGCTCTGCGGAGCGCTGGAAGTAGCAGAACCCGAACCGGAGTACGTTGTGGGACGTGATGAGCAGGGACAGGTGGTCACAAACTACGCAGAGCATGTGGATGATGTGTTATATCGAGGTGGCTGATGCCTGACATCATCGCAGACACATCGGCCTTGATCGCGTTTTTCGTTCGCTCGGAAGAGCATCACGCTGAGGCGCGACGCTATATGATGGCCCATCCGAGCACACGCTGGATCATCCTGGAATCTGTGTTCGATGAAACGACCACATGGTTTCGAGCGAAGGTGTCTCCAAGAGACTCGATTGCCATCGGCCGTGTCTTGCGGGAAGAACATCGTTATCGCCACCTCTCCGATGACGACGACAATGCCACCTGGGAAGCCTTCTGTCAGTACAACGATAAACGGTGGAGCTACACGGACTGCTCGATCCTCGTTATGACACGCCGTCTTGGTATTCGGCAAGTGTTCACCTTCGACGAGCATATTCGCCAGATGGCCGGCCTGGGCGTGATGCCGGTTCCGGCGGGGTTATGACCCAACTCGACCTGCGCAAACAATGGCGCCACCTCTACGCGCCGCCGGCCGGCAAGGTGGCGCTGGTGGACGTGCCCGAATTCAAGTTCCTCATGATTGACGGCCGGATCGAGCCGGGGGAAGAACCGGGCACATCTCCGGCGTTTGGTGAGGCGATGGGCGCCCTTTACAGCGCGGCTTACACCCTCAAATTCATGTCGAAGCTCCGCAAGGAGGACCCGATTGACTACGGGGTGATGGCGCTGGAAGGGCTGTGGTGGGTGGAGGACGGCCGCTTCGACATCACGGTCAAAGATAACTGGGTTTACACCCTGCTGATCATGCAGCCCGACCACATCACGCCTGAGATGTTCGCCGAGGCGGTGGCGCAGGCGGCGAAGAAGAAGCCCAACCCTGCGCTCGCCCGCTTGCGGCTGGCGTCCTGGCGCGAGGGCCTCTGCGTGCAGGCCATGCACATCGGCCCTTACGCGACCGAGCCGGCGACGATCGAGAAGATGCAACGCTACGCCGAAGAAAACGGCTATCAGTTCACCAACAAGCACCACGAGATCTACCTGGGCGACCCGCGCCGCGCCGACCCGGAGAAGCTGAAGACGGTGCTGCGGCATGGGGTGGTGCGAAGCGGCGAATCAGCGAATCGGGTGAATACCCTGGCACGTCTGAGTTGGCTCGCCTAAAACGCACCGGCCAGGTAATCGCGGGTGCGCGCGGCGCGCGGGTTGTTGAAGACCTCCGCCGCTGGCCCCGACTCGATCAGGTCGCCCAGGTACATGAAAATCACGTGATCGGCCAGGCGCTTCGCCTGCCGCAGGAGGTGCGTCACCAGCACCACGGTGTAATCCTTCTTCAGGTCCAGCAGGCGGGCCTCGATATGCTGGGCGGAGATGGGGTCCAGGGCCGAGGTTGGCTCGTCGCCCAGGATCACCTCAGGCTCGACAGCCAGGCCACGCGCCAGGCAGAGCCGCTGCTGCTGGCCCACCGATAGCCGCGCGGCCGGCGTATGCAGCCGATCCTTCACCTCGTCCCACAGCCCGGCCAACGTCAGGTAATGCTCGACGACGGCATCCATGCCCCGGCGGTCGGACATGCCGTGGATCCGGCGGCCATACGCCACATTGTCGTAGATGGACATGGGCAGCGGGAACGGCCGCTGCGAGAGCAGGCCCGTCCGCTTGCGCACTTCGCCCACGTCCACGCCCGCGGCGTAGATGTCCTGTCCGGCCAGCAGCACCTGGCCGGACACGCGCACCCCATCGGTCAGCTCCAGCAGGCGGTTCAGGCTCTTCAGCAGCGTTGTCTTGCCGCAGCCCGATGGCCCCATGATCACCGTGATCTGGTTGCGCGGGATCTCTACACTGATATCCTTCAAGGCATGATGCCCGGCGTAGTGCACATTGAGATCGCACACGCTGATATGTGTTTCCATACCTTCCTCCTCCCTCGCCCGTCGCAACGGGTGAGGGCCGGGGTGTGATGACCGAGGGTCTCACCTCATAATATTCCGCCCCAGCCGCGCGGCCAGCCAGCGGGCGGCCAGGCTGACGGCCAGGATCACCACGGTCAGGATCAGCGCAGACGCGTAGGCCCGCTGCTGCACCTCGGGGAAGGGCGTGCCGAGCTGGAAAAAGACCGCCAGCGGCAGCGACGCGGTCGGCCGCAGCAGCGAGGTCGGCATCCGGTCGGTGTAGCCGGCCGTGAAAAGCACCGAGGCCGCGTCGCCGATGCCACGACCGAAGGCCAGCAGCACGCCGGTGACGATGCCGGGCAGCGCCTGCCGCACGATCACGGTGAAAGCGACCTCGAGCCGCGTGGTCCCCAGCGCGAACGAGATCTCCTTCAGGTCGTGCGGGATCATCTTGATGACCTCATCCATCGCGCGGGTCATAATGGGCAGCTCCAACAGCGCCAGCACGATGATGCCGGCCAGCAGCGACGCCCGCAGCCCCACCACCAGCATCAGGGTGAAGCCGAACGCGCCGTAGACGATGGATGGCACGCCCCACATCACATCCAGCGACAGCCGCACCACATCCGCCCAGCGGGAGCCTTTGGCATACACTTCCAGGTAGAGCGCGATGGGCAGCGCCAGCAGCAGCGCCAGCAGCGTGCCCCCGCCGGCCAGGTAGAGCGAGCCGGCGATGGCGTTCAAGATGCCACCTTCCCGCCCCAGGTAGAAGCCACCCTTGGGCGTCTGCGAGATCATCTGCCAGCTCAGGCCAGGCAGCCCTTTGGTCACCACGATCGCCAGGATGAGCAGCAGACTGCCGGCCACCAGCAGGAACGACAGGCGCATCAACGCCACGAAGCAGCCCTCCTCGACGCGTTTCCGGCTCATAGCCCTGACCTCCTGACCACCTGGCGCAGAATGAGCGCCGAGGCGATATTGAACGCCAACACCAGCACCAGCAGGATCAGCGCCGCGCCCATCAGCGCGGCATCGTACATCGGGATGGACATCATCTCCCCGAAGTTGTTGGCGATCAGCGCGGTCAGCGGGTAGGCCGCGTCGAAGATGGACTTCGGCGCGGCCGGCACGTTGCCCACCACCATCAGCACGGCCATAGTCTCGCCGAACGCGCGCGAGAAGCCGAGGGCGATGGCGGCCAGCACGCCCGGTGCAGCCCTGCGCAGCACCACATGCTTCACCATCTGCCAGCGGGTGCTACCGATGGCCAGCGCCGCCTCGCGCAGGCCCGCCGGGACGGTCTGCAGCACCTCGTAGGTGACCGCGATGATCACCGGCGCCACCATCACGGCCAGCACCAGGCTGCCGGCGGCGACGCCGTAACCCGTGGGGTTGGCGGAGCGAAACAGCGGGATGAACCCCAGCGCACGCTCGAACGCCGGGGCCAGCCACCCCTGCACAAACGGCACAATGGCAACCACCCCCCACACGCCGTAGACCACCGACGGGATGCCGGCCAGCAGGTCCAGCAGCGGCTTCATCAACGCCCGCGTCGGCGGCCCCGCGTACTCCACCAGGTAGATCGCGGTCAGCAGCGAAGGTGGGACCGCGATCAGCATGGCCAGGATCGTCACCCAAAAGGTGCCAGCGATGAAAGGGTAGAAGCCAAAGAGCTTTTGCCAGGGCTGCCAGACCCCGCCGGAGAGCAGCGCCCAGGGCGAAGCCTCAGCCAGGATGGGCCGGGCGCGCACGGCCAAGGCCACCAGCATCGCGACCAGCAGGAATGCCGGCAGGGCCGTGAGGAGGAGGAAGAGTCGGGCCGAGATACGGTCACGCCGGCAGCGCCAACGCGGCCCCGGCCGCGCCAGCGGTGGATCGGCAATGGCTTGTGCAGTCATGGCGCCCTCCGGGATGAGCCTGTGCCCGCGGGCCGGCCGGGCGAATCGGCGTCCGATCCCGAGGGCAAACCACCGATCCGCTTACTTCAACTTCGCCTGACTGGCCGCCAACTGCTCGGCCGTGAGGGGCACGTAGCCGACCTCGTCCAGGAGCTTTTGACCGTCGGCCAGGATCCACGCCATGAAGGCCTTGGTCAACCCCGCCGGTCGATCCTTGGTCACCAGGTTCAGCAGCCGCGCCGGGGGCGAGGGAAACTTGCCGCTCGCCACGGCCTGCACCGCCTCCGCCTTGGTTTCCAGCGCCTCGTCCGCGCTCGCGGTTCCATCTTTGTCCGCGTCGATCGGGGCTGCGGCAGAGCCCGCGACCGGTTGGCCTGTCTTGGCGTCGAACGCGTAGTTCAGATTGTTGTAACCGATCCCCAGCGGGTCCTTGATCACCGCGTCCAGGATGCCCGGATCGCCGAACACGCCGATGCCCTTAAGGTCCTCTTGCTTCTTGTTGCCCAGGAACTTGGCCCAGACTTCGGCCGCGCCGCAGGAATCGGAGCGTGTGTAGATGTGGATCGGGTCGGTCACCTCGGGCCGGCCCACCACCTGGCCCCAGGTCGTGATCTGGCCGGTGATGTAGATGCCGATGAAGGTTTCCTGGCTGATGCCCTTGGCCAGCAGGTCAGCGAGCACCGGATTCCTGGCGTTGACGGATGGGAACACGGCATCTTTGGTCACTGCGATCCAATAGGCGCCCTTGGCTTCCTCCTCGCGCGTAATCGCGCGAGAGACCATGCCGATGTCCACGGCGCCGCTGAGCACGTCCGTCATCCCCTTGCCCGCACCGCCGGCCGAGATATCGAACTCCACGCCGGGATGCAGACTGGTGAACGCCTCGCCCCAGCGCACCATCATGGGGTAGAGCGCGAACGCCCCAGACGCCGTGATCGTGCCTCTCAGCTCGGTCGCGCCTCCTGTGACGTTGTCTACCCTCGCCGCGCATCCCGCCAACAGGGGCAGGAGCAGCGTCAGAACCATAAAAGCGACGAAGAATCGGTTGCTGCATTTCATGAGGTGCCTCCTCTTATCTCTATATCGTCTATTGAATTTATATACTTTTTGCATAAGAGAACTGGCGCCTCTGCCGAGGCGCTGTCGATTTTGCGGTCATCGTCAGGGATCGAGAAGCTCGCTGATCAGCGTCTACGTTGCGGGCACTGCAGACAGGAACGAGAATCCCACCCGCCGCGTTTATCTGCGCCCGTCCGCGTCCCGTTTCTGGGTCAGAATTCTACGCCGCGGCTGCCAGTCCGGCCTGGGCTCGTACCGCGTCGACGCGCTGCGTGACGTCGAACAGTGTCGTGTTATCGAGGATGTCGGCGATGGCATTGCGCACGTCGAGCATTACCAGGCGCAGGCCGCACGTCGTCTCGTCGGGGCAGACGCACGGCTCATAGGCCATCTTACTGACGCAGCGGATGGGGGCCAGCGGGCCGTCCAGCACGCGCACGATCTGCCCCAGGGTGATCTCGTTTGCGGGCCGTGCCAAATAATAGCCGCCGCCCACCCCCATGCGGCTCTGCAGCAGCCCGGCGTTCTTCAGCGCCAGCAGGATCTGCTCCAGGAACTTAAGCGGGATCTGCTGGCGCCGGGCGATCTCTTTCATGGGAATGATCCCACTCTGATCGTTTTGCGCAGCCAGGTCAATCATGGCTCGCAGGCCATATTCGCCGCGTTTGGATAGCTTCATGGATCAACTCAAAAATATAGTAATTCCATAGGACTTATATGACAACAAGCAGCTTACCACGGTAGGCGCCAGAAGTCAAATTGCGAAAAGCACCGCGCGGAGCCTATCAGAACAAGCTCATCTGCCTGCTCTCCGGCTTCTTCTCCGGCGGCCGGTACTGCATCTCCCGCAACTCCTTCAGCGCGGCCTCGATATCGCCCACGAAGCGCGAGGGCGCGTTCTCCATGAACTGGCCGAAGAGCACCCGTTTGCGCGCGTGGGTCAGCACCAGTTTGTGCTTCGCACGCGTCAGGCCTACGTAGAACAGACGACGTTCCTCCTCCACATCCACGGCTTCGCCCTTGCGCTCGTAGGGCAGCAACCCTTCCTCGCACCCCACGATGAAGACGATCGGGAACTCCAGCCCTTTCGAGGCGTGCAGGCTCATCAGCGTCACCCGGTCGGCGCGCGGGTCGTAGGCGTCGGTTTCGCTTTGCAGGGCGGTCATCTCCAGGAAATCGGCCAGTCGGTTGCCGAACGGCACGGCGCGGAGTGCGAGCTGGTGCAGGCGTCTGGCGTCGGCGTCACTGACCGGCTTCTTGCGTCCCTCTACCAGGTGCTCGACGATCTGCTCGATCAACCGGGCGATCGGCTCGCCGGCCTCTACGTGGCGCAAGTTGCCAACCTGCGCTACAAGCAGCGGCGCCCGCGGGTTGTACAGCCGCCACAGGAGGGCCAATACTTCGCGCACGGCCTTGTACTCGTAGAGGGACGTCTGCCCGACCGTTTGATAGGGGATGCCGGAGCGGTCGAACGCCTCGATCAGCGGCCGGCTCTGCGCAGACAGCCGATAGAGCACGGCGAAATCGGCGAAGGAACGCGCGGCGGATGGGGTCGCCCCATCGGTGCGCCGTGAATCCAGCGAAAAGTAGCTGGTGCCGCCCACCATCTGCTCGATCTGGTGCACCACGTATTCGGCCTCGGCCTTGTCGGTGGGCGCTCGGTAGATGTCGAGCTTGACCTGCTCGGCGAAGTCGGCCAACGCCTGTAGGGGCGGGGTCACCCCACCCTCTGCCCCACCCACCACGGCGACCCCGGGCGAGGAAACCTCGCCCCTACGTGTGATGACCTGCATAGCGGCATCGAGGATGAGTTGCGTAGAGCGGTAGTTCTTGTTGAGGCTGAGGACCGCTGCGCCGGGGTAGTCCTGCTCGAACCGAAGGAAGTAGCGCGGGTCGGCCCCGCGAAAACCGTAAATCGCCTGGTCCGGGTCACCGATGACGCAGAGATTGACTCCATCCCCCTTGTTTCCTTGTTTCCTTGTTTCCCCGGCACCCGTCAACAGCCGCAGCAGCCGATACTGCGCTGCGTTGACGTCCTGGTACTCGTCCACCGAGATCCAGTGGTAGCGCGCCTGGGTCGCAGCCAGCACGTCGGGGTGCGCTTCCAGCAGGCGGATGGGCAGCAGGATCAGGTCGTCGAAGTCCACGGCATCGGCGGCGCGCAGCGCGGTCTCATAGCGTTGGTATAGCTCGTTGTCTGGACTGGAGGCTTCAGCCGGTTTGGTTCTTGCGACAGAGAGACCGCCTGAAGGCTCGATTCCGGAGTTTTTCGCCGTCGAGATCTCCGCCAGCGCGGCGGCCACCTCGGCAGCCCTCAAGCCTGGGCACGCCTGGCGCAGCACCGCGGCGCGATCCTCTTCGCTCAGGATCACGAACCGCGGGCTGAGGCCCAGGCGGTCGGCATACTGCCGCAATAGCATCGCGCCGAACGCGTGAAACGTCTTGATGGTGATGCGGCCGGCCACGTCTGCGCCCAACAGGCCCTCCAATCGCTCCCGCATCTCCCCCGCGGCCTTGTTGGTGAAGGTGATGGCCAGCGCGTTCTCCGGCGCGACTCCGTTTTCCTGGATCAGGTGCGCGATACGGGCGGTCAACGTGCGCGTCTTGCCCGTGCCCGGCCCGGCGATGATCGCCAGCGGCGCGTCGGTGCAGAGGACGGCGGCGCGTTGTTCGGGATTGAGGGGAAAAGCGTACTGCGTATTGCGTGCTGTGTGTTGCGTGCTGCGCGTTGCGTCTTGCGCGCTGCTGGCTGCGTCGGGTGCGCCGTCGGCCGGAGTGTAGGGCGCCGGCGCTTCTGCCACGGCGAAGGGGTCCGGGATCTGTTCGCTGATCTCTGCCCCCTGCCGCCTCGCGCTTGATCCCTGTTCCCAGATCCTTTGTTCCACGTCTTTCTTGAGCCCCTCCGCTTTGGTCAGTCGCCGGTCTGCCGTCACCGGTCGGTCTGCTGCCCCAAACAACCCCATCTGCGTCTCCGGTACTGTCGCCCCGCCGAAGACGCGGATGACACCATACTCACCGTCGTAGCCGGGCTGCGCGACGATTTCCCCGCGGCGCATGCGACCGATCCCTTCGGCCAGGCGCTCACCGCCCGCGGCGGTAAGGTCTTCCAGGGGCGTCTCGCGCAAGATCACCAACTCCGGGCCCAAGCGGGCCAGCAGCTTCATATACTCCGTCTGCACCTGCTTCGATCCCGCGCCGACGCCGTAGACCTCGCCCAACACTTCCGGCAAAGGGATCAGGCTGACGAAGGGCGCGGCGTGTGCGGGGCGGACGCCCGCGGGCCGGTCCGCCAACGCCTCGACGCGGTGCATCACGCCCACCGTCACCGGCTTGCCGCAGACCGGGCAAACGCCGCGGTGTGCGCGCGTGGTCGCTGGCTCCCAGACGACGTTGCAGGCGCGGTGGCCGTCGAAGTGGTACTTGCCTTCTTCGGGGAAGAATTCAACTGTTCCACCTAACCCCCCGCCCTCCTTCCCTGCCAGGAAAGGGGGAGTTAAGCTCCCCTCCCCTCGCAGGGGAGGGGTCGGGGGAGGGGTCCGTAACGCCGCAAACAGCGCGCCATACGCCAGCTCGCAGTCGAACAGGTTCGCCTCGCGGCCCAGCTTCTCCGGCGAGTGCGCGTCGGAGTTGGAGACCAGCGTATAGCGATCGAGCGCCGATACGCGCCAGTTCATCGGCGGGTCGGAAGAGAGGCCGGTCTCCAGCGCGAAGATGTGCGGCGTCAGGTCGGCGTAGCACGCCTCCACCGAGTCGAAGCCGGACTTGGAGCCGAGCAGCGAGAACCACGGCGTCCAGATGTGCGCAGGGATCAGATGGCAGCCGGGGTCGGTCTCCAGCACAATCTCCAGCAGATCGCGCGAATCCAACCCCAGGATCGGCCGGCCGTCGGCGCGGATGTTGCCAATGCGTTCCAGCCGGGCTTGAAGCTTTTCCACGGCCTCGAACGACGGTGCGAAGACCACGTTGTGGACCTTGCGGGTCCTATCCTCCCGCTTGTAGATGTTGCTGATCTCGCCGCCGATGATGAAGCGCACCGGCGCGAGACACGCGGGCGGCACCTGCGCCTGCACCTCGGTCGCCAGGTCGTCGCGCAGTCGGAACAGGCCATCTTCGGCCGGCACGAGCCTATCGCGCATCTCCGCCAGCCAGCCTGGGTGCGCGATGTCGCCCGTGCCGACAACATTGATGCCCTTGAGCTGCGCCCAGCGCGCCAGGTGCTCGAAGGTCAGGTTGGCGCTGGTGGCGCGGGAAAAGTGGGAGTGGATGTGGAGGTCAGCGACGAGTTTCATGGTTGAAGGTCATGGTGGACAGGCAATTGTATCCCCATCCGTTTGAGAAATTCCTGCTGGAATTCAGCTTCGTTAAGTCCCGGATGTTGCTCGTGAATCGCGGCGATGACTGCATTGCGAAGAAACTCGTTCAAATCGCAGACCAGGGCGAATCGTTCTGCCGGGGTCATGCGCCGAGAAATCGCCAATTGCTGCGGGTCCAATTCAGCAAACGCGGCCCGAACATCGCGTTGGATTATCTCGCGCGTCAGCGGCGGCGGGGCAATCGCCGCGTCACGGGGGCGCAGGCCGAGATCGGCAAACGCCTGGTGGATGTGGAAGACGGTTTCCTGGTCAACGGGCATGTTGGCTCCCAATAGATCATCACGGCCATTATACGCGAATTAACGTGTTCCGTCCACCGTATTGTGGTCAGCATTTAGCAGTCGGCGGTCAGCGGTCAGCGGTCGCAAGTCAGCGTATTGGAGAATCACAAACTCAAACTGATACTTGACTCTCCCCCCGCTGGAGGGTGTATAGTAGGGGTAACGCTGCCGGCCGGCGGTGCGGACACACGGGGAGAGCTGAGATGCTGAAGATCGGGGAGTTCTCGAAGCTGGCGCAGGTGTCGGTGAAGACGCTGCGCTACTACGACGAGTTGGGGCTGCTGCGGCCCGATTGGGTGGACCGCTACACGGGCTACCGCTACTACTCGCTGGGTCAACTGCCGCGGCTTAACCGCTTGCTGGCGCTGCGCGAGCTGGGCTTTCCGCTGGCGCAGATCGAGCGTCTGCTGCGGGAGGATCTGTCGGCGGGCGAGATCCAGCGGCTGCTGCAGTTGCGCCAGGCCGAGATCGAGCAGCAGGTGGCGGTCGAGCAGGCGCGCCTGGCCCGCGTGGCCGCCCGGTTGCGCCAGATCGAGCAGGAGGGGCGGCAGCCGCGTTACGAGGTGCTGGTGAAGCCGATCCAGCCGCGGCTGGTGGCGGGCATCCGTGACACCATCGCCGAGTACCGTGACATCGGCGGGCTGATCGGTGAGCTGCGGAGCTACCTGGCCGGTCGCGGGATCACGCCCGACCCACTGACGCCGTACCTGGCGATCTACCACGACGCCGAGTACCGCGACCGGGGCGCTGATGTTGAGGTGGCCGTGCCGTTGGCGGGTCGGCTGCGGGGGAACGCGCGGGTCGCGGTCCACGAACTGCCCGGCCATCCTGCGGCCGCCAGCGCGATCCACACCGGCAGCTACGACCGCATCGCGGCCGCGTATCGCGCGCTGGCTGCCTGGACGCAGGCTAACGGCTACCGGGCCGGCGGCCCTAACCGCGAGGTCTACCTGCAAGGGCTTGAATCGGCGCCCGATCCCAACAGCTTTGTCACCGAGCTTCAGCTCCCAGTGCAACCGCTGACAACTGCGATCACAGGACACAAGGAGGGAAAACCTATGGAACCGCGCATCGTCACCAAACCGGCGTTCACCGTCATCGGCCTGCCGTTCGCCGGCTTGATCACCGCCGCGCCCTACGAGGGCGGCATCGAAAACAACGAAATCGGTAAGGTATGGGATCAAGTCAACGCCCGCTTCGGCGAGATCAAGCACGTCTGCGGGCCTGCCTACGGGCTCTGCTTCGGCATGCCCAACGACAAAGAGCCGTGGTACATCGCCGGCTTCGAGGTGTCACAGGTCGAGGCCTTGCCCGCGGGCATGATACGCATGACCGTGCCCGCGCA
Organism: uncultured Anaerolineales bacterium; assembly: GCA_964551735.1. Lineage (GTDB taxonomy): Bacteria > Chloroflexota > Anaerolineae > CG2-30-64-16 > CG2-30-64-16 > DAOUAT01. Next base: position 50,418 of record CAZKEF010000016.1, read on the forward strand.
GAAGTACGCCGCGTTCCCGTGCACCTTGGGAACCATCGGCGCCACCTATCGCTACATTACCGAGGAGTGGCAGCCGCGAGCAGGCTATGAGCACGCCGACGCGCCCGACTTTGAGTTGTATGACGAGGAGCCGAACCCGAACGCACCGGCGCAAGAGATGAAGTTGTGGATCTATTGGCCGATCAAGTAGGCTGCAACGCGCCAGGCGCTGCGCAAGCGCCCTCCTGGACGTGCGCAGCGCCTGATGACCGTTCGTGCCTCCTGTCCCTGCTTCGTTTTACGCCGCCGCCTCCCGCGCCAACGCCTCGGTCAACGCCAGGTATTTTTCGTGGACACCCTCGCCCGTCTCTTCGTGCTCGACGTGCTCGAAGGCCGCGACGAGCGCGGCGTGCTGACCGGCCGGGATCACCTGATCGGCCAGGGGGAAGAGGATGCCGTCCTCTTTCTGGATGTGCTGGCGCAGCAGCGCGGCGTAACCGCGGGCGTTGGCCACCACCGCTCCGGCAGCCGACGCGTCCCCACCGGCCAGGCGCTCGGCTGCGGCCCGCATACCACGAGTGAACGCCCGGCCCTGCTCGTGTTCAGCCAGCATCACCGCGATCGGCCCAGCCTGCAGCGGCAGCCCGGCGCCAACCATCGCCTCGAACAGCACCCCTTCCTCTTTGCGGTGGTGGCAGCCATCGGCAAAGCCTTTGATGAAGTCGGCCGCATCCAGGAAGAAGCCGGGGCGGACGGTCCGGCCGGCGGCCAGTTTTGCGGCCTGGGCTTCCAGGCTGGCGATGACGCGTTCGATAACGCGGTGTTCGGAACTCAAGATATCAGTTGCTTCCATGGAACGAATCTCCTTTGCTCAAGCCTGTCAGGTTTCGGAAACCTGACAGGCTTGAACCGTTTAGTATATGTCTTTCATCGTGTTGTACACGTTGAACTTCCCCGTCGGCGTCACCAGGTTCGGGATGCGAGCCACTTCGGCCAACGTCTTGTCGTCGTAGACCACGATCTCGCCGGTTTTCCCTGGCTGGTCTGCGCGGCCCCACACGCTGACCCACACCTGCGTGCCTTCCCGGTTGTACTCAAAGTGCACGGCGCGGCCGTAATCGGCGATCTCCCAGCACTTCGCAGTCCTGGTCGGATCGGCCTTGGCGATCACGCAGACGGTGCGCTGGATCGCTTCATCCGAGTTCAACCCATGATCCACCCAGATCCACGGGCTGTTCGGATGGGTCTTGACGAAGAGGCTGCCACCCCCTGGCAGCGCGATGTTCCGCACCACCTTCCAGGCCTGTTCCGGGTGGCCTACGGGATCAGTGCCGATGGCGACCATGGACGCCTCACCCAGGTGAGCTGTGCTCCAGACGGGGCCGAATTGAGGATCAACCCAGTTCGCCCCGCGGCCGGGATGCGGGATCTTCGGAGTTTCCACCAGGGCAGCCAGCTTCCCTTCTTGCGCGTCGATCACCGCCACCTTGTTGGCCTGGTTGGCGGCCACCAGGAAGTAGCGTCCCGTGGCGTCCCAGCCGCCATCGTGTAGGAAGCGCTCCGCCTCCAACATCTTGATGCCGGGCGCGACGGGGTCGGTGTAGTTCACCAGCCACACTTGCCCCGTCTCCTTGACGTTAACAATCCATTCCGGCTTGAAGTGCGAGGCGACGATGGCGGCCACCCGCGGCTCCGGGTGGTACTCCTCGGTGTCGTAGGTGTAGCTACGCGTGCTGACGATCTTGAACGGCTCCAGGGTCAGGCCATCCAGGATCACGAAGTGCGGCGGCCAGTAGCAGCCGACGATAGCGTACTTGTCGGAGAAATCGCCTTCCGGGCCATTGTACTTGCTGCCATCAATGGAACGGGCGTCGTAGCACAGCTTGGCTTCAGCGACGACGTCCGGGACCTTCATCCACAGATCAATGAGCGAGGCCTTGCCATCGCGACCGATGACGTACACATAGCGGCCAGTGGCCGACATGCGGGTGATGTGCACTGCATAGCCGGTGTTCACCGTGTTGACCACTTCGAAGGTGTCACCGTCCACCACCGCCACCTGGCCGGCATCGCGCAGGATGACGGTGAAGAAGTCCTGCCAGTCGCGGTTGTGCTGCGGCGCAGCCGGCCGCTTGTCGGGCGGGATCAACACCTGCCAGGTTGCCATCATCTGCGCCAGCGACATCTCCGGCGGCGCGGGCGGCTCCTGCTGCAGGAACTTCGCCATCGTCTCGGCCTCGGCCTGGGTCAACACGCCCTGCTTGCCCCAGTCGGGCATGCCGCGCGGGGTGCCGTTGAAGATGATGGCAGCCAGCGCGGCCGTGCCCTTGGGCTGCGTCTTGTCGGGGGTCAGGGCGGGGCCGGTGGCGCCCTTGCGCAGCGTGCCGTGACACCCCGCGCAGCGGTCGAAGAAGACTTGCCCGATGCTGGCGAACTCATCCTCGGCCAGCACAGGTGCGGCGACCGGCAGCGCGGGCGCAGTCTCGACCGGTGCAGACTGTGCTTTGCTCGGCAGCCCGGCCAGGTACTCTATCACCGCGGCCAGCTCCGCATCGCTCAACGCCTGGACCAACGAAGCCTGCATCAGACCCTTCTGACAGACGCCGCCGGGGCAGCCAGCAGAAATGAACGCGTCCGGCTCGACGAGCGCCTCGCGGATGTAGCCGGGGACATCCTGCGCGTTGCCGGTGTAGGCTTTATCGTTCAGGGTGGCCTGGGCGACTTCGCCCATCCTGGACAAGTCGGGGCCAATGGCGCCGACAGCGCCGGCGATGCCGGGGATGACGTGGCATGCGCCGCAACTGCCCTTTTGGAACGCGGCGGCAACGTTCGACTCACTCACTGGGGCCGCGGAGGATTGAGACGGCGCGGCGGCAGACTCAGGCACGCGTGGGGTGGCCGTCGTCACCGGGACCAGCGTAGGAATGGGCGTGACAACCAGCACCCGCGGAGGCTGGTTGCAGCCGGCAAGCACGGCAGCGACCCCAAGCGCCAACACACAGAGCAACAAGCGCTTCTTCATCAGGCGGTTCTCCTCTCTGAATGCCTGCATTTGGACGAAAAACGGAATGCGCTACCCCATCATCATGAGGACGTCGACTATGCAAGTATTGTACAGGTTGGAAACGATAGCCGCAGCGACAAAGGTCTCACGGAAGTGCTCCCCTTGCAGGTGGATCTCTGCGGTGAGTCTTGCGCGTCCGGTTTGTGACGCTGCCGTTGATGTGCTAGACTCGCAATTGCGGCTGACTGTCTGACCCCGGAAGGCTGGTTTCACCTTGCGTATCGTGACCTGGAACTGCAACATGGCGTTGCGCCTGAAGTTCGACCGGCTCCTATCGCTCGGGCCCGATGTAGCGGTCATCCAGGAGTGCGCTGACCCTGATGGCGCCAACCCCTGGCGGCCTGACTGCGCGGCCTACGACTGGATCGGCTTCAACCCGGACAAAGGGCTCGGCATCTTCACCTTCGGCGACCTGGCGCTGGCGCGGCATCCCAACTATTCGGAGGGACACGCCCTCTACCTGCCGGTGACTATTTCGGGCTGGTGCCACTTCAACCTCTTGGGTGTGTGGTCGGCCGACCCGCGCGCCATCCCCGCGGGCACGACCAACGATCCGCTGGCCGCGCTGCGGCGCTACCGGCCTGTCCTAGCTGCAGGGCCGTCGGTGGTGGCCGGTGACTTCAACCGGCTGCCGCAACAGATGTCGGCGCGGCGCAGTGGGCAGGGGAGTGCAGTGCTGGACCTCCTGGCGGAAGCCGGCCTCATGAACGCAGAACATGTGATGAGCGATGCGACGGGCCAGGCTGTGCTGCGGCGAACGCACTTCCACCAGCGCAAGTTCTCCCGCGGTTTTGTGGTAGATTATGTCTTCATCCCGGCCAGTTGGGCCGCGCGCCTCGCCCGCTTCGAAGTCGGCGATCCCCGCGACTGGATCCCCTGGAGCGACCATGTGCCGTTAGTGGTGGAGTTTGACCTGGACGACGGCGACGCCGCGCAGCCCGCCCTGCCAGCGTGTTGATATCCAGCGCCCCGGTTTCGAGAGCGCTTCATGCTGTGTTATGATGTGTGCCGTATTTTTACCACCAGGACACGGGGGTCATTCGACGTGAATACTCAGGACTATATCGAACTCGAAAAGCGCTACGGCGCGACCAATTACAAGCCGCTGGACGTGGTGCTGGCCTGCGGCAAGGGCGTCTGGGTCTGGGATGTCGAGGGCAAGCGCTACCTGGATTGCCTCTCGGCCTACTCCGCCGTGAACCAGGGGCATTGCCACCCGCGCATCGCCGCGGTCATGAAGGAGCAAGCCGAAAAGCTCACGCTGACCTCGCGCGCGTTTCGCAACGACCAGCTCGGGCTGTTTTACAAAGAGCTGTGCGATCTCACCCGATCACAGATTGCCCTGCCGATGAACAGCGGCGCCGAAGCCGTGGAATCGTGCATCAAGGCCGCCCGCAAATGGGGTTACAAAGCCAAGGGGATACCGGAGGGCCAGGCCGAGATTATCGTCTGCGCAAACAACTTCCACGGACGGACCGTCACCATCGTCAGCTTCAGCACCGAGGCGCAGTACCGTGATGGCTATGCACCGCTGACGCCGGGGTTCAAGATCATCCCATTCGGCGATGCGCAGGCGTTGGAAGACGCGATCACGCCGAACACGGTCGGTTTCCTGGTGGAGCCGATCCAGGGCGAGGCGGGCATCATCGTGCCGCCTGAGGGCTACCTGCGCGATGTCCGGCGCATCTGCACCGAGCGCGATATCGCACTGATGACCGACGAGATCCAGACCGGCCTGGGGCGGACGGGTAAGCTACTGGCCGAGGAGCATGAGGGGATTGAGGCCGACCTGACCATGATCGGCAAGGCGCTGTCGGGTGGGTTCTACCCGGTATCTGCCGTGCTATCCAACAAGGAAGTCCTGGGCATCTTCCAGCCGGGCGACCACGGCAGCACTTTCGGCGGCAATCCGCTGGGCTGCGCGGTGGCGCGCATGGCGCTTAAGGTGTTGGTGGAAGAAGGCATGATCGAGAATGCGGCTGCCATGGGCGAGTATCTGATGGCACAGTTGCGCCGCATCCGCAGCCCCTATGTCAAAGAGGTGCGCGGCAAGGGGTTGCTCATCGGCGTAGAGCTGCATCCCGAGGCCGGCGGCGCGCGGCGCTTCTGCGAGGCGTTGATGGTCCGCGGCCTGCTGTGCAAGGAAACGCATGACCATGTCATCCGCCTGGCCCCGCCACTGGTGATCTCCAAAGACGAGGTTGACTGGGCCCTGGAGCACATCGAGGCCGTGCTGGTGACCTTGTAACGCAGTCAGTGGCTGTTCGCTAGACCGCTGCATTGACGTGCCGTATCGCTTGCGAAGCTGACAGAGACCCTGACCCATCTCATAGACAGCGCGCCAGGCCAGTGCTACACTCAGGGCGATCGTTCCAGACAACGCAGTCAGCGATCAAGGAGCACACATGGCGCAATATCGCATCACAGCGCATCCAATTCTCACTGCAGAACCGCGCGCGGGCGTGGCGTTCTATTGGCAGGGGCGGGAGCTGATGGCTCAGGAAGGGGAGACTATCGCTTCCGCCCTTTTCGCGGCCGGCATCCGGGTCTTCGGGCATCATCCCAAAGACGGCTCGCCCCAGGGCATCTTCTGCGCCAACGGCCAGTGCGCGCAATGCCTGGTGCTGGCCGACGGCATGCCGGTCAAATCGTGCATGACGCCGGTGCGGCCCGGCATGCGGGTCGAGCCGGCGGAAGGGCTGCCAGAGCTGCCGCAGATACCTGAAAGCCAGGTCTCTGCGAAGAAACCTAGTTTCTCTCCCATCGAAGAGATCGCCGTCCCCGTCCTGATCATCGGCGGCGGCCCGGCGGGCATGTCCGCGGCGATCCAGCTCGGCCAGCGCGGCATCAAGACGCTGCTGGTGGACGACAAGGATCGCCTGGGCGGCAAGCTGGTGCTGCAAACCCACCGCTTTTTCGGCTCCATCAACGCGGTCTACGCGGGCACGCGCGGGATTGACATCGCGACGAAGCTGGAAGGCCAGGTGCGGGAGCACCAGTGCGTGGAGGTCTGGCTCAACAGCACTGCGCTGGCGGTGTTCAGCGATGGGGTGGTGGGGGTGCTGCGGGGCGCCCAGCCACGTTTCATGCTGAGCGGGTTGACAACTGAAGATGCGATGCAGCGAGAAGCCAACGAAGCATCTCCTTCAGTCAGCATCGAGACCCTTCGCTCCGTGACCTCCGCTCAGGGTGACAGAGAAGTCAGCACTGTCGGAATTGAGACCCCTCGCTCCGTGACCTCCGCTCAGGGTGACAGAGAGGAGCGCTACATCCTCATCCGCCCCCAAATCCTGCTGGTTGCCGCGGGCGCGCGGGAGAAGTCGCTGGCGTTCCGGGGCAACACCCTGCCCGGCGTCTACGGCGCGGGCGCGTTCCAGACGCTGGTCAACCGCGACCTGGTGCGCGCGGCCGAGCGGCTCTTCATCGTCGGCGGCGGCAACGTGGGGCTGATCGCGGGCTACCACGCGCTGCAGGCCGGCATCCAGGTGGTGGGCCTGGTGGAGGCGCTCCCCGAGTGCGGCGGCTACAAGGTGCACAAGGACAAGCTGCACCGCATGGGCGTGCCCATCTACACCTCGCACACCATCCTCAGCGCCAACGGCACGGACCAGATCGAGTCGGTCACCATCGCGCAGGTGGACAGCAGGTTCAAGCCGATCCCCGGCACCGAGCGGTCGTTCGCGTGCGACACCGTGCTCATCGCGGTGGGCCTGGATCCCGTGAACGAGTTCTACGCCAAGGCCCAGCAGTTCGGCATGACCGCGTTTGCGGCCGGCGACGCGGAGGAGATCGCGGAGGCGTCGGCAGCGATGTTCTCCGGCAAGATCAAGGGGCTAGAGATCGCGCGGGCGCTGGGGCACGAGGTGGGCGAGATCCCGCCCGACTGGTATCGCACGGCCGAGCTGCTGCGCTCCAAGCCGGGCAAGACCACGACGGAAGAGATCCCGGCCGAGGAAAACGACGTCTTCCCGGTGTTCCACTGCACGCAAGAGATCCCCTGCAACCCCTGCACGTCGGTCTGCGCGCAGGGCGCCATCTACATTGACCCCAACGACATCCGCGCTGTGCCGCAGTTCATCGCCGAGCAGCTCGGCAAGCGCTGCATCGGCTGCGAGAAGTGCGTCACCGTCTGCCCCGGCCTGGCGATCACGCTGGTTGACTATCGCAAAGACCGTGAACACCCCACCGTCACCATCCCCTACGAGTTCCTGCGGGAGAGCATCGCAGCCGGCGACACCGTCACGGTGCTGGACACCGCGGGCGAGGCGCTGGGGAACGTGGCGGTGACCCGGGTGCGCGCGGCCAAGGCCAACGACCGCACGCTCCTCGTCCAGGTGAAGGCCCCGCGGGAGTACGCCAAACGCATCGCCGGCATCCAGGTGCAGGAGCATTGGGTCAGCAAGCCGATGGATCACTACGTCGAGCGCATCACCGACGACACAGTGGTCTGCCGGTGCGAGCGGGTGACGGCCGGCGAGATCCGCAACCTGATCCGCCGCGGCTACCGCGATATCAACGAGCTCAAGGCGGTGACGCGCGCCGGCATGGGCTCGTGCGGTGCGAAGACCTGCAATGCGCTGATCCATCGGCTGTTCCGCGACGAAGGCATCCCGGCCGGCGAGGTGACCGACGCCACTCGGCGGCCGCTGTTTATGGAAGTTCCGCTGGGGGTGTTTGCGGGGATGACGATGTACGATGTACGATCTACGATGGACGATGTGCCCATCCATCGAACATCGTCCATCGAACATCGTACATCCCTGGAGGTTTCCCATGCCTGAGCACTATGACGTTATCATCATCGGCGCGGGGAGCGTGGGAGTGCCGGCCGCGTTTGCGCTGGCGGGCGCAGGCCTGAAGACGCTCGTGTTAGAAGGCCGCGCCAGCCCCGGCCAGGGGTCGAACAAGGCGGCCATCGGCGGCGTGCGCGCCACCCACTCCGACCCGGCCAAGATCCGGCTGAACCTGCGCAGCCTGGAAATCCTCACCACCTGGCAGCAGGTCTACGGCGACGACATCGAGTGGAACAGCGGCGGCTACGTGTTCGTGGCCTACCGCGAGCGCGAGGAGAAGATCCTGCGGGATCTATTGGCCATCCAGCATTCCTACGGCCTCGACATCCACTGGCTGGACCGGGAGGCCATGCTGGATCTACTGCCCGACCTGAACCCGGAGGGCCTGCTGGGCGGCACCTACTCGCCCGCCGACGGCCATTGCTCCACCCTGCTGACACTGCACGCGTTCTACGACCACGCCTGCCGCCGCGGGGCCGAGTTTCGCTTCAACGAGCACGTGACGGGGTTGCAGGTTGCAGGTGAGAAGGTTGCAGGCGTCGTGACGGACAAGGGCACGTACAGTGCGCCCGTCGTGATCAACGCCGCGGGCCCCTGGGCCAATTCCGCCCATCGGATCGCGGGTGCGAACGGTGGCTTACTCCTGGCGCCGCTGCCCATCACCCCGGACTCCCACGAGGCCGCGATCACCGAGCCGGTCGCCCGCTTCATGCATCCGATGGTGGTGGACATCCGGCCCGCGCCCGGCTCCACCAACTACTACTTCTACCAGCACTACACCGGTCAGATCATCTTCTGCATCACGCCGGCCCCCAACATCTGGGGCGAGGACAGCCGCGAGACCAGCGCGTTCCTGCCCATGGTCGCCCGGCGCATGATCGATCTGATGCCGCGGCTGGCGAACATCCGCGTGCGGCGCACCTGGCGCGGGCTCTACCCCATGACGCCGGACGGCTCGCCGCTGGTGGGCTGGTCGCACGAGGTCGAGGGTTACCTGCTGGCAGCCGGCATGTGCGGCCAGGGCTTCATGTTGGGGCCGGGCCTGGGCGAGCTGCTCACGCGCATGGTGCTGCGCCAGGAGACGCCGGTGGACGCGGAGACGCTGGCGATCTTGGCGCCGTATCGGGAGTTCAAGGGGATGGAGAAACTGAAGTAAACGAGGGAGAGGGGGAGACAAGGGAACAGGGAGACAAGGAGATAGAGCGTTGATGGATTTGTTGACCCGTTCAGCATGACACTGTGTTATACTTGTGCTATGGATACTAACGAGCTTCTTTCCCTTTTCTTCACCGCGGCGACGCTGAAACGCGTGCCGCGCTCCGGTTGGCTGCTGCGCAACGTGCCCCAGGTGGAAAGTGTGGCCGATCACAGCCACAGCATGGCGGTGATGACGCTGGCGCTGGCCGATGTGATTAACGCATCCGGCGCGCTGGCCGCCCCGCTGGATCCAGGCCGCGCGCTGAGCATCGCCGTGCTGCACGACCTGGCCGAGTCGCGCCTGACCGACCTGCCCGGCCCGGCTATGCGCTTCCTGGACCCCCAGGCCAAGAGCCGGGCCGAGTCGGCCGCCATCGCCGAGATCCTGCGGCCGCTGCCCTCGGCGGAGGCGTTCCGGGCGCTGTGGCACGAGTTCGAGGACGCAACCACGCCCGAAGGCCGCCTGGTCTGCGACGCCGACAAGCTGGAGATGATGGTGCAGTGCCTGCGCTACGAGCGCGCCGGGGTGCGCGGGCTGGATGAGTTTTGGGCCTCGGTGGACCGCTATGCCTGGCACTACCCACTCTGCGCCGAGCTGTATGGGGTGTTGAAGGCGCGCCGGCCGAAACTGCCGTGATCACCCTGCAGCGGTCAATAACGCGATCTCACCGTGGCGTTCGGGATAACGCCCAGTCACCGTGGCATAAAAGCGTCGGATAAACGCGAAGTCCGCTTCGATATCACCGGTCGGCGTCAGGATCGGACCGAGACCGACGACCTTGCGCGGGTAGTCGGCGTAGCCGAGGACGACAGGCACCTGCGCCAGACGCGCAATGTGATAGAAGCCGGTCTTCCAATAGGCTGTCTGGCGTCGCGTCCCTTCCGGTGCAATCGCCAGCTTGAAATCGTCATACTGGCGAAACAGCGCGGCCATACGTTCCACGAAGCTGGTGCGCTCCCGGCGATTTACCGGCACACCCCCCCAGGCCCGGAACAACCAGCCGACCGGCCCGCGAAAGAAGGTGTCCTTGGCCGCCCAGCGGAAGCGGATGCCGGTCGCCTCGCGCAGCAGCAGCGCGGCCGGAAGGTCGGTCCACGAGGTGTGATGCGCGCCCACGATGACGCACTTCGCAGGCAGCGGCTGCTCAGCATCAACGCGCCAGCCGGCCCACGCGGCGACAGTCACCACGGCACGTTGAAACAAGGTTTTCGAGACGTTCTCCATACTTCCTTCAGCTCATCTCAGGATCATCGGCAGGTGCAGAAGCGCACAGCCGATCTCTGTTCGATTAACAACAGATGGCCGTCACGGTCGCGCGCAGTATGCAGCGTGTAACCGCCGTAGATACATCCCCACTGCTCGGTCTCTCGCACCCTGGCCCACACCTCGAGATGGTGCGCCGTATCCGCCAGCAGGTCAAGGGTTAACTGCGCAGGATTGCCGTAGACATTGAAGCTGCCCGTCGCCGTGAAGACGCCCGACTCGGCAGTCACGGTCACGGCCTCCCCGTTGCCGATGCGCACCGTGAGGGTTTGCGTCAACAGCCCGGTGGGCGAGATGACCGGCTCCACCCAGAGCGGCTCGGGGGTGCTGAGGGGGCAGAGGGTGGGAGTCGGGGTTGATGCGCCCGGCAGCGGCGTGACGCTTTCGTGCTGCGCATGAACCGGCGCAAGATGAGCGGCAGGCGACAGCAGGATGGCGGCGCAGGCAATCAGCAGGACCGCTGTGATAGCGTCATACAGCACGCGTCTGATAGAGCGCGAGGTCATCTGCTGATAACTCCTCCGGCGGCACCAACCGGTAATGTTGTTCGGCCGAAACCACCACGCCTTTGGCGCTGTCTTCAAACGCAAAGAGCGCAATCAGATCATTTTCCATGAATTGAGCTGCCACAGGGCGGCAGATCAGGCCCGGAAACTTATAGGCGCACATGGCAAAGTCCTGCTTCCATATCTATGCCTACCCAGGCCATCTCAGTAGCACAACTTCTTCGCGCAGTTGCTCCCTGGTTGCTGTGGCCAGACGCGTGCGAAACAGATCGATGCCGAGGATTTCATAACCCAACGACTGCGCGATGTCGGCCAGAATTTGTCCCGTTCGGATCATTACGCGCAGATACGAAGCCTGATCACCCACCACATATGCCAGCCGAGCGCCGGGCCGCAGGATGTTCCGCAAATCAGCCAGGTGGCGGGCCATGCCTCCAAAATAGAGCTTAGTTACGCGTGCATACATCCGCTCGAAGCCAGAGGTCTTGCCCAACTCGATACGCCGCGCCTCGATGGCCGCAGCGACCCGCTGCACCTCCGGTTGATTGCTAACCCACCTGTCATCATCATCGCAGCGATAGACCCCGCGGGAATTTGAGCGCACGAGACCCTGCTTGAGCACCCTAAGTTCGGCCTTGTTCTGAATGAACCCTAACAGAACGCTTTCGAGGCGGGTTGTGCGGGTATAGTCTTTCTCGTTCGGGTACGGCGGCGATGTGATAACCGCGTCCACCGAATCAGCAGCAAGCACATCACGGATGGAACGCGCATCTACATGATGGACCGTTGCAGGCACATCTGCCTCGTCTCTACAGACCGCCAGGTCTGCCGCCATCAGCTTGACCGCGTCAAGCCATGCGCCGACGACCACGGCATCCGGCTTCGCCGGCCCAACGCCGACCTCGGGACCGAATTCCAGGTTACTGATGGAGGTCACCAACGCCCTGGCCAGAGCCAGCCGCTCATGGTGCGCAAAACGGGCATCCTTGTACCGGGCCAAGTGCTCAAGCAACACCAGCGTCTTGTGCAGCGGCCGGGGGCTGATCGAATTCGCCAGAAGGAGCTGTGTCTGCTCAGCCGGCAGTGTCCGCAAATCACCCGCGCCGTTTGAGCCTGCGACCTGGAAAAGGGGCAGCGTCTCATCGGGAACACCGGAACGATGCAACTCCTCAAAAGCTGATTCTGCAATGTGTGACGCATGACGCACCAACAGCTCGGGGGCAGGCGACCAATCCAGCTTAACCCGACTGGCAAAATGCGCCATCGGGTTCGCTTCGATCCCCACACTGGGGATGCCTAGCTTCCTGCACTCCACAAGTGTCGTGCCGGTGCCACAGAACGGATCCAGGACGCGCTGAGAGGCATCCACCTGGAAACGCTGCAAGTATTCGCGCACCAGGTGCGGTGGGTAGGACAGAATGAACCGGTACCAGTCATGTATCGCGCGATCATCCGGCGCCAATCGGTTGATCTCGGTGCCGTTCACTGTCGTGCCAGTTACAGCAGGGTTCATGAGGGATGGGTTCCTTCCGTGTCTATTATACACCACAAACCCACGCACGCGATTCCTTGACGTTGCCCAGTGCCTGCGGCTATAATATCGCCACATCCAGGCCAGACCAACCCTGGGGGCACATGCCTGCAAACAGTGAAACTTTCATCTCCGTGGACGTCGAGACGGCCGGGCCAAGCCCGAGCCAGTATGCGCTGCTCTCCATCGGCGCCTGCCTGGCGGATAATCCGGCCGAGACGTTTTATGTCGAGCTGCAACCTGACCGGACGGCCGCCCTGCCGGAGGCTTTGGCCATCAGCAAGCTGTCGCTGGCCGAACTGGCCGAACGCGGCCTGCCACCCGCCCAGGCGTTGGCGCAGTTCGAAGCGTGGACGTTGGCGCATACGCCCAAGGGAGGCCGTCCGGTATTCGTGGCATTCAACGCCCCCTTCGACTGGATGTTCGTCGCCGACTACTTCCATCGCTACCTGGGGCGTAACCCCTTCGGGTACAGCGCCCTCGATATCAAGGCGCTCTACATGGGCCTGACCGGCGCGCGCTGGGGCGAGACCTCGCTGCACTACGTCGCGGCCCGTTACGGATGCCGCCAGGAGCTGGCGCACCACGCGCTCTCCGACGCCCTGGACCAGGCCGGCCTGTTTCGCCAGATGCTGGACGAAGCCCGCCAGCACGGCTGGGCCTGGCTGCCAGGCTAACACTAATCTACTGGAGGTAAATCATGAACCTTGATCCGCGTCAAAACCCCACCACCCAACTCGCCAATATCGTTGAATCCGCTCGCCGGCTGGGGGTCGAGTTGGACGAAGCTGATGCACTGCAATGGCTGACCAATATTGCAGCCTGGCGCGCCACCGACGACGTGACGTTCGACGAACGGACGGGCGTCTTCGGCCACAAGGTCGTGATGTTGGATTTCAGCCCGGAAGAACTGGCCTACTTCCGCGAGGTCGGCCGCCTGGTGGAGTTCAAGGATCAGCCGGGCGTCGTCGAGACTGCACTGGCGCTCTCCGGCTCCTCCGCGCAGTCCAAGATCCAGACCTACCCCGGCGACGCCGACTACTTCGAGCGGGTCAACATTATCGCGGCCACGGAGGAAGAGGCGTGCCGCATCCTGGCGGGGCTGATGCGCGACAAGGTGCTGGCGACCGCGAAGGGGCCGACCTACCAATTCATCGAGGCCAAGTTCGGATCCTACCCCACCGACCTGGTGGTCGAGGGGCGGACGTGCAGGGCCGGCTCGCCCATCGCCTGGACCCTGACCCAGATCACGACCGGGCAAATTGAGGGGTTCCTGGCCGATGGGACGCCTGCCGTCGTCCGCTGGGACGATGTAGCGCGGCAACCGGGCTGGTGCAAGCTGGATTGGATCGTGGCCGACCCGGTGCGCGGCCGCCTGGCCAATGCCAGCAACATGTTGGATGTCACCTGGGAAGGGCCGGACGGCGCGATCAAGCCGTTAGATGGCTATCTTGATCCCTACTTCCAGGAGGTTTACCTGGAGGCCGAATCGGTGCCCATCTTCTCCAAGTTAGCCCAGCATGTTTCGGCCGACGCGCTGGACGATTACGTGACCGCGCTGGAACGTGAAGTTAAGAAGTATCTGACCAAGGACGTCAACTACGGCAAGGCCGCCAAACGCATGTACAACATCTTCCGGCTCACCGGCCGCTTCGCTGAAGCAGCGTTTGTCCGCGAGCTCTTCGACGAGCCGGCCAGCTTACTGTATCAGGTGTGGTCACTGATCCGCACCCTCGATGACTGCGTGCGTGAAGGGGGATGTATCGATAAAGAGAGCTTGTTGGCCCAGGCCGATCGTCTGATCCTAGATGTCATCGGCGTGCTGGAAGGTGCAGAGGAGTCTGAGATCGTGCGCCAGTTGCTCCACCTGCGCAACATGATCACCCAGCAACAACCCGGGAGCACGCTCACGACCGAGGCCGAGGCGGCCCGGCAGCGGGTGATCAACGTGGTGAACAACTTCTTCCACGACCGCCTGGTCGCCGTCCCCCAGATACGGGAGTACATGGCGGCGCTCGGGGGGTGAGGGGACTCAGGTGCAGTCCCTGCGTCGTTATGGGCTAGAATCGAGGCTTTAGCCGGTCTCTCTGTCTGAGCGTCGAACCGGCTAAAGCCTCGATTCCGGAATAATGCGTAACCGGCTCACCGCAGCTGCCAATACTGCAACTGCGGCGGCCCAAACAGGGGATAATCGGTAGTCAAGCCATCCTTCACCAACACAACCCGGTCATAATACTGCAACGGCACGACGACCGCGTCATCCAGCAGCAGGCGTTCGGCCTGGCGGTAGAGAGCCGCGCGCGCATTCGCGTCAGATACCCCTGCGGCCTGGAGCAACAACCCGTCGTATTCCGCTGAGGCCCAGCCGGTGTACCGGTAGGCCGCCCCCGACCTGAAGACGCGCAACATGCTGGAGCCATCCGCGTGATCCATCACCCAGCCCATGCGATAGAGGTTGTGACTGCATCCATCGGATACCGAGCAAGTGTTCAGCGCATCCAGGTAGTATGTCCAGCCGCTGGCCACCAGCCGCACGGGGATGCCGGCCTCCTCCAACATGTCGGCAACCGCCTTGAACAGGGCGTCGTTGTTCCCTTCCCGGTTATACCATAGCTCGACCGGCGGCAGCGGCTTCTCCGGCCCGTAGCCCGCGTCCACAAGAAAGCGCTGTGCGGCCTCCAGGTCGTACGGGTAGCCGATGGTTGTGTCCTGGCCCTGGTGGCCGGCGATGCCAGGCGGGATCACCCCGCGCGCGGGGACGTGCCACGGCTGGCCAAGAACCTCCTCGATCAGCGCCTCCCGGTCAAGCGCGCTGGCGATCGCCTGGCGGACGTTGATGTCGTTGGTCGGTGTGATCTGCGTGTTCAGGCCCAGGTAGCTGACGCCGGGCTGCGGCAGCACGTGCAGCTCGCGGGCAAAGCCGGCGTCTGCCTGAATGCGGCTGATGCCTTCGAGAGGGGACTCGGCCACCTGCAGGTCGCCGGCCTCGTACAGCGCCAGTTGCCGCGCCGGGTCGGGCACGATGGGGAACTCAACCCGCGCGATCGCCACCTGGGCCGCGTTCCAGTAGGCGGGATTCTTGGCCAGGGTGATGTGGGCGCCGGGGACATGCTCGGCCAGGAGGTAGGGGCCGTTGGTGGTTGCGGATTGCGGATTGGGGATTGCGGATTGAACTGTGGGGGTCAAAGACGTGTTGGCAGTCGCCGGGCTCGCGTCCAGCCGGGCTGGCCAGAAGATGTGGGAGGCCAGCAGCGCGGGAAAATACGCGACCGGTCGCGCCAGTGTGATGCGCAGGGTCAGGTCATCAACCGCCGTGATGCCTACCTGGGCGCAGTCGGCCAGGTCGCCGCTGGCGAACGCCGCCGCGCCCTGCACGGGGGCGACCTCGGTCAGCAGGTAGGCGAAGGGGCTGCCCACGGCCGGATCCAGCAGCCGGCAGGCGCCGTCGGCGTAATGCTGCGCGATCAGCGGTCGTCCGTCCGACCAGGTCATCCCCGCACGCAAAGTGACGGTGTAGACCGCGCCCTCGGCGGACGCGATAAAACCGGTCGCCGCGGCCGGTGCGATCGTGCCGTCCCCTCTCAGGTTGAACAGCCCCTCGTAAAGCTGCGCGGTGACCAGCAGGCTGACGGGGTCATAGGCCTCTTGCGGGTCGAGGGTGAGCGGGTCGGCAGATAGCGGGTAGACCAGTGTGCCCGGCGCAGCGTTGATCGTGGAGACATACGCCGGGGTAGGGATCGGGGTCGCGGTCACGACCACGGTCACCTCGACTTGGCGCGTCACTTCGACGATGCGGGTTTCGCTCAAGGGGGTCGCAGTCGGAGTGGATGACTTGCTGGTGCAACCGATCGAGATCGCCGCCAGTAGCCCCAATATCACAACGGCTCGATAATAGACAGCGAATTGTTTCACCAACGCCCTCAATCTACAAGGGGATGCCATCATCCAGCTATTTGCAGTTTAGCACAGCGCCCCACGACCGTCAACCGTCCCGCGGCACAAAAAAGGGGGAAGAGCCTCGCGCCCTTCCCCCAATCTACCAACCTACCGTTCTACCAACCCCCAGCCCTCACTCCGTCCCCGCCAGCCGCGGGTCCAGCGCATCGCGCAGGCCGTCGCCCAGGTAGTTGAACGCCAGCACGACCAACGCCACACAGATCGCGGG
This sequence comes from uncultured Anaerolineales bacterium, assembly GCA_964551735.1. Lineage (GTDB taxonomy): Bacteria > Chloroflexota > Anaerolineae > CG2-30-64-16 > CG2-30-64-16 > DAOUAT01. The sequence continues at coordinate 66,917 of CAZKEF010000016.1, forward strand.
CGCCAGGAGCATCCACGGCTGCGCGTTGATGGCCGATTGGCCGGATAACAGCAAATCGCCCCAACTGGTGATGAAGATGGCCTTGGGATCGGTGGCGGGCCGCAAGCCCAGGCCCAGGTAGCCCAGAACTGCTTCCGTGATGATCAGGCCGGGGATGCGGAAGGCCGTGAACACAATGATGGGCCCCAACGAATTCGGCAGCAGGTGCTTGATCATGATGCGTGCATTCGTGGCGCCGATCATGCGGCCGGCCTCCACAAACTCCTTCTGCTTGAGCGACAATACCTGCCCGCGCACCAGGCGCGCCAACCCCACCCACGACACTATCGAAAGCGCGACGAAGAGGAGGATCAAGCCGTTCAGCGCCTTCCCGATCGGTGTATCGCGCAGCGCAGCCATGACGATGATGAAGAAGAGCAGATCGGGAAACGCATACATGATATCGCCGACCCGCATCAAGAGATCGTCGATCCATCCTCCCGCATAGCCGGCCAGGAGGCCGACCGAAATGCCGACGATAAGGATGATCAAGGTGGGGATAAGCCCGACGACCATAGACACGCGCGCGCCGTAAATCGTGCGGCTCAACAAGTCGCGGCCAAGGCTATCCGTGCCCAGCAGGAAGTCTGGATTGCCCGGCTTGCCCGTGGGCCCGCGCTCCTCCCATGCCGGCGGAAGGTACTTCTGCCCGTCATAAATCTGCAACGGGCTATGAGGCGCCAGGAGGGGGGCAAATATCGCCACCAGTGAGAAGATCATGATCACGATGGCGCCGCCGACGGCCGCCTTGTTTTTCAACAGGCGATGCCAGGCGTCACTCCACAGGGAGCGAGGGGGGCGCGCGATCGTCTGCTCTAAATAAACCCGATTGCCGGGGGTGCCTGCCTGTGCGGTCATACTTGCTCAGTCTCCTACCTTGATGCGCGGATCGAGGAACCCATATACCAGGTCCACCGTGAGGTTGGCAAGGGCCACCAGGACCGCATAGATCAAGGTTGTGCCCATGATCATCGAGTAGTCCCGTCGCTGGATCGACAGAACAAACTCTCGGCCGCTGCCCGGGAAAGAAAACATCTGCTCGATGATGAAGGAGCCGGTCACCAACGCCGCCACAGCAGGCCCGAGGATCGTCACCACCGGAATGAGGGCGTTACGCAGCATGTGGCGCAACACCACGATGCGTTCTTTAAGCCCCTTGGCGCGCGCGGTGCGCACATAATCCTGCTGCATCACTTCGAGCATCGTGGAGCGGGTCAAACGGGTGATGTAAGCAAACGTTCCGAATCCAAGGATCGACGCGGGAATAATCCACGCACCGGGACTGCCCCAGTCCTGCTGAACGATCTTCACAAGTTTCAGCCTGCTGGCGAAGATGATGATGAAGAAGATCGCCAGCACGAAGTTGGGAATCGAAACACCCACCGTTGATATGAACAGTGATATGTAGTCGATGATGGTGTTGCGTTTAAGCGCGGCAATGACGCCGAGAGGAATTCCCAACAGCGTGGCCATGGCCACGGCGACCAGGCCCAGGCGCAGCGAATAGCCGAACTTGCTCTCCCAAAAAGGCTTGCCTTCGGCAGGCACGAACAAGATGTCTTGAACATCCAAGCCGCGCTGGCGGTAGGACGGCCCCAGATCGCCCCGCACTGCCCCCCAGACATAACTGAAGAACTGGCTATCGAGGAGGTTTCCACCTTCCGTGTTGAAAAAGAGCGGCTTATCCAGTCCGAACCGCCGGTTCAGCAATTCCTGGGTGCGCTGGTCTACCTGTCGTGCGTTCAGGTCACGGTCCCAGGGGCCGCCGGGCGCCGCGTGCATCAGAGCAAACGTGATCAGCGCCACGAAGAAAATCGTAGGGACCATATAGAACAAGCGTCGGACGATATAGGTTGTCACCGCGACTCTCCTCAAGGGATGATGAGCCGGGTGTTAAGGCCCGGCTCGCCATCTTTATGTCTCAAAGGATGGGGCAGCCACTTGGCAGCAGCTGCCCCATTGGTTATGTTGCGACTTACTTCTGAATATCGATCGTCAGCGGGCTGTAGATGCCGACCCAACCCGCATCCTGCGGGGTTTTCTCGACGCCAGTGACCCACGGTTTAACCAGATACGTGTTGACGTTGTTCCAGAAGAACGCCACCGGCGCGCCGTCGGTCAGCAGCTTCTGCGCGTCAGCGTAGAGCTGCGCGCGCGTGGCGGGATCGGGCTCAACGTCTGCAGCATCCACCAGCTTGTCGAACTCGGGGTTCGAATAGCCGATGCGCTGGCCGAAGCCACCGGTCTTCCAGTAGACGCTCAGCCAGTTCTGCGGATCCGGGTAGTCCGCGCACCAGCCGAGGATGTAAGCCAGCGGTGCGGTGGCGATATCCTTGGTCAGTGCGGTATAGGTGGTGGGCTCAACCGGATCGAGGGTGACATCAACGCCCAACACATCCTTCCACTTCGCGGCCAGCCACTCATAGCGGGTGCGGTTGCGCGGGCTGTCGGAGAAGGTCAGCTTGATGGGCGGCAGATTCTCGATGGAGCCGTACGAGGAATCGGCGATGGCCTTCTTGGCCGCTTCCGGATCGAAGCCCCAGCGGTTCTCTTCCGCATCATAGCCGGGGAAGCCCTTGGGGATCCAGGTCAGGGTCGGCGAGCCAAGGCCGGACAGCACGTCGGCCACCCAGGTCTCGCGGTCGAGCGCGTAGGCGAATGCCTCGCGCACTTTCTGATCAGTGAAGGGTTCCTTCAACTGATGGAACATCACGGCAAAGGTGCAGGAGCCGGGGTAAATGTTGGCCTGCTTGCTCAGCTCGGGATCGGCCTCCACGACGGCCAGATCTTCGGCCGCCAGGCCGACGATGTCGAATTCGTCGTTCTTGTAGGCCTCAAATGAGACCGCGCTGTCGGTGATGTAGGAGTACTCGACGTTGACCTTCGCGGCGCCGCCCCAGTAGTTGGTGTTGGGGACGAAGTAGGCCTTCACGAAGGGTTCAAGGCTCTTCAGGGCGAACGGGCCGTTGCCGGCATGATACTTGGAGCTGTTCCACCACTGCTCACCGCCCTCGGTGATGTTCTCTTCCTTGGCGGGGAAGGTGACCCACAGGCCCATGACCGTATGGAAGTACGGGGCCGGCTTGGATAACATGATCTTCAGGGTGTCGCAAGCCGCATCCTCGTACACGGGGTCAACACAGGCGGCGCCGTCGGCGTGCAGCGCCTGGATGCTCTCATCCACGACCGCAGCCGCAGCCTCACACGCATCGCCCTCGCAGCCGCGCCATTCCGGCGCGCCGTTGATCTCATCGGTGATCGCCGCATATTCACCGGCCGTTTCCGGGTTGACATTGCGTTGCAGCGAGTACTCGAAGCGAGCCGCGTTCAGCAGGCTGCCGTCGGCGTACTTCAGATCCTTGCGCATTGTGAAGGTGAGCTCGGTGAGGTCCGCGTTGTATTCCCACTTCTCGGCCGCGCCGGGGACCGTCTTCAGGTCCTTGTCCAGCTTGGTCAGACCCTCGTAGATCATCATCAGATGCGCGATCTCGTTCACGAACGAGCTCTTCTGGGGGTCGATGATGTCAGGATAGGAGCCCAGGTTGATACGGAGCACCTTCTCCTCAGCGACCGGCACAGGGGTCGCGACCACGACCTTCTCGACGATCTGGGTCTCGATGACCTTGACCTCTTCCTTGACGACCTGGGTCTCGATGACCTTGACCTCTTCCTTGACGACCACCGTCTCCACGATGGTTTGCGGCGCTGGCGCCGGGCAGGCTGTTAAGAGCATGCTGGCAACCACCAGGACGCCGATCACGACAGACCACTTCTTAACGGACATGTTTCCCCTCCTGATAGAAATGTGTGATATTCAACAAGACGGTCTCTGTTGGATGCATTTTTCGGAGCAGATCACCTCCCTTCGAGAGTACTGCGTATTGCGTATTGCGTACTATTGTGGAACGCATGCGAACGGATTCCGAAATACGCAATGCAGCCTACTTTTGGTACAACCAACACGCCACGTAATGGCCATCGCCATAGTCGCGGAACTCAGGCTCCGTTTCGTGACACACATCGATCACCTTGGGGCAGCGCGTGCAGAAGTTACAGCCCTTGGGCGGGTTCACGGGCGACGGCACATCCCCTTCCAGGATGATGCGCTTGCGCTTCTCCTCCACCACCGGGTCAGGGATCGGCACGGCCGACAACAGCGCCTGGCTGTAGGGGTGCATGGGGTTGCGGTACAGTTCATCCCGGTCGGCCAGTTCCATCACCTTGCCCAGGTACATCACGGCGATGCGATCCGAGATATGGCGCACCACCGAGAGGTCATGGGCGATGAACAGATAGGTGAGGCCGAACTGCTCCTGCAGGTCTTCCAGCAGGTTGATGACCTGGGCCTGAATGGACACGTCCAGGGCCGAGATCGGCTCGTCGCATACGATAAAGGACGGGTTGACCGCCAGCGCGCGCGCCACGCCGATGCGCTGCCGTTGGCCGCCGGAGAACTCGTGCGGGTAACGGTTAATGAAATAGGGGTTTAGACCAACGACCTTCAGCAGCTCGCGCACCCGCTCCAACCGCTCGGACTTGGTGCCGATGTTGTGGACTTCCATCGGTTCGGCCACAATGCTGCCGACAGTCATGCGCGGGTTCAACGACGCGTAGGGGTCCTGGAAGATCATCTGCATGCGCCGGCGCATCTGGCGCAGGTGCTCGCCCTTCAGTTTGGTCAGGTCCTGGTCGTCGAAGCGCACCTCACCCGCGGTGGGCCGATAAAGCTGCAAAATGGACCGGCCGGTGGTGGATTTGCCGCAGCCCGATTCACCCACCAGGCCCAGGGTTTCGCCCTGGTAGACATCGAAGTCAACGCCATCCACCGCCTTGACGTCGCCCACATGACGCTGCAAGATGCCCCGGCGGATGGGGAACCACATCTTCAGGCCACGGACCTCAAGCAGTTTTTCCTTGCCGTTTGCGCTCATTGCGGCAGCTCCTCTGGGGCACTGACCTTGCTGACATCCACCCAACACGCGGCCTTGTGGTTGGGGGCCACGGGATCGAGTCTGGGATTCTCTGTCGCGCAGCGGTCGAGGCGATAGTGACAGCGGGCGTAGAAGGGGCAGCCCTTGGGCAGATCGATCAGGTCAGGCGGCAGCCCTTCGATGGAGGTCAGGCGGTGTGCCCGGGCCTCATCCAGCCGCGGCAGCGATCCCAGCAGGCCCATGGTGTAAGGATGGCGGGGGTTGCCGTACAATTCCTTGACCGCGGCCTCTTCCACGATGAAGCCGGCGTACATCACGATCACCCGGTCGGCCAGGCCGGCGACCACGCCCAGGTCGTGCGTGATCCAAATAATCGCCATGCCGATCTCGTCCCGCAGCCGCTTCACCAGGTCCGCGATCTGCGCCTGGATGGTGACGTCCAACGCCGTCGTGGGCTCGTCCGCGATCAGGAGCTGCGGGTTGCAGCTCAGGCCCATGGCGATCATCACGCGCTGGCGCATGCCGCCGGAGAACTGGTGTGGGTAGTCGTCGAGGCGATCCGCAGCCCGGGGGATGCCGACCAGCTCCAGGAGCTCCACTGCGCGCTTGCGCGCGGCCGCTTTGTCCAGGCCCATGTGCAGGATCAACGCTTCGCAGATCTGAAAGCCGATGGTCAGCACCGGGTTCAGGGAGGTCATGGGATCCTGGAAGATCATGGCGATGCGGTTACCGCGCACCTGGCGGATGTCGTTGTCCGAGAGCTTGAGCAGGTCTTTGCGGTCGGCGTTGGCGCCGAAGAGGACCTCGCCGGCCGTGATCTTGCCGGGCGGCTGGGGGATCAGGCGCAGCAGCGACATCACGCCGACACTCTTGCCACAGCCGCTCTCGCCCACAATGGCCAGGGTCTCGCCCTCGTCGAGGTGGTAAGAAATGCCGTTGACGGCGTTAACGACACCGTCCTGGGTGAAGAAGCGCGTTTCGAGGCCCTTCACCTCAAGTAGTCTGCTCATCTATTGCCTCCGGGCGCATTGGGTGGGGTTGCCGTGGGGCGAAATGATGATAGCACAGGGCCCCAAGCATGTCAAGTGCATTACAATTCCGGCGGTTGATGTCGCCGGTTGCGGGCAATCAAGAAAAGCGCCGGACAACGTTGTCCGGCGCGCGATGGCAGGGTAGTAGGGGCGGGTTTTCTTCGGTTAACGCAGACCTGCCGGGCATGGCAGCGCTGTGATCGCGGCAAGCCGAGTGTTGATAAACAGAAACTCGCCCCTACTTGACCCCACTGCCGGGCACCAGGTGGCAGGCGACCCAGTGATCCGCGGCCTTCTGCTCGAAGACCGGCTCCTGCTGTTTGCAGATGTCCACGGCCAGGGGGCAGCGCGGATGGAAGCGGCAGCCGCTGGGCGGGTTGAGCGGCGAAGGCACGTCGCCCGTGAGCACGATCCGCTGGCGTTTGAGCCGCGGGTTGGGCATGGGGATCGCCGACAGCAGCGCCTGGGTGTACGGATGTAGCGGGTTGCGGTACAAAGTCTCCCGGTCGGTCACCTCGGCCATCTTGCCCAGGTACATCACGCCGATGCGGTCGCTAATGTGCTCCACCACGCTGAGGTTATGCGCGATGAACAGGTAGGTGAGGCCGAACTCGGCCTGGAGCTTCTTCAGCAGGTTGAGCACCTGCGACTGGATGGAGACATCCAGCGCGGAGACCGGCTCGTCACACACGATGAACTTGGGCCGCAGCGCCAGGGCGCGAGCGATGCCGATGCGCTGCCGCTGGCCGCCGGAGAACTCGTGCGGATAGCGCCGGGCATGATACGGGTTCAAGCCGACCGTAGCCAGCATCTCGGTGACGATCTGGGTGCGCTCTTTGCCCGTGCCGATCCCGTGGATCTGCAAGCCTTCCGAGATGATCTCGCCGACCGGCATGCGCGGATCCAGAGACGAATACGGGTCCTGGAAAACGATCTGCATGTTGCGGCGCATACGCTTCAGCTCAGCCCCACGCTTGGAGAAGACATCCTCGCCGTCGAAGAAGGCTGCGCCGCCGGTGGGAGGGGTGAGCCGAAGGATGGTGCGGCCGATAGTGGTCTTGCCGCAGCCCGACTCGCCCACCAGACCGAAGGTCTCGCCCTCGCGCACGGTGAAGCTGACGTTGTCCACCGCCTGCACCCAGGCAGAGACACGCTGCAACAGCCCCGAACGCACGGGGAAATACTTCTTCAGGTTCTCGACCACCAGGAGGTCTTTCTTGGATGTATTGATCGTAGCCATGCGTCACCGGCTCCCTTACTTGCTCACCGCGGCCGACATCACTTCATCGCCGAAGAAGTGCCAATCTGCGCGCTGCACTTCACCCCACTCCGCCCTGGTCTCCGGCAGGCGCATGAAGCAGCGCACGCTGTGGCCCGGCACCACCTCGACCAGCGGGGGCAACTCCTGCGAACACCGCTCACGCACATAGGGGCAGCGCGGATGGAACTTGCAGCCGGACGGTGGGTCAATCAGGTTCGGCACCGAGCCGGGGATGACCGCCAGGCTATCGCGCACCTCGCCCAGCACCGGGATGGCCGCCAGGAGGCCCTCGGTGTAGGGGTGCAACTGCTCCTCGAACAGGGTGTTGACATCGGTGTATTCGACGATCTGTCCGGCGTACATCACGGCCACGTTGTCGCACATCTCGGCGATCACGCCCATGTCGTGGGTGATCAGCAGGATGGAGGTGCCGGTTTCGGTGCGCAAGCGGCGCATCAGGTCGAGGATCTGGGCCTGGATGGTCACATCCAGCGCGGTGGTCGGCTCGTCCGCGATCAGCAGGTCGGGCAGGCACGCCAGCGCCATGGCGATCATGACGCGCTGGGCCTGACCGCCCGAAATCTCGTGGGGGAATGCTTTCGAGCGTTTCTCGGGGTCCGGGATGCCCACTTTACGGAACATGTCAACGGCCTGGCTCCACGCGGCTTCCTTGTCCAAGGCCTGGTGGATCTGCAAGACCTCGGCCACCTGGGCGCCGATCTGGAAGACCGGGTTGAGACAACTGGTGGGTTGCTGGAAGATCATGGAGATGTCGCTGCCGCGGATCTTGACCATCTCCTCCTCGGGCAGCGACACCAGGTCCCGGCCCTTGAAGAGCACCTGCCCTTCCACGATCTTGCCCGAGGCGCCGAGCAGGCGCATGACGGAGAGCGAGGTGACGCTTTTGCCGCTGCCGGACTCACCGACGAGCCCCATGATCTCGCCCTCACCGATCTTGAAGTCCACCCCGCTGACCGCCTGGACGACGCCATCTTCCGTGTAGAAGTAGGTTTTCAGCCCCCGAACTTCCAGCATGGGGATTTGTGGGTCTTTGCCGTTGTTTGCCATAGGTCATCACCTACCTCTTCAGCCGCGGATCCAGCGCATCGCGCAGGCCATCACCGATAAAATTGAACCCGATGGAGACGATCACCAGCGGGATGCCCGGCACCAGCGGCAGCCAGGGGTTCTGGAACATGTAGCTCTGCGAGGTGGAGAGCATGTTGCCCCAGGTGGGGGTCGGATCCTGGACGCCCAGCCCCAGGAAGCTCAGCGCGGACTCCGTCACGATCACGCCGCCCAGCGCCAGGCTGGCGTTGACCAGGATGGGCGCGATGCCGTTGGGGATGATGTGGCGGAAGATGATGCGGCCATGCGACGCGCCGGCCGCGCGCAGCGCTTCCACGAAGTCCTGCTTGCTCAAGGACAAGGCCATGCCGCGCATGAGGCGTGCAGCACCCAACCAGCCGAAGACCACCAGGATCAGCACCAGCACCACCACCTTCTGCGCCTCCCTCTCCGGCGCCAGCAGCAGGGCGCTGAGGAACTTGCTGAGGAACTCCGGTAGCGGCAGCACCACATCGCGGCGCAGCAGGATCGCGGAGATGATCAGCAGGATCGGCAGGGTCGGGATGGTGAGCATAAACTCGATGACGCGCGAGATCACCATGTCCACCACACCGCCGAAGTAGCCGGCGACCGCGCCCAGGAACGCGCCGAAGGTCTCGCTGATCAACACCACCAGGAGGGCGATGGACATGGAGACCCGCGCGGCATAAAGCAAGCGCGTGAACAGATCGCGGCCCAGGTGGTCAATACCCAACAGATGTAGTTCGCCCGCCGCATCGCGCGTCCCGGGAGGCGCGGGACGCGTCGAGGATGACAGGTCAATCGCATCGCGGGCAAAAGGCGCCAGCACCGGGGCAAGCAGCGAGGCCACGAAAATAAAGGTGATCAAGGCCAGCGAAATCACCGCCAGCTTGTGCCGCCGAAACCTGCGCACCACAACCAGGAATTGGTTTTCCTGTTTCTCCTCGTGCGCTCTGCTTTTGGTAAGTATCGGCCGTGCGAGGGTAGTCATACGGTTGCTCCCCGTTACGAGTACTTGATCCGCGGATCAACGACCGTGTACAAAATGTCACCCAGCAGGGTGGCGATCACGGTAAGCAGCGCGGTGATGAAAATAAAGGCCAGGGCGATGGGCCAATCGCTGCGCGTCAGGGCGTCGTAGTACAACCTCCCCATGCCCGGCCAGGCAAACACCGTCTCGGTGATGATAGCGCCGGAGAAGAAGCCCGGGATGGTCAGCACCGCAATGGTGACGAAGGGGATCAGCGCGTTGCGCAGCGCGTGCTTGATGATCACCACCCGTTCCCACAGCCCTTTGGCGCGGGCGGTGCGGACGTAATCCTGCCGCAGCACCTCCAGCATGGACGAGCGCACGAAGCGGCTCCAGGTGGCCATATAGAAAAAGGTCAGCACCGACACCGGCATGATCAGGTGCAGCAAATAGTCAATTGTCGTGCCGGGTTGGATGCGGGGCAGCCAGGTCGCCACCTCATAGGGACGAACGGCGACGCGTGCGCCCGGTGGGATGCGGGGCAGCCAGGGAAAGGTCTCGCGCAGCAGGTTGGGGAACACGGAGAACACCAGGATCAGCAGCAGCCCAAAGAAAAAGGTCGGCATGGCCGAGCCAATAAAAGAAATGGTCGTGAAGGTGTAGTCAAAGCGGGAATACTGCTTGATGGCGCTGTAGATGCCGATGGGGATGCCGATGAGGAACGAGAGCAAGGTCGAGATGATCATCAGCTCTAGGGTGGCCGGCAGACGGCTTATCATCTCGTTCCACACGGGCCGACCTGCGCGCACCACCGTGGAGAGACCGAAATCCCCGCGCAAGATCCCGCGGCTCGAGCGTACGGCCGGATGCAGCGTCGGCAGCTCCGAAAGATAGACGTAATCATCGCATCCCGCGGGGACCCTGACCTGCTGGCCATCTTGCACCACCACTTGCTCAGCACGGGGCAAATAACACCCCACCGGCGTGTTGGCGAACAGCTCGCGGCCGCCGACGACGATCGGCCCGCTGGGCACGCCGATCAACCAGCGCGAAAAGCGCACCGGCCAGTACAGGTCCAGCTCGTATTGCGCCCGCAGCCGCGCCAAATCCTCGCGCGTGATGCGGCGCTGCTGCTGCTGGATGCCGGCCAACGGCCCACCAGGGGAGATATTGAACAGAAAATAGGTGAAGAGCGCAGCCAGTAAGATGACCAGGGCCATCTGAAAGATGCGCCGGATCAGATAATTCGTCATCGCCAGCCTCCCGACATGACCGGGGAACCCAAGAATCGTCCTGCTGAACGGAGGGAGCCAGCAGAAGTGCGCGCCATAGGCAGCGGAGGAAGCGCGCAAGTGTTTGAAGCAGTCCGTCCTTGCGCCGGCAGCGCCACGGACGCAGTGTCAACTCAGGCAGACGGGCGGGCAAGACCCCCATCGGGCAATGCCCGCCCGCCTTTATTAGGTATTGTAGGGGCGGGGTATCCCCGCCCCTACAGCCCATATCCTGTTACTGGGTGAACAGGTTGATGTCAATGTGCTCCCACGTGCTGGAGCCGCTGATCTCGTACTTGATCTTGCCGGTCGCCTCGGCCGCGTCGATCACGGTCTGCACCTCGGCGCCCGCGCCCAGGGTCGAGTCATCCAGGTAGTCCACGTCGCCGTTGATGAGCTGCGCGACCGCCTGGTTGGTGTCGGCCAGGAAGACGTAGATCACGTTCGGGGTCGCGACCTCGCCCGCGTAGTGCGGGTTCTGCGCCAGGGTGATGGACTGGCCCTTGACCCATTCGGTGATGTAGTACGGGCCGAACGACAGCGGGGTCTCCGCGATCTCGGGCAGGGTGGCCCACTCGGCCGCCGGCACGTCCTTCAGGTTCCGGCCATCCGCCAGCACCTGGTGGCTGGGATAGATGCCGAACCCATACGCGAAGTAGGTCGGATCCTGGTAGCCAGGCGCATAGGTCAATGTTACCTCGAGGGCATCGGTGGCGAATTGCTTGTCCAGGATCGCGTTGCAGGTGATGAAGGTTGTGGCCCCGGAGTCCGGATCGCACTCGAAGGCCAAGCCCAGCTCCATGTCCGCCACAGAGCCTGCAACGCCGTCGCTCCAGGTGTAGGGCTGCAGCTTGTAGGTAACCTTGAGCTGCAGCATGTCAACCGTGCCGGTGCCGCTGTACTCCACCGGGTTACCCGCAGCATCAATGAGCTGGGTGCCAGCCGCCAGTTCGACGGTGTCGCCGGCCGCGTCGTAGACCTTGTCGCCGGCCTTCACCTGGACGGTGCTGTTGACGGCCAGGCCGCTCTCCAGGGTGGAGAGGCCGTCCTGGGTCACCGGCTGGAAGTCGTAGTCGTACGTGCTGTAGACCATGCCCTTGGCGGGGCGGTCCACCAGGCGCTGCGCGGCCATGCTGGAGACCAGCGCCAGCATGCTGTCGGGTTCCTGGGTCATGCCGATGACGATCGTGTCGCCGCCGTCGGCCAGCTTCCACTCGTGCAGGTTGGCGGTCGCGTATTCATTCGCATCCGGGCGGATGCCTTCCAGGTTGGCGCTCCAGGCCTCGGCCTCGGCGCGCTGGAACACCGGGATGGACACCACGTCCTTGGCGAATTCCTTCTGGACGATGTCGTAGGCCGCGATGCGATCCTCGCGGATCAGGGTGTTGGTGGCCTGGACGATCGCGGTGCTGGCGGTCTCGTTGCACCAGCCCATGTAGTTCTGGCCTTCCCAGTTGTTGCTGGGCAGCGGCACCTGGTTGCAGGCGTAGAGGGTGCGGCCGGCGGGTTCCACCTGGCCGACCCAGGCGAACGCGCCGAGCTCGAAGTCGCGGCGGGCCAGGCCGGTGGTGTCACCGAACCACCAGGACGCCGGCACATGGCTGCGCAGCACCTGGAAGCCGCAGTCCGTCAGGTTCTGTTCCATGACCGCGGACCAGGTCTGGCGGAACTGGGCGGTGGTGGTGGCATACTTGACAGCCAACACATCACCGTCGGCGTTGACACGGGTGGCGCCCTGCAGGGTCCAACCGGCCTCTTCCAGCAGCGCCTTGCCCTTCTCAGGGTCGTACCACGGGAAATCATAGGGGCCGCTGTACGCCCAGTGGGTCTTGGGCAGGAAGGAGTCCATCAGCAGCGCATCGGGTTCTTCCACGTAGGGGTAGACCGACGCAATCAGGGCATCGCGGTCCAGGCAGTACGCGATGGCCTGGCGGACACGGACGTCGCTCAGGATCGGGTGTGGGGTAGTGTAGTCTTCCTTCTCTACCTCTTCCTTGACCACTTCGGTCACGACCTGGGTCTCGATGACCTTGACCTCTTCCTTCACGACCTGGGTCTCGACGACCTTGACCTCTTCCTTCACCACCACGGTTTCCACCTTGGTGATGACCTCAGGCTGAGGCGCCGGGCAGGCGGTCAGAATCATGCTGACCACAATCAGGACGCCGAGCAGTACCGACAACTTCTTGACAGACATGGCTTTTCTCCTCCAAGTGAGATGTGAGAATTGACCGATCAACAGCACGCTCAGTTTGGGCATGCGGCTGAGCTGACGCGAAGCTAAAGATACCATAGAGGGGGTGAGGATGTCAAATCATTTGGGAGCATTGCAGGTTAAGGGGAATCGATCTCAAACATCCATCAAGGCCTGCACCAACACGGTGACTAACAACAACAGGATCAACGCCAGCACCAGCACGCCCGGCGCCCACAGGCCCAGCAGGCCCAGGATCATGCCGGCCAGCACCACGCCGCCGAGGGCCACCATCACGTACAGCTTGCCCCCAGCCCGTCCTGTGCGCTGCGGCGTCCCGGCCAGCCACAGCCAGCCGCCGCCCAGCATCCCGGCCAGGCTGAGGGCCAGCCAGAAGCCCATGATGAGCGCACCGCTGCCCAGCGGCAGATCGAGCACCACGATGCCGCAGCTGCCGGTTTGGGCCGGCATGGGCGCCTGGCGCAGCGTGCTCACCCGCGCCAGGATGAGCAGGCCGCGGTATGCGGCATCGGCCTCATCCACGGGCCAGCGCAGGTGTCGCGTCTCGCCCGGCGCCAGGGGCACGTGCGTGCTCTCCTCGCGGATCAGCGTGACATAGCCCGCGCTGACGCGAAAACGCACGGCGCGGTTCACCGGCTGCGTCCCGGTGTTCTTGAAGCCGGCGCTGACGAGGCCCGTCTCCCCGCGCGTGATGAGCACCGGGCAGGCCAACGAGCTGAGCCGCGTCTCACCAGAAATCGAGGCATCGAAGAGCGCGGCCTCCAGGTCGCCCCACACCGTGACCGAGGCGAACGCGATGCCCAACAACAAGCCCAACGCAAAAAGGAGGACCCCGAGGCTTTGTTTCATGGAATGCCACTATTCAGCCGCAGCGGAGCATCCTTTTGGTAAGGTCGCATCCTTCGACTGGTCACTATCCGTTCAGCACTGGGACTCGTAGACCCGCTCAGGATGCTTACTTATTCTCAGAATAGGGTGCTTCGCCGACGCCAGTGATTATCGCCGCCGCTCATGGACGTAGAAAGCAGCCCCGATCAGGCCCACGATCACCCCACCTAGTGATGCTGCGTAGGAAAGAAACGCGACCAGAAAGGTGGGCTCCATCACCCCGATCACCATCAGGAAGGGGATGATGAAGCCCGCAACCACCAGGGCGCTGCCCAACATGACCATGCCGCGGGAACCGAGGGGCTTCATCTGTACAACCAACACGCCGAGAAGTGCTCCGGCTCCACCTCGAAGTCGGGGGGCGCTTCCGTGTCGCACAGGCCCGCCATGAAATGGGCGCAGCGCGGGTGGAACCGGCACCCTGTGGGCGGCCGCACCAGGCTCGGCGGCTCGCCGGGCGGCACGTCGCGGAAGGTCTCGGCGTTGCGCGCGTCCGGGTCCGAGGTCGCCTCGATCAACGCCTGGGTGTAAGGGTGCAGCGGCTTGCCCAGCAGGTCGTTGACCCGGCCCTTCTCCACCATCTGGCCCGCGTACATCACCATGATGCGCTCGGAGAAGTAACGCACGGTGGACAGGTCGTGGGTGATGTAGATGACGGCCAGGTGGTGTTGTTCCTGCAGGCCGCGCAGCAGCCTCAGGATCTCGACGCGCACCGAAGCGTCCAACATGGACACCGGCTCATCAGCGACGAGGAGCTTCGGTTCCATCATCATGGCCCGGGCGATGACGATCCGCTGCTGCTGCCCGCCGCTGAGCATGTGGGGAAACTTCGGCAGGAACTCGTCCACCGGGCTCATCTTGACTTCTTCCAGCACCTTGCGAACGCGCGCCAGCCGCCCGTCCTGGCTCTTGACCCCGTTGATGATCATCGGCTCCTGCAGGATGCGCTCCACGTTCATGAAGGGCGGCAGCGCGCCGTAGGGGTCCTGCTGCACGTAGCCGACGTGCGCCCGATACGCCTGCATCGAGCGGCCCGACAGGTCGTTGAGCTTCTGGCCATTGAAGACGACCTCGCCCTTGGTCGGCCGGTACAGCCCCAAGATCGTCTTCATCAGGCTGGATTTGCCGCACCCGCTCTCGCCCACCACCGCCACCGCCTCACCGAAGCCCAGATCGAAATTGACACCATCCACCGCGTGCACATAGCCCGCGTGGCCGAAGCCGAAACGGCGGAGCTCAAACCACACCCGCAAGTCGCGCACCGAAAGCAATGCCTGGCCATGGCGTCCGTTTTGACCGTTGCCCCCCGGCGCCTCGCCCGTTTGTTGCTCGTTGTTCACAGACATCGCTCCTCTCTCTTACGCATAAAGCCAGCATTTGACGCGGCGGTCACCGTGAATGAAGGTAGGCGGCTCCTCAGGACACCGCTCGAAACGCTTCGGGCAGCGTGCCGCAAACCGACAACCGGTCGGCGGGTTGATCAGGCTGGGCGGCTGGCCGGTGATGAACTCCGGCGCCTGGGTGCCGCGCAAGCGCGGCACGCTGGCCATCAGCATGTGCGAATAGGGATGGAGCGGCTGGGTGAAGAAGCGGTGCGCGTCCCCCACCTCCACGATCTGCCCGGCGTACATCACGGCCACGCGGTCTGCCAACTCACTGGATGTTGCGATGTCGTGCGTGATGAGAATGAAGCTCATGCCCATGGATTGCTTGATGCGCTTGAGCTGGTTCATGATGTTGGCCTGGGTCAGCACATCCAGCGCGGACGTAGGCTCATCCAGCAGGATCAAGTCGGGTGTGGTGACCAGCGCCATGGCCAGCGCAACGCGCTGCCGCATACCGCCGCTCAACTCGAACGGGTAGCGGCTGATGAAATCCTCGGGCACGCCCACCAGATCGAACATCTGACGCGCCCGCTCCAGCCCGGTGGCCTTGTTGGCGCCCTGGTGGAATATGATCGGCTCAGCCACCTGATCGCCCACCCGCAGCACCGGGTTCAGGGCGTTCATGGCCGCCTGCGGCACCATGGCGATCCTGGCCCAGCGGATGTTGCGCCGGAACTCCTCCTCGGGCAGCGGCATGACATCGGAACCGGTCAAGATGACCTGGCCGGAAAAGGCATGGACATTGCGCGGCAGGAGCCGCAGGATCGCCCTGGCCATGGAGGTCTTGCCGCAGCCCGACTCGCCGATGATGACCACCGCCTCGTTGTAGTTCAAGACGAAATCCACCGCGTCTACGGCCTGCACCACGCCTTTGCCGGTGCGAAAGTGAAGCAACAGCTTCTCAACACGCAACAGAGTATCTTCAGCCATCGCCGTCATAAACCTCGCAGTCTGGGGTTGAAGATGCGGTCCAGGGCGAAACCCACCATGGAAAAGCCCAGGCCGGTAAACATCAGGAGCGCGGCAGGTTGCAGGATCCAGTAGTAGTAGCCGTTGAAAAGCGCGCCATTGCTGTTCGCGTCGTCAATGATCTTGCCCCAGGTGGGCAGCACGGGATCGCCCAGGCCGAGCACGGCCAGGGACGCTTCCAGGAAGACGTAAGAGGGGATCAAGACGACGAGCTGCGGCACGAGCAGCGGGATGGTGCGGGGCACCAGGTACTCCGCAATAATGCGGCCGCTGCCGGCGCCGTACGCGCGCGCCGCTTCGATATAGGGCGATTCCTTAACCTGCAGAAAGATCGCGCGATAGGTTTTGATGCCGGCGCCGAAGATACTCAGGACGATAACCAGGCCCAACATCAACCAGATTGACCGCGAGTAGAACGTGCCAACCATGATCAGGATGGGCAGCAGGGGCAAAATGAGCCGCACCTCGGTGATGCGCTGGATGGTGGCATCCACGATGCCGCCGAACCAGACGCCAAACGCGGCGATGAACATGGTGGTGATGGTGGTGCCCAGGGCGGCCAGCAGGCCGAACGCCAGGGCTACGGGCGTGCCCCACAGCAGCGCCACCGAGATGTCGCGGCGGCGGTGGTCCGTGCCCGCCAGGCCGTGCACCTGCCCGTAAAGCACGAACTTGGCATCCACATCGGAGTCGGGCTCGAAGGTGAGGGCCTCGATCCGCAGGGTGTACTGGCCCTCCAGTGGCGTCAGCGGCTGCACATCGGGTTGAGCGAAGAGCCCCTGCGCAACCGCCACGTTGCCCAGCCGTCGCTTCAGGCGGTCATCCTGGGTGATCGGAAACGAATCGGCGCGGCGGGGGGAGTACTGCCCGACCCGGATTTCGCGGCCGTCCGGGGTGATCCAGGTCATATTGACGAACGGCTGTTTTGTGGTGTAGCTCGTGCGGAAATAGATGATCAAATCTTGTGGGAAGGCATCGTAGGGGAAATCGAACGTATAGTTGATCAGGATATCCCGCCCCTCCCCCGTCAACTCAAACGTCTTGGTCTCGGGCAGGAGGGCGCTGTCCATCACTTTGGTCGCGGGCAGCTTCTGCGCCGTGAACCAGTTCCACCATTGCGGCCGGGCCAGCCGGGGGTTATCCTCCCAGACGCCTTCACCCCCACGCCAGAGACGCACCGCCTCACTGTGCGGGATGGTGACCAGCGCATAGATGGCCAGCAAGACCAGCGCGGCGATGATCACCAGGCCGGCGATGGCCGACGGGTAACGCCCGATCTCCTGGAAGTTGCGCAAGAAATTCTTCATGGCTTCTAACTCCCGCTCCCGACCTTGACCCTGGGATCCACCAGGGCATAAATGAAGTCCAACAGAAACACCGTGATCGCCAGCAGGTACGCGTAGATCACGCTCGAGCCCACGATCACCGGCGTATCATACAGGCCGATGGCCCGGTAGAGCAGGCGGCCCAGGCCCGGCCAGTTGAACACGGTCTCCAAGATGATGGCGCCGGTCCACAGGGCGATCAGGGTAAGCGCGAAGTTGGTGATAATGGTCGGCAGCGTTGGCCGCAGGATGTAACGGCGCTCGATGGTCTTGGAAGGCAGCCCCTTCGCCTTGGCCATCTCCACGTAATCCTCGCTGGAGTAGATCAGGAAAAAGGTCCGCCAGTTGTAAATCGCCTGAAAGATCGAGCTGATCAGCACGGCGGTGACCGGTAGGATCATATGCCTGAGCGTGCTGATAGCGCGAGCAAGTGGATCCTCAGGCGGAGGCGCGGCCACCATGCCGCCGAAAGGCAACACGCCCAGCACCGCGGCGAAGATCAGGATCAGAAAGATGCCGTAAAACCAGCCGGGCGCGGCCGATGTGGGGGCCAATGCCACGACCAGCCGATCCATCACGCTGCCGTAGCGCCGCGAAAGCGACAGCGCAAAAAAGATGCTGCTGAAAAAGAGGGCCATGTTCGCGGTCGCAAAGAGCAGCAGGGTCGGTGGCAGGCGCTCCAGGATGATCCGCCGCACCTCGCTGGATCCGCTGTCACTGGTTAAGTCCTGGGCGCGGCCCAGGTTGAGCGACATGGCGTCAACCAGGAACCTGAGGCTGCGCACAAAGAAGGGCTGATCCAGCCCGAAGCGCTTTTCCTCGTCGGCCACAAGCTGGGCAATGATCGCGTCGCGTTCTTCCCTGGGCAACTGGCGGAACACCGGGTCAAAGCCATACTGTGCGCCGATCTGCTCGCGAATCTGGCTGGAGCGGATCTTGTCTACGTAACCGCCCATGTTGGCGATCAAGATCGTGAGGTACACGCCCACGACCATGGTCAGGAAGAGCGCCAACACCCGGCTGGCCGTGTATTTAAAGATCCGGTTCAGGGTGCTGAGGAAGGGATTCGTCGCACGGGACGCCTTGGCGCCCGGCTGCTGGGTCAGGGTTGCTTCCGCCATGCCATAACCTCGCCTCATGTCGGGAATTGCCAGGTACAGACAGGGGCGAGGCGACGCCTCGCCCCTGTGGGTGGCAAATATGACGGCTGCACGGAATCGAGCCTTCAGGCGGTTTGACGCTCAGAGAGAGTGACCGGCTAAAGCCTCGATTCCAGTCTCTCGCCATGTTCTTGCAGGGGACATGTTCAGCATGACATACAGGCTGATTGCCGTAGAGTCAATTCAGTACCCTGGTGGGCGTGGTGATGCCACGCCCACCAGGACACCTATCGTTACATCACGCCCCGCTCAGTTCGCGGTCACGAACTGCACCGACTGCGACACCGGCACGGCCACCAACTTGGAGATGACGACCGCCTCCAACAGGTTGGAGCCTGCCGCCAGCTTCTTGGTATCGTCCGCGGAGAGGGTGATCTTCCACAGGCCATCCTCCGCCGCCTCAGCCTGCCCGGAGATGGCCAGCTCGCCGTTGGCGTCGAACACCAGGTACTTCACCTGGTTGAGGTCTGCCGTCGGATACGGCGCGCCCGCAAAGTCCACGAACACCTCAAAGAGCGCCTCGGAGCCGATGGTCACGCGCGCGGGGCCTTCGACTTCCACCTCCGGGATCACAGGCGTCGAGAAGCGTTCCCACCGATCGGCCGGGAACGGGTAATCAGCGTAGCGCTGCAGGACGACCATGCCCTCCACCGGGAACGCGCGCTGCAGGTAGTAGGGACCGGTGCCCAACTGGAAGTGGCCGCGGGTGCGGTACCATTCCTGCAGGGCGGTGTAGCGGGCTGCGATCTCCTCTGCGGAGATGAACTCGCTCAGGGTCGGGGCGTAGGGGATCAACCCTTCCGCCTGGGCCGCGTCGAGCTCAGCCTTCAGGATCTCCAGGGTCGGGCCGGAGACATAGTTGAAGCGTTCTTTCTCCAGGGCCGTGGCCTTGGTGGGCGAGAACGCGGCCAACTCCTTCTCCTCTGCGAAGATGCCCAACGCCAACATGGGCCACGAGCCGGGGCCCTGGGCGTAGTACGGCCACCACGAGTTGATGTTGAGCTCAGCATCCAACTGATAGTTGTCGGTGTAGGTCTCGATCACCAGCGGATCCTGCGAAAGGATGCGGACGCCCTTGAACGCGGACATGAAGGAGCGCAGCGCCGGCGTCTTGGACGCGTCATAGATGACGCTGCCTTCCTGGCCGCGGTCGAAGGTGAGGATCATGCCCATGACGAAGTCGCCGATCGAGACGGGGCTGCCGTCGTGCCACGTGAGGGTGTCGAACAGGTTGGCCGGGTAGTACACAATGTTCTTGCTGGCCGAGGTCACTGTCTCGGTGAACTTCTCGCTGGCGGTGATGAACTTCTGCGCCACCGGATCCCAGTCCACCCACGCGTCGCCGGGTACCTCGATGGAGGGCACGAAGGTCAGGTCAACCCAGTCCAGCGTCTTGCCCACGGGCAGCCCTTCCTCGATGAAGACCTCGGCCCGCTCGAAGTAGTTGGGCCAGTATAGGCCGGTGTAGGGGTCAGGCTTGTAGGAATTCTCACCGATGGCGCGCATCGGCATCATATCGAAGACCCAGTTGGAGCCGTCCAGCGGGTTCCACGGCTGCGTCAGGATGCTGGGCATGGCGACGGTCAGGGAGCCGCCGACCTCGCCCTCACGACGGATGGTGTTCGACCACAGTTGATGGCCGTAGGTGCCGGCGTACAGGTCAGAGGCAATCAAGACCTCTTTCCGCTGCACAAAGATCGGCGAGCGGTCCGCGATCCAGACCCGGTACGACTCTTTCATGGCCAGCTCAAGGCCGCGGGAGATGAGCTCGGAGCGTTCCGCCAGCGTCTTGAAGTCGTTGGTGTTGAGCCGGTTCGCGATATCGTAGAACTCCGGATCGTTGACGTACTGCTGCCACATGTTCTCCGAGCGGCCCATATCCGTGTAGAAGTACGCGAAGTTCGTGCCCAGGTCACGCGGCACCGCGGTGGTGACCCAGCCGCCGGTGTAGATGTGATAGCGGCCTTCCTTGGGCTCCCCGCTCAGCCAGATGGGGCCGGCCTCGGCCGAGGTCTTGTAGTCACGCACCACGGTAAAGCCGATGTCCTCCAGCAGCGTGCCGACGTAGTCGCCGATCAGCCGGCGGGTGTCCTCGGTGCGGATCAGGAGGATGATCTCGACCGGCGCGCCCTCGAACTGCCACTTGCCGCCGACCAGGGTGGCGCCCAGCTTCTCCATCTCGGCCGTGATGACTTCATTCGCCAGATCCTTGTTGTGGGCATACTTGCGCTCCAGCGCCTTGGCCACATCGGCATGCAAGGCATAATCGTTGGACGCATTGTTGAAGGGGAACCAGCGTGGGGATGCCATGCCGCCGTAGAGCTCCTTGGCGATGTAGTCGCGGTCCACCAGCCAGTTCATGGCCTCGCGCACGGCAGGCACGAAGAAAGGATTCAGCTTGCCCGTGCCTTCAAAGGTCGGGCCGGCCGGGTTGAAGGAGAGCTCGTCATAGTTGCCGGAGGCCCGCATATAGCTGAGCTCCGGCGCGTCATAGACCGTCGCCGCGGTCTGCGCGTTGGCGATAGAGTTAGCGTACAGGTCAATGTCGCCGACCTGCAAGCGCCGGACGCCGGCGTTGGCATCGGGCTCTTCCACCATCACGATGGTATCGAGCCAGGCGCCGGTGCGGGTCTCCGGCACAGGGGTTGCTACAACTTCGACGATCTTCTCGACAACCTTTTCCTCAACCTTGGTGACGACCTGGGTCTCAACGACCTTGACCTCCTCCTTCACCACAACGGTCTCCACCTTGGTAATGACCTCGGGTTGTGGCGCCGGGCAGGCGGTCAAGATCATGCTCACGATCACGAGCACGCCGATCAAAAGCGACAGCTTCTTGGTAGACATGAGTTTTCTCCTCCGTATAGGGTAAATGTGGGAATCGTGAACTTACCGAGACGGCTGTGGGCATCCGTCATACGTTGCAACACTGCACGCAGCGCCGCAACCGGATGCTGCAATAGCCAACCGGAACAGACGTTTGGGCTTGGTCGTGGCATCCCTCCCTTCACACAGCTTCCCGTAAGGGTTGAGCGCTACGGCGCAGTCCGACTACCGAGCACGCCTGGGGTATCTGTGCAGGCGCTCCTGCACTCGGTCTCGGGGCGTGCTCCGAGACCTATAGTTGACCAAGAATAACATAAGCTGATCGGCATGTCAAATGACTTGACTGCGCGAACGGCGCTCTGAACCTTTAAATGTGTTGGTTCGTTAAGGTTTTGCTTACCCACCGCCCACCGGGGGAAACAGACTGAGGGTGTCAGCGTCACGCACGGGCGTCGCCAGTCCGCGCAAGTATTCCACCGACCGCCCGTTAAGCAACACGGTGATGTAGCCGGTCAACAAGCCAGCGCGGTCCCACAGCTTGGCGCCAAAGTCAGGGTGTTCGTGTGCCAGCGCTTCCAGCACGTCACCGACGGTGGCGCCCTCCGGCAATGGGTATTCCAGGCTGCGCCAGCCCAACAGGTCACGCAATGTGGCGTAGGATTTGATGAGCATGGATGTGATTCCTTGGGCTATTAGCCGCGGAATCGAGCCTTCAGGCGGTCTCACGCCCAGAGAGAGTGACCGGCTGAAGCCTCGACTCCAGTTTCTCGTTATGTTCTTGCCGGGGCACACGCAGCGCGCCCATTGCACGGATAACTCAGTGTGACATCTCTGAGCTCCCAACACAACCCGACTCCCCCTGCCCACACGCGGCGCACTCCACCTGCACCGTGCTGTGGTGGATGCCGAAGCGGTCGGCCAGCGCCTGGCGCACGCGGGCCTGCACCTGCTGTGCCTCGGCCCACGTCACATCCGACAGCACCAGGTGCGCGCTCAGCGCCACGTAGCCGGGGCTGACGGTCCACACGTGCAGGTCGTGGACGTCGGAGATGCCCGGTTCCGCACGGAGGGCCCGGGCGATCTCGGGCACGCTGAGCCCGGCCGGTGCGCCCTCGGCCAAAATGTGCACCGCCTCCCGCAGGATCCGGCCCGAACCGGCCAGGATGATGACGCCGATCAGGATGCTGGCCAGCGGATCGGCCAACGTCCAGCCGGTCAGCAGCATGATCACCCCGGCGACGATAACGCCCACCGACGAGAGCGCGTCCCCTAACACGTGCAAGAACGCGCTGCGCACGTTGAGATCATCGTGGTCGTGCCCGTGGAGGGCCGCTGCGACGACGAGGTTCACGACCAAGCCGACGGTCGCGACGATCAGCATGGGGCCGGCCAGCACCGGCGCGGGCGCGTTGAGCCGCTCCCACGCCTCGCGAAAGATGCCGAATGCCACGATGAGCAGGGTGGAGCCGTTCACCAGCGCCGCGATCACCTGGAAACGATGGAAACCGTAGGTGTGGCGATGATCCGCGGGCCGGGCCGCCAGCCGCAATGCGCCATAGCTGAGCGCCAGCGCCAGCAGGTCCAGACCGATGTGCGCGGCGTCGGAAAGCAGCGCCAGGCTGCCCGTCAGCACGCCGCCGATCACCTCGGCCAGCAGGATCAGGCCCGTGAGGCCCAGCGCCAGGATGAAGCGCTGTTCGATCCGGTGGGTGTTACGAGTCATGGAGGGTAGTATACCAGCAAAGTCATGGGCATCGGTAATCTGGCTTCTTGTGCCAACGATTTATCGTGGGACGCGGACGAGCGCGGATGGACGCGGATGACTGCATTGTCGTTTTTATCGGTGTTGTTGATCTGAAAATGCCACACAAAAATCCGCGCTTGTCCGCGCTCGTCCGCGTCCGCTTTCTGCCCCGCTCAACCGGACGCGGATCGCCGCGCGGGGCTCGGCCGGCCCGCGGCGACGAAGGTCAGCTCCGAGCCCAGATAGATCGCCTGGTTCAGCGAGCCTTTGACCGGCGCGGTTTGATCCACGCGCGTCACCCGCACCTCCACCTGTTCGGCGCCGGCCTGGCGTGCCAGCGCCTCGACGCGGCCGGGCATCACCTCGCCGGCATGCGCGGCCGCCTGGCGCAAGCCCGAGAAATCGTGTACACCATCGGGCAGGTGCAGGCGGACGTGGCCATCCTCGTCTAACGGGGTGATGAATGCCTGAAGGCGCTGCACGATGCTGCCTGAGACCGCACCCACCGCGTTGGCCACCTCAGCGTAGGGTGGGATGACCAACTCGGTGTGCAGATGCTCGGCCACCTGCGGCAGATAGGCCGTCACCGGCGCGCCGATGGCCACCAGAGGGCGGCGCAGGGTCAACATACACCCCAGATCGGACGCGTCAGCTTGCTGCATTTCGCGGCCATCCAATGCGCAGTGCAGCAGCGCGGCCGCGGTCGGCTCGCCGGCCCAGTCCGGCCGCGCCCCCGCATCCTCCAGCACCTTAGTGATCAGCTCCGTGGCCACGCGCTGTGCGAAGCGTTCCACCACCAGCTCGCAAAACGCCGTGACCTCCAGCCCGGCGCGGCGCGCGAGCAGGGCAGCAGCCAGCCGCGCAGCCTCGACATCCCACGCAGGGAAGCGCCCCAGCACGTGCAGCGCGTCGCTGGGCGTGAAACCCGCGCGGCGCACCAGCCCGCGCGCTTCCAGGTCGGCCAGCCGGCGCCGCGCCAGCCCACCGACCCGTGAGCGCTCCAGCAACTGCGCCAACGAACGCGGACCACCGGCCAGACGATCCAGCAGCTCCTGCTCGACCTCCCTCAGCGTGCCCCGTGCTGGCCGCCCCAACACCATGAACTCAGCTAGGCCATCGTCGGCGCGTTCGGCAGCCCGCTCAGCCTGGCGGTGAAGCTCAGCGACGACCGCCGGATGCCCGTGAGCCATCAATGCCACAGGCACAGCGCGGCGCGGCCCGATCAGCAGTCGGCCCTCGCCATCGAAGCGGACGTGGCTGTCACCACCCAGGCCGGTGGTGTACACGTCCACCGCTTCCACCATGGTGCGCCAGCCCGCGACGCGCGCACCCTGAGCGTTCAGCCGAGGCCACCCATCGCGCAGCGCGGCGATATCGGTGGTGGTGCCGCCCACATCCACGGTCCAGGCATCACGGCGGCCGGCCAAGTGCCACGCGCCCACCGCGCTCGCGGCCGGGCCCGACAGGATCGTCTCAACCGGCCGGTTCAGCGCCCACTCGGCGCGCACCAACGAACCATCCCCCTTAACCACCATGAGCGGCGCAGCGATCCCCAGCTCAGCCAGCGTGGCCCGCACCGAGGCAATAAGCTCGGTCAGCGGCGCGATCAGGTGCGCGTTCAGCGCCACCGTGGTCGCGCGGCGCACCGCGTTAAACTGGCTGGTCAGCTCGTGGCCGCAGGTGACAGGGAGGCCGGTCAGATCCGCCACCATCGCCTTCACCCGCAGCTCGTGGGCCGGGTTGCGCACGCTGAAATAGCCGGAGATGGCGAACGCTTCCACGGCCTCCCGCCGGGCCAGGATCGCCGCACGGGCTGCGTCCTCGTCCAGCGCCGCGGCCTCGTTTCCCACTGCATCATGGCCGCCGGCGATATAAACGATGTCATCGGTCGCCAGCTCGCGCTCAAAATCGTACGCGGCCATCAGCTCGCGGTCGTACCCGATCAGCAGCAGGCAAACCGCGCCGCGCTGGCCCTCGGCCAAGGTGTTGGTGGCCAGCGTGGTGGAAAGTGCGACCAGGATCACATCCGCGGCCGCGCCGGGCGCGCCCAGCTCGGCCGCGGCCGCGAAGACCGCTCGAATTGCGCCGGCGATGCCGAGCCCCAGGTCGTGCCGGGTCGTCAGCGCCTTTGCGCCGGCCACCACCCGACCGCTGACATGGTCCACCAGCACGGCATCGGTGTACGTGCCGCCGGTATCTATGCCCAATGAGAGCGCCATTCGTTCCGCCTTTCCCTGACTCCACCCTGCTTCATGTCTTCCCGCACCCCCCTACGAGCAGCGATCGGCATTTGCATGTTTTAGCACATTGGGGTATGATCGTCCAAGTTGCACAACCCGGCATCCAGCGTGCTGTCCCGCCTACCAGCCTGAGTCCCGCAGCGAGACAGGCTCGCATGCTGAAGGCCATATTTCGGTTGCCCCCTCCTGCATGTCCCAACAGCCTGGCGGAGCAACTGAGACACCGTGCTCATCCCACTACACAAGGAGGTGTTCATCCGCTATTTTCTACCCATCTGTGCCAGACCGCAAAATCTTCGGTAGATCCGTACCAGTCTCAGTTTCTAAAGGAGGAACTATCATGAAGCACTGGACCAAACTGGGTGCGATGGCAGGGGTGCTGCTCTTGCTCTTCGGCGTCTTCGCCGTCGCTTACGCAGACCAGTCCGCTGCCCCAGCGGCCCAAAGCGCCACCCCCACCACGGCGGCAAAGGGCCCTGAAGTGCCATTCCTCAAGGAGTGGCAAGCGTCGCCGCACGCCGACGTCGAGTCAGCGGCATTTACCTATTGGGACAACTCAGAAGCCAAAACGGTCCCGGTGACTTGCGCCAAGTGCCACAGCACCACCGGCTATCAGGACTTCCTGGGCGCTGACGGCAGCGCCGCCGGCAAGGTAGATAAGGCCGCGGCCATCGGCACTACCGTCGAATGCGTGGCGTGCCACAACGCCACCACCGTCGCCAAGACCAGCGTCGTCTTCCCGTCGGGGATCGAGATCGCGGACCTGGGCGGTGAGGCGGTCTGTATGGAATGCCACCAGGGCCGCCAATCTGCGATCAGCGTCAACAAGCTGATCAGCGACACCTTCAAGCTGACGGATAAGGACTTCGACGCCGTCGTCAAACCGATGGTGGCTGTTGTGGAAGGCAAGACCGTCACCACAACCTTCGGCTTCCTCAACATCCACTACTACGCGGCCGCGGCCACGCAATACGGCACCCTGGCCAAGGGTGGCTATGAGTACAAGGGCCTGAGCTACGACGGCAAGTTCGAGCACCCGGCGCCATACAACACCTGCACCGGCTGCCACAACTCCCACACGCTGGAGATGGATCTGAAGGCCTGCGCCACCTGCCACGAAGGTGTCACCAAGGCCGAGGACCTGGCCAAGATCCGCATGGCCGGCTCGCTGATGGACTACGATGGCGATGGCGATGCCAAGGAAGGCGTGGCTGCTGAGTTGACCGGCCTCAGGGAAAAACTGCTGACCGCCGTCACCGCTTACGCCAAGGAAGTCGCCAAGGCTGACATCGTCTACAACAAGGATGCCCATCCGTACTGGTTCACCGACGCCAACGCCAACGGCAAGTTCGATGAGGGCGAGAAAGGGTACAGCACCTGGACCCCGCGCTTGCTGATGGCCGCGTACAACTACCAGGTCGCCAGCAAGGATCCGGGTGGATTCGCGCACAACGCGAAGTACGTCATCCAGTTGACGCACGATTCCATCGCCGACCTGAACACCAAGCTGGCGAAACCGGTGGATATCGAGAAGGCTGCGCGCAACGACGCCGGCCACTTCGATGGCACGGCCATGGCGTTCCGCGACTGGGATGAGTCGGGCATGGTGCCTGCTGGCTGCGCCAAGTGCCACTCGTCCACGGGCCTGCCCCAGTTCATCAAGATGGGCGGCACGGTCGCGGTCGCCGGCCAGAACGTGGTAACGACGGGTGTCGTCGGCGCGGAGCCGGCCAACGGCTTCGCCTGCACCACCTGCCACGATCCCGCGGCCGAGGATTTCGGCCTGTATGCGGTCGTCAACGTCCCGTTCCCCAGCGGCAAGAGCGTCACCTTCAGCACCGAGAAGGATGACAAGGGCAACCTGAAGCCGGTGGCCGCGAACCTGTGTCTGGAGTGCCACCAGGGCCGCCAGTCCACGGCCGCGCTGAATAACCGCATCGGCAAGAATGAAGACGACAAGGTGCCTGAGCGCAAGCTCAGCTTCGCCAACGTGCACTACTTCGCCGCGGGCGCCTCGCTGTTCGGCAACGACGCGCAGGTAGCCTATCAGTACGCGGACAAGGAGTACGTGGGCCGCTTCATGCACGCACCGGGCTTCGACACCTGCACCGGCTGCCATGCCACGCACGAGCTGGAGCTCAACTTCGACAAGTGCACCACCTGCCACGCCGGCGCCAAGACCGCAGGCGACATCCGCTTCTCCCAGACCGATCTGGATGGGGATAAGGATGTGAAGGAAGGCGTGAAGGCGGAGATCGCCGCACTGGAGGAGAAGCTGTGGGCCGCGATGCAGGCGTATGCCAAGAAGGTCGCTGAAGCGCCCATCGTCTACGACCCATATGCGCATCCGTACTTCTTCGGCGACGCCAATGACAACGGCAAGAAGGATGCGGACGAGAAGGCCTACACCGAGTGGACCCCGCGCCTGCTGCGCGCCGCCTACAACTACCAGTACGTCCAGAAGGATCCCGGCATCTACGCACACAATCCGAAATATGCCGGCCAGATCCTGTTCGACAGCCTGGAGAGCCTGAACGGCGCCGGTGGCCTGAAGGTTGACATGACCGGCCTGGTCCGGCCCGAGGTCAAGAAGTAACGGTAACACCCGCGTCTAATCATCCGGAATAGAGGCTTTAGCCGGTTGAGTCTGTAATCCAGCAAGACCGGCTGAAGTCTCGAATCCGGTATCATGCACCAACAATGAACCAGGTTTCTACTGCAAACGGAAACCTGGTTTGTTTTTGGTGGGATTGGTTTGGCTTGCTTTGATGCGCTTCACCCATATGTTATAATGCATACCGAGCGGCAGAAAACCAAGATCGCTAAGGAGAAGAGCCGTGCTGCAAGATCGTAAAACCCTTATTGAACAAGTACGCCGTCTCGCCATGCCGTTGAGCAGCAGCGAGCGCCTGGCTCTCATCCGCGCCATTGCATCGCTTGGCCCTACCGAACCCGGAAGAAGCGCAGACGCCTCTAGCGGCGGCGGTGTATTGGCTGCCGAACAAGAAGCGTGGTTCGCTCGTCCGCATGCCGAACGCAATCGGTATGCCGGAGAGTATGTCGCGGTACACGAAGGGAAAGTGGTAGATCACGATCCAAACCAGCGAGCGATCTACCTGCGGGCGCGCAGCTATTACGGCAATCAGCCGGTGCTAATCGTCAAAGCCGATTGGGATATGGAACCCGAGTTCACGATACGCAGTCCGCAACTGGAGCCCGGACATACCGTTCAGCTATGATCGGGCTTTTACGCCTCCGTTCCCGCGGCTGCCAGTGGTTGTTACCCAATTGGAAGGCGACGCGCGTGCTCCCGCTTTGTTAGGCCTGGTGGACACTGGCGCCGACATAACCCTCATACCTGCCGGGCCACTTCGAGCAATCGGGGCCATCGAGATTTATCGGGCACGACTTCGAAATCACTGGGGCGAAGGACGAACAGTTGGCGTATATCTGGTTGATTTGCAGGTCGCTGGCTATGACCTTCCTGGCATCGAAGTCATCGCAGATGACATATCAGAGGACGCGTTACTCGGCCGGAACGTCTTGAACCGCTTCATCCTGCTGTTGGATGGTCCGGCCGGAAAGACCGATGTCTTGTCAAAGCGTACAGCGCGACTGTAACGACAGCTTCACCGCCCAGCCTCGCTTCATCTTATGACTCAGCCCCACAACCTCGAACTCCCCATCGCCGGCATGGACTGCGCCGAGTGCACACAGCACGTGCGCCATGCGCTGGCGGCGCTGCCCGGCGTGAGCGAGGTCGAGGTGTTCCTGGCCGCCGAGAAGGCGACCCTCCGCATTGACCCGGCCCAACTCAACCTGGACGCGATCCGCCAGGCCGTCAAAGACGCGGGCTACAGCGTGCCCACGCCGCAACCTGACGGGTCTCCGAAGCCCCATCAGGTTGCGGATATCTCGCGCCAGGTCAGCCTGTTGCTGGCGGTCCTCTTCGGCACGGTCCTGTTCATCGTGGTGGTTGGCGAATGGCTGGGCCTGTTCGAGGCGCTCACCGAGCGCGTGCCGTGGCCGGTCGGTCTGACGATCGTGCTGCTGGGCGGCTGGCCCGTGTTTCTGAACGTGATCCGTGCGACGTTGCGCCGGCAGATCATCTCGCACACGCTGATGACCCTGGGCGTGATCGCCGCGCTGGCCGTGGGCCAGTGGGCCACGGCCGCGGTGGTGGTGTTCTTCATGCGCGTGGGCGACGCCGTAGAGAAGTTCACCGCCGAGCGCTCACGCCGCGCGCTGAAAGACCTGGCCGCGCTGGCGCCCCAGACCGCGCGCGTCGAGCGGGACGGCCAGGAAGTCGAGATCCCCGCGGCCGACCTGCGCCCCGATGAGATCGCCATCGTCCGTCCCGGCGAGCAGATCCCGGCCGACGGCGAGGTGATCGCCGGCCGCGCCACGGTAAACCAGGCGGCGATCACCGGTGAGCCGCTGCCCGCCGATGTGGGGCCGGGCAGCCGCGTCTACGCTGCCACCATCGCTCAGCTGGGGGGCCTGCGCGTGCGCGTCGAGCGGGCCGGCGCGGACAGCACCTTCGGCCGCGTGGTCAAGCTGGTGGCTGAGGCCGAGGCCAACCGAGGGCCGGTGCAGCGCGTGGCCGACCAGTTCTCCGGCTACTACCTGCCCGTCGTCCTGGGGATCGCGGTGCTAACCTTCCTGCTGCGCCGCGATCCGCTGGCTACGGCCGCGGTGCTGGTGGTGGCGTGCTCCTGCTCCTTCGCGCTGGCCACCCCCATCGCCATGCTGGCCTCCATCGGCGCTGCGGCCAAACGCGGGCTGCTGATCAAAGGCGGCCGCGTCCTCGAAACCCTGGCCCGCGCCGATGTGTTGCTGATTGATAAGACGGGGACGGTGACGGTGGGGCGACCGGAAATTGTTGATGTGTGGGCCGATGAAAGTGCGGGAGTATGGGGGTATGGGCGTGTGAGAGTGGTGCCACTCTCACACGCCCATACCCCCACACTGTCACGCGATAAGGTGCTCTACCTGGCTGCGTCGGCCGAGCGCTACTCCGAGCATCCGCTGGCCGAAGCGGTGCGGGTGGCGGCGCGTGAACGCGGGATCGCGCTGGCCGAGCCAGAAGATTTCCGGGCCGAGCCGGGGCTGGGCGTTTCAGCAGTGGTGGATGGCGTGCGCGTGGCGGTGGGGAATCTTGACTGGATTCGAGGCTTCAGCCGGTCTGACGCGCAGGGCGAGCAACCGGCTAAAGCCTTGAATCCGGAGTTGTGGGAGGGGGCGACCCTGCTCTACGTCTCGGCCGACGGCCAACTGGTTGGCGCGCTGGCCGCGGCCGACGCGCTGCGCCCCGAGGTCCCGGCCGCGCTGGCCCAGGCGCGGGCGCTGGGCATCCGCCACGTCGAGCTGCTGACCGGCGACAACGACCGGGCCGCCTCTGCCCTGGCCGCGCAGCTCGGCATCCCTTACCGCGCCGGCCTGCTGCCCGAGGACAAGATCCGCATCGTGCGCGAGTATCAGGCGCAGGGCCGCACCGTCATCATGGTCGGCGACGGCGTGAACGACGCCGCGGCGCTGGCCCAGGCCGATGTGGGGGTTGCCATGGCCGCGGCCGGGTCGGACATTGCCATCAAGGCCGCGCACGCCGCGCTGCTGCGGGATGATTGGACGCTGATCCCGGCGCTGCTGCGCATCGCCCGGCGCACCCTGGGCATCGTCAAGATGAACCTGGGCTTCACCGCGCTTTACAACGCCGCCGGCCTGACCCTGGCCGCGCTGGGCATCCTGCCACCCATCCTGGCCGCCGCCGCGCAATCGTTGCCCGATTTGGGCATCTTGGGGAATTCAGCGCGGCTGCTCCGGCAGAAATAGGGCGTGGTGCGTGGTGCGTGGTGCGTGGTGCGTGGTGCGTGGTGCGTACCGGATGAGCCGCCACCCGCCATCTTTCCCTCAGTTCCTTCAAAGTTCCCTCGGTTCCGTCGAAGTTCCCTCAGTTCCGTCGTTTCCTTGTTTCCTTGTTTCCTTGTTTCCCTGTCTCCCCCTCTCCCGTTTTTCCCCTTCCGTGATTTTTGTGGTAAACTCGGAACAGTTCCACGCAGGCTCATAGCCTCTACCGCTTGACGCCGGTAGAGGCTTCCATTTGTATCTCTTTCTGGAGGAAAGCTATGTCTACGATGATCACCGAAATTCTCGGCCGCGAGATCCTGGACTCGCGCGGCAACCCGACCGTTGAGGTTGAAGTCTGGCTGGATAACGACGTGATGGGCCGCGCGGCCGTGCCTTCCGGCGCATCCACCGGCATCCACGAGGCGCTGGAGCTGCGCGACGGCGACAAGGGCCGCTACGGCGGCAAGGGCGTGCTCCAGGCCGTCGAGCATGTCAACAACGAGATCGCCGAAGCGCTGTACGGTATGGACGCGCTGGATCAGGTGGCGGTGGATCAGGCGATGTTGGACCTGGACGGCACGCCGAACAAGAGCAAGCTGGGCGCCAACGCGATCCTGGGCGTCAGCATGGCCGTGGCCCGCGCGGCCGCCGAGTCGGTCGGCCTGCCGCTCTACCGCTACCTGGGTGGCGTCGCGGCCCGTACCCTGCCCGTGCCCATGATGAACATTATGAACGGCGGCGCACACGCCAACTTCGAGAGCACCGATTTCCAGGAGTTCATGATCGCGCCGGTGGGCGCGCCCAGCTTCCGCGAGGCCGTACGTTGGGGGTCCGAGACCTACCAGGCGCTCAAGGCGCTGCTCAAAAAGAAGGGGTTCAGCACCGGCGTCGGCGACGAGGGCGGTTTTGCACCGAAGTTGGGCGCCAACGTCGAGGCGCTTGAGCTGATCATCGCCGCGATCGAAAAGGCCGGCTACAAGCCCGGCGAGGACATCTGCATCGCGCTGGACCCGGCCGTCAGTGAGATCTACGAGGAGGACGGCACCTACCTGCTGCGCCGCGAGGGCGGCAAGAAGCTCACCTCTGCGGAGATGGTCGAGTTGTGGGCCGGTTGGGTCAAACAGTTCCCCATCGTTTCCATCGAAGATGGCCTGGCGCAAGATGACTGGGACGGCTGGAAGCTGCTCACCAAGGAGCTTGGCGGGAAGATCCAGCTCGTGGGCGACGACCTGTTCGTCACCAACGTCGCGCGCCTGGCGCGGGGCATCCAGGAAGGCGCGGGCAACTCGATCCTGATCAAACTGAACCAGATCGGCTCCCTGACTGAGACCATCGCAGCCATCGAGATGGCGCGCAAGGTGGGTTGGACCGCCATGGTGTCGCATCGCTCCGGCGAGACCGGCGACACCTTCATCTCGGACCTGACCGTCGCCATGAGCACCGGCCAGCTCAAGACCGGCGCGCCGGCCCGCTCCGAGCGCGTGGAAAAGTACAACCAGCTCATGCGCATCGAGGATGAGCTGGGTGACGCGGCCGTGTACGCGGGTTGGGGCGCGTTTAGACGATAAACAAGACAAGTAGCGCAGGATTCGATCCTGCGCTACTTCTTATGCATCATGCCTGACCACGACGTCCTCTACCACGAAATCCTGGAATCGCTGCAAGCCGGCGGCTGCGCGATCTGCCGGTTGGCGCGGCGGGCCAGCGACAGCTATCTGCACGCATTGATCTACGAAGGGGTCACCGACGTGAAGCTGCGCGAGGCCCTGCGTGCGGCGCGCGGGCTGTGCTATCGCCACGCTTGGCGCCTGGCCGCGACGCGCGGTGCTGTGTTGGGCACGGCCATCGTATACCGGGACGTCATCAATACCTTGACCAAAGCCCTGGAAGCGCAGCCGGCCGTGGGATCACGGTTCCGTCTGCCTGGCCTGGGCCAGGGCGGGCTGACCCAGGCGCTAGCCCCGGCCGCATCCTGCCCGGCGTGCACGCTGGAAGACGACGCCCAGGACCGGGCAGCCAGGATCCTGGTGAAACACCTCGATGATGCCGCGATCGGTGCAGCTTACTTGGCCGCAGGCGGGCTGTGCCTCCCCCACTTTCAGGTGGCCCTCGCCCATGCTGGGCCGGCCGGGGTGAAGACCCTGGCCGACTGCCAGGCCCAGGCCTGGCGCCGCCTCCGGGACGAGTTGGACGAGCTGATTCGCAAGCACGACTACCGCTTTCGGCACGAGCTGGTCACCGACGCAGAGGCGATCGCCTGGCAGCGCGCGGTCGCTGCGGTGGCCGGTGAAGATGAAACGCTACCCAACAACAAAGCCCACTGAATCGCAACGCCGTCCCGGCCCTCACCCTATCCAAGCTTAAAATTTGCGCACGATACGCACACGTGTGCATAAAACCCCTTGACAAATCCACTGACCTGACTTATTATGCACACGATTGCATAAGTGGACGATGTGAGGCCAGTCGCTTTGGCTCGCCATACATATCCCGATCTGTCACCCGGTAAGGAGATCTGCTGATGAAGAGCCCGCTGCAACAGACGGTGATGACCCCCACCGACTACTGGAACGATTCCTGCTCTATCGAGGAGCTCACCTATGGCATCGAGCACGGCGCGGTCGGCGCCACCACCAACCCACAAATCGTGGTGATGGTGCTCAAAAAAGAAGGCCACCTCTGGCACGATCGTATCCGCGAGATCATCGCCGACAACCCCACCTGGTCGGAGAACGAGGTCACCTGGCGGCTGGTGGAAGAGATGGCCGTGCGCGGGGCGAAGCTGCTTCAACCGGCCTACGAGCGCTACCGGGGCAAGAAAGGCCGCCTCTCCATCCAGACCAACCCCCAAAACTACCGCAACGCCGACGCCATCGCCCGGCAGGCGATCTATTTCAACACCCTGGCCCCTAACATGCAGGTCAAGGCGCCGGTGACGGCTGCGGGTGTGCAGGCCATCGAAGAAGCGACCTATCACGGGGTCAGCATCAACGCCACCGTCTCCTTCACGGTGCCGCAGATGCTGGCGGTAGGCGAGGCCATCGAGCGCGGGCTGGTGCGCCGCGAGGCTAAAGGGCTGGACATTGTGCACATGGCGCCGGTGTGCACCATGATGATCGGCCGCCTGGACGACTGGATGAAGGTGGTGGTCAAGCGCGATGGGATCGAGATTGACCCGACCACCCTGGACTGGGCCGGCATTGCCGCGTTCAAGAAGGCCTACGCCATCTACCAGGAACGGGGCTACCGCACCCGCCCCCTGGCAGCCGCCTATCGCCATCTGGGCCACTGGGCCGAGCTGATCGGCGGCGATATTGTGCTCACCATCCCCTACGAGTGGGCGCTGAAGATCAACGCCTGCGACATCCCTGCCGTCGAACGGATGGCGAACCCGGTGGATCCGCGCATCGTCGAGACCCTCTACGCCGCGATCCCCGACTTCCGCCGGGCGTATGATGCCGATGGCATGACCCCGGAGGAATTCGACGGCTACGGCGCCACCGTGCGCACGCTGCGCGGCTTCATCGCCGCGGTGCATGAGCTCACCGGCATCGTACGCGAGTACATGCTGCCGAACCCTGATGTCAACTAGGGGCGGCCCTCCGTGGTCGCCCAAAGGAGTGGCCCGCTGATGCGCCGCTCGATTTCCATCCAGGATATCGCCCAGGCAGCCGGGGTCTCCCACGCCACGGTATCGCGGGCGCTGCGAGATAGCCCGCTGATCAGCGCCGAGGTGCGCGAGAACATCCAGCGGATGGCACAGGAGATGGGCTACACACCCAATGCGGTCGCCCAGAGCCTGAAAGGACAGCGAAGCCATACGATTGGCCTGGTGGTCACTTCCATCGCGGATCCATTCTACGGCCGATTGACGCGTGGTGTGGATGAGGTGGCCAGAGAGGCCAACATGGATGTGCTCCTGGGGGTCTCGTACAACAACGCTGAGCAGGAGCTGGAAGTTATCGAGTCGTTTCATCGACGGCGGGTGGATGGCATCATCACCGCGTCGTCACGGCTACTGCCAGAGCACACCGACAAACTGGCCCGCATCGGGGCGCCCGTTGTGGTGATCAACCAGCAGTCCGAGGATGACTTGAAGCAGTTTCGCACGGTGCAGGTGGACAGCTATGGCGGCGCTCGGCAGGCCGTGGCCCACCTGTTAGGCTTGGGGCATTCCGCCATCGCCTATCTGGGCGCCACGAACCGCCCGCGGTCAAACCAGGAACGTAAGCAAGGCTATCTTGACGCCCTGCAAGAGGCTGGCATTACAGTCCAGGACGGCTGGATCCAAGATGCGCCCCCGGAACGCCGCAGCTATTCTGATGACGTGGCGGACGGCCGCAACCTGATGCTGGAGGCGCTCCGCACGGGCATCACGGCTGCGTTCTGCTACAACGACATGTACGCAGTCGGCGCGCTGATGACCTGCCGAGAATTCGGGCTGAATGTGCCATCGCAGGTGAGCCTGATGGGCTTCGACGATGTCGAGCTGGCACAATACGTGACACCGCCATTGACTACCATGCACCAGCCGAAACTGCGGCTGGGCCAACTGGCCGTGGAGATGCTGCTCCGGTTGATAGGCGATCAACCTGTTGAGAACCAGTTGGTGCCCGTAGACTTGGTGATACGCTGCAGCACCGCCCTCGTGGCAGCGGGTGTGTTTCGCATCGCGCCGGATGCCCGATTGTCGGGGCGTCTGCCGTGTTGATGCCGGTAGGGGCGATCCCTTGCGGTCGCCCAGGGGCAGGCGCGAGGCCATGCCCCTACTCAAATGAGGATCTGACTCATGCGCCAATACACCGCTGATAACCTGGTCATCCATCCCGGCACATCGCCGGACCCCGACGTCATCACTGAGGTCACACCTGAGGCCGCGGGGTGGGACACCATCAACTTTCAGGCCCGCCGCCTGGCCGCGGGCAGGTCATGGATCTTCGACACCGGCGACCACGAGCTCATCCTGGTCGTCCTGGGCGGCACGCTGGATGTGACATCCGGCAAGGGCGAGTGGCGGGGCCTGGGCCGTCGTGCACACGTGTTCACCGGACTACCTTACGCGCTCTACCTCTCCCGCCACACCGCCTTCACCGTGACCGCCGCCAGCGACTGCGAGTACGCGGTCGCCTGGGTGGCAGCCGACCAGGATTTCCCTCCACGGCTGATGACGCCCGCCGATGTCAGCATCGAGATCCGCGGGGGCGACCACGCCACGCGACAGATCAACGGCATGTTGAAGCCCGGCTTCCCCTGCCAGCGGCTGGTAGTGGTGGAGGTCTACACGCCCGGCGGCAACTGGTCGAGCTATCCGCCGCACAAACACGATGTGCACCTGGTGGGCGCAGATGGCAGCCTGGCCCAGGCCGACCTGGATGAGGTGTATTACTACAAGATTGACCGACCGGAAGGCTACGCGCTGCAGCGCGTCTACACCGACGCCGAGTCGCCGCTGCACCGGGCCGGCTACCCGATTGACGCGGCGATCATTGCCCGTAACGACGACGTTGTGCTGATCCCAGAGGGCTATCACCCGGTCTCAAGTCCGGTGGGCTACACCACCTACTACCTCAACGTGCTGGCCGGCTCGGTGCAAAGCCTGACCAGCAAGGATGACCCGGCGTACGCGTGGATCAAGGACAGCTATCGGACGGTTGACCCGCGGGTGCCGATTTATGACGTGAATGCTCGGTGAACACAGCTCACTCATCTGGCAAGAACAGGATGTGTCATGCTGAGCGGGTCCTTAACTCAAGCCTCATTGCAGTAAGTGCCCAGCGAAGCATCTCCTCCGGCTGGGTAAGACTCTTCGCTGGTCATTTACCGCTATGCACTTCTCATCGTCAACCCGCTCAGAGTGACAGGCGGGAGTTTCGTGGTACACGGCAAAACGGTGATGGTTACCATGTCCAAGACCTACGATCTGCTCACCATGGGGCGCTCGTCCATTGACCTGTACGCCAACGACATCGGCCCGTTCGTGGCGATCACCAGCTTCGCGGCCTACGTCGGCGGTTGCCCCACCAACATCGCGGTGGGCGCGCAGCGGTTGGGGCTGCGCACTGCCCTCCTGACCGCGGTCGGCCCGGATCGGGTCGGCGATTTCATCCTGCACTTCCTGAACCGTGAGGGCGTGGAAACCCGTTTCATCCCCCGTAAGCCCGGCCACCGCACCAGCGCCGTGCTCCTGGGCATCGAGGGCCCCGACCGCTTTCCCCTGATGTACTACCGCGACAACTGCGCGGACAACGAGCTGAACATTGACGACGTCCACGCGGCGCCGGCGGCCGACTGCCGGGTGCTGCTGATCAGCGGCACGGGGCTGAGTCACGAGCCCAGCCGCAGCGCCACCCTCTACGCGGCCGAGATGACACGGGCGGCCGGCGGCGCGGTGGTGCTCGACCTGGACTTCCGGCCTGACCAGTGGGACGACCCCCGCTCCTTCGCGGTCAACATGCGCTCGGCCCTGCGGCTGGTGGACATCGCCCTGGGCACCGAAGACGAGATCAACGCGGCCATGCTCGGCGAGGCCAGCCAGATCACCCTCACCAACTCGCAGATCTCGGATGTGCGCGTGGCCGGGGACGTGAACGCGGCCATCGCGTCCCTGCTGGCGCTGGGGCCGCGGGTGCTGCTGCAGAAGCGCGGCGCGGCCGGCGCGCGCGTCCACCTGGTGGGGGCGGACGGCGCTATCGAACGCAGTGACGTGCCCGGGTTCAAGGTGAAAGTGTTCACCATCCTGGGCGCGGGCGACGCCTTTGCGTCCGGCGCGCTCTACGGCTACCTCCAGGGCTGGGACTGGTACAAAACCGTCCGCCTGGCTAACGCCTGCGGCGCCATCGTGGTGACCAAGCACGGCTGCGCCAATTTCACACCGACGATGGCCGAGGTCGAGGCGTTCGTGGCGGAGCA
The DNA here is from genome assembly GCA_964551735.1 of uncultured Anaerolineales bacterium. GTDB lineage: Bacteria > Chloroflexota > Anaerolineae > CG2-30-64-16 > CG2-30-64-16 > DAOUAT01. Next base: position 105,017 of record CAZKEF010000016.1, read on the forward strand.
GGGCGGGTGGTAAGAAAAGCCAAGCGAAGCACCCATCGCCAACGACGCATCCTTCGACTGGTCGTTATCGCTCAAGCATCTTGACTGGCAGACCCGCTCAGGATGCTTCGGATTTCACTTTGGAGAGCAGACAATGCCTGAACAACAGACCGAGCGCCTCACCATGGCGCAAGCACTCATCAAGTTCCTGAAGAACCAGGTCGTCGAGCGCGACGGTGTGGAAATCCTCTTCTTTGCCGGCGCTTTCGGCATCTTCGGCCACGGCTGCGTGGCCGGCGTGGGCGAGGCGCTGCTGGCCAACCCCGATTTCCCCTACTACCAGGTGCGCAACGAGCAGGGCGCGGTGCACGCGGCCACGGCCTACGCCAAGGTCAAAAACCGCCTGCAGACCTTCGCCTGCGTCACCTCCATCGGGCCGGGCGCCACCAACATGATCACCGGCGCGGCCACAGCCTCCATCAACCGGCTGCCGGTGCTGCTGCTGCCGGGCGACATCTTCGCGCGGCGCAACGTGGCCCCGGTGCTGCAGCAGCTTGAGTCCGGTCACAGTCAGGACATCTCGGTCAACGACTGCTTCAAGCCGGTCAGCAAGTACTGGGACCGCATCAACCGGCCCGACCAGCTCCTGACCGCCTTGCCCGAGGCCATGCGCGTGCTCACCAGCCCCAGCGAAACCGGCGCGGTGACATTGGCGCTGCCGCAGGACGTCCAGACCGAGGCCTACGATTACCCGGTCGCGTTCTTCCGCAAGCGCGTCTGGCACATCATGCGCAACCGGCCGGATCGGGCCAGCCTGCAGCGGGCCGCGGCGCTGATCCGGGCGAGCAAAAAGCCGACGATCGTGGCCGGCGGCGGGGTGATCTACGCGGATGCGACCGAAGCCTTGCGCGAATTCGTGGACGCGACCGGCATCCCGGTCGGCGAGACCATGGCCGGCAAGGGCAGCCTGCGCTGGGATCACCCGCTGAACCTGGGCGCGGTCGGCGCCACCGGCACGCTGGCGGCCAACCGGATCGCCAAAGACGCCGATCTGGTGATCGGCATCGGCACCCGCTACAGCGACTTCACCACCGCGTCCAAGACCGCGTGGCAGAACCCGGATGTCCGCTTTGTGAACATCAACGTGACGGAATTCGACGCGGGCAAACACAACGGGCTGGCTGTGGTGGGGGATGCCAGGGAAACGTTGAAGGAACTGAGGGAACTTCTGGCTGGCTACGCGGTTGACCCCGCCTACCGTGCCCAGGCCCAACAACTACACGACGCGTGGGACGCCGAGGTACAGCGGATCTACGACATCCGCCTCGAGCCGCTGCCCAGCCAGGGCGAGCTGATCGGCGTCATCAACGAGCTCTCCGGCCCCGACGCGATCATGCTGAACGCGGCCGGCTCGATGCCGGGCGACCTGCACAAGCTGTGGCGGGCGACGCATCCCAAGAACTTCCACCTGGAGTACGGCAACTCGTGCATGGGCTACGAGATCGCGGGCGGCCTGGGCGCCAAGCTGGCCGCGCCGGAGCGCGAGGTCTTCGTGATCATCGGCGACGGCACCTGGCTGATGCTCTCATCGGAACTGGTGACGGCCGTGCAGCTCGGCGTCAAGCTGATCGTGCTGCTGTGGGACAACAGCGGGTTCAAGAGCATCGGCTCCCTCAGCCGCTCGTTGGGGCTGGACGGCTTCGGCACACGCTTCATCGAGCCGGTCGAGGGCGTGCTGGTCGGCGACTCGGCCGGCGACGCGGTGACGCCGCTGCCCATTGATTTCGCCATGAACGCCCGCAGCCTGGGCGCTGACGTCATCGAGTGCGTCACACGCGATGATTACGCGGCTGCGCTGAAGGCCGCCTTAGTGGCTGACCGCACCACGGTGGTCGTGATCAAGAACGACCGACTGCACGGCGTGCCCGGCTACGAGAGCTGGTGGGACGTGGCCGTGCCCGAGGTCAGCACGCTGCCGTCGGTGCAGGCGGCGCGGGTCAAGTATGAGGAGCTGCGAGCGCAGGAACGGTTATTTTTGTGAGGAATTCGGGGAACTGAGGGAACTTGGAAGAAACTCAGGGAACTCATCAGGAAAGGAATCCACATGGCTGAGAAACTGCTGAATTACGTGAACGGTGAATGGCGCGAGTCGGCGGCCGAGAAGTACCTGGATGTGACGAACCCGGCCACGGCCGAGGTGCTGGCCATCGTGCCGTTGTCACCGGTCGCGGAAGTGGATGAGGCAGCCCAGCTGGCGGCCGCGGCGTTCCCGGCCTGGCGGCGGACCCCGGCACCCGCGCGCATCCAATATCTGTTCAAGCTCAAGGCGCTGATGGAGCAACACTTCGACGACCTGGCCCGCGCCATCACCCTGGAGAACGGCAAGGTGCTCGATGACGCGCGCGCTGAGCTGCGCCGGGCCATCGAGAACGTGGAAACGGCCTGCGGCATCCCTGTCCTGATGATGGGCGACTTCTCCGAGGATGTCGCGCGCGGGATTGACGAATACATGATCCGCCAGCCGGTAGGCGTGGCGGCCATCATCTGCCCGTTCAACTTCCCGGCCATGATCCCGTTCTGGTACCTGCCCTACGCGCTGGCGTGCGGCAACACGGTGATCGTGAAGCCGTCGGAGCGCTGCCCGATGACACTGCAAAAGGTGTTCCACCTGCTGCAGCAGGCGGGCTTCCCCAACGGGGTCGCCAACCTGGTCAACGGCGGCGCGGACACGGTGAATGCGCTGCTGGACCATCCTGCCATCTCGGCCGTGACCTTCGTCGGCTCGACCCCGGTGGCGCGGCACATCTACAGCCGCGCGTCGGCCAACGGCAAGCGGGTGCAAGCCCAGGGCGGCGCCAAGAACCCGGTCATCATCCTGCCCGACGCCGACCCCGACCTGACCACCAAGATCGTCGCCGACAGCGCGTTCGGCAACGCAGGCCAGCGCTGCCTGGCCGCCTCGCTGGCCATCACCGTCGGGGAGGCCGACAAGGTGTTCCTGCCCGGCCTGGCCGAGGTCGCCAGCTCCCGCGTCGTCGGCTCGGGCCTGGAGCCGGGGGTGCACATGGGCCCAGTGATCACACCGCAGAGCAAGGCACGCATCCAGGGGTTGATCCAGAAGGGGCTGGACGAAGGCGCCGAGATGGTGGTGGACGGCCGGAACCCGACCGTCAAAGGATACGAGCAGGGCTACTTCCTGCGGCCAACCATCATCCGCGACATCCCGGCCGGCGGTGTCATTGCCACCACTGAGATCTTCGGCCCCGTGCTGGGCGTGATGCGCGCCGAGACCGTGGATGACGCGATCCAGCTGGTGAACAGCGGCGAATACGGCAACATGGCGTGCGTCTTCACCAGCAGCGGCGTGGCCGCGCGCAAGTTCCGCTACGAAGCCGACGCGGGCAACATCGGCGTCAACATCGGCGTCGCGGCGCCCATGGCGTTCTACCCCTTCAGCGGCTGGAAAAACAGCTTCTTCGGTACCCTGCACGCGCAGGGCAAACACGCGGTCGAGTTCTTCACCCAGACCAAGGTCGTGGTGGAGCGCTGGCTCAGCGAGTGGACGCGTAAGTTTTAAGCACAGAACTCATCAATGCAAAGGAGACACGATGGCTCCACGGAAACTCGGTTATTACGTAAATGGCGAGTTGAAAGACTCGCAGACGACCCGCTGGATGGGCTGTTACGACCCCTCCACCGGTCAGGTGATCGCGCAGGCGCCGCAGTGCACGGCGGCCGAGGTGGAAGAAGCGGTGGCTGCGGCCGCGGCCGCGTTCCCGGCGTGGGCCGACACCCCGCCCTCCCGCCGCGCCCAGGTGCTGTTCCGCATGAAGGCGCTTCTGGATCAGCACCTGGAAGAGCTGACCTATCTGGTGGCGCAGGAGCACGGCAAAGTCTGGGACGAGGCCATGGGCGACGTGCTCAAGGTCACCGAGGTGGTCGAGTTCGCCTGCGGCGTGCCCCACCTAATGAAGGGCCCGGCGCTGATGAACTGCACACCCGGCTACGATACCACGCAGTACATGGAGCCGCTGGGGGTCTTTGCCGGCATCGCGCCGTGGAACTTCCCGGCGATGATCCCCATGGGCTGGATGGCGCCGCTGTGCATCGCCACCGGCAACACCATGGTGATCAAGGCCGCCAGCTTCACCCCGCAGAGCTCGCTGCGCATCGCCGAGCTGTGGACCGAAGCCGGCCTGCCCAAAGGCATCATCAACGTGGTCACCTGCTCGCGGCACGAGGCTGAAATCTTGCTGCGCCATCCCGACATCAAGGGGGTCTCGTTCGTGGGCTCCACCTCGGTCGGCTTGCACATCTACGCGACCGCGGCCGCAGCCGGCAAGCGGGTGCAGGCGCTGACCGAGGCCAAGAACCATGCCCTGGTGCTGCGGGATGCGGCGCTCGAGCGCTCGGCGCGCGGCATCATCAACTCGGCGTGCGGCTGTGCGGGCGAGCGCTGCATGGCGCTGCCGGTGGTGGTCGCCGAAGAGACCATCGCCGATGAGCTGGTGGCGACCCTGGCCCGGCTGATGCAGGAGCTCAAGATCGGCCCGGCATACGACAAGACGAGCCAGCTCGGGCCGCTGGTTAACGCCGAGCACCGCCAGTCGGTGATCAAGTGGATCGAGAAGGGCGTGGAAGAAGGCGCCACGCTGGCGCTGGACGGCCGGCAGGTGCAAAGTGCGGCGCTGCCCGGGTTCGAGAACGGCTTCTACCTGGGGCCGACACTGTTCGACCACGTGACGCCGGAGATGAGCATCGGCAACCGCGAGATTTTCGGCCCGGTGCTGTGCATCAAGCGGGTGAAGGACTTCGAGGAAGGGCTGGCGCTCATGAACGCCAGCGAATTCGCCAACGGCTCGGTGATCTACACCCAGAGCGGCTACTACGCCCGCGAGTTCACCAAACGGACGCACGGGGGCATGGTGGGCGTCAACGTCGGCATCCCGGTGCCGCTGGGCATTTTCGGCTTCACCGGCCACAAGAACTCGTTCTTCGGCGACCTGCACACCATGGGCGCCGACGGCGTGCGCTTCTTCACCGAGCTGAAAAGCGTGACCACCCGCTGGTTCTCGGAGGCCGAGGCGCGCGAGGGCCGGGTGTTGAACACGTGGGACGGCACGATTTCGATGCCGAATCAATAGGAGGACTCATGACACACATCCGTATCGGCAACGCCCCCTGCAGCTGGGGCGTGTTGGAATTCGGCCTGGAAGGCGAAGTGGCCGGCTATGTCCAGGTTTTAGACGAAATGGCCGAGCTGGGCTACGTCGGCACCGAGCTGGGCGACTGGGGCTTCATGCCCACCGACCCGAACGCGCTGGCAGCCGAGCTGACGCAGCGCGGGCTGACCATGCTGGGCGCGTTCGTGCCCGTAGCGCTGAAGGACCCGGCTGCGCACGCGCCCGGCGTCGAGGCCGCGCTGAAGATCGCTAGGCTGCTCCGCGCGACGGCCGACCGCGCCACCGGCTACCTGCCCTACCTGGTGCTGGCCGACGACAACACCTCGGTGCCGGTCCGCCGTCAGAACGCGGGCCGCGTGACCCCGGAGATGGGGCTGTCCGACGCCGAGTGGGAGGTCTACGCCGCGGGCGCGCAGAAAGTGGCGCGGGCGGTCTACGACGAGACCGGGCTGCGCACGGTGTTCCATCACCACTGCGCCGGCTACGTGGAGACCCCGGCCGAGATCGCGCGCCTGCTCAGCATGACCGACCCGGAGGTGCTGGGGCTGGTGTTCGACACCGGCCATTACGCCTTCGGCGCGGGCGATTGCGCGGCCGTGCCCGACGGGCTGCAGCGTTTCGCGGATCGCATCTGGTATATCCACTTCAAGGACTGCCACCCGGAGGTGGCCGCCCGGTCGCGCGCCGAGGGCTGGGACTACTTCGAGTCGCTGCGCCACGGCATCTTCTGCGAGCTGGGCCAGGGCTGCGTGGACTTCGCCGCCGTGGCCGCCTGGCTGGAAACGCGGCCCGACATCATCTGGGGCATCGTGGAGCAGGACGTGCTGCCCGGCATGGGCGCGCCAAAGGAATGCGCGCGGCGGAACCGGGAGCACCTGCGGAGCATTGGATTGTAAAAGACCGGCGGTTGGAAACCGCAGCAACCTATGCAAAGCCGACCTACGTCGGCTCATGGTTAGTCTGCGCAGGCAGACTTCGCAATGGTAGCTGCGACTTCTAGTCGCCGAGCAATACACGCAAAGGAGAAACATCACTCATGTCCAACATCCTCAACATCGGCGTCATCGGCGCGGGGCGCATCGGTAAGGTCCATGCGGCCACCGTCGCCTACCGCATCCCCACGGCCCGCATCGCGGCCATCGCGGACGTCAACCTGGCGGCCGCGCAGCAAGTCGCCGCGCAGTTCGGCGTCCCCATCGCGGCGGGCGATCCCGCGGCGATCTTTGAAAACAAGGATATCCACGCCGTCTTCATCTGCTCTTCGACCGACACCCACGCCAAGTTCATCGAGGCGGCGGCCGCGGCCGGCAAGCACATCTTTTGCGAGAAACCCATCGCCCTGGACCTGGCCGTGATTGACCGGGCCCTGGCGGCCGTCGAGAAGGCCGGCGTCAAGCTGCAGATCGGTTTCAACCGCCGCTTCGACGCCAACTTCGGCCGCGTGCGCCAGGCCATCGTCAGCGGCGAGATCGGTGCGCCCGCGCTGCTGCACATCATCAGCCGCGACCCTGGCCCGCCACCCATCGAATACGTCAAGGTCTCCGGCGGCATGTTCATGGATATGACCATCCACGACTTCGACATGGCCCGCTTCCTGATCGGCGCCGAGGTGGAGGAGGTCTACACCCAGGCCGGCATCACCGTGGACCCGGCCATCGGCGAGGCGGGCGACGTGGACACGGCCATGATCATGCTGAAGTACGCCAACGGCGTCATCGGCACCATTGACAACTGCCGCCGCGCGCCCTACGGCTACGACCAGCGCGTCGAGGTGTTGGGCAGCAAGGGCGCCATCGCCACCGCCAACAACTACCCCAACGCCGCGACGGTCAGCGACGGGGCCAGCGTGCGCCGCGACCTGCCGCTGAATTTCTTCATGGACCGCTACACCGAGAGCTTCGCGACCGAGGTGGCGGCGTTCGTGGATGCCGTGGTGAACGACAAGCCCACGCCCGTGACAGGCTACGACGGCCGCGTGCCGGTGGTGATGGGCCTGGCCGCGCTGAAGTCGCACCGCGAGGGCCGGCCGGTGAAGTTGAGTGAGGTTGGTTAGAGGTTAGAGGTTGCAGGTTAGAGGTTAGATGTCGTTCCAACATCCAACCTCCAACTTCCAGCGTCCAGTGTCAGGAGCAACGAGTATGCCAAACATCAGATTCGGTATGGCCGGCCTGGGCCGGCTGGGCTACCGGCACGCCGAAAATATCGCGTTCAAGACGCCCGGCGCGGAGTTGGCTGCGGTGTGCAGCGTCGTGCCGCAGGAGTTGGCGCGGGCCGCGGGGAGCTTCCCCAACGCAGCCCGCTATACGGACTACGACGAGATGTTGCGTCACGAGAGGCTGGACGCGATCTTCCTCTGCACGCCGTCGGCCCTGCACGTGGCGCAGATCGAGGCCGGGCTGAACGCGGGCTACCACGTCTTCAGCGAGAAGCCGCTGGGCGTCACCGTAGAGGAGTGCGAGCACGCGGAGCGCGTCGTCGCCGCGCACCCGGGCCAGGTCTTCATGCTCGGCTTCATGCGGCGCTACGACCCGCCCTACGCCTACGCCCGGAAGCTGATTGACGAAGGCCGCATCGGCAAACCGTTCATGGTGCGCGCCTACGGCCTCGATCCGGAGGCGCTGGTGGCGGGCGCGATCCGCTATGCGCCGCACAGCGGCGGTATCTTCCTGGACATGGCCGTCCACGACATTGACCTGGCCAACTGGTACCTGGGCGGCACGCCGGCCAGCGTGTGGGCCATCGGCGGCGCGTTCGTGCACCCGGAGTTCGGCGCCATCGGCGACTGCGACAACGCTTGCGCCATGTTCCAGTACCGGGATGGTGGCATGGCCTTCCTCTACGTGGGTCGGACCGCGCCGCACGGCTACCACATCGAAACCGAGATCATCGGCACCACGGGCACGCTGCGGGTCAGCCCTGTGCCGCAGAAGAACCTGGTGCAAATCTTCAACAGCGATGGCATGCTGCAAGAGTGCGTCGGCGGCTTCCTGGAGCGCTTCGAGGTCGCCTATTTGGCCGAGCTGCACGAGTTCGTCGCTTGCATTCGCGAAGGCCGCAAGCCGGACGTCCGCGCTGAGGACGGCACCGCGGCCACCCGCATCGCCTTCGCGGCGACCGAGTCTTACCGGGAAAGGAGGATCGTCACATTCTGAATCGCTATCGGATCGTACGTCAACCTCGAATTGCAGTCCCTAATTCAAGAACAAAGAAGGAGAGCGTCACAATGTCTGCAAAGAAAGTCCTACTTGTCGTGATGGCCCTGATGGTGAGCATCTCGTTGGTTGCGGGCTGTGGTGGACAACAGGCAGCGACACCCGCGGCATCATCGGCGCCGGCCGCGCAACCTGCCGCGGGCCAGAAGACCATCAAGATCGGCGTCACCATGCTGTTCGATGACCTGTGGCTCACCACCCTGCGCGACGCCATGACCGCGTATGCCAAGACGCAGCCGGGTGTGGAGCTGGTGATGGTGGACTCCAAAGAAGACCCCTCGGTCCAACTGGGCCAGGTCGAGAACTTCGTCGCCCAGAAGATGGACGCCATCGTCATCATCCCGGCCAACACCGACGCGGTGGAGCCGATGACCAAGGCCGCGGTGGACGCCAAGATCCCGCTGGTCTACGTGAACCGCTGGCCGGCGACCGGCGTGCCCGAAGGCGGGGCCTACGTCGGCTCCGACTCGATCCAGGCCGGCATCTTGCAGATGGAATGGATCGCCCAGAAACTGGGCGGCAAGGGCAACGTGGTGATCATGATGGGCAACCTGAGCCAGGAAGCAGCCCAAAAGCGCACCGAGGGCGTCAAACAGGTGGCCGCCAAGTACCCCGACATCAAGATCACCAAAGAGCAGACCGCCGTCTGGGACCGCGCCAAGGGCCTGGCCCTGATGGAGAACTGGCTGGCCACCGGCGACCAGATCGACGCGGTCGCCTCCAATAACGACGAGATGGCCATCGGCGCGCTCTCGGCCATTGAGGCCGCAGGCAAGCTCGGCCAGATCATCGTCGGCGGCGTGGACGCCTCGCCCGATGCCCTCGTCGAGGTGGACAAGGGCCGGCTCAACGTCACCGTGTTCCAGAACGCCAAGGGCCAGGGCGAAGGCGGCATCAAGACCGCGATCGCTCTCGCTCGCGGGGAAAAGGTCGAGTCGCCGGTCTGGATCCCTTACGAGCTCGTGACCCCCGAAAACTACAAGCAGTATATGGGCAAGTAGGAGACAGGCGCACCGCATGGATCAAGCTCCTGCAAGGAATACGAGAATCATCGGTAGTAGGGAGCGGGTTCATCTGTTCCCAATTCTGTTCCCAATAGAGTCTGTTCCTTGCAGGAGCTCAATGTTGTAGGAGGAGGTATGGACCAGGAGTACATCCTCGAGATGGAAAACATCTCCAAATCGTTCCCTGGCGTCAAGGCGCTGAGCGAGGTACAGCTCAGAGTGCGCCCAGGGACCGTGCATGCGCTGATGGGTGAGAATGGCGCAGGAAAATCCACCCTGATGAAAGTGCTCATCGGGATCTACAACGCGGACAGTGGGAGCATCACATTCAAGGGCCAGAAAGTCACCATTGACAGGCCTGAGACGGCGCTCAACATGGGCATCTCCATGATCCACCAGGAGCTATCGCCGATCCCTTACATGGCCGTGGCTGAGAACATCTTTCTGGGCCGCGAGCCGTTGGGGAAGGCCGGGCTGATTGATAAGCGCAGGATGATCGCTAACACCCGCGAACTCTTGAGCAGGCTTGAAATCAACCTCAGCCCAACTGCCTTGATGAAGGATCTGAGTGTCGCGAACACTCAGATGGTTGAGATCGCCAAGGCGATCTCATACGATTCCAACCTGATCATCATGGATGAGCCGACCTCCGCGATCACCGACCGCGAAGTCGCTCAGCTGTTCAAGATGATCGCCGCTCTCAAGGCCAAAGGGGTTGCGATCATCTACATCACCCACAAGATGGACGAGGTCTTCAAGATCGCGGACGACATCACCGTCTTCCGCGATGGCCGGCATATCGCCACCGTGCGGGCGACCGAGACCAGCCGTAACCAACTGATCGCCATGATGGTGGGCCGCGAGCTCACCAACATCTTCCCGAAAGAAGACGCGCCCATCGGCGAGGTCGTGCTTTCGGTGCGTAACCTGACCCGCAAAGGCATCGTGCACGACGTCAGCTTTGACCTGCGCCGCGGGGAGATCCTGGGGCTGGCCGGGCTGATGGGCGCAGGCCGGACCGAGGTCATCGAGGGTCTCTTCGGGATCCACAAGATCGACGCGGGTGAGATCAAGATCAAGGGCCAACCGGCCCGCATCAAGGCGCCCAGTGACGCGATCAAGCATGGCATGGCGCTTCTCACTGAAGATCGCAAACGCACTGGCATCATGGGGGTGCTCCCCGTGCGGGACAACATGATGATCGCCAGCTTGAGCAACTACGCGATCGTGGGCGGGGTCCTAAACCAACGGCTGATCAACGAGACCTGCAACCGCGAGAAGTCGCGCCTGGAGATCAAGACGCCCACCATGGCCCAACTCATCAAGCTGCTGTCGGGCGGGAACCAACAAAAAGTGCTGGTGTCGCGCTGGCTCCTGACCGCGCCCGATATCCTGATCCTGGACGAACCGACCCGCGGTATTGATGTCGGCGCCAAATCGGAGATCCACCGGCTGATGTCCAAACTGGCGCAGGAGGGCAAGGCGATCATCATGATCTCCTCGGAGCTGCCCGAGATCCTGGGCATGAGTGATCGGGTATTGGTGATGCACGAGGGCCGAGTCGGCGGCGAGTTCGACCGCAAGGACGCCACCCAGGAAAACATCATGCGCGCCGCCACGGGCAACGCTGTGGCCGCCTGAAAATGAGAGGAGAACGAAGATGCAAACCAGCAATGTCGGAGAGGCCGCAGCCAGGGGGCAGAACCGCGAATGGCTGAACGCCTTCCTGAAGAAGTACGCCATCGTGTTGATCTTCCTGGGGATGTTCATCGCTTTGTCCCTGCTATCCCCTGCGTTCCTGCAGCCCAGGAACCTGGTCAACGTCGTCCGGCAGATCTCGGTGGTGGGCCTGATCGCCATCGGTGTCACCATGGTGATCATCACCACCGGCATTGATCTGTCCTCCGGCTCCGTCCTGGCCCTGGCCGCCGTCCTGGCCGCCAGCCTGGCGCAGCGCGCGGATTGGGCCAAGCCCATGTATCCTGGGCTGTCACTGCCTTTAGTCGTGCCTATCCTGGCAGCCCTGGGGATCGGCGCAGTGTGCGGGACCGTCAGCGGCACACTAATCGCCAAATTCCGCATCCCACCCTTCATTTCGACCCTGGGCATGATGACGATCGCGCGCGGCTTCGCGCTCATCTACAGCGACCGGCCCGTGAGCGGCCTGACGGATTCCTACAACTTCATCGGCCAGGGTGAACTCCTGAAGGTGATCCCGGTTGCGGGCCAGCCCCCCATGGGCATCCCGGTGCCCGTGCTGATCCTGGCTCTCGTCGCGATCACGGCCCACATCATGCTCAACAACACCCGGTTTGGCCGCTACATTTATGCCCTGGGTGGGAACGAGCAGGCCGCGCGCATCTCTGGCCTGAATGTTGACTGGATCAAGATCAGGGTTTACATGATCGCAGGGCTGCTCTCGGGCTTGGCCGGCCTGGTGCTCTCGTCCCGCATCGGCTCCGGTCAACCCGGCCTGGGCGTCAGCTACGAACTCGACGCGATCGCGGCCGCGGTCATCGGCGGCACCAGCCTGTCGGGCGGCATCGGCACCATCTGGGGCACCATCATCGGCGCGCTGATCATCGGCGTGCTGAACAACGGCCTGGACCTGCTGAACGTGTCGGCCTACTGGCAGACCATCGTCAAGGGCTCGATCATCGTGATCGCGGTCATCATTGACGAGCGGAAGAACCGTTAAGCGTTGAGGAGCGTTTTCATGCTGTCATCGCGCGAACGTGTGATGGCCGCGGTAGCCCATCGCGAGCCGGATCGGATACCCATTGACCTGGGCGGGCACCGCTCATCGGGCATCATGGCCATTGCCTACAACCAACTCAAGCGCCACCTCGGCATCCTGACGGGCGACATCTTCGTGTACGACTTCGTGCAGCAATTGGCCGTCATCGAACCCGAGGTATTGGACCGCTTCGGCGTGGACACGGTCGAGCTGGGCCGCGGCTTCGCGCTGAAGCCCGAGGACTGGCAGGAATGGGTCCTGCCCGACGGCACGCCCTGCAAGATCCCGGCGTTCCTCCGGCCGGTCAAGGTCGGCGCTGACTGGTGCATCTACCACGAAGACGGGACGCTGATCGCGATCCAGAAAGAGGGCTGTCTCTACCTGGAGCAGACCCACTGGCCCTACCTGGAGGCGGGCGACGCCGACTTCAGTGACCTCAATGGGGCTTTCGACCACATGATGTGGTCCAAAGTCGGCGCGCCGCCGGCGCCCATCGGCTACGACCCGGCCGGGCTGGCGGAGTTGGCGGCCGGCGCAAGGTCGCTGCGCGCGTCCACCGACCGGGCCATCATCGGCCTGTTCGGTGGCAGTATCTTCGAAGGCGGGCAGCAGCTCTTCCGGATTGACACCTTCCTGGCGATGCTGGCGGGCGAGAAGGCACGAGCGCACCGCTTCCTCGACCGCCTGGTCGCGTACTACCTGGACAACCTGGGCAAGTTCCTGTCCGCGGTCGGCCCCTACATTGACATCGTGCTGTTCAGTGACGATTTCGGCATGCAGACCGGGCCCCAGATCTCGCCCCGCACCTATCGCGAGTTCTTCCAGCCGCGGCAAAAGATCCTGTGGACTGAATCCAAGCGGCTGGCCGACGCCAAGATCATGCTGCATTCGTGCGGCGGCATCTACCCGTTCCTGCCCGGCATGATTGATGCCGGTTTGGACATCCTCCAGCCGGTGCAGACGACGTGCAAAGACATGGAGCCCGAGCGCCTGAAGCGTGAATTCGGGCAGGACCTGTGCTTCTGGGGCGGCGGCAGCAACACCCGCGACATCCTGGGGCAAGCCACCCCCGCCGAAGTCGCGGCCGACGTCCGCCAGCGCATGGCGCAGTTTGCGCCCGGTGGCGGGTATGTTTTTCAGCAGATTCACAACGTCATGGCCGATGTTCCGCCCGAGAACATCGTCGCCATGTTGGATGCGGTCAATACAGGAGGGTAACATGATCGATCCCTGGCAAACACGCGCCTCAGAATTTCATCCATACATGGCCGAAACCCTGGATGAACTCCCGGAGAGCCTCCGTGATGCGGCCCAGGCCGCCCTCCCGGTGGACGACAGCTTCGTCCGCGCGCTGGTCGTGCCGGCAGAGTATCGCTCCAGGGGCGAGGAAGAATCCCGCCCGGTGCCTGAACAGGCACTGATCTACACCCGCGACGGTGTGCTGCACGTCCTGGCGGCCCCGGAGGATGCGGCGACACCCGAGTCCACCTATCTCAAGCCCGAGTCTCTGCTGCTGTTGCGCTCTAGCCACATCCTGCTTCACGGCCGGCTGAAACTGTTGGGCACGGCCCAGGGGCAATTGACGCATCTGGAGCTGGAGTTCAACGCCATCGGCTGGCGCTTGATGGATGTAGAGTGGCGGGATCTGGTGGCCAAAGCGGTCGGCCTGCCCCAGCCGCAACAGGAACAGGCGGCAGAGATCGTGGGGACCCAGGCCGTGCTGGAGGCCGTGCCGTCCAAATTCGCCGAAGGCCTGCGCAAATATGGCCTCTATACGGGTGAGACCTTGTTGGGAACGGTTTATCAAAGGGGTGTCTGGACGCAATCCCTATCGTTCTTCAATCAGCAGCTCACCCCCAACACGCTGCTGGCGCTGACCAACGCATCAGTATTGATCCTGGCCGAGGATCTGGCGCTGGTGCGCAAGAGCGATCAGTACGGCTTGATCGTCACCCGCATCCCGCGCCAAGTCGTGGCCGCGATGCAATCGGTGACCAAAGACTCGCTGCAGAACATCACCTTCTTCCTGTCCCGCGGCGGTGTTACGGCGGAACGGGAGCTTCTGCTGGAGGCCGGCGCGGCGCGGCAGTGGCTGGAGCTGTGGTCGAAAAACGCAGCGATTTCGTAATCTGGTCGAGCAGACGATTCGAGTAGACACCCCGGAGGCCCCCAATGAACTCACGAGAACGCGTCCACCGCGCCATCAACCATCAAGAGGCCGATCGCGTGCCGCTAGACCTGGGCGGCAGCAACGTCACCAGCATGAATGCCAGCGTGGTCTACAAGCTGCGCCAGGCGCTGGGCCTCGACGCACCCGGCACGCCGGTTAAAGTCATCGAACCCTATCAGATGCTGGGCGAAACCGCGGACGATCTGCTCGATGCGCTGGGCGTAAATGTGGTTCCCCTGCGCGCCCGCAAGACCATGTTCGGTTTCATGAACGAAAACTGGAAGCCGTGGACCATGTTCGACGGCACGCCCGTGCTGGTGCCGGAACATTTCAACACTGAAACCGAGCCGAACGGCGACTTGTTGATGTATCCCGAAGGCGATAAGTCGGCCCTGCCCAGCGGCCGCATGCCCAAGGATGGCTTCTACTTCGACGCCATCATCCGGCAGTATCCCATCGAGGAAGATAAGCTCAACATTGAGGATAATGTCGAAGAGTTCAGCGATGTTACCGACGAAGACCTGGCGTTCTACCGCGCCGAGGCGGAGCGGCTCTACACCCATACCGACCGCGCGATATTCGGCGACTTCGGCGGCACCAGCTTCGGGGATGTGGCCATGGTCCCGGCCGCGTGGATGCGCCAGCACCCCAAGGGCATCCGCGACATCGAAGAATGGTACATGAGCACCGCCACACGCCCCGATTTCATCTACAAGGTGTTCGAGCGCCAGTGCGAGATCGGCCTGCGCAACTTGGCGAAGATCTACGACGCCGTGGGCAACCGGCTCTCGGTGGTGTTCATCACGGGCGCCGATTTCGGCATGCAGAACGGGCCGTTGATCTCCCCGCGCGCATATCGCAAGCTCTACCAGCCATTCCACAAGGTTATCAACGACTGGGTGCACACCCACACGGCCTGGAAGACCTTCATCCACTCCTGCGGCTCGGTGATCAACCTGTACGAGGATTTCATTGCGGCGGGGTTCGACATCGTCAATCCGGTGCAGACCTCGGCGACCGGCATGGACGCGCGGGAGTTGAAGCGCCGCTTCGGTGACCGCGTCACTTTCTGGGGCGGCGGTGTGGACACGCAATCCACCCTGCCCTACGGCACGCCGGACCAGGTGCGCGCGCAGGTGCGGGAGCGGCTGGAGATCTTCGGGCCCGGCGGCGGGTTCGTGTTCAACACCATCCACAACGTTCAGCCGGGTACGCCCATCGAAAATGTACTGGCGCTGTATGAGACGGTGCGGACGCATGGGCGGTATCCGATAAGATAATCATGCTCACAAGCAAACAAGGGGGGACATCATGCAACTGGGTTTTCACGGGGCAACCACCATGACCAGCGACCTCGAGACCGATGTCGCGGTGACCAAGGCCGCGGGCTTCAAAGCGCTGGAGCTGTGGGCCGCCAAACTGGACCGCTACCTGGCCACGCACTCGGTGGCGGAGTTGAAGGCGCTGTTGGACGATAACGGCGTCGCGCCGATGAGCATCAACTCGATTGAGTTCATCGCGTTTCGTAGCGCGGAAGACTACGCCGGGATCCGGGCGCGTTGCCAGCAATTGTGCGAGCTATCGGAACAGATCGGCAACCCGTGTGTGGTGGTGGTGCCCAGCCCCACGCCCGATCGCAACATGCCGTGGGCGGACGTCGTGGCGGAGTACGTCACGGTGCTGCGCGATCTGGCCGATATCGCCGCGCCGCATGGCGTCAAGCTGTCCTTCGAATTCCTGGGGTTCGGCTGGTGCACCGTGCGCACCCCGCGCGCTGCGCTGGAGATCGTGCAGCAGGTGGATCGGCCCAACATCGGCATGACGGTAGACTGTGCCCACTTCTTCGGCGGCGGCGGCCTGCTGAGCGAGCTCGATCAGCTCGACCCGGCGCGCATCTACGCGTTCCACCTGGACGACCTGGAGGACACCCCCAAAGAGGCGATCAGCGACGCCACGCGCCTGTTCCCCGGCCTGGGCGTCATCCCGTTGGACGAGATCTGCCGGCGCCTGAGCGGCATCGGCTACGATGGTGTCTGCTCCATCGAACTGTTCCGGCCGGAGTATTGGGGTTGGGACCCGGCCAGGGTCGCCCAAGAGGCGCGGGAAGCCGCGTTGAAAATCCTGGCGCCGCATTTCAAGGTGGCGTGAGCGGCAACCCGAATCATTCTGAATTCGAGGCTTCGGCCGGTCTCTTGCGGTGAAGCGTGTAACCGACTGGAGCCTCGATTCCGGGGCTCGACCGCGGCTTTGACCAACGCGACGCCTTGACCTTACCCCTGCAGTCCGATTTGTGTAACCTCGGTTCCAGTGCTATCATAAGGTCCTCAGACCGCCCGGCCCCCATCCCGCGTGCCGGTATTTGTCCTGTTGTCTTGACCAAAGGAGTGAGGCAACCCTATGGAAGAGCCATCCGTCCCCTTGTCCCCGGTTGAGCCACCTGCTGTCGAATCGCCGCCGACCGAAGCGCAGGCTGCGCCACCCAAACGCCGCCGCTGGCCCTGGGTGCTCGGCGCCCTGGCGGCAATCGCTGTCCTCTTCGTATTCTTTATCGCCTCGGTTGAGTTGCTGCACTACACCGAGTCCACCGCGTTCTGCTCGCTGTGCCATGTGATGAAGCCGGAGTACACCGCCTACGAGCACTCACCCCACGCGCGCGCCGAGTGCGGTAGCTGCCACATCGGGCCGGGCGCGCTTGCGGCCGTCCAGGTCAAGCTGGCCAACGTGCGCTACGTGTGGGTTTATCCCACCAATAGCTACGAGCGCCCCATCCCGTCACCGATCCACAGCTTGCGACCGGTTGAGATCGTCTGCGAGCAGTGCCACTGGCCGGAGAAGTTCTACCAGGATCGCCTGGTGGTGCTCTCGCACTACGGCACGGATGAGCAGAACAGCCTGACCCAGACGGCCCTGCTGATGAAGACCGGCGGCGGCCAGGAATCGGCCGGCTTCGGCCGCGGCATCCACTGGCACATCGCCAACCCGGTCTACTACATCGCCACCGACGAGAAGCGGCAGAACATCCCCTGGGTGCAGGCGGAGTACGAAGGCAAGATCACCGAATACATCGCCACCGACAGCACCCTGACGGCCGCGGATATCGCGCAAGCCGAAAAGCGCAAGATGGACTGCGTGGATTGCCATAACCGGGCCAGCCATGACTTCCGCCGGCCAACCGAGGCGCTGGATGAGGCGCTGGCTGCGGGGCTCATCCCTGCTGACCTGCCGGCCATCAAGCAACAGGGCGCGGCGGTGTTGGAGCAGCGCTACCAGACCGAGGCCGAGGCCGCCCAGGCCATCGCTGCCGTGGCCGACTACTACAAGAACGCCTATCCGGACGTGTACAACAACCGCCAGGCCGACGTTCAAAAGGCCATCTCAGAGTTACAAGCGATCTTCGACCGTTCGACGTTTCCGTTCATGAATGTCACTTGGGAATCCCACCCAAACAACATCGGTCACAAGGACTTCCCCGGCTGCTTCCGCTGCCACGATGGCAAGCATCTGAGCGTTGACAACCAGGCCATCCGCCTGGAATGCAACATCTGCCACAGCATCCCGGAGGTTGCGCTGCCCGGCCAGGCGGCGCCGGCCATCGCAGCCCTGCCGGCGGCCAACGAGCCGGATTCGCACCGCAGGACCACGTGGCTGTCGGAGCATCGCTTCCAGTTCGACGCGACCTGCGCCGATTGCCACACGCTGGACAATCCTGGCGGCAGCGATAACAGCAGCTTCTGCTCGAACAGCGCGTGCCACGCCACCGAGTGGAAATTTGTGGGTCTCAACGCGCCCAAGGTGCGCGAGTTGTCGGCGCCGCCCAGCGTACCCTCGCAAGGTGTCGCCAGGCCGATCCCCCACCCGATCAGCGCCACCACCGACTGTGTCATCTGCCATGGCGCGGGCGCGGTGAAGCCGTTCCCAGAGAACCACACGGCGTTCACGCCTGAGATGTGCGCCAACTGCCACCAGGCGACCATGAAGGAGGGGGTAGCGGCGCCTGGCGCGGCCCCTGCCATCCCGCACCAACTGGAAGGCATGGGTGAGTGCCAGAACTGCCACGCCGCGGGCGGCATCAGGCCCTGGCCCGAAAACCACGCAGCCTTCACCTCTGACATCTGCACCAATTGCCACAAGGCAGATCAGCCGGGCGTTGCACCCGGCGCCGCACGTGCCGTTCCGCACCAGATCGAGGGCGGCATGGCCGACTGCAAGATGTGCCACGCGGCGGACGGGATCAGGCCGTGGCCCGCCAACCACGCAGCCTTCACGCCCGACTTGTGCGGTAACTGCCACGCGCTGCCCCAGGGGAGCGCTGCGCCGGCTTCAACCCCTGACAGTTCTGACGATAGCGACGACATGGCCGGTGGCCCGATGCCCATCCCCCACGAAGTGACCGGCCGCGAACAATGCCTGGCCTGCCATAACCCCGACGGCGGCCTGAAGCCAGCCCCCTCGGATCACGCCGGCAGGACCAACGATTCCTGCCAAACATGTCATAAGCCGAAGGCGTAGCCCTAAGCCCACAATCTGCGGACATGCCCGGCATCGTCGAGATGCCGGGCATGTCCGCGATCCCAGATCGAGCTCCTCCTGGGCGCACTCAACCTATCTTCTCATCTCTCTTAGTTGCATATTTGTGTATACATTAAGTATAATCTGCGCAACACTCGAAGGGCATTCATTCGCAGCATTCGTCGCAGCACCAACTTATGGGAGGGGTCTATGGGGAATCAAAACGGTCAGCAGAATGGGGATTTCGTGAAGCCCGCGCCCGAAATCATCGCCAACGCCAACGTCAAGAGCTACGAGGAGCTGGCCCGCTGGGCCGAGGAGGACCTGCCCGGCTTCTGGGCCGCGCAGGCTGAACAGTTTGAGTGGTTCCGCAAGTGGGACACCGTGCTGGACGAGTCCAAAGCGCCGTTCTACCAATGGTTCACCGGCGGCAAGACCAACATCGTCTACAACTGCCTGGACCGCCACGTGGCCACCTGGCGACGCAACAAACTGGCGCTGATCTGGGAGGGAGAGAACGGCGAGCTGCGCACCTTCTCGTATCACGCGCTCAACCGCGAGGTGTGCATGTTCGCCAACGTGCTGCGCAGCATGGGGGTGAAGAAGGGGGACCGCGTCACGATCTACATGGGCCGCGTGCCGGAGCTCCCCATCGCCATGCTGGCGTGCGCCAAGATCGGCGCGATCCATTCGGTGGTCTACGGCGGCTTCTCGGTGGAGGCGCTGCACGGCCGCATCGAGGACAGCCAGTCCAACGTGGCGATCACCTGCGACGGCGGCTACATGAACGGCAAGATCGTGGAGCTGAAGCGCATCCTCGACGAGGCGATCACGCGCGCCGGCTCGGTGGAGCATGTGATCGTCTTCCGGCGCACCGGCCACGAGGTGCCCATGGAACAGGGCCGCGACTACTGGTATCACGAGCTGATGGGGCTGCCCATCGCGCGCGCGGCCGCGGGCGGCAACCGCTGCGAGACCGAGGTGATGGATGCCGAAGACCCGCTCTTCATGCTCTACACCTCCGGCACCACCGGCAAGCCCAAGGCGATCCTGCACACCCATGGCGGCTACATGGTGGGCGTGGCGACCACCCTCAAGGCCGTGTTCGACCTGAAGGAGGACGACCGCTACTGGTGCGCGGCCGATCCGGGCTGGATCACCGGTCACTCCTACATCGTCTACGGCCCACTGCTGCTGGGCGCCACCAGCTTCATGTACGAGGGTGCGCCCACCTACCCCTATCCCAACCGTTGGTGGAGCATGGTGGAGAAGTATGGGGTCAACGTGCTTTACACCGCGCCCACCGCCATCCGCGGGCTGATGCGCTTCGGTGAGGCGTGGCCCAACCGGCACGACCTATCATCGCTGCGGCTGCTGGGCACCGTGGGCGAGCCCATCAACCCCGAGGCGTGGCGCTGGTATCACCGGGTCATCGGTAAGGAACGCTGCCCCGTGATGGACACCTGGTGGCAGACCGAGACCGGCATGTTCATGATCACCCCGCTGCCGGTGGTGGACCTCAAGCCGGGCAGCGCCACCCGGCCCTTCCCCGGCATCCAGGCCGAGATCCTGGACGACGCCGGCAACCCGGTCGGCCCGGGCGAAGAGGGCTACCTGGTGCTGAAACGGCCGTGGCCAGCTATGCTGCGTACGCTCTACAAAGACCCGGAACGTTATGTCAGCCAGTACTGGTCCAAATATCCCGGCAAGTACTTCACCGGCGACAGCGCGCGGCGCGATGAGGACGGCTACTTCTGGGTCATCGGCCGGGTGGACGACGTGATTAAGGTCTCCGGCTACCGCCTGGGCACCGCCGAGATCGAAAGCGCGCTGGTGAGCC
>CAZKEF010000017.1:0-120344 GCA_964551735.1 uncultured Anaerolineales bacterium
CTGGACAGCGCCACCGGCGAGCAGATCTTCGCCCTGCTGCGCCGGCTGGTGGACGAACAGAAGGTCACGGTGATCATCGCCACCCACAACCCGGTCATCGTGGCATACGCTTCGCTGGTACATGAATTGCGGGATGGTATGCTCGTCAGGTAGATGGCTGCACGCCCTCCGATGCGGCCCGGCTTACCCACGAACTACAACAACGCCTCGCGCAAAAACGCCACCACCACATGCGCCGGGATCGCGAACCCCACGTCCGGCCCGTTGATCAACGTGTTGATCCCCAACAACCGGCCACGGCCATCCACCAGTGGCCCGCCGGAATGGCCCGGCCGCATGTGCAGGCTGACCACCAGCCAATCGTGCCGGGCCGGCGGCATCTCGGGCCAGGCCTTGCCCATGCCGATGATGACGCCCGACGTGGCCGCGCCGGTCACGCCCCAGGGATGGCCCAACGCGGTCACCCATTGGCCGGGCCGAACCGCGCGCGAGTCGGCCAGTTGGATGGTCGGCAGGCCGGCTGCCTCCACCCGCAAGGCAGCCAGATCGCGCTCCCGGTCGGTCGCCATGATCTGCGCGGGCAAGGTCCGGCCGTCTGCCAGCGCCACCGTGAGCGGCCCGCAGCCGGCCACGTGCGCGTTGGTGACGATCAACCCCTGCGGATGCCAGATCGTCCCCGCACCCGCGCCGCGCCGGCCGTTCTGCACCTGCACCAGGCTCGCATACACGGCCTCTGTCACAGCGGCCAGGTCAGTGTTCAAGAGATGGGGTGAGAATGAGATGGGTGTGCCTCGTAAGCCGTGGTGCGTGATACGTGTTCCGTGCTGCGTGAAACATGCTGTGCGACCGCACAAGCGCCCTGCTGGAGCAGTCCGTAATCCGCAATCTGGTTACGCCTGCTCCCCGATCACCACGCTGATCTCCATCACCTGTCCCCCGCGCACGATGCGCACCGGCGTAGCCTGGCCGACCCGGTCGCTGCTCAAGAGTGCCAGCAGGTCGTCCAGGTGGCGCACGGGATGGCCGGCCAGCGCTACGACGGTATCACCCATGAAGAGGCCCCCGCGCTCGGCCGGGCTGCCGGGCTCCACCGAGCCGAGCAGCAAGCCGGTCTCCTGGCCGAGCTGAACCGCCAGGCTTGCGGGCAGCCGCACCGCCTGCGCGCCGACGCCCAGATAGCCGCGCTTGACCCGGCCGTGGGCCAGCAGCGCATCGGCCACGCGGCGCACGGTGGCGGCCGGCACGGCCAGCGACACCCCGCGCAGCAGCGCCGAGGAGTTCAGGCCGATGATCTTGCCCGCCGCGTCCACAGACGGACCACCGGAGAAGCCGGGATACATCAGTGCGTCGGTCTGCAGGTAGTGGTCGAACTGGCCGCCCGCGGGCGTGCGCCAGTCCTTCTTGAGCGCGCTGACGATACCCAGGGTCGCCATGACGCTCTGGCCGGGCCGGCCCAACGCCAGCGCCAGGTGGCCGACTCGCAAGGTCTCCGCTGCTGCCCAGGCCGCAGGCGCCAACCCGCTGGCCTTCGCTCGCAGCAGCGCCAGGTCGCTGGTCGGATCGCGACCGATCAGGCTGGCGGGGACAGTCTGCCCATCGGGCAAGCCGACCTGAATGTTGTCATCCTGCTCGACGACGTGATGGGCGGTGACGATCAGGCCGTCGCTCGACCAGACGATGCCGCTGGCCGGCAGCCGGCGGCGAGCCTCGACGCGGACGACGCTCGGCCCGGCCGTCTCAACCGCCGCAGCCAGGGCATCGGAGAAAGAGATAAGGGTGCTGGACATGGGTGCCTCCGTGTTGCGTGTTGCGTATTGCGTACCTGCGTGATGTGATGATGAGGATACATGAAGATGGATTGCGGCGCATCGCCTGTTTAGGGAGGGAGGGGCCTGGAAAAAAGGTTAGGTGAGGTGGCGCCATCAATCCGAAATCCACAATCCGCAATCACAACAGAATCAGCCCCAGCCGCGTGGCGCGCACCACGGCTTCGGTGCGGCTGGCGGCGCCGAGCTTGCCCAGGATGGCGTTGAGGTGGAACTTGACGGTATGCTCGCTGATGCCCAGGCGCCGGGCAATGGTTTTGTTGGGCAGGCCGTCGGCCAGCAGGCGCAGCACTTCCAGCTCGCGCGGGGTCAGATCTTCGGCCAGGGGCTCAGGCGACTCGACAGGGACAGGCAGCCTGCGCTCGGATGGTGGTGACACAACGGGGACGAATTCGGGGTCAACGACGGCCAGGCCTCCGGCCAGCGCAGCCAACGCGGTGGCGAGCTGCGCCGGTTCGGCGTTGCGGCGCAGCAAGCCCCGCGCGCCCGCCGCCCACGCTTCGGTCGCGGTTGCGGCATCGGCCAGCAGCAGGGCAGCCGGCGGCAGCGTCTCGCCAGCCTCGGCCAGCCGTTCCAGCGCCGGGGCAGGGTTCCACCCCAAATCCCACAGCAGCACATCGGGCCGATAGGTTTCGACGGCCGCCAGGATGTCGTCCGCGCTCGAAGCACGGCCGGCGACTGCGCAGCCCGGCTGTTCGGCCAACAGCGCAGCCAGGCCGGCCCGCGCCAGGGGGTCATCGGCTAACACCAGGACGCGCAGCTCAGCCACCCTCATGCCCCGTGATGTCTACAATAAACACGTCCGGCAGGCACCAGAGTCGGACCGGCGGCTCAGCCGACCCGACCCCGGCCGTCACGAACAGGTGCGTACCGTTCATGACGAAGTGCCCGTGGTCGAAGCGCCGGCCGTAACGGGAGGGCACCACCAGCGATCCCAGGCCCGGCAACCGGA
This sequence comes from uncultured Anaerolineales bacterium, assembly GCA_964551735.1. Taxonomy (GTDB): domain Bacteria; phylum Chloroflexota; class Anaerolineae; order CG2-30-64-16; family CG2-30-64-16; genus DAOUAT01. Next base: position 2,779 of record CAZKEF010000017.1, read on the forward strand.
TCTGCCCGCCGTGGTAGTGGCCAGCGAAGATGGCAGCGAACCCCAGCCGGCTCAGCCAGTAGACGTTGTCGGGCGTGTGGGTGAGGAGCAGGGGCAGCTCACCGGCCGCGGGGATGGGTGGCTGCCACGGCGCTCGCGACCACGGCAGCTCGCAGCCGGCCACCAACACCGAGGCGCCGTCCCCCGCGGCGATGCGCATCCCGCCGTTCGCCAGCAGGGTCACGCCGGAGGCCGTCACCGCCTCTGCCACCGCTCCGGCATCGGCCCAATGATCGTGGTTGCCCAGGATGCCGAACGTGCCCAGCCGCCCGCGCGCCAACGGCAGGACGCGCGGCAGCAGCGCAGCATAACGGGCGTATGAGACAAAGTCGCCGGTGAAGAAGACCAGGTCAGGCTGAGTCTCGGCCACGCTGCGGAGCGCGTCCTCGTAATACGCCAGGGGCAGGTGGCTGTTGAGGTGCAGATCGCTCACGTGCGCGACGCGCAGCGCAGGCCCGCGCCAGCCCGGCGCGGCGATGGCGTAGCGGCGGACGGCCAGATCGGTGGTTGTGCGCGGCCGCGTCAACCGGATCGCCGGGCCGTGGACGGCGACCGGCTCCGCGCCGCGATAGCGCCGCCAAGCGATCAGCCGCCGGATCTCGCCCAGCGCAGCCACGATCAGCACGGCCACTGGCGCCAGCAGCCACCAGGTCCCCGCCGCCAGATAGCCCAGCAGCCCACCCACCGCCACGCTCGTCAGCCCGCCGGCACGGATCAGCAAGCTCTTGTGGCGCGTATCGCGGATCTGGATCAGAACACGGTTGAGGAAGAAGAGGTAGGCGCACGCGCACGCGGCAGCGGCGAGAAGCACTGAGAGAAGGTGAGAAGTAGCGAGCGTCAGTAACATGGGGCTTAAGACAATCTAGCCCAGAAACTCATCCACAGATAGTCCCGCTTCGCGAATGATAGCTTGCAGCGTACCCCGCGCGATTGTTCCAGGGTGATTTGGTACTGTCGTTCTGCGGTGCGTTGTCGGGTTGTACCAGATCTCATGGCTACCCTTTGCCTGACGATCGAACATGAAACCGACTTGGCGTAAGCGGGCAATCACCTCGCGATAAGTAAGTGCGGGCAGACGAGTCATGCTGCCACCGCATCCAGTGAGAAGCCCACAGGGATTTTGGTGCGTGTCCGGCGTTGTGGATGCCTGATGGCATGCGCGATGTTTGCCGGTAATGGATCACCATGTTCCACGTATGACTCAATCAGCCTACGGGCAACATCCTGCGCGATCTCGAGCGTCTCAGCAACTGTTCGACCTTGGGCGATTAGCCCTTGAAGTTCGTCGCTGGTAGCCAGAAAGCCACCCTCTTCTAACGGTTCGAGGACAACAGTCAAGATCAACTCGTTCATCAGTTCCCCCTTCACTCAATTGCCTACTTTACCGCAAATTTACAATGCTGGCAAGTCGCCTTCGGCCACAGAATAATAGCCCAGACTTTCTCAGCGCCAATTCACGGCAATCCGCACCGTCTCCAACTGGATCGCCACCGTATCCCAGATATCCCGCGCGTACCCCCCGCCCATCACCACGGCCACCGGCACGCCCGCGCGGCGGCACTCGTCCAGCACCAGCCGATCCCGCGCGGCCAGGCCGGCCGTGGTCAGCGCCATGCGGCCCAGGGTATCGCCCTCAAACGGGTCGGCGCCCGCGATGTAGAGCGCCAGATCGGGGACGGCCAGCGCCAACGTGCGCACGAGCCCGACCTCCAGCAGTTCCAGATAGGCCGCGTCCTCCGTGCGGTCGGGCAGCTCGATATCCAGGTCGCTCCGCTCTTTGTGCAGCGGGAAGTTTTTGGCGCCGTGTATGGAAAAGGTGAAGACCGAGGGATCGCCCGCGAAGATGGCCGCGGTGCCGTTGCCCTGGTGCACGTCGCAGTCAATGATCGCGATGCGCCGCGCCCAGCCCTCGTCCTGCATCGCCCGTGCGGCCACGGCCACATCGTTGAACACGCAGAATCCTTCGCCGTGATCGGGGTACGCGTGGTGCGTGCCTCCGGTGAGGCTGGCCGCGACGCCGTCGGTCAGCGCAGCCCGGCACGCGGCGATGCTGCTGCCCACCGAGCGCCGGCAGCGCTCCACCAACGCCGGTGACCACGGCAGGCCGATGCGGCGCACCTCTCGGTCGCTCAGTGTGCCATTCACAACCCCAGAAAGATAGGCCGCGTCATGGACGCGGAGCAGTTGCGCGTCGGAGGCTGCCTCGGCGGTCAGCAGCTCGCACGGCGGCGCGAGCTCAGCGGCCACGCGCTGGCGCAATAGAGCGTATTTGCCAGCCGGGAAACGGTGACCTGGGGGTAATGGATACGTGTAGTGGTCGCAGTAGTAAACCTTCATGGGGAGGGAGAGTGTATTGCGACCGCGTAATCCGCCTGCGTTTCATGGATCGCGCCCGCGGGCCGGTAACGGCCCAGCCAATACACCCATGGCAGCTCGTTATGCACCGCGTTGTAGAGACGCTCATCGCCCGTCCAGAACGGGCAGCCGGCCATCTCGGCCAGCGCCAGGTAATGCGCATCGTAGGCCGCCGGGCGATTGAAGCGGCGCGCTAACTCCCACGCGTGTTGGTGCAGGCCTGGGGGCTGCCAGAGATCAACGGGCAGGCGATGAACTGCATTGAGCGCGCGCTCCTCAGCCTCGACCGCCAGGAGTCTGCGAAAAGTGTTCTTGCGGATCACAGAAGTCACCTCATAGCCCCAAAGCAGGGGCGCGATGACTTTGATCCCTTGACGATTCCATTCCGCCCAAAGCGCATCCGCCAAAGCGCTGTGCGGTTCGCTCAGCACTTGCGCCAGCGCCAGGCCGGCATCAACACAGACCAAGGATTTCATCATCGCGTTCCTCACGTAGCTGGCGCAGCACCTCAGTAGAGTCCAAGGGCTCGACACCATGTTCTTCTTGCCACTGGCGGATGCGTTCCCGCACAGCATGGGCCTCGGCCAGGGCTGCCGTGTAGCGATCCTGTTGCACCGACCGGGAGCCTTGCTGTGCGCTCTGCTCCAGACGTTTGAATTCTTCGATGCCGATGATCACGGCTCTGGGCGCGCCGCGCGAGACAAGAACGACGCGTTCGCCGCTATAGGCGGCACGATTCACCAATTCGCCTAATCCCTGGCGCAGCTCGGTCATGGTGACTTCGATTTGGCTCATGGCTTACCTCCAGACAGCCAACTGATTAATTCGCATGAATCGCATGAATTATACGATCCATACGATACTTTGTCAACCAGCGGCCCAAGCCCCCAAGCCCCTATTGCGACGGCAATCCAGCCGGCGGCTTCGGCTCACTGACATCGGCGGCCGCTTCTTCGCCGCGCACCACCGGCGCCAGCATCTGATCCACCGGCGCGTAACGGTCGGTGAGCACGACCGCGCGGCCTTCGGCCAGCAGCGACTCCACGGCCGCATCGTCGAACACCTGCCGCGCGAACAACGCGTCTCCGTCGCCTGCGTCAATCTGCTGGAACGCGGCCAGGTCCAACGGCCGGTCAGTGGCGATGATCACGAAGGTGACGCGCGGCGATTCGCGCCAGCCCGAGATGGCCGGAGCAACGTAGACGTGCTCGAACGACTGGCGCAGGGTGGCGGCAAAAGAGCGCAGGAAGTCGCGGCGAGGGCCGTCAATGAGGTTCACCATGTACAGCCCGTCGTCCGCCAGCCAGGCGCGCACCCGTTCGTTGAACTCCAGCGTGGTGAGATGGTATGGCACCGAATAGTCGTTGAACGCGTCCCCCATCACCAGGTCGTACTGCTTATCGGGCGGCCGCGCCAGGAACATACGAGCATCTTCGTTGTAGCTGGCGATATCGGTGTCGCGGCGCAATCCCATCACCTCGTAAGCGACCCGCGTCACGCCGGGGTCAATCTCGATGACATCCAGCTCGCTGTGGGGGTAGAGCGCCTCCATGTAGCGCGGGAAGGTGTAGCCACCCCCGCCGATGAAGAGCGCTCGCAGGCCAGGATGCCGCTGCGCCTGATACGCCGTGGCCTCGGCATAGATGCGCTCGTAGCCATAGACGAGCTGTGTGGGATCGTCCAGCGAGTTGTAACTGTGCACTAAGCGATCAAGGATCAGTATGCGCACCGTGTTGCCGTCCCGCTCCTCCTCCCGCACCTTGATGCAGAAGTAGTTGGTTTCCAGGGCGCACGGCGATTTCAGCCAGCCCTGCGTCACTGCCAGGATGGAGCCGCCGATGATCACCGCTGCGGTCAGGATGGCGATGATAGGCCGGCCGCGCCCGACGCCCAGCGCCAGGAACGTCCCTGCCATCACCAGCAGGAGCACCGCGACGCCCCACACGATGGTGTGTGTGCCGAACCAGGCAATAAGGAAGAAGCCGGTGGCGAAAGTGCCCAGGATGCTGCCCACCGTGCCGGCGGCTGAGATGCGACCCACCGTGCTGCCGGTGCGCGCCAGGTCAGACACCGAGAGCTTGACCACCACGGGCGAGATGGTTCCCAGCAGCACGCTGGGCACGAAGAACAACGCGCTGGTCAACGCCAGGATGCGCACGATGATGGGCCAGCTATCGGGGACACGCACGCCCAGCACATCCACCGCCAGGATGCCGATGCTGGTCAGGCCGCCCAGCAGGAAGAGCAGGCCGAGCAAGCGCAGCGAACCGAAGCGATCGGCCAGGCGGCCGCCCAGGTAGTTGCCGAGACTGATCCCGGCCAGCACCACCCCGATGATGCTGGTCCAGGTGTAAAGCGACACGCCAACATAGGGCGCGACGATGCGGCCCGCCACCAGCTCCAGGATCATGATACATGCGCTGGACACAAAGACGATCAAGGTGGGCCGCCAAAATCTGGGCAACGTCACCACGGTTGAAGGTTGTGTTTCCATGGCCTCCCTCGGAATTCAGATGTCGGGGAGATTATAGGCTGGCAGAGGGGGAATGGGCAAATGGCAAATAGCTTAACCGGTGTTGGCCGGCGGCTGGCACTGGGGACAAAAATGGGTGCTGCGCTGGGTCACGCGGATGCGCTCGATGGGCGCACCGCAACGGGGACAGGGGCGGCCGGGCTGGCCGTAGACGCGCAACTGGTTCCGGTAGGCGCCGTCCGCGCCGTAGGGGGTGCGATAGTCGCGCAGCATGGTGCCGCGCTGTTGGATAGACTCGGCCAGCACCTGGCGGATGGTCCCGTGCAGCCGGCCGATCTCGTCGCCGGTCAGGCTGGCGCCCGGTCGGAGGGGATGGATGCCCGCCAGGAACAGCGCCTCATCCGCGTAGATGTTGCCGACGCCGGCTACCACGGTCTGATCTAGCAGCAGCGCCTTGACGGCCTGGCGGCGCTTGCCCAATCGCTCGGCCAACGCTTCGGGGGTGAAAGTCCACCCCAGCGGCTCCGGCCCCAATTTGCCGGTCACCTGGTCCACGTCCGTCACCAGCCAGATGCGGCCAAACTTACGCGCGTCGTTGAAGGCCAGGAACGCGCCATCGGCCAGCGCAAAGACGGCGCGCAGGTGAGGCGTAGCCAACTCGGGATCGCCCGGCGGCACGATCGCCAGCCGGCCCGTCATCCGCAAGTGGATGACCAGGGTTTCGCCGGAGTCCAGGTAGATCAGCAGGTATTTGCCGCGGCGGCCCACGTCGAGGACCGCGCGGCCGGCCAGTCGCTGCGAGCAAGTGAGCGGATCGGGCGTGGCGAGGGTGCGCGGCCAGGCGATGTGGGCCGCCAAAAAGCGCCGGCCGACCAGCTCCTGGCGCAGGTCGGCGGCGACGGTTTCAACTTCGGGGAGTTCGGGCATAGAACTTACGGTCTTTTCACGTCCACCATCGCCTCACGCGGCAGCGGCAGCAGGCCGGCAGCGCTGCCATCCATGCCGCGCAGGTTCAGCAGCCAGCCGGTCCCGGTGTCGTGCAGGCTGACAAACTGGTCGGCCGAGATCCAGCGCAGATCCACCAGGCTGACCCCGTTGCCCAGCCGCTGCGGCGCCGCGCCAGGGCTGCCCGCGTTGATCTGGAAGCTGTCCTGGTAGACGAAGTACTTGCCGTCGGGCGACCAGTTGACGAACTCCCCATACTTGATGGTGGAATAAAGCTGCGGATCGGCGCCGTCGCCGCCGGCCAGGTAGAGTTCAACGGTGTCCCTGACATCGGAGGTGTACCGGGTGAACAGCAGCCGACCGGTGTCCGGCGCCCAGGCCACCTGGTACGCGTCAATCTGTGCAATGGTCTCAGCCTCACCTTTGACCGGGATGCGATACAATGTCGTGCCGTTGAGTTGTCCTGGCCCAGGTGGATCGGCGTCGGGCAGCGCCAGCCAGAGGACCTGCCCGTCCGGCGCCCAGGCAAGTTGCCGTTCGTAGCTGACTTTGGCCGGGCTGGCGGGGAAGCGCAGCACGATGCGGCCGTTGCTGCCATCGGCATCGTACAGGGTCAGCGTGCCCTGGGGTTCGACTTCAGTACCATACTGCAGCAGCGCAAAGTGGTCGCCCTGGGGTGAGAAGGCGGGCCAGTAAGCGCGGCCCAAGTCGGTGACATAGCGCAGCTTGCCCGTTGTCGCGTCCAAGTACCACAGCTCGGACTTGGCCTCCACCTCGGGCGCGGTCGGTGCAGGCATGGTAAACAGGCTCACGGCAACGAGGGTCTGGCCCGGCGCCCAACGGGCCTCTTGGACGCGTCGCTCTGTGTACCGGCGGTCCAGGTCGGTCTTGGGCAGATCGCGTTCGCTCAAGATGCGACGGACATCAGTCCCGTCCCAGTCCACAGTCCACAGGTCTATCCCCGTCTCGGTCATGGTGCGATACAAGATCTGCTGCCCATCGGGCGAGATCTGGGGCGTGTTGGCGCCTTCTGCCCGCAGCAACTGGCGCGCGCCCGACTCCCGATCGATCGCCCACACCCCCCTGAGATCAGCATACGCCAGGCGAACGCCGGCCGGCAGGACCTCACCGAGGGGTTTAGTCTGCGGCAGCGCCTCGGGGGTCAGCGCCTCCGGTGGGATACCGCTATCCGCGGGCCCACCGCCCCCGCCGCGGCCGATGGCGGCCGCGCCCAGCTCGGGTGCAGCTTCAGGTGCGGGTGGTGCCATGGCCACCATCGGCAGTTCGGCTGTGGCGGTTGCAGCCGGCAGTGCGGCCTTCGCGCCCGGTGCTTCCACAGCGAGGGCCGGAGTGGATGCCTGGCGCGCGTCCGCTTGCGCGGGCGCGGCAGTGACGGCCTGTTCAGCAGCCGCCTCCGTCTCCGGTGCGGCTCCCATCGCGACGACCGGCTCACTGGCCTTCTCGACCACAACGGTCTCGACGCTGAGGGCCTGGGGTTGTTCAGGCGCCAGGGCGGCCGCAGGCGCAGCGGCCGGGGCCGCCTCTTGGGTCACACTGACCGCGGCCGGCGCTTGCCGCGCCACGGTCGCGCTGGGCGTCCACCCGGGCTGGCGCAGCACTGTCGCTGCCACGACAGCCACCAGGGCCAGGGCCGTGGCCGCGCCGATGCCGCGCAGCAGGCCGCCGCGCCAGGCTGGCTGCGCGGCGCGGCGGCCGATGCCGACCTGCGCTTCAGACAGGGTAAATGCCCTGGGCACCGGGACGCGCGGCAACGCTTGCAGCAGGGCCACCGTCCGGTGCAGGCTCTCCAACTCGCCCCGGCAGACGGCGCACCCTTGCAGGTGGCTTTCCACGCGCGTCCGTTCGGCCAGCGCGAGCTGTTCATCCAGGTAAGCAGATAGCTGCTCGACCTCGATGTGCGTAGATGCTGGCCTGCCAAATGGTAATCTCATCAGTCACTCGTTAATACAAGAAATGGTTGCTTGCCGTTATTGGCTGCCACTGAGACGGTACTGCGGCGGCAAAAGTTCCTCTTGAGACAAAAGCAGATCGCGCAATTTGGCACGCGCCCGGCTGAGGCGGGATTTCACGGTGCCCAAAGCCGTGCCCATCGCGTCGGCGATCTCTTGATAATCCAGCCCTTCGATGTCAGCCAGCACCAACGTGGCCCGCTGATCTGCCGGTAGTTGCTGGATGGCGGCCTGGATCGCACCGGCCAACTCCTGGCGGATGACATAGGACTCCGGCCGCTCGGCGTGATCCACCAGTCGCGGATCGTAGTCGGGATCGTCATCGTCCTCTTCGGGTTCCAGGGAACTGGTAGGCCGGCGCTTGCGCGCGCGCAACGCGTCGTAGCATGTGTTGGTGACGATCCGCAGCAGCCAGGCCTTGAACGATCCGCCACGGTACTGGTCAATGCGCTGAAACGCCTTGACGAACGCGTCTTGCGTGGCGTCGGCCGCGGAATCGGCATCACCCACGATGCGGTAAGCGACGTTATAGGCGATGCCCTGGTAATGGAGGATGATCTGATTGAAGGAAGGGAGGTGGCCCCGTTGCGCATCGGCGAGCAGCGCGGCCTCATCATATTCCCCGCGATGCGATGGGGGGCGTGATGGCCGACCATCCCACGAATCGCCCAGGCGCGCGGCGCGCAGGATGTCCATGGCGCCGAGGGGCAGTTGTACCGGCGCCGCGTAAGGCGCGACCGGAATCCGGCCCGCCAATCTCACCCACTGCAAGAATTGCATCGCAAGCCGCGCCGGGCGCGGCACAGGCAACATCATCAGAACCCCGATCGTCCCTGCGCGAACAAACTTGACGGAAAACCCGCTTTCGATTATACTCGTTCCTTGTCGATGCCGAAGTGGCGGAACGGTATACGCGATGGTCTCAAACACCATTGGGGGTTGCCCCTTGTGGGTTCGAATCCCACCTTCGGCATCAAATCAGCGCAGGCTCGACTTTTCATTGTTTATCTGGGCTCGAGCGATTTGCGCAGCCCATGTGGATGGTATTATAGCAGCTTTTTTGCTTTCCAGCCAAAGACTATCTTCCGTACACATGGGGGCAATTCGATATCAGCATGGCACTGGGGGCAAAGCGTTGACGCGAGGCGGATCCCGTCCCGCGCAATTTGACGTTGCCCCTAGCTTTTTGTCTGACAGACATTGCATGGACATAAACCAATCACTTGATAGCTCAAATGCCCGAAGCGGCCGTCGACCGGGGAAGGTCCCCATCGTCTGCATCCTGGCTGCAGTCATCCTGGTGCTGGCAGCGTGCGGCGGTTCTTCCCGACCGCCAGCGATGACGGTCGCAGAACGGGACCTCACTCTACGGCGCATTGCGGCGGATTACGCGGCCAGCGGCGACCTTGCCCAGGCGCAGGTCGTCCTGGATAAACTCAACCTGGCCAGCCCGGCCCAACTGCTGGTCAGCATGGCCGAAGCCGATGTGAGCGCGGGCAAGCCGCCTGAAGAGATCGTGCCCGTGGCGCGGCTGGCTGAGGCGTTGGGCGCGCGCAGCCCCAAGCTGATCGCGTACTTCGCGCCCACACCGACGCCCAGCCCCACGCCCCTGCCGACAGCAACTGACCTGCCGCCAAGCCCGACGCTGGCGCCCACCGAGACGCCCGCACAGGCGTCGACAGCGGTCCCGGCCACAGCAACGCCCGAGCCGGCAACCCCGGCGCCGACCGCGACCGCCCAGACGCCGCGCGTCGTTGCCAGCAGCAACGTCAACCTGCGCAGCGGTCCGGGCCGCACCTATCCGGTAATTGGCCAGCTCCGCGCCGGGCAAGAAGTGGTGATCCAGGCGCGCAATGCCAGCGGTGACTGGTGGCAGTTGGCCTGGGAGGGTCAGGGCCAGGCGTGGGTGGCAGGGACCGTGGTGAACGTGCTCGGCGCTATTGATGCCGTGGCGGTCGCCCAAAACATCCCGACCCCGCCGCCGCAACCCACGCCAGCACCGCGGCCAACTGCCGCGCCAACCGAGCCGCCCAAGCCCGGCGTGGAGTTCGTGGTTGAAAGCCTTGGGCTTCGTCCGCTTAACGTCGGGTCACAACGTTGCGACGGGGGTGACCACAATATCTTTGTGACAGTGCTCGATGCCACCGGGAATCCCCTTGACGGCGTGCGGATCTTGGAAGTATTCACCGGTCAGATCCGAGTCACTGGCGCCCAGGGCAAAGGGTCAGGCCGGGCCGAATATGATCTGTACGGTGGCGGCGGAGGACAGCTTCAGATTGTTGATGATGCCAACAATCCCAGGAGTGAGCTCACGCGCGGTATGAGCAATGTCTTCCCGCCCTTTGATTTGATGAAAGCTGCCGGTTATTGTAGTTGCAAGCCTCATCCAGATGATGCCTCGTGTGAGGCTGATATCAACAGTCAGCAGTACCTGTTTGCGATGGGGCATTACGTCTATGAAGTGGTGTTCCGGCGGACGTATTGATCCTGACCGCATCAGCCCGGACAAGCATTTCCGCCAGACATACTCGGCGGTCGCATTGAGGAGAGAAATTAGTGAAAGAAGCATTGATGGAAAACACCCCGCTGTTTTCGGTCCTCTCCGAAGAACAGCGCACCACCATTGCCGATCATATGACACTAGAAAGCCGCCGCGCAGGCGATCCGGTCTATCAGCAAGGCCGACCGGCAGCCGCCCTGTACCTGATTAAGTCGGGGTGGGCGCGCCTGGTCACTGATCAACTGGCTGTGCTCGCAAACGTGAGCGTGGGCAGCTTGATGGGCGAAGCCGACGTGGTCGCGGGGCGCAACTACAGCACATCGGCCGAAGCGGCAACTGACCTGACCTTGTGGGCGTTGAGTGCATCCGACCTGCGGGTGATCATGGCCGCGCACCCCGAGATCAGCCGTAAGCTTAAGCAGTCGCTTGGGCTCGATGATTCGCAGATGCTCGAGCGCCACTTGCGCCGCATGGAGCTGTTCGCCGGCCTTACCAGCGGCCAGCTGCGCGAGGTGGCAGATCACCTCCAGGCCCAGCACTTCGCGGCCGGCGAGATCATCTATCGCCTCGGCACAGAGGGCGATACGATGTATCTGGTGGACCAGGGCCGGGTGCAGATCTCAAACGCGGCGGGCGTCAGCCGCATTGCCGCCAGCAGTGAAACCTTCGGCGAGGGAGCGTTCCTCACCGGCGAGCCGCGCAGCACCGAGGCCGTCGCCGTGATCGATACAGTGGGCTGGTCGCTGGCTCGCGCCGACTTTGAGGCGCTGGTGTTGCACTTCCCCAGCCTTGCTCTTAACCTCAGTCGTGTATTGAGCCGACGTTTGCGCGAAAATAACCTGCGTGCGGCGCCGGCAGTCCAGGTAATGACCGCACCTGCAAGCCGGCCGGCCGCGCAACCGCAGCCTGCGGCTGTGACCGGCGCGTTGGTGGGCCTGAATCGGGCCGCAGATACGACCACCAGTTGGTTCGGGTCGCTCAGCGCTGGCGCCAAGTTCCGCCTCATTGCCGTGATCCTGCTGCTGGTTTGGCTGGTGTTCGTCGCAGGCGCATACATGGTCCGCTCCGTGGCCTCGCAGGCCGATACGGTCAACGTATCAAACAATATCGCGCAGGCCAGCTTCCGCGATCGAGCCGTCCTGGTGGCGCTTGCTCAGGAATTGCCTGTGGATGTGACACCCACCTACACACCGTGGCCCACGGAGACACCCATCCCAACGCCGACTTTCACGCCTACGGCCACCCCGACCAACACGCCCATACCGACCGCGACCTTCACGCCGACCCCGGTGCCGCCTACCGCGACGCCGGTGCCCACCCAGGTTCCTGTGCGCGTCGTGGCACGTCAGGCTGCGCCGGCTGCTGTGGCTGTCGCCGCGGCCCCTGCCAAGCCTTCGGTGCAATACAAGCTGGTTGAGATGCGCCGCCTGTCCGCATGTGAGAATCGCGGCATGCACAACATCTTCATCAAGGTGATTGATGCGGCTGGCAACCCGGTGGACGGCGTGATGCTGATCCAATCGCCGTCCGGTCAGCCGGGCAACGTGCTGGACAAGATGGTATCGGGCAGCAAGGGGCCAGGCCTGGCTGAATTCATCATGTGGAAAGGCGCCGAGTACGCAGTTTACGTGAGCGCGGATGGCGCTAACCCGGCCAGCACCGATATCGCACAACCCGTGCACTCCAACTTTGCCGACGAAGAGATGTGTGCTGACGGCGGCGGTGGCAATACCCTGTTCCATAACTCGTTCAGCCTGGTATTCCAAAAGACCTACTAATCCTGGCGATCCGTCATCGGGAGCCCCGGACTTAATTGTTCGGGGCTCTTTCTGTTTTAATTACGTTGACATGCCTACCTGGAGATGTTAGAATATTCACGTCAGCCCTTCTCACTTCCTCTTTGGTTGGCCATAACGGGCCGCGTGCAAATGGAGGCGCCTCCCATGTTGAGCTTTACACTGACCGAAGAACAAGCGATGATCCGAGACATGGCGCGTAACTTCGCCAAGAAGGAGTTGCTGCCCAAGGCCGAACACTACGATCAATCCGACGAGTATCCCTGGCCCATCATCAAGAAAGCCCAGAAAGCAGGGCTGCTCAGCTCCAACGTCCCTGTCGATTATGGCGGTCCAGGACTGGGTGTGCTGGAGGAGTGTCTGATCAACGAGGAGTTGGCCTGGGCCTGCTCCGGCATTCAGACGGCCATCATGCTGAACAACCTGGCCGCGTGGCCGATCTTGCTGGCCGGGAACGAGCAGCAGAAGGAGCGCTACCTGCCGCGCCTCACCGAGGGCGGCCAGTTAGCCGCGTATGGCCTCACCGAGCCGGCGGCCGGCTCCGATGTGGCCGGCATCCTGTCCACGGCGGTGCGGCAAGGTGACGAGTACGTGCTCAACGGCACCAAGACCTGGATCACTAACGCGCCGGTGGCGAGCTTCTCAATCATCTTCGCCAAGACCGATCCCGAGGCGCGCCACCGCGGCATGAGCGCGTTCATCCTCGAACACAACTGGCCCGGCGTCATCCTCAGCAAGCCGATCCCCAAGATGGGGCAGCACGCGGCCTGGACCGGCGAGATCGTGATGGAAGACGTGCGCGTGCCGGCCGAGAACCGGCTGGGCGCAGAGGGCGAAGGGTTCCTGATCGCCATGAAGGTCTTCGACCGGTCCCGCCCGCCGGTGGCAGCGGCGGCCGTGGGGGTTGCGCGCCGCGCGCTGGACGAGGCGGTCCGTTACGCGCAAGAACGCCAGGCGTTCGGGAAACCTATCGCGGCGCTGCAGGCTATCAGCTTTATGTTAGCCGACATGGCGATGAACATCGAGGCGGCTGAGCACCTGGTGCGCCATGCCGCCTGGCTGGTCGACAACGGCCAGTCGAACGTCAAGGAAGCGGCTATAGCCAAGGCATTCGCGGCCGACATGTGCATGAAAGCTACCACCGACGCGGTGCAGATCTTCGGCGGCTACGGTTACAGCCGTGAGTACCCGGTGGAAAAGCTGATGCGCGATGCCAAGATCTATCAGATCTACGAGGGCACCAGCCAGATCCAGCGGGTGATCATCGCACGCGAGCTGACGAAGCGCTGATGACAAGTCCTCGGCAACTTATGTCTATCCCCCGCGCGGCCCTGGCCGCCGCACTGAATCTCGGGCTGGCCGCCGTAGGCTCGGCGCGGAGGCCCACGGTGCGCGGCCGCCTGCGCCTGGCCGGCCTCCGCGCACCGGTCGAGATCCTCCGTGACCGCTGGGGCGTGCCGCACATCGACGCGGCCAACGCCCTGGACCTGATGTTTGCTCAAGGCTTCGTCCACGCCCAAGACCGGCTGTGGCAGATGGACTTTCAGCGTCGGCTGGTGGCCGGCCGGGTCGCCGAGGTCGTGGGGCCGGCGGCGCTGCCTGCCGACCGGGCGGTACGCATCCTGGGCATGCGCCGCGTGGCCGAGGCCGAGCTGACACTGCTGGACGCCGAGGCCCGCGCCGAGTTGGATACTTTTGCAGCCGGGATCAACGCGTGCATGGCATCCGAGCCGCTGCCGGTAGAGTTCACGCTGCTGCGTTACCGGCCAGAGCCGTGGACGCCGGCCGATTCACTCTCGTGGGCCAAGATGATGGCGTGGAGCCTGTCCGGCAACTGGGAGAGCGAACTGCTGCGCACGGCGCTGATCGAGCGGCTGGGACCGGAAACCGCGGCCGAGCTGGAGCCACCTCCGCCCGCAAACTGGCCGACAGTGCTTGGAAACACTGGAATCGAGGCTTTAGCCGGTCTCTTTGATCAACCAGGACAACCGGCTGAAGCCTCGATTCCGAATAATGATCTGAACAACTATGACATTAGGGGGGCTGACCTTCCTCCATCCGCCTCAGCTCCGGGCAGCAACAACTGGGTCGTGGCCGGCTGGCGCTCGGCGACGGGGATGCCGCTGCTGGCGAATGACATGCACTTGCGGTTGGGCATACCGGCGATCTGGTATGAGAATCATCTGATTTGTGGTGAGTTCAACGTCACCGGCGTGACCTTCCCCGGCATTCCCGGCGTGGTGGCAGGCCACAACGGACATGTGGCGTGGGGGTTCACCAACGGCTACCCCGATGTGCAGGATCTCTACATGGAACGGCTGCGGCGGACGGACGATGGCCGCGTGCAGTACGAATATTGCGGCAAGTGGCTGGACGCGGCCGTACGCCGCGAGGTCATCCGGGTGAAGGGCGGCGAACCGGTCACCGAAGAGGTGTTTGCCACCCGCCACGGCCCCATCATCAACGCACTCGCGCCTGGCCTGGCTGCGCCCACCCCCATCCCTCCAGACTTCCACACCGATGCCGGAGGCGCCCCCTCGCCCCTCGCGCGCGCGTTGGCCCTGCGTTGGACCGCGCTCGATCCCGCGCCGATGTTGCCCGCGCTGCGCGCGATGAACCGGGCGCACACCTGCGCTGAATTCCGCGAGGCGCTGCGGGGCTGGACCACGCCGGTGCAGAACACTGTCTACGCCGACACCCAGGGGAGCATCGCCTACAGCTACCCCGGCCGCGTGCCGATCCGGGCCCAGGGTCAGGGCCGCGTGCCCGTGCCCGGCTGGGACGGCGAGCACGAGTGGCTGGGCTATGTGCCGTTCGACGAGCTGCCGCACCTGTTCAACCCGCTCCAGGGGTTCATCGCCTCGGCCAACAATCGGGTGGTGGACGCGTTCCCTCACTTTCTTGGGAGCGAGTTCGCGACCGGTGAGCGGGCTCAACGCATCGTGACCCAGCTCAAGGGCCAGCCCACCGCCGATGTCGCCTTCTTCCAGTGGATGCAGCAGGAACAGATCTCGCCCACCATGCAGACCATCGCAGGCTACCTGGGTCACTTGCGGCCGGCAGACCCAGCGCTGGCCGCGGCCGTGCAGGTGGTGCGCCGCTGGAACGGCCGCGTGACCGCCGACAGCCCCGCGGCCGCCATCTGCGAAGTTTCCGGCCGGGCATTGATGCAGGTCATCCTGGCGAAGAAGCTGGGTGACAACGACGCCGATCGTGATTTGATGAACCGTTACTTGGGTAAAGGCCCGACGCCGATATTGGCGGAGGCCAGCTTTATGTCGCAACGAAGCTGGGAATGGCTATTGCACATCTTATCGCTCCCACACTCGCACTGGTTCGACCTGGGAGGTGGCGAGCGCAGGGATGATGTGCTGCTGATCGCACTGCGGCGGACGCTGGCCTATCTGCAAAGTCGCCTCGGCCCACCTGAGCCTGAGCTGCGCAACTGGGCCTGGGGCCGGCTGCATACCCTGACCTTTGGCCACCTGGCCGGCCGCGTGTCTGTGTTGGCCCGCCATTTCAACCGCGGCCCGTTCCCCCTGGGTGGCGACGGCAACACCATCTGGGCCACGGGCAACGGCCTGACGCCGGAGGCCAGCACGGCCGTGGTGGGCCCGCCGTTCCGCTTCATCGCCGACCTGGGCGATCTGGACCACTGTTGGGGGTGTCTGGTTCCCGGCAACTCCGGCCGACCTGACAGCTCGCACTACGATGACCAGATCGGTGCGTGGTTCAAGGGGGAGTATCACCCGATGTTGTACGCGCGGGAGGTTGTGGAACGGGGGGCGGTGACGAGGTTGAAACTCGAATCCTGATATTCCCCGATGCTGGACTCGAGGCTTTAGCCGGTCTGTCTCGTTCACCACTTGACCGGCTAAAGCCCAATGGCACTAAGATTTGGAGGTCGGCCAGCGTTTCACCTGTTCTTAGCCGGTCTGCGACCGGCGTCGCAGGCGCTTTCGAGCCGTTTCTGATGCCAAGCCGGGGGTCACAGACCCCCTACGAGCGGAAAGTGAGTGACATTGGGCTAAAGCCTCGATTCCAGTCGCGTTTTTCCTTTTTTCCTATCGCCGCGTGATCCCCCACAGCAACGCAACCCCCGCCGCGGCCAGCAGCCCGGTGCTCACCCCGCCCGGCCCGTCCATCGTGCGCAGCAGCATCCCTGAGACCAGCAGCCCCATCGCGATCATGCCCCACGTCAGCCGATCCACCGAGCGTTCTAGCCGGCGGATCGCCTTGGCCGCGTCCGGCGCCAGTGCAGTCTGGCTCACCAGGTCACCGCGCTCGGCCTGGGTCAGGTAGCGGTCGAGCCGTTGGGGCAGGCGCAGCGACAGGCGCAGCAGGTCGGCCAGGTCGTCCAACGCGCTGCGCCAGTCCCGCCTGATTTGGTCGGAGGCCAGGCGTTCGGCGAAAGGGAGGGTGGCGGCCCAGGGGTCGAAGTCGGGGTCCAGGGTGGTCGCCATGCCCGACAGGATCGCTACCGCCCGCACTGCAAACAGCATATCGGTGGGGAGCTGGAACGGCATCTCATAGACGAGATCGCGATATTCGCTGAGCAGGCTCTGCGCCTCCTGCATCGCCAGGCCCGACAGCTTGCCGATGGATACGCCGCCGAACCGCGCAAACAGCGTTTCGTGCAGGGCTTCGATACGCTTGCGGTCGGCGTTGGGCAGCAGCACACCCGAATCCACATACGCCTGCACCATCAAGTGTGCATCGCGCGTGCCCACGGCGATCACGTAATCGCGCAGGCTGGCGCGCAGCCGCTCCGGGACCACAGCCACCATGCCGAAATCCACAAACACGATGTGGAAGGGCGTAGCCGCGTCCGTTGGGGCATCGGCCGGGCGCGGCAGCGGATGCACGAACAGGTTGCCCGGATGGGGGTCGGCGTGCACGAAATGGTGGACGAAGATCTGTTCCAGGTAGGTGTCGTACAGCTTCCGGGCCACCTGCGCACGGCTGATGCCGGCCGCCTCGATGGCTGCCACGTCCCCGATCTTGATGCTGGCGACGTTCTCCAGGGTGAGCACACGGCGGGTGGTGTACTGCCAGAAGACGTCAGCGATGTAGATCCCCGGGTCGTGAGTGAAGTCGGTCGCGAACCGATCCGCGTTGCGGCCTTCGGCCGTGAAATCGAGCTCGGCGCGCGTGGTGCGCGCGAACTCGTCGTAGAGCAGATCCAGGTCCACCCGGCGGCTGACCGGCGGATACCACTTCAGCCAGTTGACCGCCAGGCGCAGCGCGGCCAGGTCGGTCTCCACCAGCAGCTCGATGCGCGGCCGCTGCACCTTAACGACAACCTGGCAGTCGTCGGCCAGGCAAGCCAGATGCACCTGAGCCAATGAGGCGGCGGCTAGCGGTTCGGGTGAGAACCACTGAAAGACTTCCCCAGCCGGCCGTTTGAACTCACCGGCAATAACCGCCTGGATATCGTCCGGATCCTCGGCCGGCACCTCGTCCTGCAGGCCCTTCAGCTCCGCGGTCACTTCCGGCGGCAGGATGTCCACCCGGATACTGAGGAACTGGCCCAGCTTGATCAGCACACCGCCGTAGCGCACGGCCAGCTTACGGAAGCGCCGCGCGTGGGTCCGCCAGCGGGACATGTTCGTCCGGCGCACGTAGTTGCGGAAGCCGGGCACGCGGCCCAAGATCAAGTTCCAGCCGATAAACGAAAGAAAGACGCGCGCAAAGAAGAGAGCGACGCGCACGTAGCGCGGGCGGTCGAGGATCGCCTCGGGCGGGGCGGCTGGTGTCCCGCCCAGCCCGCCGAGATCGGCCAGCGCGCTCAACTCACGGGCCGCGGATCGTTGCGTGCGGCGCCGAAATCCGAATGTGCCGGGGGGAGATGACATCCTTCAATCCTTGCCGGCTCAGCGCCTCTCGGCCAGGTAAGCGAAAAAGCCGGCCCGGCGCAGCGCCTTCAGGGTCAGCCAGCCCAACAGGCCGCCCAGCGCGCCGAAAATGACATAACTGACAATGGCCCACGCTTGTCCCAGGGCCAGGAAGCCCAGGGGCGCGCCGGTGATCGCGCCCAGCACCCACTTCACCAGGAACTTGCCCAGGTGCCCCAGGACGGCCACCAACATGCAGACGACCAGGTTGTCCAGGTTCCGCAGCAGGCGCAGCGCCAGGTCCGCGCCCACGCCGACCATGGTGTACGACAGCAGTGTGTTGAGCGCGCCGAAATCGCCCATGCCCAGGAACGCGGCCAAGATGCCTGAGGTCAGCCCGACCAGGCTGGCGGCGCCGGTTCGCGGCACCACGCCCGCGGCGACGATGATGATCGCCATCCAAAAGATGCCGGTGTGGCCGGACATCTGTATCGGTGTCTTCAGCGCGATCTTCGCTACCACGACGAGGGCCGCGAACAGGGCCAGCAGGACGAGTTGAAAAGTGGAGAAGTAGCGGTCTTTCATGGCGTCACCAGCTCGATGCGGTCGGTGTCCTGCACCCATTCGTCGCGCGTGTCCAGCACGGGCATGGCGGACACGAGCTTGAGCGTGTTGCGGTTGGACAGGTCGAACATCACCATGTTCGCCGTCTCGGCCACCTCGGCCCAGGTCAGTTGGGCCGCTTTCTGCCGGCTGGATGCGCTGACGGTGACGCGCGTGTCGGGGCTGAGCTGCTCAGGCCCCAGGTGCAGCAGCAAGATGTCGCGCAACAGCCAGCCTTCCTGGGTCTTGCCCTCGGCCGGTTCGACGAAGCTGGCCTTCTGCAGGCGGTCCAGGTCGGCCGGTGTGAAGCTGGCGACCAGCCGGCCGTCCAGGTAGATCGGCACGCCGCCGGGGACCAGGGTCGGCTCGGCCGGGAGGGCCTGCGCGGGGACGCTGCGGCCGCGCAGTGCGTCCACCGCCAGGACGATGGCCGCGATGACGATGATCGCGGCCAGGGCGATCAGGATGCGGGTCGTTTGGGACAGGCCCGCGGGTTTCTGAGATTGCGTCACTGTGTTTTTTCCTTTCACCAACGCCAAAACAGTAACAACCCGATGACGAGCGCCGTGCCGACCAGCAGCACCCAATCGAACCGGCGCATGGCCAATTGCCGGTAGGGCCGCCGGTCGGGCGAATCGAAACCGCGCGCATAGGCCGCCTCGGTCATGGCCCAGGCACGGTGGGCGGTCATCACCACGGCCGGCACGGCCAGGGCCACCAGGTCACGGGCGTTGCGCGCCAGGTTGCGCCATCCGGCCACCGGCTGCCACGCGCCGCGCGCCTGCTGGGCTTCCATGATCGTCCGCCATTCGTCGCCCAACAGGCCGATGCTCTGCACCGCTAGGCCCAGGCTGAACGCGTAACGGTACGGCAGGCGCAGCCACTCCAGCACCAGGCGGAACTCCTCAGGGGTCGTGGTGGCAAACACGATGGCAAACGCGCCGCTGAGCAGCACGATGCGCAGCGTCACCAGCACGGCCAGCTCCAGCGAGATCAGCCACCAGTCCACGGCGAACAGCACCAGCAGCACCCACTTCAGACGCCGCAACAGGCGCACGGCAACCGGCAGGAGCCGCGTCCAGGCCATGAAGGCGGCGTAGCAGGCCAGAAAGACCGCGACCTTGTCCAGCGGCAGCATCACCGCCAGAGAAGCCCCCAGGCTGATCGCCAGCTTTGCCCGCGGGTCAACCCCGCGCAGCGGCGAGTCCGGCGCCAACGCGCCCCAGCGGCCGGCCCGCTCCCCCCGGTGGCGTCCGCGGCCGATCATGGCGCGCCCATCTGCGGCGGCAGCGCCCAGGCCGGGACCCCGAGGCCGATAGCCTGCCACGGCGCGGGATCGCGCAGCAGGCGCGCGGGCGGCCCGTCGGCGACGATGCCCTTGCTCCCCAGCAGCAGCAGCCGGTCGGCCTGCGCGGCCAGCATCAGGTCGTGCGTCGTCATGAGCACCAGTTGACCGGCCCGCGCCAGGTCGTGCGCCAGGCGCACCAACATGTCTTTGTGATCGCGATCCTGGCCCAACGACGGCTCGTCCAACAGCACCCCATGCCGGGGCCGGCGCATCAGCACCGTGGCCAGGGCCACCCGTTTCTTTTCGCCCTCGCTCAACAGCAGGGGCGGCGTCTCTTCGTAGGCCGCCAGCCCCAACGCGGCCAGCAGATGCGCGTACAGGCGCATGTCCGGGGCCGGCACGCGGTAGAGGATCTCCTGGCGCACCGATGCGTTGAAAAGCTGGAGCTCGGCGTTCTGGAAGACCAGGCCCAGGTCGGGACGTGCATCGCCCGCCCTGATCTCGCCCTCGTAGCGCTGCAAGCCGGCCAGCGCCCGCAGCAGCGTGGTCTTGCCGGCGCCGTTCCGTCCCACCACGGCCACCACCTGGCTGCTCTCGGCGGTGAAGCTCAACCGGTCGAGCACGGCCCGGCCGCCCAGGCGCACGGTGAGATCACGCACCGCCAGCGTAAACGGCCTCCGCTGATCGAGTCCGGGTTCCGCGCCCTGGTCACGTTCCTGGCAGGGGGGGCTTCCTCCCGCCAGCGAGAGCCGCCGCAGCCCGGCCAGGCCCGCCAGATACTCGTGCCGATGCTCGCACACGATGACCGCGGCGCCGTCATCCGTCAGCCCGGCCAGGTGCGCCACCAGATCGGTCGCGGCCGTGGTATCCAGCATGGAGAGCGGCTCGTCCAGTGCCAACACGCGCGGCCGCCGGGCCATGATTGCCGCCAGGGCCAGCTTCTGCTGCTCGCCGCCGGACAGGGTTTGTGGCGCCCGCGTCCGCAGCGATGTCAGGTCGAAGCGCGCCAGGGCCGTTTCCAGGCGATCAGCGATCTCCGGGCGGGGCAGCCCCAGGTTCTCCAGGCCGAACACGATCTCGTCTTCAACGCTGGCCGCTAACATTTGGCTGGCCGGGTTCTGGAACACCAGCCCGCCACGGCCCGCCAACTGCCACAGCGGCGCGGTCGCGGTCTCCAGCCCGTCCAACCAGACCCGGCCGCGATACGCGCCCCGGTACAGGTGCGGGATCAGGCCGGTCAGGCAGCGGGCCAGGGTGCTCTTGCCGCAGCCCGAGGGCCCGCTCACCAGCCAGAGCTCGCCCGGAGCGGCCGCGAGGTCCGTTTCGGCCAGGCCATGGCCGTTCTGCCCGTAGCGGTAGGTCACCGCCTCGGCGCGCACGCCTGGGGTATGTCTTCCGTTCACGATTCCAACCTGTGCCTGAACCGCATCAGCCCGACCTGGCCTTGATCACTTCGCGCGGCGCCACGCGCCAACGCCCCGCCCCATCAGCCGCGCTTTCGACGTAGAGCGTGAGCTGGCCGGCCCGCAGCACCGGCCGGGCCCAGTCGCCCAGATCAATGACCGCGTCGGCACCGAGCGCGCGGCCTGCCAGCGTACAAACCGCTTCCATGCCGGTAGTGCGACACAGGTCGCCGACCGTTTGCGCGCCGGTCAGCTCGCGCAGGCCAGGCAGCCAGAGACAGCGGCCATCGTCCCCCGTCGCCCGCAAGCCTACCGCAGCCAGCGCGCCGATCACCCCGCCCCCGTCGCCGGTAAGACCTTCCAGGAGAAGGCCGGCGCGCACCGCCAGGGCCGTCGCCTCGGCAGGGGTCAACACCTCCCGCTTCGCCCGCGCGCCGAACGCCTGCACGGCGTCATCGGCAGCGCCCCGGGCTGCGATGCACAACCCTGCGTCCGACCCGGCCGCGCTCTCGGCCAGCAGAAACGCGCGGCAAAATCCGCCCAGCACGCTGACAGCATCGTCCGCGTCCACTAGCAGGCAGGCCGAGCTGTTGTGCGACGTATAGCGGATGTCAGGATGCACCAGGAGCTGATGGCGGGTGATGCTGTGCAGCCGTGCCAGGCCACTTTCCGCCAGCGCGGCGCCCAGAGTCCGCGCCCGGAAGCCTGTGCCGCGACTGTCCAAGTTGTCGGTGTCATCAATGCCGATCAGGAAGTCCATGCGCCTCTCACGAAATGAGGATGTGAAGCCATTGTATCTGTCTTCTCCCCCCTGTCAACTGCTCTTCATGATCTGACTTGACCGAGGCAAGCCCCCCAAGTATAATTGCGTCCACACAATCATACACGACCTGGCGTTACGGAGCAATCCCATCAGCGAAATCTGGCGCGGCCTCGTGGAGGCCATTCGGCTTATTGCCCAGGGCGACTCGGCGCTGTTCGAGATCATCCTGTTGTCGCTGCGCGTGTCGGGCATCGCGCTGCTGTTCAGCACGCTCATCGGCATCCCCCTGGGCGCCGCGCTGGGGCTGGGGCGTTTTCCGGGCCGCAGATTGCTGGTGGCGCTGATGTACACCGGCATGGGGTTTCCGCCGGTGGTGGTCGGCCTGTTCGTCTATCTGATGCTGTCGCGCAGCGGGCCGCTGGGCGGGCTGAACTCGACGGCCATCCCCTCGCTGTTCACGCCCGGCGCGATGGTGATCGCCCAGTGCATCATCGCGTTCCCGCTGGTGGCCGGGTTCACCATGGCCGCGGTGCTGGGGGTTGACCCAGGGCTGCGCCAGCAGGTGCGCTCGCTGGGCGCCACCGATTGGCAGACCACCCTCACGGTGCTGCTGGAAGCCCGGATCGGCGTCATCGTCTCGGTGATCGCGGGCTTCGGCGGCATCATCTCGGAGGTGGGCGCAGTGATGCTGGTGGGCGGCAACATTGAGGGCCGGACGCGGGTCCTCACCACCGCCATCGTACTGGAAACGCGCACCGGCAACTTCGACCTGGCCATCGCCCTGGGGGTGATCCTGCTGACCATCACGTTCCTGATCAACGTGGCGATGCTGCGGTTGCAGGGGAAGGCGCTGAACGAATGAACGGCGACAACACCTGTTACCGGATCGAAAACGCGACCAAGGTCTACAACAGCCGCCGCGTGCTGGATGTGGAGCGCCTGGACATCCGCTGCGGTGAGGTCTTCGCGCTGGTGGGGCCCAGCGGCTCGGGCAAGAGCACCCTGCTGCGCTTGCTGAATTTCCTGGAGCCGCCGACCGAAGGGACGATCGCGTTCAGTGGCGAGATCTTCAGCGCGACCCGAGATGTGGCGTTGGAGACCCGGCGCCGCGTCACCACCGTGGCGCAGCGGCCCATCCTGCTGGACCGCAGCGTGCTGGCCAACGTAACCTTCGGGCTGCAATTGCGCGGCCAGCGCGATCCGGCGGGACAGGTGCAGGCCGCGCTGGAGCGGGTGGGGCTGGGCAAGTTGGGCCGTCAGCCGGCGCGCACGCTGTCAGGCGGCGAGGCGCAGCGGGTGGCGCTGGCGCGGGCCATGGTGATCCGGCCCCAGGTGCTGCTGTTGGACGAACCGACGGCGAACCTGGACCCCTACAACGTCGGCATGATCGAAGACACGGTACGGGCCCTGAACCAGGAGCGGGGCACGACCATCGTGCTGGTGACGCATAACGTGTTTCAGGCCAAGCGGCTCGCCAGCCGGGTCGCGTTGATGCTGGAAGGCCGCATCATTGAAATGGCTGATGTGACATCGTTTTTCGAGAAGCCAACCGATCCCCGGACGGCCGCGTTCGTCCGGGGCGAAATGGTTTACTAAACACTCTGAAAGGGGAGACTCATGTACAAACGAACTTCGCCATTCCTTGCTATTCTGCTGGTCGTCACCGTCCTTCTGGGTGCCTGCGTGCAGCCGGCGCCTGCGCCGCAACCCACACAAGCGCCGGCAGCCCAGCCGGCAGAACCGACCAAAGCGCCGGAAGCAACCAAGCTCATCCTGGCCACCACCACCAGCACCGCCGACTCTGGTCTGCTGGACTTCATCCTGCCCGACTTTGAGCAGAAGTTCACCGCGGATGTGGATGTGATCGCGGTCGGCACCGGCCAGGCGTTGGAGATCGGCAGCAAGGGGGACGCGGACGTCGTCCTGGTGCACAGCCGCAAGGGTGAGGACCAGTTCGTGGCCGACGGCAACGCCAAAGAACGCTTCGACGTCATGTACAACGACTACATCATCGTCGGCCCGGTGGAAGATCCGGCCAAGATCGCGGGCATGGAAAAGGCCAAAGACGCATTCAAGGCGATCATGGAGGCCGAAGTGCTCTTCGTGAGCCGCGGCGACAAATCCGGGACGCACAGCAAGGAGTTGAGCGTCTGGGCCAGCATGCCATTCACGCCCACGGCCGACATGAAGTGGTACAACAGCATCGGCCAGGGCATGGGCGACACGCTGCTGTTCGCCAACGAGTCTCAGGGCTACACCGTGGCTGATCGCGGCACCTACCTGTCCATGCGCGACAAGCTGCCGGGCCTGGCGATCCTGGTGGGCGGCGAGAACCTGGCCGAGAACAAGGACAAAGTGCTGCTCAATCCCTACGGCGTGCTGGCCGTCAACCCGGAGAAGCATCCCAACGTCAAGGCCGACCTGGCCATGAAGTTCGTGGAGTGGCTCACCTCGATTGAGACGCAGGAGATGATCGGCGGCTATGGCGTGGACGAGTTCGGCCAACCGCTGTTCTACCCCAGCTCGGCGGCATTCCTGGCCGCGCAAGCGCCAGCGCCGGCCGCGGGCGGCGATGTCGCGCTGAAGATCACCGGCAAAGTGGGCAAGGAGCTGGGGTGGCCCGAGGCGGAAGTCCGGGCGCTGAAGACCCTGGACGTGCAATCCACCAACAGCAAGGGCGAGACCGACACCTACACCGGCGTGCTGATCAGCGATCTGCTGGCGCTGGCAACCCCGGCCGCGGATGCCCAGACCCTGGAATTCGTGGCGGATGATGGTTATACCGCCGAAGCGCCGCTGGCCGACGTGTTGGCCTGCGCGGATTGCATCATCTCGTTCCGCACCAATGGCGGCTTCAGCACCGTGCTGCCCGGCTTCGCCAAGAACTTGCAAGTCAAGGGCGTCATCGAGATCAAGCTCAAATAACATTAGATTCATCTGGAATCGAGGCTTTAGCCGGTAACCTGGTTCAAGGAGCAGACCGGCTAAAACCTCGATTCCGAGAACCTGTCGGGGCGACTCTTTTGCAGCTCCCAGCCGGTCTGCGACCGGCGTCGCAGGCACTTTCGAGTCGGATCTCAACTCAAGACAGGGGTCGCAGACCCCCTGCAAACGAAATCCTGGGACCACCCCAACGCCAACGGAGGCGCCGCTATGAAACCTTCTGTCCTTCTGCCCATCCTCTGTCTTTCGCTGCTCATCGCACCTCTGCTGCTCGGTGGCTGCGCGCCCCTGCCGGCTGCGCCGCTTCCTGCCGCGGCCCCGACCACTCTGCCGGCAGCCACGCCCGTCTCCCCTGCTGCGACCAGCGCACCGCCGGCCCCGGCCGCCGCGCCGGTGCTGGAAATTGTCGGGCCTGCCGGCTCCAAAGCGCTCACCCTGGAGGAGTTCAAGCAGCTCGATGTCATCGAGGGTGAGGCCGGGTTCAAGAGCAGCACCGGCAGGATCACCCCGCCGCTGCCGCACCGGGGCGTCAGCCTGCTGGCTCTTGCTGAACTCATCGGCCCGCTGGATCCGGGCATGGGGGTCAACGCAGTCGCCAAGGACGGCTACGCCATCACTTTCTCCTATGACCAGCTCACCAAGGGCACGTTCATCGCGTATGACCCGGCCACAGGTGAGGAGCTGAAGGCCCCTGGCCCCTTGACCGCGATGCTGGCGTTCGAACGCGATGGCCAACCCCTGCCCGAAGACAGCGACGGCACCCTGCGTGTGGTCATCATCAGCCCGAAGCGGGATCAGGTAACCGATGGCCACTGGTCAGTGAAGTGGGTCAACAAGATCGAGGTCAAGTCGTTGGTGGCTGACTGGACCGTGGCGCTGAACGGTGGCGTGCAGGTGGCGATAGACCGCGCCACCTTCGAGTCGTGCGTGGGCTGCCACCAGGCCACCTGGACCGATGACAAGGCCCAGGTGTGGACGGGCATCCCGTTGTGGTACCTGATGGGCTACGCGGACGACGAGGTCAAGCATCAGGGCCCGGCGTTCAACGAAGCGCTGGCCCTGGCCGGCTACAAGATCGAGGTCGTGGCGGCGGACGGCTACAAGGTCAGCCTGGACAGCGCGCCGCTGGCCCGCAACAACGACGTCGTGGTCGCTTCCCTGGTCAACGACAACCCGCTGCCCGAGCAGTACGCGCCGCTGCGCCTGGTCGGCGTTGCCTTGAAGAAGAGCGATTTGGTCGGCGCCATCAGCGAGATCATCCTCGACGTGGCCGAGGCGACCGCGCGGGCCGAGGCTGCCCAGCCCACTGCAACGCCTGAGCCGACCGCAGCCCCTACCCCGGAGGCCGCCGCGCCCCCGGCCGATGTGGCCGGCGACCTGGTGGTCATCGGCGCGGTGGAGACGCCGCTGGGCCTGACCGAAGCCGATCTGCGTGATATGACCGTGGTCAAGATCACGGCGGAACACCCGAAATCGGGCGCGGCCGAGTACGAGGGCGTGCGGCTGAGCGAACTGCTGGCATTGGCAAACCCGGCCGGCGGCGCGGCCACGGTCGTCTTCACCGCAGCCGACGGCTACGCGGTCGAAGCCCCGCTGTCCGACGTGCAGGCCTGCGCCGACTGCATGGTGGCTTTCACCAACACACCCGGCAAGCTGAAACTCGCCATGCCGGGGCAGTCCAGCAGCCTGTGGGTGAAGGATGTGAGCCAGATCGAGTTGAAGTGACCATAGAGCGGATGGGATCGGAATCGAGGCTTCAGCCGGTTACGTGCTTAACGCGAGCGGCCAGCTAAAGCCTCGATTCCAGAAGCTCTTTTGTTTCTTGCATAGGGCCGATGATGACCAAACGATGCCGTGTCACGCTCATACTTATCGTCGCGGCTGCCCTGCTGATCGGCTGCGCCGCGTCCCCGCCCGCACTGACACTGCCCGCCGACACATCATCCGCGGCCGCCGAACCTTCAACCACTTCAACCTCAACCTTAACCTCAGCCTCAACCCGCGTCCCCCTGGTCGTCTTCGGCGCGGGCAGCCTGATCGCGCCGTTCGACGCGCTGGAGGCCGCTTTTGAGGCGCGCTACCCCAAGATTGACGTGCGCGCCGAGTATCACGGCAGCATCCAGGTCATCCGTCACGTCACGGAGCTGCACGTGCCCATTGACGTGGTCGCCACCGCCGATGCCGCGCTGATCCCCATGCTGATGACCGGCGCCACCGACCCGGAGACGGGCCGCCCCTATGCCAACTGGCACATCCGCTTCGCCAGCAACCACCTGGCGCTGGCCTATCAGCCGGACAGCAAGTACGCGGCCGAGATCACGGCGGACAACTGGCCGGAGGTGCTGGCCCGCCCCGATGTCAAGGTGGGCATCGCCGACCCGCGGTTCGACGCGGCCGGCTACCGCGCATTCATGGCCGTCGCATTGGCGCAGGAGCGCGCCAGGCAGTACACCTACTTCGGCCCGCTGTTCAAGGATCAGTTCACCCGGCCCGTGACGCTCTTCCTGGACGACGCGCTGGACACCGTGACCGTGCCGGAGGTGCTGGAGACGCGCGCCGGCAGCCACATCCTGCTGCGCGGGGCCAGCATCCAGCTCATCGCGCTGCTGGAATCGGGCGACCTGGACTACGCGTTCGAGTATGAGTCGGTGATCCGCCAGCACGGGCTGGGAATGCTGCGCCTGCCCGCTGAGGTGAACCTGGGCGAACCCGCGCACGAGGCAGACTACGGCCGCGTGCAGGTCAACCTGGATTTCCAGCGCTTCGCCACGGTGAAACCCAAGTTCCGCGGGGAACGCATCGGCTACGGGGTCACGATCCCGACCAACGCGCCGCATCCCGCTGAGGCCGCCCAGTTCATCGCGTTCCTGCTGAGCCCCGAAGGCCGCGCGATCATGGAAGCGAACCACCACCCGATGTTCGAGACGCCGCTGGCCGTAGGCTACGAGCGGGTCCCAGCCGCGCTGCAGGCGCTTTGCCAGCCGGCTGAGTCGCCATGAGCCGCCGCCCGGCCCTCGACATCATCTTCAGCCTGGCGGGCGGGGCGCTGCTGCTGTTCCTGGTGGCGCCGCTGGCCAGCACCCTCCTCTCCACCTCGCCGGCCGCGTTCTGGGATACACTGCACGATCCCGAGGTGGTCGGCTCAATCCGGCTCACCTTCCTGGCCGCGCTGGGAGCGGTGGTCTTCGGCCTGCTCACCGGCGTGCCGTTGGCCTATCTGATCGCCCGGCGCGCCTTCCCCGGCCGGTCGCTGGTGCAGGCGGTGGTCAACCTGCCCCTGGTGATCCCGCATACCGCAGCCGGCATCGCCCTGCTGATGGTCTTCGGCCGACGGGGGGTCTTCGGCCAGGCGTTCGCGCCGCTGGGCATCGCGTTCACCGACACGGTCTGGGGCATCACGGTCGCGATGGCGTTTGTCGGCCTGCCGTTCCTGGTGAACGCGGCCCGCGAGGCGTTCGACGGGGTGGATCGGGAGTATGAGCTGGCCGCGCTGGCCGACGGCGCGTCGCCGTGGCAGGCGTTCTGGCACGTGACGCTGCCGCAGGCGGGGCGCGGGGTGCTCAGCGGCGCGTTGATGATGTGGGCGCGCGGGGTCAGCGAGTTCGGCGCAGTGGTGATCCTGGCCTACCACCCCAAGGTGGCCCCGGTGCTGGTGTATCAGCGCTTCGAGGGGTTCGGCCTGGCCGCCGCGCAGGGGGTGGCGACCGTGCTGATCGTCAGCGCGCTGCTGGTGTTCGTGCTGCTCAACCTGGTCGGCCGGCGCCAGGGTTCAGGTTAAGCGCAAAGTAATGCAGGTGTCAGAAATCGGGGCAAAATGTGCTATAGTGAGGGTCGTGATAGCCGGTGACCCGGCAATTTCTGATCTACACCACAAGGAGGGCAGTATGCTCAGCGCACGCAATCAGTTCGCAGGCACAGTCAAGTCAATCAAGCTCGGCAACGTGATGGCCGAGGTCGTCATTGTCGTCGGGGAGTTGGAGTTCGTGGCCGCGATTACGCGCGGTTCGGTGGAAAGCATGAATCTGCAGGTCGGCGACGAGGTGCGGGCGGTCGTCAAGGCGACCGAGATGATGGTGGCGAAGGACTGAGTCCGGCGCAATCCGGCGGATTGCGGTACTGCTCGACCAGGCGCTCTTTGTGCGCCCGGTCGAGTTTTTTTATAGCCCATTCGCGGCGCAGCGCGGCCGAGCGGTCGGGGACATCTTCGCAGTAGACCAGCTCGACCGGACGGCGGGTGCGGGTGTATGCTGCGCCGCGGCCAGCGTTGTGCTGGGCCAGTCGTAACACCGCGTCGGTCGTCCAGCCGGTGTAGAGGGTGCCGTCGGCGCAGCGCACCATGTAAACGGTGGGCACGCGGCCCCCTACTTACGTTTGGATTTCTCGCCCGGCAAGCGCATGCGGCCCATGAACAGCTCGCGCATGGAGCGCCCCATCGTGGGGATCTCTGTCTCTGGCGCCTCATCCCAGACGCCGCGCTCGTAGGCTGAAACCCAACGGCGGCCGGTCACTAACCCGTCCTCGAGCCGGGCAGCCAACTCTGCTTCCTGGCCCGCCTGCAACTGCGCCTGCCAGACGCCCAACTCAGCGATCAGCGTCTCGATCCAACGGAGCAGCGGCTCGCGATTGGCGATCAACCCGGCTGCGGCGTCTTTGCCGGTACGGGCCATCACCTGGGTGCCCGCAAAAAACTGCATGCCGGCCAGTTTGCGCATGTCGTGCCAACTCGTGCTGTGGCTGGCCGCGGCCATCAGCGCTCCCGCCAGCACGGCCGGCAGATGCTCCACTGCGGCCGCCATGCCATCGTGCTCCACCGGGTCAAGGAAGAACGGCTGCGCGCCCAGCGCTTCCACCAGGTCGGCGGCCAGATGCACGGCCCCGTCGTGGGTGGTCGTGTCGGCAGTCAGGCAGAAGAGCTTGCGCTCGAATAGATCGGCGCGAGCAGCCTCGCTGCCTTCGGGGTCGGCCAGAACCACGGGGTGGCCGCCGACGAAGTGAACGCCCGGTGGCAGCAGCTCGGCCGCCCAAGCCATCACCGGCGCCTTGATGTCCGCGGTATCAACGATCACACAGCCGGGCTTCAGGTCCTGGGCGATGAACTTCAGGGTGTCCCGGATCTCGCTGGCCGGCAGCGCCAGCAGCACGCGGTCGGCGCCATTCACCGCGCCGACCAGGTTCCAGTCGGTGCGATCCACCGCGCCCAGCTTCTTGGCGTGCCCTGCCGCGCCCGGATCGCGATCGTGCCCCACCACGGTCACTTTGTCCTGGTAGCGCCGCAGCGCCAACCCGGCCGAGGTTCCGATCAGCCCCAGGCCCACGATGGTCACTTGTAGTTTGTCGGTCATGGTCATCTCTTTCAGTTGTCGTCATCGGCCGCTTGCAGCGCGGCCAGGAGTGCGTTCAGGGATTGGAAATCCCCGTCTGAACGTGAGAAGCCCCCGCAGGGGCTAACGGATAAGGCTACCCGTTCCTGGTGTCGCCGGATCAGCAGCACAGCCAACGGATCGCAGCCCGCGGCGGCGGCCATGTCAGCCCCGGTCGTCGGATGATTGGCGTGCGCCCAGAACGGGTAGCGCAGATCGGCGCGCGGCGGGTGCGGCAGGGCCGCCCACGCCGCTAACACCTGCGGCCGGAACGCCTTCAGCAGCACGATCGCGACCCGGTGCAGCAGCGTCAGGCCGGCGAAAGCTTTCGCGGCGTCGTGCAGCAGCGCGGCCTGCAGGAGGGCCGGCTCACCGTGGCCCGCGGCCCGCAGCGTCCGCAGCACCGCCAGGCTGTGGCGCTGATCGTTGCGCGGCATCGCGTCGAACAACGGCTGCGCCCCGGGGGGCAGGGCCGCGTGCGCCTCGGCCCGCTCGTCGTCGGTCAAGGGCGCCAGATAGGCGGCCACTGCCCGAAAGAACTGCCTGACCCGGTAGGCCGCGCGCACCGGCACGGTGGCGTTCACCCCATCCCCAGCAGCGCGCGCGTCAATGCCGTGATGCCCGTGCCCAGGAAGCGGCCCAGGATGTCCAGCCGGGGCGAAACGTAACCGATGAGGAACAGCCCCAACAGGATCATCGGGCCGTACATCTGTAGCGGTTGCAAAACCTGCGCGGCGCGCTCGCCTATCACGCCGCGCAACACGCTGTTGCCATCCAGCGGCGCCAACGGGATCAGGTTGAACAGGAACAGCGCCACGTTGATGGCGACGAACCTCCAGAAGAAATCGAGCACGTCGGACGGCATCCCGGCCAGCAGCCCCAGCCGCCACGGCACGGCCACCAACGCGGCCATCAGCAGGTTGCTGGCGGGGCCCGCGGCCGAGACCAGCGCATGGCCCACCCGCGGCCCGAAACGCAGCCGCCATGGGTTCACCGGCACCGGCTTGGCCCAGCCGATGAAGCTCGCCACGAGCAGCAGGGAGCCGACCGGGTCCAGGTGCGCCAGGGGGTTGAGCGTCAGCCGGCCCTGCCGCGCAGCCGTGTCATCGCCCAGGAGGTAGGCCGCGTAGGCGTGCGCGGCTTCATGGATCGGAAAGCCGACCAGGAGGATGACGAGCTTGGCGAGCAGGGAAGGGAGATCGAAGAAATCGAGCAAGAAAACCTCTTTGAAAACGGCTCAGCCTGTTCCTACCGTGGCAAGTATACGATGCGCATGAACCTATGTCAAACCCATCCCGCGCGGCCGCCCATCAGCTTACCTTTTTGCCCTTGCACGTGCTATCATCACACCATGACCCGCCGCACCCTTGACCTCAGCACCCTGCCCTGGCAGTTCGGCCCCGTCGAGCGCCAGCCGTTTACTGCGCAGCCGGCCGATGACCGCGCGGCCGCGGCCGAGTGGCTGCCTGCACGCGTGCCCGGCGACGTGCGCGCGGACCTGATCGCGGCCGGCCGCATCCCACCCCTCGACACGCCCGAAGGGATCGCCGCGGGCGCGTGGATTGATGACCGCGATTGGTGGTATCGCGTGACGCTGCCCGGCGGCCTTGCGCCGGATGAGGTTGCGATCCTGGAAGCGGACGGCATTGACTTCTACAGCGCGATCTGGCTGGATGACCGCCTGCTCAGCACGCACGCGGGGATGTTCAGCCGGCAGACGGCCGTTTTGACACCCACCTTGAACGCTCCCGGCCCGCACGAGTTGGCGATCCGCATCTGGGGCGCGGGCGCGCTGCCGAGGGGGGCGAACCGGCCCTGGCGCCGGGCGATCCGTTGGCTGCTGGGTAAGGTCAGCCCGGCGGCCGAGTACTTCCCCGACCGGCTGCTGACCCCCAAAGCGCAGTTCAGCTTCGGGTGGGACTTCGCCCCGCAGGTGCTCAGCACGGGCATCTGGGACGAGATCCGGTTGGTGGTGGCGCGGGGCGCGTATGTCGAGGATCTGTGGGTGGAGGCAGAGCCGGTAGTGGGAGAAGGTGAGCAGAGGGGCGGAGGAGCAGGGGCGCGGAGGAGCAGGGGGGCAGAGGAGAAAGGGAGCGGGGGAGAAGCAGAGACAGTCATGGCGCGCTTTCGCATGCACTTGCGTTTGCGACGCTGGCGGGCGCGGCCTTTGCGCGTTGATGTTTCAATCGTCCGCGCACACGACGCTTCATTGGCAACCGATGTCACACTCAGTTACTCATCCCACCGCGGCAACGTGCGCCCAGAACGACAGCTCTCTTATGTCATGCTGAACGGGTCCACAATTCAAGACACATTGCAGCGCACCACCAGTGAAGCATCTCCACAATGGGAGTTTCCTGCTGGCGTCACCGAAGAAGATCTCGCTTTAGAGTGCGACCTTCCCGCCGCGCGGCTCTGGTGGCCGTGGGATCAGGGCGAGCCGTGCTTGTACCGGGTGACCGTACGGCTGGTGGGCGATGACAGCGTGCTGGACGAGGTCAGCCGTGTGGTGGGCGTGCGTTCCGTGCGCCGGGAGCCGCTGCCGGAGGGCAACGGCTGGCGCTTCGTGATCAACGGCCGGCCCGTTTTCCTGCGCGGGGCCAATTGGGCGCCGGCCGACCTGCTGCCAGGGCGTGTGACCCAGGCTGACTACGAGCGGCTGCTGGCCCAGGCGCGCTCGGCCGGGATCAATTTCCTGCGCGTGTGGGGCGGCGGGGTGCGCGAAAAGCGCTCGTTCTGGGAGACGTGCGACCGGCTGGGGATCATGGCGTGGCAGGAGTTCCCGCTGGCCTGCACGTTCCTGGATCACTACCCACGGGATGGAACTGGTTCTGAGGATTGGACGCGGACGAGCGCGGATGAACGCGGACAGTTCAGATTTTCCGCGCTTGTCCGCGCTCGTCCGCGTCCACACCCAATCACATCCGGTGATGCGAGCAGCTACCTGGCGCTCCTGGCCTCGGAAGCGCGAGGGATGATCCGGGCGCTGCGCAACCATCCCAGCCTGATTGCCTGGTGCGGCGGCAACGAGATCAACCCCGGTCGCGAGCGCCTGCCCCTGGCCGCCATCCAGAACGTGCTGGCCGAGGAAGACCCCGACCGGCCGTGGCTGCCCGCGTCGCCGGCTGCGGGGGACGTACACCGCTGGGACGTGTGGCACGGCTTCGCGCCGTGGACAGCACTCCAACACGAAACCGCGGGGCTGGTGAGTGAGTTCGGCCTGCAGGCGTTGCCCGATCCGGCCACCGTGGCCGAGATGTTCCCCGACGGCAACCCGACGGGCCTGACCGACCCGCGCTGGGCCGGCCGCAAGGCCCAGGTCGCCAAGCTGCTGCACTACGCCGGCCCCGAAGCTGCCAGCCCCCTCGACCGCGCCATCGCCGCCACCCAACGCGCGCAAGCGGCCGGGCTGCAGGCGGGCATCGAAGCGTGTCGCCTGCGCAGGACGACAGAAAACGGGACGCGGATGAACGCGGACGGACGCGAAAGACTCCCAGAAGACAGTTTCCGCGCTTGTCCGCGCTCGTCCGCGTCCCATTCGCTGCCAGGCTGCGCGGGGGTGGTCTTCTGGCAGTTTAGCGAGCCGTGGCCTGCGGTGAGCTGGGCCGTGATTGACCGCGCGGGTCGGCCCAAAGCGGCCTACGCCATGCTCCAGCGCTGCTTCCAGCCCGTCCTGATCGCCGCGCGTTTCCCCTGGCGTCGCTACGCCGTAGGCGACACCTTCGCCGCCGAAATCTGGCTGGTGAACGATGGGCCGCTGGCCCGCGCAGGCTGCCGCGCTGAAGCCGCGCTGGATGGCCAGGCGGTTTGGGCAGAGGAAGGGATCGCGCTGCCCGCGGCCGGCAGCGTCCAGGCCGGCGAGTTGACGGTCAAGCTGGAGGCCGCGCCGCGCGCCCTGGCCCTGCGCCTGCTCTGCGCGGGTGAGGTGCTGGCGACCAACATCTACGACCTGGCGGTCCACCTGCCCGGCCGGCAGCCGTTGCGCCCGCGCATCCTCCAATGGATCGCTGAACTGCTTTTGATGTCCCGTTGACATATCGCACGGTTTGGGCTATCCTACAACTTGTCATGCGCATCGTCATCAACGGCTGGTTTCACGATCAACTTGCCACCGGCAGTGGCCAATACCTCGCCGCCCTGGCCGAGTGGCTGCCGCGCGTTGGGCAGGAGCATGAGTTTGTGGTGGTGCAACCGGGCGGGGGAGCAGAGGGGCGGAGGAGCAGGGGAGCAGGGGAGCAGGGGGGCAGGGGGGCACCTGAGTACGGCGAATCGGTGAATCAGCGAATCAGCGAGTCAGCGAGTCAGCGAATCGGCGAATCTCGAAAGACACCATCCGCCATTCGCCATTCGCTATTTGCTATTCGAACCCCCTTCGACCGCCTCGACCCGAATCTGGCCAAGCTCTGGTTCGAACAGGTCGGGTTCCCCCTGGCGTGCCGGCGGCTGCGGGCCGATGTGGCGTTCGTGCCCTATTGGGGCTCGCCGTGGTGGTCCCCCTGCCCGGTCATCGTTACGATCCATGACCTGATCCCGCTGCTGCTGCCGCAGTACCGGGGCGGGCCGCTGCAGCGCGCGTACACGGGGCTGGTGGGCCGGGCCGCGCGCCGCGCGGCCTCGGTGCTCACCGATTCCGAGGCCAGCAAGCGTGACATCATGGCGCACCTCCGCATCCCGGCCGAGCGCGTCCACGCGATCCACCTGGCGGCCGACCCGCGTTATCGCCCCGTGACCGATCCCGCGACGCTGGCAACCGTGGACACAAAGTACAACTTATCGGACAGGCCGTTCGTATTGTATTTGGGCGGTTTCGACGCGCGGAAGAATGTGGTGCGGATGGTGGAGGCGTATGCGCGGCTGGTGGAACAGGAGCCAGGAGGCAGGAGGCAGGGGGCAGGGGGTGGGGGGCAGGGGACCGGGGTCAGGTTGGTGATCGCCGGGAAGTTGCCGGAGGTGGACAGCGCGTTCGCGCCTGACCCGCGGCCGGTGGTGGCGCGGCTGGGGCTGGCGGAGCGGGTGCATTTCACCGGCTGGGTGGACGAGGCGGACAAGCCGGCCCTCTATTCGCTGGCGGCCGCGACGGTGTTCGTGAGTGAGTACGAGGGGTTCGGCCTGCCGGTGTTGGAGGCCATGGCGTGTGAATCTCCTCCCGAAATGTAGCGGAGCACCCTGAGCGGAGCCGGGTAGGGCTCCGGCGGAGTCGAAGGGTGCAGAGCGGTCGTCGCGCAAGGCCGCATCCTTCGACTGGTGATCATTTGTCAAGTAGGTTAGTTCGTAGACCCGCTCAGGATGCTTGCTCCTTTTCCAAACAAGCTGCTTGTCGCTTTGGATTCTAGTCGGAGTTCTAATGCCCAACCAGGACAGCCTGAACCGGGCCGTAAGCAACATCTTGGGGCGCACTTTTAACCTGCGCCGCGACCAAAACCTGCTGGTCTTCGTCGAGGCAGGCGCCCTGGAGGTCGTGGAGGCGCTGGCGCGGGGCGGTCGCGAGCTGGGGATCTCCGTAACTGCTTTCTTCGTGCCGCGCGTCTTACAAACCGAGAGCCGACAGGGGAAGGGGCTGCCGCTGCCGGTCGAGGCGGCCATCCGTGAGGCCGACGCCATCCTGAGCTGCCTGTCGGACCAGCCGGAGCTGCGTGATTATGGGCTGCGGGTGCTGCACACGAGCTGGAGCCGCCGCGCCAAGGTGGCCCACGCGCCAAACCTCACCCTGGAGGGCTTGCGCCTGGCCGATGTGGACTACAACCCGCTGGCGGAACAGGCCCGGGTTCTGGCGCTGACGCTGATCCTGGGCAAGCGCATCGAGATCGCCACCACCGACAGCCGCAAGCAGGAGCACCGGCTGAGCCTGCGTATCAGCGGATGGAGCAACCCGCCCGGCATCAACGACGGCGTGCTGCGCGACGGCTCGTGGGGCGACCTGCTGCCCGGCCAGGTCTACATCGTGCCGCGCACCGGCGAGGGCCAGATCGTGGTCAACGGCGCCCTGCCGGGCCGGGTGCTCGGCGCCAACGAGGAGCTGATCCTCACGTTCCGCGATGGCCGGCTGGCCGGCATCGAGCCGGAAGACAGCCCGGCGGCCCGGCATCTGCGCGACACGCAGTTTGCTTATGCCGAGCGTCGCGGGGACCCCAATTGGGGCAGCCTGGCCGAGATCGGCTTCGGCCTCAACCCTGCCGTGCAAGACCTCTGCGGGGTCAGCGCGATGGACAACAAAAAAGCGCACACCATCCACATCGGCCTGGGCCAGAACACCACCATCGGCGGCGACATCGAGTCCCTGATCCATTGCGACCTGGTCATCCGGCGGCCCACGGTCTTCGTGAACGGCCGCCTGATCATGAAGCGCGGGGACTGGCGGATCAACGAGGCCGACTGGCGCCTGGATCATCGCACGGCCGCCGCGCCGGCCGGCTGGTGGGATCAGTTGGCCCTCTTCGGCCGGAGCGGGGTGCGCACCGAGCGCGAGGGTGGGCGGCTGATGTGCGCGTGGAACGCGGGCCGAGGCCGGTGGGACAGCGCGGCGGTCGGCGTCGAGGGGACCGCGCGGCTGGCGGCACGGCTCTATGACCTGCTGCCGGAGACCGGCGCCCTGGTGCCTCGTGACCGGCTCCTGGCCGACGCCACAGATGCCAGCATCCCGGAGGGGGTCTTGCCGGGGCTGTTCTGGGTATTGCAGCAGTTCGACCTGGTGCGGCTGGTGGCCGGCGGCGAAGCCGCGGCCGGCGCCCCGCGACCGGCGGGGAGCGGGAATCCTGTCTTGCGCCGGCACGTGGGGCCGGTGTAAGTTGCCTTACAGCAAGGAACTCCCTTATGTCACGGCTTTGCCGTGAGCGGGTTAACGACTCAAAGCTCATTACGGCAAATGTCCAGCGAAGCATCTATCAGGCCGAAGCTTCTCTTGCACTGCGACGAGACCCTTCGCTGGAATCGCGCCGCAACGCACCTCACGGGACGGACCCGCTCAGGGTGACAGAAGCAAGTTTCGCGGTATTGCGTTGTCTTTGCTAAGGAGCGTCATCATGTTTGCCACCAAGACGCCGTGGCGCCAGCAGATGCCGGAGTTCCTCCAGTTCCTGGAGGCCGACCTCGGGCATCCCGTCCGCCTGCACGAAGAGGTGCTGGGCTACCACCTCTACTTCCTTGACCTGTCCGATTGGAAGCTGCGCTTCTCCGATCGCACCCCGGTGATCTGGGTGACAGCCAACGACCTGGCGGCCATGTCGGTCCGCGAGCTGGCCCAGAGCCTGGCCGACGTGGTGCGCGCCCGCAGCCTGGCCGAGCGCAACCCCATCGTCGCGCTGCCGGGGCCGGGCGTGGAGCTGCACACGCTGATCAGGACCGCGTACCTGCCGCTGCTGATCCTCGACCAGGACGCGCAGCGGGCGGTGCGCGAGTCGCGGCGCCCCTCCGGCGAGCTGCTGGATCGGCTGAGCGCCCAGCTCGACCTGTCGCTGCTGACCCCTTACGAGACCAGCAAGCCCGTCACCGGCTCGCGCTTCTTCGGCCGCGAGTTCGAGATCCGGCGCATCCTCCAGTCCAACGACACCAACTTCGCCATCATGGGCATCCGGCGCATCGGCAAGACCTCGCTCATGCGGGAGATCGAGCGCCAGCTCCGCAACCAGGCGCAGGATGGCGGCGACGAGAACGCGCAGGAGCGCATCCTTTTCATGGATTGCAGCGCGCTGAGCTCGCCCGCCGGCTTCGTCCAAGAGATCGTGCGCAAGCTGCGGCCGCAAGAGCTCACCCGGTTGTCCAGCAAGCAGTATCCCATCTTCTTCCCCGACTTCCTGGAGCGCATGGCGCAGCGCTACGGCGGGCCGGTGGTGTTCTTCCTGGACGAGTTCGACAAGGTGCTCACCTGGCACTACGAAGATGACACCCTGCTGAACGCGCTGCGCGCGTCCAGCAACCAGGGGCACTCCCGCTACATCGTCGGCGGATTCCGCGAAGTGATGCGCGCGTTCTCGGACCTGGAATCGCCGCTGTACAACTTCGCCCGGCCCATCCGCCTGAAGGAGTTCAGCCGCGAGCAGGCGGCCGGCCTGATCTTGGGCCCGCTGGAGCGGTTGGGGGTGCGCTTCGAACGGCGCAACGATGTGGTCAACCGCATCTTCGACGAGACCGCGGGCCAGCCCAACCTGGTGCAGTTCTATTGCAGCATCCTGGTGGAGCGGCTGGATCGGGAGGGCGTGCGCGTTGTTGCGCCGGAGAGCCTGTTCGACGTCTACACCAACGACGACTTCCGCGCGTTCGTGCTCAGCACCTTCATGGACAACACCACCCATCTGGAAAAGGCCATCGTCTTCGCGGTCATGGCCGACATGGACGCGGAGATGCCGTTCAGCGTCAAGGCGATTGACGACGCGTTGGAGCGCCGTGGCGTCGAGGTGCCGCTTTCGGACCTGGACCTGGCGTGCCGCAACCTGGAGCTGGCCGGCACCCTCACCGCCCGCGGCCCGCTCTACCGCTTCGCCACCCCCGTCTTCCCGCGCATGTTGAACGAGAACTATGATGTGGGGTATTTGTTCAAGAAGGTGGTGCAGGAGGGGATTTGAGCAATAGTGTCTCTTCCTGGCAGATTATTTCCTGCACAGACACCGCGTCCTTCAAACGCGTGCGCGTCCGCGACGACGCGCGCATCCAGGCCGTGGTGCGCCACCTGCAGGCGGATGAGTGCGTGGCGCTGTTGGGGCCGCCTCTCAGCGAGAAAAGCCACCTGCTGCACGACATCGCGGACGCGCTGCGGGCCACCGAGCGCTTCCTGCCGCTCTACCTGGACCTCTGGCGCGCCAACTCGGAGGACGAGGCGGTCTTCTTCACCAGCGTGGCCCGGCTGATCGCGGACGCGCTGGCCGCGGATCCGCTGCGCCGGGGTGCGGTGGCGCCGGTGGAAGGGGTGGCCGACCCGCGCGACTTTCAACGTTTTCTGACGGAACGCGCCGGCCGCAATGGCGCGTCCCCGCCGGCCGGCGGCCTGAACCTGGCGCTGCTGATTGACCACCTGCAGGCGCTGCCGCATGACCTGGTCCACAGCCTGCTGCTGGCGCTCCGTTCCACCTACATGGAGCGCGAGGCGGACGCGCCGCATCAGGTGGTGGCCGTGGTGGCCGGCGGCATGAACCTGGTCGGCCTCTCCACCGGGCCCACCTCCCCCTTCAACATCGCCAAACCGGTGGTGGCCGCGCCGCTCACCGAGGCCCAGAGCCGCGCGCTGGCCGAGGCCAGCCTGGCGGCCGCAGGCTGCCACGCCTCGGCCCAGGGGCTGGCGCGGCTGCTCGCCTGGGCTGGGGGCGACCGCTACCTGCTGCCCCGCCTGTGCGCGTGGAGCGCCGCGCTGGTGCAAGACTATCGCCGCCCGGTGGTCACCTGCCCCGTGGTCGAGCGCGCGGCCGAGCAGGTCTGGCGCGCAGCCGAGATCTTGCCCCCCGTCCGCGAAGCCATCCGCATGATCGAAGAAGATCCGGACAGCATGCTGGACATCCTGCACCTGCTGGATCACGGCGCGCTGCCCCGCGCCCGGGCCCGGCAGATGATCACCCGCACCGGCGCCGACCGGCTCCAGCTCTCCGGCGCGGTCACGCTGGCCGAGGGGTGCTACCTGCTGATCAACCAGGCGTACCGGCTGGCGCTGGCCGAGCACTTCACCACCGAGCGCGTCGGCCACGTCCTGCGCATTGCCGGCCGCTGGGAGGAGGCGATCCAGTACCTGGCGCCGAGGTTGGCGGTCGAGCAGGGGAGCAGGGGAGAGGGGGAGCAGGGGAGAGGGGGAACGGGCGACGCAGCACGCAGCGTTCAATCCGAAATTCGCAATTCACAATCCGCAATCCATTCCGCCCGCCCCCAACTCCTCGAAGCCATCGTCCAGTCGCTGTATGCAACCGATTCGGTCGAGCAGGGATGCGAGACCCTGGCGAACGGCCTGCGGCTGGGTTTCGGGCTGGCGCAGGTCTCGATCTACCTGGCGAACCCCGCACAGGGCCGCCTGGACCTGGCTTACCCGCCCGCGCGCGCCACCGGCCCCATCGGCCACCAATCTACCAATCCCCAATCTACCAATCCCCAATCTACCGCCTCCGTTGACCTGAACGACCCGGCCTGCGTCGAGGCGCAGACGTACCATTACGGCAACTATGCGCTGCGCGGCACGGCCGACGACGCGCGGCTGGTGGCGGCCCTGGCCTCGCAGAACCGGCCGCTGGGCGTGGTCACGGTGGAACACTACATCCAGGCCCGCGACCCGCACACCCTCCCCGATGAGCTGCCCGACCTGCTGGGCTTCCTGCACCACGCGGCCGGCGCGCTGGAGAACGTGATCTTCCGGGCCGCGTACCGCGCCATCGGCCAGGCTGTGCTGGACGCCCGCGCGCTGCAGCCCACGGTCGAACGCGTGCTGAGCGCGGTCTGCGATGCCCTGGGCAGCCACTATGCCGTCCTCTACCTGGTGGACGACACGGGGCGGACGCTGGAGATGGCGGCCGGCGTGGGCCGGCCGGTCACGCCGGCGTGGCAGGCGGCGGCCCGGTTCTCGCTGGCGGGCCGGCACCCGGCCGCGGCCGCGCTGCGCGACCAGCGCCTGCAATCCGTGCGCGGCACTGCGGACGGGCCGGACGCGCCCCTGATGGAGCGATTGGGGCTGCACAAGCACACCCGCGTCTTCCTGCCGTTGGCCGCGGCCAGCGAGGCGCTGGGCACGCTGGAGCTCGGTTACGCGGCCGGCGCGCGGCTCCGCCTGACCGAAGCGGCCCGGCGCACCTACACCGCGTTCGCCAACCAGGTCGCCATCGGCGTCCACAACATGCAGCTCCTGCGCCGCACCGACGAAGCGCTGACCCGCAAGATGGCCGAGATCTCCGTGGGCCGCGAGATCCAGCTCAGCCTGCTGCCGAGGTCATGCCCGGCCGTGCCCGGCTGGGACTTCGCCGCGCTCTACCAGGCCGCGCGCATCGTCGGCGGCGACTTCTACGATTTTTGCGAATTACCCGGCCAGCCCCAGCGGCTGGGCATCGTGATCGCGGACGTCGCGGACAAGGGGGTGCCCGCGGCGCTGTTCATGGCCCTCAGCCGCACGGTGATCCGCACGGTGGCGCTGAGCGGCCGCGGCCCGGCCGCCGCGCTGATGCGGGCCAACGACGTGATCATGAACGACAGCCAGGCCGAGCTGTTCCTGAGCGCGATCTACGCGGTGCTGGAGCCCGAAACCGGCCGGCTGACCTACGCCAACGCGGGCCACAACCGGCCGCTGTGGGTTCACGCCGGGGACGGCACGGTGACCGAGCTGGATCAGCCCGGCATCGTGCTGGGCGCGTTCGAGCACATCGCGCTGACGGAAGGGCAGATCGATCTGGCGGCCGGGGACGTGGTGGTGTTCTACACCGACGGCATCAACGAGGCGATCAACGCGGACGGCGAGCAGTTCGGCGACGACCGGTTGCGCGACGCCGTGGCTGCGGCCGCAGCGGGGGGTACGGCGCAGGAC
The DNA here is from genome assembly GCA_964551735.1 of uncultured Anaerolineales bacterium. Lineage (GTDB taxonomy): Bacteria > Chloroflexota > Anaerolineae > CG2-30-64-16 > CG2-30-64-16 > DAOUAT01. The sequence goes on from CAZKEF010000017.1 coordinate 44,530, forward strand.
GTGCTGACCGCCATCACTGCCGCGCTGGCCGCGTTCGTCGGGGAGACGGAGCAGGCGGATGATGTGACGGGGGTGGTGGTGAGGCGGGGGTAGGGCGGTCGCCGGATCTGCGGTTTGACAGCGCCGAAGATCTGGTTACAGTATAAGCAGCTTAGACTAAGCTACTTAGGCGAAAGAGATACGATGCCTCATAAGTTTGTCGGCCGGGGGCGCGATGTTGCCGAGCTGAACGCGATTTTGGCTCGTCCAGGCGCGCAGCTCGTCCTGGTTTACGGCCGCCGGCGGGTGGGCAAAACCACGCTGCTCCTGGAATGGGCCGCGCAAACCGGCCGGCCCCTCATCTACTGGGTCGCGGCTCGCGATACGCCCGCGCTGCTCCGCCAGGGCTTCATGCGGAGCGTGTGGCAATGGGCGCACCCCGGCAGCCAGGCGGTCCCCCGCTTCGAGTCCTGGCGTGAGGTCTTCGCGGCAACAGCCGACCTGATCGGGGATCGGGCTGCGATCCTGATCCTGGACGAGTTCTCCTACGCCGCCGAATCCGACCCTGCCCTGCCCTCGCACTTACAGGCAGCCTGGGATCATCTGTTCAAAGCGCGCAACCTCGCCATTGTGCTGGCCGGCTCGCACATCGGCTTGATGGTGGAGCAAATGAGCTACAACGCGCCGCTGTATGGCCGATTCACCGCGCAGCTTCCCGTGGGGCCGCTGGCCTTCCCCGCCCTGGCTGACTTCTTGCCCCATTACACCGCGGCGGAACGCGTTGCCGCCTACGCCGTTGTCGGCGGCATCCCGGCCTACCTGGAGCAGTTCGACCCGGCCCAAAGCTTGAGCGCCAATCTGAAGGGCCTCTTCATGCGGCGCACCGGCCTCTTCCGCAGCGAGCCGTTCATCCTGATCGGCGATGTGATCCGGCGCGAAACCCAAACCTACGAAGCGATCCTCAAGGCCATCGCCGCGGGCCAGCGCACCCCCAGCGACATCGGCGCCATGGTGGATCGCACCAGCGGGTATCTCAGCCCCTACCTGAAGAACCTGGAGGCGCTGCACCTGGTGGAACGCCGCGTCCCGGCCACGGTGCCGCGCGACCAGCGCCAAGCCAGCCGCAACAGCCGGTACCACCTGGCGGATCCCTATTTGCGCTTCTATTTCCGCTTCATCGCGCCCAACCTCGACCTGGTGGAGCAAGAGCTATCCGACATGTTGTGGGAGCGCATCGGCGAGCAATTCCGCGCGTTCGTCGGCGCCACCGCGTTCGAAGGCCTGTGCCGTGAGTGGGTTCGTGTCCAGGCGCGAGCCCGGCGACTGCCCCTGACCCCGGAAGCGATCGGCAGCCACTGGTCGGCCAATGCGCAAGTGGATGTGGTCGCGATCAACTGGCACGACCGGGCGATCCTGCTGGGCGAGTGCAAGTGGGGGGAGCAACCGGCCGACCGGGGCGTGATCCGGGAATTGGTGGCCAAGGCGCCGAAGGTCGTGCCGGCCGCGGGCGAGGGCGAGACCGCATGGCAGGTACACTACGCCTTCTTTGCGCGCGCCGGCTTCACCGATGCCGCCCGCGCTGAGGCGGTGGGGCTGGGCGCGCGGTTGGTGGATCTGGAGAGGTTGGATGGGGATTTGCGGCGCAGAGTAGGGTGAGGCTGGCGCGAGTTGCTATCCCTCGCTGATACGCTGGCCGGGTTCGCAGAGGCGAGACGGAGCAGGCGGATAATGTGACGGGGGTGGTGGTGGGGAGACGGGGAAATCAGTGATCCTGACCTGACTCTCAACACCTCAACCGTCGGCCAGTCAAGGATAGCATTGAGCGATAAAAGCTTTGTCTGTTTCGGACAGTTCGCTGTTCCATGCTATCTCTGTCCCGTCAAGCGTCCAGCGCTTGGGTATTGGATACACCATAATCGACTTCGGGTCAAACTGAGTGAATTGAGTCTGAGTAAACATATACCTGGCAAGCACGTTCTCACGAATAGTATACTCATCCCAGTTGTTCGGTGGGCCAGACAGGTCTTTTATCACAGCTTCTTCATTCCATTTCATACCAGAAGCAGGACTCTGGTGTTCATGAATTAAGCCCAGAGCATGACCGAACTCATGCAGCACCACCCGCGAAAACTGTGCATCCACAGAGTCAGGTTTCAACCCACTAAGGTTCATTGTAGGTTGACTAAGCGGGACATCAACAACCTCCATACCAACATAGGATGACGAAGGCTGATCGGACCTAAACGAGATGCGGATGTCCGCATTTGGGTAATAATCGTAACGGAATTCGAATCTGAGGTTCGCGTACTGAAGCCACTGCCTGGCGCAGACTTCTACCTGCTTTCGGACGCTCATGCTGCCGCCAATGAAGGTCACTCTTAGAAGTCGCCCAGGCTTCCAAAACCAGTTTTCGAGCCCGGCAGCCTGCAGAGGTGAAAGCATATTTCGCGGGTTTTCCGAAATCGCAAGTTGGCGTGCAAGGACATAGTCCGCATGATGCACTGAGCGGTCAATACAAATGGACATTGATAACCTAGACATAGCACTTCTCACTTCCCCCATCCCATCGAATGTCGTGCCGAGAATGAGCTTCTTCTTCTGTGTATCTGGGTCTTCACATCAACGATAGGGTAAGTCATCCCTGATTCGAGTTAGGATTGCTGTGATTGGAATACCTTCATTGCCCCTGATATAGGGTAGCAATGAAGGGCTAGGTGCTTCCGTTTCGCCATGATGCAGCGCAATAATGTCGCCATCCTTATCAAATACAGGTGCGCCGGAAGCGCCGTGCTCAGTATGAGTCAAGTACTGCATCCGTCTCCTAGTAGTATCTATGATCAAGTTGTGGAATAAGGCGATCTTCTGGGGCTTGTATCCAGGGTACTGGACAACGAAAGCCACGCCATACAGTTTGGGAGTCTTCGGGACGAGTCGCACATATCCTATCTCCGGCATGTCTCCAGGTCGTCCCTCGATTCTTAGTAATGAAAAGTCAAGGTTCTCAGTATCACTTGAACGTACCACATGCTCAACCCAATACTCATACCCCTGCTCGAGAACTCCCTTGCTGCTATATCTGAACCTAAAGCGAACGCGATATGCACGCTGTTTAGCGTTCTTTGGCACAACATGGTTGCAGGTCAAGACTAGATCGGGAGCAACGGCGAATCCTGTCCCAACTGACCTTCCGTCGGGTTCTTCGATGCGGCAAGTGGCACTGCTGATTCGGCCTACCGACTCTGAAAAGGCAACTTCTAGGAGGTTGACCGTCTGTTGCCATTGACTAAGCATCGTATCTGGGGCCAATGAGCCATACCACGGGTAAGGAGCACGAGGTTGGTGCCAACCCAGATCAAAGAGCCTATCAGTGGGAGAGATCACTGGAAGAGGGAGTTTGACTAGATTGGCAACCTTCTCTCTGAACCGAATCTCGCTGAAATCCTCTTTGAATATCACATCGCCATGATAATCTATCCTGACAGCAGTAGTTAGTTCGTAATCTTCGCGCCGCGGGCAAAGACGTGCTCCGTCGGTCACAACCACAACCTTGATACCCCGGTTCACCGCTTTATCAATCATTTCGATGCAGTCTTGACGAATCCGCGTATGATTATCTTCCCGATCGTTCAATTGTACATTAAGTACGGCAAGGTCAAGGTGCTCGGAGCGAATCAGACTAATGGCCTGAGATCGCTCGCTTTCACACAGGATTTCATGACCTAACGGCTCAAGAGCGTCATGAAGCTTATCCATGCGCCATTGTTGGTCATTATCAATGATTAGAATACGCGCCATATCAATCTCCGTCAGTTGTTGTCACAAAAAACGCTATGATACGACGCGGAGGCCGCTGAGTGCATTCCGTATTGCATCCCGATATCTAACTGGGGAGAACTTATGCTTATCCACATAGTAGCACGCCCCATAGTTTCGATATGACTCGCGTATATGCACTGGCGTACCATGTCCGGAGCTAACAATAACCTGAGTAAACCTTCCCCGTGCATGGTCCAATTCTCTAAGTAGACTCATCAAATACAACCCTTCATAATTCGACTCATCATTTTCAGCTAATCTCAGATCACAAATAACCAGATCGTAACTTTGCTCCGTAAGGCTCTTCTCCGCTGCAGTGCGACTCGTAGCCGTGTCTATCCTAGCCATTGTTGGTAACGAATCCACCAAGGTCTTAAGCCAGGTTGGATCATCATCAATTACCAAGACAGTGCCGCTAGAAGTCACTAGAAGTTCACGTCTGTTTGTAACAAGGCGCACAGCGGCGAAAGACTGATCGACCAGAGCTACGAGTTGATCCTCGTCGTATGGTTTGCCTACACAGTCAAAGGCGCCTTGCTGAAAGACAGATCCCAACTCCTCCAGAGGAGGGTCAACGGCATACAGTACAACAGCAGGTATACAGCGATCGGATAACGCGCTCAAGAACCAACGATCCTGAGTTAATGTGTCAAAGTCAACCAGTGTTATAAGATGCTGCAGTGCGTCGCCTAGGGCATTGAGAATTGCTCGGGCGCTATCTGGCGACGAGGCTGTGGCAACTTGATAGTCTGCCTCGCGCAGTGTAGTGCTGGCGAAATCCAGCCAATCCTTCTCAGAGTCAACGATCAGCACTTGACTGGCTTCCGTGTTCATATCTACACCTCTCGGGGTAGCTTGACAGTGAAAGTCGCGCCTTGTCCAGGTTCGCTCACCACCACAATGTTACCTCCTATGTCTTGAAGGAAGGTGCGGACCCACCAAAGACCGAACCCGAAATGACGGCTTTCCCTCTCATCCGCATGCTTGGAATACAATAACTCAAAAATCTTTTCTTTGTCTTCAGTAGCGATTCCCCTTCCTGTATCACTGACAGATATCTTAGTCCAGTCACTATCTGCACAAGTTTGAAGCATGAGCTCTTTCCGTGAGCAGTCCCGCATTGCCTCGATTGCATTGGAGACAAGTTCTAGTATCACCTGGATCAAGTAACGATTCACTCTCGCCTTAGGTGATGGCTCTGCGAGGTCGAGAGCAATCTGAACATCACTCGGCGGATTGGCGCGTTTCAGAGCTTCCTTCACCAGCAAGTTAACTCTAGTTGGAGCCAGGATTTCATTGGCCGCCTTAACGGGCGTAGAGAGTGTTTCAGTCAACTCCTGAATGTTGAGATTAGCTTGCCGGATAGTGTTCAGCGACTTTCTGAGGGCTTCGTCAGATTCTCCGACCTGATTCAGCTGGTTAGCCAGTTTTTCGACTTCTATGCGAATCAGGCCTGTATCCCCTCCAATACGATGCGCGAACAAGGTGGCAATCTGTCCTACCTTATACCACTTCTCCTGACGTTCAAACTCCTGGATCTTCTGGATTTGACGCGCATTGTTGATTGCGTTTGCTGCCTGTAATCCAAACAAGTATGCCAGTTTCTCCTCTTCTGCTGAAAAGGCGTGGTCTCGGTAATACTCGATAAGCATTGCTCCTACACACGCCTCTCCAACTTTGAGGGGTATACCTGCGCGTGCCTGTATCTGGTGACCGCCTCGTGTTGTCGGTTTGTTCGCGGTATCATTGAGAGTGAGTGAATCAAAGACCGGAATCCCATTCTCAACCAGTTGCCCGGCAAAGCCTTTATCTGATGGTTGCTTGACTGCTTTCAGGACACCGTCCACAATCTGTACACCATCAATGAACTCCCTTTTGTCCAAATCATACGATAATACTGTCGCAACATCAGGCTCAAGCAACGCGAAAAGCCCCTCCACGACAGAACGCAATACGTGGCTCAAATCAAGCTCGCTGCTGATACTCAGCGCGGTTTCATACAATTTCTCTAACTTAGTAGACCATCGGTTACGTTCATACAAACGCGCGTTTTCGATTGCCACTGCGGCCTGATTGGCCAGTAAATCAAGGAGGTTTCGCTCCGACAGTGAAAACTCATGCCTGTTCCAAAAGTTAACAAAAAGAATTCCAACCGTCTTCCCCTTACAAACTAGAGGCACAGCCGCAAACGATTGCACCTTCTTTTCATCAAGAACTGTCGCTTTGACCAGTGTGTCTAAGTGGGCGTCCACAATAAACCTGGATAGCCGTTCTTTGGCAATGGTTCCCGCCAAACCGCTTTGTGATGGTAGATCTGGCACCTTCTTGATCTTTCCCCTTCTAACCCCTATCTCAAAAGCCTCTGTTTCGGAATTATACACAAACAAAGTAGAGAAATCCGCCGAAGTCACTAAGTTGACACTGTCTGTGATGGATGTCAGCAAGGCATCTAGTTTAAGCTCTGATGAAATATCAACTGCTATCCGCTGTAACCCAGCCAGTTGTCGTGCCCATTCTGCTTGGTGAAGTAGACGAGCATTCTCAATGGCTAGGGCGGCCTGAGCAGCCATTACCTCAAGGACAGCTTGCGCTTCGGCTGTATATGCCCCTTCTGTTTCATCATCTTGAAGAGCAATGACCCCCAGGATCTTGTTCCCTGACCGCATCGGAACACCCAACCACGACTTAGGAATCGGCGGAACCGGGACCTCAAGATTTCGAGCGCGATATTCCGCTTCAACATCATCGGGCCGAAGCGATTTTCCTGTACGTAGTACGATTTCGGTCAGGCCTCCCCGAGACTCATCCCTGATATCTGCCCGACGCGATGGCCAGTCTGTTTGCCTCTGTCCTCGGTACACAGCAAGTGGGAAGCTAAGCGTGTACGTTTCCTGATCGTACAAAGCAACATACATATTGCTCGTGTCCATCAATCGCTCAGCTTGTTGATGGATCAATTGTAGGATATCGTTAAGTGGCAACTGAATGCCCGAACCAAGAGCCTGTCCAATCTCAATTAGAACCTCTAGTCGCTTGTTCGCTTCGGCCAATCGCCAATTCACATCGTAGAAAAGGCGGGCATTGTCGATTGCAATTGCGGCTTGCCCCGCCATTGCCTGAAGAACATCCCTGTCGTCTTCGCTGTACAGATGGGGGATAGCGTCATTTCTGAGAGAGATAACCCCCAGAACGCGATCCTCCAGAAGCATTGGCACACCAAGCCATGATTTCGGAAGCGGTGGAATGCGGACAACTAAATTGCGTCGTTTGTATTCCTCCTCCACGTTCCGCGGACACAAAGATTGTCTCGTCCTTATTACGACTTCAGTCAAGCCACCACTTGCCTGATCTTCCAGGTTGACTGTTCGTGGCTCAAACACCTCACTCTCGCCACCTTCTACTGCAGCAGGAAAGGTGAGTCTCCTCCGTTCATCATCATAGAGAGCAACATACATCGAATCTGCATTTAGGAAGTACCCTGTTTGCTCAACAATCAAATCCACCACTTCCTGTTCTGTGAGACGATGACTGGCTGAAGTGAGCACCCTGCCAACTTCGTGTGGCATGCGTAAGTTTCTGACAAGACGTGCTCGTGCGATTTGATTTGAGATGCGTCCAGCGATAGCAAATAGAAGATCCTGAATCCGCTCGTTATGTACGGTTGCTTGCGGTTGATGGTCGGCGATCAGGGCGCCAAGCACCTCTCCTCTCGACTCAAGAGGCACTCCCAACCAACAAGCGTGTGTGGGAGGTTCTGAGAAAGTCAGCTTTTCGTCGGTGACTGCATTGGCAAGGCTCTGATCAGATATTAAAACTGGCTTTCCATCCTGTAAGATGCAATCTGGTAGCAGCGTCTGCGGACTAAAGGGATGCGCTTTCCAGCGAGCTTCATCCTGTATCCTGACGAGGTTGTTGCCTTCCTTACGAGCGACCAAAGGAAATTCGATCTGCAGGGTTCTTTTGTTGAGGAGCGCAACATAGAATAAGTCCCCTTCTCGAAATCCCGGCGCAACACTCAAGGCTCCGAGTAAGGCATCGAAAACCGACGAAAAGGAGTCAGTCATAAGAGAAACCTCCTACCCTGCGCTGACGATGGAGACCAATGTGACAAAGCTTAGTCCTCGCATCACGCAATCGCATGTTGAACATGTACAGGTAGAGATGAGCTTCCATGCCAGGTCTCAGCTTCCGCTTGCTCCCAGCAACGATAGGCTACCTGAAATTCAGCCGGATCAAGCTGCACGCGATGGCGACTCAACTCGATCTCCAGCAGGGCCAATGGCACACCACGGCGCTTCACAAGCTCAACGGCATCTTCCCCTTTCAACGTCCTGGCTGCGGAAGCCGAAATGAGGCGCTCCAGATGGCGATAGCCAGAAGCAAGAGCACGCTCGAATCGCGCGGACTCAAGGGTCAGATATTCCAGCAATCGCTCACGGCCATGCGCCAGGTGAGGATGCCTAAGGCCATAGTGATGAAGAAGCAGATCCACGAGTTCAGTAAGAAAGAAGGGATGGTGGATATTAAGAAGCCTTCGATGGGTCAAAACGGTGCGAATCATTTTTCGGATGATGCCTGCACGCCCCCCTTTGCCAGGCGGCGGCGCGCCATCAGCCGCCAGGAAGAGGAGCGCACGGAGATGGTCTGCAATGACCCATTCGTTCTTGATGTTTGTGTCTAACTGGCGGGGCGCTGCATCGCAAAATGACCCTACAGCATCCACCAGGAATCGCAGATCTTCCGATTCAAATACGCTGAAAGTTTCCTGCAAAGCAGTCTCTATCCGCTCGACGCCGATCACCGTCTCATCGAACGGTGTGACTAACGGACTAAGATCCCCTGTGACCTCATCATAGACCCAGCGAATGAAAAGGACATTAGCGATCTCAATGAAGCGACCACAACGACATCCCGGCCCACAGCCCAGTCTGCATGCCCAAGCTGGACCGCGGTCGTAAAACACCTCTGTGGTCAAACCACATTTTCTATAGCGCTCTTCGCCCGTGATGCCGCCGCCTTGCTTCCAAAGATTCGCCGTCGCTCCAGCATCGCAAATCTGCGCATCTGGCAGACCAACCGTTTGCCAGGCCCTTAGGGTTTCGCTATCGGCATCCAGCTCGTGTCCCTCGAGTGTGCCCCCGATGAAACAGGTTACCCGCAAACGGTCGGCATCGAATGCCAGCGTCTCAGTCAGAAACTCCCAGATGCTACCGATGGTGACCGCTCGCGGCGTCAGGCCGAAATGAAACGCACCCCCCATATGAAACAGGCTGAGATGAAAAGGGCTGCGGCCTATCTTGTCGAGGTCAAAGTGCCGGAAACAGGTCTGCATCAGCACATAGCGTTCCCCGGCGTGGATTGCGCTGTAGGCCGATGCAGATTCAACCTGACTTAACCCTGCGCTCATCACATAAGTCATCGGGATGGCGGGATCGAGCAACGAGCTACCAGGCAGCACCTGTGCCCCCAGCGCTTGATAGTGACCGAGAAAGCGATTCTCAATATCCATGAACAATCCCTTCAGTACAATACAAGGCGTATACAAATCGCGATGCCGCTACACCGAGATGCGGTGCTAGAGTTCGGCTGTGAGCAACTGCTTGTCAAGCTCGTTCAGCGCGTTCTGTTCTGCCTTGAAGCGCGCCACCTGGATGGCTTGACTTGTCTGTGCGGCGATCGTCTCCAATAGCTTGAGGTCGGCCTCATCGAAGGCACTAGGAGTATCCGCTTCCGCGGAGACTACCCCATAGACTCTCTCATTCAAGATGATTGGGACATCCACCAGGGATAGCGGCGGATCGTCAGTCCAAGTAGGATCGAAGCGTTTGTCCTGTGATGTGTCCAACACAAGCGCTGATTTGCCCTCTCTGGCAACCCAGCCGGCGATGCCCTCTCCAAACCGGAACGAGCGGCCTGGACGAATGGACTTCGCTCGTATACCCTCGACCACTCTTGCGACAAGTCGACCGCCCTCAAGACGAAAGATGGAACAATGGCGACAGTCAAGAGTCTGTGAGACGGCTTCAGCTACCTGGCTAAGCACTACATCTTCATTCGGGGCGTCGAGGAGGCTTTGGCCAACCTTGTGGAGCATTTCGTGGGCTTGAATCTGTCTCTCAAGTCTGGATGTCAAACGTGCATCGTGAATCGCAACTGCTGCCTGGTTACCAAACTGCATCAACAACCCCTCCAAGGCCGAAGTGTAGAATTCCTTTTGATCATGATCTAATGTGATCAAGCCGATCAATGCATCACCGTAATATAGAGGGATACAAATCCACGAATGAACGTTTTGGGTGCTGGGGGTCCTGCCGAAATCCGTCTCTGTGGAGGTGTCGCTGCTGATATACGGCTCCTTTTGGGCCACAACCCGCCTCATCAAACGATCTTTCTGAATAGGCTGTAGTAGATCTTTATTGGTCGGGGGCTGCGGAAAACCCCGATGTGCAATCAACATGCGGGGTTTATCAAGAGACGAAACGAGTTGCATAGTTGCTGTACGGTACTCCACAACATCCTTTAGACCGTCAAGAACCTCTGCGGCAACCTCTGTCAAGTCACGTGCAGAGGTCATCGCCCCTGAAACTCTGCGCAACCGTTCTGCTTGGCGACGCAAAGCTCGTTCTTCCGAATACAAGCGAGCCTTTTCGAGCGCAACTGCAGCCCCATCGGTTAGCGCTTGTAGCATTGCCAATTCGCTGCCAGTGAACTCACGAACGACTTGGTGTTCGTTCACATATAGGACGCCTACCACCCGCTTGTTATCGAGCATGAGCGGAATGCCCACAAAGGACTTGATCCCCATAGCTCGAGTTGCAGGGTTTACCTGCGGATCTGTTTGAGCATCGCCTACTACTTTTCGCGTTTTGTTTTGAACGATCCATCGAGTGTAGCTGGCTTCTGCCATGCGAGGAATAGCTTGCGCTTGATTTTCGGGATACTGGTAGCTATTTACGATATGTTCACCAGAGGGATCGACGGCATGCACGACTCCGGATTCAGCGTTAGTGAGGTCCAGTGCTGCTAACACAACTTTGGATAGAACGTCATCTACTTGCAAAGAAGTAGTGGTAGCCAACGCACTGATCACCTGACTAAATTTGACTTGAAGGTCAAAAGCCCGTTGCTGTTCCAACGAATTGACGACCTGGTTCGCAAATCCAGTGATGAAGTCCACTTCTGTGTCGCTAAATCGCCCCTTAGTTCTGCCATAAACATGCAAGGAACCCAATGGCTGTGCCTGAGGGCCCAAGACGGGAATGATAAGTGCAGATCTCCAGCCCTCCTCTAACAACTTCTCCCGGAATTTAAACGGCGGATATTCATTGAGATCGGAAATATCGGCGCGATTAACAGGCTGTCTTTCATGTAACGCATAAGTAGCCGCAGCCTCTTCTTGTAAGCCAATTCGCCCCGCTTGCCTATATCGATCGGATAACCCGCGGGCAGCAGCGATTGTCATCTCGTTACCCTTGCGATCGAGAAGCCAGAGTGAAACCCCTTTGCCGGTTAGGTCGTAAAGCGCCTCAACAACGGTGACTGCTAACTGACTACGATCTTGCTGTCCTGGCTCACTGATACGTTGCATGTGACGCATCAACTTTGATCTATTGATGGCTAGGGACGCGAGCTGGGCAAATGACTGCAAAAGCCCCATATCTCCTTCGGTAAACGCATGAGGGAGATAACTGCCGCCAATCAACACCCCGATTGTCTGTTCCTCGCGCCTTAGCGGCACAGCCATCAATGACCCCAAGGCTGTGTTGGAGAGGGGAACGCAAAAAGATGTCTCCTGGGTGGGGAAAGCATGCAAATCTGGAACCCATTTGGTCCGCCCAATCTCGCTAACCTCGTCAATGATGGTCTTCCCGCGTTTCAGCCGCTTTGACGCTTCATCTACGGCCACGCCACAAGTCGTTTCTAGGACTAACTCATTAGTTTCAAAGTCCTTCACATAGATGCATCCGGCATCGGCATTCACCAATTCAAGCCCGCGGGTAAGGATGAGATCCAAAACCCCTGACGGATTGAATGGTCCTGCCAATAATCGGCTGACCTCTGTAAGGGCTTGATTTTGTCGGAGCATCTCCACACTATGAATAGCTTCGGCTGCTTGGTCAACATAGCTTAGTAGCATCCGTTTTATGCCATCCAAATCCTGAAACTCATGCCTCTGGCACTTGTAAGTATCTAGCAACCCGGTGAGTTGACCGCGGTAGCGTAATGGTGCGGAAAGTAGAGTAATTCCTTTATGGTGGCGAGCTACTTTGCAGTGCTCACAAGGTGGTTCCTGGTTAAGATCGGCCAGATAGCTGGGGTACCCTGTTTCAAGCAGACGATGGAGTGTTGGCTCTTCTTTGGTGAAGGTGTGTCGTCGGTCAGCATCGTCCAGTTCGTGTGACTTGCCGTGCCAGGCCGCCAGCCGAAAGAGGCGATCCTTCCGATCCCACCGCCACACCAGGCACATATCCCAATCCAGCAAACGCCGAACAGTCAATGCTATGTTTCGTAACTGAACGTCCTGTCCTGCTAAATCTTGGATGGTAGTGATGAGTTCTGCGGGATCGACAGGACGATTCAGATACCGATAGGCGCCACCACGCAGCGCGTGGGTTCCGGCCTCACGCTCCTGACCGGTAAATACCACTACCGGCTGATCGGGGATGTGAGCTCTGATCTTATCGAGCACCTCCCATCCATTGAGCGGCGCACCAAGCACCCAGTCCAGGAGGATGGCAGTGTAAGGCTGTGAGCTGACACTCACCCGGTCAAGGGCCGTTTGCCCATCATGGCACATCTCAACGTCGAAATCAGCTATCTCGCGCAGATACACGGCGAGCGTTTCGGCAGACTCCTTATCGTCATCAACCAGCAGTACTCTAATCTTGCTCATGATGCTCATCCTTCTCCTGTTTCGCGCAAGGCAGCTTCACCACGAAGGCAGTCCCGATGAACATCAGGCTTGCTGCCAGGCTCAGGCTCCCGCCCGTCATCTCGACCAGGTTCCGGCTAATATAAAGACCCAGACCGGCGCCATCGGGGCGTGTGGTGTATCCCATTTCGAATACCCGTTCGTGAAGTTGTCCGTGAATTCCGGGGCCACTGTCCATCACGGCAATTTCCAGGGGACGTCCTGTGAAACCCTCGATACGTCGTGTTTGAACTATGACCTGCCGAACACGCGCCAAATCAGCCTGTTCGCCCTGTTCTGCATGGAGTTGTCCAAAGAACTGCATCTTCAATTCGATCTGTTGGATGGAGTTAAGTATCAAATTGGTCAGTATTTGCTCAAGTTGCGGCCGGATGGCCAATGCCTTTGGGAGTCCAGCGGAAAGATCTGTGGCAAACATGATTCCTGCAGCGCGCGCCCTGTGTTCCAATTGACGCAGCACGCCGGTAACCGCTTCATTGACATTCACCAGATCGAGCTCGTGTCGAGCCAGGCGTGTATAACCCTTCACCAAATCCGAAAGACTTCCTTGCTGTTGTGCAAGCCTATGAACTGAGTCTGCGATCTTTTGTCCCCGTGCCTGATCTGGAGCGGCCTGTGCCTTGTCGCAATATCCCTGTAAGAGCTTTGTCTCCCAGTTGAGGCCATCGAGCTTGTGGTTCAATTCATGCACCAGGTTCGCCAAGAGTTCACCTCGAGAACAGTGTTCCTGATAACCGCGCATGTGATCGAGGAGTATCGCGTTCTCAATTGTAGTTGCAAGAAGCCCTGCCCCCAATCGTGCCCGATCGACCTGTTCACGCCCCTCCCTGCTTTTTGTGGAGAAGCCCAGGATGCGTTCGTCAAAGAGAAAGAGGGCGTGTCGAGTCAGCCGTCCAGGAATCAGGAGCGGCAACCCAAAACAGGAGCGATAACGCAAGTCTGGAAACAGATTGCGAAGGCGTGCTTCCTCATAACGAAGCGCCTCAGTGAACCGAAATTCCTGTTCTTCCTCGATCACATTACGTGCCGGACTGTGATATAGGGTGCCCACTGCCCTTTCCGCTATCCCCGGAGGTACTGGCGGATCCGCGGCCAGAATCGAAACGATCTTGCTGGCTGTATCCAACTCCAACACCATCGCCTGGCTGATCTGGATGGTCTCCCGTAATGTCATCAACGCGTCCAACAAACGCTCATGCAGCGACCGTTTCGCCAGGGATTTAAGGCCAACTCGTTCCAAGAACCCAGATTGACTGCCACCAGGCGACGAGCGCGATGCTATGACTCTGGTCCAATAACCCGTACATAACCTGTGCACCCAATCAACGATTTCTTCGTCGGTCTTATCTATCAAAGGATCCGTGGGCTTTTCGATCTCCGCAACAACAGGCAACTCAGACCCGTTGATGATGACCGGTGCTTCTGCTCTGTTGAGTTCCGGGTCGTGCGATGGCGGGGCGAAATCCAAATCCAGCTTTTCGACGCGCATCCTGCTGACAAACAGCACTGGTAGACCAGGCCTGGCAGTACGCAGCCGAGTGGCCACAGCCGGTCCAAGCTCACCATCCAAATACACATCAACGATAGCTAATCCGTAGGAATGGCCCCCTCTAACTAGCTCTAGGGCCTGATCCCCGGAACTCAAACCATCGACCTCAACGCCGAACTCTCTCTTCAGGGCCTCACAGATACGTTCTCGATCCTGCACATCATCATCCACCACCAAGAAACGATGAGGCCGTGGAATAGGAGGCAAAAACCGATACGTTTCGGTTAGCCCTTCTTGGTCAGATGAACCGTCCTGATGAGGCAAAGAGGTTGGCTGGGGTTCGGGAGTACGGAGCAAATCTGCCAGCGCGTGACTCTGCTCCTGAACGCTGGCGAGGCGCCTAAGCTCACCCCACAGGCTGAGGTCAATTTGCCTCAGCGTGGGACTCATCTTCGTTACGAGGCCGCGCACCCGGTCCCCGATCCAGAGCAGATCCTCCACCCCCAAATCGCGCAAGATGGGGAGATCATCTCGCCAAACTACCGCATCAATCCCCGGTTCCAACTGGACAAAAGCGCGATCATGTTGGACGTTTACCACCTCGCCTTCAACGCTTTGACCAATTCGATAGCGATACCTCACACCAACATCGTCCCAAGGGTCAGCGGCCTGGCGCAGGCTCAGAAACACCAACCCACGCTGCGGATCATCTTCCAAGACAATTGCATCGAATTCCGAGCCTACCTGGGGCATTGTTGGCATAACGCCGATGCGCCGATCCCACGACAATTCTTTCCGCCGGATGAAACCGGCGCGATTGCTCTTGAGAATCTTGACCCAGACACCCGTGTCTCGGATTTGGGCAACAGCAACTCGCACGCGAGTTGATGGTAACATAAATGACGCCATTAATACAGGACCTCTTAAGTCATTTGAATCCCCATGCGGTGGAGAACCACTCGAAACGCCGAGAAAAAATCTCAGGTCAGAACCCGAATTTCAGAAGTTGCATAAACAGAACACATGTGCTAACCTTGGCTCTAGATCCATCCTGCCACGCCCGACACTTGGAGGTACAAAATGGCACTAGACATGTGGTTCAAGGAAGATATCAGAAACGTACTCCTATCACTCAACCTGGTTTCAGCAGCCACAAGTCGGTGGGTTCAAGACGCACGCTTGGATGCCTATCGTCACGGTTATGAAGAGGCGATCGCTGCGGTGGCGCTGGCTTTTGGCCTACCGCCACGTTCGGTGCTCGGAAAAGATAGAGAGCAAGGCAGCGAATACGACGTGTCTTGGGACCTCAAACTACTGCCCTGACATGTGGCTTGCCAGTCAGGGAGCGGTCTCAGGTATCACGCCGCTGTCAAAGCGCAGGCTGTTCATGACTGTTAGCAGGCTCGGCCACAGTTGATCCCATGCGGCGCTATCGCACATCGCTTCAATAGCGTAAAGACGCCCTTCATAGCCAACCACTGCTTGATACCACCGCATTTCTTTCTGGCTTAGGCTATCCCTACCCTGTATGTAACGTTCGAGGCAAGCCAGCTTTTCCTTTCCAACAGTACATGCTTTTGGAAGCCCGACGTCAGCGCCGGAATGAAGACCACTCAGGATGACTTCTTTTCGCTGATCGAGTTGTTTCAGCAACGCTTCGGCATCAACAGCCGATACTGTATTCAAATAGCAAATGCGATACTGCGCGCGGCTCCACTGCACATCTTCTTGGTCATTGGCAATGTTCGAGAAGACCGTGCCCCGACAGTCACTGGCTCTTTCCTCCACTTGAAAGGACTGGGCAAGCTGGTCTCTGCCAATGCTGAAGTAATAGAGCTTGTTGACATACGACTGGTTCGCGACCTCTGGTGTAGGCGTCTTCAGGGCTGTTGTCACAGGGGTGTTCTCTACAGGCAGTCTGTCCTGGCAACCCCAGGCTGTCAATAAGAGAATACCAAGGGCCACCACCGTAAGCAAGGCCATGATGAGCGAGGGACTCGACAGACGATCGAGGTTCTTGCCCGACGCCAGGGCTAACTGTCTTAGGTATTCTTTTCTTGAGGTAGTCACGGTTTCCTCCTTACGACGAATACTCGGCTGCTGCACTAGGTGACATATGGTTGCTGGGGACGCCGTTACGAGGTCGTAATCATGTTTTGCCTTGGCGGGCCTCAACTATTCTGACCTCGATCACATTTATGCCCCATTGCTGAGAACGCCGATCAAGGTTCGTTTGTAGTTCCTGACAGACCGTACTGACTTTTGTCGTTTTATCACAGAAGAGATTCTTGAACTCATAGCTCGGTAGTACGTCATATAGTGCCATCGAAATGTCTTCTTTGAGCCGCTTTTCCCATGCACGCTTCAATTCGGGAGGCTCAAGAGGGTTGTCCCCTTTCTTATCATGTTCTCTGGACTTCGGAGCCATTATCTCTTGTGCCATGCTAACCGCTTTTCTTATGGCCTCTGCCATCAGTTCCTTATCAGTGGTTTCTTGGATTCCGTAGGAGAACGATACTTGGATTTCTACATAAGTACTTGGTCCAGTTGCAACCTTCTGCTTTTGTGATTGGGTGTAATGATAGCAACTTGGAACAAAAGCCGCGATTTTATCAAATGGACGGCGAGCAAATGGAGTACGACTGAACGAAGGCAGGAGGTCTCCCCTTCTTTGTAAGACAGTGTAACAGCCAGGACGCACCGGCACTCGAAGCAGCCTATCGAAAACTAGATATAGAACCCATGTGGAAAAACCTAGAGTAAGTATCATTACCAATCGATCGATGCTCAAACCCATAAGGCTTACAACGACTAGTCCAAAGAGGATAAGTGTAAGGAACAGACTTCCAACGCGAACAACCCAGGGCAATGTAAGCCCAGCTTTTGGAACTTGCGTGGAAGTACCGTTTGCATTTGATCCATCCGTAGCGGAAGTTACCCCTGGCGCTGATATATCTTCAGTTGACCCAGGTTTGTCTGAAGATGGTGTCTCTGCCGGCATCTGTTCGATCTCCAAATTATGCCTGATTAGCTTGTCAGATAGTATCTGCCCCCGAAATCCTGCGCACAATTCCTGCGCGACATCACCTACCTTGGCCTCCTGTCTCTGCCATGCATAAATCAGCCCACAGGCGTAGAGTGCCACATTAGAGTTATAGCCATCGAAACCAGTTGAAAATGCCTCCTTTGCGTCAAGATAGTGAAGTAAAGCACCTGCGAAATCTCCCATGGCATGGTGACAAATGGCAAGATACATGGTAATGAGACCGCGCGCAGACTGGCTTGCCCCATTAAATCCTTGGTAACCGTACGTACGCTGCAACGCCTTAATAAGCAACTCCTGTGCCGTGAGGTAATCCCCTTCTTCGATTTTTTCCTTGCCTTCCTTAAGATACTGTGCCAACATTCCATATCCAGATAGGGAAACGACGGATAACAGGCTCAAGATATCCTGCACATCGGTTTTGTATGCTAGTATCCTCTCGTTTGTCACCATGAAGCAACCTCATCTCGCTAAGTCATCACGCAAAAGATAAGACCCACACAAGGCCTAACTGATGGCATTGCCCACGATTGACTCTTTTGTCTTCTGGATTAGGGCAAGAGAATCGTTCGGCAACAAAATCTTGGTTGCCGGATCACTAGCCATCTTCTCCAATGTCTCCAAGAAGCGGAGCGACAATAAATACGCAGCAGTATCTCGGCCAGACAAATTCAAAGTTCTGAAGGTAGCTGCCATTTGCTCAACAAGCTGTTTCTGGGCCTGTGCCCAAGCAACCTCTTTGAGCTTGAGAATCACAGCTTCAGCCTCACCTTTACGGATCATTGCTTCGCGCTGATTCTGAGCTACGCGCACATTCCATTCAGCCAGCCAAGTTTCCAGAAGACGATCTTCAGACTCCTTAGGGATTTTGATGCGATTGATATCTACGGAACCGACAACCACCCCCATGAGTTGTTTAGTAACCTTGTTCATCTCATCAGCCAATATCTTTTTTAGATTAGTCCGAAACGCATCCGAGACAGGAATTATCTCGTCCAGGTCATAGCGCCCTATGACATCGCGCGTTGATGTCTCGGCAACTGAGCGAACACCGCCACGCCAATCCGCGCCACTTGGACTCCAGATATTCTTTCGAATAACATCTTCGTTGTATAAAAACTGGCCGTCTTCAATGCACTCATCCTTTGGCTCAGAATCAACCTTATGAAAGACCAAGATCTCGAACTCGTCAATCAGGATCTTGTCTTTAGTAGCCACCTTTTCTACAATCAGTTTTTCAGTTCGCGTATACAACGGCACCACCATACTGATCCGCTCAAACGGCCTCAGCATCGTGATCCCCCGTCCCACCACACGCGAGAGCCTGCCGCTGACCTCTAGAATGACCGCATGCCCTTCCTGAACGAGCAAGATCCCCGGCCCGCCAAACCGCGCCAGGCTGCTCCCGCTCTCCCCGCGCACCTCGGCCTGGCCGTTGCTCACGATCCACGTGCCGCGGTTGATGCCCAGCAGGATGCTGACGGCGCTCATCGCGGCTTCCCACTCGTGTCCTTTGTAGTTTTCGTACTGGCTGTACAACCCCGGGCCGGCCACGAGACCGTAGGGCAGCAGCAGTACGACAGCAACCAGAACCGCGACCAAGATCCCGCCGATCAACGACCAAAACAGGATCAGGCTGGGGCTACCGAACAGGAACCCAAGCACTGTGTTGGCCCCGGCTTCACCTTGGGGTGCCAGCCCGGCAAGCAACGTGCCGATAACCCAACGCATGAGGAGCGCAAAGGTCAGGAACACGGCCAGTAAGAAGATGAATCGCGGTGTCACCTGGACGCGTCGCGAAAGGAACGGCAGCTTGAATGAGAACGCGACCAGGTACAGCACCACGAACAAGATCGCGCCCATCCAGCCCAGCTTGACGGCCAGGAAAGCGAAGGCGAGGGTGAGGACTATCTCGATCAGCGTGCGCATCGCCGCCCTTTCCGAGATGAGATGGCCGGGATCGGCCGCGAGGACTACCGGGGCGCACGGAAACGGCAGGGGCTTGCTTGGTCACAGGCTATCCCGGCCCGCAATAAGAAACGCGGCTACAGGAACCGGAGTTTACTGTAGCCGCGCGCAAGCCGCGATGCGATCAACGATCAGGTGATAGGATAAGCACAACGATAACGGATGCTCCATAGATAGCCTTCCGTTTCCTGTGAGCGCCCAAAGCAATAGAACATGTGTTCTTGTATCTACAATTACATATCATATCACAAGGTTTTTCGGTATGCAAAAAACTCCAAACGCCATGTATCTTTCCCTCCGGAGTTGTCGCGCGGCGCGAAGTCAAAAAGGGGACCCCGTCACCGGCAGCCACGCAGGCGGCGGGCTGACGTCGGCCCGGAAGCGCGGGAGCAACCGGTAGCCGCCGACCCACGGCGGGCCATCGAACGCGTACTGCCCCACCACCCCCTGCGCAACCCAGAATTCACCGAGGTTGACATACGGCCGCCGCCAGGGCAGGTCGCCGGGGAAGTAGATGCGCGCGGGGCCGCTGCCATCGTCCAACACCAGCGCCTGGCGCTCGAACTTCGTAACGCGGCCGACGATCAGCACGAGTTGGCCCTGGTGCGCCTCGCCCATGTCGCCGGTGGCGATGCGGGCAGCGATCGGGAGTTGGCCGGCGCCCAGGCGGGTCAGGTAGCCGGGGTTGGGGACCGAAAGCTCGGCCTCGCCGCGGAAGTCGCGCGTCCAGCCGGTGGCCTGCACCACGTCACCCACTGCCAGGGCCGGGTAATCGCCGCTCCGTAGGTAGACCTTGATGCCGCCGGTCGCATCCTGGAGGTAGATGGTGCGCGGGATCAGGCCGGGCGGGTAGACCACCGCGCCGGTCACCGTGACGCGCGTGTCGTCCGGCGCGGCCAGGGCCGCGGCAATGGCGGCAGCACCGGACATGGGCGGTGCGCCGCCGCCTGCGCCTGGCACAGGGGTTGGCCGCAGACGGTTGGGCTGCCCCACGGTCACGTCGCACTCCGTGGTCCAATAGCCGCCGCCGTCCACGCTGCGGCAGAAGCTGCGATCCTCGCCCGGGCCATTGGTGTACGCGAACTCGTCGGCGGTGACCCCGTCGGGCCGGCGCAGGATGACGTGGTCACGCCGGTCGCCCAGGGACAGGCCGGTGGCGCGGCGGAAGAGGAGCAGGAAGCTGCGCGGCCAGATCACGGTGCCCTGGGGGATGGTGTACGTCTTGGTGTCGTCCAGCACGGCCCACCCGCCCAGGTTGGCCGGCGCCGTGCCCGCGTGGTACAGCTCAATCCACTCGTCGTTGAAGCTGGCCTGGCCGTTGCCATCCCAGTCTCCGGCGACCGGGTCCGGCAGAATCTCGTTCAGCGTGATGCCGGCCGGGATGGGCGTGGCCGTGGCCGTCGCGGTGGGCGTGGGGGTTGGGGTGGGCGCGATGTTCGGGCCTCCCGGCGACGGCGCGTAGGTGTCGGTCCACGCGCCGGCGCCGTCCACCGTCCGGCTGTACGAGCGGTCGGGCTGCGTCTTGCTGTAGGCGAACGCATCCACCTCGACGACATCCGGGCCCAGCAGGCGCACCGTGTCGCTGGTGTTGTTCAGTACGAGGCCGCTTTGTGCCTGAAACACCAGCAGGAACGCGCCCGGCGCCAGGGTCACGCCTGCCGGGAAGACGTAGGGGGTGCTGCCGCCGTCGGCGCTGTCGTCCAGCAGCCAGCCGGCCAGGTCTACCGCCGCCGCGCTCCGATTGTAGACCTCGATCCATTCGTCGCCAGCATCGGCTGTGCCATCCCCGTTCCAGTCCACCGCGCTGGGGGCGGGCAGGAACTCGTTCAGCCGGAGCGCATCGGGGTCGTAGATGACCGGCGTCGCGGTGGGCGTCGGCGTCGGCGCCAGGTTGGGGCCGCCCGGCGACGGTGGGTAGCTGTCCGTCCACGCGCCCGTCCCATCCACGGCCCGGCTGTAGCTGCCGTCAGGCCGCGTGGTGGTGTAGGAGAAGTCATCCACCTCCGCCCCGTCCGGGCCGAGCAGGCGGACGGTATCGGTGTCGTTGTTCAGCGCCAGGCCGCTCTGAGTGCGGTAGATGACCAGGAAGCCGCCGGGAGCCAGGGATGCGCTGGCCGGGAAGACAAACGGCTTGCTGCCGCCGTCGGCGATATCGTCCAGCGCCCAGCCGGCCAGGTTGACCGGGGTCAGGCCCAGGTTGTACAGCTCGATCCACTCATCGGCCGCGTCCGCCGTGCCGTCGCCGTCCCAGTCCACCGCGCCTGGCGCGGGCAGGAACTCGTTGAGGCGGATCGCGTCAGGGTCGTAGATGACCGGTGTCGCGGTAGGCGTCGGGGTCGGCGGGACGGTCCAGGTGGGCGTCGTGGTGGGTGTGCGCGTCGACGTCGCGGTGCGAGTCGCGGTGGGCGTGCGCGTCAGCGTCGGGGTGCGGGTCGCGGTGGGCGTGCGCGTCAGCGTCGGGGTGTAAGTCAGTGTCGGCGTGAATGTGGGTGTCGGCGCGGGAGCGATGTTTGGGCCGCCCGGTGACGGCGGGTAGGCGTCAGTCCATACGCCGGCGCCATCCACGGTCCGGCTGTAGCTGGTGTCCCGCTTGGGGCCGCTGTACGCGAAGGTGTCCACCGCGCTGCCGTCCGGGGCCAAAAGCCGCGCGGTGTCCGCGTCCTGGTTCAGCGCGACCTTGGTCTGCGAGCGGTAGAAGACCCGGAAGCCGCCCGGCGCCAGCCAGGTGTCCGCGGGAAAGACGTAGGGCTTGCTGCCGCCTTCGATGTCATCCAGCGCCCAGCCGCCCAGGTCCATCGCTTCGGCGCCCAGGTTATAGATCTCGATCCACTCATCTTCCGCATCCAGGGTCCCGTTCCCGTCCCAGTCCACGTCATAGGGGTAGGGCAAGACCTCGTTGAGGCGCACAGCGGACAGCGGGGTGGGTGGGGCCGTCGCTGCGGGTGTGCCGGTCGGCGTGGGGGTGCCCGTCACCGGCAGGACAGTCGGCGTGTGCGACAGCGTAGCCGTCGGCAAGCCGGTGGGCGTGGCGGTGTCGGTGGCCGCGGGTGTGCCGGATGGCGTGGCCGTGCCGGTCGCGGTGGGGATCGGGGTCAGGCTCGCGGTCGCCGTCGGCGTGACGGTGGGCGTGCCGGGGTGGGGAGCTGTGGGTGTATGGGTGTGTGTGGATGTCGGTGTTGGGGTCAACATTGTGCCCGGCGCGCCCGGGTTGGGTATCGCCTGCGCCAGCCAATCGTCGCGCGTGTCGGTGTCCCGGTCGGGCGGCACGCGGGCCAGCGATTGGCCGGGTGCGACCGTGGGGCACGCGGGCGCAAAGGCGCTGGTGTCGCTGCCGTAGCTCATCGCGTCCACGAGCACGGCGTCGGGGGCGTATAGCCGCAGCGCATCGCCGGTGTTGCTCAGCCCGGCGCCGATGGGCCCATTCAGGTCGAGCAGGTGGCCGGTGAAGCCGGGATGGTTTTCCCGAAAGCTGGTTTCGTCCGCCACGACGACCACATACCCGCCCGGCCCCAGGGTGAATGCGGGCAGCGCGTCCTGTGCGCCGGCGTCGCCTACGGCCCAGCCCGCGAGATCGACGGCTGCCCCTGTGGGGTTGTGGATCTCGATCCATTCCCAGTTGCTGTCCACGCCGCTCTGCACGGCGTCGTACAATACTTCGCTCAGCAGCAGACCGGGCGCCGGCGACGGAGGCAAGGTGGGGGTGGGCGTCCATGTTGGCGTGGGTGACCCGGACAGCGTCGCTGAAGGGGTCACACTGGGCGCCGCAGCAGATGTGGCCGTAGGGGTTGCGGTCGCCGATGGCGTGGGTGTGACCGGCGCTGTCGCGAGGGGAGTAAGGCTTGCCGTCGCGGTTGGCGTGGCCGTGGTGACCGCGGTCGCGGTGGGTGTCGGGGTGTGTGCAGGTGTGCGCGTGTGCGTAGATGTAGGCGCCGGCTCAGCGCCAGGCCCGCCGGGGTTGGGCGCTGCCTGGGCCGCCCAGTCGGCCGCGCTATCGGCGTCCTGGTCCACCGGCACGCGCACCAGCGATTGGCCTTCGGGGACATCGGGACATGCGGGAGCGAAGACGGTGGCGTCCGTGCCATAGCTCATGGCGTCGATCTCCGCGCCGGCAGCATCGAGCAGCCGGACGCGATCGCCGGTGTTGCTTAGCCCGTTGCCGATGGGGCTTTCCAGGCCGACGAGGTTGCCCGTGAAGCCCGGATAGGTCTCCAGAAAGGCCGACTGAGACGAGGCGATCACCAGGAAGGCGCCCGGATTCAGGCTGAAAGCGGGGATTGTGTCGGTCGAGCCGTTGTCGCGCAGCTGCCAGCCGGACAGCGCGACGGCAGCTGCGGTCGGGTTGTGAAGCTCCACCCACTCTGCGCCGGGTTCCGTCCCGACCGGATCATACATGACTTCGCTGATCACCACGTGGCCCGCGGGCTGGGCGCGACCGAGGGCAGGAAGAAGCGCAATGATAAACGCACTGATGAGGACGAGCCTGATGAACAGGTGAAACCGAGAAATGGTCATGGTTCTCCCTCCTTCCGCGACAAAGCAGATGGCCCACACCGGGACGGAAGGGGGGAACTTCCGGGTAGATTATATGCGAAGGGTCAAATCTCTGTCAAGAAGACATTTTTCGGCCTGGCCTCTCAATTTGCGCCCTTTCACTGTCTGCCCGATCAAAAAGAGCCCGCCCATGCGGGCGAGCTCTCTGTATCCACAAGAATGTCCGGTTCAGCTCAGGTAATCGCGCAGCTTGCGGCTGCGGCTGGGGTGACGCAGCCGTCCCAACGCCTGGGCCTCGATCTGGCGGATGCGCTCGCGCGTGACCCCGAACTTCTTGCCCACCTCTTCCAGGGTGTACGAGTAGCCGTCCACCAGGCCGAAGCGGAGCTGCAGGATGCGCACCTCGCGCGGGGTCAGCGACTCGAAGATCTCGTCAATCACCTGGCGCAGCATGGTCTGTGAGGCGGAGTCGGTCGGGCTTTCGGCTTCATCGTCCTCGATGAAGTCACCCAAATAGCTATCCTCTTCCTCGCCCACCGGCATCTCCAGCGAGAGGGGCCGCTGCGACACGCGGATGATCTGCTCGACCTTGCGCGGGGGCACGCCCAGCCGGTCGGCGATCTCCTCGGTGGTGGGGTCGCGGCCCAGCTCCTGCACTAACTGGCGGCTGGTGCGGGTCAGTCGGTTGATCTGTTCGTACATATGGACCGGCACGCGGATGGTGCGGCCCTGGTCAGCGATGGCGCGCGTGACGGCCTGGCGGATCCACCAGGTGGCGTAGGTGCTGAACTTGTAGCCCCGCCGATAATCGAACTTCTTGACCGCGCGGATCAGCCCGATGTTGCCCTCCTGGATCAGGTCTAGAAACGGCACGCCGCGGCCCACGTATTTCTTGGCCACGCTCACCACCAGGCGGGAGTTGGCCTTGATCAGGTGCTCTTGCGCTGCCTGGCCATCACGCACTGCGGCCAACAGGCGGTCGCGTTCGTTCAGGTCATCTATGCCCAGGGTCAGCCGCTGGCGGGCTTCACGGCCCCGCTCCATGCGCTTCGCGAGGCTGACCTCTTCGTCCGCGGTCAGCAGCGGCACCCGGCCGATCTCTTTCAGGTAGAGGCTGATGGAGTCATCAATGTCGATGAGGTCCAGGTCAATGGTGGTCTCCGT
Organism: uncultured Anaerolineales bacterium; assembly: GCA_964551735.1. Lineage (GTDB taxonomy): Bacteria > Chloroflexota > Anaerolineae > CG2-30-64-16 > CG2-30-64-16 > DAOUAT01. The sequence continues at coordinate 69,412 of CAZKEF010000017.1, forward strand.
CGATTCGCCACCGCTGTCTTCGGACCCTTGTTCGCCCTCATCTTCTTCCCGAAACGCGCTGACCTCGATGCCCTGTTCGAAGAGATTCGCGAACAGGTCCTCGAGTTGTTCCATGTTGGCCTCGGCTTCGGGGAAGGCGCTGAGGACGTCATCGTAGGTCACGAACCCCTGGTCGCGGCCCAGAATAACGAGTTGTTGGGTCACCTCAGTCGAGCGCCGGGCGGTCTCATCTTGAGGATCGTCGTCTAGCTGGAAGTCCAAATCGTCGTCTTGTGCGTTCATGCGCACGCACTCCTCTGCGCAAAAAGCCGGCGCAATGCCATGCCCTGGCTTGACCGTCCACACCCTGCCGCACACAAGGTGATAAGCGTATCAAGCGATGTTATCTCGGCCATTTTATTGTAACTTTGTTAACGACATAATTACGTGGGCTAAGTTACCAGTTCTTGATTAATGTGCCGGCCTGCCGTTATGGGCGTCTTGAAGTCATAAATCCCATCGTCAATGCCCCACGCAGCATCGCAACCCCTGCAAAGCAGCACCGCGGGCCCGTCCTCTGCCAGTCGGCCGCCACAGGTGGGGCAGCAAAAGAGCGGGCCCTCGGTGGCTGCGCCGGAGCCGGCGGCTTGAGCCTGCAGAAAGATGCTGGGTGTCAGTTTCCATGTCGCGCCCACGCGTTGGATTGCTCCGTCCAGCGCGGCCAGCGTTCGCGCTGGCGCCGCTCGCTTGAACACATCGGCGCGGAAGTGTGAGACCGCCAGCCCGGCCCGGATCACGAATCCGGCGCGCTGCACCTCGGCCGTCATCCAGGCGGGATGAAAATTGAAGTTCAGGGATGCGAATTCGTAGGGCTCCAGTGCAAACGGCGACCATGTTTGCCGGTGCAGCAGGTAACGGGCGATCGCTTTGAGGTTGCGTTTGTTGGCATACTCAAGAAGATAAACGCCTCCCGGCTTGAGCGCAGTGGCCACCTGTTGTAGGGCAGCCGGCACATCCACCATGTGGTGCAGCACGCGCACGGTGATCACAGTATCGCATGTGGCAGGACACAGGGGCAGGCGATACAAATCGGCGGCAACATAGGTGAAGCGCCCTGCCGCGCCCAGGCGCGCCTGGGCCTCGCGCAAGCCTGACTTGGCGTAATCCAACAGCACGACCTGCTCATAGCCCGCATACAGGTCGGCCAGGCGGCCAAACCCGGCGCCGATCTCGATCAGCCGGCGGCCGCGCGGGGGCAACAGCTTGCGTATTGCAATACGCTCGGCCAGGTCCTCATAGTCTCGCCCCTGGCCTTCCCAAAATCGAGCTCGATAGCTCGTGCCTTCATAATCACAGACCGCGTGGTCTTGCTCCAAAACGCGCTCCGTCCCTGGTTGATGCATGTTTCACGTGAAACATCCGGCAGGCGCAAGGCCTTCCTTAAATTAAGCCAAAAGGCGGTGGCTAACCCACCGCCCTCTCAGGCTTGCGCTGCTGCGCCATTATTATAACACGCCCTGTCAACCCCTGGCGCGATGAAAGCAACAAAAGACGCCGCGCGATCTTCCTGCATCGGGAAGCTGCACGAAGCGCGCCCCGGCAACCGTCTTATGCCGGACTGCTCGGATTACGATGGCGGTAGACGATGCGCCCCTTGGTTAAGTCGTAGGGCGATAGCTCCACCCGAACCCGATCGCCAAGCAGGACGCGAATGTAATACTTGCGCATCTTGCCGGACAGGTACGCCAGGACCTCATAATCATTTTCCAGCTTCACCCGGAACGTTGTGTTAGGTAGCGCTTCAACGACCTTACCGTCCAGGGTCAGCTTATCTTCTTGCTTTGCCATGCACACTCACCTTCCTGCCGGCGGAGAACTGACCGATTCGACACGATTTACATCAAGGATGTGGAGACAGTTCGTTTGCTGCCCAACTGTCTCCACATGCATTTACACATCGATTTCCCAAAGAGGCCGCGCTTCTAGCGCATGCTGTCGCGTCCCTCGCGACGACGCTGAGCCTGGCGGGCCTTGCGGATCGCCTTCTGTTTCTTCAACCGGCGCAACTCGCTCGGCGGCGTGAACCAGCGCTTCTTGCGGACGGTCGGCAGGATGCGCTCCTTCATCACCTCCTTGCGGAAGCGCTTCAGCAACGAATCCTGGGATTCGCCTGCACGTAGTGTTACGGTAGCCATCTGTTTCACCCCCTTCCCGCCAACGATTAGATGTCACACGTTTGCTTCTTAACAACAGCAAACCTCACCTTGCGGTGAGGCCCAAACGCTGCACTTGCCTGCCACAACCCATGACGCATCGGACGGGAAGCTCACCTGCCGTGCTTCGCCGGACCGGCGTCGTTACCGTATGATCGTTTCATTCAGGCCATGCGCGCTCCTGTCTCAGGAAACGTGTTTGTTCCTAGGGCCATGTGAAGTATAGCGTAAACTGAGATGGCTGTCAAAAAGCCTCGTCCAGGTGCTTTGACGTGGCCGGCCGCCACGCTCGAGGCGGAGGTTATGACCTCTCAGCGCCGGCATGACGGCGCAGCGCCCGCATCACCCGGCGCCAAATGTCGTGCGCCGTGTGCAACTGCCCGGCCTCGACCGGTTGGTTGGCGTAGCGCGCAGCTATGAATGCCTCGGTGAGCGCCTGGGTGTCCGCTTCGGCCTCCGGCCACGCCGAGGCAAGGTCGTCCAGGAACTCCTGTGGCGTCTTGTGGGGCGGCCGCACGAGGCCCCGCTCGGCCGCGCGGCGCACCGCCAGCAAGTAGAAATAGCGCACCCGTTCTTGTGGGGAAAGCGCCCGGATCCGCAGGACGTTCCCCGGCAGCCGCAGGGTGGACGGTCGGGTGGACGGCAGGCGTAACCGCGCCAGCCCGCCGCGCACCGCCGCCCCGAATCGCCAATGGCGTGATCGCCAATAGCCTCGCCAGCGCGCCAGCAAGGCGGGCCAACCGGTCAATAACCCATTGGCCTGCAGGAAGTTCCACAATAGGTAGCCGGCAACCAGCGCCACGAGGCTCCACACCAGGACGCCGCCCAACCAGTCGGGGAGATGGCTGGCTGCCTCGGCCTGCGTTGGCATGACCAGGGCAGGCGGTTCGGGCGGCAATCCTGGGGCTGTGTCCTGTCCGATGAGCCGGCTCAGGGGGGCGAGCAACAGCATCAACAACCGGTTCAGCAGGTAATAGAGCAACATGCCGATCCAGGCCAACAGCCCGAGAAACCATAACAGCGCCTTGGTCAGCCCGCCCAACGAGCCAAGCGGCAGGGTGAGCGCCAGCAGCGCGCCCAGGCCCACCAGGAGCGCGCTGTTGATCCGCCAACGCTTCAACACCGGCGGCGTTACCGTTATCTGCTGCGTGAACCATTGTGCGCGCAGCACTGCCAGCCGGGCCTCGCTGATTAGCAGCAGGCCGGACAGGAAGTAGGCCAGCAACCCGCCCAGCACCACCGGCGGCAGGCCCAGGTTGCGCAGCCCTACCCGGAACAACCCGACTGAACTGACCTGCACATCCAGTCGCACCAGGCCTGCCATTACAATCAGCGTCACCCCGCCCCAGAGCCACCGCCGGGCGAATCGGCCCAAGATATCGCTCCTGGCCAGGGGCCGGACCGCACGCCGATCGCTCAGGCTCTCACCGTAGCCCAGTGGCTGCTGCGCCGCGATCTCATCCGGCTGCAGCGCCAGGTCGAGGAAATCGCTGGCTGAGTTGATGGCGGTCACCCAAACGATGAGCAACGTGACCGTCGTGAACAGGAACGGGCCGTCCAGGAAAGACAAAGGTGCCCGGAGCCACGCGCCCAGATCCGTAGGGGTCGGCCAACCGCCGTCAAGAGCCCACGTGGCGATCCGTGCCAGCAGCAACAGGCCCACCGCTTCCCCCAGGCGGTAGGCCAGGCCGCGGTGCTGACGCCAGGACGGCCGGCCCAGGCGCTCGGTCGTGGCGGTGCCCAGGGCCGCCGCCGCCGCTGCCAAGGCCAGCACGTACGCGGAGGAGCGTCCACTCAACGCCTGCCACAGCACCAACGGGCCGGATGCTATGCTGGCGGCCAACACCACCAACGCTAAGCTGCGGTAGCGGCTGCCCTGCCACGCATGATCCTGGAGGTCGGCCAGGGCGGGGCGCTCCGGCGGCACAGGCGGCGTCATCGGCGTCCGCCTCCTGCCGCGAGCAGGGCGTGACCCTGGCGTCCGGTTTGCCAGCGCACCAGGTCGGCCTCGCTCCAGGCGGGATGCGCGGCTACGCCCAGCCGCCGCGCGCGCTCCTGCACAGCCCCGAAGCGCGCATATGGCTCAACGACCAGCAGCACAGGGTTGAGCCCCGCGCGGCGCAGCCGATGCAGCGCGCGGCACATCTCTTCGTCGCCGGTAGGGGTCACCGCGACCACCGTGGCGCCCCACGGTAGATCCGCGGTAGCGGTAGCCAGCCAGCCGGTCAGCGGGCTGACCTCGGCCAACTGCACGCGCGCCAGCCACTCCAGCACTTTCATCAGGTGCGCTCGGCCGGTGTGCGAGGCGATGCGCCACCCCGTCGCACCGCTCAACGAGTCGGCGCCGTTGGACGCCAGGCCCACAGCCTGGCGTTGGCTGCTCAGATAATTGGCTACTGAAGCCGCCACCACCACGGCCCACTCACTGGCGCTGGCCTGCAGCGCACGGGTATATGCTGTCCTGTTCATTTCGAGAAAAATGACCGTGGTCAGCGATACAGCAGGTTCGTACTTCTTGACTTGCAGGCTGCCGGCGCGGGCGCTGGTCTTCCAATCTATGCTGCGGAGCGGATCGCCGGGAGAATAGTCTCGGGTGCCGCTGATCCGGGTCGGATCAGCGAAAATGGGGTGGGCGCTCTTGATGACGCCGTGGGGCGCCTGTGAGGTCAGGCCGGGATGGGCCAACGGTATGACGCGGGGGTAAACGGTGAGATGGCGCGGCTCTTCGTATAGACCTTCGGCCTGGGCGAACCCGAAAAGATCGCCCGTGATGAGCCGGCCGGGTCCGATGGGGTAATAGCCCCGCTGTTGACCCACCACATCATAGCTGAAACGCCAGCGCTGCTTGGGCCGCAGCGCGATCACCTGGCGCAGCGCGGTGCTGGAGGCCAGTTGGCCCGGCGGCGCTTCTTCGTAGCGGAGCCAGGGCACCGGCCACCATTCGCTGTTGACCACCTCGACCTCGATCTGGGCCGTCTCGCCGTGGAAAATATGGTCGGTGAAACGCCGGCTGACCCGCAACCTGGGGAGGATGCGCCGCGTCCGCCAGCGCGCCAGCAGATACGTGCCGGTCAGCACGTAGACCACATAGTAGATGAAGTCTACCTGCAACAGGATCGCGACGGCCAACAGGATCAGCAGGATCAGGGGCAGATCGGACATGGCTCGTTGCCTGCGCGGGGTGCTATTGGCCGGCTCCTGCCACCACCACAACGTACTCGCCCTTGGGCGGCGTTGCCCGCACGGCGGCCAGCAGTTCCGACAGCGGGCCGCGCTGGACCGACTCGTGGAACTTGGTCAACTCGTGGGCCAGGGCGGCCTGCCGGTCGCCGTAGACGGCCAGCGCATCGGCCAGCAGCGCCTCCAGGCGGTAGGGACTTTCGTAGAACACCAGGGTGTGCGGTGAATCGCGATCAACCTCCAGGAAGCGGCGCCGCGGCCCAGCCTTGTGCGGTGGGAAACCTCGATAGGTGAAGCTGTGGACCGGCAGGCCGGAGAGCACGACCGCCATGATCACCGCGGCAGGGCCGGGGATCATGGTCACCTCTTCACCGGCCGCGATGGCGCGCCGCACGATGGAGTAGCCGGGGTCGGAGATGCCCGGGGTGCCGGCCTCGGTGACCACGGCAACCGATTTGCCTTCCGCCAGAACCGCCATGATGCGCTCACCGGCCCGGTCTTCGTTGTGCTCGTGAAAAGCCATCTGCGGCTTGCGGATGTCGAAGTGCTTCAGCAGCAGGCCCGTCTTACGCGTGTCTTCGCTGGCGATCAAGTCCACGCTGCGCAGCACCTCTAACGCCCGCAGGGTAATGTCGCCAAGATTGCCGATAGGGGTCGCGACCAGGTACAGCATCTCACACCTTGCCGATATCGAGAGGCGTCTGGTCGAGCAGCTCGGCCACGATGGCGTCGGCCGACCGGCCGCGGAGGGCGCTTTCCGGGTGCACCAGGCAGCGGTGCGCCAGGGCCACCGGCGCGAAGCGTTTCACGTCGTCGGGCAAGACGTAGTCGCGGCCGTGGAGCGCGGCCCAGGCCTGGCAGGCCTTGTACAGGGCCAGGCTGCCGCGCGGGCTGGCCCCCAGCAGCAGGTCGGGATGTGTGCGCGTGGCGTTGACGAGGCGCACGATGTAGTCACGCACGGTATCATCCACGTGCACTTCCCAGGCCAGTCGGGCCAACTCAGGGACTTGGCCGCCGTCGGCCACGGCTTGCAACGTCTCGATGGGGTGCTGCCGGCGCAGGTTGAGCAGCATCTGGCCCTCGGCCGCAGGCGGCAGATAGCCGAGCTGGAGCTTCAGCAGGAACCGGTCCAGTTGGGCCTCCGGCAGCGGAAAGGTACCCTCGAACTCGATGGGGTTCTGTGTGGCCAGCACGATGAACGGCCGCGCCAGGGGCCGCGTCACCCCGTCCACGGTCACCTGGTGCTCGCCCATGCACTCCAGCAGGGCCGCCTGGGTGCGCGGGGTCGCCCGGTTGATCTCGTCGGCCAGGAGCACGTTGGCGAAAACAGGGCCGGGCACGAATTCGAAGCGCGCTGACTGTTGGTTATAGACCGAGACGCCGGTCACGTCGTTGGGCAGCAGGTCGGGGGTGCATTGCAGGCGCCGAAACGCGCCGCCCAGCGAGATAGCCAGCGCGCGGGCCAACATGGTTTTGCCCACGCCCGGCACGTCCTCGATCAACACGTGGCCTGCGCACAGCAGCGCAGTCAGGAGCAGTTCGATGGCCTCTCGCTGGCCCACGATGACCTGCTCGACGTTGGCGATGACCTTTTCGGCGAAGGTGCGGAGATCGTCCAAAGTAACGGCCTTTCGTATCGTGTCCTCGAAGGAACTCCCCCGATTTGCTGCCCCACTATAGCACAGTTGCGGCCACGCGCAAGGCGGCACGCGTTTGTCACCCCGAACGGGTCTGCCAGCCACGGTGCGTAACGGCAAGACACCGATGAAGGGACTGTCTGATCGTGCGCCACGAGATGCTTCGGGCCACACGACGGAACCCAGCATGACACATTGGGCGGCGCGCTCTAGCGCTGAACCGCGGCGCGGCTTTGGGTTATCACCACGAGTTTTGGAATTCTTGCGATATCCCTCTTGACAAACGAACAAGTGTTCGCTATAATAGAGTCATCAGAACAAACATTCGACTCAGGAGATCACAGGAGGCCTGCGATGACTCTCTCCGATCGACAAGTACGCATCCTAGCGTTCATCCGCCGTTACCTGGCGGAGCACAACTACCCGCCCACCATCCGCGAGATCGGTAAGGACGTGGGCATCCCCTCGACTTCGGTGGTGAAGTACAACCTGGAGCGCCTGCAGGACAAGGGTTACATCGAACGCAGCGAGGAAGTATCGCGAGGTTTACGCCTGAAGGATGGCCCGTCGCTGGCTGCGGCCCTGGGCAGCCTCGCGCCGCGGCTGGTCGAGATCCCGAAGCTAGGCATCATTTCAGCCGGCACCCCCATCGCAGCCTACGGCCAACAGGAAGACCCCTTCGCAGGCGACACGCTGACCTTGACCGCTGAGCTGGTCCCTGAGGGCAGAAGCCTATACACGTTGCAGGTCAAGGGCGACTCGATGATCGACGCGCTGGTCTACGACGGCGACTGGGTGATCATCCAGCACCAGCAGACGGCCGAGCGCGGGGAAATGGTCGTGGCCTGGCTGAGGGATCGGGAAGAGACGACGCTCAAGTATTATTACCCTGACGGCGAAACGGTCGAGCTCCGGCCTGCCAACCCGGCCTATCAGCCGATCCCGGTGCCGGCGGATCAGCTCGAGATCCAGGGCAAGGTTGTCGCTGTCGTGCGGCAGTTGAACTGAGCAGCCCTAGCGCCACAGCCCAGAGAAAACCCTGGTTATGCTCTGCGCCATGCCAACTTCGTTCTCCGGCCAACGGCTGCCGGCTGAATTCTACGCACGCGACACCATAGCGGTGGCGCGCGATCTGCTGGGCCAGCGGCTGGTGCGCGTACTGGGCGGCGTGCGCCTGAGCGGGTTGATTTGCGAGACGGAAGCCTACGGCGGGCCGGACGATATGGCCTCCCACGCGTACCGGCGTACGCCGCGCAGCGCGATCATGTATGGTCCGCCCGGCCACGCTTACATCTACTTCATTTACGGGATGCACTACTGCCTGAACGCCGTGACCGCGGCCGACGGCTGCCCCGGCGCGGCCCTGATCCGCGCCATTGCGCCGGATGAAGGGGTAGACGTGCTCCGCCAACGCCGGGCCGGCGTGGCCGAGCGCGGCCTGACCGACGGGCCAGGCAAGCTGTGCGCCGCGCTGGCGATCACGACCGCGCTCAACGGCCGCTATCTGCCGACCGATGCCGAATTGTTCATCGAGGCCGGCATCACCGTGCCCGACGCCGAGATCATCGCCACGCCCCGCTGCGGGGTGCGCGGGGATGAAACCGCGCTCACGCGGCCCTGGCGCTTGGTGTGGCAAAAGTAACGCAATCCGCTGGATTGCGGCTTCGTATGACGAAAAGAACGCAATCCGCCGGATTCCGTTACATCAGCGCCGCGGCGCCAACCGGCGCAAGATCGCCAGCTCCGGCATGCGCAGGAGGACGGCTACGGCCAGAAAGATGAGCACACCGGCAGCCAGGCCGGCCGGGGCAACGAGCAAGACAGGCACCCCGGCCCAGCGGCCGGCCGCCCAGGCCAGCACCACGGCCATCGCTGCCGCGGCCGCGCCGGCCTTGAGGATCGTGCCCCACAGTTGTGGCCATTCCAGCCCGCCCAGCCGGCGCGAAAGCAGCCACAGCAGCAGGATCATTTCCGCGGTGGTCGCCAACGTGTTGGCCAGCGCCAGCCCTGCATGGGCCAACGGACCTCGCAACAGCAGGCTGAGGACCACGTTGGCTGCCATTGCGCCCACGCCGACCGCCACGGGGGTGCGCGTGTCGTGCAGCGCATAGAACGCGCGGGCCAGGATCTCCACCGCGGAGTGGCCGATCAGCCCGAAGGCGTAGAACGCCAGCGCCGCGGCGGTCAGCTCGGTGGAGCGGGCCGTGAACTCCCCCCGCTCCAGCAGCAGCCGGATCAACGGCACGCGCCAGGCGAAGAGCCCTGCGGCCGCGGGGATCGCCAGGAACAACACCCCGCGCAACGCACCGCTGAGCGCGCGGCGCAGCTCGGCCCGTCGGCCCTGGGCCTCCAGCGCGGCGAAGGTGGGGAAAGCTGCGGTGGCCACCCCCTGGGCGACGATGCCCTGGGGCAGCAACATCAGCAGCCAGGCGTAATTCAGCGCCGACAGGCTGCCGGCCGGCAGGGCTGACGCCAACAGGGTGTTCACCCAAAAGTTGATCTGCACGACCGCCAGGCCGAGCACGCGCGGGGCCATCAGCCGGCCGACCTCCCGCACGTGCGGGTCACGCAAGCCCAGGGCCGGCACGTAGCCGGCACGGTAGCGCCATAAACCGAAGACCTGCGTTTCCAGGTGCAGCCCGGCGCCGACCACGACGCCGATGACCAGCCCGTAGACGCCCAGGGTTGGGGCCAGGAACCAGGCGCCGGCGATGATGCTCAGGTTATAGAGCACGGGCGCCAGCGCGGGGAGCAGGAAGTGCTGGAAGCTGTTCAGCACGCCCATCGCGATGCCGCTGACCCCGAACAGGACGGTGCTGACCAGCATCCACCGCATCAGCTCGGCGGTGAGGGCCTGCTGATCCGGGGTGAAGCCGGGCGCCAGCACGGTGCGCACCAGCCAGGGCGCGGCCAGCGCGGCCAGGCCCGCCAGGATGGTCATGACGATCACGACCAGGTTGGCGACCGCGCTGAACAGCCGCCAGGCGCCGGTCAGGTCACGCCGGGCCAGGCAGCCGGTGAACACGGGGATGAACGCGGAACCCAACGCGCCACCCGCCACAAGCTGGAACAGCAGGTCGGGCACGCGGAACGCGGCCAGGTAGGCGTCCAGCTCGGCGCCGGTGCCGAACCGCGCGCCGATGATCATCTCGCGCGCCAGGCCGGCCACGCGGCTGAGCAGGAACAGGGCCATCACCAGCGCCGCTGCGCGCGCGATCTGGCGGGTGGAGGAGGCAGGGGTAGTCGTCATGGGGGCGATTATAGCACCGGGGATGGACGGAGGCGCAATTGAAAGAAAGGCCGCATCCCCTTCGGCTCCGCTCAGGATGCTCGCGCTTTTCAGATCAGGAGGATTCATGGGTCGAGAAGATCAAGGTGTGGCAGTGAGCCGCCAACGCTACCAGGTGATCCCGCGCACGCTGTGCTTCGTGAGGCACGGCAACGACGTCTTGCTGCTGCTGGGCGGGCCGCACAAGCGGATCTGGGCGGGCCGCTACAACGGCGTGGGCGGCCACATCGAACCGGGGGAGGACGTCTACGCGGCGACGCTGCGCGAAGTCGCGGAGGAGACCGGGCTGGCGGTGCGCGAGGTGCGGCTGCGCGGGGTGGTGCACGCGGACGCAGGCGATCCGGCGGTCGGGATCCTCTTCTTCGTCTTCACCGCAGCGGCCGATAGCGGGGAAACAGCCCCCTGTCCCGATGGCACACTGGAGTGGTGGCCGGTTGACCAGTTGCCCATCGAGAGACTGGTCGAGGATCTGCCGGCCCTGCTGCCCAGGGTGCTGGCCATGGGGCCGGCCGCCCCGCCCTTTTTCGCCGCGTACAGCTATGACCAGGACGACCGGCTGGTTATCCGGTTCGCGGGATGATCGCCTATACGAACCCGCGCCTTCATAAGAGAGCAAAGCTGTCCGTCCGGAATCGAGGCTTCAGCCGGTTTGATGCTCAATGCAAGAGACCGGCTAAAGTTTCGACTCCAGAATGGGGCGATGAGTGGCGCCGAGCGAAAGTCACCTCGCAAACCGGATTAAGCCTCGCAAGGCCGCGTTCACCGCGCGCGGGTTTTCCATGGGACTGAGATGCCCCGCCCCAGGGATCGTCACCAGCCGCGCGCCGGGGATGCCGGCTGCCATCGCCGCGGCATCGGCCGGGGGTGTGATCGCGTCGTGCTCACCGACCACGACCAACGCCGGCACGGTGATGGTGGGCAAGGTGGGTCGGCTGTCCTCCCGGTCGCGCAGGCCGGCCAGTGCGCCGACGATGCCTTCAACAGGCTGCTCGACCAGCATGCGCCGCGCAGCGCCCGCGAGTTTAGGGGCCGCCAGGTTAGCAGGGGCCAGCAGCCGGGGCAACATCTCATCGGCGATGGCGGCGGCGCCGGCCTGCCACACCCGGACCGCGGCCGCGTCCCGGTTGGCGCGCGCGATGACACTGTCCGCCTCGGCCCGGGTGTCCAGCAGCGCCAGCGCCTGCACCCGGTCACGATGCCGCCGCCAGAACGCGAACGCCACGTAGCCGCCCATGCTCAGGCCGGCAACGATCGCCTGCCGGATGCCCAGGTGATCCAGCAGCGCGGCCAAGTCGTCGGCGTGCCCCGCCATGGTGAGCGGCCCCGGCGTCAACTCGGACTGGCCGAAGCCGCGCAGATCGGGCGCCAGCACGCGCACCTCGGTTGACAGCCCTCGCAACTGCGCCTCCCACAGCCGGTGGTCCAGCGGGAAGCCGTGGATCAGCAGCAGGGTCGTGCCGTGCGCTTTGCCTCGCTCGAAATATGCCATGTGAATGTTGTTGATATGGGCGTACATTGTTCCTCCCGATTTGAGTTGCGGACGCGGACGAGCGCGGATAAACGCGGATAGGTGCTTCAGCCGAGAATAACCGGCTGCCGCCTGGACGCCACTCGGGTTGTTAGCCCTTCGGCCAGCGCATCCAGCGCCGCGGCGGTGAGGAAGCCTGCGGACGCGGATGCCTCGCCGATCTTGTACGAGGCAAAGACGATGGCCTTGCGCAGCGCGGCGTAAGGGTCGCCGGTGGCGGCATAACCGTGCGCGAAGGCCGAGAACAGGGCATCGCCCGCGCCGATGGTGCTCACCACCGGCCGCGTGCGCACGGCCGGCAGCCGCTCCATGAAGTTATCGCGGCGCACCGCCAGCAGCGCGCCCGCCGCGCCCAGGCCGACGACCACCACTGCCGCGCCGTAGCGGTTCATCAAGCGCCGGGTCCATGCCTCCGGGGGTTCCGGCAGGCGCTCATGGCTCAAAAAGAGCACGTCGGCCGCATCCATGAAGTCGCGGTTGTAGTCGTCCTCCAGGTCGGCGATGGCGTGGACGTCGGTGGCGACCGGCACGCCCAGGCTGCGCGCCTGCGCCAGGAACGGCCGCGAGAAGTTGATGTTGCAAAGCACAGCCAGCGCACAGCCGGCAATGGCTTCCTCGAATTGCTCCGCCGGATAACCACGATCCTGGACATCCTTCAGATCAACGTGGATCTGCCGCCGGCCTGTGCCATCATATAGGATGACCGATTGGGCTGTTTGTGCCAGGAGGGGGAGGACAAAACGGTCCGAGATGCCGTCTCGCGCCAACGCCTGGGCCGCCAATATCCCGGCTGCGTCCTGGCCGATCAGCGACAGGAACCGGACATCGTCGTCCAGGGCCGTCAACGCCGCAGTGATGTTGTAGCCCACGCCCGATACGCTGCTGCCGATGCCGAAAAACGGGTAGCGGACAGGGAAATGGGGAATGGGGAAATCGTCGACGCGCAGTGTTGTCTCGATGTTAATCAGCCCCGAAACCAGAATTCGCATCAAAATGCCCTCCGAGAACACTTCAAGCCTGGAACCATTTGCCCGCGGCCGGCGTCCGGTTAGCGTACTGATTCTCACGCTGAAAGGATTATGCTATGGACATCCCATTGCTGATCGCATTGATGGCCCTGCTGGCCTGGACACTGCTGCCGCAATTGGACCGCTACGTTGAGACCGAGCTGCCGGTAGAGACCAAACCTTCGCCCCTGCAACGCCTGGCACGCTGGATCAATGAGTGATCGCTGAAACAACAAGTATCCAGTTGCGCCGCAACGGATGAACCAAGTTTATCACGTTGCGGCGCACGCGCAAACGCCCAGACAAATCTGCAGCATCCCAAAACCCCGCCCCTTTACCCTCATGCTGAACACAAACACCACTCAAACAAAGATTGGACAAAGCCTTACAGAAGAAAAGCGCCCCTGCCCCAAATAATGTAACCGTCCGCCAAAGTACAACGAAGTCACGGTTGAAAGCGAGGATGTGAAGATGTTTGGGTTTGAAAGTTGGGGACTCTATTTGTTGTTCAGCCTGCCGGCCCTGGCTTTGGGGCTGTGGGCGCAGTGGAAGACACAATCGGCGTTTCGGAAGAACGCGCAAATCCGCACCGCGCGCGGATTGACCGGCGCGCAGGTGGCGCGCACGGTGTTGGATGGCAACGGCCTATACGACGTGCAGGTGGAACGCGTCGGGGGTTTTCTCAGCGATCACTATGACCCCAGCAAGCGGGTGCTGCGGCTGAGCCCGGATGTGTACGACGGCCAGAGCCTCTCGGCGGCCGGTGTGGCGGCGCACGAGGCTGGCCACGCGATCCAGCACAAGCTGGCTTACGCGCCGCTGCAACTGCGCAGCATGATGGTGCCGACGGTGCAGGTCGGTAGCTGGATCGGGCCGATCATCTTTATCGTCGGGTTCCTGATGGCCGGTGCACTGGGCACGACGCTGGCCTGGGTGGGCGTGGGCCTGTTCGCTGCCATCGCGTTGTTCGCGCTGGTCACGCTGCCGGTGGAGTTCGACGCCAGCCGTCGGGCTAAGCAGCAGCTTGTCGCCAGCGGTGTGGTGATCGGCAACGAGATGCGGGGGGTCAACGCGGTGCTGGACGCGGCCGCCATGACCTATGTGGCCGGCGCGGTGCAGGCGATCTCCACGCTGTTCTACTATGTGTTCCTGTTGATGGGCCGGGGGGACGAGTAGGGGTGAGCCTTGCGGCTGCCAGATGTAGGCAGGCGCAAGGCCATGCCCCTGCGGCATGAGAAATGAGGGGCAGTTCAGCGCAAGCACTGGCTGCCCCCTTTTGTTGGCAAAGGGGGAAACTTCATGCAAACATTACTCGGCAAACACTGGCATCATCTGCCTACGGACGAAGTCGTCCAACTGCTGGACAGCGACGGCCAGGGGGGCCTCGACATCTTTGAGGTCAAGCATCGTCAGGAGCGGTTCGGCCGAAACGTGCTCACCCCGAAGCGCGGCAAGAGCCCATGGATGCGCTTCTTGCACCAGTTCAACAACCCGTTGATCTATATCCTGCTGGTTGCGACGGTTATCACGGCGTTCGTCAAGGATATCGTGGATGCGGCCATCATCTTCGCGGCCGTGTTGGTCAACGCGATCATCGGCTTCATCCAGGAATCGCGGGCCGAGCAAGCCATCGAGGCATTGGCGCAAGCCATGACCACCGAGGCGACGGTGATCCGCGCGGGCAAGATGCAGCGCATCTCGGCCGCCGAGCTGACGCTGGGAGACCTGGTGACGCTGAAAGCCGGCGACAAAGTGCCGGCCGACCTGCGGCTGATCCGCTCCCGCGACCTCCAGGTGGCCGAGGCTGCGCTGACCGGCGAGTCGGTGCCGGTGCAAAAGGACGGGGAACAGCTTCTGCGGCCGGAGACCTCTCTGGCTGACCGCCACAATATGGCCTACGCCTCCACCCTGGTCACCTACGGCACGGGCGTGGGTATCGTCACGGCGATCGGCGACCACACCGAGGTCGGCCGCATTTCCCAGCTCATCTCGTCAGCCAAGGAGTTGCAAACGCCGCTCACCCGCAAGATCGCGCAGTTCAGCAGACTGGTGCTCTACGCGATCCTGGTGCTGGCCGCCATCACCTTCGCCATCGGCGTGCTGCGCGGCCAACCGGCCGTGGACACCTTCACCGCGGCCATCGCGCTCGCGGTCGCCATGATCCCGGAAGGGCTGCCGGCTGCGCTCACCGTCACCCTGGCCATCGGCGTCTCGCGCATGGCGCGGCGGCGGGCCATCATCCGCAAGCTGCCCGCAGTCGAGACGCTGGGCAGCGTCACCATCATCAGCTCCGACAAGACCGGCACGCTGACCCAGAACCAGATGACAGTACAGGAGATCTACGCGGCCGGCGCAACGTATCGGGTAACGGGAACCGGCTACGCACCGACCGGCGAAATCCAACGCGACGGCGCGGCGGTTGATCCCGGCGCGGAGAACGTAGCGCTGCGGGAGACGCTGGTCGCCGGCCTGCTGTGCAACGACAGCGCGCTGGCCCAGGCGGACGGCGCCTGGCGCGCCGAAGGGGACCCGACCGAAGTCTCGCTGATCGTCGCTGCGCGCAAGGCCGGGCTGGCGGGGGTAACCTTGCCTCGGCTGGACGCCATCCCGTTCGAGTCGCAGCACCAATACATGGCGACGCTGCACGATGCCGGCCCGGATCGGCCGCGGGTCGCTTACATCAAAGGCGCAGCCGAGGTGATCCTGGCCCGTTGCGCGGCGGCCTTGGATCCTGCCGGTCGGGTGCGCTCCCTGGACGGCGCTGCGGTGCAGCGCCAGGTGGATACCTTGGCGAGCAAGGGGCTGCGCGTGCTGGCGTTCGCCCGGGTCGAGCTGTCGCCGGCCGTAACGACCATCGGGCATGCGGACATCCAGTCCGGCCTGACCTTCCTGGGCCTGCAGGGCATGATTGACCCGCCCCGGCCCGAGGCCATCGCGGCCGTGGCCGCGTGCCAGGCTGCGGGCATCCAGGTCAAGATGATCACCGGCGACCATGCGCTCACCGCGGCGGCCATCGCCCGCGAGCTGGGGCTGGGGCGCGACACCCACGGCCCGAACGGGCTGCCGGAGGTGATGACCGGCGCCGATCTGGCCGCGTGCTGCGACGAGGATCTGATCGCCCGCGTCGAGCAGACCGACGTCTTCGCCCGGGTCTCGCCAGAGCAGAAGCTGCGCCTGGTGGACGCGTTCCAGAGCCGCGGCCACGTGGTCGCCATGACCGGCGACGGCGTCAACGACGGCCCGGCGTTGAAACAGTCGAACGTGGGCATCGCGATGGGCATCACCGGCACCGACGTGGCTAAAGAGGCCGCGGATATGGTGCTCACCGACGACAACTTCGCCACCATCGAGGCGGCCGTCGAAGAGGGCCGCGGGGTCTTCGACAACCTGACCAAGATCATCGCCTGGACGCTGCCCACCAACCTGGGCGAAGGGTTGATCATCCTGTTGGCGATCATCGCCGGCATCGCCCTGCCGATCCTGCCCGTCCACATCCTGTGGATCAACATGACCACCGTGGCCGTGTTGGGCATCGTGTTGGCGTTGGAGCCGCGCGAGCCCGGCATCATGAGCCGGCCCCCGCGTCGCCCCGACGCGCCGATCCTGACACGAACGTTGCTGGCGCGGGTTGGGCTGGTGGGCACGCTGATCCTGGCCGGCGCGTTCGGCCTGTTCGAGTGGGAGCTAATGAACGGCGCCAGCGTCGAAGCCGCGCGCACGGTGGCGGTCAACACCGTGATCATGGTGGAGATCTTCTACCTGCTCAACTGCCGCTCGCTGACCCATTCCGTGTTCCGGATCGGCGTCTTCTCCAATCGCTGGGTGATTGTGGGCATCGTGGCGATGGTGCTGTTGCAACTGCTGTTTACCTACGCGCCCTTCATGAACGCGGTGCTTGAAAGCGCGCCGATCAGCGCGGGCGCGTGGGCGAGGATCGTCGGTGTAGGCTTCGTTGGCTATCTGGTGGTAGAATTGGAGAAGTGGCTGCGGCGGGCTAAGCGTTCCCGAGCTTGAGGCCACGGCAGCCTGGACGCCCATTGGGATGATAGGAGCAGCGTATGGATCCGAAAGTGACCGTTGGCATGCGCCGGCCGGCCGCGAACGTAGCGACGCTGGCGATCCACGGTGAGCTGACCCGCCTGGCTGAGAGGCCGTTGGACGCGGCTGTAGCGGAGGCGGTTGCCGGGGGCGCGCAGGGGATCCTCCTCGATTTCGGCGGCCTGACCTACATGAACAACAAGGGGATCGGCCTCCTGGTGCGGCTGGAGGCCAGCCTGCGCGGCCAGGGACGGCGGCTGGCCGTCATCGGCCTGAACGATCACTACCGCCGCGTCTTCCGCACGACCGGTCTGGATGAGGGCATCCGGGTCTACGGGACCGAGGTAGAGGCAGTCGAGGCCCTGTAGGGCAAGATAGCATCTTGCCCTACAGGGTTGAATAAACAAGGAGATGCTATGCCTGACGCCAACCGGGAGTCCTCCCAGTCCAAATCCTCCCACCCCTACTGGGCGCAGCGTGTGGACGAGCTCAAAGCGCCCGACGCGCCGCCTGAGGCGCTTAACCTGAACGTGGCGGGCCGCCGCGCGGTGGGGCCGCTCCAGGGCTTCGGCCAGCTCTGGCAAAAGACCTTTCGCATCCGGCTCGAGGGCGCGTCCGTGACCCCGGCCGAGGTGATCGCCGAGTGGAAGGATGAGCTGCCCCGCTTCAAGCCGGCTGAGAATCGCTTCTACCCCTCGAAGGGTGGCATCGCGCCGGGCGAGGTGGTGCTGATCAACGCGTGGACGCCGGGCGGGCCCCTCGCCACCGGCGTCGTGGTGCTCTACGCCGACGACGAGTCGTTTACCCTGATGACGCCGGAAGGCCACCCGGAGGCGGGTTGGGTGACCATGAGCGCGTACACCGAGGACGGCGTCACCGTGGCGCAGGTGCAAGGCCTGGCGCGCGCCAGCGACCCGATCTACGAGCTGGCGTTCCGGGTCATGGGTTCGCGGCTGCAGGACTACATCTGGGAGCACGTGTTGACCGAGCTGGCCGCGCATTTCGGGGTCAGGGGGCAGGCGGTGGAGGTGGATCGCTGGCTGCTGGACCCGAAGGTGCAATGGCGCCGCGCGGGCAACGTCTGGCACAACGCGCAAATCCGGACGATCCTGTATCAGCTCGCGGCACCGGCGCGGTGGGTGGGACGGGTATTGACCCGTAGGAAGCCGGCCGGCGCATCACGCGGTTAGCAGATTACCGACACAACTCTCGCCTTGTTGCATCATCTTGCCGGCGTTATAATAAAAGACAGACAGGCCCTGAGCGCATAAGCTTTTCTCCTTCAGCAAGTTGCATATCAAAGATGTGAAGCGCCAGGCCCCACACCCAGGGAGACCTATCATGAGTACAATAGAGATGCTTGAGTCGGTGCAGTTTGTTGTAACCCCTGATGGCCGGCCAGCGGCGGTACAGATGAGCATGGGGGCGTGGAGAGACTTGCTAGATTGGCTCGAAGATGTCGAGGATCGAGCAACGGTGAAGGCCCTTCTTCCCAAGCTGCGCGAGGGGCCCCACAGCAGCGGGGCATTGCGTTGGGACGACATTGAGAGCGAGTGGGATGTCTCGGCCAAGTAAACCGCGATCGCGTTATGAGCTACTTATCGAGCCGGAAGCACACGAGGCCCGCGCCCACTTACCAGGACACATCCGGCAACGGATAAGACGAGCGATTGCCGATCTGGCCATCACCCCGCGACCCTCGGATAGTCGCGATCTGGATGTTTCAGGGGTGGACATCCCACCTGGCATCGAGTTGCGCCGGCTGCGCATGGATCCCTGGCGCGTCGTCTATGCTGTAAACGATGAAGATGGCTGGGTTTGGGTGTTGGCGATCCATCGTCGGCCGCCGTATGATTACGAGGATCTGGCAGAGTTGACTGGCAGATTCCGGTAATCTCAGTAGATCACAGATTCAAGCTCGCAGGGGGTCTGTGACCCCCGACAGCCGGTCACAGACCGGCTTGGAGCATCAAATTTGTGTCTGCTGAATCTGAATCACAAGGACGACATCACGTGCCACACAGCCAACCCTACGACGCCATCATCATCGGCGCGGGGCCAAACGGGCTGGCCGCGGCGGTGATGCTGGCGCGTGCGGGACGGTCGGTGCGGGTCATCGAGGCCGCGGCTACCGTGGGCGGGGGGACCCGTACGGCTGAGCTGACGCGGCCCGGCTTCCGCCACGACATCTGCTCCGCAGTGCATCCGTTGGCCCTCTCGTCGGCCTTCTTCCGCGACCTGCCCCTGGACCGCTACGGCCTGCGCTGGATCCACCCGCCCCTACCGTTGGCCCACCCCCTGGACGATGGCACCGCGGTTGTGTTGGAACGATCGGTGGACGCCACCGCCGCGGGGTTGGGCCAGGACACGGCCGCGTATCGCCGGCTGATGGGACCGCTGGTAAAGCGTTGGGACGCGGTAACCGAGGATCTGCTCGGTCCGCTGCCGCTGCCGCCGCGCCATCCGCTGGCGCTCATCGGATTTGGGATCGGGGCGCTGCTGCCCGCGTCCCTACTGGCCCGGCTGTGGTTCCGAGGAGAGCGGGCGCGGGCGCTCTTTGCCGGCATGGCTGCGCACTCCGTTTTGCCATTGGAACGACCCGGCAGCGCCGCCTTCGGCCTCATCCTGGGCATGGCCGGGCACGCGGTCGGCTGGCCCATCGCGCAGGGCGGCTCGCAAGCCATCGCCGACGCGCTGGCCGCGTATCTGCGCGAGCTGGGCGGCGAGATCGTCACCGGCCAGCCCGTGGCGTTGCTGGCCGAGCTGCCGCCCGCCAGGGCACTCCTGTTCGACGTCAGCCCGGTCAACCTGCTGCGCATCGCCGGCGACCGGCTGCCCGCGGCCTACCGGCGCCGGCTGGCGCGCTACCGCCACGGCCCGGCCGCGTTCAAGCTCGACTGGGCGCTGGATGGGCCGATCCCGTGGGCCGCCGACGCGTGCCGCCGCGCGGGTACGGTGCATCTCGGCGGCACGCTGGCCGAGATCGCCGCTTCGGAGCGGGCCGGCTGGCAGGGGCAGCATCCGCAGCAGCCCTACATCATCCTGGCGCAGCCCAGCCTCTTCGACCCGACCCGCGCGCCGGCTGGCAAGCACACGGCCTGGGCCTATTGCCATGTGCCGAACCTCCATGTAGGGCAAGATAGAATCTTGCCCCACCAAATGATCGACCGCATCGAGGCGCAGGTCGAGCGCTTCGCGCCCGGCTTCGGGGCGCGCATCCTGGCGCGCCACGTCATGACCCCGGCCGACTTCGAGGCGTACAACCCCAACTACGTGGGCGGCGACATCGTCGGCGGCGCGCAAGACCTGCCGCAGTTTTTCGCCCGACCGGTGCTCAGCCGCAATCCGTATGCCACGCCTGCCGAGGGCATCTACCTGTGCTCGTCGTCTACCCCGCCCGGCGGCGGCGTCCACGGCATGTGCGGCTACCACGCGGCGAGGGCGGTGTTGAAACAAGCCTCAGCAGGTCGCGATTCCAAGCTCAAAGAGGGTCTGTGACCCTCGACCGCCGGTCACAGACCGGCTAGGAGCCTCAAGAATACCATGAGCCAGACCACAAAACGCACCTTTCAGGGCATTCTCTGGATCGCCCTTTACCTGCTCCTGACGCTTGCGCCGCTGTTCCTGCTGCTGGTCGGACCGACGCCAGCAGGGCGGGGCTTCTGGCGCGAGTTCTCGGTGGCGCTGGGCTTCGCCGGGCTGGCGATGATGTGCCTCCAGTTCGTGCTGACCGCGCGGTTTCGCTGGCTGAAGGCGCCCTACGGCAGCGACATCGTTTACACCTTCCACCGGCAAATCTCCCTGGTGGCGTTCGTCATCGTGCTGGCCCACCCGCTAATCCTGTTCATCGAGGACCCGGCGCGGCTGGGCCTGCTGAACCTCGTCGCTGCGCCCTGGCGGGCCCGCTTCGGGGTCACGGCGGCGCTGGCGCTGATCGCGCTGGTGACGATCTCCCTCTGGCGGCAGCGCTTCAGGATCCACTACGACGCGTGGCGCATCTGGCACGGCATCCTGGCGACCGCAGCCGTAGCGTTGGCGCTGGGACACATCGTGCTGGTGGGCTACTACGTGGCCGCGCCCTGGAAGCAGGCGTTTTGGATCGCCTACAGCGCCTTTTGGGTGGGGCTGTTGGCCTACGTGCGAGTGCTCAAGCCGTGGCTGGAGCTGCGCCGGCCCTACGTGGTGACGCAGGTGAAGCCGGAGCGTGGGGACGCGTGGACGGTGACGCTGCGGCCGGAAAGCCATGCCGGGATGACGTTCCACCCCGGCCAGTTCGCCTGGCTCACGCTGCGCAGCTCCCCCTTCGCCGACCGGGAGCACCCCTTCTCGTTCTCCTCCAGCGCGGCCCGGCCCGGCGAGCTGGCGTTCACCATCAAAGCGCGCGGGGATTTCACGCGGCAGATCGGGCAGGTGCGGCCCGGCGAGCGCGCGTACCTGGACGGCCCCCACGGCAGCTTCACCACAGACCGCCACCACCACGCGGCCGGCTTCGTCTTCATCGCGGGCGGCGTCGGCATCACCCCCGTCATGAGTATGCTGCGCACCCTGACCGACCGCAGCGACCGGCGGCCGCTCCTCCTGATCTACGCCAACCGGGACTGGGAGGGCGTCACCTTCCGGGAGGAGATCGAGGCGTTGCAGGCGAGCGGCCGGCTCGACCTGCGCGTGGTTCATGTGCTAGAGCGGCCACCGAAGGGCTGGGATGGCGAGACCGGCTATGTCACCGCCGAGATCCTGCGGCGCCACCTGCCCCCCATGGAAGGGCGCAACGTCCACGAGGTCTTCATCTGCGGCCCGCAGCCGATGATGGATGCGGTAGAGCGCGCGCTACTTGGCCTCGGGGTCGCCGGGGGTGACATCCATACCGAACGGTTCGACCTGGTGTAAGGAGGCAGATATGCGACAACGGCTTTCGACGGCGCTGGCCCTGGGCATTGGCACCCTGATCCTGGCGCTGTCGGCGATCTTCGCCTTCTTGCAGAACCGCTAGATCACAAAGGATAAGTAAACGGTGGTGCTTCAAATCTCTCTGGAAACCCTCTTACTCGGCGCCGCGGTCCTGCTGCTGGTCAGCATCGTCGCCAGCAAGGCGTCAGGGCGGCTGGGTGTGCCCGCGCTGGCGCTGTTCCTGGTGGTCGGCATGTTGGCCGGCTCCGATGGGCCGGGGGGCATCTACTTTGACAACCCGCGTCTGGCGCAGTGGTTGGGCGTGGTCGCCCTGGTCTTCATCCTCTACGCCGGCGGTCTGGACACCGATTGGGCGCGCATCCGGCCGGTGCTGGGCCACGGCCTGGCGCTCTCCACACTGGGCGTGCTGTTGACCGCCGCTCTGATGGGGCTGTTTGCGGTCCTCGCGCTCGGGTTCTCACCGCTGCAAGGGTTGCTGTTGGGCGCCATCGTCTCGTCCACCGATGCGGCGGCGGTATTCACCGTACTGCGCGCCCGCAGCGTGCGCCTGCGCGAGCCGTTGGAGCCGCTGCTCGAGCTGGAATCGGGCAGCAACGACCCCATGGCGGTCTTCCTCACGGTCGCGCTCACCGGGCTGCTGACCAGTCCCGAGGCCAACCTGCTGCGCCTTGTACCCGCGTTTTTCCAGCAGATGCTGCTGGGCGCCCTCTTCGGTTACGGGATGGGCAGGGCGATGGCCTGGATCGTCAACCGCGTGCGGCTGCACGTCGAAGGGCTCTATCCCGTCTTGACGGTGGCGCTGACGCTGTTGACCTACGCCAGCACGGCCGTCCTGGGTGGCAACGGCTTCCTGGCGGTCTACCTGGCCGGCCTGATCATGGCCCGCGGCGATTTCATCCACAAGCGCAGCCTGCTGCGTTTCCACGACGGTCTGGCGTGGCTGATGCAGATCGCCATGTTCCTCGTGCTCGGCCTGCTGGTTTTTCCCTCGCGGCTGCCTGCGGTGGCCGGCGTGTCCTTGCTGGCCGCCCTGTTCCTGATCTTCGTTGCCCGGCCCATCGGCGTTTTCCTGACCCTGCTGCCGTTTAGGCTGCCCCTGCGCGATCAGACGATGGTGGCCTGGGTGGGGCTGCGCGGCGCCGTGCCGATCATCCTGGCGACCTTCCCGCGGCTGGCCGGGCTGCCCCAGGCGGAGTTGATTTTCAATATCGTCTTCTTTGTCGTCCTGACTTCGGTGTTGATCCAGGGGACAACGATCACGCTGATGGCCCGCTGGCTGGGCGTCACGGCCAGGCCGGCGCTTCCCCCGCGCGCCCCTCTTGAGGTGACAGCGAGCGACCTCAAAGGCGATTTGTTGGAGCTGGTCGTGCCCGCGGGTTCGGCAGCGGTCGGCCGGCAGATTCTCGAGCTGGGCCTGCCCAAGGGCGCGCTGATTGTATTAATCGGCCGGGGCAAGGAGCACATCGTGCCCGATGGCAACACCGTGTTGGCGCCGGGCGACCACCTGCTGATCATGTCGGATCAGGCTGCGCTGGAGACAACGCGGCAGGTTTTCACGCAAAGGCCCAAGGCGACGTAACGCAACGGGTCAAGCCGCCATTGTTAACCCGCAACTTCAGATTGCACAAGAGAATCATTCTTCTTGCACTCATCTGGTATCCTATTGTATCATTCATAACATGCTACTGAGTCTTCCCCTCCTCCTCACCCTGCTCGGCGCAGCGCTTGCTGCCCTATACGGCCATCCCGCGCTCCACCGCCGGCTGACCATCACCCAGGCCGCGTGGCTGCTGGCGACCCTGCCGCTGGCCGCGTTCGCCTTTTTCCTCAGCCGGCTGCCCGCCATCGCCAACGGCGGCGCGCTGACCTTCGGTGTGGAGTGGATGCCGTCGCTGGGGATGGGGGCCACGCTCTACTATGACAACCTCAGCGCGCTCTTCCTGCTGCTGGTGTCGGGCATCGGCACGTTGGTGGTCATTTATAGCGGGTACTATTTCAAAACAAACACCCCCGCTACACCCCATGAAATGGGGACGCGGATAAACGCGGATGAACGCGGAGAAGAAAAACAATCCGCGCCTGTCCGCGCTCGTCCGCGTCCGATTTCCAGCGCGCCCAACGAGAACTGGCGTTTTCTGGCCTACCTGTTCCTCTTCATGACCATGATGCTCGGCGTGCTGCTGGCCGGCGACGTCATTACGCTGTTTGTCTTCTGGGAAGGCACCAGCCTCACCTCCTTTCTCCTGATCGCGTACAAATACAAAGACGAGGCCGCCCGCCGAGGCGCGTTCAAATCGCTGTTCATCACCGGCGGCGGCGGGATCGCCCTGCTGGCCGGGCTGCTCTTCGTCGGCTCGGCCGCGGGCGGGATGGACTACGCCACCATCCTGCGCAGCGGTGACCTGCTGCGGGGCAGCCCGCTCTACGGCGTGATGCTGGGGCTGGTCGCGTTCGGCGCGTTCACCAAGAGCGCGCAGGTCCCGGCGCACATCTGGCTGCCTGACGCCATGACCGCGCCCACCCCTGCCAGCGCCTACCTGCATTCGGCGACGATGGTCAAGGCCGGCATCTACCTGCTGGCGCGCATGAACCCGGCGCTGGGCCAGACCGAGGCATGGTTTTGGCTGCTCACTGGCTTCGGCCTGATCACCATGCTGACCGGCGCCTATCTGGGTCTCAAGCAAAATGACCTCAAGGCGCTGCTGGCCTACTCCACCGTTAGTCAGCTCGGTGTGCTGGTGATGCTGATCGGCGACGACACCTCGGCCGCGTTCAAAGCGCTGGTGATCAGCGTGACCGCACACGCGCTCTACAAGTCGGCGCTGTTCCTGACCGTGGGCATCGTGGATCATGAGGCGGGGACGCGCGACCTGCGCCGGCTGGGCGGCCTGCGCCGCGCCATGCCGCTGACGCTGGCGGTGGGCATGGTCGCCGCGCTCTCCATGGCCGGTTTGCCGCCCATGTTCGGCTTTCTGGCCAAGGAGACCCTGCTGGCTTCGGTGACGCACCCGAGCATCCCGCCGGTCGGCGTGGCAGTCCTCGCGGCCGCGACCGTGGCCGCGGGCGCGTTGATCCTGGCGCAGGCCGGCACGCTGATCTGGGACACCTTCTTCGGCCGGCCGCGCGACCCCCACGTCCACGCGCACGAGGCCCCGCGCTGGATGATCGCCATGCCGGCGATCCCGGCGCTGCTCTCGTTGGCATTGGGTTTGCTGCCCGAGCCGCAGGGCCTGGCATCGTTCCTGGCGAACGCGGCCGGGGCAGCTTACGGCGACAAGGTCAAGGTGTCGTTGGCGCTGTGGGCCGGCATCACCCCACCGCTGATCCTGAGCATCGTGGCGGTATCGCTCGGCCTGACCCTGTGGGCATTGCGCAGCCGCGTGCGGGCGCTACAACAGCGCGTGTCTGAGCGCGTCAGCTTCAACGCGCTCCACACCGGCGCCCTGCGGCTGCTGGATGGCGGCGCCTACCTGGCGACCCGCACCCAATCGGGCCAGCTCCGCCGCTACCTGGCGACTATGCTGGTCAGCCTGGTTGTGCTGATGCTGCTGTTCGGCCGGATGCCGTTACCGACGACGCTTCCGCCGTTCACCCTGGATGAATTAACGATCCTACGCGTCTTCACCCTCGCGCTGGCCACCGCGGCCGCAGCCCTCAGCATCTTCCTCCGCCGAGATTTCAACGCGATCCTGGCGTTCGGTGCATCGGGGCTGAGTGTGGCCGTCATCATGGTGCTGGAGCCCGCACCCGATGTCGCGCTGGTACAGGTGGTAGTGGACATCCTCAGCGTCGTGATCCTGGTGTTGGCGCTCAGCAGCCTGCCGCGCGCTCAACGCCGGCGTGCCTGGGAGCTGACCTTCAAGCAGAGCCGCCGCGGGCTGGCGCGCGACGTGCTCATTGCGGCCGCCGGCGGGCTGGCTGTGGCGGTGTTGGCCTTTGCCGGCCTGACCTCGCGCCCGCGCGAGAGCATTGTCACCCCGTTCTACGAGGCCAACGCCAAGCCCCTCACCGGCGCGGCCGACATCGTCGGCGCGGTCGTGATTGACTTTCGCGGCTTCGACACCCTGATCGAGATCGCCGTCTTCGGCCTGGCCGGGATCGGGGTCTACACGCTGCTGCGGTATGCCGCGCGGGGGGATTGGGGGGAGGGAAGCGGGGGAGACAAGGAGAGGGGGAGACGCGGAGAGGGGGAGACGCGGAGACGGGGAGAAGCGGAGACGGGGAGAAGCGGAGACGGGGAGAAGCAGGGAAAACACAATACCCAATACACAACACGCAACACGCAACACGCAACACGCAACACACCCCACGAATACGGCCTGGGCGACGAGTCGCACGACCGGAGCATCATGGGCATCGGTGGGACGCGGCCGTCGTCGTTCGTGCGGGCGCTGGCGCGCGTCCTGCTGCCGGTGATGCTGATCCTCGGCGCGGTGCAGATGATGTACGGCCACGACCAGGCCGGCGATGGCTTCACTGCCGGCGTGATCATCAGCCTGGCCATCGCCTTTTGGTACGTGGTCTTCGGCTACGAGGAGACGCGGCGCCAGTTGCCGTGGCTGCGGCCCTTCAGCCTGATCGGCGCCGGGCTGCTGCTGGTGATTCTGGACGCAACCCTGGCCGCCGTGCTGGCCGGCTCCTTCTTCGCCAACCTGGACTATGGGAAGATGCTCGGCCTGCCGCTGCCCAAGGGCTTTGCGCTCAGCACGTCGTTCATCTTCGAGGTCGCCATTTGCCTGACGGTGCTCGGCGGCGCCTCCATGACGCTGGGCGCGCTGGGGCATCCGAAGGATGAGGCGGTGGAGAAGTAGACGGGTGGACAGGGAAACAAGTAAACAAGGAAACAGGGAAGAAGTATGGATTTACTCAAAGCATTAGCCATCGGCGCGATGTTCGGGATCGGCGTCTTTCAAATGCTGCGTCGCAACGTGATCCGCTCCACCATCGGGCTGATCATCATCTCTAACGCTGTGAACCTGTTCCTCCTGTCCACCGGCGCGTACCAGGGCGCGGTCGCCGCGTATGCCAACGTGACCGGCCAGCGCAGCGACGCGCTGCCCCAGGCGCTGGTGCTCACCGCCATCGTCATCAGCATGGCCGGCTTTTCGCTGGTGCTGGCGCTGCTGTATGTGCTTTCGACCCGTTATCAGACTGCGGATTCGGATGAGATTGCCGAGCTGAGGAATTGACGGATGGCGAATCAGCGAATGGCGAATCACGCAACACGTAATACGCAACACGCAATACGCTAAGGCCCTGAACCCGTGAACCCACATCTCGTCCTCCTCCCCATCATCATCCCGCTGACCGGCGCGGCCGTGGGGCTGCTGGCCTGGCGGTGGCCGCGCGTCCAGCGCGCGTGGTCGTTCGGCGCGCTGCTCACGTCGTTCGCAGCCAGTATCGTGTTATTGTGGACAGTTTGGCAAAACGGCCCGGTCGTGTTCCAGTTGGGCGCCTGGGCCGCGCCGTTCGGCATCAGTCTTGTGGGCGATCTGCTGGGTGCGACCATGGTACTCATGGCCCAAGGCGTGTTGGTGACCGGCATGATCTATGCGCTGGGCTGCCGCGATAAGTGCGCGACCTACCCGGCGTTCTTCCCGCTCTTCCTGACCCTGACGACAGGGCTGACGGGCACGTTCCTGACCGGTGATGTGTTCAACCTGTTCGTGTTTGCCGAGCTATTGGTGTCATCGGGCGCGATCCTGACGGCGATCTCCGACGACCGCTACGGTGCGGAGGCGGCATACAAGTACTTTTTCATCAGCCTGTTCGCGGCCATCTTCCTGCTCAGCGCGGTCGGTGGGCTGTATGTGTCCTACGGCACGCTGAACATGGCCGACCTGGGGCAGCGCATCCTGCGACAAGCTCAGGATGCGAGCGGGATGCCGCCACTGCATCACATGGCGATGGTGCTGATGTTCGTTTTCTTCATGGTCAAGAGCGCGGTGGCGCCGTTCCACTTCTGGCAGCCCGATTTCCACACGGCCGCGCCGACGCCGATCAGCGCGATGCTGTCATCGGTGGTGGTGAAGGTGGGCGTGTACGGCTTCCTGCGCATGACCACGCTGCTCTTCGTGCCGCAGGCTGCCACGCTTAAGGGCCTGCTGGTCGTGCTGGGCGTGGCGGGCGTGATCTTCGGCGGGCTGGCCGCGCTCGGCACGCACAACGCCAAGCGGATGCTGGCCTACTCCACCCTGGCCCAAATCGGCTACATCCTGGTGGGGATCGGCTGGGGCACGCCCGTGGCGATTGCCGCGGCGCTGGTGCTGACGGTCAACCACAGCCTGATCAAGGCCGCGATGCTGATGCTGGCCGGCGCGGTCGCCAGCCGGGCGCCGATCAAATCGGCCGCGTTCGCCAACATCACCGGCCTGGGCAAGTCGCTGCCCGGCATGGGCGCGCTCTTCCTGGTGGGCGGGCTGGCGCTGGCCGGCATCCCGCCCACCAACGGCTTCATCGGCAAGCTGGCGCTCTTCCACGGAGGCGTGCTGGCGGCTGAATACGTCGCGCTGGCCGCGATCGGTGTCGCCAGTCTAATCACGGTAGTCTACGTGATCCGGGCATTCCAGCTCATCTGGTGGACGCCGCCGGCCGAGGGGGTCAAGGCCAAGCCGGGCGGCGACCGCCTGCTGGCCCCGATCGTGCTGGTCGGCCTGTGCCTGCTGCTGGGGTTGTGGGCCGAGCCGCTGCTGCGCCTGGCGAACGCCGTGGCCGCGTGGCTGGGGGATCCGGCACTGTACATCGCGGCGGTGTTGGGGGGGTGAACTGAAACGGGGACGCGGACTACACTGACGACGCGGACTACGCGGACAAACCTTCCAAATATCCGCGTCGTCTGCGCTCTCTGCGTCGTCCGCGTCCAATTCTGGGCGGTAATCATGCATATCATCCGAACCATTCTCATCCTACTGGTCATCTACCTGGCGTTGACCGGCAACCTGCAAGCCAGCAACATCGTGCTCGGCGCGCTGGTGGCGGGAGCGGCGACATTGCTGCTGCGCCCGCAGCCCGGACGCACAGATCTGCGCCGGTTGCCGGTCGCGGCCTGGGCCATGATTCGATACATCGCCATTCTGGCATCCGACGTTGTCAGAAGCGGCGTCGGTGTGGCGCGTATTGTACTCGACCCCAAGCTCCCGATCCGGCCCGGCATTGTGGCCATCGAGTCAGGGTGCCAAAGCGAGCTCGCCACTGCGCTCAGCGCCCATGCGTTGACCATCACTCCGGGTGAAATGGTGATCGGCATCGCCGCCGATGGCGTTATGTACACGCATTGCCTGGATGCGACGCACTCAGCCGAGTATGCCGCCGAAGCCCAGGCGATGCGCCGGGACCTGCTGAGCAAGATATTCGCATGAGCCAAATCCTTTCCATCGTCCTGAACATTGCCCTGGCGATCCACGTCGCCCTGATCGCAGTTTGCGTCTGGCGGGTGTGGCGCGGCGAAAACGTGATCGATCGGTTGATCGGCGCCGATCTGGTGGGCACATTGATGTTGGCCGTCCTGGTACTGATCGCCCTGATCCTGGTCAACTCGACCTACATTGACGTGGCGCTCGGCCTGGCCGCCCTCGGCTTTGTGGGAACGATTGCCTTGGCGAAGTACTTAGCCGATCAGCAGATGTTTTAGTATTGCGTATTGCATGTTCCGTACTCCGTACTCCGCATCCAAGCGATCTTACGCAACACGCAATACGCAACACGCAGTACGGAACTCAAAACCATGCAACCCTTTTTCGAACTCATCGCCATCCTCGCCGTCCTCACCGGCACGGCTTTTTCGGTATTGGGCGTGCTGGGGTTCATCCGCATGCCCGATGTCTACACGCGGCTGCACGCCACGGGCAAAGTCAGCGTGTTCGGCGTGGTGCTGCTCTTGCTCGCTACGGTGGTGCTGACGCCGCTGGACTTCGGCAAAGGGCTCGTCCTCATCGTGCTGCTGGTGATCGGCGGGCCGGTCACGTCGCACGCCATCGGCTCCGCAGCGCACCGTATCGGCATTCCGATGAAACGGGCGATCCGGGACGACCTGGCTGCCAGGGAGGGCACCGAAGCCAAGGACAGCGCTTTGCAGGAGCAATGAAGATGCCGCGTCATAACGCCAAGCCCGAAGTCGCGGTGATCGGTCTGGGCCGCTTCGGCAGCAGCCTGGCGCTCACGCTGGCGGCCGGCGGGTGCAAGGTGCTGGGGATTGACCGCGACCGCGCCATCGTCCAGAATCTGGCCGACGAGTTGACGCAAACCGTGGCGCTGGATGCCACCGACGAGAATGCGCTGCGGGCGATAGACATCACCGCGTTCGACACGGTGGTCGTGGCGATCGGCGCCGATTTCGAGAGCAACCTCATGGCGACGGTCGCGCTGAAAAGTCTGGGGGTGCGCCGGGTGATCTGCAAGGCGCTGACCGAGCGCCAAAAGGCCATCCTGTTGAAGGTGGGCGCCGATCAAGTTGTGCTGCCCGAGCACGAGGCCGGCCAACGGCTGGCGCAGAGCCTGACGATGCCGCTGCTGCTGGAGCAGTTCGCGCTGGGGAACAAGCACAGGCTCACCGAGCTGCGCGTGCCGCCCAGTTTTGTCGGCCAGACGCTGCGGGGCGTTGACCTGCGCGGCCACTTCGGTGTGACGCTGTTGGCCGTCAAACGAGCCGAAGACCTGCTCGTTTCCCCGCCGGCGGGTTACCGTTTTGCCGCTGACGACCTGCTGGTGGTCGTCGGCGCCAACGAGCAAGTTGCCCGGTTATCCGAGATCGCCTGAATGAGCCTGGCGCGCCCTGCCCCACTGCCCCGGCCGCGCGCTCGCTCGCGCCGGGTGCAGACTGCCCTGCGCTTAGTTGCGGGCCTGGCCGCCCTGGTGGCAACCGGGACGCTGCTGCTCTCCCTGCCGGGCGTGGCCACGCGGCCGCTGAGGCTGAGCGAGGCGCTCTTCACGGCCACTTCGGCGCTGGCGGTGACGGGACTGTCCACCATCACCCCTGCGCGCGACCTGACCCCCTTCGGCCAGGTCATCCTGCTGATCTTGATCCAGGTGGGCGGCGTGGGGTTCATGGCCGCGGCCGTGATCGTGCTGCGGCTGCTGGGCCGCAAGATCTCGCTGGTGGATCGCCTGGCGCTGCGCGATTCGCTGGGGCTGCTGGAGCCGCGGGCAATCCTGCGCGTTACCGCCCGCGTGGTGGTGACGGCGTTCGCCATCGAGGCCGCCGGCGCGTTCCTGCTGTGGCTTAACTGGCGCGAAACGTTGGGCAATGGCCGTGCCGCGTTCTACGGACTATTTCACGCCGTTTCGGCTTTCTGCAACGCCGGGTTCGACCTGTTCGCCGGCCTGCCGGAGCAGACGGGCATCCCAACCGATGGCCCCACGCTGGCGGTCCTCAGCGGGCTGATCATCCTGGGCGGGCTGGGCATCCCGGTGTTGGGCGACCTGTTGATGTGGCCGTGGCGGCGCCGACGGCTCTCGTTGCACAGCCGGATCACCCTGATCCTCTACGCCGCGCTGATCCTGTTGGGCGCCCTGGCGCTGCTGCTATCAGAGTCCCAAGCCGGCGGCGCGTTGGCCGGTCAGCCGATGGGGCGCCGGTTGACGCTGGTGACCTTTCAGGCGATCTCGGCGCGCACCGCGGGCTTCGCCGGCCTACCCAACCTGGAACAGTTGGCGCCGGCCAGCCAGGTGCTAACGATGGGACTGATGCTGATCGGCTCGGCGCCGGCCTCGATGGGCGGCGGCATCACCACGGGTACGCTGGCCGTGCTGCTGCTGTCGCTGTGGGCCTATGTCCAAGGCCGGCCCACGGCCCAGGTGGGGGGGCGCACCATCGCCATCGAGACGGTGCGCCGGGCCAGCGCCATCATCACCGTGTCGCTGCTGGTGGTCGGCGGCGCCACCTGGCTGATCTTGATCACCCATCCGGTGATGCTGGATCGTGCGTTGTTCGAGGTGATCTCGGCCTTCGCCACCTGCGGCCTGACGTTGGCCTTCACCGGCCAGCTAAACTTGTTCGGCCAGGCGGTGATCATGCTGGTGATGTTCTGGGGCCGATTGGGCGCGTTGACGATCGTGGCCGCGCTGGCGCAGCAAGCCCCGCCGCCATTGGTGGCTTACCCGGAAGAACCGCTGCTGATCGGGTAAACGCAATGCAGCAAAACTCGTTATTTGCGGGCTGTCACTCTGAGCGGGTCGGCCCCTATTCTCTCGAAACGCCGTAATCAACTTCACGGGGCCAACCTGCTCAGGGTGACAATAGCGACTTTGCAGTATTGCTGATAAACATCATAAGGGAATCGCGTATGGAATCTTTAACGCTGGTCTTGTTCGTCATCGGCCTTGTTATCTTGATCCTCGGCGCTGAGCTGCTGGTGCGCGGGGCCGCGCGGCTGGCGATCGGTTTCGGCATCTCGCCGCTGGTCGTCGGGCTGACGGTGGTCGCGTTCGGCACCAGTTCGCCGGAGCTGGCTGTCAGCGTCGGCTCGGCGCTCTCCGGCCAGGCCGATATCGCCCTGGGCAACGTGGTGGGCAGCAACATCTTCAACGTGCTGTTCATCCTGGGCATCTCCGCGCTGATCGGCGCGCTGGTCGTGGCGCAACAGCTCATCCGGCTGGACGTACCGCTGATGATCGGCGTCTCGCTCCTCCCGCTGCTGCTAGGGTTGGATGGCCGTATCGGCCGGCTGGACGGCCTGCTGCTCTTTGCCGGCATCGTGGCCTACACCGTTTTCGCCATCCGCCAGAGCCGCAAGGAGTCCAGCCAGGTGCAGGCCGAGTACGACCACGAGTTCGGGCAGGGCAAGCGCATGGGGCCGCAGCAGGTGCTGCTCAATATCGCCTTCGTGGTCGCCGGCCTGGCGCTGCTGGTGCTCGGCGCGCGCTGGCTGGTGAACGGCGCGGTGAGCATCGCGCGGACGTTGGGGCTCAGCGAGCTGATTATCGGCCTGACCATCATCGCGGCCGGCACCTCGCTGCCCGAAGTCGCCACTTCGATCATCGCCAGCATCCGCGGGGAGCGGGACATCGCGGTGGGCAATGTCGTGGGCAGCAACCTCTTCAACATCCTCGCGGTGTTGGGGCTGACGGCCACCCTGGCGCCCAATGGTGTCACCGTCTCAGCGCCGGCGCTGCGGTTCGACATCCCCTTCATGATCGCGGTCTCGGTCGCCTGCCTGCCGACCTTCTTCACCGGCTACCGCATCGCGCGCTGGGAGGGGGCGCTCTTCCTGGCTTACTACATCGCCTATACTCTTTACCTGATCCTCGATGCGACCGGGCACGACGCGCTGCCGGCCTACAGCGTAGTGTTGCTCGAGTTCGCGGCCCCGCTCACCGCGGTCACTTTGGGGCTGTTGGCTGTGCGCGCCTGGCGCGCCGGCCGGCCCGCCAGACCTGGAAGCGCGGGCCGCGGCAGGACGATCGGATGAGAGCACGATGGATATAACCACAGCGGTCTTAGCAGGCTTCGCGCTGGCCGTCGTCGCGCCCTGGCTGCACCGCGCGGCGCGCGGCGCCACTGGGTGGCTGCTGGCGCTGCTGCCAGCCGGGCTGGCGATCTACTTCGCCAGCTTGCTGCCCACGGTCGTCCATGACCAGGCCAGGGTGATCGCTTATCCGTGGGCGCCGGGGCTGGGGATCAGCCTGTCGTTCTACGTGGACGGGCTGAGCCTGCTGTTCGCGCTGCTCATCAGCGGCATCGGCGCGCTGGTG
Organism: uncultured Anaerolineales bacterium; assembly: GCA_964551735.1. Taxonomy (GTDB): domain Bacteria; phylum Chloroflexota; class Anaerolineae; order CG2-30-64-16; family CG2-30-64-16; genus DAOUAT01. The sequence continues at coordinate 102,879 of CAZKEF010000017.1, forward strand.
GTGGTCTACGCCGGCGGCTACCTGGCCGGCAAGCCGCAGCTCGGCCGCTTCTACACGCTCGTTCTGATGTTCATGGCCTCGATGTTGGGGGTGGTGCTGGCCGGCAACGTCATCACGCTGTTCGTGTTTTGGGAGCTGACCAGCCTGACCTCCTACCTGCTCATTGGACTGGATCACGACCGGGAGACGGCGCGCGCAGCCGCGCTGCAAGCGCTTCTCGTGACCGGCGGCGGTGGGCTGGCGCTGTTGGCCGGGCTGGTGTTGTTGGGGCAGGCCGGCGGGAGCCTGGAGTTGGCAACCCTCCTCAGCAGCGGCGACGCGATCCGGGAGCACACCCTCTACCTGCCTATCCTGCTTTTGATCCTGTTGGGCGCGTTCACCAAGTCGGCCCAGGTCCCTTTCCATTTTTGGTTGCCCAACGCCATGGAAGCCCCGACCCCCGTCAGTGCGTACCTGCACTCCGCCACCATGGTCAAGGCTGGCGTCTACCTGCTGGCGCGGCTCAGCCCGGTGTTGGGCGGGACCGAGGGCTGGCACTACCTGGTGACCGGCGCGGGGCTGGCGACGATGTTGCTGGGCGCGCTCCTGGCCCTCGCGCAGACTGATCTCAAGCGCATTCTGGCCTATTCGACTGTCAGCACGCTGGGCGCGCTGGTGCTGTTGCTGGGGCTGGACACCACCCTGTCGGTGAAGGCGGCCATGCTCTTCCTGCTGGTGCATGCGCTGTACAAGGGCGCCCTGTTCCTGGTCGCAGGCGCGGTGGATCACGAGGCCGGCACGCGCGATATCCGGCGGCTGGGCGGTCTGGCGAGGGCGATGCCCATCACGGCTGCCGCAGCCGGGCTGGCCGCGCTCTCCATGGCCGGGCTGCCACCCATGCTCGGCTTCATCAACAAAGAGCTGCTCTACGAGGCCAAGCTGCAGGCCCCGCGCGCAGCCGGGCTGGTCACAGCGGCCGGGGTAGCCGCCAATATGCTGTTGGTGGCGGTGGCCGGGCTCGTCGGGCTCCGGCCGTTCTGGGGAAAGCGCCACGCGCCAGGCGCTTCCGAAGCGCTGCCCAAGAAGCCACATGAAGCCCCGCTTGCCATGTGGCTGGGGCCGGCCGTGCTGGCGGGGTTGGGGCTGGCCAACGGCCTGTTCCCAGAGGCGCTGCCCAGCACCCTGGTGTCGGCCGCGGCCAGCGCGGTGCGCGCCCAGCCCACCGAGATCGAGCTGGCGCTGTGGCACGGCATCAGCCCGGTCCTCGCGCTCAGCGTGCTGACGGTGGCCGTGGGCGCGGCGATCTACTTCGGACGGGATGTCCTGTTCCGGGCGGTCGGCCGGTTCGCGCCCTGGATCATCGCCGTGATACGGCACGCAGGCCGTTGGGGGCCGCAACGCGGCTACGACCTGGCGCTGCGCGCGCTGAACAGCATCGCCGGCGCGCAGACCCGCGCCCTGCAAAGCGGCTACCTGCGCTCGTACCTGATCATCATCATCCTGACCACCGTGGGGCTGGCGGGCTACACCCTGCTCTCGCGCGGCGGCGTCGGCTGGCCTACCAGCGACGCATCAGACATCCGGTTCTATGAAGTGCTGGTGGGGCTGCTGATCCTGGCCGCGACCCTGCTGGCTGTGCGGTCATCCTCCCGGCTGACCGCAGTCGCCGCGCTGGGGGTGGTGGGCTATGGGGTGGCGTTGATCTACACCCTGTTCGGCGCGCCCGACCTGGCGATGACGCAGTTTGCCATCGAAACCCTGACCGTGTTCCTGTTCGTGTTGGTGCTCTATCGCCTGCCGCGGTTCGCCAACTTCTCAGGCCGCCGGGCGCGCATACGTGATGCTTTGGTGGCGTTGACCGCGGGCGGGCTAATGACCGCGCTGGTGCTGGTGGCCACCGCTGTCCCCCTGACCTCGCGGCTCTCCCCCTTCTTTGCGGAAAACGCGGTCCCGCTGGCGCGCGGCCGCAACATAGACAACGTGATCCTGGTGGATTTTCGCGGGCTGGATACGCTGGGCGAGATCACCGTGCTGGCCGTCGCGGCGATCGGGGTCTACGCATTGTTGAAGTTACGATTGGATGAGTGAACGATGACATCCTTGATCCTATCCACTGCCACACGTTACATCCTACCATTGCTCCTGCTCTTCTCTGTCTTCCTGCTGCTGCGCGGGCACAATGAGCCGGGCGGCGGGTTCGTCGGCGGGTTGGTGGCCGCGGCCGCCTTCGCGCTCTACGTCATCGCGTTCGACGTGGCCACGGCGCGGCGCACGTTGGGCATTGACCCGCGCACCCTGGTGGGCCTGGGCCTGCTGGTGGCGCTGGGCAGCGGGCTGGTCAGCCTGCTTGCAGGGCAGCCGTTTATGACCGGGCTGTGGAGCAGCTACACGGTGCCGCTGTTGGGCAAAGTGGGCACGCCGCTGTTCTTCGATATCGGGGTCTACCTGGTGGTGATCGGGGTGACGCTGACCATCATCTTCGCGCTGGCGGAGGCGTAACGTGGAGACCTTCCTGGCTTTCATTATCGGCGGCCTCTACGCGGCCGGGCTGTATATGATGATGCGCCGCAGCATCGTCAAGCTGATCATCGGGCTGGCGCTGCTCGGCCAGGCCGCCAATCTGCTCATCTTCACCCTGGGCCGCCTGACGCGCGGCCGGCCGGCGCTGATCCCCTTCGGCGAGCTGCGGCCTGATGGCCCGATTGCCGACCCCCTGCCCCAGGCGCTGATCCTGACCGCCATCGTCATCGGCTTCGGCGTCCAGGCCTTCGCCGTAGTGCTGATCAAACGCGCCTATCAGACCGTTGGCACCGATGATCTGGACGACATGAAAAGCACGGATACAGGTTGAGGGGGCTTGGTAGATTGGTAAGTTGATGCTCCAAGCCGGTCTGTGACCGGCGGTCGGGGGTCACAGACCCCCTTTGAGCTTGAATCTGTGATCTGCTGAGGTTGGTAAGTTGGGGGAGAGGATACGATGAGGCGATGAATTTGATTCTGGTGTTGCCCCTGATTGTGCCGTTGTTGACGGCGATCCTGACGCTGTTGGCGCGGCCGTGGCGCCGGGCGCAGCGGTGGCTGAGCGTCTTGGGCGCGGCCGGGCTCTTGGGCGCGACCCTGGCTGTGCTGGCCGTGGTGCGGCGCGACGGCATCCACGTGGCGCAGATCGGCAACTGGCCCGCGCCCTACGGCATCACGCTGGTGGCCGATCTGTTCAGCGCCATCATGCTGGTGCTGGCCGGGCTGATGGGGCTGGCGGTGGCAATCTACTCGCTGGCCACCATGGATCCGGCGCGCGAACGCTTTGGCTACTACCCGCTGCTGCACATCCTGTTGATGGGTGTGTGCGGTGCGTTCCTCACCGGCGACATCTTCAACCTGTACGTATGGTTCGAGGTGATGCTGGTTTCCTCGTTTGTGCTGGTGGCGTTGGGTGGCGAACGGGCCCAACTCGAAGGCGCGGTCAAGTACGTCACCCTCAACCTGATCTCGTCGGCGCTCTTCCTGGCGGCCGTGGGCATCCTCTACGGGGTGGCCGGCACACTGAACATGGCCGACCTGGCCGTGGAGGTGGGGCGCGTGACGCAGCCGGGACTGGTGACGACCTTGAGCATGTTGTTCCTGGTCGCCTTCGGCATCAAAGCGGCCATCTTCCCACTCTTCTTCTGGCTCCCGGCGTCCTATCATACGCCGCCGGTGGCCGTGTCGGCCATCTTCGCCGGGCTGCTGACCAAGGTGGGGGTCTACGCGCTGATCCGTGTCTTCACCCTGATCTTCGTCCAGGATGTCGGCTTCACCCACACGGTGATCCTGACCGTCGCCGGACTGACCATGGTCACCGGGGTGCTGGGGGCGGTGGCGCAGAACAGCTTCCGGCGCATCCTGTCGTTCCACATCGTCAGCCAGATCGGCTACATGATCATGGGGCTGGGGCTGTTCACGCCGCTGGCGCTGGCCGGCTCCATCTTCTACATCATGCACCACATCATCGTCAAAACCAACCTGTTCCTGATCAGCGGCGTGACGAGCCGTCTGGGCGGCAGCGACTACTTAAAGAAGCTGGGTGGGGTCTACGCGGCCTATCCCGGCCTGGCGGTGCTGTTCCTGATCCCGGCCCTCTCGCTGGCCGGCATCCCGCCCCTCTCCGGATTCTGGGCCAAGCTGGCGTTGATCATGGCCGGGCTGCGCGACCAGCAGTACGCTATCGTGGCGGTCGCGCTGGGGGTCAGCCTGCTCACCCTCTTTTCCATGACCAAAATCTGGAATGAGGTCTTCTGGAAGCCCGCGCCGGTGGCCCAACCAGGATTCTCGGAGAGACCTGGCCTGGTCATCGGGCCCATCGTCGTGCTGGCGCTGCTGACAGTGCTGATCGGGCTGACGGTCGGCCCGTTCTTTACGCTGGCAACCGCGGCGGCCGAGCAGTTGCTCGATCCGGCCACGTACATCCGGGCCGTATTGGGAGGAGCGTAGCATGTTGCTGCTGAACGTCCTGCTGGCGCTGGCCTGGGTCGCGTTGACCGGGCAGTTCACGCCGGCCAACCTGGCCCTCGGTTTTGCGCTCGGCTACGTGATGCTCTGGGTGGCGCAGCGCGCGGGGAAACGCCAGGGTTACTTCGGCAAAGTGTGGCAGGTGGTGAGCTTTGCTGCCTTCTTCCTCTGGGAGATGGTCGTGGCCAACCTGCAGGTCACCTACTACATCCTGGCCCCGCATCGCAAGATGCGGCCGGGCGTGATCGCAGTGCCGTTGGACGCGCGCACCGACATGGAGATCACCCTGCTGGCGAACCTGATCACGCTGACGCCCGGCACCCTCAGCCTCGACGTGTCGGCCGATCGCCGCGTGATGTACATCCATTCCATGACGCTGGGGGATGAGACCGACAAGTTCCGGCGCCAAATCAAGGATGGCTTCGAGCGCCGCGTGTTGGAGGTGCTGCGATGACGCTGGTGCAAGGGCTGGTGGTGTTCGTAGCCTTCCCGCTGCTGACCATCGCGGTGATCCTGGCCTTTGTGCGCCTGGTGCGCGGGCCGACGCTGCCCGACCGCGTCGTGGCGCTGGATCTGATCGCCACGCTGATGATCGGCATCATTGCAGTCTACGCCATCGCGACCGATGAGCCGGTGCTGCTCGACCTGGCGATCGTGCTGGCATTGATCTCGTTCCTGGGCACGGTAGCCTTCGCGCACTACATCGAAAGGAGGGTTTGACCATGCGAGAGGTCGTTACGGGCATCCTGATCCTGGTGGGCGCGATCCTGATGTTCCTGGCGGGCCTGGGTGTCACCCGTATGCCCGATCTATTCCTGCGCATGTCGGCCACCACCAAAGTTGCGACCCTGGGGCTGGGTGCCGTGATGCTGGCGGTCGTCATCTACTTCGACGACCTGGTCGCAACCTCTCACGCGGTAGCAACCATCCTTTTCGTCTTTCTCAGCGCACCGGTGGCGGCCCACATCATCGGCCGCGCCGCCTACTTCAGCAAGGTGCCGCTATGGGAGGGCACGGTTACCGATCAATTGCGCGGCCACTACGACGTCAAGACACACCAACTGGAATCCATTGACTTCCCCGATCTGGAGCAGCACCTGCCCGATGTCGAGATGAGAAGATTCATGCTGCCCGCAACGTCATGGGCAGCCGGACAAACGTTGGCGCAAGCAAATCTCCGTCAGCGTTACGACGTAACGGTATTGGCGATCCGCCGCGGCACAGGAGTGATCTCAAACCCTGACGGGGATGAGCATCTCTGCCCGGACGATGAGTTAATCATCATGGGCTTACCGGAGAAGCTGGACCAGGTCGGCGCGGTGTTTCGTTAACCTCCGTAGGGGCGAGGTTGACCGCATGATGCCGGGACCTGATTGGTTGCACACAAGCGGACGACGGCGCACAGGAAGCCCGCCGCTACCCTATGCAGGAGCGTTTTCATGGACTTACTGACCCTGATCCTGTTCATCGTCGGCCTGGGCATCCTGATCATCGGCGCTGAGCTGCTGGTGCGCGGGGCCTCGCGGCTGGCAATCGGCTTCGGTATCTCGCCGCTGGTTGTCGGGCTGACCGTCGTCGCATTCGGCACCAGCGCGCCGGAGTTGGCGGTGAGCATCGGCTCGGCGCTCACCGGCAAGGCTGATATCGCGCTGGGCAACGTGGTGGGCAGCAACATCGCCAACGTGCTGCTGATCCTGGGCATCTCGGCCGTCATCACGCCGCTGGTCGTGACCCAGAAATTGGTGCGCCAGGACGTCCCGTTGATGATTGGCGTCTCGCTGCTGCTGTTGCTGTTGGGGTTGGATGGCCGGATCGGCCGGCTGGAAGGCCTGGTGTTTTTTGCCGGCGTTGTGGCATATACCGTTTTCGCCGTCCGCCAAAGCCACGCGGAAACTGCGGCCATCCAGGCCGAATACGCCGCCGAGTTCGGCCAGGCCGATCGCGTGCCCGGTCAAAATCCGGTGCTAAGCGTCATCTTCCTGTTCGTTGGGCTGGCGTTGCTGCTGTTGGGCGCGCGCTGGCTGGTGAACGGTGCGGTCAGCATCGCGCGGCTGCTGGGGTTGAGCGAGCTGATCATCGGCCTGACCGTCGTTGCCGTCGGCACCTCGCTGCCCGAAGTCGCCACCTCTGTCATCGCCAGCATCCGCGGGGAGCGGGACATCGCGGTGGGCAACGTGATCGGGAGCAACATCTTCAACATCCTGTCGGTGTTGGGCCTCACCGCCGCGGTCACGCCGGGCGGCGTGGGCGTTCCGGCCGCGGCGTTACGCTTCGATTTGCCCTTCATGATCGCGGTTGCTGTGGCGTGCTTGCCCATCTTTTTCACCGGCTACCGGATTGCGCGGTGGGAAGGCGCGCTCTTCCTGGGGTACTACATCGCCTATACGCTTTACCTGATCCTCGACGCCACGGGACACGACGCATTGCCCGCCTACAGCATCGTGATGGTCGAGTTTGTGGCGCCGCTGACGGCCGTCACGTTGGCGCTGTTGGCGGTGCGCGCCTGGCGGGCGAACCGGCGCGTCACCGGCGGGCGAAAGGGGTAACCGGTGCGCATTGCCGGCCAACGCATCGTGATCACCGGCGCGGCCTCTGGGATTGGTCGCGCGACATTGGCCCTGCTGGCCCGGTGTCCGGCCCGCATCCTGGCCGTTGATGTGGATGCCAACCGTCTGACGCAGGTACTGCACGATCTTGCCGGCGCCCCCGCGCAGATCACCCCCCTCGCCTGCGACCTGGCGAACCAGGCGTGCATAGATGGCTTGTTTGATCATGCGGTCGCAACGTTGGGCGGGGTGGACCTTTTCATCTCCAACGCCGGCTTCGCGTACTACGAGCGGTTGGACCAGGCCGACTGGGAACGCCTTGAGCGGATTTTCCGGGTCAACGTCTTCGCGCCCATCTACGCCGCCGCCAAGATGCACGAGTTAAATGGCGACCGTCCGTACAAAACCGTGATCACGGCCTCCGCGATGGGGCTGCTGGCCATCCCTGGCTACGCGGTCTACGGCGCGACCAAAGCCGCGCTGGATCGGTTCGCCGAAGGCTATCGGCTGGAGCTGGATGACCCATCCCGGCTGATGCTGGTCTACCCCATCGGCACGCGCACCGGCTTCTTTTCGGCCGCCGCGCCCTCGGCCGCGCCGCAGCCCTGGCCCACCCAGCCGGCCGACCACGTGGCCCGCGCCATCGTGCGCGGCATCGAGCGGGATCGCCAGGCGGTGCACCCATCTTGGTTATTTCAGCTCGTCCTCCTCGCCGACCGCTTCCTGCCATTTGTCCGGCGTATCGAGCAATGGATCGAGCAACGGCGGTTTCAGCGCTGGCAACGCTATCGGACAGCAGCCAGGGGCAAGCAAGAATTCTGAACATGTGGCTGAAAACTCAAAAATGCGGTATACTTCGATTCGAAGACACGATAAGATCTGCTGCGTTTGTCGCCAGCTATTGCTTGTTCACGGGGTGAACTGTTCATGAAACCACCAGTCACCGAGCAGAAACTCAGGGGGCAACCCCAACTGGGAGCACACAGATTTGACCCACGAAGACGTCATCAAGCTTACCAGCCTCAGCTCGTGCGCGGGCTGAGCGTCCAAGCTGCCGGCTGAGCAGCTGGCGCAGGTTCTGCGCTCGTTAGATAATCTCTTTCCCGTGGATCAGCACCCTAACTTGCTGGTAGGCCTCGGCGCGCCGGATGACGCGGCGGTCTACAAGTTGAGCGACGAGTTGGCGCTGATCCAGACGGTGGACTTCTTCACGCCCATCGTGGATACGCCCTATGAGTACGGCGCCATCGCTGCGGCCAACGCCATGAGTGACGTCTATGCCATGGGCGGTGAGGTGCTGTTCGCACTCAACATCGCCGCGTTCCCGCCTGATCTGCCTGCCACCCTGCTGGCCGAAATCTTGCGCGGCGGCGCTGAGGTACTGCGCTCAGCCGGCGCAGCCATCGCCGGCGGGCACACGATCCAGGACAAGGAGCCGAAGTACGGGCTGGCCGTCACCGGCGTCGTGCATCCCGACCGCATCCTGACCAAGGGCGGCGCACGGCCCGGCGATGCCCTGGTGCTGACCAAGCCGCTGGGGACCGGCACGATCACCACGGCGCTGAAACGCGGCCAGGCCGACCCGGCGCACCTGGCCGCGGCCATCGCCAGCATGACCCGGCTTAACCGGACGGCGTCACAGGCGGCCCAGGCGGCCGGCGCGCGCGCGGCCACCGACATCACCGGCTTCGGTCTCATCGGCCATGCGCTGGAAATGGCCGAGGCCAGCCGCGCCTGCTTCCGCATCCGGTTCGACGCCCTGCCGTGGCTGCCCGGCGCGCTAGACTATGCCGAAAAGTGGGTGTTCGCGGGCGGCGCGCACAACAACCACGCGTTCTACAATCCCCGCGTGACCTACACGCGCCCCGTCGCCGACTGGCAGGAGACGCTATTGCACGACCCGCAGACCTCCGGCGGGCTGTTGGTGGCGGTGCCTCAAGGCCAGCTAGATACTTTCCAACGCTTCTGGCGCGAACGGAACGAAACGGCCTGGGTGATTGGAAATGTCAGCACAGGAGAAGGGGTCGCGATCATGTAGGTCTACGCCATTCCCACCTCAAACCTGAACCGCTTCTGAAACCGCCGCAACACGCGCAGGATCGGGCCGCCGAAGAGCAGGATGAGGAGCGCGTTGCCGCCGGCGCGGGCGATGTCCCACCACAGCGACGTCGTCACATAGAAGACCGCGTACGCGCGCAACGTCGGGGCGACCGCCATGCCGGGCTGCCAGATGGCGCTGGCGGCATCCGACAGGGCTGGCCCGGCCGCGCCGCCCGCCAGGAACGGCCAGAACCAGATGTTCATGATCGCGCCGAAGATCAGGCCCAGCACCGCGCCCCACGCGGCCAGCAGCCCCGGCTCCCACCGCCGCTGGGCTGGCAGCCGGGGCAGCAGCCCGGAAAGCAGCCCCATCCACCCGGTGGCAAACATCTGATAGGGCAGCCACGGCCCCACGCCCGCGCCGATCAACGCGGACACCAGCAGCGACAAAGAACCCAGCAGAAAACCAAAGGTTGGCCCGTAAGCGTAGCCGGTCAAGATGGGCAACACGAAGATGGCATTGAACCCGGCCGGCCCCGGCACCACCCGCAGCACAGCGTTCAGCGCGGTCAACACACCCAACACCGCCACCAGCTTGCTGGTCATCTGTGCGCCGGTGAGGCTGGCGAACACGGCCGCCAGGCACAGCCCCAACAGCAGCACCGTGAGCAACGGCGCATCGTTGGCATGGGCCATCATGCCGGTCGCCGGCGCCGCAGTCATGAAGAAGGGATACAGGAACGCGCCCAAACCGATCACGCTGGCGATGACCAGGATGGCGGCGGAGGTGAACTGCATACTGCGTACTGCGTGCTGCGTGTTGCGTGTTGCGTGTTGCGTGTTGCGTAATACCTTCATTCGTTCATTCTGTGTTTCGTTCATTCATCGCTGCTTATCGTCCGTCATCCGTCGTCCGTCATTCGTCATCATCCCCACCACATCCGCCACCACCAGAAACCGCGGGTCGCGGAACAGCTTGTTGATCTGCGACGCGAAGACCTGCGAGTCGCTCATCACCTGCCGCGCCGGGCCATCCACCACCACCTGGCCTTCGGCCAGCAGTACGACACGGTCGGCGCAAGCCGCGGCCAGCTCGACATCATGGGTTGCCATGATGATCGTCGTTCCCTCCCGCTGCAACCCTTGCAACAGGGCCGCCAGGTTGCGCTTCTGCGCATAATCCAGGCCGCGCGTAGGTTCGTCCAGCAGAATGATGCGCGGGGCGGCCACCAGGATGGCGGCCAGGGCTGCGCGCTGCTGCTCGCCGCCGCTGAGGTCGCGCGGGTCGCGATCGGCCAGCGGGGCCAGGCCCAGCCGCGCCAGCAGATCGCGGTCGGCTGCGGGATCGGGGGACAGGCCGTGGCTTTTGCGGGTGAACGCCAGCTCCGCGGCCAGCGTCTCGCCGAAGAGCAGCGCACCGGGGTGCTGCGGTACATAACCGACGTGCTGAATGATGGCGTCGGTGTCGGCCTTGCGGGTGTCGAGGCCCGCCACGGTCACGCGGCCCTCGCCCGGCTTCAGCAGGCCCACCAGGTGCTTCAGCAGCGTGCTCTTACCCGAACCGTTGCGGCCCATCAGGGCGATGAACTCGCCGGGTTGCACGGTCAGGTCAATCCCGCGCAGCGCGGCGCGGTTGTCGTAGCTGTAGTGAAGGTTGGAGATAGAAATGCCGTGATGCGTAGTGCGTGGTGCGTGGTGCGTAAGCGCGTCCGTGATGTCGCACTCCCGCGTCTCCCTATCCCCCCATCTCCGTGTCTCCGTGTCCCCGCGTCCCCGCGTCTCCCATCGCTCAGCCAACCGTCGCGCGAAGACGCGCCCCTCCTTGATCGTCAACGGCAGCGGCTGCCAGTTCAGCGCGCGACCGATCTCGATCAGCGGGGGGACGCTGGTGGCCGGGAGCTGCGCCAGCACGGCCCGCGGCGTATCCAGCACGGGCGCGGCGCCGGGGTCGGGCAGATAGAGGATCCGGTCGGCGTACTGCGCCACCCGTTCCAACCGGTGCTCGCTGAGGATCACGGTCAGGCCCAGGTCCTCGTTGAGGTGCCGCAGCGCCACCAGCACCTCCTCGGCTGCCTGGGGATCAAGCTGCGATGTGGGTTCGTCCAGCACCAGGATCTCCGGTTGCAGCGCCAGCACGGCGGCGATCGCCACGCGCTGCTTCTCGCCGCCGGAAAGGGTGCTGATGCGCCGGGCCCGCAGGTGCGCAATGCCCATCTGGTCCAGCACTTCCTCGACGCGCTTGCGCATGGTGGCCGGTGGCAGCGCGAAGTTCTCCATCGCGAACGCCAGCTCATCCTCCACCGTATCCACCACAAACTGTGCCTCCGGGTCTTGGAACACGAACCCGACCAGGTCGGCCATGCCGCGCGGGGCCAACGCCACCGGGTCACGGCCCAGGATCCTGGCCTGACCCACCCAACGGCCGCCGTAGAAATGCGGCACCAGGCCGTTGAGGCAGCGCAGAAAGGTGGATTTCCCCGCGCCCGATGGCCCGACCACCAACACGAACTCACCCTGGCGCAACGCGACCGAGAAGTCGGCCAGCGCAGGCGCGGCCTGGTCGGGATAGGTGTAGGTGATGTGAGAGAGTTCAATCATCGAGCAGCGAACCTTGCACATGGCGAATCAGCGAACGACGAATGACGAAGTATGAAATGCACACCAGCCATCATTGCGAAGCATCCCTTTGGGACGCACCACGTACCAACGCTCAACCTCCCTGTGGGACGCAGTGCGCAGTATGCAGTATTCCTCACGCTTCTCGCATCAACACCCCCGGCGCGACCAGCAGTGCGATCAACAGCCCCAACACCGGATTGAACGTGGGCCAGGGGGAATAGGGTGGGTAGGGGTAGTAGAACAACCACTCCCCATACAGCAACAAGACAGCGGCCCAACCGATCAGGCCGCTCAGCGCCACAGCCAGCACCAGGCGATCCACGCGCCGCCAGGTCCAGCGCTGATAGCGGCTGCGGCGGATGCGCCGGCCCTGATCCCAAAAGGCCCACAAGAGCAGCGCCAGTCCGCTGGCCAACAGCAGGCCCCCGCGCCAGCGGTCAGCGACCATGAATCCGACCGCTGTCATGCCGCCGCCTAGCAGCCCCAGGCCCGCCAGGATGGCAAGCTGGTTCAGCAGGCGCTGGCTGCGGGTGGCGACAACGGCCTGGCCACCGAAGCCGCGCGCTTCCATGGACTCGGCCAACTGCATCGCCCGCTCCAGGGCCGTCACCAATAAGGGCAGCAGCAGCGGCAGCAGGTCACGCACCCCGCGCACCCTGTGCCCGCGTACCTGCTGCGCCTCGCGGATCGCCTGCCAGCTTGCCACCATCTGCGGCACAAAAGCGACTGCGATCCCTGCCACTACCCCTGCCTGATAGACGAAGCCGGGGGTCATGCGCAGCAGCCGGGCCTGATCCACTGCCACGTTGAAGGTGGCAAAGGCCAGCAGCAGGGTGATCAACGCCAGACCGCCGGTCAGTCCATAGAGGAATGCTTCCGCCGTGATCGGCCCGCCGATCACGGGCCACGTCTCCGGCAGCCGAAACAGCACGATGGCGCCGTGGTGGGAGGTCAGCATGGTGAACGGGATGGTGAACAGCCACAGCCAAGCGCCGAAGCGCACGAACGCGCCCCAATGACGCGCCAGCTCGCTGCGCCGGCCCACTGCCGCATAGGTGATCGCGACGGCCAGCAGCGTCAGGCTGAGGTAGAGCGGGTTGCGCGTGGAGAGCGCTGGCAGCGCAGCCGCAGCCAGCCAGGCCAGCCAGGCGATGGGGTGATAGGTATGGGATGAGGTCAAGGACGTGTTGTGTACTGCATACTGCGTATTGCGTGTTGCTTCCTACCCGATTCGTTTGCCGGTTTCAACGCGACTCATGGCGATAAAGCGTTTCTTCGGGAACAAGCGCCCGACCTTTACGCCGCAAGATTACGGCGCCGGCAAAGACGAGCGCGGCCGCGGTCAGGAGGTAAGCGATGTAGCCCGGCACAAGCTCCTGCGCGAACGCCCGCTCGGATGCCACGGCGATGCCCGACACACCACTGATAGCCGATGGCTGCGCTGGCGCAGTCGGCCCGCAGACCTCGGCAAAGGTCACACCCGGTGGCTCGGTGCCCGATGTCCAATTGCCCGGCCCCCATGACCAGGCTTCCACCGCGCCCTCGGTCACCTGGCGGCCGCTGGCGCCCACTGCGGAGTAGCGCCAGGCGTCATCCTCCCAATAGTAATAGGCCCAGTATTCGCATGACGCGCCCTGGCAGCGGCAGAAGCAGCTCTCGGCAGGGAATGCGCACCCCTGGTTGCTGATGCTGCACACCGCGCCGCCCAGACCGGCGTTGTAATCCATCACCGCCGGCAGCCCGGACCGAGACAGCAGGTCGGCGCCTGTGATGGCCGGTTCGCTGAACGTAACACAACGCGTTGCCACAGTTTTGTCGGCGAACTGCACCACTAGCGCAGCACGCTGCGGCCCTTGCTGCTCCGCCGTGGGCATGCCGGACACGCGCGCCGGTAGCGCTATGGCCAGGCTAACCAGCAGCAGCCCCAGGACTGCCAGAGAACGAGAGATACGATGCATAGGAGATACACTCAGTGACAAGCAGCCGTAGCTGAGATTAGAGGCTGCGCTGCGCAACGAACGTTTTACGCCAGCGCAGCCCCGGTATGGTTTCGGTTTACCGGCGCATACGCCGGGATGCAACCAGCAGCGCACCAGCCAGCAGCATGCTGCCGGCGGTGATAACACCCGGCAACGCCGTGCCACCCGTTTGCGGCAGGCTGACCGGTTGTGGCGCGGCCGCGATCTGCGCGAAAGTCAGCACGGTCGGCTTCACCGTAGGGTTGAAGCTGGCGTCGAATTCACTCCACGCAAAGCCCTCGACTGCGCCGTCAGCCGGGATAAAAGCGCCTACCCCTTCGTTTGCTGAGACCCACTCGCCATCAGTCAGGTGATAGTAGGCCCAAAACCGTTTCGCATCACAAAAGCAGTTATCGGCCGGGCAGCCTACCCCTTTGATGCTGCATACCGCTGGGCCGAACGACGTGCTCTGACTGACCAGCGTCACATTGGCTACTTGAAGCACATCGAAGGTTGTGGCGGTCATCGGCACGGTAACGATGGCGGCATATTCGGTCGCATCAGGAAATGCGATCACAAGCCCGACCTGTTTGGTGTCATCTTGGGCTGCAAACGCGATCCCTGATAGCGCCACTGTCAAGGCTAAGGCAATCAAAACTACGAAGACGATACGTTGTTTCATAACTCCTCCTGTGCAAATCAGATTATCGTTCAAGGGCGCGCGCTGTGGCGCAAAACCCAAAACACGATCGCAAACAAAACCCCTGCCCCTAGTAACAACCCTACAGCCAGCACCAGGAACCGCTGCGGAGACGCTTCTTCTGATGGCTTGGCTACCGGCGTGGGGGTGGGCGCCGCCCCGGGGCGCAGCAACGCGGTTGCTGTCGGGCCAGCGGGCAACGCCTTAAGTGTTGGCGTGGCAGTGGTCGGCGCGCCGAGTACCAATGCTCTGAGCTCGGGGGTGGGCGTGGCCGTACTGATCGGGTCCGTGGATGGATCGGTAGGCGCCGGTGGCACACTTGTTGCGGGTTGCACCGCGGTGGTCGCGGTGGCAACAGTTGACGTCGGCATGCCTTGCACCGTTGGCGCAACCGGTTGCGTCGGTGTTGCTGTTAACAGCGTCGTTGCGGAGGGCGCAGTTGTTGGTGCCGTTGTTGTCGGCGCAGCCGCCGTCGGCGCAGCCACCGTCGGTTCAGCGGCTGTCGGTGGTGTGGCTGTGGGTACGATAGCCGTTGGTGCGGCGGTAGCTGGCGCTGACGTAGCGGTTGACGTAGGTTCGACCGATAACGGCGGACACACTTCGTCAAAGCGGATCAACGGGGGCGGGACCCCCGTGCTGAAGTTTTCTGCCCCCCATGACCAGCCCTCTACTGACCCGTTATACACGTCATACCAAAGAGGGACGCTGAACGAGAAAACCCATCCGCTGTCCCTCAAATGAAAATAACCCCAGAACAGGCACTCAGGTGTGGGGCATTGGCAGTAGCAGTTGCTCGCTGGACAGCCCACAGTCTCTATGCGGCAGACGTTGCCTTCGCGGTCTATCTCAACACTGAAGCCTGAGCGCAGCAACAGGTCTTCGCCAGAGATCACCGGCTCACTAAAGGAAACGCAACGTGTGCGAACATCAGCATCGCTGAAGCGCACCACAACCGCCGCGCGATTGAGCCCTTGCTGAGCTGGTGCAGCGGCAGCCACAAGGGGTTTTCGCGAGAAGTAGATCCCATGTCCCATCATCACTGAGGCGATAACCAGAATCGCCAACAGCAGGACCAGGGTGCTTAATCTCTGCCTAAACATAATCGGCTCCTGTGATCTCCTAAAGCGTCAGGATCAGGGGCAGATAGATGCCCGTTGCCAAAGGCGTGCGCCAGCCCGCATCGACGCGCCTTTCCAGACCAACCTCTCGTTCAGGCAGCTTCTCACCGCACACCAGCCCATCGGACAATAAGGGCGCCAACGCGATCAGCGCATCCAGGGTCGCCATCAGGCGCACTTCTTCCTTGCCTGGCTGGCGAATGTAAGCAAAGGCGCCGCTTGTCTCTTGGAAGGAGAGCAGCGAATCCAGGGCGCTGCGACTTTGCTTCAGAAATCGAGCTGCCTGCGGATCCACGCCGGCGGACACCAACCCGTGCAGTGCCAAGGCTGATGAGTTGCTGTTCGGCGGATTTGCAGCATCGGCGCCCCAGCCACCTGCCGCGGCTTGTGATTCGGCCAGGAACGCGGCCGCTCGGGCATACGCCTGAGATGCTGGGACACGCGCCTGACCAGCCAGGAGTTGCAGGACCCGGCCGGTGGTATCTACATCACTCTGGGTTCCATCAAAGCTCCAGAACCAGCCTCCATCAGCCAGCTGTGCGCTGATGAGTGTGTCCAGCGCCGCTTGGGGCACCTTCACACCTGAACGCAGCAACCCTTCCACGGCCAGGGTATGCCGGAAGAGCAGCGCCGGATGATAACGGCCCGTAGCTGGATCGTGGGCCGCCTGGATAATGGCCACAAGGTCCAAGTTGCCAAAAGCCCGGGGATCTGCGCCGGCCAGGGCGACGGCGCGTGCCACCTTGCCTGCCTGTCCGGCGTCCGCGCCTACGTAGCCTGGCGCCAGGGCTGCCAGCGCATCCAGTGCGCTTTGGCCTCCACGCGTCCATCGGGCCCCATCAGGGTTTTCGCCCAGCAGCGCCAGCGCGTACACTGCATCTGCCATCACACTGGCGCTGGCCTGGTATGTGCCGTTTGCCAGATAGAATCCGAAGCTGCCGTCGGGACCTTGTTGTGTGGCCAGCCACGTCAGCGCCCGACAGGCAGCTTTCGTCGGCGCGTATGAGTCGGCTGCGGCCGGCGAGACGCCAGCAACCAGCAACCAGATTGCTACCAAGACATGTATCGCCCGGCGCGCATGCATCGGTCTGTTCGCTCCAACAAAAAACACCCCAGGCAGGGGCGTTTGCAATAAAAAAGCCCTTGCCAAATAAGGGCAAGGGGAGCGGCAGGCGGCGTCGTTTCAGCGGCGCAGTTCCCACTCCCTTTACCTCGAAGGTCGTAGAGAACAAGGTGGGAGCGGGTTTTCTGGCTTCCTGGCGCCGATCAGTAGGTTTCTAAAGCCTTGCTGGATGGTCAGGTTACAGTTGCGGGACAGCACCGGCTTTGCACCGGCTTTCCCCTTGGTTCCCACCGAGTTATTTGTTTTTCAACACCGATTAGGGTAACACATGCCCCAAGGGATGTCAAATGACTTGTGTCATATATCTCCCACAAAACCACAACTTCGTCTACCACTGTAAGCGAGACGTCTAGCCGAATTGCGATTCATCTGTTATAATACCTCATACTTAGAACGGAGGCAGATATCGTGAGTGCCAATTGGCGAAAGAACGGATTCGTCTACCTGCTCATTATTGTAGCGGTGGCAGTCCTGTTTTATAGCGCTTCTCAATCCAGCGAGCGGCCGGTAGAAAAAGGCCTGACTGAGGTTGCTGCCCTGATCCAGGCTGGCAAGGTGAGCCGGATCGTTGTCTCGGGCGATGAGTTGCAGGTACAAACCACGGACCGGGAGATCTTCCGCTCGCAAAAGGAAGAGAACGTCAACTTGACGACCTCCTTGGTCAAGATGGGCGTGACGAGCGAGCAACTTGCTGCGGTGGAAGTCAAGATCGCGCCGCCCAGCGACATGGCTGGCTGGATGACCATTCTGGGCACCCTGCTGCCGCTGCTGTTGATCGGTGGCCTCTTTGTGATGATCCTGCGCCAGGCGCAAGGCTCCAACAACCAGGCCATGTCGTTCGGCAAGAGCAAAGCGCGGGTGTTCACCGGCGATAAGCCGACGGTGACGTTCCAGG
>CAZKEF010000018.1:0-110067 GCA_964551735.1 uncultured Anaerolineales bacterium
GAACCTGGTGAACGAGGCGGCCATCCTGGCCGCGCGGCGCAACAAGCGCGCCATCAGCACGCGGGAGTTCCAAGATGCCGTAGAGAAGGTGATTGCCGGGCCCGAGCGGCGCTCTCGCATCATCACTGACGATGAAAAGCAGATCGTAGCCTATCACGAGGCCGGGCACGCCCTGGTGATGCAGATGCTGCCCCACGCCGAACCGGTGCACAAGATCAGCATCGTCAGCCGGGGCATGGCACTGGGCTACACCATGCCCTTGCCCGATGAAGATCACCTGCTCTATGGCCGTGACAAGTTTCGGGATGAGCTGGCTGGGCTGCTCGGCGGCCGCGTGGCAGAGGAAGAGGTGTTCGGTGACATCACCACTGGGGCCAGCAACGACCTGGAGCGCGTCACATCGCTGGCCCGCCGCATGGTCACTCAGTACGGCATGAGCGAGGTGCTGGGACCGCAGACCTTCGGCGAGAAGGAAGAGTTGGTGTTCCTGGGCCGGGAGATCGGCGAGCAGCGCAACTACAGCGAAGAGGTGGCCGAGGCCATTGACGGCGAAGTACGTCATCTGGTGGATGAAGCCTATGGCCGCGCTCGCCACATCATCAGCACCTACCGCCAGAAGTTGGATGAGATCGCACAGCGATTGATCCACAGCGAGACCATCGAGGCGAGCGAGTTTCAGGCCATGTTTGCGGAGATACCGGCGGCGGCGTGAGCAGAAACCCCGAAGCTGTCCGCTGCCTGGCGCTTCGCCTACAGTCTGCTGCAGAAACCGGACGCGGACAAGGCTGATTGCGCGGATAGACTCTGAAATGTCCGCTCGGTCTGTGGTGTTCGCATCGTCCGCGTCCTTGCTATGGCCTCAAAAGGTGGTGATCTGGCTTGAAACAGACCCTGTTGCAAACTCGACCGCGCGCCTGGAGCAGCACCGATCTCCTGATGTTGGGCGCCATAGCGATCTGGGGCGTCAACTTTACCATCGTCAAGCTGGCCCTGCGAGAGTTCAACCCCTTGGTCTTCAACGCCTTACGTTTTGGCCTGGCAACCGTGGTGATGCTGGGCATCTTATGGCGGCGCGGCAGGGCACCAGGCGAACGCAACCTGGCGCTTGCTCCTCGGCGTGATTGGGTCCTTATCGTGCTGTTGGGGTTGTGCGGCCACACGTTGTACCAGGTGCTTTTCATCAACGGTCTCGCCCTCACCACACCGGCCAACTCATCGCTGTTGATGGCAACGGCGCCCATCTGGGTTGCGATCATTGGCCTCGTATTGGGCATTGAGCGGATCAACCGGGTCATGTGGGCGGGCATTTTAATGTCGTTTTCCGGCATCGCGCTACTGATCCTCAGCGGCAACGCGGTCAGCCTGGGCGGTGCGACGCTGATGGGCGACCTACTGTTGTTGGGCTGCGCCATCTTATGGGCAGCTTACACCACTGCCAGCAAGCCGCTACTGGGCCGTTACTCGCCGCTGCGGCTGACGGCGTGGTCCATGGTTGCGGGCACGATCCCGCTGGTGCTCCTGAGCATACCGGCTGTGGCGCGCGAGGATTGGAGTCAGCTTTCGTTGGGGGCCTGGGGTGCACTGGCCTTTTCCGCGCTTTTCGCCGTCGTCATCGGCTACCTGATCTGGTACACCAGTGTGCAGCGGGTGGGCAACGCGCGCACGGCGGTTTATTCCAATCTTACGCCGGTGGCTGCCATCGTTTTTGCCTGGTTGGTTCTGGGCGATGCGCTGATGCCGCTGCAACTGTTGGGCGCGGCCATCGTGTTGGCCGGGCTGGTGGTCACTCGCCGCGGGCGCGCCCGATGAGGGGACGGCATGGCTTCTCTGTTTTTGCTGGTATATCGGCTGCGAGCGCACCGGTTCGGCGCGTGGACGCTGATGCGTTGGGCCGCGACAGTCACCCTGGGCGTATCGGCGACCATTCTGGTGCAGTGGCTGCTGCGCGGACAGTCTCGGCTGCCTGCTTGGTACTGGCTGGTTTTGGGTTTGCTGCTGGCGGTTGGGGTTGGGCTGCCAGCGTTCGGGGCATGGGCCGCGCGGCGCGGATATGTGATCTTCTGGCCTGAGCTTGGCCTAGCGGCGCCCGCGGCAGATCACTGGCGCCCGAGGACAAGGTTCAACTGCACGCCACCGGCCGGTTTGAAGTGAACGGTAAAGCCCGGCCATTTGCTGACTTGCTCGCCTACTGGCGCACCTTTGGCAGCCGCGAGCACGCGGTGATGGCCGTCGTTCAATGGTCGCGTTTCTTGTTGCTAGGCCACCTGCCAGACGATCAGATCGGTATGTGGTATATCTTCGTCCGCCCCGAGGACATCCTTACTATCGTCCCCGGCCACCTGACCTTCGGCTCGCAGACTGGTCCAGCTCTACGGTTCGATTACCGTCACACCCCGCCCGCCAAAGAAGGTAAGCGGCCGCCGAAACCCATCGTTGCGGCTGTGCACTTACGCTTTCCTGATGAGGAGACGCGCGGCTTGGTGTGGGCAGATCTGTTACTTGATTGGCCTACAATGCTTCCGCCACATACACCACCCACTCCGTCGCATCCTTCAACGCCAGGTGATCCCACGCCGGGTGGACGCTAACGTTCCCGAAGCCTGCCTGGGCCAGCATCGCAATCATCTCGACCACGGTGTAGGCCTGGTCGGACAGGCCGTAAACCTGCATCTCGCCCGTGTCCAGGTTGATGATGTGGAACCGCTCGACCGCGGCGCGCTGCTCCGGGTCCCATGCGCGCTCGCCCAGGTGCAGGTAGGGGAAATCGCCCCACAGGCCGCCCCGGTCGGTGTACCACCAGGCGCTATCGCGCTTGTCGAACCGAGCCTCGTCCAGGATCTCGATCAGCAGCCGGCCGCCAGGCTGCAGCGCGGCGCGAATACGGCGCAGCACATCCAGCGACTCGGCCGGTCGCAGCACGGTGAACTGCCCGTAGAGGTAGATGGCCGCCGCGAAATCTTCCCCGGCGAAGTCCATCTCGCGCACATCCGCCTGCACGAACCGGCACGGCAGCCCCGTGCAGCTCTCCCGAGCGTAGCGCAGCGAGGCCGGGCCGAAGTCAACGCCGGTGACGATGATCCCGCGTTGGCCGAACTCGCGCGCGTACAGCCCCGGCCCGCACGTCACGTCCAGCAGCCGGCAGCCGACGCCCAGATCCAGCCACTCCCACATCACCTGGGCCTGCGCCCGGATCTCCGGCAGCCGCCGGCTGGCCGCGCCGTGGCTTTGATCCAGGTGCTGAGCCAACATCCGCTCGCTGAAGGCTGGGTCGTCCCACGGCAGGTTGCTGCCATCGCGCCACGGCGCCGGTGGCTGCGGCCGGCCGTAGACCTGGCGCAGCGCGGCCGCGAAATTCTCTGATAGGTTCATCGTGCTGCCTCCTTGGGAGCAGAGACTAGCACCAAACCCCCGAGATGTCAACGCTCTTTCGGCTTGACCATCCACGCTTTCAACGCTATCCTGATGTTGTGACCGATACGCCGCCTCGATTGTCATACTTGTCAGGAAGCACACGCATGATACCGCCCGGCCGTAGCATCTACAACCCAAACAGGCAGGCAAGATGACCTCCATCGGCGAGATGACCCGTGTCCCCGCGTGTGATGAGCCAGCGGTGCTGGTGGCGAGTCTGTTCCAGCAATACCAACTGCCCATCTTCGCATACCTCTACCGGCTGGTCAGCCGGCGCGAGTTGGCCGAAGAGCTGGCCCAAGAGGCTTTTCTAAGGGCATTTGCGGCCCGCCAGCGATTGTCCGGCGTCACCAATCCGCGCGCCTGGCTCTATCGGATCGCCACCAACGTCGCGTTTAACGCGCTGAAGCGCGGGCGGCGTTTCACATGGCTGCCCTGGAACCGGGCCGATGACCTCTCGTTACGCGGGCCAGATCCGGCGGCCGGCGCGGGCCAACGGGACGCGGTGGAACGGGCATTGGCCGCGCTACCGCTGACCTATCGTGCGCCGCTGCTGCTGTACAGCCACTACGGGTTTACCGTGGGCGAAGTAGCAGAGGCGCTGGAAATCGGCCAGGGTGCGGTGAAGATGCGGTTGTTGCGGGCGCGGGAGATGTTTCGCGAGGCGTATGATCGGGAGGCGAACGATGAAAGGTCACAATAAAATCCGGGCCGAACTGGCCGTGTATGATAGCCTGCCCGTAGCCGAGCAGGCCGAACTTGACCGGCATTTGCGTGAATGCCGAGCCTGCGCCGAGCAGTTGGCTGCATATCGGCGCATGGATCAGAAGCTGGCGCGGCTGCACGATCCCTGGCCGGGGCCACAGGTGGCGCACGCCGTAAAGGCGGCGCTTAGTGGTCAGCCGGCGCCCGCGTCCCGGCCGCGGCCAGCGCAAACGCCAGACACCAGAGCCACCAGCGCGCCGTCCTTGATGTTTTCACGCCTGCTGCTGCCGGCCGCAATGGTGCTGGTGTTCGCAATCAGCGTGTGGTTGGGGCTGCGGTTTCCGGGACGGGGTAACCTCCAACCGGCGCCTACCCCGATCGCGGCCGTGCCATCCCCGATGCTATCGCGTCAGGACGCCACCGGGCACATCACTATCACGTTCGCCTGCTCAGGCGCGGAGTATGGCGTGGATTACAGGCAGATCGCGAACGATTTTCAGCGGGAAAACCCGGACATCACCGTCAATGTCGTCCGGATGGATGCAATTCAACCCACCACCTGGGGCTCCAGCCTGGGTTTGGGTTGGGGTGTCATGCTGCCTCCAGGGGATAACTTCAAGCTGGCCGCAGGCAGTGACGCGTTCTGCAGTTTCTCGTCCCAAGATATCTGGGCAGGCCATATCCGCGATCTCACGCCCTTCATCGCCGCGGATGCCGACTTCCAGCAGCAAGATTTCTATCCCGGTATATTGCGAAGCTGGACGTTGAACGAGAAGATTTATGCGCTGCCGACCTTCTTCCGACCGAAGCTGATCTACTATAACCCTGCGGTGTTCGACGCGGCCGGGCTCAGCTATCCGCGGCCAGAGTGGACGTGGGACGATCTGTTGGAGATGGCGACGCAACTCACGCAGCGCACCGGTGACAGCACCACGCGGTGGGGCATCGGTGACTCCGGTCTCACGCTGCTGCAGGTTCGGGCCGGCGCTGAGTTGAGTCTGCCGGCAAACATCTCATACCCCAATAGCATCCTGCCCGCCAACGCGGCCGATCTGTTGCGCTGGTTCAACGAGCTCTATGTCGTGCGCCGCGTCGCGCCGGTCTCGGAAACGCTCAGGACGGGGGCGTTTGTTCCCGACGATTGGCCGGCCTTTACCGGTGATGTAGCTGCCGGCCGCTATGCGATGTGGGTGGACGACGCGTATCCGTATGCGCGGCGGGGCGGCCAGCCGGTTCCATTCCCGGCCGCCAGCTCGGACGCCAGGACGACCCCGTTTGGGTTGACCACCGCGGATGTCCTGAGCCTGAGCGCGTATAGCCCGTACCCAGATGCGACCTGGCGCTGGCTGTCATATCTTTCGCGCCATCTGGCAGCGCCGCGCTACGACATGCTGTCGGTGCGGCGCTCTTTGATGGAGCAGGAGGCTTTTTGGGCCCGGCTGACCCCGGCCGCGGCCGAAGCCTATCGGTACGCGTTCGAGCACCTGGCCCCGAACAAGATCTATTACATCTCTGCGGAACACAACTTCACCAAGATGATACGCGCCCTCGCAACCGGTGAGAAGGATTTAAAGACGCTGCTGGCCGAATTGGAATCCCCGGCGACGCCGCAGCCGGCTCAAACCAGGATTGTTACCATTGTGACCGCCCCCCCAGCCTCATCCAAGGTCGCCACAGGGCGTTTCATCTGGCCGGCGACCGGCCCGATAGCGCAGGGCTACTCGCTGGAGCACCCAGGCATTGCCATCACCGGAACAATCGGCGAGCCGGTCAAGGCCGCGGATGGCGGCACGGTGATCATGGTCCAGGATGATGCCGTTTATGGAAAGACCATCGTGATTGACCACGGCTACGGTTTCCAGACTGTGTACGCGCATCTTAACAGCGTGGCGGTGCAGTCCGGGCAACAGGTGGTGCAAGGGGAGCTGATCGGTGAGCTGGGGAAGGCCGCTGACGCAACCGAGCCGACGCTGTACTTCGCAGTCTATGGCAGCAGCGGGCCGTTGGATCCGCTGCAGTATTTGCGGTAGCGCTTTCCCGGTTGTAAGTGATCTTGTTTCTCGAGCCGAAGCGTGATAGAATCCCAAGTAATGGATTTGGAAATGATTTGCTAAAGGAGATGCAATGATATGACAAGGTACCTGTTTACCGCCGTAGTGCATAAAGAAGGCGATCTTTACGTCGCATATTGCCCGGAGGTCGGAACCGTCAGCCAGGGCTACACCATTGACGAAGCAGTGGTTAATCTCCGGGAAGCGACGGAGCTATATCTAGAGGAATTCCCCTTACCTGAAGTGACACGACCTCTGTTGACTACATTTGAGGCAGCGATTCATGCCTAAATTACGGCCAGTGTCAGGGCAAGAGGCAATCCGTGCCCTGGAACGCCTTGGTTTCGTACAGACGCATCAACGTGGCAGCCACGTTGTGCTGAAGAAGACCACAGCCGACGGCGTTGTGGGCTGCGTGGTTCCGATACACGATGAACTGGCCGCCGGCACGTTGCGCGGCGTACTCAAGCAGGCAAACATCTCGCCTGATGAGTTCATGGCAAATCTGTAGCCGCGTGCCGTATTAGCCTGTTGTACTGACAGATTTCACTCAGCACACACACCTCACATTCCGGCCTCTGCGCGTGGCAGATCTCCCGCCCGTGCCGGATCAGGTTCAGGTGCAGCGGATAGAACCACTCCGGCGGCGCCAGCCGCTCCCAGATCCCCTTGATCTTCTCCTCGCTCTCCTTCGGTCCCGCCAGCCCCAGCCGCCGCGTCACCCGGCCCACGTGGGTGTCCACCGGGAACGCAGGCTTGTTGAAGCAAAAGAGCAGCACGATGGACGCGGTCTTGTGCCCGATGCCGTCGAACGAGGTCAGCCAGTGCATGGCCTCTTTCACCGGCAAATCCGCCAGGAAGTCAACGTTGAAGTCGCCGCGCTCGGCGAGGATGCGACGGAGCGCCTTTTGGATGCGCGGCGCCTTCTGCTGCGCCAGGCCGCCGGAGCGGATGGTCTCGGCCAGCTCCGCGACGGGTGCATCGAGCACGGCCTGCCAGGTCGGATAGCGGGCCCGCAGCGCCTCGAACGCGCGGCCGGAATTCAGGTCGCTGGTGTTCTGGCTGAGGAAGGTGAGCACCAACTCGTCCATTGGCCGGTAATACGGCCGCCAGGTCGGCTCGCCATACGCGGCCAACAGGCGGCGGTGGATCTCGGCGGCCCGGTCGCGGGGTTCAGCGGGTTCCGGCATGATGGTCTCCTTGAAAAGATGTTTCGCTGGACAAGATGTAAGCGCCGCGCATCATAGCGGAGTCGGCGGGTAGTGTCAAAACGGGTTTGGGCGCGTTGACAGAGAATCCTTATCCGGTTACAATTTCCGCGTCGTTCGTCCGTCATAACTCGCTGATTCGCAGGAGCCTCCATGAATCACGTCTATCTATCGCCTCACTTCCCGCCCAACTACCACAACTTCTGCGTCCACTTGCGTCGGCTCGGCGTCAATGTGCTCGGCATCGCCGATGAGCCCTACGACTGGCTGCTGCCGGAGCTGAAAGAGGCGCTGAACGAATACTATCGCGTGGATGACATGCACAATTACGATCAATTGCTGCGCGCGTGCGGTTATCTCACGCACCGCTACGGCAAGATCGATCGCGTTGACTCGCACACCGAATACTGGATGGAAACCGAGGCCCGTCTGCGCAGCGACTTCAACATTTTTGGGCCCAAGGTCCCCGACCTGGCGCCGATCAAGCGTAAGTCGTTGATGAAGCAGATGTTCCAGCAGGCCGGCGTGCCCACAGCACCGGGCACCCTGGTGCGCAGCTTCGAACAGGCGCGCAACTTCGCGCACGAGGTGGGCTATCCGCTCGTGGCGAAGCCCGATATCGGCGTGGGCGCAGCAAACACATTTCGGATCGAGAACGACGCGGAGATGGAACGCTTCATGGCCGCCAAGCCGCCAGTCGAATACCTGCTGGAGACCTATATCCAGGGCGATATCCACACCTTCGATGGCCTGACCGACAAGGACGGCAACCCGGAATTCTTCACCTCGATGCGTTACAGCCACGGTGTGATGGAGACCGTGAATGAAGACCGGCACATGTACTTCTACAACCTGCGGGAGATCCCGGCCGACCTGGAAGAGGCCGGCCGCCGCCTGCTCAAGGCGTTCGATGTGCGCGAACGCTTTTTCCACTTCGAATTCTTCCGCAAACATGCCGACGGCCAGATCGTGGCGCTGGAGGTGAACATGCGGCCGCCGGGCGGCCCCATCGTGGACATGTTCAATTACGCGCACGACATAGATCTCTACTGGGCCTGGGCCAATATCGTGGTCAATAATCGGTTTGGTGAGGAGTACACCCGCAAATATCATGTGTGCTATGCCGGTCGTAAGTACAGCAAGCCCTATATCCACTCCCATGAGCAGATCATGGATGCGTTCGGTTACTGCATCATCCATCACATGGAGATGCCCAAGGTGTTTGCGCTGGCGATGGGCGATTATGCTTATCTGGTGCGCACGCCCGATCTGGACGAGATGCTGGCTGCTACGGAGTTTATTCAGGCGATGTAACTGCTTCTGACAAACCGAAAGGACAGGAGACCCGATGAACATCGAATATCATAAATGGTGGAGCCCCAGCCTGGGGCACGACATGGAGCTGAAGGTCTACGGCCACGCGGGCAAACCCATCGTGGTTTTTCCTACCCAGGCCGGCCGTTTCTATGAGTACGAGGACTTCGGTATGATCGAGGCCTGCCGGCCCTCCATTGATGGCGGCCGTGTCCAGGTGTTCACCGTGGACAGCATTGATGCCCAATCGTGGTGCAATTGGGGCGCGCACCCGGCCGACCGCGCCCGCCGGCACAACGACTACGATCGCTACATCGTGGATGAAGTTGCACCGTTCATTCGCAACCGGGGTAACGGTCGCAGGTTCGTCTCCACGGGCTGCAGCATGGGCGGCTATCACTCGGCCAACTTCTTCTTCCGTCATCCCGATGTGTTTGACACCTTGATTTGCCTCAGCGGCCTGCTGGAGCTGCGGATGTTCATCGGCGACTACATGGACGACAACGTCTACTTCAACACGCCGTTGGCCTTCTTGCCCAACATGACCGATCCCTGGTACCTGGAGCAGTATCGGCAGAGCAATATCATCGTGTGCGCCGGGCAAGGGCCGTGGGATGAGGACATGCTGGCTGAAGCCCGGCAACTCAAGGGCATTCTGGACGCCAAGGGCGTGCCGGCCTGGATTGATGTCTGGGGCCATGATGTCAGCCACGACTGGCCTTGGTGGCGCCGGCAGATGCCCTATTTCCTGCATCATTTGGGGTTGTAGGTGGTTTTCGACATGCTACCCTGTTTGTGCTAATATGAACCAGGAGCGTGTAAGTGTTCGATGGCAGCGCAGCCACCTGGCAGGGTCGCGATATTAATGTGTGTGTCCCGGAGTTTTGTATGGACGAAGAACGCGCGGGCATGCCTTACTTGCCGGCAACGGCCGCCAGTAAACTTCACCGGCTGCAATCACGTGGGCTGATCCCATCATTGTTGCGGTTATTCAGCCAAAAACCTGACGAGACGTTGCTCTCGTTTGACCAGGTACAGGAATTGCTGCGAGACCGCTACGAGATCGATCGTGGTACGCAAGCGATTCCGATCAGGCATATCGTGGGCAGTGTTGGGCGCTATCGGGATTTCGATCGCGCCTTCCTGCCCCTGAGCGGCGCCGATCAAGAGCGCTGGAAACGGCTAGATGTTGCGCTGAACGAGCTGCGCAACCTGCCCCCCATTGATGTTTATAAGATCGGCGATGTGTACTTCGTGCGCGATGGCAACCATCGCGTGTCGGTGGCCAGAGCCAATGGCTTGACGGACATCGAAGCGCATGTCACTGAGATCGAATCGCGCGTACCGTTGACGCCCGATGTTGATGTGGACGCGCTGATCATCAAATCTGAGTACGCGCACTTCCTGGCTCAAACGCGCCTGGACGAGACACGGCCCGATCAGGAGATCGTGCTCACGGAACCGGGCCGCTATCGCATCCTGTTGGAGCACATCGAAGTTCATCGCTACTATTTGGGCCTGCAATGGAACCGCGAGCCTGCGCTGGCTGAGGCTGCGGCCAGCTGGTACGATACTGTCTATCTACCGATCATTCAGGCTATTCAGGAGAGCGGAGGGCTGAAGGAGTTCCCCCAACGCACCGCGGCTGACCTCTACCTGTGGGTCGCGTATCATCGGGAGCGGTTGCGAGAGCGCTATGGGACCATGCCAGCCGATCGCGAGGTCGCTGCCGCCCTGGCCGAGCAGTTCAGCGATCGGCCTATCACCCGTCTTGCCAGAACGGTGGCGCGGGCGATCACGGCGGCAGTCAAGGCGGCCGCCGAGACCCCTGAGCCTCCGATCTCCGCCGAAAGTGTCGAAGTGAGTGATATCAGGCCATCAACCGGATAGCTTTCATCACAAGGAGACGCCATGCACCCCCACCTTCTCCGAACCAAGATCGTCTGCACCATTGGCCCAACCAGTCGCGCCCCCGAAATGCTGACCAGGCTCATGCAGGCCGGGATGAACGTGGCACGGCTGAATTTCTCGCACGGCACAGCCGAATTCCACGCCGAGAACATTCAATGCATCCGGGAGACAGCCGCGGCGTTAGCGAAACCTGTTGCCATCCTGGGCGACCTGCAGGGGCCGAAACTGCGAGTGGGTATCATGCAGGAGGATGGAATTCCCCTTACGGTCGGTGAACCGGTGGTGTTGACCACAGAATCGATCACCGGCGTGCCGGGTCGGGTGCCGGTTCAATATGAGAAGCTGCCTGAGGTGGTGGAGGCGGGAGATCGCATCCTGATTGATGACGGTTTGTTGGACCTAGTGGTGACGGCGGTCAGTGGGAACGAGATCACAACTCGCGTCATCACCGGCGGCATTCTGTCCTCCAATAAAGGACTGAATCTACCGCGTGCTGCGCTCTCCATTCCGGCCATCACTGACAAGGATCGGGAAGACCTGCGCTTCGCCATCGAGCAGGGCATTGACTGGATCGCGCTCTCCTTCGTGCGCACGGCGCAAGAGGTGTGGGACCTGAAGCAGGCCATCCGCGAGCTGTCTGCGTTCGGCCATCAGACCCCGGTGGTCGCCAAGATCGAAAAGCCGGAGGCGATTGACAACATAGATGAGATCATTGCAGCCGTGGACGGCATCATGGTCGCGCGCGGGGATCTAGGCATCGAGATCTCGCCTGAGGCCGTGCCTATGCTGCAGAAGATGATCATTCAGAAGTGTAACGCCGCCGGCAAACCAGTTATCACCGCCACGCAGATGTTAGACTCGATGATCCGCAACCCGCGCCCCACGCGTGCCGAAGCCAGTGACGTCGCCAACGCCATCCTGGACGGCTCGGACGCGATCATGCTCTCCGGTGAGACCGCATCCGGCAAATATCCGTTGGAAGCGGTCCAGACCATGATGCGCATTGCCTGCGAGGTTGAGACTCAATCACTAGGCCGACGCGTCCAGCTTTCCCCCAATCGCACGGGGCGCACCTTCGCTGAGGCCGTGGCCCACGCCTCGGTGGAGACCGCTCTGGATCTGAGCGCGCGCGCGATCGTCACCCCCACGACCTCTGGCTCGACTGCGCGCATCATCTCGCGCTTCCGTCCCCCTTGTCCCATCGTGGCTGTGACGCCCAACCCGTTCACCCAGCGCGAGTTAGTGTTGTTCTGGGGCGTTTATCCGTTGATGTCGCACCGCGGGGCCACCACCGACGAGGTGATTAACGATGCTGTCGAAGCTGCGCAGCGGGCTGACTACGTGGCCGAAGGGGATGTGGTGGTCGTTACCGGCGGCTCGGTGGAAGGGGGTGGCGGCACCACCAATCTGATGAAGGTGCATCTGATCGAGTGTGTGCTGGGGCACGGGGAGGGGCTGGGCGACCGCAAGGTGATCGGCCGCGTCCGCCGGCTTGCCACACCGGTTGACCCAGACACCCGCATCGAACAGGACGAGATCATTGTGGCGCCCACCACCGACCGAACGTTCTTGCCGATTCTCCACCGCGCGGCCGCGCTCATCACGGCTGATGGCCGGCCCAGCGCGCACTGCCGTCTGGCCGCGTTGGAGATGGGGCTGCCCGCGATCATCGGGGTGAAAGAGGGCATCCAGCAGTTCACCGACGGCCAGCACATCGTCATGGACACCAAGCGGGGCCTGATCTACGAACGGCCCCCGGCGCTGTGGCGGTCGTTGGAGGAGTAGTCACTGGCGCTGCCGGAATCGAGGCTTTAGCCGGTCTCCCACATCGGGGCGCGTCCCGCCTATAACCGGCTGAAGCCTCGACTCCGGATGGTCATGGCCAGCCATCTCGGCGTGAATATTACCCGATCGCGGGGATCAACCGGATCAGCGCGGCCTGGGGTGGCACGCCCAACCGCAGCGGGATGCTTTCGCCGATCCCCCGGCTGACGAACATCTGCGAGGGCCCCTGCTTGAACCAACCTGCCGCCTGCCGTCGCGAAAGATGTGTGCCCTGGGTGTGCGCGACGCCCAGGCCCGGCAGCCGCACCTGTCCGCCGTGTGTGTGACCCGCCACCACCAGATCGGCGCGCGTGACCAGTGGCTCCAGCCAGATGTCGGGGTTGTGGGCCAACAGCACCAGCGCCGGAGCCGCGGGCACACCGGCCAGCGCAGCAGCCAGGTCGGGCCGGCCCTCCACCAGATCATCCACGCCCGCGAACCACAGGTCGGCCCCGCCGCCCTGCACGCGCACCGCCCGGTTCACCAGCGGCACGACCCCGCGGGCGGCCAGCTCGGCCAGCATGGCCGGCACATCATTGAAGCCGACCGGCAGCCGCACGAGCTGGTTGGTGGTCACCTTCTTGACGAAGCCGGCGATCTGGCGGCCGGCATCCACCAACTCGGCCAGGCCGGGGCGGGTCTTCTCGCCGCTGGCGCGCCACGTATGGCCGAACACGCCCCACACCGAATACTCGGCGTAGTCGTGGTTGCCCGGCACGTAGAAGGCGGCCAATCGAGGCTGGAGCGCCTCCACCAGGCGCAGCGCGACGGCAAACCCCGCGCGGTCGTGGATCAGGTCGCCGGTGAGCAGGAGAACGTCGTAGGTTTCTCCGGCCAGCAACTGGCGTAGGCGGGCGATTTTGCTGGCCTGCACCGCGCCACCGGCCCGGAAATGGAAGTCCGACAGGTGCAGCAGCGTCAGCCCATCGGCCGGCAGGCCGGGGCGCTTAAGCGGTACGAGGTAGCGCGTCAGCGCCACCCGCTGCCGTTCGTAGCGGTTGGCGTACAACGCCAGCAGCGCGGCGGCCGTCCCGGCGCTTACCAGGCCAGCGAAGATTCTCCGGCTCATTACGTTCTCCTACCTTGTATGAGGCAACATGCGTCGCCATGAAACAAACAGCTTGAATCAGCCGATATTGTACCATAACAGTGCTCCGCGATCTCCAAAGCCGTCCTGTGCCAAGCACTGACGAACGTTGGGGTGGACGTCGTAGCTTGCTGCGTTGCGGCATCCCATTCTCCGGTGGCGCATTAATGCGCTGCTGCGTAAAGGATGGTATAATCCTGCACGAATGGCGGGGACGATGATGCCCCGCCCATAAGCTATGCGAGGGGAGGATACACAATGCCTATCGGCCAAAAACCACTGAACCTACGCGAATATCACAGGCCCACCAAGGATGAGGGCCTGGAACGGGTCCTGGCGCTGCTGGCGCGTCCGGACATTCGCACGAGGGTGCTGGGCAGCGGTGATACACTGCTCAGCTCGGGCGACCTCAGCGTTGAAGCTGTGGTTGACTTACAAGCGTTGGGGTTGGATGCGCTGGAGACCGGAGTGGATGCTGCGACGTTACGAGCCGGCGCCATGGTCACCCGCGCGGCGCTGGCCCAGGTTGGTGACGCCACTCCGGGGCCGTTGCACATCATCGCTGCGGCCGCGCGGCGTTGGGGTGGTAACGTCCAACGCAACCGCGCCACGGTCGGCGGCGCCATCGCGACTGCGGCGGACAATGATCCGCTGCTCGTGGCGCTTCTAGCCTGCGATGCGGCCGTTCTGCTTGAAACCCAAAGCGGCTCTCAAGCGCTGCCTCTCTCTGAATTCCTCGCCAAACGGGCCGAAATCCTGGCCCGACCCGCAGTGATCACCGGCGTGAACGTGCCGCGGCCGCCTGACGGGGCGACCGGCTACGCGCTGGCCGACGTGGCGCGCACCCCCGCGGACGCGCCCATTGTGGTCGCGGCGGCGGCACTGGCGTGGGCAGAGGGCCGCTGCACCCATGCGCGGGTGGCGTTGGGCGGCGCCGCGGATCAGCCGGTGCGCCTGCCCGCGGTCGAAGCGATGTTAGAAGGTCAGGCGCTTGCCGTTGAGCTGATCGCGGCCGCGGGGACGCGCACCAGCGAAAGTGTGCAGCCGGCTGGCGACTTCCGCGGCAGCAGCGAGTACCGCGCGGCGATGGCCGGTGTGTTGGCGGCGCGGGCGCTGCGGCAGGCGTGGCAGGCAGCGTAGAAGGAGTGCAACGATGCAACTAGACTTCATCCTCAACAATAAGCCCCAAACCTGGGACGTGGCCCCTAACGAAACGCTGCTGGAAGCTCTGCGCCGGCACGCGGTCTTCAGCGTCAAGCACGGCTGTGAGACCGGCGAGTGCGGCGCCTGCACCGTGCAGTTGGACGGCGTCCCTGTCACCTCCTGCACCATGCTGGCAACCCAGGCCGCTGGTCACGCGGTGGTGACCACAGAGGCCCTGG
Source organism: uncultured Anaerolineales bacterium (assembly GCA_964551735.1). Lineage (GTDB taxonomy): Bacteria > Chloroflexota > Anaerolineae > CG2-30-64-16 > CG2-30-64-16 > DAOUAT01. The sequence goes on from CAZKEF010000018.1 coordinate 14,894, forward strand.
GCGAGCATCCAGAACAAGGCTGGAAGCACACTGACGGGCTCCATCCGCTGCAGCAGGCGTTCATCGAGGCCGGCGCCATCCAGTGCGGCTACTGCACTCCGGCGCAACTGCTGGCCGCGGAGGCGCTGCTGCAGAGCAACCCCCGTCCTACCGAGGCCGAGGTGCGCGAGGCGTTGTCGGGTGTGCTGTGCCGCTGCTCCGGTTACGTCAAGCCGGTGGAGGCGGTGCTGCGCGCGGCCGCCCAGATGCGCGGGGAGACGCCGCCGCCGTTGCCGGGCCGCCTCGATCCGCCGATTAACGTGATGGAACTGCCGCCGGCCCCGCCCGAGGCCGAGCCGCCGGTCGAGCCATCTTCCGTCGTTGGTCCCTCGTCCTTCGTCAGTCCCGAAACCCAGACCCAGGTCAAGCTGCCGACGCTGGTGGTGGCCGCGCCGGAGACCCGGCACGTGGGCGTCTCCGAGCCCAAGGTGGACGCGGTGAAGCTGGCCCAGGGCAAGCCCGCGTTCGTGGCCGACGTCGAGATGCGCGGGATGCTGGTCGGCAAGATCCTGCATAGCCCCATCGCGCACGGCTACATCAAGCACATTGACGTCAGCAAGGCGCGGGCGCTGCCCGGCGTCCATGCGGTGCTTACCTACAAAGATGTGCCGCGCGTCGTCTTCTCCACCGCGGGCCAATCGCACCCCATCCCCAGCCCGCTCGATTTCGTCAGCCTGGACCGCAAGATGCGCTTCGTGGGCGACCGGGTGGCCGCGGTGGCCGCCGAGACCGAGGAGATCGCACAGCGCGCCCTGAACCTGATCGAAGTCGAGTTCGAGGAGCTTCCCGCCGTGCTTGACCCGCGCGACGCCATGAAGCCGGGCGCGCCGATCATCCACGACGAGCCGGATTATGTGCCCTTCGCCGAGTGTGACCCCAGCCGCAACCTGGCAACCGAGATCCACATGGAGCTGGGCAACGTGGATGAGGCGATGAAGACGGCCGACTACGTGTTCGAGGGCGAATACGAAGTCCCGCGGGTGCAGCAGACGCCCATCGAACCGTTCGTCTGCATCACCTACTGGGACGAGGATGACCGGCTGGTGTTCCGCACCAGCACGCAGGTGCCGTTCCACGCCCGGCGCATCCTAGCCCCGGTGCTGGGCCTGCCCATCAAGCGCATCCGCGTCATCAAGCCGCGGGTCGGCGGCGGGTTCGGCAACAAGCAAGAGGTGATGATCGAGGATATCTGCGGCCACCTGACCATCGCCACGAAGCGGCCGGTCAAGCTGGAGTACACCCGCGAAGAACAGTTCATGGCCAGCACCTCGCGGCACCCGATGATCGTCACCATGCGCACCGGCGTGATGAAGGACGGCCGGATGGTGGCCAATGAAATGCGCACCCTCTCCGACACCGGCGCGTTCGGCAACCATGCGCTGACCGTCAACGGCAACACCGGCCACAAGGCCATGTCCCTCTACCCGGCCAACAAGGGGCCGGACGGCCAGTCGCACATCCGCTTCGTGGCCGACGTGGTCTACACCAACAAGCCGACCTCCGGCGCCTATCGCGGCTACGGCGTGCCCCAGGGCTTCTTCCCGCTGGAAAGCCACATGGAGCGCATCGCCAAGACCCTGGGCCTCGATCCCCTGCAGTTCCGGCTGATGAACGTGCTGCAGGCCGGCGAAGAGCACCCGATGTCCAAGGTGTTCAGCGAAGGCCGCGAGGCAAAAGGCGAGATGATCCTCACGAACGCGATCAACGAGTGCGCGCGGTTAGGGGCGGAGCTCATCGAGTGGGAGAAAGGGAGCAGGGGAGAAAGGGAGCAGGGGAGAAACGATTCCCCCTTGCTCCCCCGCTCCCCCACCCCCCTGCTCCGGGGTAAGGGTGTCGCTCTCGTCATGCAGGGCACGGCGATCCCCAACCTGGACATGGGCGCAGCCAGCATCAAGATGAACGACGACGGCAGCTTCAACCTGCTGATCGGCGCCACGGATCTCGGCACCGGCTCCGACACGGTGCTGACGCAGATGGCCGCCGAGATCCTGGGCTGCCCGCCGGAGGACTTCATCACCTACTCGTCCGACACCGATTTTACCCCCTTCGACGTCGGCGCGTATGCCTCCAGCACCACCTACATCTCCGGCGCGGCCGTGGTGGACGCGGCCCAGAAGGTGGCCGAGCAGATCAAGGCGGTGGCCGCCGTGCTGCTGGACGCGCCGGCCGACGAGATCATGCTGGCCGAGCGCCAGGCCTGGGCACCCGATGGCCGCAGCGTGACCCTGGCTGAGGTGGCGCTCTACAGCCTCCACCGCAGCAACCAGCACCAGATCATGGCCGTGGGCTCCTACGTCAGCCCCGCCAGCCCGCCGCCCTTCGCGGCCCAGTTCGCCGATGTCAGCGTGGACACCGCGACCGGCCAGGTGACGGTGAACAAGCTGGTGATGGTGCTCGACTGCGGCATGATCGTGAACCCGGCCGCGGCCGTGACACAGATCGAAGGCGGCATGACCCAGGCGTTGGGCTACGCCGTGTGCGAGGAGATGCTGTTCGATGAGGCGGGCCGGCTGGTCAACCCCCGCTTCGGCGACTACCGTATCTTCGCCGCCGACGAGATGCCGGAGCTGGTCGTCCGCTTCGTGCAGACCTACGAGCCGACGCACCCGTTCGGCGTCAAAGCCGTGGCCGAGATCCCGCTGGATGGCGTAGGCCCGGCCGTGGCGAACGCCGTCTACAACGCCACCGGCGTGCAGATCCCGGTCATCCCGCTGACGCCGGAACGCGTCTGGCGCGCGTTGAACACCAAGTAACGCAATCCTCTGGATTGCGCTTGAAACGGAGTCGAGCCTCACCTGCACTTCCACCTACGCCGCGGCGCAGGTGGAAGTGCAGGCGGTTTGACGCTTGGGGAGTCCATCCGGCTGAAGCCTCGATTCCGATCTCCTGCGCTGTTCTTGCCGGGTGGGCTTGTCCATCCTTCTCCCCTCATGTCTTCTCCGCGGGAACCCGCTTACAGACGCCATCACCCGTCTGTGCTATCTTTGTTTCCTGAAAGTTATATACCAAAACCATACTGACGCCAGCGACCTACGGGAGCATCCCGTTGTCCGGAGATGACATGATGAACAACAAAATCCCGCGCATCCCCTCATCCGAGATCACGCCCGAGCCGGTCTATCTCAACCGGCGCAAGTTCATGCAGGGGGTGGGCCTGGCAACGGGGACGTTAGCCCTGGCGGCCTGTGCTGTGCCGGGCCAGCTCGCGCCGGCTGCCCCCGCGGCCGCGCCGACCCAGGCCCCCAGCGCCGACACCAGCAGCGCGCCGGGCATCCTCCCACCTCTTAGCGCGCCACCGACCGCCAGCCGGGAGCAAGATGAGTTGGGTGACAAGCTGACCGATTATGAGTCAGTGACAACATACAACAACTTCTACGAGTTCGGCATGGACAAGAGCGATCCTGCCCGCCAGGCCAAGAACTTTCGCACCACGCCGTGGACCGTGACGGTGGGTGGGCTAGTGAACAAGCCCAAAACCTTCGGCATCGAGGATCTGGCGCGCCTGTTCCCGCCCGAAGAGCGCATCTACCGCCTGCGATGCGTGGAGGCGTGGTCCATGGTGATCCCGTGGCTGGGGTTCCCGCTGAAGGCGTTGCTCGAGGCGGTTGAGCCGACGAGCAATGCCCGCTACGTGCGCTTTGAGACCCTCTACGACCCGGAGCAGATGCCGGGGCAGCGCAGCGCGTGGTACGAGTGGCCCTACGTTGAGGGGCTGCGGCTCGACGAAGCCAGGCACGACCTGACGATCCTCTCCGTGGGGTTGTACGGCAAGCAGTTGCTGCCGCAGAACGGCGCACCGCTGCGGCTGGTGGTGCCGTGGAAGTACGGCTTCAAGTGCATCAAGTCCATCGTCAAGATTGACCTGGTGGCGGATCAGCCCTCGTCGCTGTGGATGATCGCCGCGCCGGACGAGTACGGCTTCTACGCCAACGTCAACCCCGACGTGCCGCACCCGCGCTGGTCGCAGGCCACCGAGCGCCGGATCGGCGAGCTGAACCGCCGGCCCACGCTGCCATTCAACGGCTACGCGGAGCAGGTGGCGGGGTTGTACGCGGGGATGGATTTGCGGAAGTTTTATTGATGCCGTATGAATATAGAGCCAGTTGGAAGCACCCTGAGCGGAGACCCGCAGCAGTCCGCGGGGCGTAGTCGAAGGGTGCGGCTTCTGCAAGGGCCAAAGTTCACGCGCTACCAGCTTCTTGTCCACATCGCTGCCCTGACCCCGCTGGCCTGGCTGATCGCCGACGCGCTGGCGGGCAACCTGGGCGCGAACCCCATCCAGGCCATCGAGCAGCGCACGGGACGCTACGCGCTCTACCTGCTGGCGGCGTCGCTGGCCTGTACGCCCCTGACCATCGTGGCCGGCTGGAACACCCCCCAACGCTGGCGCCGGCCGTTGGGCCTGTACGCGTTCCTCTACGCTGCGTTGCACTTCGGCGCGTTTATCGGCCTCGACTACGGCTTCAACTTGGCCTTCCTCTGGGCCGACGTGGGCAACAAGCGCTTCATCTTCGTGGGTGCGACCGCGTTCGTCATCCTGGCGGCGCTGGCGTTCACCTCAACCAAAGCCGCGATGCGACAGATGGGCCGGCGCTGGAAACAGTTGCACCGCTGGGTTTACCTGGCCGGCGGGCTGGTGGTAGTGCATTACGCCTGGGCGGTGAAAGCGGACATCCGGCCCTCGTTGGCCTGGGGCGCGATGATCGGCCTGGGGTTGCTCCTGCGTCTGCCCGCTGTGCGACGGCGCTTCGCCGCGTGGCACGGCCAGCGGCGCCAGAGACGTGCTGTTCGATCGACATGAACGCCAAAATACTATTGACCCCAACTCCTCGTTAAGCTATAATCTCCTCGTGAGTTGATTGCTTCTCCCCAACTGAATCGTTGCCGCTACGCCAGAGGAAGCCATGGCGCCGGAACTGCACATCCGCTGTCTGGGCAGGCTCAACCTCCACTGCCAGGTAGGGCCTGAACTTGCTGCGCGTGAACTGCCCCTGCCCGCCACCCTTAAGGCCCAATCGCTGCTGGCGTACCTGGTCACCCGCCGAGACCGAGCACAGGGCCGCGATCACCTGGCCGAGCTCTTCTGGGGTGACCGGCCGGAGCGCAACGCCCGCCGCTCCCTCACCACCGCCCTGTGGCAGATCCGCCGCTGCTTGCCCAACGATGCGTACCTTCTCACCACGACCACCGGCGTTCAGTTTAACTCTCAATGCCCATTCTGGCTCGACATCGCCGAATTTGAGAAACTGGTATCGGCTGCGCCCGACCCGGCAGATCGCCCTGCCGCTCACATCGCTGCGTTACAGGATGCTGTGGAAATCTATCGCGGCAGCTTCCTGGAAGGTTTCTACGACGACTGGGTGCTGACCGAACGCTACCGGCTGGAGAACCTGTACCACGATGCTCTGGCACAGTTGATCGCGGCGCGCGAAGCGTTGGGTGAGCATGAAGCTGCCCTGGCCGCGGCGCTGCGTTTGGTGGAATACGATCCCCTGCGGGAGGACGCCCACCGGGCTGCCATGCGCGCCTACTGCCGGCTGGGTCAACGCCACGCAGCCCTGGCCCAGTATGGCCGCTGCCAGCAGGTGATGCAGGCCGAGCTCGGAGCCGAACCGATGGCCGAGACGGTGGCGCTGCGCCAGGCCATCCTCGAAGGCCGGTTTGCCTGTGAGCCGAGTAGACTGGCTGTTCCCATAACGGTAGCTGCACCGCGACGAGAACTCGCGCGCAACCCGTTGGACGCGGCGGGGCAAATACCGCTGGTGGGCCGGGAACAGGAGCTGGCGTTCCTGGCCGAGGCCTGGGGGGCGGCCCTGCGCGGCGGCTGCAGCCTGCTGCTGGTCAGCGGCGAAGCCGGCGTGGGTAAAACGCGGCTCGTGCAGGAATTCGCCGACCAACAGCGCTGGCAAGGCGTTCGGGTTTTGGAGGGCCGCTGCTACGAGTTCGAACGGTTATTACCCTATCAGCCGGTGGCGGAGGCACTGAGAGCGCTGCCCGTGACTGTGGCGACAACTGTCGCCGCAAACTTGCCGGAGTGGATCGCTGCCCAGGTAAACCGTCTGGCGCCTGAGATCTTCGAACAAGTTTCCCACAGCCTGAGCGCTACGGCCCATGAAAAGCCGTCTGCCTGGATTCGAGGCTTTAGCCGGTCTGACGGACGACACGAGAAACCGGCTGAAGCCTCTAGTCCAGAATTGCAGGCGACCGGTTCCGGGGTACCCCCTGTTTTGCCAGGGTCGCATTCGACGTCGCAAGGTGAGGAGCAGGAGCGGCTCTTCGCCGGGGTGTCCCATTTCCTGGCCCACCTCGCCGACCAGTCGCCCCTGCTGCTGATCCTCGAGGATCTGCACTGGGCTACTGATTCGACGTTGCAACTCTTGCACTACCTGGCGCGGGACCTGAGCGACCAACCCGTGTTGATCGTCGGCACGCTGCGGCCCGAGGCGGTTCGCGCGGCCCATCCCGTGGCCGCTCTGGGCCGGCGCCTGGAGCGGGATCGGCTGGCCCGACGGCTCCAACTTGCCCCGCTCTCTGCCGCCGCCGTAGCCACGCTGATCGGTCAACTATCGGGCGACGGTGAGGCTGCGGGGGTGCTGGCGGACCAACTGTATCGGGAAACAGAGGGCAACCCGTTCTATCTGATCGAGACCGTCAAGGCGCTGTTCGAGCAAGGCGCGATCCGCGTGGAAGGCGACACGTGGCGCACTGACTTTGCCGTGCTGGCCCGGGACAAACTGCCGCTGCCGGCCAGCGTGAGCGAGATGATCACCGCGCGCGTGGGCCGCTTGCCCGCCGAAGCCCAAGAGGCCGCGCAGGTGGCCGCAGTGGCGGGCCGAGAGTTCGATTTCGACCTGCTGAACGCCGCCTGGGGCCGCGGGGAGGAGGCGACGCTGGCCGCGCTGGACGACCTGCTGCGCCACCGGCTGGTTGCCGAGGCTGTTGGCGCCGCGGACTATGCCTTCACCCACCACACAATCCAGGAGGCGGTGTACGCCGGGCTGGCCCGCCAACGCCGCCTGCGCCTGCACGGCCGGGTGGGGTTGGCGTTGGAGGCTGGGCTCGGGGCCGAGGCAGGAACCAGGGCTGTGGAGCTGGCCTACCACTTCGAGCAGGCCCGGCAGGTGGACGCGGGGCTGACCGACAAAGCGATCGCCTACCTGTTGCAGGCCGGCCGTCAGTCCGAGCACCAGTGGGCCAACCAGGAGGCGCTGGGGTATTACCGGCGCGGGCTGGACATCCTCCGCTCCTTGCCGGATATGCCCGAACGCCTGCAACGGGAGGTCGAGCTGCAGATCGCCCTGGCTGTGCCCACCACCGCCATCCACGGCTATGGCTCTCCAGAGGCGAGAGATGTATACGGTCGAGCGCGTGACCTGAGTCGCCAGCTCGGCGAGACCCCGGCTCTGTTTGCCTCCCTGGCTGGGCTTGCGCGCCACTACGGCATTGCAGGAGATGCGCGGACGGGGTTGGAGATTGGCAAGCGACTACTCACCATTGCCCAGGCGGCCCAGGAGACCGATTTGCTGCTGGAAGCGTATCGGCAAATGGGCGGCCCGTCGTTTGGCCTGGGCAGGCTCAAGGAGGCGCGGGGGTTCTGGGAGCGCGGAATTGCCCTCTATGATCCGGCCCAGCACGAGCGCCTTGCCTACCGCTTCGGCCACGATCCCGCCGTCACCTTCCATGGCTATTTGAGCCTGACGCTGTGGCTGCTGGGTTATCCCGAGCAGGCTTTAGGCCAGGGTCAGCGTCTGTGCGGCCTGATCCAGTCCTTCGTCCACCCGACCAGCCTGACAATCGCCCAGTGCTTGCTGGCCAAACAAGCCTGTGTGCGCGGCGACGTGCAGGTTGCCCGGCAGCACGCAGAAGAAGCGATCCGGTTGGGGCAAGCCCACGTTGTGCCGACCTGGACAGCGATGGGTGCGGCTTTGCGGGGCTGGGCCCTGGTCGAGCAGGGCCACGGGGCGGAGGGGTTAGTGCAGTTGAACAAGGGGATTACGGCCTTCCGGGCCACGGGCGTCGCGCATTTTGTGCCTCTCTTCCTGGCCCTGCAGGCGGAAGCGTGCCTGAAGACGGACCGGCCGAATGAAGGGCTTGCGGCCCTGGCGGAGGCCCGACCCCTGACGCAAAATGGAGGAGATACCTACTGGCTGGCAGAAGTGGACCGGCTGCGGGGGGAGTTGATCAGGATCCAGGAGGAAGATGAGAGCAAGGCAGAAACCCTCTTCCGCAGCGCCCTGGAGACGGCCCGTCAGCAGGAGGCCAGGATGCTTGAGCTGCGCGCGGCGATGAGCCTGGCCCGGCTGTGGCAGGCGCAGGGCAAAGCTCAGACCGGCCGCGAACTGCTGACCGAGATCTATGACTGGTTCACCGAAGGGTTCGATACGCCAGATCTGCAGGCGGCCAGCGCGTTGTTGGCGGAATTGTAAGGCTCTCTTGGTCACCCTGAGCGCGCAGCAAGGTTAGTTTCTGTCACCCTGAGTGCTCTGTTAAGCTGAATTCTGTCATGCTGAGGCCGAATCCCTAACCGGCAATGACCCGCTCAATCCATCAGGCCGAAGCAGCTCTGCGGCCCGGACGAGACCCTTCGCTGGCTTTGAGCCGTCACTGACTTTGAGTCGTAGACCCGCTCAGGGTGACAAAGTCCAACTTAACACAGCACTCAGCATGACAGGGATGCTGGTTTTTAGAATAGAGGAGGCTTCCCAATGTCACTCGAAGGGAACAAAGCCCTCGTCCGCCGCTTCGTCGAAGAGGTGCAGAACCGGCATGACGTCGCCGCCCTGGATCGGTTCTTCAGCCAGAATCTCGTGGACCATGCCGGCATCGCCCAACCGCCGAACCTGGCCGGCGCCAGGACGGCCTTCAGCATGCTGTTCGCCGCCTTCCCGGATCAGCGTTGGACGATTCACTTGCAACTAGCCGAGGGCGACAAGGTGATGACCCACAAAACCCTCCAGGGAACACACCTGGAGCCGTGGCATGGCATCCCCGCCACGGGCAAGTCTGTTACCTTCGAGATCATTGACATCTTCACCGTCGCCGGCGGTAAGATGACCGAACACTGGGCTGTGACCGACATGTTCGGGCTGATGCAGCAGCTCAACAGCGCGTAGGGACGCCAACTCTCGGAAAGTTTGTGTCCCTGGAGTTCGTCAAGGCCGTTGTTGGCACTTTCTTGACAGCGATGCGCTAGTCTGGACGCAGCGAAGACCCCACCTGTCCATTCACGCGAAAGGAGAACTCTCATGTCCCTGCAAGAGAACAAAGCTCTGGTCCGCCGCTTCGTCGAAGAGATGCAGAACCAACACAACCTGGCCATGCTGGACGTGTTGTTCAGCCCGGACTTCATTGATCGCAGCGGCGCATCCGATCCTCCCACCCTGGATGGCGCGCGCCAATTCTTCACCATGATGTTCGCCGCGTTCCCCGACATGCATTTCACCATCCGCCAACAGATCGCCGAAGGGGACAAGGTGCTGACGCACAAGACCTTCCACGGCACGCACCTGGGCCCGCTCATGGGCATCCCCGCCACCGGCAAAGAGGTGACGGTCGAGGCCATGGATATTTTCACCGTCACCGATGGCAAGTTGACCGAACATTGGACGGTGAGCGATATGCTCGGCATGATGCAGCAGCTCGGCGTCGCGTAGGGGCGCCAACTTCCGGCAAGCTGGCGCCCTGAATCGGTGACCTATTGCTTCCCGCCTCCCCAAGCGCGCTTGGGGAGGCGGGAAGCCTTTTTTTGGCACTTTTTTGGCATCTCCATGCTAGGCTTGGTCTGAAGCTGCCGATCAAACCGCGATTCACGAAGGAGAAGCCATCATGAAAGCTGGAAACAACCAACCGACGAACATTTACCTCTTGCTGCGAGTGCTGGCCTGCATCTCCGTGCTGCTCATGTCAGCCTGCACCGGGGCCAGCCCGCCACAGACACAGCCCGCGGCGGTCGCGCCCACATCCCCGCCGGTGACGGCGACACCCATCCCGGCGGCGGCCACCCCCCTGCCCGCGACGGATACGCCGATCCCGCCTACGGTCGAGCCCACGCCAACCGCCGAGCCCACAGAACCGCCAGCGAGCCCAACCCCCGCGATCACATTGACCATGGCGGACGTGGTTGGGGTCTGGTCCGCAACGAGGGATGTCGTTCGCTTCACGGCCGAAGGTGAGGTCTTCTACTATGACAAGCTGGAGTACTGCTATCTCAATGATTCCAGGTATAGGGTGCAGTACCGCATCGAAAACAACAACATCGTTTTCGAAGGGGGCCCTGTGAGTAACGAATGCGAAGTACAACGCATCGTTCCCCCCAATGTCCTCTGCCTCGACGGCAGCACGCTCACCTTTGAGGTGCAGGAGATCAGCGACGACGAAATGACCGTCGTGCGGCACTTCTGCAATGGGACTGAGGACACCCGAGTCCTGCGCCGGGCGGTGGCCAGGGGTGTGCAGTGGGTGCAATCTACAGATGGGGCCTTCATTAGCCCGGAAAACACCGCCATTCAGAGCCTGTCCCTCTTCACCGACCCGGAAAGGCTAAGACACGCCTTCATCAGCACCTTGAACCCAACCACGGGGGCCCAATTGTGGCGGCGGCAGTACATTGGCACAATGGCGAGAACAGCTGTTTGGAGCGCGATCACACGGGATGGCTTCGGCAACCCGGCCAACATCGGCATCGCGCATCTTCTGCAGTTCAAGGGCCAGCTATATGCCGGCACGACCTCGGACGAGCAGAACGGCGGCGAAGTGTGGCGCAGCGCCAACGGGACGACTTGGAAGCAGGTCGTTGCAGCCGGCTTCGGCGACCCCACCAACGCCGAGGTGACGGGCTTCATCGAGTTCCGCAACGCCATCTACGCGGGCACCCGCAGCCTCAGCGACCAACATGGGGCTGAGATTTGGCGCAGCGCTACGGGGGACGCCGGCGACTGGGAGCGCGTCGTCGCGGACGGCTTTGGTGACGCGCAGAACCAGGCCGTTTCGGCCCTGGTCGTCTTCAACAAGGCCTTGTTCGCCGGCGCCACCAACCCGGCGGGCGGGCTGCAAGTGTGGCGCAGCGTGAACGGTAAGGACTGGACCGCCGTCGTGCCCAGTGAATCGGGCGCCGTCGTTCCGGTCGGAGAAGGTGTCACCGCGTTCGCGACGTACAACGCTCAATTGTACGCGGCAACGACCGGCGGAGCGGACCTTCCGACCGGCGTGGCGGTGTGGGCCTGCCAGGCCTGCGATGGCAGCGACTGGTCCCGGAGCACACCGGACGGCTTCGGGACGCCGGGGATGACCGGGGCGGCCGCGTTGATGGTTTACCAGGATGCGCTTTATCTCGTGGCAAGCAACCCAGCCTCAGGCATCGAGGTCTGGCGCACGGAGTCCGGCACGGCATGGGAAAAGGTGAGCGAGAGCGGTTTCGGCAATCCCAACAACGCGGCGCTCTACTCTGCCAATGCGGTCACCTCCATGTCCAATCGCTTGCTCGTCGGAACGAGCAACCAGGTGGACGGCTCACAACTGTACATCTATCTTCCCTCCATGGTTGACGACGCATCGGTGGCGGCCAAGGACGCTACGGTGCCCTTCAAAGCATCCTATGCGATGCTTCCCAGAATCGTCGGCCCAGACCCCGACAATCCAGGCTGCCAAATCCAAGAACTGCCAGGCACAGGCCGGGCGACATACCTGGGCGACAGCACCTGGTATTCCGACGCCATAGGCTGCCCGGAGAAGGGCACTCAATCCGGCTCCTCGATCTTCACCGCGGAAAATGGCGACCAACTCATTGGCACTTTCTCAGGCGTCTCAGTCATGGGCGGGACGCCGGCCGAGCCGCAGGTCGAGTTCAGCGGCACCGCCTGGGTGACCGAGGGCACCGGACAGTTTGTGGGCTACACCGGCACGTTGGCCTACTCGGGGACCGTCGCGTTGGCCGCATCGCCAATGACTGGCGAGCTCACCTTCGATGGGATGTTGACCAAACCGGAGAAACCCCAGCCATGAGGCGGTAGGCGGGCGAGAGGTTTCAGCGGAACACTGGGCAAGTAGGATTTGCCTGCGTGTGAGATCTCGAACGCCGGCATCACGACCGGCAGCGCATCGATCATTGCCGGTCGTGATGTCCCACCCCGGAGGCAGGCCCGATGAACCAACCCACCACCGGGTCAACTGCAACCACGACCTTCATCGTGCGCTTCTGGCACGAGTGGACCGGTACAGAAGCGCGCTGGCGCGGCCGCGTCGAGCATGTGGGCAGCGGGCAGCGAGCCAGCTTCCTGGTCATGGACGAAATGCTGGACTTCTTGCGGCAGATGGGCGTCATGATCGCGACCCATCGCCCAACCCAGCAAGTCCCAGAAGAGGTGAAAGGGAAATGAACCTTGTCGTTGGCGCCACAGGCATGTTGGGCAGTGAAGTGTGTCGCCGCCTCACTGCTGCCGGCAAACCGGTCAGGGCGCTGGTCAAGGCGAGATCTGACCAGGCCAAGGTGGAGCGATTAAAAGACCTCGGCGTCGAGATCGTGCAGGGCGACCTGCGTGATCCCGCGTCGGTGGCAGCGGCCTGCCGGGGGGTCACGGGGGTGATCTGCACCGCATCCTCGATGCCGTTCTCCTACCAGCCAGGAGAAAACGATATCCAGGCCGTAGACCTTGATGGCATCAAGGGGTTGATGGATGCCGCCAGGGCGGCCGGCGTGGAGCACCTGGTCTACACATCGTTCTCTGGCCAGATCGCGCTCGACTTCCCGTTGCAGAACGCCAAGCGGGCGGCGGAGCGGCGCCTGCGGGACAGCGGGCTCACCTACACGATCCTGCGCCCCAGCTACTTCATGGAAGCGTGGCAGAGCCCGGTCGTGGGCTTTGACGCGGCCAACGCCAAGGCGCGCATCTACGGGACCGGCGAGAAGCCGATCAGTTGGATCGCCCTGCCCGACGTCGCCGAGTTCGCCGTGCGCAGCCTGGAAGCGCCGCCGGCCCGGAACGCGACCCTGGAACTGGGCGGCCCCGAGGCCCTCACGCCCCACCAGGTGGTCCGCATCTACGAGGAGGCGGGCGGCCGGCCGTTCGAGCTGGAGCACGTCCCGGTCGAGGTGCTGGAAGCGCAGCAGCAGGGCGCGACCGATCCCATGATGCAGTCCTTCGTGGGCCTGATGCGCTGCTACGCGGCCGGCGATCCCATTGATATGCGCGAGACGTTGCAAGCGTTCCCCGTGCAGCTTACATCCGTGCGGGACTACGCGCGGCGCGTGTCTGGCGCCGCGTGATGAACGTAAGGGTGTAGCGCAAAATGCCAGCTTACGCTACACCCTGCACCGCCGGCCGCGGTGGCCCACACAGGAGAAATCCCATGACCGCACCCAGCGAGAGCGCCACCATCACCACCTTCGTCGTGCGCTTCTGGCGCGAGTGGTCAGGCGACGCGCTGCGCTGGCGCGGCCGGGTCGAGCACGTGCAGAGCGGGCAGGGGATGAGTTTCCTCGATATGAAGGGGTTGCTGGATTTCTTCGGACGTTTCGGCATTGACGCCGCGGCTGCTCCGGACAACCTCGGCGAGAGCACACAGGGGCTGAGGACGCCCGGCGCCAACCCAGAAGAACCTGCGAATGCACATTCGGAACCTGACATGGCATATCGCTCACAAGGAGGTCATCTATGAAGGCCACACCTATCCCATTGCTGATCGTTGCGTGCATGCTGCTTGCCCTGGGAGCGGGCGGGTGCGCGCCGCTGAGCGACACCCAGGGACCGGCCGTCGAAGCCACGGTGCAGGCCATCGTAGCAGCGACAGAGCAAGCCCGCAGCGCCCAGGCCACCATCTCGGCCCTGGAGACAGCCCTGGCCGCAGCACAGACGCCCGAGGCGTCTGCCCTGCCCACAGCCGCAAGCGCCGCGACGGTCGAACCGACTGCCGTGCCGACAGCCGTTCAGTCGGCCGGTGCTGCAGCCACTTCGGCGCCACCCACGGCGCCACCGCCGCTGCCGACCGAACCGCCACTACCACTGCCGACCGAATCACCACCACCCACAGAGCCACCTCCGCCTACAGAGCCGCCGCCCCCACCGACGGAACCGCCGCTCCCACCCCCCACAACCGTCTTGCTACCCGACCTGTACGTATCCGAGTTCGCCCTTGACCCGGCCACACCAACCCAAGGCAGACCGGTCACGGTGCGCATTGGGGTGTACAACAAAGGCACTGCGCCGGCCGGCAGCTTCATGGTGCAGTGGTGGCCCGGCGAGAACTTCGCCACCCCGCCAATCGAATGGACGGTAGATGGCTCTGCGGCGCGCGGTGGTCGCGTGCTGACCTACACCTACGCCGGCTACCCGAGCTGGTATGGCCAGTTGGTGACCAAAGTGGTCGTGGACTCGGACAGCACCGTCGCCGAAAGCGACGAGGACAACAACACCCTGCGGCGCACCATCAGCGTATCGCAGCCCCCTGCCGCGGGCGCACCCGACCTGTATGTGCAAAGCTTGACGCTTGACCCAGCCACACCGATCCAGGGCCGGCCGGTTAAGGTGACCGTCCGGGTATACAACAAAGGCACTGCGCCGGCCGGCAGCTTCATGGTGCAGTGGTGGGCCGACGAGCGCTTCGGGGGCCCAACCTGGGGGTGGAGAGTAGATAGCATGTCGGCCCGCGGTGGCAAGGTTCTGACCTACACCTACCCCGGTTATGGAGGTGGTGTGTTCCCGCCAACCGCCAAAGTGACTATCAAAGCCGTTGTAGACTTCGGCAACACCGTAGCCGAAAGTGATGAGGACAACAACACCCTGCAGCGCACCATCAGCGTGAGCCGACGGTGAGATCACTGAGCACTGAACGCTGGACGACATATGGAGCGTGTTATGACACTTCTGGACAGCCACGCGTTATGCCGTTCACCAAGAATCAGAATATATTCCCATCCCAGGCAATAGACCCACATCTTCTAGTCAAGAAAGGAGCCAAGTCATGCAACGCTTTCAGGATTTTCGACCTTACAAGAGAGTCCCGATGAAAGACCGAGAGTTGAAGGACCTCCTGGCGAAGACGGCGATCCAGTTTGTAACAGAGGATCAGGAGTGGAAGGCACAAAGCATTTCTGTCCAAAGTATGCATCCCTACTTTGCGCTCACTGGGGAATTGGAGGCCTATGCCATCGCACTCGAGGCATCTGATCAGCGTCAGTTCACAGTGTTCAGCGGCGCGAACATGAAACACCCGCCAATCATTCAGGCCTATGAAGGAAGGCCTCCCCATGCCTTTTGGGGCAACCAGTACTTTTATGATTCCGAAAAAGGGAGGCGCGACCTGACCGGTCTTAGAATCGCGAAAGCGCTATATCTGGGCGCCCTCTGCCACGGTGTCGAAGTCTCTGATCAGGGCAAGACTCGCTATCTCGACCTGACGCGCCATTGTGAAATTCCTGGCGCGTTTGTTGAACGGATCAAGACGCGTCGTGAAGAAATCCTGGCGCCTAACGTTCCGCAAGAGAAGGAGCCAGTTAACCGCAATGAGGTAGCCTTTGTCGAAGAAGCAGAGCGCATGGAACTACGCCAGATGGAATGGGCCTATCTCGGCTCACACAGCAGATGGCACTATGGCTATATCAACGGCGTTCCGCGGTGTGAGTGGTCTAGCTCGGGCGCGATTCCGGGAGGGTGCGCGCCCTGTTCTGCTGCGATGGTATTGGGGTATTGGGGAAATAGGGGCTATGGAACGCTGCCGGCGATCGCCTGGGACAGCATGGGCAGTGACCCCGACGAAGACGCACTGCAAAATGCGCTTGAGGCGGCAATGGAGACGAACAGTCGCGGCATGACCGAGGGACGCCATGTGGACAACGGCATACGGGATGTGTTGGACGACTATGGCTGCTCCGGGTTTCGGGTAACGAATTGGTACACGGCCTCTCGAACCGACTTCATACGCGGCGTTAACCGAGTAGACGACGGGCACCCGTTTCTTCTGCATGTGTCTGGTTCGGAAACCTATGGCAACCACACTATGTGCGTCATCGGTTACAAATACAACGATGGTGGAGTGTGGCGCCCGTGGCACACCATGATGTATAAGTGTCTGACCACCTGGGCGGAGAACGGAACGAATTGGGTATATGTGAGCTATGCCGAGGGTGATTACCCAAAGCAGACCACGATCACCCGATAGAAGAATTCCGGCGCGTGATCTGTTGTGCTGCCGGCCGCGTGTGCACAGATGTGTTGGGATGTCAAGACCCCAACCGTCTGCGCACCCGAACGCAGATGGGCCATCGACAACACCCCCAAATCGCTGCATGCTATCAAGTGTCCAGCAAACACCGCGCAAGGAGGATACAGAGTGGCCTACCGCATGAAAAGCGAGCTCTTTTCGCCTGTTGACGCCACGTGGCTGCGCATGGACACGCCCACCAACATCATGATGATCACCGGCGTCATGATGTTCGATGAGCCGCTGGACATCGGCCGCCTCAAAGAGGTGGTGACGCAGCGCTTAATGCGGAATGATCGCTTTCGCCAGCGCGTGGCGTGGCCCGCTCTCTCCCTGGGGCGGCCGCGCTGGCGAACGGATCCCCATTTCGACCTGGCTGCCCATATCCACCGCATCGCGCTGCCCCAGCCGGGCGATATGGCCGCGCTGCCGGAGCTGGTGGGCGATCTGATGAGCCTCCCGCTGGACCCACACAAGCCGCTCTAGCACATCTACGTGGTGGAAAACTTCGGGAGCGGCGGGGCTATCGTGTGCTGGCTGCACCACTGCCTGGCCGATGGGCTGTCACTGATGGGGGAAGTACGGGGACGACGACGCCAGCGATAGATTCGGCGCGGCCTACCTGTTCCGCGAGGGGACGGGCTGGGTCTAGGAGGCCAAGCTGACCGCCGCTGATGCGGCGGCAGATGATCATTTCAGCCTCTCCGTAGCGCTGGCCGGCGACCTGGCCCTGGTAGGGGCATATTTGGATGATGATGCCGGCGTCGTGGATTCGCGCCTGGACTGATTTCGACGCGGCCGCGTCCTGATGGAAGCATCCGGCCGAGCACTTGTGGGGCGGTGCCAGACAGGGGTTGGTCGCCGGGGACAACACCTTCTGCTTCGCCGTGGCCTCCGCATCTCGCCACGGCCAGACCTACGCCCGCTTCCGCCTGAACGACGGTGGGGGCCTGCTCCCCAGCGGACTTGCGCCGGTGGGAGAGGGCGAGGATTATTGCGCGGAAATCGTAACAAGCCCTACACCAACGCCTACCGCGAGGCTGACACCGACGCCCACGCCAACCAGGCCGCCGAACTTCCCGCTCTACCTGCCGCTCCTCTTGCGCGCGGCCGGGCCGTGAGGTGACGGGATTCTCGTCACCGTGGCTATGGTGAGGGACGTGGTTTTCTCAGGGCACACCGATGAGGCCAACGAGTTGCCGGCGTGCAGCGTTCGGATCGGTGAAATGCACGCCGATCATCCCGATCACTTGCGCGCCGGCCACGTTCTCGGCGAAGTCATCCACGAAGATGGCCTCATCCGGCCGCACGCCGGCTCGTGCCAGGGCGACGTGGAAAATGCGGGGGTCCGGCTTCATCACGCCCTCTTCGGCCGAGATGGTGACGCTATGGAAGTGCCCCAGGATGCCGTATTTCTTCGCAAACACGCTCCGGGCGTTGTCGGCCGCGTTGCTGAGAAGGCCAACGTGCAAGCCGGCTACAGCCAGGCGATCCACATAGGCCAGAAGGTCCTGATCCAGGATGTCTTCGGCAAAGAAGTCGTGGCGAAACTCGGCCAGTGCAGCTCCTGCCAGCCCTAATGCCTCCCCGATCGCGCGCCAGTGTTCGACATCGCTGATCTGCCCCAGTTGTGCCGCGCGGCCGCGTTCGCCGCTGAATACGGCGGCTGACGCGCCGCCCGGCGGCAGACCCAGACGCTCTTCCCAGGCCCGACGCAGATGCTGGCTCCGCGTGCGCACGAGCACGCCCCCGAAGTCGAAGATGACAGCCTTCACGGACATGTGCGCTCCTGAAATCGCCACGGCGCCGCGTGTCCAGCGGACATCAGTGCCGAGAAGTCGCTCACGGGACGACCGCACGCCTCCGCGTAGACCGTCAGCGTCTCATCGGCAATCGACTGCCACGAGAAGCGCTGCGCCCACAGGCACGCCTGCTGGCCCAACTGGCGGCGCAATTCATCGTGATCCAGCAGCAAGCCGATTTTGTACGCCAGCTCTGCAATGTCGCCCTGGGGCACCAGGTAGCCGTTGAAACCGTCCGCGATATTCAGCGACAGCCCGCCTACGTCAGACGCGATCACCGGGGTGCCACAGGCCATGGCCTCCAGCGCCACCATCCCGAACGATTCGTAAAACGAGGGCACCACCACCAGCGATGCCGCGTTGTAATAGTCCACCAGGGTGTCTTGGGCGCGCGAGCCGAGAAACGTCACCAGATCGCCGATGCCCAGGGTTTCTCGCAGCGCCTGGAGCCGCGCCAGCTCGCTGTCAGTTGCCGGATCCCCTGCGCCGCCGATGATGCTGAGGCTGATCTTGCCACGCAGGGCCGGCCGGCGGCTCAACACCGGCGCCATGGCCCGGATCAGGGTGTCAATACCCTTGATGGCCTGGATGCGGCCGACGAACAGGATCATGTGCTGGTCAGGTGGCAGGCCCACAGCGGCGCGCGCGCTCTCGCACGGCACGGGCCGGAACAGGTCCAGGTCCACCCCCGGCGGCACGATCGCGATCTTGGCCGGGTCTGCACCGTACAGCGCGGCCATCTGTTCGCGCTCCAGTGCTGTGGCTGCGATGATCCGGTCAGCGAGGCGCATGACCTCAGCCTCCTGGACAGCGCGCAACTCCGGCTCCAACTCGTCCGCGGATTGGGCGACTTGATTTTTCAGCAAGGCGAGGGTGTGGAACATGTGGACGATGGGCGCACCCCAGATGTCGCGCAGCGCACGCGCGGCCAGGGCCGAGAGCCAGTAGTGGCTGTGCAGCACGTCGTAGGAGATCCCCTCCGCGGCAGCGAACGCGCGCACCTTGGCTACGAACTGGGGCAGGTGGCCGTAGATTTCGTTCTTGTTGTAGGGGCGTTCCGGCCCGGCTGGCAAGTGGATCACGCGGATTGGGCCGTAGGCGGCGAGGCCTCGGCTGATCTGTGGGAGACCCGGGTTTTGAGAGCGCGTGAAAATATCAATGGCGATCCCGCGGCGGCCCAGCTCGCGCGCCAGTTCGCGCACATAGACGTTCATGCCCCCCGTTTCCTTGCCGCCCAGGGTGGCAAGCGGGCAGGTGTGAACGCTGAGCAGGGCGACGCGGCCGAGCGGGGCGTCAGACATCCAGGTTGCGCACCTTTTTGGCGTGGCTTTGGATGAAGCGCTTGCGCGGCGCGACCTCGTTACCCATCAGCATGTCGAAGGTGCGGTCGGCCGCGGCGGCGTCCTCCACGGTCACCTGGAGCAGGATGCGGTTGGCCGGGTTCATGGTGGTCTCCCAGAGCTGCTCCGGATTCATCTCGCCCAGGCCTTTGTAGCGCTGCAAGGTGACGCCTTGCATCCCGCCCAGGGCCTTGATGATCTGGTCGCGCTCCTGGTCGGAGTAGGCGTATTTTGCCTCCTTGCCCTTTTTGACCAGATAGAGTGGCGGCTGGGCAATGTACAAATGGCCATTTTCGATGAGCTGCGGCATGTAGCGGAAGAACATGGTCAGAAGTAGCGTGCGAATGTGGCTGCCGTCCACGTCTGCATCTGTGTTGTGGCAGCAAATGGCGCCTCGGCCGCAGATAAAGGTTTCGTCGTCTTCAACTGAAAAATCGTATACACGGCGGCTGCTGGCCGGCACCTGCCGGATAGCTCGCACCGACAACCCCACCAGATCGCCGTTCAGCGGCTGCCCGGCAGGTCTGCCGCCTGCGCCGTGTGGCCCGGCCAGCCAGGCCTGCACCTCGGCTGCGCGCGCATGGTCGCGCCAGATGGGTTCCAGATAGGCGATTGCCTCACGTGCGCCGACTGTCAGATAGTAGGCCGTGTGGCGCGTGGTGACTGGCCTGCCTCGGATGTACCCGCTCGGCTCACCCGTGGGATGATGCTCCGAGAGGGAGGTCCGTATGTCATGCATGAGCAGCAGATACATCAATTGATCGGCCAGTGTTTCTGAGGTTGTAGCAAACGAAACCTGGCGCACCGCCAATGTGCCATCTCCCAGGAAGTAGCCGCGCAAGAACGCCAATTGAAGCTCTGGTCCGACGTTGAAGACAAGATCGGGGATGCGCTTGTGCGCAGCATCCACGCCATCGAAACCCAACAGCAAGCGAAAGGCAGCAGTGATCACTTTGTTCAGGATGCGCAACTCTGCGGCGCGGCCGTCCTTGCCGGGATATAACACCGGTTCCACACCGAATACGACGCGGATTGCGGCCATCAGCTCAGGCACGACCGCCTCGTTGCGCGTTCCGATTGCCAACCGCACGCCGTTGCGATCGCTTAACGCGCCTTCGGCCACGAAAAACCCTAACAACAGCATCAATGATTCGTTGACCGGTAAGTAGCGGGGCACAGCCTGATCGCTGTAATGCCGCGGTGTCAGGTAAATGTTATCTCCGAGCCGGTCGAGGCCTTCGGTGTCAAGGTCAACCAGCGAGAGATACTCACGCACGCGGTTGCGCGGCGCCCCGCGATATTGTGTGGCCCAGACATGATCCAGCCGGCTGGCGCCCACTTCCACCTGGGGCAGCACTGCGTCAGCAGACAACCCAAGTGTCTCGACATAGCGGCGGAAATGGCTTAGCGTGGGTCGCTGCTCGCCCCGTTCCCATGCGTAGTATGTCACGGGCTGGCGGATGCCGACCGCTGTACAGATCGCCTGTTGGCTCAGGCCACTTGCCTGGCGCTGTTGTTTCAGCCGTGCCCCGACTGCAGCTGGTATTGTGACTCTGGCTTCCACAAAAGCTGGATTATCGGCATATTCCAAATGGACCTGGTCCTTGTACCACTTCGTAATAGAGGGCCCGCGCAGCACCAAATCGCTGTCCATGGTCGAGCCAAGCTCAACGAAAGAGCGGATCAGATCAATGCGCTCAAGCGTCGAGTCGGCCTGCGGTAGCCGCGAGGGTGCGACAAGCAGGTCCCCCGGCTGTATTTCATCACCGCGCTTCAATACAGGGCGGTCCGCTTCTCCGACCACAAACACGCTGTGCTCGCCCGTGACGCGTACCCGTCTGCCGTAAGCCGTCTCGATCTCATACACCGCGCCCTCATGATCGTGCCGGATAACGCTCTTGATTGATTTATATCGTGTCGTTCCACTCTCCGGGTTAAAGCACAACACCTGGAATTCCGAAGGGTTTGCACCATCGGCGATCAACTGGTCTATGAACGGGCCAATACGCACTGATCTCACCTGGCCGGCCGGGTCTTTGATAAAGGTCAATTCGTCGCCATCTACGCTCATGATCAAGACGCGGTGATAGCGCAGGTTGCTCAGATCGATCCCGTCACCGATCCCGCTGCCCAACGCCTGCACCAGCGCCTGGATCTCCCTGTTTGCCAGCGACTTGTCGAGGCGAGCTTTTTCGACATTGAGGATTTTGCCGCGCAAGGGCAGGATCGCCTGGAAGCGGCGATCGCGGCCTTGTTTCGCGCTCCCACCTGCGGAATCACCTTCTACTATGTAAAGCTCGCACTTGGCCGGGTCGCGCTCCGAGCAGTCGGCCAGCTTGCCGGGCAGCGTCAGGCTCTCCAGGGCGCTTTTGCGGATCACCAGGTCGCGCGCCTTGCGCGCGGCGTCACGGGCCCGGCTGGAGGTGATGCACTTCTCGACAATTTTGCGGCCGTCTTTGGGGTTCTTTTCCAGCCACTCCATCAGCGCTTCGGTCACTACCGACTCGACCTGGTTGCGGATCTCGTTGTTGAGCAGCTTGACCTTGGTCTGCGACTCGAACTGCGGGTCGGGCAGCTTCACGCTGATGATGGCGGTCAGGCCCTCGCGCGTATCCTCGCCGGTGAAGCTGGAATCCGCTTCCTTAAGCAACCCCTGGCGCTTGGCCCACTCGTTGATGGTGCGGGTGAGGGCCGAACGCAGGCCGGTGAGGTGCGTGCCACCGTCCGGGGTGTTGATGGTGTTGGCAAAGGCGAAGACCGATTCGTTATAGCCGTCGTTGTACTGGATCGCAGCCTCGACGATGTTGCCTTCGAGTTCCTTTTCTACGTACACCGGATCGTGCAGCACGTCGCGGTTCTTGTTGAGGTAGCGCACGAAGCTGCGCACGCCACCTTCGAAGTAAAAGGTCATAAAGCGGGCGCCATTATTGGTGCGCTCGTCCGCGAACTCGATGGTCAGCCCTCGATTGAGGAAGGCCATCTCACGGAACCGCTGTTCCAGCGTCTCAAACCGAAAATCGGTGTCTTCGAAGATGGTCTTGTCCGGCATGAAGGTGGTGCGCGTGCCGGTTTCGCCCGGCGTTGCCAGGCCGATCACGGCGATGTCGGCTTGCGGGACGCCTCGCTGGTAGCGCTGGAAGTACACCTTGCCGTCCTTGCGCACCTCCACCTCCATCCAATCCGACAGCGCATTGACCGCGGAGACGCCCACGCCATGCAGGCCACCGGAGACCTTGTACGCGCCGCTGCCGAACTTACCGCCGGCATGCAGCTTGGTCATCACCGTCTCCAGCGCTGATTTGCCGGTCTGTTTGTGGACGTCCACCGGGATGCCGCGGCCCCAGTCCTGCACCATCACGCTGCCATCCTTGCGGATGGTGACGGCGATGCGGTCGCAGTAGCCCGCCATGGCCTCATCAATGGAGTTATCCACGACTTCGTACACCGTGTGGTGGAGCGCCTTAATATCGGTGCCGCCGATGTACATGCCGGGGCGGCGGCGCACCGCCTCCAGCCCTTCCAGCACCTGGATGTCGTCAGCCGTATAATGATTGGGACGATTTACCTGCTCAGTCACGGATTGTCTCCTGCCAACACATACCTTATGGAGCCGGCGTGCCGGGCTCACCTTTCGGCTGTTGCCCTAGCGCCAGCGCGCGCAGATTGGTGTAATAGACAAAAATCGCATATAGCATCGCTGTGCCCAGAAACGCGTTTCCCAGTATGGCAATCACGGCGCCCATGGCGGTCTGGCCGATCAAGCCCCAGACCGCGCGAAAGCCCAGCATGATCAAGTTGATCAAGATAGCCAATCCCATCACGCGCGCGCTGTTACGGCGCACCAGGATCATGCTCTGCCACAGGCTCGCCCACAGCGGCTGACCGTCCAACACCAGCGCCTCGCTGGCGAAAAAGAGCGAGATCAGAGCCCACAGGGTCAACCATAACGCCAGCCCGCCGCTGAACACGAACAGCAGGCTGACTCCTGTGCTGCCGCTCACCAATATCAAGGCTGTGGCCAGCGCCAGCGGGAGGCGCAGGATGATCATTACGATCCCCAGCAATAAGCCCAGGCCCATGAAACGCAACGCCAGGGGCAGTAATTGCATTTGAGGGCCGCGTGGGGCTTGTGCCGCATCTGCCGGTGCGGGGCGCCCTAGCCCGTGCGCCAGCCCGCGTGCTGTCAGGCGGAAATATGCCGCGGCCACTACCTGGCTGACCAACCACAGGCCGACGAGGATCGCCAACGCCAGCCATGCATTCGGCAGCTCAATCGCCTGCGCTTGTGCCGGTGAGGCCGCGATGGCGGGCAAGTTCAGGCCGAAACCTACTGGGGCCAACACCCCATCGCTGATCAGCTTCAAGCGGCTGGCTTGTATGTCAGCCAGTGCGCTTGGGGCTGCCAGCCAATTGCCGGCGAGGGCCACCGCCAAGTTGCTGCTGCTCCCCGCCTGGGTCACCATCTCCCGGCCTAGGGTCAGCGCCTCATTCATGCTTGCTAACTGTGAGGGCGTATAGAAGGCTTGTGCCAGCGCCTGCCACGCAGCGAACAAACGTTGCAGCAACGCCCCCACCGAGAGCCGCGGCGCGGCCCACAGCAGCAGATCAATCACGACGGGGATCGCCAACGGCCAGGGATAGCGCAGCGTCAACTGGAGGCCCGCAGTCAGAGCATCGATCACCCCTATTGGCTGGACAGCTTCTTTCTTCATCCTTATCATTTTACCACAACCTGGCCGTTTTAAGAAACAAAAGGCCCCCTTTCCTGTGCTTGTGTTAGCATGAATGTTCGTTTTTGCCTCCTGCCAACCCGTGTTGACGCATGGACAGGCCTGGGGTAGAATCGGGGTGCACTCCCAATGTGCACTAACGTCACCTATCGAATCGCGGCCCGCAACCCATGACGATCATCACCCTGACCACCGATTTTGGCGGGGCCGACGGCTACGTCGGCACGATGAAGGGCGTGATCCTGGGCTTCGCGCCCGCGGTGCGCCTGGTAGACCTGAGCCACGAGATCGCGCCGCAAGATATCCGTCAGGCGATCCACGTCCTGCGTCAGGCTGCGCCCTACTTTCCGCCCGGCACCATCCACCTGGCCGTGGTTGATCCCGGCGTGGGCAGCGCACGACAGCCCTTGCTGGTGACCACGCCCCAGGCGACGTTCGTCGGCCCCGACAACGGCCTCTTCACCTTTGCGCTCGAGCAACCCGGCGCCCAGGCCTACGTGTTGGATCGACCTGAGGCTTGGCTGCCCCAGGTCAGCCGCACATTCCATGGCCGTGACATCTTTGCGCCGGTGGCGGCTCGGTTGGCCTTGGGCATGGCGCCGGGCGATCTGGGAACTCCCATTAGCAACGCTGTGCGTTTGGCCCAGGCTGCGCCCCAACGCATAGGGAACGATCATGTCGTGGGCAGCGTCGTCCATGTGGACCGCTTTGGCAACCTGATCAGCGATGTGCCGGCCGCGTGGCTGGAGGATGGGGCCTGGGTCTGCCAGATCGCAGACCGGGAGGTTGCCGCGCTGGCCTCAACCTATGCCGAGGTTGCCCCCGGCATTGTGCTGGGTTTGGTGAGCAGCGGTGGCACCCTCGAGGTCGCTGTGCGTGAGGGCAGCGCAGCGCGTGACCTGGGCGTCGGCGTCGGCGCCACACTAACCTTAAGGAGAATTCAATGGAGAAATTCATTATCGAAGGCGGCCATCCCCTGAATGGGGAGGTTACTCCGGCCGGGAATAAGAACGCAGCCCTCCCGCTGCTGGCCGCTGTCTTCCTCACTGAAGAGGAAGTGACCCTGCACAACGTCCCGCGTATCGGGGATGTCGGCACCATGCTCCAGCTCTTGCAGGAGATGGGTGTGACTGTGCGCGATGAGGGCAGCACGCTGCACCTGTGCAGCCGGGGCGCCCGATTCGCCCGTCCCCGGTCCGACCTGTTTCAGCAGATCCGGGGTTCGATGCTGTTGGCCGGCCCGCTGCTGGGGCGCTTCGGCCAGGCCATCCTGCCATTGCCCGGCGGCGATCGGATCGGTCGGCGCCGGGTGGACACCCATGTGCTGGCGTTCCAGGCCCTCGGCGCCGATGTTGATTTTGCCTCCAGAGACTTCGTCATGCGCGCTGGCCTTGATGGCCTGCGTGGAACTGATATCTTGTTGGATGAAATGAGCGTCACCGGCACCGAAAACGCGGTCATGGCCGCGACCCTGGCCCGGGGTACCACGATCATCCGCAACGCGGCCTCTGAACCTCACGTGCAAGACCTGTGCAACATGTTGCGCTGCCTGGGCGCGCAGATCGAAGGGGTCGGCAGCAATACCCTCACCGTTCACGGCGTCGAGCGGCTGGGCAGCGGGGAGTTCATCATCTCGCCCGACTACCTGGAAGTCGGCAGCTTCCTGGGTCTGGGCGCGGTGACACGGGGCGAGATCCGCGTGCGCGGGGTCGCGGCCGAGCACATGCGCATGATCAACTGGGTGTTTACCGAACGCCTGGGCGTTAACATGCGCATGGAAGGCGACACGTTGATCGTGGTTGATGAACAGGATCTGCGCATCCGCGAGGACCTGGGCGGCGCGGTGCCCAAAATAGACGACGCGCCTTGGCCGCAGTTCCCAGCGGACCTGATGAGCATCGCGCTGGTGGTGGCGACACAGGCTAAAGGCACCGTGCTGATGCATGAGAAGATGTTCGAGAGCCGGCTTTACTTCGTGGACAAGCTGATCGGTATGGGCGCCAGGATCATCTTGTGCGACCCCCATCGCGCCGTCATCGTTGGGCCTTCCTGCCTGTACGGCCAGGAACTCAGCAGCCCCGACATCCGCGCGGGCATGGCCCTGCTCATCGCCGCGCTGGCAGCCAAAGGGACCAGCACTATCGCCAATGTGGGCCAGATAGACCGCGGCTACCAGGATATTGACAAGAAGCTGAAGAGATTAGGCGCCCGGCTGGAACGGGTGAAAGCGTGATGGGTGTGGGAAAGTATGCGAGTGTGGGGGTATGGGAGTCATGACCGAGTTTCCGTCGTTTTATGATCCGGATCGGATCGGATCGTTGTTTTATCCCGATGTTGCACGCATCGCGGCTGAGGCTGCGGCGGCCGGGTTGGCGCCGGCTTCAGGGGATACACAGGATGTACATCTCTTGCTCATTGACATGCAGATTGACTTCTGTCATCCGGGTGGCAACCTGTACGTGCCCGGCGCGCCGGACGATTTGCGCCGCACCATCGAGTTCATCTATCGTAACGCTGGGCGTATCACCCACATCACCTGCTCGCTGGATTCGCACCTGCCCAGCCAGATCTTCGCGCCTGCGTGGTGGGAGGACGCGGCCGGCCGGCCCCCTGCGCCCTTCACTATCGTCTCGGCCGATGACGTGCGTCGGGGCGCCTGGCGGCCGCGTTTTGCCCCAGAAGCATCCCTGCGCTACGTCGAAACGCTGGAACGGGGCCACAAGAAGCAGCTTTGCATCTGGCCTTTTCATGCGCAGATCGGTAGCCCCGGCCACGCGCTGGACCCGGAGCTCTGGTCGGCCGTGTTCTGGCATTCGTTGGCCCGCCAGGCCGACCCGCACTGGCTGACAAAGGGCAGCGTGCCGCTCACCGAGCATTATTCTATCTTGCAGCCCGAGGTGCCTGTGCCCGATCAGCCGGGCGGCAGCAAGGATCAGGGCTTCCTGGACATCCTGGCCAGCGCCGATATCCTACTGATCGCCGGTGAGGCAGAGAGCCATTGCGTGCTGGAAACCGTGGAAGATCTGGTGGAGGAGTTTGGCGGCCGACTTGAGGTGCTGCGCAAGATTTACTTCCTGCGGGATTGCACTTCGCCGGTGCAGCACCCGGAAATTGACTTTCACGCGCTCGCCACCGTCCGCCTGACCGAGTTTCAGGCGCTGGGCATTAACCTGATCAACAGCACAGACCCATTGCCGTTCTAGTGGTGAATATTCCAGCAAAGGGAGGATCTCGCACATGACCCAACTGGGCGTGATTGATGAACGCACGCGGCTGTTCGCCCCATCGGAAGACACGCTGCAAGGCCGCAACGCCGACATCTACTTCCTGCGTGCCCGGCAAATCATGGACGCTGAAGAGATGGCGCCCGAGGTCACCGTCGAAGTGTTCCCCAACGGCGACGGATTGCTGTGCGGTATGAAAGAGGTGCTGGCGCTGCTGGCCCGTGTGCTGCCGGAGGACGCCGCAGTAGAGGCGCTGCCTGAGGCTGTGCCGATGCAGGCGAAGGAGGTGGTGTTGCGCATCCGCGCGCCCTATCCGGCCTTTGCCATCTACGAGACCGCCATCTTGGGCACGCTGGCGCACGAGAGCGGCTGGGCCACGGCCGCGCAAGCATGCGTGCAGGCCGCCGATCCGGTGCCAGTGATCAGCTTCGGGGCTCGCCATGTCCACCCCGACGTGGGCGCGCGCATGGAATACGCGGCGTTGGTGGGCGGCTGCGCAGGCTGTGCCACGCCGCTGGGCGCCGCGCAGTTCGGCATCAAACCCAGCGGCACTATCCCCCACGCGCTGATCTTGTGCATCGGCGACACGGTGGCGGCACTGGAGGCTTTCGACCGCATTATCGATCCCGACGCGCGGCGCATCGCGCTGGTGGATACCTTCAAGGATGAGGCGGAGGAGGCGCTGCGCGTGGCCGCGGCCCTGGGCGACCGGCTATGGGGTGTGCGGCTGGATACCCCATCGGAGCGAGGCCGCGTCACTCCGGCCTTGGTGACCGAGGTGCGCGCGCGGCTGGATCAGGCCGGGTTCGGACACGTCAAGATCGTGGTCAGCGGCGGCATTGACGCGGCGCGCATCCAGCTTTTTAAGGCGCGTAATGCGCCGGTGGATTCTTTTGGCATCGGCAGCGCGATCTCGGGCGCGCGGCCCATTGACTTCACTGCGGACGTTAAGATGGTGGAGGGCGCGCCGCGAGCCAAGCGCGGCCGCATCCCCGGCCTCACCCCCAACCTGCGGTTGGCGCGCATGAATCTGGAGGGCTGGCGGGATCTGCGCTGAAGCTGGTCAGCTATCGAGTGAATTCGCCGAAATCTCGCCCAACAGCACCGAAGGGGGCGTCCTGAGCTTGTCGAAGGATGCTCCCTTCAACTTTTGGCCAAGTCTTGCGGAGGTTATATTATGGTAACGTTTCGATCCTTGTATCGCACCCCGCCCTACACTGGGGACGACGGCTCGCGCATCCAGGAGCTGGCCGGCCGCAGCGACGGACTTGCCAGCCACAGCCTGGCGGTCATCGCGCATCCGCCGGGGACGGAAAGCCGGGATCACGCGCATCGGGTCGCCGATGAGGTGTACTTTGTGTGGTCAGGCCGTGGCTATATTCGGGTGGCAGGGGTTGAACGCTCCCTCGTGCCGGGCGACACGGTGATCATCCGCCCCGGCCAGGCGCATAAGCTGTGGAACGACGGGCCGGACGATCTGGTGTTGATCGTCACCTGCGCGCCCGCATATAGCGTGGAAGATGTGGTGTGGGAAGAGGATTAGGATGGGGGAGCGTGGGAGTATGGGAGAGCTTTGCTCCCATACTCCCGACAAGAAACACTACACGCTGGGGCCTTGGCCGTCGTTTTCCTTGCGAGTAGCAGGTGTGAAAAGTGAGATCAGGCGTTCGAGCTGGTCGTATACGAAGTTCTGCCGGAACCCGGCCAACACTGCTGCCAGGTAGGGTAATAGCCGCGCCCCCTCGCTGGCCTGCGCGTCCGACAGGCTCACGTTGAGGATCAGGAAGCCGCCGGCCAGCACCAGGAAGATGATGCCGCCCAACACGACACCCATCAAGGGCTGCACCAGATACCACATCAGGTAGTGCCGGTCGAAGTCTTGCTCCTGGGAGATGTGCCACCACAGGGTGTACAGCGCACCCACGACCCCACCGATGCCGCCCCACATCATGGTGTTGATCACCGGATACAGATTTAGCAACGCTGCGCCGCTGACGTTCCCTATGCGCGTGATCCACTGTGTTAGCGGCGCGGCGAACACCAATCCCAGCAACAGCACTACCAGCCAGGCAGCTTGATAGCCCAAGATGCGCGGGCCGTAGTGCGTCGATTGGCTGCGGCTTTCCTTCACCCGATCGAGCATCGCGCGCACCTGCATCATCCGATATTCGGCGTTGACATACTCCTCCGGCGACTCGATCAGCAGCGTACGCGCCTCCCGGAGCATGGTCAGCGCGCGCTCGGCCTTGGCCGGCGGGCTGCTGTACTCGGTGGCCACCTGTTTGTAGAGGGTGTCAATCTGCTGGTGAAGCGCCTTCTGCCAGCCGTTGGGCAGCACCTGGTCGAGACGGGAGATGACGATGGCCTTTTCGTCGTTGGTACGATCGGGTTGCACCGGGAGAGGTGTGATGGGCTCTTCTGTGCCTCCTACGCCTGGCGCGACGGGCTTACCTGCTGGTTCACGTGGCACAATTAGGGCGTCCGAATCCGGTGTTGTAGTTGGCACAGGTTCGCTTTCCATAATGATCGCTCCAAACCGTCGGGTGGCGGGCGGCACAGCCGGCGCGCTGGGCTGGCCGGTTTCAGGCGTGGGGGTGGACGCGACAGGCTGCGCCGGCGCCGGCCGCGCTTCCGCAGCCGATGGCGGTACGTCAATCGGCTCTGCGGCCACAATAGGAGGCTCAACCCCGCGCGTCGGCGTCACCGGTGGCGGGCTGGCGGCCGCGGGCTGGCCGCCTGTCTCGGCCGCGATGACCTCATCATCTAGCAGCGCAGCTAGGTCGGCCTCAATATCTTTGCCTGCGCTGATGGGGTTGGCCGGGGCAGTGGCGCCGTCAAATAACGCATCCAGCCCTCGGCCGCGCGTTGTGCCCGCGGCGCTTGCACTACTTCTGGCTGTAGTCATGGATAATCACCTCCGCAAGCGTGCGATATGCCTGCGCGCCCTCATGGTCGGGGGCAAATTCCAGGATGGATTTGCCCGCGGCCGACGCTTCGGCAAACCGAATGCTTTTTTTTACATAAATATCAAACACGCGCTGGTTGAACAGCGTGCGAGCCTGTTTGAGTACTTCTTCGGCGTGGCGTGTGCCCGTGTGATACATGGTGCCCAGGATGCCAGCCACCTGTAACTGCGGATTGAGGCGCGCACGCACGCGCACGATGGTCTTCAGCAGGGTGCTCATGGCGCGCAGCGCCAAGTATTCACACTGCAGCGGGATCAACACCAGTTGGGCTGCGGTGAGCGCGTTGATGGTCAACAGGCCCAGGTTCGGCCCGCAATCAATGAGGATGAAGTCATAACGCGGGACGATAGGGGCCAGGGCGTCCTTTAGCAACGATTCGCGGCTGAATGCAGCTACCAATTCTATCTCGGCCGCGGCCAGGTCAATATTGGCTGGCAGCAGGTCAATGCCTGGTCGCACCGGCTGCAGGATGGAGAGCACGTTCTGGTTGCCATCCACCAGCACGTTGTAGATCGTGCGGGTCAGTGAATCCGGCTCCAAGCCCACGCCGTTGGACAATGCCGCCTGGGGATCGAGATCAACCCAGAGGACGCGTTTGTCATGCTCGGCCAGAGCGGCACCCAGGTTGATGGTGGTGGTCGTCTTGCCGACGCCGCCTTTCTGATTGGCCAGTGCGATGATGATGCCCATGGTAGCAGCCGTTCCCTCCGTTGCGGCGCAGAACCTTCACGGCGAGATTATAGCACAGAATGGACAAAAAAGCATCCATCAATTCTCTGGGTAACGTATCCCCTTACGATCCCTGCAGCCGCGGCGTTAGCCTCGCCAGCATGTCCGCCACCATCGCGGGGAGGTCATACTGCGGCGCCCAGCCCCATTCGGATCGCGCGGCGCTGTCGTCAATGGTGCGCGGCCACGAGTCCGCGATCTGCTGGCGGAAGTCGGGCCGGTACTCGCACACGAAATCGGGGATCTGTTTGCGGATCTCGGCCGCCAGCTCACCGGCCGAGAAGGAGAGGGACGCCAGGTTGTACTCGGCCGCGTGGATCAGCCCGTCCGCGTCCGCGTCCATCAGCATCAGGGTGGCGCGGATGCAGTCGGGCATGTAGATCATGGGCAGCACGGTGTCTTCCCGCACGAAGCAAGTGTAGCGCCGGTGTTTGATCGCCTCGTAGAAGATCGCGACCGCGTAATCGGTGGTGCCGCCGCCGGGCAGCGTCTCGGAGCTGATCACGCCCGGGTAGCGGATGCCGCGCACGTCCAGCCCGTAGCGCCGGCGATAATACGCGCCCAGCAGCTCGCCGGCCACTTTGGTGATGCCGTACATGGTGCTGGGGCGGAGCACGGTCTCCTGGGGGGTGTCATCTTTCGGGGTCTCGGGGCCGAACGCGGCGATGGAGCTGGGGTGGTAGATGCGCGTCACGCCCAGCTCGCGCGCCACTTCCAGCACGTTGTACAGGCCGCCGATGTTGACGTTCCACGCCAGCCGCGGCTTCTCCTCGCCGGTGGCCGAGAGGATGGCAGCCATGTGGTAGATAGTGTCAACCCGGTAGCGTTCCACCAGCGCGATCAGCGCATCGCGTTGGGTCGCGTCCAGGCGTTCATACGGGCCGGCGGCGGCCAGGGCCGGCGGGGGCGGCTGGATGTCGGTGGCGATGACGTTATCGCCGCCATAGCGGCCGCGCAGCGCCGCGGTCAGCTCGGTGCCGATCTGGCCGCACGCGCCGGTGATCAAGATGCGGGTCATGGGGTGGGATGGCATGATGGCTTCCTCCGTGGCTCAGGCGCGGCCGAAATCGCTGAACGGCGGCTGGGCTGGTACGGCGACAAGCCCCGCGGCCCCCAACCCCTCGTCGTGATGCAAGCGCACGATGCTGGCGAAGGGGCAGTCCCGCGCCAGCTCTGCGGCCAGGGCTTCGATGGCTGCCAGCCGGCCGAACCGGATCGTGGCCGGCGCGCCCAGCGCCTTGCTCCAGCACCGCACGCCGGCCAGGCCCGTGCCGGGGTCAAACACGACCTCGGGGGCGGCGTGGGCCGGCAGGAGGGGATAGAATCCATCCAGCAGCGCGTTCAGCAGGTCCCCCAGCCGCCGATCAGGTCGCATAACGCTCGGGTCGGGCGCAACCAGCTCCAGGATCGCGGCCAGCCACGGGAGCACCGGTTGTCCTCCGCGCAGGAAATCAACCGCGGACTCGTAACGGGCGCGGTAGGCCGCGCGGGCCGCAGGGATGCCTGCCTGCACTAGGCCGGCCACTTTGCCGGGATCCCACGCGTCTTTCAGCACGAAATCGAGCACCCGCCACTCTTTCAGCGCGGTGATCGCCGTGCCCACATCCGCGTGGCCGGTGGCGATGACGATGCTGGTCCCCTCGTCCTGCTCGAAGATCTTGCGGGCGATCTGCTTGCCTTCCAGCTCCCGCTCGGCCTCGCGCAGGCGCAGGTCAACGAATGCCAGGTGGAAATGCTGCCGATCGAGCAGCGCATCCGCCTCGGCATACGAGCCGGCCACCCGCAGGTCATACGCGCCGAGACCTTCGATGGTCTCCTGCAGCAGCTCCTGCCACGACGGGTCGTCGTCAACGACGAGAATGCGGTCTTGAAGCATGATACCTCCTATCACATGACATTTGGGGCGGTTTCCCTCCATCTACGGAGAGCTCGCCGTTACGATGTGGTTTCCTTGCGGGAACGGGCTGGCGTTACGCTACAAAACCCGCCCCTATCCCGCGGCGCGTAGCTGGAGCATGAAGCGCGTCCCCGCGCCCGGCTCGCTGATGACTGCGATCTGCCCCCCGAAGCTCTCCACTTGGCTGCGCGTCCACCACAACCCCAGGCCGTGGGCCGGCGCGAAACTGTCTGCCGTGGTGGATTCGCCGGCCTCGAAGAGCGTGGGCAGCCGCCACGACTCGATGCCCACGCCGGTGTCGGACACTTCGACCGCGATCCAGCCCGGCGTGGCCGCGGGCCCGACCGCGACCGTCAGCGTGCCGCCGTGGGGCATGGCTTTGCGTGCGTTGTCGAACAGGTTCCAGAAGACGCCGGTGAGGCTCGGCCCGGCCAGCACGCGGATCGGCGTGTCGGGCGGCGCCAGGCGGACGCGGATGCGGTCGTGGTTCGCCAGCCCGCTGCGTTCCAACGCCTCCTGGATGGCGGGTTGCAGCGCCACCGCGGCCGGGGTCTGCCGGCGGATCTCGCTGCGCAGCTCCTGGATGATGGCCTTGGCGCGCGCCACGTCGCGGCCGACGCGCGCCATAAACTGCGCCACGTAAGGGTAAGCCGCCACCAGCTCGCCGTAGAACGGCTTACGCTGCAGGGTGTCCAGCCAGCCGCTCAGCGCGCCGATGGGGTTGTTCAGGCGGTGGACGATGTCGCCGGCCAGGCCGCCGATGGCAGCCAGGCGCTCCACCTCGGTGCGTCGCGCCCGTTCGATGGCAACCGCGGCCTGGCCGGCCAGCGCCTGCAGGATGCGGGCATGTTCGACGGTGAAGAAGGCCGGCACCGGGCTTTCCAGGTTCAGCACGCCCAACACCTGGTCGTCGTCCCCTGACGGGGACCGGCGGCTGATCAGCGGCACCGCCAGCTCGCTTTTCATTTCTTCGCCCAGATAGCGGTGATAGAGCGGCTCGCAGTCCACGTCCGGCACGTAGACCTCGGCCCGCCGCGCGGCCACCTGACCGCTGACCGAGTCGGCCACGGCGACACGTGTGCCCAATGGTTCGCCGCCGGTGGTCTGCACGATGACCAGCTCAGCGCCATCCATTTCCAGGAGTTGGCCGAAGGCGGTGTCGGCGCGAGCTAACCCCTCGCCGAGCAAGGTGCGCAAGGCGGCCGGCTTCCGTTCATCGGGGTAAGCCAACGCGTGCTCAAAGCGTTGGCCGGCCGCGCACCCGAAGGCGACCAGGTCCGCCTGTTGGCGGGGTGAGAACCCGTCTTCCCGTGGCGTCTCGACGTTCAGGACGCCCACGATCCTGTCATCGGCCCACAGCGGCACGGCCAGCTCGGCGCGGATGCGTTCCTTTTCGCGCTCCAGCACGCGTTGGTAGCGGGGCTGGCCCGAAGAACGCGACAACAGGCGCGGCAGGCTCCCGGCCTGGCCCGAAGCCAGCTCGACGGCCAGGTAATCGGCCGCGGTCACATCGGGCACGATGACGGGCCTGCGCTCCTGGACCGCCAGCCCGCTGACCGAGTGGTTGACCTTGAAGCGCACGCCCGCCTCGCGCGGCGGCACATTGGTGGTGTAATAGACGACCAGGTCGGCGCCCTCGGTGAGCAGCAGTTGGCCGAACTCACCCGCGATCAGCGCCAGGGCGCGCTCGAGCACGGTGCGCACGATGGCCGATAACTCGGTCTCGCGCGCAAGTTGCAGGCTGATGGCGCCCAACGCGGCAGCTTCCTGGCGAGAACGGGCCAGATCGAGGGCCAGCGCGGCCTGGTCGGCCAGCAGGTGCAGTTGCGCGACGTGGCGCCAGGCGAAAGCCCCCGGCCGCCGGCTCTCGATGTTGAACGCACCGATGGCCTCGGAGCCATTCAGCAACGGCACGACCAGCTCGCTGCGCATGGCCACGTCGGTGCTGCGTGAAGCTTTGTAAACGCGCCGCAGGTCGTCGGGCATCTGGGCCAGGTCAGCGATCAGGATCGGCGTACTGCGCAACATGCTCAGCCCGCTGACGCAGTCGTCCACCGGAAAGGTCATGCCCACATCCCCGCGATGGGCCGGGTCGGCCGCGCGGATGCGCACGCGATCGCCCTCCCGCAGCAGCGCCCAGCCCACATCGAACGGGGCCAGGGCCGCGGCCTGGCTCAACACGGCGGCCAGGAACGCGTCCAGCTCGAAGATCGGGTGGCGCGCGGCGCGGATAACCGCTTGCGCGGCGCTAACCACGGCGCTGGTTTCCAGGGCGTCTGCGCCGGATGGCGGCTCAGGGGCAGCAGGAGAAGGGGCGCGGGCGGTATTCTTATCGGGCATGCGCTGAGTATAGCACGACGCTCGAAAAGTGGGGAATGACGCGGGTCAGAACGCGGCAATGAGCGGGGCGGGTTCGTCATGAGCACGACCAACCCGCCCCTGTGGACGACAGTGGGTTACGCCTCAACCGCGTACTGCGCGGGGCGCTTGCTGCGGCGGATCGCCCAGACGACGACGGCCAACAGGACGGCCATGGCAATGGCGGTGGGCACGTCTACCGTATCGGACGCCACCACGATGGGCGCGATGATCAGGCTGATCAGGTTGATGACCTTGATCAGCGGGTTCAGCGCGGGGCCGGCGGTGTCCTTCAGCGGATCGCCGACGGTGTCACCGACGATGCTGGCCTTGTGCGCATCGGAGCCCTTGCCGCCGTGATGGCCCTCTTCCACCAGCTTCTTGGCGTTGTCCCACGCGCCGCCCGCGTTGGACATGAACACCGCCAGCAGTTGGCCGGAGATGATGACGCCGGCCAGGAAGCCGCCCAGCGCCTCAGCCTTCAGCAGGAAGCCGACGATGATTGGGATGAGCACCACCAGGATGCCGACGGGCAGCAGCTCGCGCTGCGCGGCCTCGGTGGAGATGGCTACGGCCTTCCTGTAGTCCGGCATCACCTTGCCCTCGCGCACGCCCGGCACATCGAACTCCTTGCGGACGACCGAGACCATGCCGTTGGCCGCGCGCGACACGGCCTTCACCAACAGCGCGCCGAACAGCACCGGGATGCCGCCGCCGATCAGCAGGCCGATGAAGACCCGCGGGTCGGCGATGTTGATCACGTCGCCGAAGTCTGGCCGCACCAGCTTGATGTCGGTGATGAAGGAGCCGAACAGCGCCACGGCTGCGATGACCGCGGAGCCGATCGCCACGCCCTTGGTGATGGCCTTGGTGGTGTTGCCGACCGCGTCCAGGTCGGTCATGATCTTGCGCGCCTTGTCGGGCATGGAGGCCATCTCGCCGATGCCGTTGGCGTTATCGGAGATGGGGCCAAAGGAGTCCATGGAGACCAGATTGCCCGCGTGGGTCAGCCAGCCGATACCGATCAGCGCCACGCCGTAGATGGCGTACTGCACACCCAGGCCGCCGTACACCAGCACCGAAACCATGATGGCCGCGGCGATTGTGAAGATGGCCCAGGTGCTGGACTCATAGCCCTCGGCCAGGCCGCTGAGGATGGTGGTGGCCGGGCCGAAACGGGTGCTCTTGGCGATCTCCTGCACCGGCGACTTGTCGGTCGCGGTGAAGTAGGCGGTCAAGCGGTTCACGATGACGTTGAAGATCACGCCGGCCGACACCATGGTGGGCGGCTGCCACCAATTCACCGGGTCAATGGTGTGGATGTAGACCCAGCCCAACAGGAAGGAAAAGCTGATGGTAATCCCCGATGAAACTTCGTAGGCGATCTCCATGGCATGCCAGGCGTTGCCCTTCGCCACCGTGCGTTCCCACACCGGCACGGAGAAGGTGCCGACGATGGAGCTGATGACGCCGATGGCGCGCACCAGCAACGGGAAGACGATCCAGTAGGCATCGCCGGTCAGCCGCATCAGCGCCAGGCCCAGGATCAGGGCCGAGACGATGGTTACTTCGTAGGATTCGAAGATGTCCGCGGCCATACCGGCGCAGTCGCCCACGTTATCGCCCACCTGGTCGGCGATGACGGCCGCGTTGCGCGGGTCGTCCTCTTCCAGGTTCTCTTCCACCTTGCCCACCAGGTCGGCGCCCACGTCGGCCGCCTTGGTGTAGATGCCGCCGCCCACGCGCATGAACAGCGCCAGCAGCGTGCCGCCGAAGCCGAAGCCCAACAGCGCGTCGGGCGCGGCCTTGCCGAAGATGATGAAGATGGTGGTGCCGCCCAACAGCCCCAGGCCGTCGGTCAACATGCCGGTCACCGTGCCGGAACGGTAGGCGATTCGCAGCGCGTCGCCGAAGTTGCGCATGGACGCGGCCGCGACGCGCAGGTTGCCCTGCACCGCCATGCGCATGCCGAGCTGGCCGACGGTCAGCGAGAAGAGCGCGCCCAAGATAAAGGCGACCGCCCGGCCAAACGCGATGACGATGCGGGCATTGTCGCCGAACATCTCGCGCGCTTCCGGCGTGGGTTGCGCGATCCATACACTGGCAAACAAAGCAAAGACCAGGATGCCGACGAACGGCAAAATAGTCCTGAGCTGCTGTCCCAGGTAGGCATCGGCGCCATCCTTGATGGCGGTCCAGATGCGGATCATGCGCTCGTTGCCCTTGTCCTCGGACATGACATTGCGGAAGAGCCAGTAGGCGTAAACCAGGCTCAACACAGCGACGACAAGGACCGCGTAGATTGCCGTGTTTTCAAACGCAGTCAGATGAATTTCGCTCATAACGACTTTCCTCAGACCTCCTGATATGAAAATGAAATGAAGTTGGCCGGGGCGGTGGAGGCGCCAGGGCGGGCAGTGTATGTCCGAAGCTGGGACATAACGTAGCCATTCTACAGGTGTGTATCTGCTTTGTCAAATAGCTTACAATCTTCGGATTCTGCGCGGCGGCGCGTTGACCAGCGAGCAAGGTCGTGCTATCATCGTGCCTGCGTTCCGGACATAAACGAATATCCGGGAATCTTTGTCGGCGGTTCTGCAGCACTGTGAAGATCCTACATATCTACAAAGACTATCCGCCTATGCTCGGCGGCATCGAAAATCATGTCAAACTACTGGCGGAAGGGCAAGCCGGTCGCGGACATAACGTGACGGCCCTGGTGACCCAACCGGCCGGATTGCGGACAACCGTTTTGCGCGAAAACAGCGTCCGCGTGATCCGTGCCGGCCGGTTGGCAACGGTGGCATCCACGCCGCTCAGCCTCGCCTTACCCTGGCAGCTCCTGCGCCAGCGTCCCGATGTGGTTCACCTGCACTACCCATACCCGGTAGGCGAGGTGAGCCAATGGCTGCTGCGTCGCGGCCAGGCCACGGTGCTGACCTATCATGCCGACATCGTGCGCCAGGCGGGCATCTTGCGCTTCTACAAACCGCTTTTGCGCCGCGTGTTGCGTTGGGTGGACGCCATCATCATCGGCAGCCCACCGATGCACAGAGGCATGTTCTTGGGTGAACATCAGGCCAAGTTGCGCCTGATCCCTTACGGCATCCCCCTGGCGCGTTTTCAGGCTGCGCCGGCCGCGGCTGAGCTGATGCGGCTGCGCAGCCAGGTGAACGCGCAATTCGCGCACGGCGGCGCGGAGGCCGTTCCTGGGGCTGACGCCGCGCGCGCGCCGGCAACGCTGCTCTTTGTCGGCCGGCTGCGCTATTACAAGGGCCTCGACTGGCTGATCCGGGCGCTGCCGGCCATCCCGGCCCGTCTGCTGGTGGCGGGGATCGGCGCGCTGGCGGCCGAATGGCGGCAGTTAGCGGCTGAGATCGGTGTGGCGGACCGGATCGCTTGGCTGGGTGAAGTGCCGGATGCCGACCTGCCGGCGCTCTATCACCTGGCGGACCTTTTTGTGCTGCCGGCCAGCCAGGCGAGCGAGGCGTTTGGCCTGGTGCAGGTGGAGGCAATGGCGGCCGGGCTACCAGTTGTCTGTACGGAGCTGGGTACCGGCACCTCGTATGTCAACCAGGATGGCATCACCGGCCGTGTGGTGGCGCCCCGCGACGCCGACGTGTTGGCTGCGG
The DNA here is from genome assembly GCA_964551735.1 of uncultured Anaerolineales bacterium. Classification (GTDB taxonomy): domain Bacteria; phylum Chloroflexota; class Anaerolineae; order CG2-30-64-16; family CG2-30-64-16; genus DAOUAT01. The sequence goes on from CAZKEF010000018.1 coordinate 53,805, forward strand.
CGATCAATGAACTGCTGGCGGACCCGGCACGCCGGGCCGCGCTGGGGGGCGCAGCTCGGCGCCGGGTCGCGGCGGAGTTCGATCTGGATGTGATGGTGGATCGGGTCCTGACGCTCTATGAAGCGCTGGTACGCTCAACGGCATAGGCGCACACCGCTGCTCGCCGTACGCTCATGCCCTCACACGGCCAGATCGCGGCGTTGGAACACCGCCCAGGCTGCGATGGCGCAGACCACCCCTGCCCCGGCCAGCACAGCCGTATGCCCCCAATTCAGGCCGTTGGCCAGCGGGTCGGCGCCGGTGGCGTAGTAGAAGGGGGACAGGACGCGGTACGGCTTCAGACCCTCCACCACGGCGGCCAGGGCGTTGAGCAGGTAGGTGACGACCGCCAGCGCGCTGGTCACGCCCAGGCTCAGCCCGCGGTTGCCGGACGCCGCGCCCAGCGCCAACGCCAGCACGCCGAAGACCAGCGCCAGCAGTGCGCTGCCCAGCGTCGCCGCGGCCAACCGACCCGCGGCGATTTCCAGCTTGACCAGGGGGGCGCCCACGGCCAGCCCCAGCCACAACGCCGCGGCCAGGCCCAGCGTCATCACGACCAGCGCGGCCAGCTTCTCGGCCACAACACGCGTTCGCGAGATGGGATTCGCCAGCAGCAGGTCCAGCGTGCCGCGCTCCTCCTCGCCGGCCAGCGCGGCACTGCCCAGCCCCACGGCGAAGATGATCAGCAGCAGCGGTCCCAGGAAGAAGAAGATCTGGCTGTTCAGGTAGCCTGCGGGCGATGTGATGTCGGTCAGCTCGCCCACGAACGCGGCCATCAGCTCCTTGGGCGCCATCTCCAGCATCTGGTTGATGTCGGGCATCTGGTCCATGGCCGGGTAGAAGCCGATGATCATCGCCGCGTAGGCCAGCAGGCCGGCCGCCCACCACAGCAGCCCGCGGCGGTGCTCGTAGAAAGTCTTCAAAAAGATGTTGTCCAGCATCCCGGACCCCCTCACGCGTAGTACGCCAGGAAGATCTCTTCCAGGCTCGGCTCCTGGCTGATCAGGTCTACCACCTCGAACCCGGCCGCGGCCTTGATTACCGCGTCCAGCGAGCCGGTGACGGTGCACCGGATCGCACCGTTCTCCGCGCGCACGTCGCGCACGCCGGGCAGACCTGCGAACGCGGCCGGCGGCGCGGGGGTCGCAAACCGGAATTCCAGCCGCCGCAGCGCCTTGGCTTTCAAGGCGGCCACCTCTTCGATCGCGACCAGGCGTCCTTCGCGGATGATGCCCACGCGGTCGCAGGTCTTCTCGACTTCGGGCAGGACGTGAGATGACAGGAAGACCGTGCGACCCGCGGCCCGCGCCTCAGCGATCATGCGGTAGAACTCCTGCTGCACCAGCGGGTCCAGGCCCTGGGTCGGCTCGTCGAGGATCAACAGCTCCGGTTTGTGCATAAACGCCTGCACCAGCCCTAGCTTCTGTTTGTTGCCGTGGGACAGGGTGCGGATCGGCTGGGCCAGGGCCGCGCCGAGCCGATCGGCCAGCGCCTCGACCTCGCGCCACGCCACACCGCCGCGCAGGTTGGCCATGTAGCGCAGGAACTCGCGGCCGGTCATCCCCTCGTACAGGCTGAGCTCGCCCGGTAGGTAGCCGGTGCGGTGGCGGATGGCAAGGCTATCGCGGTGGGAGTTCAGTCCAAACACAGCGGCCGAACCGGCGGTGGGCCGGATGAAGTCTAACAGCGTGCGGATTGTGGTCGTCTTGCCCGCGCCGTTGGGGCCCAAGTAGCCGAATACCTCACCAGGTCGTACGGCAAGGTCAAGGTCAACCACCCCGCGCACCTTGCCGTAGGATTTGGTGAGGTGGGTTGTTTGGATGATGTGGTTCATGAATCACTCCGGGATTTAGAGTACGGATTGCGGATTGCAGATTGTGGACTATCCGCTCTGCTATTTCCGTGCTTCCCTGATCTCCATGTCTCCGCGGCTCCCCCTCTCCTCACAGCCACCGTTTTCGCCGGAAGTAAACCACCAACGCAATGGTTGTGATGCCCATCAAAATCAACGACCAGAAGGAGCCCAGGCGGAAATCCAGGTCTGGGAAGAAGCGGAAGTTCTGCCCGTAGAAACCGGTGATCAGCGCGGCGGTCATCAGGATGATGGAGGCGACGGTCAGGGTCTTCATAATCTGGTTTAGCTTGTTGCTTTGCAGCGACAGGTATGAATCCAGCGCGGTGGAAAGCAGGTCTCGGTAGGTGTCAATATTGTCGGTGACGCGCACGATGTGGTCGTAGACATCTTGCAGATAGGCGACATCCTCCGGCTCGAAGATGGGCAGTTGGCGGCGCAGCAGCACATTGAGCACATCCCGCTCCGGCGCGACGATCCGGCGCATGGCCAGCAGGTCCTTCTTAAGGCGGAACATGGTCTCGATGGAGCGTTCGTCGAAGTGGGTGAAGATGGTGTCTTCCAGCTCCTCCACCCGGTCGGCCACCTGGTCCATCAACGGGAAGTAGTCGTCCACCATGGCATCGAGCAACGCATGCACCAGCGCACCAATGTGGTGCCCCAAGGGGCTGCGCGGGGCGCGCCAGCGGGCGAGGGTGTCGCGTACGTGACGGATCATGCCGCTGTGGATCGTCACCAGGTAGTTAGGGCCGATGAACAGGCCGATGGGGTGGGTTTCGATATGGTCTTCTGCCGGGTTGTAGGCCGCGGCGTGAAAGATGACGAAGTAATAACTGTTGCGCCCCCAGCCGTCCTCTTCATCTTCAAGCGCTGCGGGTGGCAGGGTGTCTAACGGGAGCAGCACCGTTTCGCCTAGCTCATCCTCGCCCTGGTCGGCGTCGGCGGGCGGCGCCAGTTCAGCCTGGCTTTCCGGTGCGCTGGGCGGCTGCCCAGCTTGCGCCTCGGGGCTGTACGGTGGGAGCGCAAGCGGATCGGCCAATACATCCGGCACGCCATCGGCATTTTCATCACCTGGCACGCCGTAGGCGTCCACTTTGGGCCGCTCGTGGGCTCGGACTGCGTCTTCAATGGCCAAGGGATGGAACCCGAACTGCTGGCGCAGCAGCTCTTGATCCTCGGCTGTCGGATCGATGATATCCAGCCAAAGCACGGTGCCCCGATCCGTGAGGGTCGCAGCAATTGTCTCGGGCTGCAAATCGAGCAGGAACCGGCCGTTCTGGCGTGCGACCACTGTTCGCATGACAGGGACTCCTGAGAGAGATTCGAGGATATTATACATCACAATACTGCCCCCTCTCATAATATCGCTCGCTGTTTCTGTTATGTGTGGCCCTGCACGAAGAAAAACGGTATGGAAACGTCGCCTCCCAATGTTTCAGGGCTCATCCTGCGCGAAGGTTTGCGTTTCACCTGCACCGGTTAGTCGGACCGGAGATCGAGCGCGTGCGGGTTGGCGGGTGTGACAGAAAGCAAGGCGCGTGATATAATGCTAAATCATAACGTACTGCATACGACGTATTGCGTGATTTCGCGACGAAGGCAGATTGAACGCCAATACCCAGTGCGCAGTCAGCAACATGCATCACGGAGCACATACGTGACACCTATTGTCCGCATTGAACATGTCGCCCACCACGTCGGGCAAACCGTCACCTTGCAGGGCTGGCTCCAACTTAAGACCGGCAAGGGTAAGCTGCAGTTTCTACGCGTCCGCGATGGCACGGGCGTGATCCAGGCCGTGGTCTTCCGGGGCAACGTCTCGGAGGAGGACTTCGAGTCGGCCAAGCGCATGCCGCTGGAGTCGTCGCTGGTCATCACCGGCACGGTGAAGGCCGACCCGCGTGCGCCCGGCATCCCCGGCGGCTTCGAGCTGGATGTCACAGGCTTGCAGGTCGTCCAGGAATCGGCCGAGTATCCCATCGCGCCCAAGGAGCACGGCGTCGAGTTCTTGATGGACAACCGGCACTTGTGGCTGCGTTCCAATCGGCAGTGGGCAATCATGCGCGTGCGCGCCACCATCGTCAAAGCGATGCGCGACTGGTTGGACAACAACGGTTTCACCCTGGTGGACACGCCCATTCTCACCCCTTCCGCGGCCGAAGGCACCACCACGCTGTTCAAGACCGATTTTCACGGCGAGGACGCGTTCCTGGCCCAGACCGGCCAGCTCTACAACGAGGCCAACATCTTCGCGGTGGGCAAGACCTACTGCTTCGGCCCCACCTTCCGCGCTGAGAAGAGCAAGACGCGGCGCCACCTGCAGGAATTCTGGATGGTGGAGCCGGAGATCGCGTTCTGCAAGCTGGAGGATCTGCTGGAAGTTGAGGAGCAGTACATCAGCTACATCGTGCAGACCACGCTGCGGGAACGCGCGGCCGAGCTGAAGCTGCTGGAGCGGGATACGGCCGCGCTGGAGAAGGTCATCCCGCCATTCCCGCGCATTTCGTACGATGACGCAGTGACGATAATCAACGACGCTGCGGCCCGCGGCGTCACAGTGCCGCCCAACGACGAGCGGCTGCCGCCGCTGGCGTGGGGCGGCGACTTCGGCGCACCGCACGAGACGTTCGTGGCCAGCCACTTCGACAAGCCGGTGTTCGTCCACCACTACCCCAGCGCGGTCAAGGCATTCTACATGGAACCAGAGCCGGGCCGGCCCGAGGTGTGCCGTTCGGCCGACCTGCTGGCGCCAGAGGGGTACGGCGAGATCATCGGGGGCTCGGAGCGAATGAGCGATCCCGATGTGCTGCTGGCCGCCATTGACTGCCACGGGCTGCCGAGGGAAGCCTACGAGTGGTATGTGGACCTGCGCCGCTACGGCTCCGTGCCTCACTCCGGCTTCGGCCTGGGCGTTGAGCGCACGGTGTCCTGGATCTGCGGCATTGACCATATTCGCGAAACGATCGCGTTTCCCAGGATGCTGAATCGGCTGAGACCGTGATACGTGGTGCGTGATACGTGGTACGTAGTGCGTGGTGCGTGATGCGTGACAAAGAGACAACACGCAGTACGCAATACGCAATACGCCCCACGACAACGCGGAGGAATCACGATGCCATCACCCTTTCCCGGCATGGATCCCTACCTGGAAGAGTCGCGGCGCTGGCCGGATGTGCATCAGAGCCTGATCACTTACATCCGGGATGCGCTCCAGCCGGCGGTGCGGCCGCGCTATCACGCGCGCATGGGCGAGCGGGTGTACATCATGCACGCGTGGTCTGCGATCGCCCCGGACGTGTTCCTGCTCGGCCCGCGGGAGACGGATCCGGGCGGTCAGCGGCTACGGGAACCTGGGATGGCCCACGCCGTTGCGCCCGTGCAGGAAGCGCCGGCTCCGCTGACGATGGAGGCGGATGAGCCGGTGCGCTTCATGGTGGCGCCCGTCGAGGAGCGCGAACCGTTCGTGGAGATCGTCCACGGCGATGGCGAAGTCGTGACGGTGATCGAGGTGCTCAGCCCGACCAACAAGACCACCGGTGAGGGCTACCGGCAATACCGGCAAAAACAGGAGCAGATCCTCAACAGCCCCGTGCATCTGGTCGAGATCGATCTCCTCTCGGCCGGGCTGCCGACCCTCGCGATCCCCGCGGCCGAGCTCTTGTTGCTCCCGCCCCACCGCTACCTGGTCAGCGTCCGCCGCGGCCCCCAACTGCAGGGTGAGGCCTATCCCATACCGCTGCAACAGCGGCTGCCGCGGCTGCGTGTGCCGCTGCGCGCCCCTGACCCGGATGTCGTCCTCGACCTGCAAGGCGCTTTCGAGCGCTGCTACGACAACGGCAGCTATGCCGACTTGGTGGACTACAGCGCGTCCCCACCCGTGGCGCTTTCGGACACAGAGGCAGCGTGGCTGGACGAGATGCTGCGGGAGAAGGGCCTCCGGTCGTGAGCGGATCGTACCTGCCGGCCTTTGTCCTGGTTTTTGCCATCGGCTTGGTCGTCAGCGCGGCGTTGACGCCGTTGGCGCAGCGGCTGGGCCAACGCCTGGGCCTGACGGACCGGCCCGGCGGCCGCCGGCAGCACCGGGGGGAGGTCTCGCGGCTGGGCGGCATCGCGCTGTTTGCCGGGTTCACAGCAGCAGTGGTCGCCACGTTGTTGCTGCCCGATAGCTTCCTCCCCCCCCGACTGGACCCCAAAGAGCTGACGCGCCTGGCCGGGCTGCTGATCGGGTCGGCCGCTATTTTCGTCTTCGGCCTGGCCGATGACCGGTTCCAGTTCCCCAGCAGGCCCCAATACATTGCGCAACTCCTCGCCTCCTGCATCGCCATCGCTTTTATTATTTTCATCGAGCGCGTCAACAACCCCTTGGGAACCGGCCAAATCGTGTTCCCCTGGCCGATGGTCGGCGCGCTGACCATCTTCTGGTTCATGGGGATGATGAACACCGTGAACTGGCTGGATGGGCTGGATGGGCTGGCCGCTGGGGTGTCGGCCATCGTGGCCGCGTTCATCGCGATCCACATGCTGCGGGAAGGTCAGATCAGCGTGGCGCTGTTGCCCGTGGCGCTGCTGGGCGCGACGCTGGGGTTCCTGCCCTACAACTTCTATCCGGCGCGCGTCTTCATGGGCAGCAATGGCTCTTATTCCCTGGGCTGGGCGGTGGCCGCGTTGGGGATCATCGGCGGCGCCAAGGTGGCGACGGTGCTGCTGGCGATGGGCCTGCCGATCCTGGACGTGGCATGGCTGATCTACAGTCGGCGGCGGCGGGGTGGCAAGGCCAGCGAGGCCGGCCGCGACCACCTACACCATCGGCTCCTGGATATTGGCCTGAGCCAGCGGCAGATCGTGCTGGGCTACTATGCGTTCTGTGCGGCCTTTGGCGGTCTGGCGCTGTTCCTGGAAAGCCGATTACAAAAGCTGGTCGCACTGGGCGTGTTGGCCCTGGCCGGCCTGGCCGTGCTGGTGTGGGCCAGCAGACAGCCGGCGGGGAAGTATCGGGGTGGCTAAGTGTGGGAGTGGTTGAGTATGGGAGTATAGAGGCATGCAGGTACATACCACACCCCCACGCTCCCATCCCCCCCTACCCTCACGCCCCTACACTCACTTCTCTTCAAACCCCAATGCCTCGCGCACGATGTACAGCGGCCGGCCCTTCACCTCGTCGTAAATTCGGCCCAGGTACTCGCCAATGATCCCCAGCGAGATCAATTGCACGCCGCCGAGGAAAAGCACGCTGACCAGGGTGGTGGCCTGGCCGTAGAACGCCTGGCTGCCCGATAGGCGCAGGATGATGGTGACGACGATCCCAAGCACGGCCAGCCCGGCTGCCGCGAAGCCCACGTAGGTGGCAAGCTGGAGGGGCAGGTACGAAAACGATGTGATGCCGTCCAGCGCGAACTTTAGCATCTTTTTGAACGGATACTTGGTCTCGCCCGCGTAGCGCTCGGCCCGCACGTAGGTGACGCCCGCCTGCCGGAAGCCCACCCACACCGACATGCCGCGCAAAAACCGATGCTTCTCCCGCATCGTCTTCAGCGCCTCGACCACCTTGCGATCCATCAGCCGGAAGTCGCCGGTGTCCTTGGGGATATCAATATCGGTGATCTTGTAGATGATGCGGTAGAACGCCTTGGCGGTGAATTCTTTGAACCAGGTTTCCCCCTGGCGCGCAGCCCGCACTGCGTAGACGATCTCGATCCCTTCGCGCCATTTGGCCAGCATTTCCAGGATCAGCTCCGGTGGGTCCTGCAGGTCAGCGTCGATCAGCACCACCGCGTCCCCCCGCGCATAATCCATCCCGGCTGTGACCGCCACCTGATGGCCGAAGTTGCGAGCGAAGTCCACCACCTTGACACGAGGATCTTGCGCGTGCAACTCACGCATGATCTGCGGCGTCCGGTCGCGGCTGCCATCGTTCACCAGCACCAGCTCCCACGACTCGCCAGCGCCGTCCAGCACCCCATTGATGCGTCGGTAGAGCTCATGCAGCACGCCTTCTTCGTTGAAGCACGGCGCAACGACCGATAAAGTCGGTTTTTTGTCTGCTGATGCCATGTTGCCTCCTGTGAGTGGGGGTTGGTAGGTTGGTAGATTGGTAGGGCAGAGACGCACCAACTTACCAAATTACCAATCTACCGATCTATTGCTTCCACGCGCCAGTTCTCGCCATCCAGGCGCAACCGGCCGGCGGGGATCTCGACGTCGTGCTGGAAGAAGAGCAGCGCGTCGCGGCGCCATGCCCAATCGCGTAGCGCGCGTTTGGTCTCCAGGCTTTGCAACGGCTCCACGTCAAACGCCGGCACCCAGGCCAGGCGCTCCAAGTTTGCGACGTAGCCCGCGTCCCCCAGGAAGATCGCGGTCTCGCCTGCGCTTTCGATGATGACGACCTGGTGGCTGCGGGTGTGACCGGGGGTCACCTGTACGCGCACTTCAGGGGTTATTTGTGTGTCGCCGTTCAGCAGGCGCGTCCGGCCCGGCCCGCCTTCGTTGGCATCCCCGCAGATCTCAATCAGCGGCATGAAGTTCTCGGCCAGATAGGTCGCCCGAGTGCGCTCATTGGGAAAACAGGCGTCGGCCAGCTCCAGGCGCTGCATCAGGTAGGTCGCATTGGGAAAGGTGGGCATGATCTGCGCATCCGGCCCGTAGGTCGTGTTGCCGCCGCAGTGGTCGCCGTGCAGATGTGTGTTGATCACGACGCGCACGTCGGTCTCGGCAAAGCCGGCCGCGAGGAGGTCGTCCAACAGCCGCGTTTCGCTGGTCAGGTTAAGCTGCTGCAACCGCTTGGGCGGCAACTTGGTCCCATAGCCGGTATCAACCAGGATCAGGCCTTCGCTGGACTCGATCAGCAGGCAGCGCAGGTCCATGGGAATGCGATTCAATGCATCCGGTCGGATAACCTTTTCCCACAGCACCCGCGGCACTAGGCCGAAGACCCCGCCGCCGTCGGTCCAATAGATGCCATCGCTGAGCACATGGACGCGCACGTTCCCGATATGGTAGGTTTTGGGCGCCATCTATGCCTCCTCGGTCGGTTTGACGGCCGCATGGCGACGGCCGCGACGTTCGAGCAGATTTAAGGCACGCTTTGCTCGGTCGCCTACCGTCCCTCGCAGCAGACGGCTCTTGTCGGTCATCAGCGCGGCCAGCACAGGATGTGCGCCCTCGTCGCCCACGTGGCCCAGCGCTCTAGCCGCATAGCCGCGCACCTGCGGGTCTGGGTCTGCCAGCGCAGCGACAAGCTGCGGCTGCGCGTCGGGGTGCTGCGCATGCACCAACGCTGCGGCCATGGCCCGGCGCACCAGCAGTGGTTGGTCGGGCGCAACCAGGGCCTCGGCCAGCGGGACGGCTGCCGCAGTGTTACCAATGCGGCCCAGCGCTGCGGCAGCAGCCCGCCGCACGTTCGGGTGCGGGTCGGCCAGGTGAGGCAGGAGGGCAACCGTCACTGCAGAATCCGCTGCCTGGCCTGTCGCTGTGGCGAGAGCTGTCGCGACTGCCTCGCGCACTTGGGGGTCGGGATCGGCCAGATACTTGAGCAACACCAGCCCAACGGCCTCGCCGCCCAGGCGTCCCAGCGCCTCGGCGGCGCCGGCTCGGCGCAGCGGTTCAGGGTCGGCCAGCGCGGCCGTGAGCGCGGGGAAAACATGGCCCGCCACCTGCGCGGCCAGCGCCTCCACGACATGCCAGCGAACGATGGGCTCGGGGTCGGCCAGTGCATGAATCAGCGCCGCGATGGCATCGGGGCTGCGCAGCGAATGCCGGCCCAGGCTGGTGGCGGCCTGCCAGCGCTGCCTCGGCTCAAGCGAGGCCAGGCCCGCCAGGTAAGCCTTCTCGCTGCCCATATCCGCGCCAGGGCGCAAGGTCGGCCAACGCGCAACTTGCCTGCGCCAGAAATGATGCAAGTCTTTTGCAATCTGCTTCAAATAGCCTATCGGATTTGCCACGCTCTCACTCGACTTAGCGGATCACGATGGTCGTCTTGCACGGCGGCGGGAAATTCCCGCTGGTGTCCACGACCACGATCCGGATGCTATAGACGCCAGGGGGCAGCGGCGCGGTTAAGGCGCCCAGGCGACCGTTGTTGACCGGCTGATTGCCCTCAGCAAAAAACGACCATTGGCTGTCGGCGGGACTTGGGCCTGGGCCATACTCCAGCTTGTAGTAGCCGAAGTTCTCGTGCACGGCCGATCCTGTGACGATCACCGGGATGTTCACCTGAGCGTTGACGCCGGGCGCAGTGATAACCGCGCGCGGGTCAGGGCAACTCGGCCGCTGCGGCGCCTGCGTGGGCGTCTCCTGCGGGGCCTGGGTGGGAAGCGGCCGCGGGGTGGGACGAACCTGGCGGGTGGCTGTAGCTGTGGGTGTTGTTTCCGGTAACGGCAGGGTGGGCGTGACTGTGGGGGTTCCCGCGTTGGCAGCCAGGCCGGGCGTAGGTGTAAACTGATCCTGCTCAATCAACGGCCTGACGGCTTCTGACACGACGGTGCTCAACAAATATACCAGGCCCATCACCAGCGCCAACATGACCGCGACCGTCCATGCGTTGTAGACGCGGTTGAGCGCGGTCTCGCGTTCCAGGTTGAAGACGGCATAGCGCCGTTCACGCCGGGCGAGCAAGACCACGCGCAGTTCCCAAAGCGCCACCAGTGCGCACACCCCATAGATCCAGGGCGCGTACTGGCGGATAATATCAATGATAATCGCCATGCATTATCCGTTTGCACGTTTAAACGTTCTAACGTTAGAACGTTCCAAACGTTCCAACGTCCTAATGGGCCAACGCCGCCAATACACCACGCAGCAGAGCCAGGAGTTTCGGGCCAATGGTCTTTCCGGCAGCCAGGACCTCTTCGTGATTGGCTTCTTCCACCGAGTCAGGGTCATCAATGGCGACGTTGGTGATGCCGCTGAGTCCCAGGACCCGCAGCCCCGCGTGGCGGGCGACGATCACTTCGGGCACGGTTGACATGCCTGTGGCATCCCCGCCGATCATGCGCAGGAAACGGACTTCAGCGGGCGTTTCAAACGTGGGCCCGCCCAGGCCGACGTACACCCCCTGGCGCAGCTCGATGCCCAGTTCAGCCGCTACATCCAAGGCGAGCTGGCGCAGCGCAGGATCGTAAGCCTTGTTCATCGCTGGGAAGCGGGGGCCAAGGCTGGCATCATTGGACCCCCACAACGGGTTGGTACCTGTCATGGCTATCAAGCCGATGTGATCGGTGATGAGCATCAGGTCACCGGCACGATAGGTGGGGTTCAGCCCGCCGGCCGCGTTGGTGACGATCAACAGCTCGATGCCCAGATCGATCAGCACGCGCAGCGGCAAAGTAACCTCCTGCTGTGAGTGGCCTTCGTAAGCATGGACGCGGCCCTGCAGGATCGCGACTTCTTGCCCAGCAAGTTGGCCGAGCACGAGCTGCCCAGCGTGGCCTTCAACGCTGGGGCGCAGGAAGTGGGGGATGTCGGCATAGGAGATGCGATCGGCGTCGAGCATCTCATCGGCCAGCGCGTTCAGGCCCGAGCCCAGGATCAGCCCAACCTTCGGGCGGTAATGCGTGCGGGATCGAATATAGTCGGCTGCCTCACGATACTCTTTGCGTGAGAAGGTGATGCTGCTCATGGATCAACTCCTTGCGACTGGAAACTGGATACGGCAAGCTGGAAGCTAGGACTGCTGTCAGCCATTGCCGCCCGAACTCATTTCGCCCGTGGGTGTGCACCATCGTAGACCTGGCGCAGCCGGTCCTGGGTGATGTGGGTGTAAACCTGGGTGGTCGAGATGTTGGCATGCCCCAACAACCGCTGCACCTCGCGCAGGCCCGCGCCGCCGTTGAGCATGTGGGTAGCGAAGGAATGTCGCAGCGTGTGTGGGGTCACGCGAGCCTCCAACCCCAGCTGTTTGGCATAGCTCTTGATGATCAGCCACAGCCCCTGGCGGGTCAGCCGCTCGCCCCGGGGGTTCAAGAACAGCGTCCGCTCTTCGGTGTTACCCCCCAACAACGCCGCGCGGCCTTTCTCCAAATATGCGGCCACCGCTTGACTGGCTTCAGCGTACAGGGGCATCACCCGTTCCTTGTTGCCTTTACCCTGGCAACGCACCGTTCCGGCGTTTAGGTCCAGGTCTTCCAGGGTTAAGCTGGCGACCTCGCTCACGCGCATGCCGGTGGCGTATAAAACCTCCAGCAATGCGGTGTCGCGCAGGGCCTTGGGGGATGATGCGCCGCCTTGTGCGGGCAGCGTCAGCAGGCTGTCCACCTCTTGCGGGGTCAACGTTGTGGGTAACTGCTTCTTCACCTTGGGTGAATCGAGATCATCGGCGGGGTTGTCATCCAGCACGCCGGTGCGCAGCAGAAAGCCACAGAAAGATTTCATGGCGGCGACTTTTCGCGCCACCGTGGCAGAGGCGTACTCGCGTTCTTTCAGCCACAGAATGTACGAGATGAGATGATTCCGCGTCAGGCCACCCCAATCGTCATCCTTGAGCTGGTCTGCGACGAACTCCCGGAACTGCGTCAGATCGTTGTGATACGCAGCAATGGTGTTTTCGGAGCTGCCACGTTCGGCGGTCAGGTAGTCCAGGAACTCCTGTATTTCAGCGTCCATAAGTGTTTCCCCCTCGCAAACTGCGGTCTGCCTCTCTATGATTAAGAAGATTGTAACACAAGCTTTGCATAAGACAAAAAGCAGGCGGCAGAGGCGTATCGGTTAATCTATCGACCTGTTGCCGCGCAGCGTGTACCAGTCCGGCAACGTATCGCGCGCGTCCCACCACGCCGGCGCGTCGCCCCAGCGATAGCGGATGAAGTCAGGCCCGGTATCGGGCACGGTTGCTGCGCCGGCAGGCCGCATCCGGTTGGCGATGAATGCAGCGATAGGATAGTCACTGCGCAACGCCAATAACGCCCGATGCAGCGGCGCGGGGTCATACTGCACAGTGTGAAGGGTCACCTGCCAGCCGGCAGGGGCTGTCCAATCCAATAGTACATATTCAGCCCGACCAACCCCGATGTTGGTCCCACGACCATAGCTGAGGTGCCCCGCGTTGATGATCCTGATGCCTGGCCTGCCATCTGCGCGCGGCGCACTGCGCATCATCCGGGAGTGGGTGTGACCGCAGACAACCATGTCGGCATCCACACCGGTCAGCAAGGTCCGGATCCGTTCGTCGGTCTGTATCCAGGGCGATCTATCTTCGCCGGGTCGCGGCAGAAACGGGAGGAAGGGGTTGCCCGGCACGCCATGCACCACCACCAAATCCTCAAGCCGCGCGCCGGAGAAAGCTGCATGTTCGGGCAGGGTTGCCAGCCAGGCCAACCGTTCAGCCCCCAGGCGGGCGCGCTCCCATTGCACTACCTGGCACGCCAGGGGCATGTTCCAGTGGGCCGGCCATAAAGGCGTGTCCCAAAGGGTCAGGTAAAGCTCGGCATTACCCAGTAGACACTCGCCCGGCAGCCCGCGCAGCATGTCCACCACTTCGGCGCCCCACGGGAGTTTGTAAACGAGGTCCCCTGTGACCACGAAGGTGTCCGGCGCCTGGCCGCGCAGGTCGGCCAGCACGGCTTGTAGCGCGAAAATATTGCCATGAATGTCGCCGAAGATTGCGATGCGCATGAAAAATCCGGGTCTGCCTGCACAAAATTGGGTACAGGGTCGTGTGCGTGTGATATGTGTTAGGTGAAACGTCCGCCAGTTAAGCCGGATGCTGTGATGTCACGAGCGGTTCCCGTTCATATGCCTGCGAACTTGTGTTGGCCTGCTTCCAGCGCCAGCAGTCGGCGTTTCATTTCCAGGCCGCCCGCGTAACCGTGAAGGCTGCCATCGGCGCCGACCACGCGGTGGCAGGGGATAATCAGCGGCACTGGGTTGCTGCCCAGCGCTGCGCCCACGGCCTGATAGATGCCGCTGCCACCTCCTACCTGCCGGGCGATCCAACGATAGGTGCGCGTCTGGCCATAGCCGATATGAGAGGCAACTGCCCAAACCGACAGCGCAAACGCAGTGTGCCCGCGCAGGTCCAATGACAATGAGAAATCGCGCAAAGTGCCTGCCAGATAGGCAAGTACTTGGGTGACAGCATCCTGGAGCAGCAGATTATCAGTGATCATGGGTGCGTCAGGATAGTGTTGGCGCAGGTCAGCGCGCGCGGCGTCCTCGGTAGGCTGAGGCAGGTTCAGCAGGCGCAGGCCGCGTTCAGATGCCACCAGGCCGATCCAACCCCAGCTTGGGGCCTCGAAAAGTGTTGCTTGCAGGTCATCTGTCATCATGACGCCTCCGCATCGAGGTGATTGCGAGCAAAGCAACCACCACAACCCCGGCCGCTATCCACGCCGCAAGCGCTACGACGCGCAGCCAGACCAACGCCCCCAGCCGCTCCGACAACAGGATCGTGCCCAGCGTCACCATGCCTACCGGCAGGAGTCCGTTGAGCGCCAGGATCAGGCCGATCTGGCGCGGGCTGGGCCGCGGCGCGCGGTTCAACCGGCCGCTGAGCCAGGCCACCAGTCCCATCGGAAAGACCACGCCGCTGATGACCAGCAAGATACCTGCTACGATGCGCATAAGTCTTTCAACAGGTGTTCAGACCTCAAACCGAATCACGCGGGTGTGATTCACCGCCGGCGCTGCGTCCCTCTACCAGTCGCGTCGTAGCCATGCCCAACCCGACATAAGTCCACAACATCACCGACATGTGCGGATAGACCAGGTTGAACAGATAGTGGTCAAAGACGCCGCCTACCAACGCGCCGATCAACGCGCCGCCCAGGCCGAGCAGCAGCGCCTCCAGGCCCGGATCGGCGACCTGGCGCCAGGCGCGCCACAGGCTGCCCAGGTAGCTGGTGACGACGATCAGAAACGCGCCGACGCCGACCACCCCCATGATCTCGGCCATCAGCAGGTACAGGTTCGAGACCCCCACATAAAGGTCGGCATCCGGCGAGCCGGCAAATCCCACGCCCAGCACTGGGTAGCGGCCGATGAGGGATAAGGCGTCCTTGTACTCGCCAAGGCGCATCAGCGTCGCCCGATCCTGAAGCTGGATGCCCTCGATGAAACGCGTCACATAAGCCTGCGCGGGCGGCAATAACAGCAACAGCGCGGTGCCGACGGCGCCTATGAGCAATAGTTTGCGATAGCGCAGCACGCCCACGACCAGCAGGCCAGCCGCCAGGCCGACCAGGGAACCGCGGCTGTAGGTGAGATACAACGCCAGCAGCTCAAGGCCCAGGAACGCCGCGACCCACCGGCGGCGGAACAGCGGCGCCGGGCTGACGGCCTGGGGCGCGGTGAGTCCGGCCGCCAGGATCAGGAAGCCGCCAAGCACGTTGGGATCCACCATGGTGCCGATGGCGCGCATGGGATTTGCGGTGTCATCCTCGATGTAGCGCAGCGCGCCCGCGCCGCCCGGATAGTTGAAGCGGGCCAGGGCATCCAGCGCGCGGATCGTCCATGCTTCGGGGATCACGTAGAAGAGCACGGCGATGGCCGCGGCCGCCGCGCCCGCCAGCAGCACCAGGCGGGCCAGCAGCTCCACATCGACCCGGCGGCGCAGCGTGTTCACCAGCACGAAGAAGAAGCTGATCGCCAGCGCCAGTTCAGCGAAGTTGCGGATGACGGTGCTGGTCGGGCGGCTGTAGCGCAGTCCGTTGGCGAAGGAGAAGATCACCATCAGCAGGAAGAACAGCACGGCCGCGCCCAGCGGCGTGCCGATCAGCTCTCGGTCGCGGCGGGTGGCCACGCGCAGGATCCACACCAGGTAGATGGCCACCAGCGCGACATCCAGGAATGTCGGCGTGAAGCCGATCTTGAACGGCAGCGCCGCGAACGGCAGTAGGCCGATCACCGCGAACAGCGCAGCCAGCCCCCAGCGGATATCGCGCAGGATCAACAGCGCGGCGGCGATCACCACCATGGCTGCGATGCTGTACAGCGGCCCGGCAACGGCCACCAGCAGCGCTGCCGCCAGCGCGCCCAGCAGCAGCAATGCGGCGCGGCTTCCAACGGCGATGCGCCGGTCGGGGTGGAAGAGGATGGATTCGATGTAAGTTAGCACGAGCGGATTATAACACAAGATGACCGACAACGGAGGAAATGCAGTCTGGCCGCGACGCTGTGTTGGGCCGGGCGCGACTTACGGACGGTTCAAGATGAATTCCGGCAGAGATCCTGCGTTCGCCGGCGTTTCATCGGGGAACGCGTAGACTTGAACTTGAACCCGGTAACGGCCCGGCCCGGCCCAATCGGGCCACCCCAGGCGGTACACATCGCGCATCACGTAGCCGGCCGGCCAACGATCGGTGCTGTAGCGCCCCGCGCCCGGCGACCGCTTCCACTCCCAGACCACGGTCCCATCGTCAGCGATTACCCGCAAGATCACGCGCCAGTCCCGCGCTGGTCGTTCAGGGGCCGTCCAGTACAGGGTCGGATCGCCGTCCATTGTTGCAGCCAGGAGGGTGATCTCGCCCATCTCAACCGGTGCCGCGCCGTGGGCGGGGATTTGCGCGCTGGCCGGCGGCGCAAACGTTGGCCGGACCACGCCAAGCAGGCCGTACAGCCCCAACGCCAGGCCCAGCAGCGTGAGCGCGACCGCGGCGCGCATCTCCCAGCGCGGCGGAACCCAGGCCAGCCAGCCCAGCGCCAGCAGCCCCGCCAGCGCGCCGACCGCCGGGTAGAGCAGCCGGCCCTGATCCGTGCCCAGCGCCACCAGCGAGTACTGCCAGATACCGGCCGCAGTCAGCACGGCGGCTAACGCCAACAGCCCCAGGGCCGCTCGTTCGCCCCGTGCCCGCGACCGGATCGCCGCCCACCCCAGGCCCGCGGCGGCCAACGCGCCTGCGGCCGCAAGAAGCGTGTAAAGCCAGCCGGCCATCGGGATGTGCCCCGCGCCGCCGAACTTGCCCCAGAACGAGATGAACCAGCCCTGCAGCAGCCAAACTGTGTCCGCGGCCGTCCACGGGCCGGCGCGCAGGTCCACGGTCTGGCGGGCCAGCGCCATGCCCAGGGGATCGCTGTACAGCATCCAGTTGCGCCAGAACCAGGGGGCCGCGATCAACAGCGCCGGCAGGAAGACCAGCAGGCCGAGCACAAACACGCGCGGCAGTACGCGCATGAAAATGCAGCCATCCGCGTTCATCCGCGCTCGTCCGCGTCCCATTTTCCGATCAGCCTGTTGCGCTTGTTGCGCTGCGGGATCGGCTGAAGCACGCCGCTTCTCATCCAGCCACACCCCCATCACGATCGCGATCCCCACCACCGGCCACAGCGCGGCCGTGCTCACCTTCGCCAGCAGTCCGAACCCCAAAGCCAACGGCGTCCACCACCCGGCTTTGAAAAGGGTCATTTTCGGAGTTGGACTTGAGGCTTCAGCCGGTTTCTCGCGCGGCACACCCGACCGGCTCACCCTAAAGGGGGCTTGCGCACAGCCTTGATTCCGGTCTGAGTGTTCTCTTTTCGCTGCCGCGCCAGCTCGAAAGATCGCCACCCCGCCCCACAGCGCCAGCGTGCCGCACAGCGCGGCCAGGTTGTCGTTGTTGGCCGAGCCGCCGATGAACGCAAACTCGGGCAGGAAGGCCAGCAGCCCGGCGCCAGCCCATGCCACGGCCGGCCGGCCAGGTAGCGCCGTCCGCAGCAGCCCGAAGGTGGTCCACACCGTCAGCGTGCTCAGAACCGCGGACCAGAGCCGCGCCAGGTGGAACGCCAGCGGCCCAGCGCGCCACGGCCACGCCTCCAGGGCGGTATGGATGAAGAAGTTGGGGCTACCGGCTTCGCCCCAATCCTCCGGAGCCAACCGGACGTCGGGGTTGGCGCGCAGGAAATCGGCCCGCGGCTCGGCCAGCGAGGCGACCAGCGCGGCCGTGGCGTGGTAGAGCGGCGGATGCTTGGCCTGGGTCATGGCCGGGCCTTCGGGCAGGCGGCGCTCCTGGGCCAGGTAGACGATGTAGGCCCAGTGATCCGCCTCGTCGGGCGCTTCGCCCAGGGGGACGATGGCGCTGTAGGCGACGGTCAGCACCAGGTGGGCGGCCAACAGGCAGAACAACAGCGCTGAGGTGCGCGCCTTTGTGTTCATGGGGCGCTCACCTTCAGTGGTAGGGGCAGGGTCACGCCATCACCCTCGCCGCAGGGCAGCCGCTCGAAAGTTGTCTCATCATAGAAGCCGACCCGCACGGCGTAACCTCCCGGCGGAAGGTCAGCCGGAATGATCAGCTGGTGTGTGTCTATCACAACCTCGCCAGGCGCCCAGGATGGGGTGAGAGTGGTTCCACTGGCTGGATACCCATCAACCTGCGCGACCGTTTTGTCTTGCGCATCACGGATGTGGATGTACACCTTCCAGTTACGCTGCGCTGGGCCGCCAGCCTGCCAGATCAAGGTCATCGGCACGGTGCTGCCGGGCGACGCCACCTGGGGTATCTCGGCGCTTGCCAGGCGGATCCCCTGGTCGCAGGCTGCATTTACGACAACCCCTTGCGCTGGCAGTTCAAAGCGCCGCGGCCGATCTTCCACTGTGAGGGCGCCGATGTGAATTGCGGGGCCTGCGGCGCCGGTCGCCGGTTCGGCCATGACCAGTTCGGCGCGGTACGCGCCGGGCGGAAGGGTGCCCGGCACGGTGAAGCGCGGTTGGACGCGCAGCGTACGGCCGGGCGTCCAGCCCGTGCTGGGATACCAGGCCGGGGCCAACGGTTGGGCCAGGCTGACCTGTTGGTCGCCGCGCTTCAGTCGAAGCTGCACCTCCAGCGCTGGCTGTGCGGCATTGATCGTCAGTTGCAGCGGGATAGCCAGGATCGCGCCCTCGCGCAGGGTGGGATCGTCGAACCCGACGCTGCGCAAGATCAGCCCTTCGTGCACGGTAACCCCGTTAGGCCTGCTCAGCGACGGCGCGGCCACGGCTGTCGCGGCCGGTGGGTCTATGCGCACCGGCATCAACGGCAAGTCTACCTGGCCCGTGGGGTCATGGTTGCTGCGCCCAATGAGCGGCGCGCCCTCAGGCGTGAGCCAGGCGATGCGCACCTGGTAGTCGCCTGGCGGTACGTCAGCGGGCATGTAAAACGCCAGCCTATGGGTAACTTCTGCGTCCGTCCAGGTTTCTGTGAGGCAGCGGCCGTTGCAGGGCGCCGCGACTTGGTTGGCCCAGATCGAGCCATCGGGGCCGACCAGGGTCACCGCAAACAGATAGCTGGCCTCGATGGCCCGCTGCCGGCGCCACTGAAATTCCAGGCGCAAGGCATCCCCTGCGCTAACGGTGCCGCTGTCAACACCCCAACGAGTTAGCCCGATCTGATCGGCCCAGGTGAAATCCCCGGCCTGCTCGGCCAGTGGCCGGGGCGCGAAATAGCGGATCACGCTGCGGCCGCTGGGGAACCAGGTGCGGTCGGTGGGGAAGGCCAGCGCATTGAAGGCGCGTTCGGCCCGGTCAGTGTTCTCTGGCCCGGGGAAGAGCATCAGCCAGAGGGAAGGGTCCCCCGCCGCCATGACGCCGGCCGCGCGCTCCTGGATCACGGCCTGGCTGACCTCCTGGTGGCGCTCCGGCACGACGTTGTAGTAGGGCAGGTTGCGGCGGTTATAGTAGCTGTCCAGCGGCCAGTCGAAGAAATAAGTGTAAACTACGGGCTCATTGTCTCGGGCCCGCGCGTTGATATAATCCAGCGGATCGGCAAAGGGGCGCTCGTCGGCTGCGATAAACTGCGCGTTCAGCCCCAGGTTGGCGACTAACATCAGGACCGCCAACCCCACGCCCCACCCCCGCGCGCGGCGGAATGCTGCGACCAGTCCTATCGTTACCGCCAGCAGCAAGATGGGCACCGAGGCCGAGGTCTGCCGCGGGGTCGAAGTAGGCATGGTGAGTACCCCGATCACGGGCGGCACGAAGGCCAGTAGGGCCAGCAGCCAACGCAGGTCGAGCGCTGTGCGCGGCGCAAGCGCCCTGGCCCGCGCGACCCCAGCGATAGCAAGGCCCCAAACCAAGAGGACCATGGGCAGGGTCACGAACAGCGGCAGGCTCCTGAAATTGGGGCCCGCTGACCACTCGCGCAGCACATCCCAGGCCCATACGGGGTCCCTGGCTGACGTGGACAGGATCTGCATGCCCTCCAGGATGTTGGTGCGCAGGCCTGACAACAGGAGCAGGGCAACGATGCCGGCACTCAAGAAGACCCCGATGAACAGCGCGAAGCGCCACCGGCCGGTCGGCAGCCGCCGCCACTGCAAGATGAGGAATAGGACCGCGGCGAGGACGATCAGGCCGAACAGGTAGTGCATGGCCATGCCTAGGACGGCCACGATCGCAAACAGGCCCCAGTCGCGCCAGCGGTTGCGCGCCAGCGCGCGATCTAGGAAATAGAGGCTCAGCGCAGCCAGCGCCATCAGCCAGGCATACATCCGCACATCGCGCGCCTGTTTGACGACCATCGGGTTGGTGACTGTGACCAGCGCGACCAGCACAGCCATATTGCTGCCGAACCAGCGCCTGGCCAAGAGCGCCGCCCCGCTGGCTGCGAGCATCATGCCGCCCCATGACAGCGCGCGCAGCGCGAACTCGCTGTCGCCTACCAGGTGCATCCAGCCGTGCAGCATCATGTAGTATAGGGGGGGGTGTTCCCATGCCCGACCCAACGAATAGGACACCACTTCCAGCAACGGTTTGCGGGCGATCCAATAGCTGATCCCTTCGTCGAGCCACAGATCTGTGACGTCTAACCGGAGCAACGCCAGCAGGCTGCCCAACAGCAGGACGGGGAGGAGTGGGATCATCAGCGGCAGCGCGCGCCAACGCGCCAGCAGGGAAGCTGACGCAACACGCAGTGAGCGGTTGCGCGCTATCATTTGAGGATGACCTCTCCCAGGTCGACGCGGCCATCTTCCGTGGGTGGGTCCAGCGGCAGGTTGGCCATCGGTTCGACCTGGTACATGCCGGCCTTGAGGCGGATCGGGCCGGTGGCGAGGCCGGGCGGCGGCAGCAGCCGATGTCGGTCACGGATCAACTCGCCTTGGCGCCAGCGGCTGGTAGGCGTGAACCCGCCGACCGGGTCGCCGTCGTGTTGTGCCGCCACCTGCCCATCCGGCCCGAGCAGGTGCACAAAAACCTTATGGTCCTGGCTGACATCTCGCAGCGCGAACCAGTAGAGCGTCACATCCAGTGCATCCGCTCCGCGCGCGGGCACGGCATCGTACCCGATCAACAACGCGACATTGCCGACCGCCGTTTGCAGCGGACGGGGTGTCCACGTCCGTTGCCCCAGCCCCAGGCTGTTGAGCGTCAAGATCAGGATGGAGGCCATAACTGCTGCTGTGCTTGCCCGCAGCAAACGCCCGGCGCGCGGCCCGCGCCAGGCGATAAACAATACCAAAACAACCGCTGACAAGGCCAGCAGCCCGGCAGCGATCCGGGCGGTCGTCGGCCCAAAACGGATAGCGACCTGGTGCGTTCCTGCAGGGATCGCCAGGGAAAGCAGGCCCAGTTCCTCTCGGGGGAAGGTGGCGATGCGCGCCCCGTTGACCCTGGCTTGCCACATGGGTAAATAGAATTGGTGCAGGCTCAACGTGAACGCTTCGGCGGTTGTGAGCGACAGCGCGGCGCGGTCGTAGCCGAGACTTTGCAGTTCAACTTGGGAGGCAGCCAAGGGGGGGCCATCCTGCGCGCCTTCCCGGGGCCGGCCCAGCGCCCAACGCTGTTCCTGTACCGCCAGTGGCAGGAATTCACCGGTCCACGTGGCGCCGACTTGCCCGGCTTGGCTGTCTTCGCGCCACATGCGGTCAGGCGACCAGGCTTCAGTCGCGGAAACGGGCAGCGGTTCAGCCGGCAAGTGGGGCAGCGGCAGCACAATGAGTGCCAACGCAATCGCCGCCAGGCCGAGCGTCGTCGGCGTCAGCTTCGCCGCGCGCACACGCACGTCAGCGCCAGAGCCAGAGCCTCGGAGCAGCGCCGGCAGCGCCCCCGCGCACAGCATGAGGCCAGCCGCGGCCAGGATCAAGAAGCGCCACGGATATTGGAGCTGCACCAAGATCGGCTCCAGCAGCTGCCAGATGGGCAACGCGGGTTGCGTGATCATGAACGCCGAAACGATGGCCAGTGCTATGCCGAACGCCGCGACGGGCCAGGCTGGCGGCGCCTGCCGCTTCAGCAACCGCCAGGCCAGCAAGCCGAGCGTTGCCAGACACACCATCAGCGTCAGCCAGTTGAGAGGGTGATCGGCGCCTCCTTCAAGGCGGTAGCGGTGGAGCAACGCGTTCAATATAACATCGGCGAGCGCCGTCAGATGATTACGATAGCCGGTGGATGCGCCGAGGGCCAGGCCGACGTGCTGCCGTTCAGCGAAAAACGGCAGCCACAGGGGCGCGCTTAAGCCGAGCGCTATGGCCCACGAGCCTCCTGCGGCCAGGAGTCGGCGCGGCCGGCGGGTCCAGCCGGCCATGACCACCAGGTAGACCAGCCACATGCCCGCGGCCAGCAGCGCGGTCAAGTTGTGGGTATAGATCAGACCGGCCCAGGCGAACGCGTTCCAGGCCCACGGGCCCCTGGCGTTTGACTGTCGGAAAGCCGCCGTGGTGGCCCACAGGATCAGCGGCAGCCATATGAACGCAAAATGCTCAGGCACGGCCCCCCGTTGATAGGCGTCGGCCAGGTGGTAGGGGAAGTAGGTGTAGGCGACCGCGGCCAGCACCCCAGCGGTCGGGCCCCAGAGATAGCGCACGTAACCATATGCGGCCAGGGCTGCGAGCAGGAACCCCAGGGCAATGGTCAGCTCCACCGCATCGGTCGGGCTGAGGCCCAGCGTGGCCAGGAACGCGGCCGGCCAGTAGCTTAACGGCGCATAAAAGTTCAGCACCGCCTGGCCATAGTCGAAGCCAAACTGCGGGAAGATGCGGGGATGGAGTACACCCTGTCCCCAGGCATCGGCCAGGGCCGCGGCGCGGTAAACATGAAAGAGCCCATCATCGGACGCGAAGAAACCCGGGCGCAGCAATGGCCACAGCGCGGGCAGTGTCAGCAGCAACACCAGCGCGATGTGTCGCCACTTGTGCCTCGCCTGTGCTGCGTTCGGCTTATGGGTGAGCGTCACGTTGGTCCCGTCCACAGTTGCATATCCTAGATGGTTGCTCAAGCCACGGACGACATGAGCGATGATGCAAATCAGAGCTTAGCCTTCAATGACGCCATTATACCAGACTTGGGCCCTTGCTTCATGCGACGATCAGCAAACGAAGACTCATGGCGTGATCTCGAGTTCGGCCAGGAGCACCTGGTCGCCGATGGGCGTGCCGTCGGGGGCGGTGGTGGGCAGCCGTTGGCCGGTCTGGGCGTCATACAGGCCGACGAACAATAGATAGCGGCCGGCCGGTGGCGCGGCCTGCCACTCCAGGGTGTGGCGGTCTTCCAGGAATTCGCCGGGCTGCCAGCGGGTGGTGGGGGAGAACCAATCGCCGGGCTGGCCGTCGTGTTGGGCCCACAGCTTGCCGGTGGGGTCGACCAGGTGCAGGAAGACCTTGTAGTCGGTGGTTGGCTGGCGCAGGGCCAGCCAATTGAGCGTGACGGTAGCATGGCCGCCCGGTTGGAGCGCGCCGGGGGGCAGGAAGTAGCCGGTGAGTTGCGCCTGGTCGCCGAAGTTGACGGTGAGGTTGACCGGCGTGTAGTCGGTGGGGTCCATTTGGTGTTGGACTGCGCCGAGGGCGCCGAACAGCAAGGGACCGATCGCCAGTGTGGCCAGCCAGCGCCAGCGGCGCAGCCAGAGCAGGGCCGCAAACAACATGAGCAACCCCAGCAACGTGAGCGCCCAGCCGATGGTGCGGGGAGGCGTTGCGCCGAAGCGGAAGACGACCTCGTGCTGGCCGGCGGGCACCGGGACGCCGGCCAGGGCGAGCGGCCCGACGGGTGTGGCGGGTACGGCCTGGCCGGCGACGGTGGCTTGCCAGCCGGGGAAGTAGAACTGGTGCAGTTGCAGGGTCCAGGGCGTCTCAGATACGGCGGTGAAGCGGCGTTCCAGGGGGGCCTGGCGGCCGGGCCGCAGTTGCACGGCCAGTGGCGCCGTCGCGGCTTGGGGTTGCGGGTCTGTGGCGGGCAGGAAGAACTCCTCCCGCGGCACCTGCACCCACACCGGCATGTACTCGAAGATGTAGGGGCCGCCGAACTCACGCAACCACAGCCCGCGGCCGTAATCGTATTGTACGATCGCTTGCCGGCCGAAGGTGGCGTCGTCTGTCACTTGCGTTGAGGCGACATCGGTGCTGCGTTCCCATTTCAGGCCGGGCAGTCCGCTGGAGGTCAACAACACGGCCGCTGCAATGATGATAACCGTCAGGCCGAGGGCCCGGCTTCGTTGACCTGGCGTGGTCGTACGCGGCGCGGTGAAGGCGAACACCATGTAACCGGTCAGCAGCCCCATCGTCACCGTGGTGACAGTCTGCCAGCGATAGGCGAAGGGGAGCAGCAGGCTCTCCGGCGTTACGCGCCAGACGCCGACCGAAGCGCCTGTTTGCATGAAAAGTGCAAAAATCGTTAACGCAACAAGAACGGGTAGCGCCCAGCGCATACGTCGCTCCAGCGCACGCCAGCGCCACAGGCCGGCGCCGATGCCGATCACCGCCAGCGCGGCCTGCGCCTGGCCCAACGGATGCAGCGCCCGTTGCACCTCTAGCGCGGCATAGCGCTGCACCCATGACACGGAGATCAGAGAGCTAACCGGCAGCAGCTCGCGCTCCCAGCCCGCAAAGCGCGCCGGCACCTGGCTGGCCCAGACGTAGCGGGCTTCCGTCAGCGCCGGCAGCCAGAAGGCCGCGCTGAGCAACAAGCCCAACAACACCATCAGCATGTATGCGCCCAAGCCCTGCCAGCGCGCGGATGCTTCAGGCGTCGTGGCCAGCAGGACGAACATCCCCCAGCCTATCAACAGCGGTGCCGCCAACAACATGCTCGGATTGTGCGTTAGCATCAGGCCAGCCAGCGCAGTGCCGCCCCAGAGGATAGGGAGCAGCCTGGCGCGGCTCTGCTGCCGGGCGATCTCCCACAATGCCAGTAATAAGACCGGCAGCCAAACAAACACCCACAGCTCGGCCACGGCCCCGCGCACCCAGGCGTCAGCCAAGTGATACGGCGCCCAGGCATAGGCGATGGCAGCCAGCGCGCCGCCCCCATTGCCCAGCAGCCGCCGGGCAAACAGGTACATCGTCAGGGCTGAAAGCGCCAGCCCCGCAGCCAACAACAGCTCCATGCTCGACACGAACCCCAAGCCCAGCCAATGCCACGTCAGCCCGACATAGTAGGTGAACGGCCCATAGAAATTGAGCACCGGGAAGCCGTAACCGAACGCCTCCTCGGCCAGCCAGCGCGTGCCCAGGTGCCCGGCGCGTATCGCCTGATCCAGGCCGAAAAGACGGGAAAGGTGGTGCATGCCGTCGTAGGTTTGCTGCAAGCCCGGCTGCCACAGGGGCTGCAGCGCGGGGAGGAGCAACAAGACGATTACCAGCGGCGGCCATAGGGCTTTCGCCGTTCGTTGGAGCAAGGCCAAATCAGCAGTTCGTGCTTTGACGTGTTTCATGGTGTGATCTCGAACTCGCCCAGGAGCACCTGATCGCCGATGGGGCTGCCGTCAGCGGCGGTGGTGGGCAGCCGTTGGCCGGTCTGGGCGTCATAGAGCCCCAAGAAAAGCAGGTAGCGGCCGGGCGGTGGGGTGGCCCGCCATTCCAGGGTGTGGCGGTCTTCCAGGAATTCGCCGGGCTGCCAGCGGGTGGTGGGGGAGAACCAATCGCCGGGCTGGCCGTCGTGTTGGGCCCACAGCTTGCCGGTGGGGTCGACCAGGTGCAGGAAGACCTTGTAGTCGGTGGTTGGCTGGCGTAGGGCCAGCCAATTGAGCGTGACGGTGGCATCGCCGCCCGGCCGGAGGGCATCGGGGGCCAGGGCGTAGCCGGTCAGTTGCGCCTGGTCGCCGAAGTTGATGGTCAGGTTGACTGGCGTGTAGTCGGTGGGGTGCGTTTGCTGTTGGACTGCGCCGAGGGCGCCGAACAGCAGGGGCACGGCCACCAGCGCAGCTAGCCGACGCCAGCGGCGTAGCCAGAGCAGGGCTGCGAACAACATGAGCAACCCCAGCAACGTGAGCGCCCAGCCGATGGTGCGGGGGGGCGTTGCGCCGAAGCGGAAGACGACCTCGTGCTGGCCGGCGGGCACCGGGACGCCGGCCAGGGCGAGCGGCCCGACGGGTGTGGCGGGTACGGCCTGGCCGGCGACGGTGGCTTGCCAGCCGGGGAAGTAGAACTGGTGCAGTTGCAGGGTCCAGGGCGTCTCAGATACGGCGGTGAAGCGGCGTTCCAGGGGGGCCTGGCGGCCGGGCCGCAGTTGCACGGCCAGTGGCGCCGTCGCGGCTTGGGGTTGCGGGTCTGTGGCGGGCAGGAAGAACTCCTCCCGCGGCACCTGCACCCACACCGGCATGTACTCGAACATCCACGGGATGTAGAATTGGCGTGCCAGTAACCCGAGTCCGAAGTTGTACAACATCATCGTGCGGTGGCTTACCGTGGCATCGTCAGCAAGTTGATCGGAAGTGGGATAGGTCGCGCGAATCCACCCCAGGTGCGGTAACCCGCTTGACATGAGAACTAGCGCCGCAACAATGACCAGTGCAGCAATCAGGAGGTCCTTACGCAGCAGAGGGATCCGTGGCCGTGTTTGATTGCCGCGGGCGAGTCTCTTGTCAAGGGCCAGGGCTGCGTAGCCGGTTAGCAAGGCAAGCGCCAGGGCAGTCACCGCCTGCCAGCGCCAGGGGAACTGCAGCAACAGCAATCCGGGTGTGGCCCGCCAGACCCCAACCGAGGCGGTCGTCTGCATGAATAAGGCCAGGGCTGCCAGGCTGCCGAATAATAGCAGCCCCCAACGCGCGACGCGATCCATCGAACGCCAATACCATGCGCCCCCGCCTGCGCCGATCAGCGCCAAGAGGAGCTGTGCCTGGCCCATCGGGTGCTGCGTACCAACCGCTTCCAGCATCGCATAACGTTGTGTCCACCACCGCGACACCAGGAGGCCCGGATGCACCAACTGCGATTGCCAGCCCTCAACACCCAGTGGCACCTGGCTGGCCCAGATGTAGCGCGCTTCGGCCAACGCTGGCAGCCAGAACGCTGCGCTCAGCAACAGGCCGAGCGTAACCATTGTGCCGTAGCCGCCTAAGGTGCGCCAGCACGTGGGCGGCTCGCGCGCCTCGAGCGCCAGAACGAACAGCCCCCAGCTAATCAACACGGGCGCTGCGAGCAACACGCTCAGGTTGTGGGTGAGGACCAGGCCGCCGAACGCAACGCCGCCCCACAACGCCGGAAGCAGCTTGGCCCGGCCGCGCTGCCGGGCGATCTCCCACAGGGCCAGCAGCAGCAAGGGGAACCAGACAAACGCCCACAGCTCGGCCAGCGCCCCGCGCGTCCACGCGTCGGCCAGGTGGTAGGGCGCCCAGGTGTAGGCCACGGCGGCCAGCGCGCCGCCCCAATTGCCGAGCAGCCGCCGGGCGAACAGGTACATCGCCAGGGCCGATAGCACCAGGCCCGCGGCCAGGGTCCACTCCAGGCTGGTCACAAGCCCCAGGCCCAGCCAGCGCCACACCATCCCGATGTAGTATGTGAACGGCGCGTAGAAGTTAAGCACCGGGAAGCCGTAGCCGAACCCCTCGTCGGCCAGCCAGCGCGTGCCCGGATGCCCGGCGCGTATCGCCTGATCCAGGCCGAAGAGGCGCGAGAGATGGTGCATGCCGTCATCGGTCTGCTGCAGGCCCGGCAGCCAGAGCGGTTGCAAGGCAGGCAAGATCAGTGCAACGACCAGCAGCGGTAGCCACAGCGCCTTGATGAATCGCTTCATCGGGCCAAATCCATGGGCACGCGGCTCAGCATCAGTCATGGCACCACCTCGACCGTAAGAAGGGGCAGCGCGTCTCCTGCCGATCCGTCGGCCAGTCGCACCGGCAGCCGCTGACCGCTGGCCGGGTCGTACAGGACCAACAGCAAGCGATATGTCCCCGGCGGGATGGCACCCGGCACGGTCAGGCTGCGACGATCTGCAGGTTGCTCACCGGCCTGCCATGCGCTGGTAGGCCGGAACCCGTTGCCCGGCTGCGCGTCTGCGCCGGTCACCAAGCTGCCGTCGGGGCTGATGAGCTGGAGCGATGCTACGTAGCCTGTCATGGGGTCCGCTTGTACCTCCCATGCCAGATCAACCAGGAGCTGATCGCCAGGCAGTACGGTGTTGGCTTGGCCGGCCCGTTCCCCCGTGCGACGGATATCAGCATTGCGCAGCAGGATCGCATCACCAAATGCAACACCCCTCGGTCCCTCCCCCAGAGTTTCGCCGGGGCCCAAGCCATAGCGACATAACCGTACCTGCGGCCCGGCCCACTCACATCGTTCCAGATACCCGACCTGCCCAAGCCACTGCTCCACGATGCTGTTTGGGTCGCCTTCTGCCACCCGTTCGAGTACCAACCAGGCGCGCCGGTAGCCAGCTAGGTCGGCCAGCCGCGTGCGCTGCCAGTCGGTCTCCCGGTGTACCAGGTCCTCGCGCACCAGGTCAAGCCTTGGTGGGCATCCTCCGCGGCAATAGTTCAGCATTGCCACCGTTGGGCCAGTCAAATTTTCGGTCCACAGATCGGTTACCAACAGGTCTCCGGCCCGTTGCTCCTCACGCACGACCTGGGCCGCGGCGGGATAGCCCAGCGTTGGTTGGTAGCGTTCGTCCAGGTAAACGCCTCGCACAGCCCAGAGCGCTACCAACGTCCAAAGTAGGCACAGGGCCAGGGAAACCCCAGCGTTACCCCGTCCAGCAGCGGATCGCCGATTGCGCACAAGCTGCCACAGCCAGGCGCCGGCGCATAACGTCACGGCCGATAACACTGCCAGGGTCGGCCACCGGAGTTGGATTGCGCCCGTGTCGCGTCCCGTAAGCCAGGCGATGTCCAATAGCTCGGGCTTAAGAAAGCGGGCCATTCCTGCAACAGGCCACAGGTCCCAGCGCCAAGTGATCGCCGGGCCGGTCAAATTGGCCCCTAGGAATACCTGCCGCGCGTACTCGTTGAACGGCGTCGTAACGCCGACCACCTGCACCAAACCGCTCATACTGGTGAGGAGCCCTGCTGCCGCCGCACCGGCCTTGCCCCAATGCCCCCATAGCCAGCGCAGGCCGAACGGGATCGACAGGCACAGCAGTGGGATCAGTAGCACCAGCTGCCGCGGCCCGAACGCCCAATAGCCCCACCAGAACGGGTTAGTGGTGGATTCCAGGATGTAAAACAGGCTGCCGCCCAGGGCGATGAACGCGGCGCCCGGCGCGCGCCGGGCGAAAGCGATGCTGCCGATCAGTGCCAGGGCCAGGGCGGGCACATAGATGAGCAGCCCCCAGCCGGGACTGATCCACAGCGCCGCGAACGCGCCCAGGTCCGGCACTTGCCAGACGTAAGCCGGTATCAAGCGCGCGAGTTTCGCCGTGTTGTGCCCCACCCAGATGGCCCCAGCCAGCATCGCGGCAGCGGCAGCCAAGCCGATGACAGCCCGATCGCGTAGGGTCAGCCGGGGCAGCCAGCGGCGCGCGATAACCAGCACAACGGGCAGCGCCAGGAAGGGGAGGAAGGCCAGCAGCGTGAACTTGATTGCCACCGCACAGGCGAAACCGATGCCGGAGGCGATCAGCACGCTAGGGCGCCTTGACTTGCAGAAGCGCATCGTGGCCCAGGTGGCGATCAGCAGAAACATGCCGGCCGATGGCTCCCGAAATAGATAGCGGCTGTACGGCCACGCCAATGTGCCCAGGCCGAAGATCAAAGCCGTCGCTGCCCTTAAGCCCCGCGGCAATTCTAAATCCTGCAGAGCCAAGAACAAAATGGCCGCAGTGAGGGCCGTGATAACGTTGTTCAGCAGCGCTGCAGCCTGGAAACTGCCCAGGCCAGGGATCAGCATGGCCGCCGTGTAAAACGGAGCGGCCAGCAGCGAGAACAGCCAGCCATGCGACTGCAGGCTCTGCCAATCCCCAGTCGTTGCTGCGTGGGTGCTGGCCAGGTAAAACCATTCATCCGGATTGTGTGGTACGCCGCTGTAGGTGAGCAGATAAACCGAGAGCAGAAACGCAGCCAACGCCAGGGCTGCCGGCAGATCTTGGGCGATCTGCTGTCTGTTGGGGTGGCCCGTGCTGGTACGTGTTCGCGTCACGAGTTTCACCGTCCGGCGGATGGCATCGCGGTTTCCGATGATGATCTCATGGGATCTGGATGGTCGCCAGGCGCAGGAAGTCGCCGGCGGGCGTCGAATCCGAAGTTGCCACCGGCAACGGCGCGCCGGTTGCTGCCTCGTACAGCTTCACAATAACCGCATAGTCCCCGGTGGGCAAATCTGCCGGCAGCGCGATGCGGTATGTGTCGGTCAGTATCTCCCCCGTGATCCAGGCTATGGTGGGCGCGTCGCCGGGCTGCTGATCGCGCTGGGCGCGCAAGATGCCGTTCTCGTCCAGCAGTTGTACGGTGCCAGCGTAGGGGGCCGCGCTGGCCGACTCAGCGCGCCAGTACAGTGTGACCTGCAACGTGTCCATTCGCACGGACGGCGCCGCCAGATCATAGCCAAGCAAGGTTGCCAGGTTACCGAACCGCGCGCCGGAGCGCCGAGCCATCCCTGCAGGCGGCTCGAAGACGTGCGGCCGGCCGGCCAGCGTCACCTGCCCCAGCGTTACCGGCGGCGAGACTGCTAGGCTCGCCGCGTCGGCTAGGCGCAAGGTGAGTTGGTAATCGCCGGCCTGCGTATCCCGGTTGAGCTGAAGCTGTTGGCGGCCGCGCACCACATCCCCGGCCTGCCAGGCAGCGGTTGCATACCCTGACGCCAGGGGCGTTTCCCAGTCAACGCCAGCAGCCCCGGCAGCAGCGAGCGGCTCCAGGGTCAGCCGCGCCTTCAGGTCCGGCAGATTCCCCACCGAGGCCTGCCAGAACAGGTCGAACCCCAAGCGATCGCCCGGGCTGATCTGGGTGGGCAGCGGGCCGCGGCCTAACAGGAGCACCCCTTGCCAGGATAGCGATAGCGGCGCGTCAATGGGTAATTGTTCGCTGTCGGCCGGTTGGGTGGGCCTGGTCAGCGTTATCTGGCCCAAGACCGCGAAAGTGCCGCGTGTGGCGGATCCAATGGCCGGCAACTGCGCAAGCGTCAGCGGATCGTAGACGGCCAGCTTCACCGTGTAGGTTCCCGGCGGCGTGGCCGGTGCAGCGCGTACCAGGTAGACGCCCAGCGGTCGGTCCGCCTCCGGCCACTCCAGCGGGGCCAGGTGCCGGTCGTTGAGGATGGCCCGGTCGTCGCTGCCGACAACGAAGCCTTCACTGTCCGCCAGCACGACAGTGGCCTTGAGGCCGCGCGGCAGCGCTTTGCCCGGCTCAACCGCACCGGGCAGCCGTGACCAGCGCACCACGACCCAGACGGGTTGGTCGGCGGGGGCTTCGGGCGCGCGCGTCTCAGCGACTGTGCTGGTAAACCCCGGCCCGCGGCCGCCGAAGGCGTATCCCTCCAGCCGCACCTGATCACCGAACGTTGCGGGCGGGCCGGTCAAGTCTGGGGCCAGCTCGAAATCGGCCTCAGGCGGTACGACGTACCACGTCACCTGGTAACCGCGGAAGTTCTGCTGGCCCAACCGCGCCCCGAACTTCTCCAGCACCCAGGACGCCGCGCCGCGCGGGTCCGTGTCCGACTCGAACCAGCGGACCAGGAAGACGCGTTCGCGGCCGCGCGCCAGCACAGACAAGCGCTGGGCCACCGTGTTGATGTCAACGAAGATGTATTGCGCAGGCGCCAGATTAGCCGGATCGGTCGGCGGCGTCCCAACGGCGCTGCTGTTCCAACGAGGCCAGTAGAGGCCGAAGGGGTAGCGTTGATCCACCAGGATGATGTCGTGCTCAGGTTTGGTTTCTTGCTGTAGCCAGGCAACCATGCCGCGGGTGTCCTCACGGAAGAAGCGCTGGTCGGTCAGGTCCCCGATTAAGCCTGGCATCAGGATCGCGACCAGAGCCAGCGCGGCCGCGCTCCCGCCGATCCGGCCCAGCCGCGCCCAACCGGCGACCGCCAGCCCGGCCAGCAGCAGCCACCCCGGCAACGCACCGGCGATGTAGCGCGTGGCGAACGTGCTCCGATCTAGAATGACCAGGTAGTAGACGATGAGGGGGAGGAGAGCCCAGAGGATTGCGAATTGCGGATTGTGGACTGCGGATTGCGAATTGCGTGGTGCGTGATGCGTGATGCGTGATACGTAATGCGCTATGCCGACCAGCCAGCCGCCGAGCAGCAGGGCGGCCAGGGCCCATATCCAGGGCTGCGCGACGGTGGGATCAAGGTGTTCGCCGAGGCCGTAAACCTGCGCTAACTGACCCAGATAGGTTTTTACGGATGGCACGACCAGGTTGGGGTTGCGATAGGTTGGGATCTGGCGTAGCGCCACAGGCAGGCCGGGCAGGCACAGCAGCGCGGTGACGATGCCTGCCAGCACGACTGCCCGCAGCCGCGGCCAGAGTCCGGACCGGCCACCCCACAGGGCGCGCAATCCCGCCCAGCCCCATAGCGCCACCAGCCCAAACGCGGCAGCATAGTGGGTCAGCAGGGCCAAAGCGGAAAAGACAGCGAAAAGCAGCCAGGGGATCGAGAGTCTCCATCTGCTCCGCCCGCTCTGGTCCGGAATCGAGGTTTTAGCCGGTTGGGTGCTCGGCGGGAGAAACCGGCTAAAGCCTCTGCTCCAGGATCCGTTCTGGGGCTGTCCGGCAGAAATGGGGCCGGATTGACCCCTGACGCCTGACCCTTGTCCCCTGGCGTCTGCCCGCAACACTGCCAGACTCGCAGCCGCTAACCAGACCAGAGCCACGGTGTACATGCGCACTTCCTGTGCCTCACCCAGCAGGAATGGCAGGAACGCGGCAGTCAGCGCCGCGCCCAGGCCAGCCCAGAAGCCCTCAACACGACGCCCTAGCGCATACATCAACGCTATAAACAGCACCCCGAACCATAGCGACAAGAAGCGGACAGCGAACGCGTCCTGTCCGCTCGGCGCGGCTGAGTTGCCGGTCAGGCGCAGCCAACTATGCAGCAGGTAGAAGTAGACCGGTGGGTGGATGTCCAGCTCGCCGGCAGTTGCGATCTGCGCCAGCGGTCGGCCGGCCACGTCTATGTTGCGCGCCTCGTCCCACCAGATGTCCTGCGCGTCCAGCCGGTAGAGCCGCAGGGCGAACGCAGCAAGGAGGATCAGGGCTACTCCCCAATGCATTCGCTTCATCGGACCTGCACCTGCCCCAACACGATCGCCGCATCTGAGATCGGCCCATCCGGCCCCGTCACCGGCAGCCGCCAACCGTCGGTCAGGCGATAGAGGCCTACCCGGAGATCATATGCGCCAGCGGGCATCCCCGGCGGTAGCGGGATCGGATACTCGTCCCGGAACGTCAGCCCTGGCTCCCAGGCAGAGCTGGGCCAGTCGCCGTCCAGGGGCGTCTTGTCGCCCTGGGCCGCGGTTGTGCCCTCCGGCCCATCCAGATGGACGAAGACCTGGAACTCTTCAGCCAGCCGGGCTTGCGGTTGCCAGTACAGCGTCAGGATGATCGTTGCGCCGGGCCGGGCTCGTGTCGCTGAAAGTGCATGGCCAACCAATTTCACCTGGCCGCCTAGATCAAAGCTGGTCGGTTGCTCCAACTCAAAGATGGGTGCTGTGGCGGGTAGTAGACGCGCAGCTGTGATGACGCGATCGGTGGGTCGGTCGCTGGCGTCGGCCGCCGGGAAGCCTGCTCCTGTTGGATCGCGGCGGTCGAACAGACCAACTTCTATCCGCAGCAATGTCGGCGCCGTCGCAGTCGGGTCAACAGATATGTGGTAGGTGTCCTTAACCACGTCTCCCGGCTTGAGCAAGGAAAACGGGTACGCGCCCAGCCCCAAGTAGGTGTCGACCTGACCGACAATCTGCCTGCCGCGCCCTAAGAGATGCACGAAGACCATCACATCCCGGTCGGTTGAGGTCAGCACCTCCCAGTAGACCGTTATCGGGAGGCGCTGGCCCGGCCGCACGGTCTCCTGCGGCAGCTCGTAGCCGATCACGCGCGCGATGCCGTCGTGATGGATGTCTACCTGTCGAAGGTCCGCCGGCGCCTGGTCGGCGCTGAGCAACGGCGGTTTGGCGTAAGCGGGCGCGATGACGGCAAACGGGATCACAAGGGCCAGGCCTGCGAGAATCGTCGTAAGCGCTGCTAGCCCTATCTTTTGGGCCCTACAGGGCAACCAGCCGGCGAGACCGATCACAGCCAGCACTGCAACCGCGCCGATGATAGGGAAGAGCAATCGCCCCTGCGACGCGTATGTTTGACTGGTCCAACGTATCAGTGCGATCCCGACCAGCAGCACGCTTGTTATCAGGATCAAGATTGAACCGGTGTCTGGTCGTTCGCCTCTGCGCCAGCCACGCGCCAAACGCCAGGCCCAGCCCGCTAACGCTGCTGCCAGCAGCGCGTCGTAAAGCCAGTAGACCCAACGCGGCGCGACGATGTTGAACCCGCCGAACACCCCCCAATACGACAGCCGGAAGCCCTCGAATTCCGCCAGCAGGTCACGCAGGCCGAATCCGGCCGGCCGCCTTCCGGCGATTTCCAGCATCATGTTCAGCCCGGTCGGATCGCCGTATAGCTGCCAGTTGCGCACGTACCACCAGCCGGCAATCGCTGCCACGCACGCGGCCAGCGTCAAGCCCCAGCCGAGCCAGGCGCGCCAGGCGTGGCGGCGCGCCGCCACGCCTGGCAGCACCGCGGCGGCTAACACGCCGAGCGTCAAGCCGCTGAGCTTGGTCAGCGCGGCCAGGCCCAGGGCAATGCCCAGCACAGGAACCTCCCAGCGCGCCGGCCAGTCACGGCGCCACACCACCACCAACCGCCAGAGGATGAACGTCGCCAGCGGGACCACCAGGTTGTCGTTGTTGACGGAGGCGGCGATGAAGAGGAACATGGGGTTGAACGCGACGAAGGCGGCTGCGGCCAACGCCACGGAGCGCCGGCCGGGCGCGATGGCTTGGGCCAACAGGTAGGTCATCATGACCGTGGCAGCCTGCAACAGCAGCGACAAGAAACGGATCAGATGCACTGCCAGGACGGCGCCCTGCCAGGGGAACGCTTCCAGGTCGGTGTGCACTACCAGGTTCTTGTTGCCGGGCGCCAGGGGTTGGCCGACGCTGGATTGCGTGTTGTACCACAGCAAGGTGGGCAGGTTATCGGTATTGATCCATGCGGTAGCCAGCGCGGCCACAGCGTAGTAGAGGGGCGGTTGGCTGCCCTCTTGTTGCCACGGCGCTTCGATGGTCGGGTCTTGCACGGGCAAGCCCTTGCCGTCGGCGATATGCTTGACGACAGGATAGTGCCAGAGTTCGTCTGAAGCCTCGAAAATCGGCGTGGTGAAACTGTAGATCACACCGACAATCAAATAGAGGATGATGAGAGCGGCCAGGGGAAGTTGACGACGCATACGGAAGCTCATCGCAGCTCGCGATAGACTTCCAGATGCCGTTTCGCCAGCGTCTCCCACTCGAAGTGGTGCGCGAGCTTTAGCGCACCTGCCGCCAAGCGCGACCGCAGGTCCGGTTCCGTCATCACGCGCGTCACTGCGGTCGCCAGCTTGACCGGGTCATCCGGCGGGACCAGCAGCGCGCTCTTGCCCTCAACCAGCATGGGGAAGAGGCCGGGGCTGGCACGAACCTCAGCGGGTACCTCAGTGCTGACGATGGGCAGGCCGTGGGCCAACGCGGCCATCAGGCTGCCGTGACGCAGGGAGGCGCCCTCGCGGTAGGGCAGGACCGCGCAGTCGGTGGCCAGCAGGTTCGCAGAGACCTCGTCCGGCGCAGTGAAGCCGGTCCACTGTACCCGTTCGGTCAACCCCAACTCAGCGATCAACGCTTCGACCTTCGCCAGGTAGGCAGCGTTGGTTGGGTCACTGGCGCCGGTCTTGCCGCCGACCATGAGCAGCCGAGCAGGCTGGCCGGCCCGCACCGTTTCGGCCAAGCAGCGGATCAGCGTTTCGCCGCCCTTGCCGGCGTTCAGGAAGCCGAAATAGGCCAGCAGCCAGGTCTCCGGCCCGGCGCCCCATCGGCCGCGCTGTTGCGCCCGATCATAGCTGGCCGGCGGCTCGCACTGGATGTTGCTGCCGATAGGGATGGGGTGCAGCCGGTCGCCGAGACCGCTTTGGGATAGGCGCAGCCAATCAGCCGGATTGGTGATCACTGATGCACTGCTGTGCTTGGCCAGTGCCAACACGGCCCGCCAGCGCAGCGGGCCAGCTTTGGGAAAGATATATGGGAAGCGCAGGTCGTGGAAGGTGGTGACGATCCGTGGGCGGCGCGGCAAGGCCTTAAGGAAAAGCGGCAGGTAATTGACAGCCGGATGCAATCCGTAGGCTGCCGACTGGTACTGGACGTGAACAACCTGAGGCTGCAAGCCGCGCACTGCAGCCAAGACCTGTGTCCACAGACCCCAGCCGGGACGCGACATGACCGAATGCACTGTCGGCTCGAACGCGGCCGCGGGCACGCGTAAGTGATCGCCACCAGCGTCTACCTTGGTCAGCACATGGACATCAGCGCCGAGCGCGCCGAGCGCCTGGCTGAGGCGCCGCGTGTAATCGCCCACGCCGCCCTGCATGGCCGGGTATTCGCCGGTGATGAAAAGGATGCGCATAAGAGGCTCCATGGGAGAAGGAAACAAGGAAACAAGGGAATGAATGGAACTTGTCTACCCGCTTACTTGCCTACTTGCCTACTTGTCTACTGGTCCGAGCGCAAACCACTGGCTAACAACTGCGCGTAGGCGGTCATGCGCTGTTGGCGCAGCGATCGCTTCGAGCCTAACAGCCATTTGCCAGCTTCAAGCAGCCATTCTACGCCAAACATGCCCAGTAAGGCAAACCGCAGAATCCCGGCAGCCAGCGGGCCGTGGAACTTGCGGAAATAGCGCACTTTGCTGGTGTTGAACCGGATGTGACGGGCGGCGACGACCTGTTCCGAGGACTTGCCTTCGTAGTGGATGATCTGCGCCGCCGGCAGGTAAACGATCCGCCAGCCCGCGTCTTTGGCCCGACGGCACCAGTCCAGCTCTTCGGAGTACATGAAGTAGCCTTCGTCGAAGTCACCGATCTGCTCCAGCGCCTCACGCCGCACCATCAGCGCTGCGCCCACCAGCCAATCCACCTCCTGACCCCTGCCCCCTGACTCCTGACTCCTGACTCCTGACTCCTGTTCCCTGACTCCTAGCCCTTGCTCCATCCGATAGCGCCGCGCCCACGGATTGCTCGGCCAGTGCCAGGCCAGGGGTGTGCTCTCGAACAGTGCGGTCATTAGTGTGGGAAAGCGCCGGCGCGACGATTGCCGGCTGCCATCGCCGTAACGCAGCTCCGGGCCGAGCGCGCCGACTTCTGGGTGCGCGTCCAGGTTGGCAATCATCGTCGCCAGCGCATCGCCCACCACCTCGGTGTCGGGATTCAGGAAAAAGACATAGCGGCCCCGGGCCAGCGCTAACCCTTGGTTGTTGCCGCGGGTGAAGCCGCGGTTGTCCGGGTTGGCGATAAGCTGGACTTCAGGGAACTCGGCCGCCACCATCTCCGCGCTGCCATCGGCCGACGCGTTGTCAATCACGATGATCTCGCGTATGAGGGACGAAGGATGACGGACAACAGACGAAGCCCGCTCGTCGACGATCGTTCGTCGTCCGTCGTCCGTCAGCGATCTCAGGCACGCGGCCAGCAGATCGCGCACGTTCCAACTCACGATGATGATGGAAAGGTCGGGCGCCTGGTGGTGAGACACTGTCGGGCCGCCGGGGTTCAGACGTGCCGTGCGACGGCGAAATCGGCCAGATCCAGCAGGGCGCGGCGGTAAACGTTGTCCGGGAAGATCGCCAGGGCGGCTTTCGCGCGTGCGGTTAACTCCCTGGCTTCCGCTGCCGATAGCCGCAGCGCGTCGGATGCCCGGACCTGCGCCACGATCTCGCTGATTGGGTCTTGTGTGCCGGAGCCGTTGGCGCCCGGCTGCTCCAGTTTTGCGATAATCTGCTCCGGCTGTGGGCTGGATTGCAGGAAGTAGAAGAAAGGCAGCGTGACGATCCCCTGGCGCAGGTCGCCGCCTACCGGTTTGCCCAGCGTGGCTTCGTCACTGGCATAATCCAGGATGTCGTCCGCGATTTGGAAGGCCATGCCCAGATCCTTGCCGTATTCGTACAGCGCGGCTTCTTGCTCAGGCGTGGCATCGGCCAGCATCGCGCCGGAGCGAGTGGCGGCTGCAAACAAAGATGCGGTCTTGGCAAAGATGCGCGGGTAATAGGCGTCCCGCGGTTGGCGCCACTGGCGAGAGGAGAAGAGCTGGCGCAGCTCACCCTCGCAGATGATGCGCAGCGTATCGGCGAAGAGCTGTACCACGCGCACGTTTTCGGTCTCGGCTGCAAAGCCGGCCGCGCGTGCAAACAGGTAGTCGCCGGCCAACACGGTCGCGCCCTTGTTCCACAGCGCGTTCAGGGTCGTTACTCCGCGGCGCACCAGTGCATTGTCAATCAGGTCGTCATGCACCAGGGTGGCGTTGTGCAGCGTTTCTACCGCAGCCGCCATCGCGATTACTTTGCCCGAGGCCAGGGGGGCGAACAGGCCGTAGGCCGCCAGCGCCAGGGCCGGGCGCAGCCGTTTGCCGCCGCTGCTCAGCAGCTGGAGAAACGCCTCGGCCAGGGGGGCATAGGTGCCGGCGCCGCCGATGGAACGCATCTTGTCTTCGACCTTGCGCAGGTCTGCTTGTACCAGGTCTAACAGAGTCGCTTCTTTGTTCATGTGTTCCCCGGCTGCGCGGCCCAGGTCTACGTGATCTGAGCGCGCGGCGTGCTATGACTTTGCCAATCCGAAACAGCGATTCGCCGTCTCGGTCGTGCTGGCGGCTACCTCCGCGACGGAAGCGCTGCACCGTTGTGCCAGGCCCTCAGCGATCAACGGGATGTAGGCCGGTTCATTGCGTTGTCCCCGATAGGGGTGTGGCGCGAGATAGGGCGCGTCAGTCTCCAGCAGCAGGCGGTCCGGCCGTAAACCAGGGGCCAACGCGTGTAATCTGCGCGCGT
The DNA here is from genome assembly GCA_964551735.1 of uncultured Anaerolineales bacterium. Taxonomy (GTDB): domain Bacteria; phylum Chloroflexota; class Anaerolineae; order CG2-30-64-16; family CG2-30-64-16; genus DAOUAT01. The sequence continues at coordinate 92,772 of CAZKEF010000018.1, forward strand.
TTTGAAACGTGATCGGCCCGCCCAGGCCTAACACTAAGCCGGCCGCGTAAGCCCGCTCTGCATCGTGCGCGTCCCCCGAAAACGCATGCCACACGCCGAAGATATCATTTTCTCCGCGTCGCTTCCGTATCGCGGGCCACCATTGTTCTATCTGCCACAACAGATCTGCCGTGCAAGCGGGATTGCCGTTCGCCGCGTTGCGCGCGTGCAAGATGACTGGCAGGCCGAGCTCGGCGGCCAAGTCGAGCTGAGCGCGCAGGGTGCGGTCTTGATGCTCGTGCGCCACCTTCTCCCAGTAGTAATCCAACCCGATCTCGCCGATCGCGACCACCTTAGGGTGCTGCGCCAGTTGGCGCAAAGTTCTGAGCGTGGCGTCATCGAAGCCGATGCAATCGTTTGGATGCACCCCCACTGCGGCATAAACGCCCGGATAACGTTCGGTCAGCGCCAAAACCCGCCGGCACGAGTCCAGGTCAATGGCCGGGTTGACGATGCGCGTGACCCCTGCCGCGGTCGCCCGCTCGATCACCGCGTCGCGGTCCGCGTCGAACTGGCGCAGGTCGAGATGGCAGTGGGTGTCAACGAATGACCGTTGACGGGCGACCGCCGACTGCGCAGGGCTATTTTCCGGCTGCGAGCATCGGTCATCGGTCATCGGTCGTCAGTCACTCCAGCCCCGCCACCCGCATCCCATCGCGTAAAATGGCCTGCACCTTGTCCCCGTGCATGGTCTCGCAGTACACACGGATCAACGGCTCGGTGCCGGAGAAGCGGATCAACACCCAGCCGCCATCTTCCATGATGAACTGGTAGCCGTCAACGGTGCGCTTTTCGGTGACCCGCAGGCCCGCGATGGTTTCCGGCATGGCGACGTCGAGTTTGGCCTGGGCGGCTTGTTTCATGGCGTTGTCCTTCAGCCGGGTGTCAATGCGGTCGTAGTAGTGCGGCCCGCCCACCAGGTCGAACAGCATCGCCAGCAGCTCGGTCGGCTTCTTGCCGGTGCGGCACATCATGTCCAGCAGATAGAGGTTGCCCAGGATGCCGTCGCGTTCCGGCACGTGGCCGCGGAACGCATAGCCGCCGCTCTCCTCGCCGCCCAGCAGTCCCTTGTGCTCCATCATCGCTGGCGCAACGTACTTGAACCCGACGCCGGTGCTGATCACCGGGACGCCGTAGCGCACGCCCAGTTTCTCCAGCATCGAGGTGGTGCTGAGGGTCTTGATGATAGGGCCGCGCTCGCCACGGATTTCCAGAAAATACACGGCCAGCAGCGCGTAGACGCGCAACTGATCCACGAACTGGCCATTCTCATCCCCCAGGCCGCAGCGGTCAGCGTCTCCGTCGAGGATGCAGACCGCATCCGCGCCGATCTCCCGCGCTTTCGCCAGCCCCGCGTTCACATTCGGCGGGATCGGCTCGGGGCGCCGCATCTCAGGGAAGACCGGGTTGCGCTCGGCGTGATACTCCACCACCCTGGTCTTGCCGCCGGCCACGAACCGCGAGAGATAGCCCGCGCCGTTGCCCCACATGTTATCCACCAGGATGGTGAAGCCGGCATCCTTGATGCGTTCGACCTCCACCAATGAGCGGATGCGCGCGTCATAGGCCGGGACCGGGTCGTAATGGCGGATCAGCCTTGTTTTCAGCGCCTCATCGAAATCCACTCGCCGGACGCCAGCTACCGTGTCCGGGATGTAGGATTCGATGGCCTTCAGCCCGGCCGGGTCAATGGCGCCGCCGTTGGGATCGCGCACCTTGAAGCCGTTATCCCACGGCGGGTTGTGGCTGGCGGTGATGTTGATCGCGCCCAACGCGCCCGCGTCGGTTGCGCCGAACGAGATCACCGGCGTCGGCACGCCGCCCCCGCAGAAATGCACTGGGATGCTATTGCCGGCCAACACCTCAGCCGCCGCGGCCGCGAAGTGCTCTGATAGGAACCGCTTGTCGCCGCCAATGACCGCGCCGCGCGCCAGCTCGGCCGGATAGGTGGCCTTCAGATAATCTGCGAACCCCTGCGCGCAGCGGCGCACGTTGTCGAAGGTGTAGTCCTCCGCAATGCGCCCGCGCCAGCCGTCGGTGCCGAAGATGATGTCGGACATGTGGTTACTCCGTGTTGCGTACTTCGTATTGCCTCTAGGGCTGTTTATGAATGGTCTTCTGCAAGCGGCGCAAGCTTTCAAGCGCCAGGCGTCGTTCGCTTGGGTCCAGCATTAGTCCCAGGCGATCCCACCAGATCGCGTCCACCTCTTTGCTGCGGAGGATTTCTACCAGTTCAGCCAGCCGATTTTCAAGCAGTGCTGCAAGGCCGGCTCCCCCTACCTGGTTCCAGAAACGTCTCCCATCTACCTGGTTGAAGTGCTGCACGAGTAGCGCAACCACATCAACCACATCGTTGTCGCGCAATGCCATGAGCTTGGTGATGAGCAGCCCTTCCAACGAGAAGACAGGCAGAGGCATCTCCGAATCAGGCAAGAAACGCTGTGCGCCCGGCTCGATATTCAATGGGTAACGGCTATCTGACTGCACATCTACCACGTCGCCCACAGCGATATGGATTTCGACCGATTCCTCACGCTCACGTGCCGTCTTCCACAACTCATCTCCCTGCAGGTTGGATGATTGTTCCAGCGCGCGCCCCCAGATCAAAGACAACTTTGCCGATGACATGCTGCGGCAGGCGCAACCACACACCCCAACGCTTAGTTAGCGAAGGGTAGGTTGCCTGAACCGTGCGACTTCGTTTGGCCGGATAATCCTGATTACGTGATGGCTCTGCCTCAGCTAACAGATGAAGCTGTGCGACAAACCATGTTGGCGCAAGATCAGTGCCCAGTTCTATGCTGATGGCCTCGATCAATGCACCGAGGTGGCGCGCCAGGCCGCGTTGCCCTGCCTGGGTCAATAACGTTCGCCAATCCAACACTGTGTGCCTGGCAATCAAAATTGCTGCCGCCTCGGCTGGGCTGGTTTCGCCGCGCGCACGCGCCACCAGGTCAAGGCATAAGTCCTCGGGCGCAACAAAAGCCAGCCCATCAATCATTTGACGTCGCAAGTAGCGTCCAGATTCCAGAGTTGGTTCCAGGACGAGCAGCTTCTGCGCCATGCGTGCCTGCGCCGTGGAAGGTAAGGTTTCAATGACCACGCACGCATCATCGGCCAACTGTAGCCACTCGGCTATATCTACCATGTGAACTTGAATAGATGCAAGATTCTCCAGCGGGGTCAACCAGCGATGATACTGGAAGGCCGCCTGAGCACCGGTAATCAGATAAGGCTTGTCAAGTTTGACTAAGCGTTCGATCAGCCAGGATAGACGTTGGCCGGGTGCGTGCATGTATGCTACGCTCATGAGGTTCTCCTGTGTTCCTTCGTCACGCGCCACATTATCACGCAAGACTTTGTCACATTACCCGACCTGCGGTGTATGATTCCCCTGCTGCTGCAACGCTGCCATGTCGGCGTCCACCATGATGCGCACCAGCTCCTGGAAGGTGACGCTCGGCTCCCAATGCAGCACGCGGCCGGCTTTGCTGGGATCGCCGACGAGTAGATCGACCTCGGCCGGGCGGTAGAACTTCGGATCAACCGCCACGTATTTCTCCCAATCCAGCCCTACGTGATCGAACGCGACCTGGCAGAACTCGCGCACCGAGTGGGTTTCGCCGGTGGCGACCACGTAGTCATCTGGCCGCTCGTGTTGCAGCATCAGCCACATGGCGCGCACATAATCGGGCGCGTAGCCCCAGTCGCGCCGCGCGTCCAGGTTGCCCAGGCGCAGCTCGTCCTGCAGCCCCAGCTTGATGCGTGCCACCGCGTGGGTGATCTTGCGGGTGACGAACTCAAGTCCCCTACGAGGTGACTCGTGATTGAAAAGTATGCCTGAGCAGGCGAACAGGTTGTAGCTTTCACGATAGTTCACCGTGATCCAGTGGCCGTAGACCTTGGCTGCGCCGTAAGGGCTGCGGGGGTAGAACGGCGTTGTCTCGCGCTGCGGCACCTCTTGCACTTTGCCGAACATCTCGCTAGAGCTGGCCTGGTAGAAACGGGTCGAGCGATCCACGATACGGATCGCGTCCAGGATGCGGGTGACGCCCAGCGCGGTGAACTCGCCGGTGAGCACGGGTTGCGTGAAGCTAGTGGGCACAAAGCTTTGCGCAGCCAGGTTATAAACCTCGTGGGGCCGATGCTCCTGCAGCAGGTGGATCAGGCTGACCTGATCTAGTAGGTCGCCCTGGACGATCGTCACCCGATCCTGGAAATGGCGCAGACGGTCGAAATTGACGGTGCTGGTGCGGCGCACCATGCCGATCACTTCGTAACCTTGCCCCAACAGGAATTCGGCCAGGTATGATCCGTCTTGCCCGGTGATACCGGTAATCAAGGCTTTTAGCATGGGTTGTTCTCTCTTCTGTCACTCACTGGACGATCTTTTGGGATCGAGGCTCACTTCCACCTGCGCTGCACTTCAGTGCAAGTACAGGTGTCAGCCGGTCTTTCTGATTGGAGCACGCAATCGGTTAGCCTCGATTCCGAACCCGTTTTTAGCGATCATTTCTTCGGCGCGGTGATCCGCATCTCCAGCGGCGTGGGATCACTCGCCCCTGTGCGCACCTGCTCCCGCCAGTAGTCGAGCACGTCCGCCATGCTTTGCTCGAACGGGATGGTCGGCGCCCAGCCGGTGTGCGCCTGAAATTTGCGGATGTCGGCCATCACGGCCGGCACTTCCACCGGCCGCAGCCGGGCCGGGTCTTGCACCACCGCCACATCTTTACCCGAGAGCCGGATCAAAGCATCCAGCAACTCCTGGGCCGTATGCGAGCGGCCGGAGCCGATGTTGTACACCTCGCCCGGCTCGCCTCGGGTCAACGCCAGGTGATAGGCGCTGGCAACATCGCGCACGTCGCTGAAATCGCGGCCCGCGCTGAGATCGCCTACCGCCACCTGAGGCGGCCGGAGCCCGGCCTCGATCTCAGCGATCTGTTTGGCGAAATCGGCAGCCACGAACCCTTCGCGCTGCCGCGGGCCGATGTGGTTGAACGAGCGCACGCGCACCGTCGCCACCCCGTAGCTCAGGTGATATTGCAGGCCTAGGTAGTCCTGCGCCACCTTGCTGACCCCGTAGGGCGTGACCGGCCGGAGCGGTGTATCCTCGTCCACCGGCAGGTCTTCTGGAGTGATCTTGCCGTATTCCTCCGCGGAGCCGACGATCAGCACCCGACTGGATAACCCGGCCTGCACCACCGCTTCCAGAATGTTGAGCTGCGCCCGGATGTTGTTTTCCAGCGTGAACCAGGGGTCGATGCGCGAAAGGCCCGAAATGGGTTGGGCCGCCAGGTGAAACACATGATCGGGCCGCGTCTCATCCACGATGAAGCGCACCACCTCCAGGCGTGACAGCTCGGCCGGATAGATGCTGATGCGATCGCGCAGGTGGGCAATGTTGTCCAGTCGGCCGTAAACCGTGCCGGCGATCTGCCAGTCGGTGTTAGCCAATAAATACTCGGCCAGGTGGCTGCCGACGAAACCTGAGATGCCGGTGATGAGTGCGCGCAAGCGTGTCCTCGTGTTGCGTATTGCGTGTTGCGTGAAGATTATACCGCAGGAGCATGTGTAGGGCAAAGCGGGTAGGTTGTGTGCTTTGTGTTTCGCAGCGAAAAAAGGGAGAAGCGCGCACCGAGCCGCGCCTCTCCCTCACTCAGATTCTACGCCGTACGCACCACGCAATACGTTCTACGCCAACCCCGCCGCCTTCTTCAACGCCGCGACCTTATCCAGCCGCTCCCACGGCGCATCAATGTCGTTGCGGCCAAAGTGTCCATAGGCCGCGGTCGCCCGGTAGATCGGCCGGCGCAGGTTCAGGTTCTGGATCATGGCAGCCGGCCGCAGGTCGAAGTGGGTCCTGATCAACTCAACGATCCGTTCATCGCTGATCTTGCCGGTGCCGAATGTTTCGACTGCAATGCTTAGCGGCCGCGCGACGCCGATCGCGTAGCTCACCTGGATCTCCAGCCGGTCGGCCACGCCCGCAGCGACCAGGTTCTTCGCCACGTAGCGCATCATGTACGCGGCCGAGCGATCTACCTTCGTCGGGTCCTTGCCGGAGAACGCGCCGCCGCCGTGCCGCGCCACGCCGCCGTAGGTGTCCACGATGATCTTGCGGCCGGTCAGGCCCGAGTCGCCCATGGGCCCGCCGACCACGAAGCGGCCGGTGGGGTTGATGAAGATCTTAGTGTCCTTGTCTAGGTAGCCATTGGGCACCACGTACTTGATGACCCGCTCGTACAGGTCGGCCTCGATCTTGCTGTGCTCGACATCGGGGCTGTGTTGGGTTGAGATGACGATGGTGTCCACGCGAACGGGTTTGCCGTGGTGGTACTCCACCGTTACCTGGCTCTTGCCGTCGGGCCGCAGGTAGGGCAGTGTGCCATCCTTGCGGACGTGGGCCAGCCGCTTGCACAGCTTGTGCGCCAGATCAATGGAGAGCGGCATGTAGCTCTCGGTCTCGTTGCACGCGAAACCGATCATCATGCCCTGGTCGCCCGCGCCGATGGCCTCGATCTGGTCGTCGGTCATCTCGCCGGTCTTGGCTTCCAGCGCCTTGTCTACGCCCAACGCGATATCGGGGCTCTGCTCCTTGATGCTGACGATCACGCCGCAGGTGTCCGCGTCGAAGCCGTACTTGGCGCGGGTGTAGCCGATGTCGCGCACCACGTCGCGCACCAGGCTACCGATGTCCACGTAAGTGCTCGTGGTGATCTCGCCCAACACCGCCACCAAGCCGGTGGTGGTCGCGACTTCACACGCGACACGCGCATCGGGATCGTCCGCGATGATCGCGTCCAACACGGCATCGGAGATTTGGTCGCAGATCTTGTCCGGATGCCCTTCAGTAACGGATTCCGAAGTGAAGTAGAACTTCGGGGAAGAGGCGAAAGTGGTTGTCATGGTAACTCCTCTGTACAAATGTTAGTTGGTTGGTTGAAGGGTAGACAGGGAGACAAGGAAACAAGTAGACAAGGTTTCCGATGTGGCGACCTTGTTTCCCTGTCTACTTGTTTCCTTCTCTACTCACGTCCCCATCCGCCACTCGTTCAGGTACGCTTCCTGCTCCGGGGTCAGGACGTCAATACGGACACCCATCGCGGCGAGCTTGAGGAGGGCGATGTTCTTGTCAATCTCTTCCGGCACGCTGTAAACGGTGCGCTTCAGGCTGGCGTGGTTCTTCACCATGTACTCGGCGGCCAGCGCCTGGTTGGCGAAGCTCATGTCCATCACCGCGCTGGGATGCCCCTCGGCCGCGGCCAGGTTGACCAGGCGGCCTTCGCCGGCCAGGTAGATGCGCCGGCCGTCGGCCAGGATGTACTCGTCCAGGAACTCGCGCACGCGGCGCACTTCCACGGCCATCTTCTCCAGCTCGGGGATGTTGATCTCGACGTTGAAGTGGCCGGAGTTCGCCATGATCGCGCCGGACTTCATGGCCTCGAAGTGGTGCTTGTCCAGCACGTTGATATCGCCGGTGGAGGTGATGAAAATGTCGCCCTGCGGCGCGGCGGCGGCCATCGGCATCACCCGGAAGCCGTCCATGACGGCCTCGAGGGCCTTCATCGGGTCAATCTCGGTGACGATCACGTTGCCGCCCAGGCCCTGCGCCCGGCTGGCGATGCCGCGAGAGCACCAGCCGTAGCCGGCGACCACGACCGTCTTGCCCGCGATCAGCACGTTGGTGGCGCGGATCACGCCGTCGAGCGTGCTCTGGCCGGTGCCGTAGCGGTTATCGAACAGGTGTTTGGTCAGCGCGTCGTTGACCGCGATCACGGGGAACATCAGCTCGCCGTCGTGGGCCATCGCGCGCAGGCGGATGACGCCGGTTGTAGTCTCCTCGGTGCCGCCGATGATGCCGTCCAGCAGCTCGCGGCGCTCTTTATGCAGCGTGCTGACCAGGTCGGCGCCGTCGTCCATGGTGATATGCGGCTTGAAGTCCAGCGCGGCCTTGATGTGCTGGTAGTAGGTGGCGTTGTCCTCGCCCTTGATGGCATAGACCGGCATCTCGTAGTGCGCGACCAGCGTCGCGGCGATGTCGTCCTGCGTCGAGAGCGGGTTGGACGCGGTCAGCACCACGTCCGCGCCGCCGGCCTGCAGCACGCGCATCAGGTTCGCGGTCTCTGCGGTCACGTGCAGGCAGGCCGACATGCGGATGCCCTTCAACGGCTGCTCCTTGGCGAAGCGCGCCTCGATCAGATCCAGCACCGGCATCTCACGCGCGGCCCACTGCATGCGGAACCGGCCTTTTTCGGCCAGGCGGATGTCTTTGATATCGTAGTTGTTGCTCACTCGGTTGTTGCTCCTTGAATGCTATTTCGTATTGCGTACTGCGTATTGCGTATTCCGTCTGCGAGGATGCCGCGAGCTACAGATTACGCAGTACGCAGTACGGACTATGCAGTGCGCAGCAGGTCTTCCAACTCCGGGGCATCCCCGAAGTTCTCGCGATAACGTGTCACGAATTCTGGTAGAGTATAGCGGTGGTTCATTGTGCCTGCCTGCTCCAGGCAGTAGGCCGCAGCCAGGCTGCCCATGCGGCCGGCGACCTCCCATGGGTAGCCGCGCACCAGGCCGGTAAGCAGGCCCCCACGGAACGCGTCGCCGACGCCGGTGGGGTCCACGATGGCCGCGGCCCGGGCCACGGGCACGTCCACGCGGCGTTCTTTCGAGATGAAGCTGGCGCCGTCGGCCCCGCGCGTGACCACCAGCAGCGCCACCTCGTCCAGGATGCCCGCCTCGTCCAGGCCGGTTTTCTGCTTCAGCACCTCAAGCTCGTAGTCGTTGACCGTCATGGCATACGCGCCTCGCAGGCCGGCCATGATCTGCTCGCCACTGAAGCGCGCGAGCTGCTGGCTAGGGTCGAAGATGAACTTGATGCCCAGCTCGCGGCATTCGGCGCAGTTGCGCAGCATCCCTTCGGGATCGTGCGGCGAGATGATGGTGTAGTCAATCTCGTTCACGTCCAGGCCCCGATAGGTCAGTTCCCGGCCGTGGCTCATCGCGCCTGAGTGGAAGCCGGCGATCTGGTTCTGCGCGGTGTCGGTGATCACGGTGAAGGTGGCGGTGAACTCGCCGGGATACGCGACCACCAGCGACGTGTTCACCCCATGCGCTTCCAGCCAGCCTCGGAACTCCTCGAAGTCCTGGCCGACTGTGCCCATCAGCCGCGGCCGCTCGCCCAGCAGCGCCATCGTATACGCGATGTTCGGCCCGATCCCCCCGCGGCTCATCTGCTTCTCTTCGACGAGGAAGCTGACGCTGATCTTGCCGGTCTCCGGGAGAATGTGCTCCAGGAAGCGGCCGGGGTATTTCATGATGTAGTCGGTTGCGATGGAACCAGTGACAATGACGGACATAGAACCTCGTAATGCATATTTGTAGGTGGCGCTTCATTTGGCAACCGAACACCCAACCAATAACGCACCCAATTATAGTACTCATACAACATCACACCCACTTGATCGGGCATAAACCAGCGACCGAGTATCCATGGGTTCGGGTAGGTCGGCTGAATATGTACAGAGATGGTTGCGCCGAAAACTTCTCGGAATATCATCGCGGCCCGGCGACTCTGATAAGCTGATGTTACTAACAACACCGATCGGATATTTCGTTCTCTACAAAGCCCTTCGACGTAATAGGCGTTTTGAAATGTTGATTGCGACCGATCCTCCACAAGTAACGCCATTTCCGGCAAACCCAAAGCCATTGCTTGGCGGCGCATGACCTCCGCTTCTCGTACATGCTCTTTGCCTTCGATAACTTGTGTGCCAGCACTGATAATTACAATGGGGGCAAGCCCTTGTTGATACAAGTCCACAGCCCGTTGAACACGCTCTGGTTTATGGTCGCCGCCAATGACAATAATGGCATCTGCCTTGCGTGGCTTATCGGCGGTGATCAGAAATGCTCCGGCCAACACACCGCCAAGCCAAACGGTAGTTATCGTTACCAGCAAGAGACAGGCCGTTTTTCGCGCGAACAACATGACATCTAATGAGAATTCAATTGAGACAACACCATCTCACAATAGATGGGGTCGCGGAACAAGCATCCTCAGATACGATGTCCTGCGCCCACGCCGTTCGCATCCAGGATGCTCACTCCGCGTTGCGCACTTCGCGCTTCGTGTCTTCGTCGGCCTTCGCGACTTCGTGCTCCAAACGCCGCTGCGCCAACGCGCAATACTCCGCCGACACCTCATACCCAACATAATGTCGCCCGGTCAGCTTCGCCGCGATCGCCGTTGAACCCGACCCCATGAACGGATCGAGCACCACGTCGCCGGGCTGCGTGTAGAGCTGGATCACGCGCTTCGGCAGCTCGACCGGGAACGGCGCGGGGTGGGCCACCGCCGACTCGGTGGTCATCTCCCAAACGGTCTCGCCGGGAACGACCGCCTGGCCCCACACGGCCCGCGCGATGGACTCGGCGATCCAGGCGTCGTCCTTGTCACGCTTGCGCGCATCAGCCAGCTTCTCGGCGATCTTCTTCTCCAACTCCGGCAGCAGCTCCTCCGGCCGCCAGATGCTGCGCGTCCAGGCGACGAACTGGTTGCCGGTGACGCCGCTCTCACCGCTGCCTTCGAGCTTGAGCTGCTCCTTGCTCCACACCGTGATGTACTCATGCACGTCACGTAGCGTCGGGTTGGACGCCCGTCCGAAGCTGCCCCAGGCGGTCGAAATCCCCGCGGACGCGCCCTTGTCCCAGATGATGTGCCCTCGGTGCAGCCAGTTTTGCTCACTCGTCCGAAACCCCTCGTCAATCAGGCTCACCAACGAGAGATACGGCTTGCGGTCGGTGTTTGCCACGTTGACGCACAGCCGTCCGCCCGGCGCCAGCACACGATAACACTCCCGCCACACAGCATTCAGCAAGCTGACGTACTCATCCAGGCTCAGGTTGTCGTCGTGGTCGCTGTAATCTTTCGCCACGTTATATGGCGGCGAGGTGACGACAAGTTGCACCGATCCGTCCGGCACCGCGGCCATGTCGCGCGCGTCGCCGTGGATGATGCGGTTGAGCCAGGGAGTGGATTGATCGCTCACGGGCCAGACACCTCGTTAACAGGGTAGACAAGGAAACAGGGAAGCAAGTAGACAGGAATGTGGCGCCTTGTTTCCTTGTCTACTTATCTACTTGTTCACCCGCCTCCGTTCCGCCGCCTCCACCGCCCGCCGCAAGCTGATCTCGAACGGCGGGTAGCAGATGCCTTCCTCGGTGATGATGCCCGTTAGGTAGCGGTGCGGGGTCACGTCGAACGCCGGGTTGTAGACCGGCACGCCGTCGGGTGCAATCTGCTCCGCGCCGACATGTGTGACCTCGCGAGGATCGCGCTCCTCGATGGGGATTAGGTCGCCATGGGCCAGGCTCAGGTCAATCGTCGGCGTGGGCACCACCGAGTAGCACGGGATGTCGTTTTCGCGCGCAAGCACCGCCAGCTTGTAGGAGCCGATCTTGTTGGCCACGTCGCCGTTGGCCGCTACGCGATCCGCGCCGAAGAGCACCAGGTCCACCTTGCCCAGCCGCATCGCCATGCCGGCGACGTTGTCCGCGATCAGCGTCACCGGGATGCCATCCTGCATCAGCTCCCAGGCGGTCAGCCGCGCGCCTTGCAGCCGCGGCCGCGTCTCGTCGGCCCACACGTGCACCTGCTTGCCCTGCGCCACGGCCGCACGTACCACGCCCAGCGTGGTGCCGTAGTCCACCGTCGCCAGCGAGCCGGCATTGCAGTGGGTGAGGATGTTGGCCGTTTGCGGCAGGATCTCGGCCCCGAACGCGCCCATGCGCCGGTTGATCGCCACGTCTTCGTCCGCGATGTGTCGGGCTTCGATGATGATGGAGGAGCGGATGTCGTCAGGGTTGGGGAGCACGAGATGATGGGCGCGATCCATGATCCGTGCCGTCGCCCAGCTCAGGTTGATCGCTGTGGGTCGGGCCGCGTCGAGCACCGCTTTGGCCTGCGCCAGGTCGGCCAGCAGGCTATCACGATCCTGCGCAGGGCTTTGCAGAGCAGCCAGAGCCATGCCGTAGCCACCCGCCGCGCCGATGGCCGGCGCGCCGCGCACCACCATATCGGTGATGGCTTCGGCGACCGCGCGATAATCACTGTAAGAGATGACCTCGTAGTGCAGCGGCAGGATGCGTTGGTCAATCATCTTCAGCCGGTTGTCTTCCCACCAAAGTGTGCGTGGCATGGATCGCTCCTTAAACAAAAAGCCCTCCAAGAGGAGGGCATGCGCGACGTCGAAGCCGACCTCTCATCTTTCAACCTCGCGTCGCGAGATTGACGGAATTGGCACCTACCTGGGAGACAGAGACGAGAGATGGAGATAAAAGGCAAGAATCAGCGTGTTATCTTCGACCTCTCGTCTCTGTCCGCAACCGGTCTCCGGGGCTCCAGGTGGTTGCCGGGGGTTCACAGGGCCGATCCCTCCCCCCCTCTGGATGAGTGTCCAGTATCGTGTTGTTAAGTGCATGCGGTCAAACGAAGCACTAGTTTAGCGCAATGAGGCGGCTTTGTCAAAAACGGTTCTCTCGCAGCCACGCGTACATCAAGACGCCCCCGGCCACGGCCACGTTCAGCGACTCGGCCCGGCCCGCGATGGGCAGCCTGACCCACGCATTTATCTGCGCTGCCACATCTGGGGAGAGGCCGCGCGCCTCATTCCCCAGCACCAGCGCGACGCCCCCCCGCCACAGCCCTTCGCCCCAGGTCACGCCCAGGTGCGGGTCGGCGCCCACGGCCCGCAGGCCGCGCTGGTGCAGCCAGGCAAAGAGCGCCGGCACATCGCGAGTGCTAATTACCGGCAGGTTGAAGAGCGATCCCATGCTGCCGCGTACAGTCTTGGGATCGAACGGGTCCACGCATGGCTCGATGAGGATGACCGCGGCCGCGGCCACTGCGTCGGCGGTGCGGATCAGCGTGCCCAAGTTGCCGGGATCCTGCAGTCGATCCAGCATCACCACCAGCTCGCGGCCGGTCAGCTTCAGCGCGGCCAAGGGCGTCTCGGTCAGGTGGAAGGTCGCCACGATCCCCTGCGGCTCTTCGCGATCCGACAGCGACGCCATGACGTGCGGCGCTACGCGCAGCAGCGCGGCCCCGGCCTGGCGGAACCACTCCAGCAGCGCGGCCGCTTCCGACCCGGCGAACTGCTCCGGGCAGTAGAAGGCCTCTTGGGCCGCGGCGCCGCCGTCGAGGGCCATGTGCAGGAGCTGCAAGCCCTCGACCAGGAAGAGGCCCTGGGCTTGGCGGTGTTTGCGCTGCGCCAGCTTGCGCGCCGCCACGATGCGTGGGTTGCTGGTGCTGGTGATGGTGTGAAGGGGAATCTCTGCTGCCATATTGCCGTCAGATGCCTGCGCTTTGATGTACAGCGAGCGAACGGAGCCAGTCTATCCGCGTTCTCCGCGCTCGTCCCCGTCTCATCGTTCAACCGCCAAACGACGCCAGCGCACGGCGCAGGCGTTCCTCCACATCGGTGACTTCGCGCGGCAGCGCCTGCACCGCGCGCTGCGCTTCGACGATGCTGTAGCCCAGCGCAGTCAGCGCGTCGATCACCGCGGCGTCGGCCTCGGTCAGCGCGGCCAGGCCTTCGGTCACCTCCACCGCGCCCACCTTGTCCTTCAGCTCCAGCACGATCTTCTGGGCGGTCTTCTTGCCGATGCCGGGGACGCGCGCCAGCAGGTCGGGCTGCTCCTGGCCGATGGCCAGCCGCAGCGCATCGGGCGCCATCGAGGAGAGGATGGAGAGCGCCAGCCGGGGGCCCACACCGGACACGCCGATAAGCTTCTCGAACAGGTCGAGTTCCTCCTCTTCGGTGAAGCCAATCAGGGTCAGGTCGTCCTCGCGCACCACCAGATGGGTGTGTAGGCGGACGATCTCGCCGGGCCGCGCGGCCGCGAGGGCCGGCTGTGAACACAGCACCTTCAACCCCACGCCGCCGACCATGATCACCAGCGCGTCGCGCATGCGCGCTGCGATGCGTCCTTCAATGAGTGCGATCACGCCTCAGCCCTCCCAAAAGAGATGCTTCGCGGGTCAGCGTCCACCAGCCGCCGCAAACGGGCGCTGTGCAGGTGGCAGATGGCGATAGCTACGGCGTCGGCCGCGTCGTCGGGCCGCGGGATGGCATCCAGCCCGAGCATGATGCGCACCATCTCCTGCATCTGCCGCTTGTCCGCACCGCCGTAGCCCGCCAGCGCCTGCTTGACCTCGGCTGGCTTGTACTCGTAGACCGGCAGGCCGGCCTGCGCGGCCGCCAGCAGCACCACCCCGCGTGCCTGGCCCACGGTCAGCGCCGTGCTGACGTTACGGCCGAAGAACAGCGCCTCGATAGCCACCGCTTGCGGCGCATAGTCGTTGATCAACCCGGCCACGGCCCGGTGGATCGCCAGCAGCCGCGCCGGCATTGGGTCGGCCGGCGGGGTGATGATGGCGCCGCAGCCCACCAGCCGCGCCGCGCCGCTGTCATCCTCGCCGACCAGGCCGTACCCCGTCGTTGCAGTGCCCGGATCAATGCCTAAGACAACCACGCCGCCCTCGCCCTCAACCTTAACCTCAGCCTCAACCTCACTCCAACTGGGCCAGCGCCTCGTCCGAGATCTCCAGGTTGGAATAGACTTTGACCACGTCCTCCAGATCCTCCAGGTTTTCCAACAGGTTCATCACCTGCAGGGTCTGGGCTGGCGCCAACGGCACAGTGGTCTTGGGGAACATGGACAGTTCTGCGCTCTCAATCTCGTAGCGCGCATCCTCGAACGCCTGGCGGACGGTTTGCAGGTCTTCCGGTGCGGTGTAGATATCGGCCGTGCCATCCCCGAACTGGACATCCTCGGCCCCAGCTTCCAGCGCCAGCTCGAAGACCTTGTCCTCGTTGCGGCCGGCCATGGCAACGGTGATGTAGCCTTTGGTCTCGAACAGCCAGGCCACGCTCCCCGACTCGCCCAGGCTCCCGCCCCCGCGGGTCAGCATCCGGCGGATCTCGGAGACGGTGCGGTTGCGGTTGTCCGTCACGATCTGCATATAGATGGCGACGCCGTTCGGCCCGTAGCCCTCATAGGAGACCTCTTCGAGCTGCGCGCCATCGCTGTCCAGCCCGGCCCCGCGGCGGATGGCCCGCTCGATGTTGTCTTTGGGCATGTTTTCGGCCTTCGCCTTGTCCACGGCCAGGCGAAGGCGGAAGTTGAAGTTCGGGTCAGGGCCCTGCCGCGCGGCAAATTGGATTTCGCGCGCGAGTTTGGTGAACATTTGGCCGCGTTTGGCGTCAGCCGCGCCCTTTTTGCGTTTAATCGTAGCCCATTTTGAGTGTCCAGACATGGTTATACCTCCTATTGCGGATTTCGGATTTCGGATTGCGGATTCATGTCCTGGAATCCACAATTCGCCATCCGCAATTGAAAATCATGCATTTGCTGCCTCCAAAAACGCCTTGAACAACGGATGCGGCCGGTTGGGCCGCGAGCGAAACTCGGGATGGAACTGGGTGCCCAGCATCCACGGGTTCAGGCTGCGGTCCAACTCCGCGATCTCCACCAGGCGGCCGTCGGGCGACAGGCCCGAGAAGTGCAGGCCGGCCGCGGCCGCCGCGGCGCGATAGCGGTTGTTGAACTCCCACCGGTGACGATGCCGCTCGTTGACGTGTGGCTCGGGCGCGTAAGCGGCCGCGGCCAGGCTGCCCACCTGCAAGTCGCACGGCCACAGCCCGAGGCGCATGGTGCCGCCCATCTCCTCGATGCCTTGCTGGTCGGGCATCAGGCTGATAACCGGGTGCGGCGTCTTGGGGTTGAACTCGGTGCTGTTGGCGGCTGTCAGGCCCAGGACGTTGCGCGTGAACTCGATACACATCACCTGCATGCCCAGGCACAGCCCGAAGTAGGGGATGTGGTGTTCGCGCGCATAACGCGCGGCGTTGATCTTGCCCTCGATGCCGCGCTCGCCGAACCCGCCGGGAACCAGGATGCCCTGTACGCTGGCCCGTTGCTCGAGGCCGCCGGGCTGCTCCAACGACTCCGAATGCACCCACTCGATCTCAACGTCCCGATCCAGCGCCCAGGCCGCGTGGCGCAGTGCCTCGCGCACGCTCATGTACGCGTCCGGCAGCTCCACGTATTTGCCCACCAACGCGATCTTCAGCACCGGCTTGGGCTTGTGGATCTGCGCCACCAGCGCGCGCCACTCGTCCAGGTGAGGCGGCGCGACCTTGAGCTCCAGCCGTTCGGCGATGAAATCGGCCACGCCCTCGTCTTCCAGCATCAGCGGCACTTCATAGATGCTTTGGGCGGTGTAGGCCGGCACCACTGCGCGTGCTTCAACGTCGGTGAACAGGGCGATCTTGTCGCGCACGTGGTCGCTCACGGGCAGATCCGAGCGGCACACGATCATGTCGGGCTGGATGCCGATGCTGCGCAGGTCGCGCACGCTGTGCTGGGTGGGCTTGGTCTTGAGCTCGTTGGAGCCGGAGATGTAGGGCAGCAGGGTGACATGGATGTAGAGGGTGTTGTTGCGCCCCACATCCTTGCGCATCTGGCGGATGGCCTCCAGGAACGCCTGGCCTTCGTAGTCACCCACGGTGCCGCCAACCTCGACGATGACCACATCCGCGTTGCTGCGCCGGGCCACATCCACGATGCCGCGCTTGGTCTCGTTGGTGACGTGCGGGATCACCTGGATGGTGCCGCCCAGGTAATCCCCGCGGCGCTCGCGGCTCAGCACCTTGCTGTTGATCTGGCCCATAGTGATGTTGTTGGCTCGGCCCAGGCTCTCGTCAATGAATCGCTCATAGTGCCCCAGGTCCAGGTCGGTCTCCGCGCCGTCGTCGGTGACGAACACCTCGCCGTGTTGGTAAGGCGACATGGTGCCGGGATCCACGTTCAGGTAGGGGTCGAGCTTTTGGATCGAGACACTGACCCCCCGTGCCTTGAGCAGCCGGCCGATGGACGCGGCGGTCACGCCTTTTCCCAGGCCGCTCACTACCCCGCCGGTAACGAAGATGTATGCAGTCACAGGTTTTCCTCACACAAACAACAGAGACACGGAGATACCTCTCCGTGTCTCTGGCGAGTTCAAATCGTACCACAGCTCGTCGTGGGAAATTTCAGGACCTTACGCAACGCGTTCATGGATGGCCTTGGTGAGTTGAATTCCGCTAACGGCCACATGATAGCACAGATGGGCCAAAGCGACAACTGAGACCCCCAGAGGGTAGTGTATCCCTTTCGGTGGAAATGTACGGTGGAGCATAAACCTGGTAAGGTA
>CAZKEF010000019.1:0-107830 GCA_964551735.1 uncultured Anaerolineales bacterium
TGACCCGGCCGCGCCGAACTGCAACCGCACCTTCGCCAGCCTGGCTCCCGGCGCCAGCCAGACCTTCACCTGCACCGTGACCAACGTGACGGCCGACTTCACCAACGTCGCCACCGCCACCGGCACGCCGCCCGTCGGCCCCAACGTCACCGACACCGATGACGCCGTGGTAGACGTGGTCGGGCCCTCCATCCTGGTGAACAAAACGCCTGACCTGCAGCAGCTTCTGCCCGGCGGCACAGCCACCTTCACCATCACCGTCACCAACACCGGCGATGTGACCCTGACCAACGTCACTGTCAGTGACCCGCTGGCGCCGAACTGCAACCGCACCTTCACCAGCCTGGCCCCCGGCGCCAGCCAGACCTTCACCTGCACCGTGACCAACGTGACGGCCGACTTCACCAACGTCGCCACCGCCACCGGCACGCCGCCGACCGGGCCAAACGTCTCCGACACCGATGACGCCGTGGTGGATGTCATCAACCCGGCCATCCTGGTGAACAAGACGCCCGACACCCAACAGGTGCCGAGCGGCGGCACGGCCACCTTCACCATCGTCGTCACCAACACCGGCGATGTGACCCTGACGAACGTCACCGTCAGTGACCCGGCCGCGCCGAACTGCAACCGCACCTTCACCAGCCTGGCTCCCGGCGCCAGCCAGACCTTCACCTGCACCGTGGCGAACGTGACGGCCGACTTCACCAACGTCGTCACCGTCACCGGCACGCCGCCCGTCGGCCCCAACGTCACCGACAGCGACGACGCCGTGGTGGATGTCATCAACCCGGCGATCCTGGTGAACAAGACGCCCGACCTGCAACAGATCGTCTCCGGCGGCACGGCCACCTTCACCATCGTCGTCACCAACACCGGCGATGTGACCCTGACGAACGTCACCGTCAGTGACCCGGCCGCGCCGAACTGCAACCGCACCTTCGCCAGCCTGGCTCCCGGCGCCAGCCAGACCTTCACCTGCACTGTGACCAACGTCACCAACGACTTCACCAACATCGTCACCGCCACCGGCACGCCGCCCGTCGGCCCCAACGTCACCGACAGCGACGACGCCGTGGTGGATGTCATCAACCCGGCCATCCTGGTGAACAAGACGCCCGACACCCAACAGGTGCCGAGCGGCGGCACGGCCACCTTCACCATCGTCGTCACCAACACCGGCGATGTGACCCTGACGAACGTCACCGTCAGTGACCCGGCCGCGCCGAACTGCAACCGCACCTTCACCAGCCTGGCTCCCGGCGCCAGCCAGACCTTCACCTGCACCGTGACCAACGTGACGGCCGACTTCACCAACGTCGCCACCGCCACCGGCACGCCGCCCGTCGGCCCCAACGTGACCGACAGCGACGACGCCGTGGTGGATGTCATCAACCCGGCGATCCTGGTGAACAAGACGCCCGACACCCAACAGGTGCCGAGCGGCGGCACGGCCACCTTCACCATCACCGTCACCAACACCGGCGATGTGACCCTGACGAACGTCACTGTCAGTGACCCGCTGGCGCCGAACTGCAACCGCACCTTCGCCAGCCTGGCCCCCGGCGCCAGCCAGACCTTCACCTGCACCGTGACCAACGTGACGGCCGACTTCACCAACGTCGCCACCGTCACCGGCACGCCGCCCGTCGGCCCCAACGTCACCGACACCGATGACGCCGTGGTGGATGTCATCAACCCAGGCATCCTGGTGAACAAGACACCTGACCTGCAACAGGTACTCTCCGGCGGCACGGCCACCTTCACCATCACCGTCACCAACACCGGCGATGTGACCCTGACGAACGTGACCGTCAGTGACCCACTGGCGCCGAACTGCAACCGCACCTTCGCCAGCCTGGCTCCCGGCGCCAGCCAGACCTTCACCTGCACCGTGACCAACGTGACGGCCGACTTCACCAACATCGCCACCGCTACCGGCACGCCGCCCGTCGGCCCCAACGTCACCGACACCGATGACGCCGTGGTAGACGTGGTCGGGCCCTCCATCCTGGTGAACAAAACGCCTGACCTGCAGCAGCTTCTGCCCGGCGGCACAGCCACCTTCACCATCACCGTCACCAACACCGGCGATGTGACCCTGACGAACGTGACCGTCAGTGACCCGGCCGCGCCCGCATGCAACCGCACCTTCACCAGCCTGGCCCCCGGCGCCAGCCAGACTTACACCTGCACCGTGACCAACGTGACGGCCGACTTCACCAACGTCGCCACCGCCACCGGCACGCCGCCGACCGGGCCAAACGTCTCCGACACCGATGACGCCGTGGTGGATGTCATCAACCCGGCCATCCTGGTGAACAAGACGCCCGACACCCAACAGGTGCCGAGCGGCGGCACGGCCACCTTCACCATCACCGTCACCAACACCGGCGACGTGACCCTGACGAACGTCACCGTCACTGACCCGGCCGCGCCGAACTGCAACCGCACCTTCGCCAGCCTGGCTCCCGGCGCCAGCCAGACCTTCACCTGCACCGTGACCAACGTGACGGCCGACTTCACCAACATCGTTACCGTCACTGGTACGCCGCCCGTCGGCCCGAACGTCACCGACACCGATGACGCCGTGGTGGATGTCATCAACCCAGGCATCCTGGTGAACAAGACACCTGACCTGCAACAGGTACTCTCCGGCGGCACGGCCACCTTCACCATCACCGTCACCAACACCGGCGATGTGACCCTGACGAACGTCACTGTCAGTGACCCGCTGGCGCCGAACTGCAACCGCACCTTCGCCAGCCTGGCCCCCGGCGCCAGCCAGACCTTCACCTGCACCGTGGCCAACGTGACGGCCGGCTTCACCAACATCGCCACCGCCACCGGCACGCCGCCGACCGGGCCAAACGTCTCCGACGATGATACTGCGGTTGTACAGCTTACCGGCGTGTGTGACTGTCCGCCCGATGTCTATGAGCCGGACGACTCGCGCATCCCGGACCCCCTTTGGCCGGAGAAGGGCCAGGCCAAGCCGTTGCCGATGGATGGCAGCAGCCAGAACCACACCTTCCACGTCTCGTCCGATGTGGACTGGTTCAGGCTTGACGGACTAAAGCCGGGCGCGCTGTACACCGTCGCAACCTCGAACCTGGTGGGCGGCGCGGATACGTACATGATCCTGCAGGACAAGGATGGCAACCTGGTCAAAGCCAATGACGATATTGACACGACCCGCTGCCTCACCGATCCGCAGTACTGCGCATCGATCATCTCCTGGACGCCCACGTACGTCGGACCTTACTACCTGGTGGTGCGTACGTTGACTTACCCACCGCAGGAGTACCCGGTCTGCCCGTGCCCAGGCTACACCATCCGAGGCAAGAGCAACCAGGTCTACCTGCCGATCATCATCGGCCCGCCGGCTACGCCGCCGACCCCGACGCCGACACCAGTTCCGACGGAAACGGTTATCCCTGGTATGGGTGAACCGAAGGGCGTTGCGGTCGATCCGACCACACATCGGGTCTATGTCACCGATAAGGCCGGAGGCCGGCTCCTGCTGATCGACGGCCTGACGCTGCAAATCGTCAGCTCGGTCAAGGTCGGCTCCGAGCCATGGGGCGTGGCGGTCAACACGAAGACGCACAAGGTTTACGTCGCCAACTACCAAAGCGGCAACATGTTTGTCCTCGATGGCGAAACCTTAGCGATCTTGAAGACCCTGTGGCTCGGGCCTGAGCCCACGTTCGTGAAGATCAATGAGGAGACGAACCGGGTCTTTGTCGTCACGCGCGGCAACTCCAACCTGGTAATTATCAACGGCGAAACAGACGAGATCGCCAGTATCGCCGCCACAGGCGTGTACGGAGCCTGGGGCCTGGCCGTGAATCCCAACACCAATCGCGCCTATGTCTCAGGCCGCGACTCCGGCGAGATCGCCGTGTTCGATGGCACTTCAGGCTGGACGCGGATTCAACTCATCAAGACGAAAGCCAAGGACAGCTTCGGCGAGGACGTTGGCTGTAGCCCCTACAGCATGGAAATCAACCCGAATAACAACCGCCTGTACGTGGCCTGCGCCACGGGCCCCTCAGTTGACCGCATCCTGGTCTACGAGGCCGGCGGCAATCTGAGCGAAAAACCCATCAGCATCGGTCTGCCCCACGGCGGCGGTGACGGCGGTGGTGGCGTGACGGTGAGTTCCGCGACCAACACTGTTTTCATCACAAACAGCTGGGATAACAGCGTGACAGTGCTCACCGACGGCTACGCGGTCGTCACACATAAACCCGTGATCGGTAACAACCCGTTCGGCGTGGGAGTGGATCCCGGCACCGGCCTGGTCTTCGTGGGCAACCGCTGGAGTCACGATATCTTCGTGTTCAAAGACCCAACGGCGCCCTGAGCTGGCAGGCTGACCGCCATGTAGCACCGGGCGGGGTCCCTGCTGGCCTCGCCCAATCACCTGCGGGGGAGTGTAGACACTCCCCCGCAGCGCGTCCTGCGCTAGGCGTAACCTTGATCCTTTTGTGACGTCATCATTGACAGCAAGACAGATTGACGGTTTCTCTAATAGAATAACATTAACTGTGAGGAGGGCGTAATGATGCGTTCATCTTGGGCCCGATTGGGCCTGGCTACCGGGCTCGCCATCTTGCTCACGGCCGGCATCCTGGGCATGATCGCTGCTGCGCCGTTGGGCATCGAATTCGACCTAGCTCCGGTGCCGCCACGCAGCATCATCCCTGGCATGGCAGAGACGTTCACCTGGACGATCT
The DNA here is from genome assembly GCA_964551735.1 of uncultured Anaerolineales bacterium. Taxonomy (GTDB): domain Bacteria; phylum Chloroflexota; class Anaerolineae; order CG2-30-64-16; family CG2-30-64-16; genus DAOUAT01. Next base: position 4,743 of record CAZKEF010000019.1, read on the forward strand.
CCGGTGGCACACCTGACCGGGTCGAGTTTTACGTCAAAGACCCAGATGGCCATATCGTGGATGCCAGCACCTACCCCACCACCACAGGCTTGTCTGTTACGCGTTACTACACCGTACCGAGCGATGCACCGCTGGGCCTGTACTGGAGTGAGGTGCAGTTTTTCCGGCTAGAAGGCGGTAAGCTGACCGCGGGCGGCTCATTCTGTGTATCAGAGCGGGGGAACCTGCACGTCTTCAAATTCGATGACTTCAACGGCAATGGTGTGCTCGACAGCGGCGAAGGGCCGGTGGCTGGTGTCGCCATCGAGCTGATGCCCGTACCCGGCTCGCTATGCCCCAGCGATGCCGCGCGGCAATGGACCGCTGCGGATGGCACAGTGCTCTGGAATGACATTGCCATCGGCAGCTATGTGATCTCTGAGACCGTGCCGGCCGGCCGCGAACCTACGCTTCCCATCAGCCATACGGTGGAGGTCACGATCAACGCCACGACTTATGTCACCTTTGCCAACCGCATCCCGCCCAGCAGTGTGCAAGGTCGAGTCTGGTACGATGTGGATGGCGATAACACCATAGACCCCGGCGAAACCGGATTGCCTGATATCTCAGTGTACCTTTACCAGGATCTGGATGCTGACGGCGCCCGAGACGTTGGCGAACCGAAAGTGCATGAGACGGCCAGTGGCCCGGATGGTACATATCTCTTCGAGCTGGTTCATGCAGGCGACTACGTAGCGGTAGCCGACACCGCCGATCCCGACCTGCCCGCCGGCCTGGGGCCTGTGGGAAGCGCGGAGAAACCGGTAACGGGCCTGGGATCAGGAGAGACCCGCACGGTAAACTTCGGCTTCGATGACACCGGCGTCATCGGCGGCCGGGTCTGGCATGACGCCAACGGCAACGGTCTGATCGACCCGGGTGAGGCGCCATTGCCTGGCATCGCTGTCTGCCTCGTCCACGATCTCGATGCGGATGGCACGATTGACCTGACCGATCCGTTACTGGGTTGTCAGGACAGCGACACCACCGGCAGCTACAGCTTCCGCGGCCTGCCCGGCGGCAGCTACATCGCGGACGTGGTCGAGGCCGACCCCAACCTGCCCGCCGGCTTCGTGCGCACCACCCTTGACCCGGTCAGCGTCACGCTGGCGCCTGGCGAGAACCTGACGATCAACTTCGGCTTCCGCCAGCCGCCCACGCCCACGCCGACGTTTACGCCGACGTTTACGCCGACACCAACGCCGACGTTTACGCCGACACCAACTGCGACATCCACCAGCACCCCTACATCGACGCCCACCTCAACGCCGACCGAGACGCCACTACCGGCTTACGGCTGCATCATCGGCAAGAAGATAGACGATCTGCATGTTGGTCTACCCGGTTGGACCATTCACGCCCGCCCGCGCGATGCCGAAAGCCCTCTGCTGACGCAGGTGACCAGCGGCAGCGGTGACTTCTCCTTTGCCGGGCTAGACGCCGGGTGGTGGACCGTATGGGAGGAAATGCAGCCCGGTTGGGCCCCTGTAAGCGCAGCTAGCTTCGATGTGGAGGTGCCGGACACACCGCCGTGCGTGGAGGTGCGCTTCAAAAACCGCCAGGCATGCGCCGAGGATCCTTACGAACAGGATGACACGGTCACTGCCGCAAAGACGATCGTGCCAGATGGCATGCCGCAAAAGCGCACGCTGGAGCCGCCATCCGATCCCGACTGGGTAGCGTTCGATGCCATCGCCGGCTGGCGCTACACGCTGCGCACCGATCGCCTGTTCGGCAGCACCGACACCACCTTAACGCTGTATGACCGAGACGGTGTTACGGAATTGGCGCACAGCGACGATATCGTCATCGGGGTAGACCTGCGCTCACAGATCGTGTGGGAGGCGCCTGCGACCGGTCGCTACTTTGCTTTGGTGAAAGATTTCTACCAGGACGGCTCCCGCGGTTGCCTGGCGTACGATTTGATTCTGACCGTAGAGGGCAGTGCTCGCGTTTACCTGCCGATCATCATCGGGCCCCCGCCTGCGCCCACGCCCACGCCTACGCCCACAGTCACCAATACACCGACGATCACACCGACGCCGAGCATCACGCCGACGCCGACACGTACGTTCACCCCTTCACCTACGCGCACGCCCGTGCCTACCCTGCCTACCATCGTGATCCCAGGCCTGAACCATCCCAAGGGCATCGGCGTGAACCGGACCACCCATGAGTTGTGGGTGGCCAGCCGCGAAAACGATGTTGTCTACCGGGTAAACGCGCTGACCGGCACGATGACCGGCAGTGTGCCGGTGGGCGACGAGCCGTTTGGCGTTGCTGTGAACAACGTTACCAAGAAGGTCTACGTCGCCAATTTCCGCAGCAATAACATGACGGTGATCAACGCAACAACGGGCGCGGTCATCAAGACCATCTCCTTCACGCCGCACGGCGAGCCGACCTACGTAGAGATCAACGAAAGCACCAACCGCATTTACGTTCCCCTGCACCAAGGTGGCCGGCTGGCGGTGATCGACGGCGCCACCGACACACTGATCGCTCTGCCGGACGGGGGCGCAGGCGCGTTCGGCGTGGCAGTTGACCCGCTGCTGAACCGTGTCTACGTGTCGTGCCGCGATTCGCGGTGGATCCAGGTCATCGACGGGGCCACCAATAGCACCCTGTGGGGACAGCGGACAGACCTGTCAGGGGTCCCCTTCGCGCTGGGCATTGACCCCGCGCTGAATCGGCTCTACGTGTCCTATGCGCCTGACCCCGACCTGGATAATCCACGCCAGGTGCTGGTCTACCGCATCCCGGACACCGGGCCCTCGCTGCTCGCTGCAGTCGCCGTGCGCCCCGGCGGGCCGGATGGTGGCGGCGGCGTCGCGGCTAACCCCGCGACCCATCACGTGTTCGTGACAAACAGCCAGGAGAACTCGGTCACTGTTTTCGACGGCGTCAGCCTGATAGTGCTGGACACCGTAATCGTCGGGAAAGATCCACAGTCGGTGGCCATCGACCCAGGACTGAGCTATGCGTTTGTAGGCAACCGCGTAAGCGACACCGTGACCGGCATCCCGGACGGATACTAACGCGATCGGATAAGGCTGATGCTGGCGAAATGAGTGATACGACAAAAGGTCTCGCACGGCCTCGAGCCTTAAATTGACCAAAGATCGATGCGCAGCGCGCCGGGTTTTGTGCTACAATAGGGACGCACGCACCCGGCGCGCGTCGTTTTGAGGTGCGCCGGCATCGCCGCCACAAGGAGGTGTCCCATGAAGCGACACGGCATCGCAAGTTGGCCCGGAAGGCTCGCGCGTTGGCTGTTCGGCGCGCCGTTCCAAAAGCTGCCGCCCCAATACGGCAGCACCGTCCCCCCGGATCTGCAAAGGTTTGAAGCCGAAGCGGCTGAGGTGAATCGTAAAGGACTTGGGCAGGTCGCTACACAGGTGCCGGCGCATCATGCCACCACCCGGCCCGTGCGGGTTGATGAGGCGTTAGAAAGACAATAAACCACGCATGATAGACTTGAAAGCGCCGCTGCCCTGGCTGTTGGGCAGCCTCCTGCTCGCCGTGATTGCAACCAACCTGGCCTGGTTGGCAACGCGCTGGACGGCCCGCCGGCGGATCGCTGCTGTGCTCCCTGCCTTGGGCTGGCTAGCCGTATCGCTGTTCTACCTGTTGCCGCCGGCGGTTGCCTGGCAGCGCGGCGCACTTTCGCTCTACTGGCTGGGCATCGCTGAGATTGACTGGGTGGCCAGCCTGACGGCCGGTGCGCCTCTCGTTGCACTTATGGGGGCCATGCTGGTGTTCGGCTGGCTGGTCTACCGGCGCTCACTGCCGAATGGCAGATCGACCGAGCCACGCACCGCTCACGCGGCCTTGGCTCTGCGCGGGGTGGTTGATGCGGCGCTGTTGCAGTGGCACTGGGCCTTCTACCGAACGCTGGCTATCGGCGCGCTGGCTTCGGGCGCCGCGCCGATAGGGTTGAGCAAGGAGTCCATGTACTGGGGTACGTGGCTGTCGGCAGGGGCTGCGGCCGCGGAGTGGGCGCTGAACCCCTATGCGCGTGCGGCCCTGCGACGAGAAGGCAGCCGTGAGGCCGCGTTACGGCAGGCTGTCCTGGCCCTGGGAACGGCCGCGCTCTTCCTGCTGACCCGCAACTTCTACCTGGGGTTGATCCTACACCTAGCCGTCGAGACCCTGATCGCCGGCTGGTTCCCGCTGCCGATGTCCACCACAACAAAGCCCCAGTATTCTGGCACGAATACTGGGGCGTGATGGACAAAACGTCGGGATCTGAGTGCTTCAGCGGATGATCAGCCCAAGCGCAACAAGCACTGCAAGCACAGCCGCGGCCAGGATGCCGAGATGCCGCAGATCTTTCAACACGTAATGATAATCCTGCGTGACGGTCACCGGCGCGGCGCGACCGGCGGCCCGCTGTGGGGTGGCCCGCTGCAAGGTTGCCGCCTGTGCGGTAAGCTCCGCCCCGGTGCGGGCGGCCTGCTGTGTCGCCTGTGATGGTTTACCATCACCGAACATGCGCGGCTCGGCGGCACGTGGCACGCGACGGGCCTGGTTCTTCTTCTTTGCCATGATCCGTGTGCTCCTCTGGTTTAGTTCGAACGAAAAGATTATACCCGTGCAAACGTTGGGCGTCAATTTCGGGCAAGCTTCTTGATGGTCGATAACAAGCCGGCGACCTCCGGCACCCTCAGCAGCCAAAGCAAAGCCAAATAAAGAACGAACCCTGTCCCACCGGCAACTCCGACCACCAGCAACTCACCCACCTTGCCATCCGGCACCCGGGGAAGCAGCCAGGCCGCCACCTGGCTGACGGCGCCGCCCATGACCAGGGCAGCCGTCAGGGCCTTGGCCAGGGTGCTAATTACCCGCTCGTTGCGCAGACGCCCGACGCTGCGCAGCAGCAAGATCGTCATGATAGCCGCGTGGCCGAATTGCTTCACCGAGTCGGCCAGCACCAGGCCCAGGAACCCCAACGAGTCCTTGAGCAGGAGCGCAACGGCCAAATAGAAGCCGATGGCGATGACGCCCACCAGCGCGGGCGTGCGCGTGTTCTGCCGGGCGTAAAACGTGTAGTTGAGCAGGAAGTCAACCCCGGCGAACAACAACCCGATCAGGTAAAGCCGCAGCGCATAGGCCGTCCAATAAGTGTCATACGGCTCGAACTGACCATGCTGGAACAGCAGCCGGATCGTCGGCTCGGCCAGCGCCCACAAGCCCACAGTGGCCGGCACCAGCAGCACCAGCACCAGTCGCAAGCCGCGACCAAAAAGCACGCGGAAGCCGGTCCAATCGCCCGCGGCCGCATGCCGCGAGAGGCCAGGCAGCGCAGCCAATGACACCGCCACCGGCACCAGGCCCAGCGGCAATTGGATCAGCGTGGTCGCGTACCGCATCCACCCGGCGGCCTGCTCGCCGGCCGCGGAGGCCCAGCGCCGATCAACGCCGATCTGCAGTTGGGTGATCACCAGCCCCAGCGCGATGGGCAGGTAGAGGCGCAGGATGCGGCGCACGGCCGGATGGTTCAGTGCCAGCGCGGGCCGCAGCCCCAACCCGCGCAAAGCCGGCGTCAGCACGCTGAGCTGCAAGATGCTGCCCACCACCACACCCACCGATAGCGCGTACACGTCAATGAAGCGCGCCAGCAGCGGTGCGGCGATGACGATCCCCAGATTAAACACCGCCGCGGCGACAGCCGTACGATTAAACCGCTTGAGCGCGTAGAGCAGGCCAGTGACTCCGCCCGACAGCCCAAAGATCACGATGGCCGGCGCGATCACACGCAGGGAGTTGGTCAGGACAGCTTGCAGCTCAGGATCCGCAAAATCGCCCAACAGGCCCGCCAGCGTCCCGGCAAGCAGTTCCAGCAAGATCAGGATGACAGCCATCACCAGGGCGATCAGCGTCAAAATCGTGCCGGCAACCCGGGTAAGCTCAGCCCTGCGCTCGGGCCGCGCGTATTCGCTAAACACCGGCACCAGCGCCGCGCTCAGCGCACCGCCCACCAGCAGGTCGTAAATCATGGTGGGGACGGCGCTGGCGATCACGAACGCGCTGTAGGGGCCGGCGGAGCCGAACAAGTTCGCTGCAATCGCCTCGCGCGCCAGGCCGATCATACGGCTGGCGATGTTGCCCAGGCCGAGGATGCCGGCGGAACGGACCAGGCCGGCTTCACGCGGGGAGCGCTCTGCGGAGCGACGCGCGATCATAACAGGACATCCCTAGCTTTCATCGGGCAAGGCGCGAATGCGTTGGATGATCAACGTCGTTGAGCGGTCGGGCACATAAGGCAGGAAGGCGACCTGGCCGCCGTAGGCCGCAACCAACTCGGCCTCCGGGGGCCGCGGGCCATCAGGGCGCCCCCAATCGCCGCCCTTGACGTAAACCTCCGGCCGCAGCGCGACCACCAGGGCGTTGGCGGTGAGTGCGTCGAAGATCACCACGACATCCACGCACGCGAGCGCGGCCAGCAGTTCTGCGCGTTCGGCTTCGGGCACCAGGGGGCGACCCGGCTTACGCGCTGCGGTCGAAGCATCGCTGTTCAGCCCGACGACCAGTGCATCGCCCAGCGCCCGCGCGGCCTGCAGATAACGCAGGTGTCCCACGTGCAGCAGATCGAAGTGGCCGTTGGTGAAGACCACCTTGCCGCTTTGCGCCGCGCGCCACGCCAGCGCCTCGGCTAGAGTCAATACCTGTCCCATCAAGATTCCTTTTTACCGGTGATCGCGTCTTCTCTCCCGCAGCACCGTCCAAGCGAACCGCGGCAGCGCGAGCTGCCGGCGCCACCGCCACGGCTGCGTGATCAGGCGGAACAGCCATTCCAGGTTCAGCCGCTGGATCCAGAACGGGGCACGCTTCTGCACGCCCGTGATGAAATCCAGCGTGCCGCCGATCCCCATCATCACCGGCACGCCCAGCGCATCCCGATGCTGTGCGATCCACAAGTCCTGTTGCGGCGCGCCGTAGGCAACCAACAAGACGTCGGGGCGGGCCCTTTGGATACGGGCGACAATCTCGGGCGCGTCCGCGTCGGCCGGCGAGCCAGCAAACGTGCCGGCGATTTGGAGGCCAGGATGTCGCGCAGACAAGATCTCGGCCGCACGTTCGGCCACGCCCGGCGCCGCACCCAACAGGTAGAGGTGCCAACCTTGCTCAGCCGCCCAGGCCGCGATGCGCGGCACACCGTCCGAGCCGGTAACCCGCTGCGGCAGGTGTTGCCCGGTGCGCCGCGCAGCCCACAGCAGCCCGACGCCATCGGCCAGCACCAGGTCGGCCTCGGCCAGCACGGCGTGAAACCGCGGGTTGCGCCGCGCTTCCATGACAAATTCGGGGTTCGCCGTGCAGATCTGGTGCGGCCCGCCCGCGGCGATGAACCCGGTGATGCGTTGGCGCAGATCGTCATACGTGAGCGCATCAATGCGGATGCCGAGAATGCGCACCGAACGCGTTGACGGCTGGAAGCTGGTTGCTGGAAGCTGGTCGTTGACAACTGACCGCTGCATCTCAGGATTTCCTTATCCCTTCGAGCTTCCAGCTCCAAGCAACACCGCCAGCGTCTCGCGGGCACACTTCTCCCAGGAGAAACGCTTGACGTTCTCATGGCCCCGGCGCACCAGCTCGGCCCGCAGCGCGTCGTCGGTCAGGACGCGGTGCATGGCCTCGGCAATGGCTTCGACATCATGGGGGTCAACGAGCAGGGCCGCGGCGCCTTCCGGGCCGGCCGCGGGATCGCCGGCCACTTCAGGCAACGACGAGGTGTTACTGGTGATCACAGGCACGCCACACGCTCCCGCTTCGAGCACCGGGATGCCGAAGCCTTCATGCAGTGATGGAAAAACGAACGCCCGCGCGCCGCTGAGCAGCGCCGGCAGGTCGGCATTGGCCACGTAACCGGGGAACAGCACCCGACCCGCCAGGCCCAGGCGCTCGACCAGCGCGGGCAAACGCATCCCCTCGAAAAGCCAACCCTTGCCGCCCGCCAGCACGAGCTGGAGGCCCGCGGCGGCCGGGGTTCCGGCCACGCGTGCAAACGCCTCGATGAGGCGCGCCAGGTTCTTGCGCGGCTGAAGCGTGCCGATGTAAAGCAGATAGCCCGCGCCAGCCGCCGGTTCTGCGATGCCGTATTTGCGGCCAACGGCTACGATCTGATCGGGATCGGCCACGCGCGCCAGCGTCTCATCGCGGCCCAGATGAATCACGTGGATTTTGCCGGGCGGGATGCCATAGGCGGCGACCAGATCGGCCTTGGTGGCTGCGGAATCGGCCAGCACTGCGGCTGCCTCCGTCGCGTTCCAGCGGGTTGACCAGTCCAGATAGCGCCGATCCGCGGGCCGGTGAGCTTCGGGATAAGCCAGGTAGCCCAGGTCGTGCACTGTCACCACGCTGCGCCGCGGATGGATTAGCGGCAGCACATGGGCCGGGACAAACAGCACGTCGGGCGGACGGATGAGCATCTCGGCGCTCAGCCGGACGTGGGTCCACAGCCGTGGGAAGGGCATGGCCCGCAACGAGACATGAGCCGGCATCGAGCCAGGCCATAGCGCCCCGGCTGACGACGCCGCGTTGATGAACAGCCGGAAGCGCTGCCTCGGCGCCGCAGCGACCATGGCGCGAATCAAGTGCAGGGAGTAGGTCTCAGTGCCGGTGCGCCCTGCAGCGCGCACCCGGCTGGCGTCAACGCCGATCAACATGGTCGGCTGCGTCGCCCCCCAACAGAAACCGTTCGATCGCCAGGGCCAGCCCATGTTCGTCTACAGACGGCGCGACCCAATCGGACGCGGCCTGCACGTCAGGGGTGGCGTTGCCCATCGCGATGCCCATGCCCGCCCACCGGATCATGCTGATGTCGTTCCCCGAATCACCTATCGCCAGCGTCTCCGCCTGCGGGATGCCGAATCGGTCAGCCAGGAACGCCAGGGCCTGCCCTTTGGTCGCGCATGGCGAAAGCACTTCGGAAAAGAGGGCGTGGGAACGAACCACAGACAGCCGATCTGCGAAACGGGCCCGCAGTTCGTCGAGCAAGTCATCGTTAGCGGCAGCGTCACTGATGAAAAGCCCCTTGATGGCGTGCTGGCCCTCGGCCGCCATGCGCTGACACGCCTCGGCAAAGCTGCTCACCTGCTGCATCGGCAAGCCGAACCAGCGGTCGTAGAACGTCGGGGGATGGTGCATGAAGACATGGTAGAGGGCCTCCTCGCTGTACAAGGTCAGGTCCAGGCGCCGATCCTCTGCGAACGCCAACACCTCGCGGAACGGCTCGCGGGGCAACGGCTCGACCAGCAGGGCTGCCCGGTCGGTGGTCAACTCCTTCACCATGGCCCCCTGGAAGCATATCACCGGATCGGTCAGGCCCAGTGCGGCAGCATAGCGGCTGGCTGAAGCGTAGGGCCGGCCTGTAGCCAGCACGATGCGCAGGCCGGCCGCGCGGGCCGCGGCCACGGCGGCACATACGCGCGGGGCAGGCAGCGCGCCATCAACCGCGGCTGTTCCATCATAATCGAATGCCAGCAGACGGTACACGTTACCTCGGCGGTGATCCCAGCGAAACGACCGCGATCCGATCCAGCCCGCTGTAGTCCACCCGGATCTCGACCTCGGCCCCAGGCAAAATGGCCACAACCAGGTCGCCGACTGCCTCGCCCTGATCCGCGCCGATCTCCAGGAAGATCACCGCATCAGGCCGCAGTTTGGCGCGGCCGCTGGGGCCGGCGACCATCGCCAGCAGATTGGCAATCACGCGCAGCCCGTCGGGCCCTCCGTCCAGCGCCAGCACCGGTTCGAAGTCGCGCACCTGGGGCGACAGGCCCTGCAGTTCGGCCGTGGCGATGTAGGGCAGGTTGGCCACCACCACGTCCACCGGCTCGGACAGCGATTCAATCAAATGGCCGGGCAGGAGCTGCACCTGCTCGCCCACACCGTAGCGCCACACGTTCTGGCCCGCGACGGCCAACGCATCGTCGGAGACATCAGTGGCGTAGACCGTGATACCCGGCAGGTTGACCGCGAGCGCGACCGCGATGGCGCCGCTGCCTGTGCCCACATCGGCTACGGTTGGCCGCTGGCCCTCCCGCTGCAGATGGCGCACATGCGCCAGGGCCAGATCGACCAGCAGCTCAGTCTCGGGGCGCGGGATCAACACTCGGCGGTCCACGGTGATGTCCAGGCCGTAGAACGGTTTGGACCCGACCAGATAAGCGATAGGTTCGGCGCACATACGCCGCTGCACCAGGTCTTGGAACCGGGCAATCTCGATCTCGTTCAGCGGCCGGGTGGGATGGGCGTAAAGCCAGGCTTTGTTCACACCCAGCACGTAACCCAACAGCACCGCGCTATCGAGTTGAGCGGTCTCGCTGCCAGCCTCACGCAAACGCCGGGTGGCCGCTAGCAGCGCCCGCCCAACGTCGCTGGAAGGATCCAGCGACCACGCGATCTGAAAACGCCGGTCGTCGTCACAAGGGCGTACTGGTATTGGTTGCATCGTCTCGCCGGCGCCATTGCGGGGGATGACGCTTCGTTGAGACACGTATCTCGTTTGCGATGACGGTCGGTTCAAGTCACTCCTCGCCGATCGACTGAAGCCTTTCCGCCTGATCGGCGGCGGCCAGCTCTTCAATGAACTCATCCAGGTCGCCGTTCAGCACGGCGGTCAGGTTGTAGACTGTCTTGCCGATGCGATGATCGGTGATGCGGTTTTGCGGGAAGTTGAAAGTACGGATCTTCTCGCTGCGCTCGCCGCTGCCCACCTGGCTGCGCCGCGCCTCGCTGCGCTCCGCCTGCTGGCGCTCCTGTTCCGCGTGGTAGAGCCGGGCGCGCAGGATCGACATAGCCTTGATACGATTCTGGAGCTGCGACTTCTCGTCCTGGCAGCTCACCACCAGGCCGGTGGGCAGATGGGTGACGCGCACCGCCGAGTCGGTGGTGTTGACGCTCTGGCCGCCGGGGCCGGTGGCGCGAAATACATCCACCCGCACGTCTTCGGGCCGGATCTCCACCTCGACCTCACCCGCTTCGGGCAGCACGGCCACAGTGGCCGTAGAGGTATGGATGCGGCCCTGCGCCTCGGTGACGGGCACCCGCTGCACGCGGTGGACGCCGCTCTCGTACTTCAGCCGCGAATACGCGCCTTTGCCGCGCACCTGGAAGATGACCTCTTTGAAGCCGCCGACGCCGGTCTCATGGTGGCTGAGCAGCTCCGTCTTGAAGCCGTGGTTCTCGGCCCAGCGCGCGTACATGCGGAACAGGTCGCCTGCGAACAGCCCGGCCTCGTCGCCGCCCGTGCCCGCGCGGATCTCGACGATGACGTTCTTGTCGTCCAGCGGATCCCTGGGCAGCAGCAGGATGTGGAGCTGCGCCTGGCGCTCGGCCTGGTCGGTCTCCAGCCGCGCGACCTCGGCCGCGGCCAACTCGGCCATCTCAGGGTCGGCTTCATCGTCGGCAAGGGCGCGCGCGTCGGCCAGCTCCGCTTGGGCGGCATGGTAGGCGCGGTAAACCGCCACGATGGGCTCGATCTCGGCTTGCTCGCGCGCCAGTTCGGCCAACCGCGCCGGGTCGGTGGCCGCGGCCGGGTCGGCCATCAGGTGATTCAGCTCGTCGTAGCGGCGATCAATGGCCGCGACTTTGTCAATCAGCATTCAGAATCATATCCAACATCTGCGGTGAGCACCCTGAGCCCGTCGAAGGGTGCGGGCAACTCGCACAAACACTATCCCAAGAACACCGGCAGGTTGCCGATAGCAATGATGTGCTGCCACTGGGCCGGGTCGTTGCCCTCGGTGAACGCGGCAGCCTCGGCGACCACCGTGCCGCCGGCCTCGCCCACCAGCTTGCGCATGCCGGCCAGGGTGCTGCCGGTGCTGATCACGTCATCCACTAACAGGATGCGCTTGCCCTGCACCAGGCCCAGGTCCTTCCCGTCCAGCCAGAGGGTTTGCGGCGCGCCGGTGGTGATGGAAAGCACCTCGACGCTCATCGCACCCACCATGTAGGGCTTGCGGGTCTTGCGCGCCACCACATAAGGCAGCTTCATGCGCACCGCCAGGGCGTGCGCCAGCGGGATGCTCTTGACCTCCGCGGTCATCAGGGCATCCACGTCGGCCGGCACGCGGCGGGCCAACTCATCGGCGATCGCCTCGACCACTTCGGTGTCGCCCAGCATATTGAAGATCGCGATGCGCACCTTGGGTGCCACCTCGAACAGCGGCAGATCACGGGGCACCCCGCAGATCTGGACGGTATAGAACTCCTGCGCCATGGTTAATTCCTTTCCTCGTAGTGCCAGAGTCGCGCGAAACCGGGCCGCAGCAGCATCCCGCGGGCCCGGTGATGGGATTGTACCATGAGTGGGCGGAAATGCGTAACTGAGGGCTATGCACTGTGTATCCGAAATCGAGGCTTTAGCCGGTCTACCACATGTTGCTTCGATACCCGGCAACCTACTACAGCCACTATTCCCGACGTCTTCAACGATTACACATGGCGTTTTTTCGATTCGACTTACTCAGCAGATTTGGTATAATCTGAACCATGAAATCGCTAAGTCCGGCTGATCTCCAACACTTCAATGACACGGCATTGCTCACCTATGCTATGCAACCAGTGCTGGGCTACTGCTACGGAGCCGCGCCGACCGGTTATGTCGGTGGATGTCTCCGAGTAGCAGGCCCGAACTTCTGGTATTTCATCAGCGGAAGTGAAAGTCTATATACCGATATCATTGAGATCGTCACCCAAAAGATGAAGACTTGTCGAGACGCCTTGGCCGATCGGGAAGCCTGCGCCAACAACCGACTGCTGAGACAATTCATCGCCAGATATTGTAATGAACGCGGCGCTTACGACTGGGCCAGATTTGTCGCACGAATCGGTTGCGACTTTGACATACCAGCATTTGTGCCGACTGCTCAAGCAAACCCATCTTGACAAAGGAGGTCCCCATGGCAACGCAGCCAAGCCTGTATCAAAACGTCACCGCCCAGTTCAACAGGGCCGCCGAACTGATGGGGCTGGATCCGGACGTGCGCACGATCTTGGGCAAGTCCATGAACGAAATCAGCGTCGCGTTCCCTGTGAAGATGGACGCCGGTCATGTCGAGGTCTTCACCGGCTACCGGGTGCAGCACAACAACGCGCTGGGCCCTTTCAAAGGCGGCCTGCGCTACAGCCCACTGGTGAACATTGACGAGGTCCGCGCGCTGGCCGCGTGGATGACCTGGAAGACCGCCATCGCGGACATTCCCATGGGCGGTGCGAAAGGCGGCATCCAGCTTGACCCGCGGCGATGCTCCAAGACGGAGCTGGAGCACATCACCCGCCGCTTCACCTTCGCGCTGGGCAGCAACATCGGGCCGGACTACGACATTCCGGCGCCCGACGTCAACACCAACGCGCAGATCATGGCGTGGATCCTCGACACCTACGTCTCCACCGTGCCGCCGGCCGAGCGCCAACGCAGCTTCCACGTGGTCACCGGCAAGCCCATCGAACTGGGCGGCAGCGTGGGCCGGGACAAAGCCACCGGCCAGGGCGTGGTGTACATCATCGAGGCATGGGCCCGGGACAACGACCTCGACCTGGGCCAGGCCACCTACTTCGTGCAGGGGTTCGGCAACGTCGGCTCGTGGACGGGCCGCCTGTTGCAGCCGAAAGGCGCCAGGCTCCTGGCAGTCGAGGATCACACCGGCGCCATCGCTCATCCCGCCGGCATTGACGCCGCCGACCTGGCGCGCTATGTCGCCGCGCAAGGCGGCGTGGCCGGCTATCCCCAGGCGCAGCCCATTGACCACACCGCGTTTATGAGCACGCGGGCCGATTTCTTCGTGCCCGCGGCGCTGGAAAGCCAGATCACCGCAGAGACTGCGCCGCTGCTGGATGTGCGGGTGATCTTCGAAGCAGCTAACGGACCCACCGACCTGGATGGTGACCGCATCCTGGCCGAGAAGGGCATCCCGGTGCTCCCGGACATCCTGTGCAACTCCGGCGGCGTCATCGTCAGCTACTTCGAGTGGCTGCAGAACAAGCGCAGTGAGTCGTGGGAGTTGGATGAGGTGGACGCCAAGCTCCACAAACGGATGACGCACGCGTATGCGCGAGTGCGCAGCGCCGCGGAGGAGTTCGGTCAGATTGACTGGCGCACTGCGGCCTACATCGTCGCGCTGCGCCGGCTGGAGAAGATTTACAAGGAGCGCGGGATCTTCCCATAAGCTGGCGGGAACCGGATACCCAGATCGAGGAACCCATCTTGACCTTCAAATCCAGCGCACGCACCCCCGGCGGCCGGGCCGCGCTGATCGCCATCGCGACCATCCTGGCTGCCGGCGTTCTATTCCTGACCTGGGGTTCGCTGCGCTACGGCGGGCCAGAGGGCCTGTGGCGCCGGGTTGACGCGGAGATCGCGTCGCGCCTGCCGCGGCCGGCTGCCTACGTGCCAACGCCGCTGCCGGTCGTGACCGCGCCGGCGTCCGTCGGCCCAACGACCCCGACCAAGTCAACCAGCCCCCCTACCAACGCACCGACCACTACGCGGCAGCCGCGCACAGAGGCGCCGTCCGTTGCGCCAACGCTCACCCCCAGCATGACCGCACCCCCCGTGCAAACGCCTGTCGCCGGTGCAACCGCGCCCCCTGTACCGATGCTTGCTGCGACCAGCCTCCCCCTCCGCACCAGTACACCATACGCAGTAAGCAGTACGCTCCGCCTCTCCGGCCTGACCCACGCCTGGCAGACCTGGAACAACTGCGGCCCGGCCACCCTCGCCATGCACCTGAGCTACTTCGGGCTGACGATTGACCAGGGCACGGTCGGCGCGGCGCTGCGGCCGTTCCGGGACGACAAGAACGTGAGTCCGGAGGAGCTGGCGGCCTATGCGCGGGGGCAGGGGTTGGCCGCGACCGCGCGCGTCAACGGCGACGCCGAGCGGTTACGTCAACTGCTGGGGGCCGGCGTGCCGGTGCTGATCGAGACCTGGTACGAGCCGAAGCCGAACGATGGCATGGGCCACTACCGGCTGCTGGTGGGCTACGACGACGCCGCGGCCGAGTGGATCGCCTACGACTCCTACGACTCGCGCGGTGTCGTCAAGGGCCAGCCCTACGACGGCATCCGCCTGCCCTATGCTGAGATCGAGACGCTGTGGGCGGTGTTCAACCGCGCTTACGTGGTCGTCTACGATCCGGAGCGCGCCGCTGCGGTCGAAGCGATCCTCGGCCCCGACCTGGACGACGCCCGCATGTGGGAGCGCAGCCTGGCCCGCGCGGAGGCCGCAGTCGCCGCGAACGAGGCCGATCCCTACGCCTGGTTCAACCTGGGCAGCAGCCTGGCCGCGCTGGGCGAGTATGGCCCGGCCGCGGACGCCTTCGACCGGGCGCGGCGCATCGGCCTGCCGTGGCGCATGCTGTGGTACCAGTTCCAGCCCTTCCGCGCCTACCTGGAGGTGGGCCGCTACGACGAGGTCATCGCCCTGGCCGACGCCACCCTGCGCAGCGCAAAGGACACCATCGAGGAGGTCTACTATTGGAAGGGGATGGCGCAGGCCGCGGCCGGCGATCCCGCCAGCGCACGCGCCTCGTGGCAGCACGCGTTGGAACTGAACCCGAATCACGGAGAGGCCAGGGCCGCGTTGGAGGATATGCAAGAGTAAGAGAGGCCCACCCAGCTCAGTCTCTTATGTGATGCCTGCTGCCAGGAGGCCACAACCGGAACGCGGACAACGCGGATATCGCGGACGACGCGGAAGCCCCAGGATTATGTCCGCGTTGTCCGCGTCGTCAGCGTTGTCCGCGTCCCAGTTTTGGATGAGCGTGCTCCGCGCACGGGCTGTAGTATTGGAACCCTTGCACCATGTCAGATATCAACACTCGTCGCCGCCACATCGCCCGCAACGTGCTCGTCGTTGCGGGCTGCTTCGGGCTGGCCGCGGCCGCGGGGCTCTTCCGCAACATGGTCATCGGCCGGACCTTTGGCATCGGGGCCGAGCTGGACGCGTACTACGCCGCGTTCAAGCTGCCCGACCTGCTGTTCACGGTCGTCGCGGGCGGCGCGCTGGCGACCGCGTTCATCCCGATCTTCGCCGAGTTCGCCGCAGCCGATGATCGCGCCGGCGCGTGGCGGCTGGCCAGTGCGGTGCTCAACTGGGTGGGGCTGATCGTGGCGGCCGCGGCGCTGATCGCGGGGCTGGCCGCGCCGTGGCTGGTGCGAACGCTCATCGCACCCGGTTTCGCGCCCGCGCAGCAGGCCGAGACCGCCGCGGTGATGCGCATCGTGCTGGTATCCACCCTGATCTTTGGGGCCAGCGCGGTGCTGGGCAGCGCCCTAAACGGCTTTAAGCACTTCCTGCTGCCCGCACTGGCCCCTGCCGTTTACCCATTGGGGGTGGCCGCGGGCGCGCTGTGGCTGGCGCCGGCTTGGGGCACGCGGGGGTTGGCTTGGGGCGCGGTGGCCGGCGCAGCGCTGCACCTGGCGATCAAGATCCCCGGCCTGCTCCGCTACGGCTCACGCTGGTCACCCGTGCTGCGCGCGGGGAACGGCGCGGTGCGCCGGGTCGCCCTGCTGATGGGGCCGCGCGTGCTCGACCTGGGCGTGTTCCACCTGACCCTGCTGGCGACCACCAACCTGGCCTCGCGGCTGAGTGCGGGCAGCGTCAGCGCGCTGGAATGGGGCTGGGACGCCATGCAGTTGCCGGAAACGATCATCGGCACCGCATTCGGGCTGGTTGCGTTCCCCACCCTGGCCGAGCTGGCCGCGCGCAGCGACCACGACGGCCTGCGCCGGACGCTGGGCGAGTCGCTGCGCACGGTGCTGGCGCTAACCGTGCCCGCCGCGGCCGGGCTGATCCTGCTGGGCCGGCCGCTGCTGGCGCTGCTCTACCAACGCGGCGCGTTCGACGCGGCCGCGACCGAGGCGGTGTACGTGGCGTTGCGCTTCTACGCGCTGGGGCTGGCCGGCCACGCGTGCCTGGAGCTGGTCGCACGCGCCTTCTTCGCCCTGAAAGACACGGTGACGCCGCTGCTGCTGGCCGCGGCCTCGGCCGCCTTGAACATCGTGCTAGCCCTGACGCTGATGGGCCCATTGGGCCACGGCGGGCTGGCGCTGGCCAACTCGGTCGCAATCACGCTGGAGGTGCTGGCGCTGCTCTGGCTCCTACGCCGGCGGCTGAGCGGCGTGGAGGGGCGGGAGACGCTGGCCGCGCTGGCGCGCATCCTCGGAGCATCGCTGGTGATGAGCGCGGCCGTGCTGGCCGCGCTGGCCCTGGCAGGCGGAGGCGCTTTGACCCAGGTCGCCATCGCCGCGCCGGTTGGCGCGATCGTCTACCTGGCGGCCGCGCGGCTCCTCGGCGTGCGGCAGATCGGACGGTTCGTGGCTGCTGTTTTGGGGCGCGGATGAAGATCACTTTCTCGTCATAAGTTGATTTCGGGCCATGATCGCGCTATACTTATGCGTTGTTCAAACACAACATATCACCTTTTGCGAAGTTGATCGAGTACTATGCCCATGAACCCGCTCAACCCGCTGGTCGTGCAGAGCGACCGGTCGGTGTTGCTCGAAGTAGATAACCCGCAATATGCCGAGGCGCGCGACGCGCTGGCGCGCTTCGCGGAGCTGGAAAAGAGCCCGGAGCACATCCACACCTACCGGCTGTCACCCCTGTCGCTGTGGAATGCGGCCGCCAGCGGCCTAAACGCCGACGGCATCCTGTCCGCGCTGGCCCGCTACAGCAAGTACGATGTCCCCGGCAACATCCAGGCCGACGTGCGCGACTATGTCAGCCGCTTCGGCCGGCTCAAGCTGCGCCGCGCGGCCGACGGCGGCCTGCTGCTATCCACCGACGACCCACTGCTGATGCTGGAAGTGAGCCGCCAGCGCAAGGTGCGCCAATTCATCCTGGAAGAGATTGACAGCCGCACGGTGCGGGTCAACCCGGCCATGCGCGGCCACATCAAGAAGGCGCTGGTGGACATCGGCTTCCCGGCCGAGGACCTGGCAGGCTACGTGACCGGCGCCGGGCTGCCCATCCGCCTGCGGCCGTTCATGCAGCGCGACGGCCAGCCGTTCGCCCTGCGCCATTACCAGAACGACGCGATTGATGTCTTTCACGCCGAGGGTTCGGCCCGCGGCGGCTCCGGCGTGATCGTGCTGCCGTGCGGCGCGGGCAAGACCATGGTCGGCATGGGCGCCATGGAGAAGCTGCAAACCAACACCCTGGTGCTGACCACCAACACCGTCGCGGTGCGCCAATGGATTGACGAGCTGCTGGACAAGACCAGCCTGGAACCGGCCGAGATCGGCGAGTACACCGGCCTCACCAAAGAGATCCGGCCCGTCACCATCACCACCTACCAGATCTTGACCTACCACAAGCGCAAAAAACGGGCCGGCGAGGACGAAGACCTGTTCGACGATTTCGGGGACGGCCAGCCGGAGCCGCTCACCGTGGAGGACTTCCCGCACTTCCAGCTCTTCAACGAGCGCGACTGGGGCCTGATCATCTACGACGAGGTGCACCTGCTGCCCGCGCCCATGTTCCGCATGACCGCGGAGCTGCAGGGCCGCCGCCGCCTGGGGCTGACTGCCACCCTGGTGCGCGAGGACGGCAAGGAAGACCACGTCTTCGCGCTCATCGGCCCCAAGAAGTACGACGTGCCCTGGAAAGACCTGGAGCGCCAGGGGTGGATCGCCACCGCGCACTGCCACGAGATCCGCCTGGACATGGCCCCGGAGCGCCGGCTGGAGTACGCGCTGGCCGACAGCAAGGCCCAGTTCGTCGTCGCGGCCACCGACCCGGCCAAGTTCCCCGTGGTCGAGCAGATCATGGCCAAGCACCCGGACGACCAGATCCTGGTGATCGGCACCTACCTGGAGCAACTGGAGCAGATGGCGAGCCGGCTGGACGCGCCGCTGCTGACCGGCAAGACGCCGGTGCGGGAGCGCCAGAAGCTCTACCAGCAGATCCGCGAGGGGGAGCTGCGCTGCCTGGTGGTCTCCAAGGTCGCCAACTTCGCCATTGACCTGCCCGATGTCAGCGTGGCCATCGAGATCAGCGGCACCTTCGGCTCGCGGCAGGAAGAGGCGCAGCGCCTGGGCCGGATCCTGCGCCCCAAAAAGGACGGCCGGCCCGCGCACTTCTATGCCCTGGTGATGCGCGACACCAAAGACCAGATGTTCGGCGCCAACCGCCAGATGTTCCTGACCGAGCAGGGCTACAAGTACGAGATCCTCTACCGGGACGACCTGCCGCACTACATGCCCGACGCCGACCGGGCGACGTGGTGAGCGCCCATGCCTGGAACCTTTACCCCTGAAACGCGCCAACAACTGCTGGCCCAACTGCACCAGGCGCTGGAAGCACACACCATCCAGACCTTGCGCGCGGCCGCCCGGCTGTGGGGCTGGCCGCTGCGCGGCATCGCCAAGGCGGACATCGTCGGCCAGATGGCCGGTTATCTGACCGACCGGGCGCGCATGGCGGACGACATCATGACCTTGCCCGAGGAAGCGCGCGAGCTCCTGGGCTGGATCAACGCCCTGAACCCGGCCGGCGACCCGAAGAAGGTGCTGCAACAGGTGCTGGCGCTGACCAGCGACCGCCGCCAAACGCAAAAAGCCACCGGCGAGCTGATCGCCAACCTGCAGGAGCGGTGTCTGGTCTTCGTGGATGTCACCAATCGCTACATCGTGCCCGGCATTTTCCTGGAGTGGCTGGCGCCCCTGGCCGCGCCCGCGCTGCGCCACAGCGGCCCGCCGCTAACCGGCCTGCCTTTCAGCTTGGCAACCTTCAACCAACACGTTCAGCAGTTGCTGGTCAACATAGACCTCGACCGCCCCACGCTGGCGGTCAACACGGCAGGCCAGGCCGCGGCTTACTCGCCGATGGAACGGCTGAGCGGGCCCCTGGCCGCCCGGCCAGGGCTGCTCGGGCCGGAGACATTGGCGCGCTGGGATTACCGGACGCCCAATGAGCGCGACCTGGCCAGCTTCCTACTGGATCAGCTCCTCAATGCCGGGTTGTGCCTGACCGACCAGTCTGCGGGCAGCCCACGCCTGAAGCCGGTGCAGGCCGCAAGCAAAACATGGGAAACATTGCTGCCGCTTGACCGGCTCCTGCGCCTGCGGCAGACCTGGCTGACGGTTGACCCGCAACGAAACGTGGGCCTCCGCAGCACCTGGAATGAACTTGACCTGGCGCTACGCAGCGTCCGGTCGTTTACCTTGCGCTCGTCGTACTATTGGGGCGCGGCGGAGCCGTTGTACGCCAGCATCGCATTGCTGCGCGTCTGGCTGATGAAACTTGTGGGTAACCTGGCGATCGACGTGTGGTACAGCGTTGACCAGCTCTGCCGCCTGATCTACCAGATCCGCCGGGACCTGTTCGCTTTGAGCTTGTCGCCCGGCACGTGGCGCTGGCACAGCGACAAAACGCCGCTGGATCCCAACCAGATGGACTACGAAACCTGGCAGGCGACCTACGGCCAGGTCATTGAGGCGTGGCTGTCCGGGCCGGCGAGCTGGCTGTTGCTGGTGCAGGTCGGCTACGAGAAGGGCCGGCCGATCGCCTTCCGCCTGCTAGACCAGATCCCGGCCGGCGACGCGCTCGCCCTGCCCGCCGATGCGATCAGGTTCCTATCCGAGACCGAGGCCGTGCTTCGCAACACCTGGCAGACGGGCGGGCTGCGGCAGCTCCTGCGCCGCATCGCGGTCGAAACCGCGCGCAGCCGCGAAGCCACGACTTACCGGTTGGACGTGGCCACGTTCCGCGACACACTGCAGGCCGGCGTCAAAGCCGACCAACTTGCGGCCGACTTCGCGGCAGCGGATTTCCCTTTGCCCCCGGCCACCCGGGCGCGCCTGCAAGCCTGGCAAGACCGGGCCGGCCGCCACCAGCTGTACGACCAGGTCGCGGTCATCGAATTCAGCGATGACATGGGGCCAGAGGAGGCCCGGGCCATCGCGGGGCTGGGCATCGGGCAGTTCTACCAGGCATCACCCCGCTGCCTGGTCGTGTTGAACCCCAACGCGGCGCCGGAGATCATCAACGAACTGCGCCGTCGCGGGTACACGCCGCAGGTGACGCCATGAGCCGACCCAACAACCTGCACGCCGCGATAGATGCGTTCAACGCCAACGACGTGACAACCATGCTGCGCACGGCCGGCGTCCGCGACCTCCCCAAGACCAAAGAAGGCAAGACCAAACTGTGGCAGCAACAGATGACCGACCCGGCCCGGATCCGGGGGGTGCTGGCCCGGCTGCGGCCGCGACTCCGGCAGGCGCTGCAGGTGCTGCAGGCCATCGAAGGCGCGGAGCTGCGCACCGGCCGCTACCGGGGCCTGCTGGAACGCGCCGGCATCGTCAAGGCGTCGGTCTCTCAGGGGTACACCTGGCCCCCGCCCCGGCCTGAGAACGCCACCGACCCCACCACCTTCGAGGAGGTGCTGGCCCACCTGCTGCTGTACGGGCTGGTCTGGTCGCACACGCTGCCCGAAGGCTCGCCGGCCACCGCGCGCATCGGCTTCGAGGGCGGCCTTTACGTCTACATCCCGGCCGAAGTCGCCCTTCACCTGCCGCCCGTGCCGCCGAAAGAACGCGCGCTGCTCCAGGTGACGCATGTGCTCAACGCCTCGGCGCGCACCTGCCAGCGCGACCTCTACCTGCTGTGGAGCGCTGCGCGCGAAGAGCCGCTGAGCCTGGTCGCCTCGGGTCTGCTGCGCATGAGCGACCTGCGCCGGGCCGCGAAGCAGCTTCTCATCCCCGAGGCCATCAGCACAGGCACCAAAGAGAGCGATTATCGCCGACTCTTCTTCCTGCGCCGTCTGCTCACTGGAGTGGATCTGCTGGAATACCAGCCCCTATTTGAAACCCTGATCGCGCAGTCCAACCCCGCCTTCCTGACCGCGTCACCCACGGAACGAGTGAAGGCCAGCTTCAGGAGCTGGCGGGACGGCAGTTGGTGGAACGAGCTCTGGGCCACCTACGTGCCGGGCCAGACGCGCGCCAGCGGCACCGCGGCCACCTTCGCGCCCGCCGAAATTGGGAAGGCGCGCCGCAAGGTCCTGGAAACCCTGGTGACCCTGGTTCACAAGCATGAGAAGGAACAGACCAGCTTCCAAGGGTGGGTCGCCGTAGATGACCTGGCGGACACCCTGCATGACAGCAGCGAGGAATTCCTGATTGACCGCAAGACCGCGGAGGCGCAAGCGCGGGCCTACGGCTATTCCCGTTACGCCGGTCAGAACTTCTCCCCCTACATGTACAACCAGCTCATGTGGCAGTGGGAGAGCTACGCCAGGAACGAAGAGGATGGCTGGAACGGCGTGGAGCGCGTCTTCATCGAGACGGTGTTGCGCGAAGGGCTTTATTGGCTGGGCCTGGCCGACCTGGGCTACGCGACGGAGGTCACGGCCGAGGGCGGCAAGGCGCCGCCGGGCCTGCTGGCCGTGCGCCTGACCGACATGGGCCGCTGGCTGCTGTTGGGCGCGGATGAACCCCAGATCCCCGAAGAAACCGGCCGCGTGGTGCTGCAGCCCAACTTCCGTATCTTCGCGTTCGATCCCATCTCCGACAACGTTTTGGCGCGGCTGGACAGCTTCGCCAACCGGCTGAACGCGGAACGGGCCATCGAGTATGATCTTAGCCGTGAATCGGTCTACCGCGCTCAGTTGGCCGGCCAGTCGGCGCCGGAGATCGCGGCCTGGCTGGAACAGGTGACCAGGGCGCCGCTGCCGCAGAACGTGGCGCGCACCCTGGCGGAATGGCAGGCCGCGTTCGAGCGCATCGTCGTGCGGACGCAGGTGGGCTGGATCGAAGCAGCGGCGCCGGAGCTGGTTGATGTCCTCCTGGCCGACCCGGGGGTGCAGGGGGCCATCGTGAAACGCGCCACCCCCACCGGCCTGATCGTGCGCAGTGGCAAGATGGGACTGGTGGAGCGGGCGCTCCTGGCGGCGAGCGAGTTGCCGGAGCGCAGCGCGCGGGCCGATGCTGCGCAACCGGGCAGCATCATCGTGACCGACGATGGCACAGTACGGCCAGCCCAGCCGGCGCCGAGCCTCTACGTACACGGCGCGCTGCAGCCATTCACTGAGTGGATCGAGAACGGCTGGCGCATCACCCCTGCCAGCATCTCACGCGCGGCTGCCAACGGCACCGATGCAGCCGCGATCCTGGCTCAATTGGCGAGCATGGCAGCCGCTCCCATCCCGTCCGGGCTACAAGGCCGGATCAAGACATGGAGCAAACACTACGGCAGCGCCAGCATCGCCACCGTGACCCTGGTGCAGCTCCGCGATCAGGACACGTTGGACGAACTGCTGCGTGACCCGGAGCTCGCGCGCGTGCTCAAGCCCTTCGCGCCTGCGGCCAAGCTGGGCTTGGCCAGCATCGCGGCTGACAAAGTTGAGCACGTGCGCACCCTGCTGGCCGCGCGCGGCGTCGAGGTGTTCGGCTAAAGGGACTTACAGATATAACGGCGCCATCTGCCGCCAGTAGCGGGCCTTGTGCGCGCGGCCTTCCCAGATGAACAGCTCGTGGGGGATGTCCTTTCCCCAGAGGACCTCGCTGAGCTCGATGTTGGTGCCGATGAACGGGTCGGCATCGCCGATCACCAAAGTGATCTCCAGCCGGCGCAGTTGGTCCAGGATCGCCTCATCCTCCAGGTTGGGGATGAAATGGAGCGGGGTGTTGAAATAGACATCTTCGTCATAATGGCCGTCCAGCAGATCGCGGAAGTCCTCTAGCGGCCGGGTCAGGTCATAGCGACCGCTGAACGCGACGACCTTAGTCACCAACTCGGGGTGCCGAAACGCGAAGTTGACCGCGTGGAACGCGCCCATGCTGCACCCGTGGACGATGAGCGGCGTGTCCGGATTGCGCTCCTCGGAGAACGGCAGCACTTCTTCGAGGAGGTAGGCCTCATATTGCAAATGGCGGTGGATGCGATCTTCGGGGCTGCACTCCTCGCAGTAAAGGCTCTCCGCGTCCACGCTGTCCACGCAGTAGAGTTGAAGCCACCCCTCCTCGATCTTATCGCGCACCGACTCCACCAGCCCCCAGTCCTCGTAGTCGTAGAAGCGGCCCCCGCGCGTAGGGAATACCAACACGCGCGAGCCGGTCTCACCGAAGATGAGCAACTCCATCTCATGGCCCAGGTTCGGGCTGTGCCACATGTGGTATTCGCGGTTCATGAAGAATAGCCTCGTTCACTGCAGGGGCAGTGCCTTGCGCCTGCCCTGGTCTGGGCGACCGTGAGAGCCTGCCCTGAGCGCAGTCGAAGGGGTGCGCCCCTACTCAAGCAAACTTATGACGTTCGGTGTTCAACACCCGGGCCCACAGCCGATACCCCTCCGCGCTAAGGTGCAAGCCGTCGGCCAGAAAGAGCTCGGCCCGCGGCCGGCCACCGGAGCCGAGCATAGCGTGGAAGACGTCAATGTAGGCTGCGGTCGGCCAGCCGGCCAACTCAACCTGAACCAGCCGGTTTGCTGCTTCGATCCGGTCGCGGATATGCGCCCGCGTGGGGCTTGGCTTGATCGAGATGAACGTGAACCGGACGGCCGGCAGGTGGCGCCGGACCTTGTCACGCAAGGATCGGAAGGAGCCGGCTACGTCTTCGGGCCGGCGGCCGTCACCCAGGTCATTGTCACCGGCATACAGCACGATGGATGCCGGCGAACAAGGCAGCACCAGGCGTTCGAAAAAATAGACGCAGGCCGCCAGGGTCGCACCGCCAAACCCCAGGTTCACCACGCTGAGCCCCGGAAAGTCGGACGCCAGCGTCGTCCACAGGCGGATGGAGGAGCTGCCGTAGAATGCCACGACGCCCTGCAACGGCTGCGCTGCCCGCAGGGTCGCTTCCAGCCCCCGCACCTCGGGCTCATACCAATCCATGGCTGTGGTGCCCCTGCGCTACTGACCGCGCTGTGTGTTAGAGAGACGTTCAGTCAGCAGCGCCAGCACGGCGGCCACATCGCCGCGCCAGGGGCCAGGCTGCTCCTGCTTGAGGGTGGTCACCGCGCCGGCCCACGCGCACGCCTCGGCCGGGGACGCCGAGAGACGCTTGGTCAGGTAAGTCGCGAAGCAGGTGTCCCCGCGGCCGGTGCGGCCAGCCAGCGAGCGGGGGGTAAACGGGGCAAAATGAACTTCGCCGTCCGCCCACACGGTCACCCCGGCCGACTGAGTGAGCACGATCTCGGTCGGGCCATAAACAGCCAGGGCACGCACGGCCGCCGCGAGGTCGGTCTCGCCCGTGATGGCCTCGGCCTCGGCGCGGTCCACCTTGAGGTAGGTGACGTGGCGCAGCCCCTCGGCCCTCTCCGGCCAGGGGCGGAACAGCAGCTCATCCCCAACCCGGACGCGCACGAAGCCCTGCACGTCCAGGGCCACCGGACCGCGAGCTGCCAGCCCCTGCAGCAGCGGCAGGTCTACCTCGCCCGCGATGATGGGGGTGATGGCGTAGATCCGCGCTCTCGCGTCCGGCACGTCCGCACGCTGGATCGGCCCTGCGAAGCCCAGCGGCACGCAAACACGGCGCTCCATGTCGGCCGAGTTGTAGGTGTTGGCGATGCCCGACGTCTCGGCCGCAGGCGCGGCGAAGACCGTCACCCCCGCTGCCCGGAGCTCTTCCAGCCTCGGGAAGTCGGCCTCCCGTAGCCGCGTCACCACCCCGACCCGCGCGCCCAGCCGCGCGGCCGCGATGGCGCCGTAATACGCGCCGCCGCCGGAGACGGTCTCGGACACGCCGTCAACGATGATCTGATCGACGGCAAAGTGACCGAGGAAGAGGAGGTCAAAATGTGTCATAGTTTCATCTCGAAATCTGACTGACGACCGCCGACGAACGACCGCTGAATCCTGACGCCCGTCTGCAGTCTACGGTCGTCGGTCGGCGGTCTGCCGTGAGTGGCCTTCAGTCAATCACCTCACGCCTTCGGCAACACATACAAACAATCCTCTAGGAACCGCAGCCCGACCTCCTGTCCCTCCGGGTGCAGCGCCATCCGCCGCGGGTCGCGCTCGACCACGGCCAGCGTCTGCCCGCCGGCTTCGATCTCATACTCGATGACGTTGCCCAGGTAGGCCGCGCGGCGCACCACGCCGGTCACGCTCGGTTGAGGCGGGTCGATCTCAACCATCTCGGGCCGGAGCACCAGCGTAGCGGACTGCCCGGCCGTGAAGCCGCCGGCCTGGGCGGCAACCGTGACCGTCGTGCCCAACACATCCAGGGCCAGGTAGCCGTCATGGCGATCCCGAACCGTGCTCTCGAGAAAGTTGGCCCGGCCGATGAAGTCGGCGACGAAGCGGGTGCGCGGCCGGCGGTAGATCTCGTCGGGTGAGCCGACCTGATCGATCACCCCCTTGTTCATCACCACCACCTGGTCCGAGAGGGTCATGGCCTCCACCTGGTCGTGGGTGACGTAGACGCTGGTGATGCCGAGCTGCTTCTGGATGCGCCGGATCTCGCCCCGCATCTGCTCGCGCAGCTTGGCGTCCAGGTTGGAGAGGGGCTCGTCCATCAGCAGCACTTTGGGCTCCATCACCAGCGCGCGGGCCAGGGCGACGCGCTGCTGTTGGCCGCCCGAAAGCTGGTTGGGCGCGCGGTTCTCGTAGCCGGTAAGCTCCACCAGCTCCAACACGCGCGCGACCCGCCGCTTGATCTCGTCCTTGGGCCGCCGCTGCACGTTGAGGCCGTAGGCGATGTTCTCGAAGACGTTCAGGTGAGGAAAGATGGCGTAGCTCTGGAACACCATGGACATGTCGCGCTTGTGCGGCGGCAGGTCGTTGATGGCCTTGCCATCCAGCAGGATCTGGCCGCTAGTGGGGAACTCGAAGCCGGCGATCAACCGCAGCGTGGTGGTTTTGCCGCAGCCGGAAGGTCCCAGCAGCGTCACCAGGTCCCCCCGCCGGATGTCCAACGAGACGCCATCCACTGCCGTGACCTCGCCCACCCCGCCGCGCGCGGCGAACGTCTTGACTAGATTATCGAGCACCAGATACATAGTTTACGCTCCCAACGTCAGATCAACATCCCCACGGCCGCTCAGCAGCTTGTGGGTCACGAAGTACAGCACACCGATGGCGATGAGCACCACCACGATGATCACGGTGGAATAGCCGGCCGCGATGGCCACCCCGCCCTGCTCCCACTCGCTCAGGATGGAGGCGGTGACGATGCGCCAGCGCGCGCTGATCAGGAAGATGATGGCCGACAGGCTAGTCATGTGCCGGGTGAACGAGAAGATCAGGCCGGCCAGCAGCGCAGGCACGATCAACGGCAGCGTCACCTTACGGAAGGTGTACTGCGCGTCGCCGCCCATGATGGCCGACGCCTCTTCGATGCTGGGGTCAATCTGCTGCAGCGCGGCGACACCTGCGCGCACCGAGGCGGGAATGCTGCGCACCACAAACGCGGCGATGATGATGAACGGCGTGCCCACCAGCGCCAACGGCTTGCCCATGAAGCACAGCGCGGCGATCAGCGCGACCAGCAGTGCGGTTAACGCGACGCGCAGCCGGCCGGTGGTCTTGCCCAGCGCCAGCAGCGACATGAACGCGTACACGATCGCCAGCAGCGGCGTGGGGGTCTGGAAGAAGACCTTGATGTGATCGGCCACCTGGAAGATCGCGTTGCTCCAAAAGCCGCGCGGGATCGACCGGCTGAGCTGGGCGATGGGCTGCGCCACGTACTCGATCAGATCATATGAGAACAGGTACAGCCCCATGCCGATCAGCATCCAGCCGATGCCGCGGGACCGGCGCACCAGCCAGGTGTACAGGCCCAGCGCCACGTAGACGCCGCCCAGCACATAGTACAGGCCGACCGCGCCCAGCAGCGCGTTCAGCATTGCCAGCCCGACCCCCGCAGCAGTGCCCACGGCCAACGCGATCCACTGGTCACGACGCACGTGTAGGCCGGTGCGGGCCAGGTACAGCGCCAGCAGCGCATAGAGGACGCCGACCACGAACCACGGTGGGGTGCTGAACGCCAACACGAAGCCGATGCCCAGGATGGTGCCGGGCACCGCGCCGCCCAGGTTCGAGACGAAGTCCACTGTATCCTTGCCGGAAAACTTCTTGCGCACCACCAGGAACGCGATCACCATACCGGTCAGCCCGGCGATGGGGGTGGCGAACGCGCTGAGGAACGTGGTGTCCAGCACCGATTCAACCCCGCGCGTCACCATCAACCGCCACCATGCCAGCGTGGGGGTGAAATCCGTCCCCCAGGCCGTGGCAAATGACCCGTAGATGATGGCCGCGTAGAGCACGATCACCAGGAAGCAAGTGAGATAGGTGATGGCAATGAACGGCCAGCGGATCCACGGCTCTTTGACGACAATGTGACCGCCGGTGGGTTTGCCGGTGACCGAGACATAGGAACGGCGGGTGACGTAGTACCGCTGCACCAGGAACACGATCAGGGTGGGCAACAGGAGCACGAAAGCCAGCGCCGACGCCTTCTGGAAATCGTACTCACCGGCCACGGCCAGGAAGATTTGGGCCGAGAGCACGGTGAAGTTGCCGGAGATAAACAGCGGGTTGCCCAGGTCGGCCAGCGATTCCACGAACAGCAGCAGGAACGAGCCCGCGATGCCGGGGATCAGCAACGGCAGGGTGACGGTGCGGAAGATGTGCAGCTTGCCCGCGCCCAGGCTGTGCGCCGCCTCCTCCATGCTGGGGTCCAGCCGCTCCAGCATGGCGCGGACGATCAGGTACGCCACCGAGAAAAAGGTGATCACCTGCACGAACACCAGCCCGTCCAGCCCGTAAACATCGTTGATGCCCGGCCCGAAGGTCATGCCCAGGAGTTTACGCGTCACCAAGCCGTTGCGGCCGAACAGCAAGATGGTGCTGAGCGCCAGCGCGAACGGCGGGGAGACGGTGGGCACCAGCGCCAACAGATGGATGAACCTGCTGCCGGGCGCGTTGCAGCGCACCATGGTGTACGCAAAGATGAAGCCCAGGATCGTGCCGCCTGTTGCGGTCAACAAGCCCATCTGGAGGGTGTTCCAGAACACCAGCCGCGAATAGGGCCCGTAGTACGCGTCGACGTAACGCGCGAAGTATTTGAAACTCAAGCGGGTGTACCAGGGGCCTGACGCGGTGGCATCTACGAAGCCGTTGGCAGTGCCGCGAAAGAGGGGATAAACGACAAAGATGAAGAGAAATAGGCCACAAAACAACAAGCCGATCATCAACACAGGGTCACGTGCGATGAGGGCGAATTCCCGGTACCGCCGCTGCAGCGAGCTCAGGAACCGAGATGGGGTCGGAGGCGACACAGGAGGTGCAGAGACTGCCATGGTGTGCTCCTGAATGGGGGGACAAAAACAAGAAACCGGGTTTCTTGCAGAAACCCGGTTTCTGAAACGAAATTACTTCAACCCCTCGGCGGCCGCGATCTCGTTGGTGAACCTGTCAACGAACGCCTTCTTGTTTTCGCCGGCCCACTGGAAGTTGTATTCAATCAGATTGACCTGGAGCAGCTCGGGGTGTGAGAGTTCAACGCCCTTGACGGTCGGCGCCTGGTAGGCCTTGTACTTCGGGCCCAACGCCTGGGTCTCGGCGGTCAATGCCCAGTCGAACCACTGCTTGGCGGCCTGCATGTGCTTGGCGCCCTTGATGATGCCCATGCCGCCGATCTCCCAGCCGGTGCCTTCCTTGGGGAAGGTAAGGACAAGCGGCTGCTTGTTGTTGTCAATCTCGTTGACGATGTCGTGGGAGAACACGATGCCGACCCCGGCCTCACCCTGGCCGACGAACTTGGCCGGCGCGGCGCCGCTCTTGGTGTACTGCGCGATCTGGCCCGCATACTGCTTGATGTACTCCCAACCGGCCGCATCCCCGCGCATCTGGAGCACGGTGGCGAGCGCGGTGTACGACGTGCCGGAGGTGGAGGGATGCGCGACCATGATCTGGCCCTTGAACTCAGGCTTCAGCAGGTCATCCCACGACTCGGGCGGCTTGACACCGGGGTTGGCGGCGAGCCAGTTGGTGTTGGTGGCAAACCCCAGGGAGCCGACGTAAATGCCGACCCAATAATTATCGGCATCCTTGAACTTCTTATCATCCAGGAGGTTCTTGTAGTTCGGCGAGTTGTAGGCCTCCAGCAGCCCCTGGCCCTTGGCGGCCACAAAGCTGTCCAACGGGCCGCCCCACCAGATGTCGAACTGGGGGTTGTCCTTCTCGGCCTGGATGCGGGCCAACGCCTCGCCGCTGGACATGCGGACGTAGTTGACCGTGATGCCGTACTTGGCCTCGAACTCCTGCTTCATGCCCTGACACCACTCTTCCTGCGGGGTGCACAGGACGTTGATTTCGGTATCCTTTTGGGCCGCGCCCGCGCAGCCCGATAGGGCAGCGACGATCAGGGTCAGGGCCAAAAGGACAAAGACAACAGACGAATTCCGGGGACGCATGTTCTTCCTCCTTGAAGTGAATACCGCGCTGGGCATGGCTAAAATAACACAACCAGGGCGTGCTGTCAATTCGCAACACACCTCAGGGTAAGTGGTATTTAGGCATGGCGGCGCGGGAGCATTTCGCCTTTCCCAAGGATCGGTGTACACTGCTATCCTGTCCGGTTTCTGTTTGCCCAGTAAATAAGAACTCGAGGGAACATGATGATGACAAACGCTTCCGGTTCCGGCCCGGCCTATCGCATCGTCACCGCCCGGCTGGTGATCCGCTGCTGGCAGCCGGCAGACGCGGGGCTGTTGAAAGCGGCAGTGGATGCCAGCCTGGATCACCTCCGTCCGTGGATGCCCTGGGCCAGCCACGAGCCGACCGACCTGGCCGCCAAGGTTGCGCGCCTGCGCACCTTCCGCGGCCAATTCGACCTGGGGCAAGATTTCGTGTACGGCATCTTCGACCGCGCCGAGACCCTGGTGCTGGGCGGAACCGGCCTGCATACGCGGTTAGGTGAAGGCGCACGCGAGATCGGCTACTGGATCCACGCAGCCCACATCAATCAAGGGCTGGCCACTGAGGTCGCGGCCGCGCTGACCAGGGTGGCGTTCGAGATAGACGGGGTGCGGCGGGTGGAGATCCACTGCGCGCCCGATAACGTGCGCAGCGCAGCGGTGCCAGCCAGGCTAGGCTATCAGCACGAGGCGACCTTGCGGGAACGTGTACAGCGTGTGGGAAACAGGTTGGGCGACGTCATGATCTGGTCCATGTTCGCCGAGCAGTTTGCGGCCAGTCGCGCCGCCGCAGTCGAGATTCTGGCTTTCGACGCGGCCGGGCGACAGATCTTCCCACGCCCTGCCAATTGAGGAGACATTCGATGGATGCTTTGCAAGCCATCCTCACACGGCGCAGCGTCCGCCGGTTCACCCCGCGGCCAGTGCCGCCGGAGCTGATTGACAAAGTGCTGCGCGCGGCCATGGCCGCGCCGTCGGCCGGCAATCAGCAACCCTGGCATTTCGTGGTGCTTGACGATCGCGCCTTGCTCGACGCGATCCCGGGCATCCACCCCTATGCCGCGATGCTGCTCCAGGCGCAGGCGGCCATCCTGGTCTGCGGCGACAGCCGTCTGGAACAGCACCAGGGCTATTGGGTGCAGGATTGCGCAGCGGCCACGCAAAACCTGCTGCTGGCCGCGCACGCACTGGACCTGGGTGCGGTCTGGGTGGGCGTGTACCCACGCGAGGCGCGCGTGGCCGGCCTGCGGTTGCTGCTGAACATCCCGGCCGAGGTCACGCCGCTGGCGCTGGTTGCCCTGGGCTACCCGGCGGAACGGTCCGCGCCGGCGGATCGCTTCGACCGGACGCGCATCCACCGGAACGGCTGGTAGGCGATGTTCATCCTGGCCAACTCGGCCGGCGAGATCGGAATGCCTGCGGCCATCGCGGCGTTATGCGGCAATGCGCCGGCGTTGGACGCGGTCGAGGCCGGCATCCGGCCGGTGGAACGCGATCCTGCGGTGCGCAGCGTGGGGGTGGGCGGCTGGCCCAACCTGCTGGGCCAGGTGGAGCTGGATGCCGCCATCATGGACGGCCGCACCCTGGCGGCCGGCGCGGTGGCCGCGCTGCGCGGCTACATCCACCCCATCTCGGTGGCCCGGCAGGTCATGGCCCGCACGCCGCACGTCTTGCTGGCCGGCGAGGGCGCCGCGCGCTTCGCGGCCGAGATCGCCGCGGAGGCCGGGCCCACACTCACCGCCGAAGCCGAGGCCGAGTGGCGCGCCTGGTTGGCTGCCTACGTGCCCGCGGCCGAGCTGGCGCGCTGGTCCGATGTCGCGCTGGCCCCGTGGACCTGGCTCACGGCGGATCCTGAAAGGGCCGGCGGAACCGTCACCTACCTGGCACA
The DNA here is from genome assembly GCA_964551735.1 of uncultured Anaerolineales bacterium. Classification (GTDB taxonomy): domain Bacteria; phylum Chloroflexota; class Anaerolineae; order CG2-30-64-16; family CG2-30-64-16; genus DAOUAT01. Next base: position 37,044 of record CAZKEF010000019.1, read on the forward strand.
GGATGCAGCGGGCGACCTGGCGGCCGGAGTGAGCACCTGCGGCTGGGCCATGAAATACCCAGGTCGCCTGGGCGATTCGCCGATCATCGGCGCAGGCAGCTACGCGGACAACGCCTTCGGCGCGGCCGCGTGCACTGGCCACGGCGAGCTGGCGATCCGGGCCGGCACGGCGCGCAGCATCGTGCTCTACATGCAGACCGGCATGACCGTGGCGGAGGCGTGCCGCGCGGCCGCGGACGACCTGCGCCGGTTGGTCCGGCCCTTTCCCAGCGCGATTACCTTACACGCGGTTGACCGCAGCGGCCTGCCGTTCGTGCTGGCGCTGGGGGACGAACCGGCGATGTCGGTCTATTGGTGGTGGGCAGAAGGGATGGCCCAGGCCGAACAGCGCCAAGCCACATGCGAAGACTGGTGAGAAGAACCATGGAGACCTTGAACACAGTGAACTCATATTCCACCACTCGACTTTGTGTTCTACGCGCATGGGCGGTTCATCTGTACACCGCCCTGGGCCTGGTTGTTGGACTGCTGGCAATCCAGGCGGTATTTGCTGACAACGTGGGCCGTGTGATCGGCCTGCTGGGCCTGGCGCTGTTTGTAGATGCCACCGACGGTCCGATGGCGCGCGCCTTCCACATTAAGCGCTGGGCCCCGACTTTTGATGGCCGAAAACTGGATGACATCACCGACTATATCAACTATACCCTGATCCCGGTGTTGTTCGCTTATCATTTCGGCATCGTCAGTGATGAAGGTCTCTGGGTGCTCGGCATCGTGCTCATCTTGTCAGCTTATGGCTTCTGCAACGAAGCCGCCAAGACGGATGATGGTTACTTTACCGGCTTCCCGAACTTCTGGAACGTCGCGATCTTCTATCTCTATCTGTTCCGGTTGCCGCCGCTGGCCAACGAGGTGATCCTCTTGATTCTGGCAGCACTGGTGCTGATACCCATCAAGTACATTTCAACCAGCACCCGTCCCTTCCGCCGGCTGACCCTGGCGACCATGGGGCTCTTCTGGATTGCGCTCATCGTCATGGGCGCAACGGCTGAGCGTATTGACATGCGCCTCGTCGGGATCTCGTTGCTCGGGCCAGTCTATTACGTCGGCGTCTCGCTTTACCTGAACTGGGTTACACGGCGCCGGCGGCCCGCCAGCCAGCCCTGAGCCATCCTGCCGCCGGTCACATGCGCCAATCTGCTCAATTTCGCGGAGAGAACCATGAACATTCGCTCGATCAAAGGCTTAACCTTCGACGATGTCCTGTTGATCCCACAGCATTCCAGCATCGCGTCGCGCAAGGACGTGGATACATCCTCAGACCTGACTCCTGCTATCCGCCTGCACGTGCCGGTTATCAGCGCCAACATGGACACCGTAACCGAGGCGGGCATGGCGATCGCGATGGCGCGGGCGGGCGGCATCGGCATCCTCCATCGCTTCATGACAGTTGAGCAGCAGGTGCGCCAGGTGAAGCAGGTGAAGCGCTCACAAGGCTTCATCGTGGACAACCCCTACGCCATCGCCCCTGACGCGTGCATCGCAGATGCGACCCGTATGATGCAGCAGTATGAAGTGGGCGGACTGGTGGTGCTGGCGCCGGACGGCAGATTCCTGGGCCTGATCACCCACCGCGACATCCTGCTGGCACCCGGCGATCGCGCCATCGTGCGAGACGTGATGACGCCGGCCGAGCGCGTGATCAAGGTCGGCCCGGACGTGTCACCGGAGGAGGCGCGGCGCGTGCTCTACGAGCACCGGCTGGAGAAGCTGCCCATCCTGGACGAACGCGGCAACCTCACAGGGCTGATCACCGCGGCCGACGTGGCCAAGGCGCGCCAGTTCCCCCACGCCACGCGCGACGCGGGGGGCCGCCTGCGGGTGGGCGCGGCTGTCGGCGTCACGGCCGGCGAGGAGGCACGTGCTGCCGCACTGTTGGAAGCCGGCGCCGACCTGCTGGTGATTGACATCGCGCACGGGCACGCGGACCATTGCATCAGCATGGTGCAGCGGTTGCACCAGCATCATCCCCAGGCGCAGATCGTGGCCGGCAACGTGGCCACCCGCGCGGGGGCGCGCGCGCTGGCCAAGGCGGGCGCCGACGCCATCAAGGTGGGCATCGGCCCCGGCTCCATCTGCACCACCCGCATCGTCACCGGCTTCGGCGTGCCCCAGATCACCGCGATCATGGACAGCGTTCAGGGGGTAAATGACGTTGGCCGCCGTGTCACTATTATCGCGGACGGCGGCATTCGCACTTCAGGCGACCTGGTGAAGGCGCTGGCCGCGGGCGCGGACACCGTCATGCTGGGCAGCCTGTTCGCAGGGTGTGAGGAAGCGCCGGGCGCGCCGGTGATCCGCGACGGTCGCAAGGTCAAGGTAGTGCGCGGCATGGCATCGCTGGGCGCGACCATGAGCCGCAAACAGGCCGAGAAGGGCAACGACGAGAGCGCTGAGAGCCAGGAGGACTGGGACAAGGTGATTCCCGAAGGCGTGGAAGCGGTGGTACCCTATCGGGGGCAGGTCAGCGAGATCCTCCATCAGCTCGTGGGCGGCCTGCGCTCAGGACTCTCCTACGCGGGAGCACGCACCATCGCTGAGCTACAACGCAACGCGGAGTTCATCGAGATCACGCCGGCCGGGATCCGCGAGAGCGGGCATCATGATGTGAGCAAGCTCTGAGGGATCAGGGGGTAAGGGGCAGGCCCTGAATGGCCTGCCCCCTGGCCTAATGCGTTGCTTTGCGGCCTCGCAGCTCGCCTCTGATGCGGCCCCAATTCAAGCTGGCGTTAGACAGCAACGTGTCCGCCCGGAAGAAACGCGCCGCGATCAGCACGAACAGGTACGTCGTCACCGCTGTTCCCAGCACGCTGACCGCGATCTGCCAGGTGGGCACGGCCACCACGCTCATGCGCGCCAGCATAGCCGTGGGCGCGGTCAGCGGGAACAGGCTCAACCCCGTAACCAGCGCGCCGTTAGGATCGGCAGCGAACGCCTGATTCAGATAGAATGGCACCAGCAGCGGCAGGATCAGGATGAAGGTGAACTGCCCCCCCTCGCGCGCGGTGGGCGCCAGCGCGCCGACAGCCCCCAACGCCGACGCGTACAGAATGTAACCCAGCAGGAAGTAAACGATGGTCATCACGATGAAGCTCGGCTGGAGCACCTGGCCGGCCAACGCCGCCACCAACACCATGCCGCTGCCCAGCACCCCCACCGCGCCGCCGAGCCAGACACCCATCTGCAGCAGCGCCACCGCGCCCAACCCGACGACCTTGCCCAACATCAGCTCGCGCGGGCGCAGGCTGGTCAGCAGCATCTCGGCTGTGCGGTTTTCCTTCTCCTTGGACACGCTCTGCAGCATGTAGCCGCCGCTCATGGTGATGATAAAAAACAGGACGAACATCACCACAAACGGCACGCCGATGCCGCCGAACGCGTTCTGGGTGTCGCTCTTCACCTCCGGCGCCAGCGAGCGGGCGGTGACCACGGGGGTGGGATTCAGCAGCAGCCGGGCAAGTTGCGCGTTCCCGCCGGTGCGATTGTAGTTGATCACGTAGCGCAGCAGGTTGGCGCCGCTGTCGCTGGCCACCGGCGACAACCGCTCGGCTACAGCGCTGGCGTTGTTGGTCTCGCCGAAATCGGGCGGCAGGATGAAGTACAGGCCGATCTCGCCCGCTGCCAGGGCAGCTTTGGCCGCTGGCTCATCGCTGAACGCGCGGAACCGGTCGGTCGGGACATCGGGCGGCACGACACCGATGGCCCCGGCCTGATCCACATAGCCGAAGACCGGCGCGGCCTCGCTGGTGCTGCCGGCCAGCGAGCTCGCCTCCTCAATGGCCTGGCCTGCAAACAGCGAGGGGAACAGGCTGAACCCCATCACCAACGCCGGAAAGATGAACGTCATGAACCAGAAAGACGGCTTGCTGATCGTTGTCAGGATCTCATGTTTGATGACAGTGATGATATTCCGCATACCTTACCCCCGGACGTCGCAGCTTGCTGCGTTTCCCCCACTCGCCCCTCATGACGCTCGCAGCGCACTGCCCAGGCCGCGCAGGCTCAACGGCTGGCCGTAGCGCAACATGCCGATCCGAAACACCCTAGCAGCCACCCAGATCATCGTGGCCGCCGCGGCCACCAGGATCAGCCAGCCGCCTGCTAACTGCCACAGCGGGATCGTCGTAACCCCCCAACGCATCGCCACCGCCATGAACGCGGTCGTCGGGAACAGGGTCAACGCCACCAGCAGCGGGCTGTTCGGGTTAGTAAAGATGAAGACGAAAAGAAAGAAAGGCACGAGGAACAGCAGGTTAATCACGCCCGCGATCTGTTGGCCCTGCTGGAGCTCGGTGACCATGCTGCCCAGGGTGATCATCATCCCGGCCACCAGCGCGTATGTGGGCAGGAAATAGAGCGCCACCACGCCGAAGAACCGCCAATCCACGGTGACCCCGCTCAGGAAATCCACCTGCCGGCTGAGGATCATAAGACCCACAAACAGCGCGGTCAGCCAGAGGCCGATCTGGGTCAGCGCCACGCCCATCAGCCCCAGCGCCTTGCCGCCGATGAGCTGCGTGGGCGACAGGGAGGTGAACATCACCTCCACCATGCGGTTTTCCTTCTCGGTGGTCACCGCCTGCAGCAGATAGCCCGCCGAGCCCATCACCACGAACACGAAGAACATGCCCACCAGCAGCGGCAAGATGATCCGCAGCACCTCGTTGGCGCCCATCTCCTCGCCCGCCTCGGCCGAGAGCATGGTGATGCCGACGCCGCGCAGCAGCGCATCCCGGCTTTCGGAGGGCTGATCGGCCACCAGCGCGGCGCTCAACATGGCCCTGAACTGGCTGCCCACCCGGCCTTGCGGGGCTTTGCTCCAGTAGTACTGCTGCACCGCGCCGGTCTGCACGTAGTCAGCAGGCACGACGTAGAAAGCCTGAATTCGGCCCGCCTCCAGATCGCTGCGCGCGGCCGCCTCGTCGGCATAAGGGATCACCGGCAGCGGCCCAAACCCCGGGGCATCCGCCACCGCAAGGATGCCGGCGCTGTCCACGTAGCCGAAGGGCCGGTCATCGGTCGTGCCCTGGCTCGCCAGGATGCTGACCGCCATGACGACGCCGATGAAGACCGGCATACCGATGGTAGCCAACACGAACGAACGCCGCACCACCATGCGCCGATACTCGGCCTGCGCGACCAACCAGAAATTACGCATCACAGTCCTCCCCAAACGGCCTGCCACCCGTTTCCTCAGTTCGCTGGTATCATCCTCAATAATCTGGGGGAACGGCGGTCGCAGACCGCCTGCGAGCTTGACTCAAGGGGGTCTGTGACCCCGTCGCCCCCACTAATTGAAAAGATACGTTCGCTGAGTTCCTTCAAGTTCCTCAGTTCCCTGGATTCCCTTATGGCCCATCAACCCCCGGTGTCTCCTGCACCACCTGGATGAAGATATCATCGAGCGAAGGTTCGGCGAGCTCAAAGCGCGTCACGGTCATGTCCGGCCGGCCGGCCAGGGCGCGCAGCACGGCCTGCGGGTCGGCGCCGGCCGCCAGCGACAGGTGCCAGTGGTGGTTCTCCTGTCGCACGGCCAGCACACCGGGCAGCCCGGTGAAGTCGCCGTGCCCCTCCACCAGCACCGCGTTGGTGGCAAACTCGCGCTTAATCTGCTGCACCGGGCCGTAAAGCACCGTCTGCCCCTTGTTGATCAACACAATGCGGTTGCACATCGCCTCGACCTGGAACATCAGATGTGTGGACATGATGATCGCCACACCGCGCCGCGCCTGCTCCTCCAGGATGTCCATGGCCAGACGCGTGTTCACCGGGTCCAGGTTGGCGAACGGCTCGTCCACCACGATCAGCGCCGGCTCGTGCACCAACGTGGCGATGAACTGGGCCTTCTGCTGCATGCCCCGGCTCAAGTCCTGGATCTTCTTGTTCTTATCTCGGTGCAGATCCAGGCGCTGAAGCCAAGTGTCCACCCGCCTTCGTGCCTCCGCGGCCTCCAGGCCTTTGAGGGTAGCCAGGTAAACCAGGGTGGGCTCCAGCTTCAGATCGCGGTACAGCCCGCGCTCCTCCGGCATGTAGCCGATGCGGCGCTTGGCGGCCTCATCCAGCGGCCGGCCGAACAGCGCCACGTCGCCGCAGTCCGGCTTGAAGATGTCCAGCATCATGCGGATGGTGGTGGTTTTCCCCGCGCCGTTGGGGCCCAGCAGGCCGAAAATCTCGCCGGGGTAGACCTCGAACGACACGTTGTCCACTGCGCGCACCGGGCCAAAGGTCTTGCACAGGCCGGCAAGGGAGACGATAGGTTGGTTCATGGGTGGGACTCCGGGAAAGGTCAGGTGTCAGACGCCTAACGACGGACGACCGCCGTCAGGCATCAGGCATTCGGATTATGGCACGTCGTCATTTTACTACGCATCTGAACCGGAAACGTTGCACGGGGCGGACGGGAAGCTGACAGTAGATGTCAGGATGGGAAGGCACCCAGCCACTCTCCCAGCAGTTCGCTAGCGTCTGCCAGGAGTGTGGCTGGGTTGAAAAGGATAGAGCAGGGGTATTTAGGCCGTCTCCAATACCATGTGATAGAGCGTCTCAGCCCCGATCTTGATGTCCTCTGGGCTGGTAAACTCGCGTGGGCTGTGGCTGATGCCATCCCGGCTACGCACAAAGATCATCGCTGTGTTCACAACGGACGCCATGACCTGGGCATCATGGCCTGCGCCGCTGGGCAGACGGTGCGCCGCCACGCCGGCCGCCACGCACGCCCTGGCAGCCGCCTCCACCATGTGCGATGGCAGCAGGATGGGTCGGTGGCGCGAGAGCTCCTCGATCTGATATCCCAATCCGGCCGCTCCCGCGATCCGGGCGATGGCCGCGCGCAGCGTCTGCTCCAGGTGGTCGCGCTGCGCCTCAACGATGTCGCGCAGATCCAGCGTCATGAAAACCGCGCCGGGGATGGCGTTGATCGCGCCCGGCGTCACTTCCAGCCGGCCAACCGTGGCCACTGCCGTCGGCGAGGTTGCCAGCGCAGCTTGTTGGGCCTCCAACACTACCTGCGCCGCAGCCACCAGCGCATCACGCCGCAGGTTCATCGGGGTAGCGCCGGCGTGATCCGTGCGCCCTTCCAGGCGCAGCGCCAGGAACAGCGGCCCGGCAATGCCGGTCACGGCGCCCACCGGCAGGTCAAGGCTTTCCAGCACTGCACCTTGCTCGATATGCAGCTCGATATAAGCATGGAACTCGCTGGGATCGCGCGCAGCCTCCTGAAAGCGTTGAGGATCCAGCCCGGCGGCCGCCAACGCCTGGGCAATGCCCGTGCCCTGCCGGTCCTTGAGCCCGGCCATGTATTCCGGCGTGATGTGGCCCAGCATGAACCGGCTGCCCAGCATGTTGGCACCCCAGCGCGTCCCTTCCTCTTCCATGAAGGAGATAACTTCCAATGGCCGCCGGAGCGCAACCCCGTCCTCACGCAGCGCATGAGCCACTTCGATGGCCGTCAGTACGCCCAGGCTTCCATCGTAATGGCCGCCATTGATCACGGTGTCAATATGCGAGCCGAGGGCGAGCGCGGGCAAATCGGGTTCTGCCCCCTCCCGCCGCCCGATCAGGTTACCGACGGCGTCGGTGCGCGGGGTCAACCCGGCCTCGGCCATCCAATCCGCAACCAGCGCCACCGCCTGTTGGTATTCCGGCGTAAAGGTGACCCGCGTGACTCCGCCCTCCGGTGTTTGGCCGCAACGCGCCAACCGTTCTAACCGCGCCAGCAGCCGTTGTCCATGAATGGGCATCGAGCTCGCTCCTACTTACGCAGATCTTCCATCATCGCCAAATACTGGGCTTTGGTCAATCGCGGCTGATATTGGGCCATGACCCGCTGGGCGCCGGCCGCGCCGTCAGCCAGCAGATCAATGGCTGTCATCGCCAACATCTTGGCGGGTGTCACGGCCGCAGCGTCGTAGTCAAGCACGGCGAAATCTGCGCCGTGGATGGGCCCCTGCGTGCCCCCCACGAAGGGGTGCAGCACCGGGATCAGGTGGGACAGGTCGCCCACGTCCAGCGAGCCGCCGAGGAAGCCGCCGTATTGGACGCCCGCGTCACCCAACAGCGCCCGACCGTTCGCCATGGCGATCTGCGTCAGTTCTTCATCCTGGAAGATGGGCAGATAGCCGGGCACGTTTTCGATGTGCGTTTCCGCGCCCACCGCATCGCCGCCGGCCCGAAATGCGCGATCTACCTTCTTCGAAGCATCCAGGATGGCTTCCACCGTGCGGCCCCGCACATAGGTCTCGATGCGAACGTCGGCAGGCACGACGTTGACCACGTCACCGCCCTTGGTGATGATCGGATGCACCCGGATCGCATCCTGATCCTGGAACGTCTCCCGCTGCGCATGCACGGCCAGGATGCCAAGGCAGGCCGCGTTGAGCGCATTGACCGCGTCGTGGGGGGCGGCTGCGGCGTGGGCCGCGCGGCCGATGTAGCGGATGAACTTGGCCAGGAACCCGTTGGCGCTCATGCCGAAGTAGAGGCCCGGCTGGGGCGCCTTGGAGTTAGCGTGCACCATCATGGCGATCGCGATGTCATCGTAATAGCCCAGCTTGATCAACTCCTGCTTGCCCCCCAGGTAGGTGATCTTGCCCTCGCGTGCCAGGCCCATCCGGTATTCCATCTCCACGAATTCCTCGGCCGGCGCACCCAGAAAATGGACAGCCCCGGCCAAGTCACTGCCGGCCCCTGCACCTACCAGGCCCATCGCGGCCCCTACCATGCTGGCGACCTGGATATGATGGCCGCACTGATGCGCCGCACCGGTGATCGGATCGCACACCGCCGCCTCGAAAGAGACCACCGAATCCAACTCGCCCATGATGCAGATGGCCGGGCCGGGTGCACTTCCCGTCAGCACGCCGTCCACGCCGGTGATCGCCAATCCCGTACGCACCGGCAGCCCCAGGCCGAGCAGTGTATCACGAACCAGGGCCGACGTCTTGAACTCCTTGTAGCCTAACTCCGGGTGGTGGAGCATGGTCTGCGCGACCCCGATGATGTCATCGCGGCGCCGGTCAATCTCGGCGCACACTGCTTGTTTCAATTGATCGCGTGTCATGGCCTCTCTCCTTGTACGTTTTCTTACAGCAATAGCTGAAGCGCTACATGCAGATACAAACGCGCGGCATCAATCACTTCGGCTAACACAACCCACTCATCGGTTGTGTGGGCCTGGGCGATTGACCCCGGGCCGCAGACGACGGTAGGAAAGCCGTAGTGCGGCGCGTCCGAACCGGCCACAAACGCCTGCACGCCCGGATCGCGGCCCCAGAGGGCCAAGTGCGCGTTGCGCAGCGCCGCCACGACAGGCTCCGCTGGCGATATGTCGTTGGCGGGGATGAGCCAGGTCGGATCCGTGATCTCATAAGTGAAGTCAGGGTCACCCTGCGCGGCCCGCGCGATGCGCGCATGGAACTCGGCGTACACCTGATCCTTGGTCTCGCCAGGCAGGGTGCGCCGGTCCACTTCCAGTTCGCAGTAGTCCGGCACCATGTTCACCTGAACCCCGCCGTGGATCACGCCCGGATTGAAACGGCCGTTGCCGCACAACGGATGCTGGGGTCGGGTCAGTAACTCGGCGTTATAGTCGGCGAACGCGCCGATCACGCGCGCCATGCGATCAATCGCGTTGATGCCCTTCTCCGGGACGCTGGAGTGGGCCGCCCGGCCGCGCGTGATAAGCTTCGTGCTGACGCGTCCCTTATTTGCCGGACAGACCTGGAGGCTGGTCGGCTCACCGATGATCCCTTGGTCCGCGCGCGGGCCATCGCGGCCGATCGCCTGCGCACCCACCATCTGATATTCCTCGTCCATGTTGAAGATCAGCAGCAGGTTGCCCCGCAGCGTCACCTTGGCCGCTTGCAACGTCCTGGCAACCGCCAGATAAGCAGCCAGCGCCGCCTTCATATCACACGCGCCGCGGCCATAAACTTTGCCGGCCTCGTAACGCGCCTCGTAGGCGCGCGTGTAGCCCGTGGTGTGGGCTGTGTCCATATGCCCAGCCAACGCGAGGGTCGTATGGCCTACACTCCCGGGCAGATAGCCAAAGAGGTTCGGCCGGTCAGGCCGAACCTCTCGACGCTCGTAGTGCAGGCCCAACTCAGCCAGGCGGGCAACGACATAGTCAGCCATCTCGCGCTCGCGATAGCCCGACCTGGGCGGATCATCGAAGGGGTTCTCGCTCCGGATCAGGATCATGTCTTGCAGGGTGCGACGGAGCCAATCGGCTTCGATGCCCGCCTGCAGCGCTTCATACAGTTTCATGTCCATAACGCCATCCTCATCATTCGCCAGCGTCCATTGCGCTATAGCCCGCGCGCTGCTAGTGGGAACCGCCGGCAGAGGTCATCCACCTCCGCGCGCGCCGCAGCTTTCACCCCTGCATCGTCCGGCGCGGCGAGCACCCGGCCGATCAGCGCGGCGATCACGCGCATCTCATCGGTTCCCATCCCACGACCGGTGACGGCCGGGGTCCCCAGGCGCAGGCCGCTGGTCACCAGCACCGGCTCTGGGTCATAAGGGATCACGTTTCGATTAGCCAGAATGTTAGCCTCAGCCAAGGCCTGCTCGGCGGCATTGCCTTTTAGCCTACGACCGCGTAAATCCAGCAGCAGCAGATGGGTGTCCGTGCCGCCGGAAACCGGCCGGAATCCCAGGGAAGCCAGCTCTTCACACAATGTGCGAGCGTTCGCGATGGTCGCGCGCTGGATCGCTGCGAAGGCCGGCGTGGCGGCCAGGTGGAAGCAGACCGCTTTGCCGGCCACCAGCGCCAGGGTGGGCGTGCCCTGAACCCCAGGGAACATGGCGCGGTCAATCTTGCGCCCGTGCTCCGGCCGACAGAGCACGACCCCGCCATGAGGGCCCATCATGGTTTTGTAGGTGGTGAAGGTGACGAAATCGGCGTGGGGCACGGGGCTGGGGATAGCGCTTGCGGCTACCAGCCCGGCAATGTGCGCCATGTCCACCAACAGCAGCGCGCCCGCCTCGTCTGCAATGCTCCGCAGGGTGGCATACTCGAACAAGCGCGGATATGAGCTGCCGCCAGCCACGATCATGCGGGGCCGCTGCCGTAGCGCCAGATCGCGAACCTGGTCGTAGTCCAACACTTCGCTGACCGGGTCCACGCCGTAGTGTTCGAACTGGTACATGCTCCCGGTAATGGACGCGGGGTCGCCGTGGGACAGGTGGCCGCCATGGCTCAGCTTCATGCTCAACACCCGGTCACCCGGTGCCAGCGACGCCGCGTAAACGGCCAGGTTGGCATTGACCCCGGAGTGCGGCTGCACATTGGCATGGCCCGCGCCGAAGAGCGCCTTGGCCCGCGCCACAGCCAGCGCCTCCATCTCATCCGCGACCTCGCACCCGGTGTGATATCGCCGGCCCGGATAGCCTTCCGCCGTCTTGTTGTTGAACGCTGACCCCACCGCGGCCAGCACCGCTTGTGACGCGATGTTCTCCGACGCGATCAGGTCCAGCGTCAGTTCCTGACGGAAACGTTCGCGCGCCGCTAGTTCAGCGACGACAGGATCCGCCTCCACCAGGAGCGCGGCCGCCGGATACGCCATTGTGCCCTCCGTCATGATGTTGCATCCCTGTATCTGCTCAAAAACAAAGACACGAAAACGGGCCGGACGGCCGCGTCTTCGTGTCTTGTGGTGCGTCAGGCATCAGCCGTCGTAGTTAAGGCGCCCGTCACGGGATCCGCGGGAAGCCCTGGATACGCAGGATGACCTCGGCGATGATCGCCGCCGTGATGAACACCGAGAACAACGTGATCAGCGCCGCCACCACGATGCGCCACCCGGATTTGGCGAAGGCAGTGAGATCCTTGGCGATGGACAGGCTGGTGAAAGCGATGATCGGCGTGGCCGTTGCCAGGAAGTTGACCTTGGCCACAGCGGCCCCAATCTGCTCGGCCCCGGGAACGCCGGGGATGGTGAGAATCAACGTTAGCGTGCCGATGTACGCGATCGTGGGGACATAGATCGGCACGTAGCGCGATAGCAACACCCCTACAAGGCAAGCCGCCCAGAGGATCAGGACGCCCGGGAGCGCCTGGAGGGGGTTCACTGCCTTGGCGGCGTTCCAGTTGAAGTTGCTACCGCCCGCGATGCCGGTGGCCACCCAGTTGCCGGCCAGAATGAGGAGGCAGATCATGGTCACGTGGAACATGGTCCAGCCCACCTTGATCTTCGGCCGGACCACTTTCTGTTGCGCAGCCTTGGCTGCGGCCGCGACATCAGCGCCTTTCTCGCGGCGCTTGCCCATCAACCTGTAGATCCATTCGGCGAAGGGTAAACCGATCAACCAAGAGGCGTAAAGGCCGGTGACGCCGGTGATGAGATTGCTGGCCACCGCGAAGGCGAGGACTTGATCTTTCCAGGCCGGTAGTGCTTCGGCCAGGGTGGCCGAGCACGCGGTCATCATGCTGGCGCTGCCGATGCCGCAGGCCATGCCCAACGACAGGGGATGGAACAGGCCTGGCGCAGTCAGCGCGAACAGGCTGCCCATGATGCTGAAAAACGCGGTGCCCAACACGGTGCCGGTGATATAGGTGCCGAGGACGCCGCGGCCTTCCGGGGTGTCCAGGCCATAGACGTCGCCGATCAGGCTGAGGTTCGGCTCACGCGCGACTGAGTAGCAGGCGCCGATCACCTCGCGACGTAACCCGAGCAAGATCGCCAATGGCATCGCCACGACGATGGCGCCCCAGTTGTTACCGATTTCCTGCAGGATGAGTGCAAAGCCGGCCGTCACAAGCTTCGGCGCATTCGGCCCCACCAGGGTGCCGTAGCGCGCCATGAGCGGGAAGGTTGCAACAACGATGAGACCAGCCGCCCATTGTGAGTCCGCGATGCTATAGAGCTTGACCCACCTGCCCAAGGCCTGCGGCGCAAAAGCAACCGCCCAATAGATCGTGTGGAAGAAGGGGACGAGCAAGATGGTGACCTTTGCGATGGGTGTCCAACGCACGGTTCCGGTGAATTCGGCGATGAGCACCAGCACGAGGGCGATCAGATACATCTTGACGAAGGGGGCTGCAGTGAACTCGGCAAGCCACCCCGATTTCGATTGCGTCTTGGCGGTCATGAATGCCTCCTTTGAACGTACAACATTGTGCGATTCACCTGGGAGTAGAGGGAGACAAATCCGCGCAGATAGATTAGGTTGCGCGGCGCATCGGTCTGATGTGTATCAGCTGATGAACCTCCTTTCACGCCACAACCCGGTGGCAATTCGGCGCGCGGCCGGATCTGCGGGGGCGGTGCTTCAGCCCGCAGCCGCACGAGTGGGTTGTCCAGTACGCAACGCCTCAACAAAGCGCAGGAAGCGTTCCTCTGGCACGCGTGCCCTGGGAATGGCCAGCCCGTAAACGCCATCTACTGCGATGAAGGCGTGACCGGACGTGACCGTTATCGCGCCGATGCGCGACCAGGGGGTGACGGTCTCTTTACCGGCGGTGACCTGCCTTAAGCCCTCTGTGTTCAGACGTAGTGTGCGCGGTGCAAACACAGCCGGGTTGAGCCGCGCACCGACGATCCGCCGCAGGGTGCGCCCCACCACCCAACGATAGTAGAATGGGTAGAGACCAAAACAGAACACCGCCAGCGCGCTCGCATAGAGCGCGACCGCGGGTTTATGGAGGACGAAATAGCTGAGTAAAGCAAGCACCCCGAAGAACACCAGCAGGCCGTAGCGCTGTCGGCGGTAGCGCCGGACGATTGCCGGCGAATGCTCCATCTGATATTTAGCCAGCGTTACCAGATCTGTTTCTTCAAGCCTAAACTCGATTTCCATGCGCCTGCTGAGACCCTTGGGGGAGAAGGTAAGAACGCTCAGATTATATAATCGCCGCACACGTTTTGTCAAGCGCCATTCGCGCCCGTCGCCGCCGCGGCATCCAGGCCCTTGAGGATGGTCAGGTAGACCAGGGTGGGCTCCCGCTTCAGGTCACGGTACAGCCCGCGCCCCTCCCGCACATAGCCGAAGCGGGGCCCGGCGGCCCCGTCCAGCGGCCGGCCGAACAGCGCCACATCGCCGCAATCCGGCTTCAAGATGTCCGGCATCAGGTGGATGATAGTGGTTTTGCCCGCGCTGTTGGGGCCCTGCAAGCCGTTGGATGGCGGGCTGACGATCAAGGTCAGATGCCGCAATATGGTCGCGCCAGAGTCCGATATCATGACGCACTCTTGCAGGGATCAGTGAAAAGGGCGTTGTTCGGCCGGCCGCAATCCCTTGCCAAAACGACCGTGATCCGGTAAAATCCTCATATAACCGAACGGACATGCTGGCTCTGACCGCCCGTCGAAACGCTTGTCACCCGACGAGCTAGCAAGAACCTGGAACGGAGGCCTGACCATGACTCTGCCCATCGTCAAAATGACCCTCTACAAACACGGGGTCGGTTTCTTCGTGCGCCGCGGCGAGGTCGGGGGCGAGGCGGTCTCGCTGTCCTTCGACATGGCCGCGATGAACGACGTGCTGAAAAGCCTGACCGCGGTGGCGCTGAGCGGCGGCCAGGTGACCGGCGTGGATTACGAGACACCGGAGGACAAGGCGGGCTTGCTGGCGCGCTCCTCCATCCAGCTCTCCGATGAAGCCAGCCTGCGCGACCTGCTGCGCGACCTGCGGGGCCGCCGCGCGGCCGTGACTACCACCAGCGAGACGCTGACCGGCGTTGTGGTCGGGGTGGACCTGCCCGGCGAGCGCGAGCCGATGGGGGCAACGATGCTCTCACTCTACCTGCCGGCCGAGCGCCGCGTTCAGCCCCTGCGCCTGGCCGACCTGCTGGGCCTGGGGCTGCTGGACGACCGCGCAGCCGGCGACCTGGGCTACTTCCTGGAGACCAGTCTGGCCGAAGAGAACAAACGCGCGGTCACCGTACGCCTCACCGGTCCGGCCGACCTGAGCCTCAGCTACAGCGCGCCTAGTCCCGTGTGGCGCGTCAGCTACCGGCTGGTGGCCGACGCGGCCGACGATGAAGGCGCGGGCCTGCTCCAGGGCTGGGGCCTGTTCGACAATACGCTGGACGAGGACCTGGAGAACGTGGACCTCACTTTCGTCTCCGGCATGCCGGTCAGCTTCATCTACGACCTGTACACGCCATTCACCCCCAAACGACCGGTAATCCAGGAGCAGGCGCGCACGGTGGCAGCGCCGGTGGAGTTCGAGGGCGCGCTGGAGGCCGCTGCGCTGGGCGCGCCGGCCGGCAAGATGGCGGTGCGCGCCATGGCTGCGGCCGCGGACATGCGCGCTCGCAGCGCCATGCCCCAGATCACCGCGGATGCCCTGGCGGGTTCCACCGCGGTCGCGACAACCGGCCAGGCGCAGGGCGAGTTCTTCAGCTACGTGGTGGCCGCGCCGGTCACGGTGCGCCGCGGCCGCTCGGCCATGGCGCCCATCCTGCAGGCGCCGCTGAAATTCCGCAAGGAGCGCATCTATAACGGCGCCAAGCAGCCGAAAAACCCCGTCATCACCCTGCGCTTCCCCAACCACACCGGCCTGACCCTGGAGCGCGGCCCGCTGACGGTGATTGAGGCCGGCGAATACGCGGGCGAGGCGATGCTGCCGTTCACCGGGCCCCAGGGCGAGATCATCCTGGCCTACGCGGTGGACCTGGGCGTCACCGTCACAGAGGAGCCGGACGCCCAACACGTGCTCTCGTCGGTAAGCATCAAGGACGGCATGTTGCTGATGCAAGAGTGGGACGCCCGCCAGATCACCTACCGGATCCGGAACCGCAATACCGCCGCGGTCAAGGTCACGGTGGAGCACGCACGGATCAGCGGCTTCCAGCGGTACGACACACCCGCGCCCGCGGAAGAGACCGAGGCGTTCGACCGCCATGTAGTATCCGTTCCCGCACGCGGCCTGGCCAGCTTCACCGCGCGGCAGCGCCGGCTGCTCTCCCGCCGGGAAGAGATCCACAAGCAGAGCCTGGCCCACCTGGCCGCCTGGCTGCGGGATAAAGCGCTGGACGAGGCGCTCCATGACCGCCTGCGGGATGTGCTGGCGCTGTACGACCGGATCGCGGAGCACGAGGGCGCGCTGAAGAAAAACGACGCGGCGCGGCAGGAGATCTTCAGCCAGCAAAGGGTGATCCAGGGCAACCTGGGGGCGCTGAAAGAAGGCGGTGAGGAAGGGCAGTTGCGGGGCCGCTACGCGCGCACCCTGCAGGAGCTGGAGGATCGGCTGGCCGGGCTCAAGCGCGATGATGATCGGCTGCACACGGCGATCGAGGAGACGAAGCGGGAGATCGACTTGCGGCTGAAGATGTTGTGAACCTGAGTATCGGCAATAACCGGTTTCGCCTGCTGCGTGCTGGTGCATAGCGTACCAGCACGCAGCTGACGAAGTACCTACCTCAGCACAAGAGGCAGATAGACATAGACCAGCGGTCGTAGCGGCGCGTTATGATGCACCGGTTCATCTATCACGGTCAGGATTGGGCTCTCGTACGGGGCATAGCCGGCCGCAGTGACCTTGATCTTGTACTTGCCAGGCAATGTGAAGAAGGCGTAATACCCATCGGCCACTGTGGTTTGCGGGTTCTGCTGGCCCCAGATGCCGGCCGGCCACGCCTGCCAGGTGTCCGCGTCCTCATCCACCAACTCATAGCAGGTGACGATCGCACCGGCAATCCGGTAATCAATTCCTTTGGAGACATCATAAACATAACCATCCGGATCGATGAGACCCTGCAATATCAAGATGTTGTGGAACGGGCCATCAGGGCCGTCGCAGCGGACCTGGACACTGGCCGCGTAGTTGCCACTGCTCGGCGGCGCATAACTGCCGGACCAGACATTATCGTAGGTATTGACCATCGCCGCCGCAAAGACCCCACCAGCATATACTTCAGCCTTATAGACGTTGCAACTGATGGGGACCTGCAACGTGATGGTATCGCCGGTGCGCGTCCAAACGCGGCCGCCCAGGTTCGCGAGACCCGCGTCATCGCGCAAATGCTGCGTAGTTCCATGCGCTGTGACCAGGATGTGGACAGGGTCAACCAGCAAGGTTGGATCAACGGTGAGATAAACCATGTTCGAAGCAGGATTCGATGCGCTACTGGTTGTCCGAGCGTAGAATTTGTGCAATCCAGTGCTGAGTGGCGTAGTCAAGTTAAAGGTGAACCGGCCGTCAGCCCCGGCAACGGTGGTCAGGATCGGCGTCTCGGCCTGTAGGCCGGATGTCTCCTCGTACAACGCCACCTCGGCGTTCGCGGCAGCCACACCCCGGATCTGCGGCGTATTGTCGTTGGTAGTGCCGCTGACCGGATCCACCAAAGTGGTGGCCACTTCACCGGACACTGGAATCGCCAACTCCGGGCCACTCCAAACTGTCTGGCCATCAACATAAACCATCGCGCGGAAATAGATCGTACCACTCATCGGCGCGTTGAAACGCACCACATTGCGACCGATGACACCGGTTCCCCCGTACGCGTAATATGCGTAGCCCTTATCCACGTCATGGGACTTCGTGTCCCAGCGCACGTAGGTGTATTGCGAGTGCGCGCCGTTGGCGCTAATGAAGGCGATCTCTACCGGCTGGCCGGGCTGGACCGAGGCGGGATAGCTATCCACCGTAACGGTCGGCTGCGTTGTATAAACATATGCTTGGTGGAAGTTGTCGGCCGGGTCAATGTAGTTGAATCCCACGTAATCGCCGACGGTCAGGTCGGCCTGACAGGCGAAATCCGCGCTGAACGCGCCCGAGGCCCCGATATCCACAAAACGGGGCAGGCTTTGGCTATTCACGTAAGTGCTGAAACCGGTTCCTGTCCAATGGTAGGGGCTCACGCCAAGACGGATGTTCGGTGACGATGTGCCAGTTACCCGGTCCGCAGCGACATCCAGCGCGCCGCTCATCGGCATCACTGCAACAGTACGAGACAGATCCGCCAGGTTGACCTCCACCTGATCGCCAGGAACCAGATCGAGCCCTTGAGTAGTGAAGGTGAAGCTGCCCGAACTGAGCGACGGGGTCACGATACCGCTGGCCTTTAACCCTCCCCCTGCGGCACGAACAGCCACGGTGCCGGGCACGCCAGGAGTGCTGTAGCCGTATACATAGTCGCCTGTATGGTGAATGCCAACGTAAGGAATGTATCGGGAGATACGCACCTGATCTTCGTGCCCATCATCCCAATACATCACTTCCAACTGATAGCCGCCTCGTAAATCAGCTGCGCCGTTGAAGTTGGTGGCATATGACCCCGTGCCGCTAGCATAGAAGGAGTGATGGTAATAGTTGCTGTAAGGGCCGAAGTAACGACTGGCCCAGACATTAAGCCAACCATTGGATGGCGCTATCCCAGATACAGTATTGGTCTCGGTGTTGCCATTGATGGTAAGAGGCACCACGGATTGTTCCAAATGAAGCGGTCCTGCATCCACTACTACTTTATCACCCGTGTCAATGCCCACATTGTAGAAGCCAAATCCGTATGATGAGGAGGACGAGGAAGCAACAGTACTATAAGTAGACTTGATGACGCCATCGGGATCAAGCAGCTTGACAACCAATGGTTGTCTCGGGACCGGGTAAACAGACACCCAATCCGAATCGGGATAGATGGTCATCATCGGGACATAACGAAACGCTGTGGTATCGTGGCCAAACGGATCGCGATAACTAGTATTGATCGTATATCCCCCCACCATCCAGCCAACAGCATAAAAGAAGCGCCCATCGGTACCGGTGGTGACATCATAAGCGCTATAATAACTGTTAATAATTCGCACGACGCTGTTTGCGGGCCCCGTGCCGCTGACGACGCCAGCATCGCGATCCACCAGGACGTCAATCCCCACAACATCCAGGTTCACGGTCGTGGCGCCGATAGAAACCTCAACCTTATCGCTAGCGATCACGTCCACGCCGTTGCCAGCACTATCAGTGAAGTTCAGGTATGTAAGCTGGCCATCGTAAGCGGTGACACCAGCAACCGTACCCTTGATGGCGCCCAACGCATTGCGCAACACGGCGTTGACAGCCGTGAAAGGTGGACCAAATACATCAAGATCGCTCCAACTATCCAGGCGCACCCGGACGTAAGGGCCGGCATAAAGACTGTCTCCGCTGACGATGTTGTCGGCCGCATCGAGATAGAGGGGATAAGCATAGCTGCCGGGCGCCAGGTTCACCGCGCCTGCGTAATTGGCAGTGAAGGCGCCGCTGGCATTGGCAAACACCTTGCGATAAGCGTAGCTGTTCTGGTACTCATCGCGGGCATACACGATGACCTTGCCGTTGGATGGCACGCCGCCACTGACCGTATCCGCGGCCGTGTCGAACCCTGTCACCCGTGCGGCCACCACGTTGATTGTCTCCGGTGGCGCGCTGCCGATCTGCGCCTCGAGCTGGTCACCAGGCACGATATCGGCGTTCCCTCCACACGCACCTATCGCGATTAGGCGTGTCGAGGCACTTCCGCTGCTGCCGATCTGGGCGGTGGCTGTGGCCTTCACAGCGCCCGATGCATTTCGTAGTGTAAAGACTGCCGGCTCACCCGGCTTTCCGTAGGCATAAACGTAATCATATCCGTAGCGCACTTCCACACCTGGCACGCGCCAACTGCTCAGAACAACAGAAAAGCCATCAGGACTGGTGTAAGTCAGGCTCACGTTGGTGCCAGGGATGAGATCGAAAGCATCCCCGACGGAGACCGCAAAACGTCCACCGGCGTCGGCTGTTGCGCTGCGAAAGAGATAGCTGACCCGATCATCCTGGACAAATAAGGATAGCTGCGCGTTAGCAGGCGCAGTCCCACTGACGATATCCGCAGGCCGATCGGCCTCCAACGTCAGGCTGACCACAGGGATGGTGATGAGGGGCTCACCGGGAAGCTGCACCTCGACGCTATCACCGGCTTGGATCGCCTCGGTGAAATAGACGGTAAAATACCCGGAACTATTGGATGTGGCGCTTATCGTGCTACGGGCCTCTGCTCCCCGGCGCAGGGTGAGCGTGAAGGCAAGATTGGCCGTGGTAACGGAGCCCTCGACCCTGGTAGTGCCCAGGTAGACATTGCAGGAGGAGAGACCACCGCTGCCGGCCGCAGAAGCCGCAGCCGCCAAGTCTTCCGGAAGACCCTGGGAGTCCCGTTCTGGGCTGGATGACAAGCCCCACACAGCAGGCGGCGCCGTCCGCAGCTCAGACAGCGCTTCGTTCGGTGGAAGGACACCGAGCACGCCATCCCAGGCCCGCGCCTCGGCCAAAAAATCCGCGGTGGGTCCGACCAAAAGTAGCGCGCCCAACTCAGGCACAGGGCTGAATGTCTGTAAGCGGCCTTCACGCGTCGCATCCACCAGCCGCGGCAGCAGCAGCGACAGCAGATCAAGCCCTTGACGATCTGGCTCAAGCAGGGGGTCAGCAGGCAATAACAAGTATTCGCCAGCGGGCTGGGTTGCAGGGGAAGTCACCACCAGCATGTCTTCATCCCCAGCCATCGCGTCGGCATGCACCTGAGCGTGAGCGGTAGTTATGCACAAAATCAATAAGAGATAGGGAAACCACCTTCTGCGGGACATGGCATACCTCCATTTGGGTGGACCGATAAGAATGGACTTATCAGCAAGATTGGGGGAGATCTGTATGCGCAGAATATCACTAACCAAGGTTGATGTCAAAAACCGTCAAACTCCAAAGAGGTGCTGATCCCTTTCACCCCTCTACTACTCAGCCGCCAACACCTCCGCCGTCCAAGCGCGCGCCTGCCGGGCAAACGCGGGCACGTCCACCCGAGCCAGCAACCAGATGCAGGCCAGCAGCCCGACGGCCTCGATCATGAACACGGCCGCGTAAGCCACCGACAGTTGGCCGCTGATCGCCAACGCCACATCGCGTACCACACCGCCCATCGCGATGCCGGCCCCGCGCGATGCCAGTTGGATCACCGACCACAACGCCAGGTACGCGCCCGCCTGCCGCTCCACGTTGACCGCCATCAGCAGGCTGACCCCGCCCACGGTGAAGATGCCGAACCCCAGGCCGAATACCACCAGGATCGGCCGGACCACAGACAGGTTTTCGGTCAGCGAGGCCGCGCCCAATGCCAGCAGCGGCAGCGCCAGCAACGCCAGGCCCCAGCTCGTGGTGCCCGCCTGCTGGTCGGGCCGCCGGCGCCGGGTCAGCGCCAGGGTGCCCACCATGCTCACCACCACCCCTATGCCCCAGTACGCGTTGAAGCGCGTCGTCTCGCCCGCGGCCAGGCCGAACACGTCGCCGCCGAACGGCTCCAGCATGGCGTCTTGCATGAACGCGAAGAATGCGGACGCGGCCAGGAAGATCGCGTAGCGGCGCGCGCGGGAATCGGCCCACAGTGCGCCGAAGGTGCGGCGAAACGACGGCGGGGCTGGGGATGACTGGGGGGCTGCCGCAACCGGCCGCTCCTCCCGCCACACCGAGGCGAACCAGAAGAAGGCTGCGCCGGCCATGCCGATAGCCACCAGCCGGGCGAAAGCAGCCAGGTCGTATACGGGCATCACCCCCGCGTAGATCGCCGGGATGAACGCGAAGCTGACCACCAGCATGAGCTGCACGATGCCCACCGCCTGGCCGCGCTTCTCGTAAGGCGCGCTGTCGTGCACCAGCGCCAGGAACGGTGCGCCGGAGATCAGCGTGCCCACGCCGTAGGTGAGGAAAGACGCCAGCGCTAACCCCCAGCCCAACAGGGAGCCCGCGTCCCGCGCGATGGCAACCACCGACAACGGCAGCAGCGGCAGCGCCAACAGCATCAGCAGCCGGCCCAGCCAGATGTACGCCACCCGCCGGCTGCCCCGGATCGGCCGCGTATCCGAACGGTGACCGGCCCACAACGTCAACGGGGCCAGCAGGTAGCGCAGCGCGGTCAGCAACGCCACCGGCCACGCCGCGACGCCCAGGTCGCTGATCAAGATCCGGTTCCAGACTGCGGACGTCAACAGGTCGGCCAGAGACGAGCCGATGTGGAAGCTGCCCAGCTTGAAAGAACGTGGGATGCTGAAGCTGACCTCTTGTTCAGCATTGCCTTCAACCATAATCCGACGCATCTCCTGTCCACCAAAACCAATGCCCCCGGGCAATCTGCCCAAGGACATTGAGTGTATCAATCAGCGGCGTCTGGCACAGTAAATCAGCTTGCTATCTGGCCGTCTATGCCAATACTTTCCGCATGATCCCTAAAGCGGCCTGAATATCCTCTGCATTAACATGATAATGGGTCACAGCGCGAGCGCGGCGCGGGTCGAGGGGCAACATGCGGACGCCCGCGGCATCCAATCGCCGCGTCAGCCCCGGAGCATCCAGGTCGGGCCGCGTCACTTTGAAATAGACGATATTAGTGCGCACCGCCACCGGTTCAGGCTCGAGGCCGGGCAGCTCGGCCAGCCCTGCAGCCAGCGCCTCGGCGTTGGCGTGATCCTCGGCCAGGCGGTCCACCATCTGCTCCAACGCCACGATACCCGCGGCCGCGATGACACCGGCTTGGCGCATGCCGCCGCCTACCACCTTGCGCGCGCGCCGCGCCTCGGCGATGAAGGCCCGATCGCCGCATACCACCGAGCCCACCGGGGCGGCCAGCCCCTTACTCAGGCAGAAGGTCAGGGTGTCCGCATCGGCGGCCAGGCTGCGCACGTCTACACCCAACGCGACCGCGGCATTGAACAGCCGAGCACCGTCCAGGTGGACCCGCAAGCCGTGCGCCCGCGCGACCTTGCCCAGCGCCTGCATGTATTCTGGCATCAGGGGGGTTCCGCTGCAGCGGTTGTGGGTGTTCTCTACGGTGATCAGCCGGGTGCGGGGGAAGTGAGGGTTGCTGGCGTCACGGATCGCGGCCACGATCTCGTCCAAATCCAGCGTGCCGTCGGGCCGGTTGCGCAGCGTGCGCGGCTGGATGCCGCCCAGCGCGGCCATGCCGCCCTGCTCATAGTAGAATGTATGCGCCTGGTCGCCGACGATCACCTCGTCGCCCCGGCCGCACTGGGCCAGCAGGCTAACCAGGTTGCCCATGGTGCCGGAGGCGACGAACAGGCCTGCCTCCTTGCCCACCCGTTCGGCGGCCAGCTCTTCCAGGCGGATCACGGTGGGGTCGTCCCCCAACACGTCATCACCCACCTCGGCTGCGGCCATGGCCGCGCGCATCGCGGACGTGGGTTTGGTAATGGTGTCGCTACGAAGATCTATAGTATGCATGATAAACCTTTCCTCAGTATTTCCGCACCAACGCCCGGTATGCCGCGGGCTGGCGGCATTGCAGCAGTTGCGATTCCTCTCGGGCCTTGCGGTTTTCGTCCAAATCCACCGTGGCCACCGCGTACCCCTCCACCGCCTCATCCAACGCAGTGTGCACCGTGCCCCGCGGCCCCACCAGCATGGACTCGCCGCCGAAGGTGTAGGTCGGCTCGCTGCCCACCCGGTTCGCCGCGGCCACGAAGACCGCGTTCTCGCAGGCGCGGGCTACCGTGTACGCGCGCCACTCCTCCATGCGGTCGGCCTCCCACGCCGCGCTGGCGACGATGAGGTCAGCGCCGTCCAGGGTTAGGCTGCGCGCCACCTCGGGGAACGCCATGTCCCAGCCGATCATCACGCCCAGCAGCCCAAACTCGGTCTCAAAGATGGGCATTCGGTAGCCGGGCCGGAACGCTAGCCGCTCTTCCCCGCGCAGGTGCAGCTTGCGATAGTCGCCCAGCAGTTCGCCGTCCGGGCCGATCACCACGGCAGCGTTGAACAGGATGCTCTCCACCTTCTCTTTGACGGGCATGCCGAACACGAGGTAGACGCTGAACTCGGCCGCCTTGCCGGCCAGGTAGGAGACCACGTGGCCGGGGATGCGTTCGGCCAGCCGCGTGAAATTAAGCCCACACTCGTAGCCGGTGACAGCCAACTCCGGGAAGACGATCATGTCCGTCGGCTGTTCGCTGCAGATGCGCTGGATAAAGCCGCCCATGCGGCGCAGGTTCTCTTCGGGATCATCGAGCACCGGCGCGGTCTGCGCCAGCGCGATGGTGATTTCTCGGGCCATCGGTGCTACTCCTTAGCGAAATAGGAACTCGGTCACGCAATCTCAATATAGCACAAATGTTCAAATATGTAAAGCCAGGCGAATCAGCGAATGGCGAATGACGAACAAAAGCGACTATCGGACTATCGGACTACCGTGCCATCTCACTGCCACAACGCCTCAATCTCCGCCCAGTCCATCCCCTCCCAACCAAAACGCCGCCAGTCCACGTAGCCGCGCATATCGAACGCAACTCCCTCCTCTTCCAGCAGCGCGCGTTGGAGGTCGGCGCCCAGGTCGGCGCGGGAGATGCTGATGCGGCCCGCGCTGTTGATCACCCGCTGCCATGGAACGTCGGCAACCTCGCTCCCGCGCAGCGCGTTCAACGCCCAGCCGACCGTACGCGCGGCCTGCGGATGGCCCAGCAGCGCGGCGATCTGGCCGTAGCTGGCCACTTTGCCGCGGGGAATCTGCCGGACGACGGCGTAGACGCGCTCGAAGAAGCTGGGTTCCATAGTGCTTGCTCTCTTTATGTCACCCTTGATGGGTCAGGGATGGCCCCGTGCGTCAGAGATGTTTCGCTGGTCATACGCCGTAACGCACTTTGGGTGGCAGACCCGCTCAACATGACAAGACGGGTGCTTATCCGCGCGGCACGATCCGCGGGGGTGAGACGGCCACTCGCTGCCAATCCAGGTAGGCGCCCTGGCTCGCGCATGCGCCTTCGTGCTCGTTCGCGTTGCCGTAGCCCACCGCCACGATCACTCGCATCCCGGCCGGCTCTTGGCCGATGGCTTCGCGCGACACGGTGGCGCTGCGGCTGAGGATCTCGCCGGGCTGGCAGGTGCGGGTCTCGGGCGGTGAGAACGGGACTGCGGGCCCCTGGGTGTAGCGGAGCTGGAGCAGGTCATCCTCAACCGTGGCCTCCGGCGCGCCCCACTGCACGGCGATCGGCAGGCTGCCGTTATTGGTGGCGTTCCAGCTCACCAGCAGCCCATCCTCGCGCGGCCGGATGATGCTGATGCCAACGCGCAACGACGACCCAGCGATAGCGTCACGGGCCGCCTCGTAGCGCGGTGGCGCCCACGCAGCAGGAGACGACGCCATGGACGCCGCATCATCCCGCGCCTCCGGCCGAGAACGGGTGTCCCGGGCCGCCCGCTCGGCCGCGCGACGCCGTGACCAGGTCCGTGCCACCGCAGCCAACACCAGGACGACGACCAGGATCAGCAGCAGATCTTGATTCATAGACGATATCGCCTTTCGCACGCCGTAATACCGCGATTCTACTACCGTTCGCCGTCCTCGCCAAACAAAGACCTGGTATGGTACAATAGCGCCATGTTACGCCGATGTTTTGCCATCTTCAGCGCAGTCCTGTGCGGCTTGCTAGTCGGGTGCGCACTGTGGAGCCTGGCGCTGGGCGCGCAGGTCCGCCAGCATGATCCCGGCCTGTGGACCTTGCGGTACCAGCGCGTCCTTGACTGCGGGCTGGACTACAACGGCCCGCCCTACACGGCGCAGGTGACGCTCTGGCTCTCATGCGGCGAGGCCGCGGGGTGGCGTCTATGGCCGCTAGACCGCTGAGCAGGCCAACCGTCTGACTGTATCTCGAGGAGTCATCCCGCCATGATCGAATACGAGGACTTCTCCATCAA
Source organism: uncultured Anaerolineales bacterium (assembly GCA_964551735.1). GTDB lineage: Bacteria > Chloroflexota > Anaerolineae > CG2-30-64-16 > CG2-30-64-16 > DAOUAT01. The sequence continues at coordinate 62,748 of CAZKEF010000019.1, forward strand.
GATCGAACCGCCGCGGGATGGTGTCTACCCGGTCATCGTGCTGCGCTCGCCGGCCGGCGAAGGCCGCGCCACCATGCAGCTTCCGTTCGATCCGGGCCAGGTGGGCCTGCTGTTGACCGGTTTCGGCCTGGCCGTGCGCGGCGGCGGCCCGGCCAGGTCCGCAGACGCAGGGGAGCGCGCAGGAATGGCGCCGGCCGAGATCGGCGACCGGCTTTTCCAGGCGCTTTTCTCCGGCCCGGTGCGCTCGCTGCTGGATCGCAGCCTGGGGATGACCGACAGGCAGACGCGCAAGGGGCTGCGCCTCAAGCTGCATATTGACCCCGAATCGCCTTCGCTGGCCCTGGTCGCCAACCTGCCCTGGGAATACCTCTACGACAAAGACCGCCGGGACTTCCTCAACCTGTCCAAATTCACCCCAATCATCCGCTACCTCGATGTGCAGCGCCCCAGCAACCCCGTGGCGGTCACGCCGCCGCTGCGCGTCCTGGTTGTCATGGCCAGCCCGGCCGGCTATGCGCCCCTTGACCTCGACACGGAGCGCAGGATGATCGAAGACAGTTGGGCCGACAAACCGAACGTGGAGGTCGAATTTATCCAGCGCGCCGCCCTATCAGAGCTGCAAGATCGGCTCAGCAGCCGGCCATACCACGTCGTGCACTATATGGGACACGGCGACTTCGACGAGGAGACCGGTGAAGGGGTGCTCATGCTCGAGGATGCCCGCGGCCAGGCGCAGGTGCTCACCGGCAGCACGCTGGCCATGCTGTTGCGCGACGTGCCCACGCTAGGCCTGGTCTTCCTGAACGCGTGCGAATCGGCCCGGATCACCCGGCAAGACAGCCTGGATCCCTTCGCGGGGCTGGCCGCGGCGATGGTGCTGGCCGGCGTGCCGGCCGTGGTCGCCATGCAGTTCGCCATCTCCGACCGCGCCGCCATCGCCTTTGCCGAACGCTTCTATCCCCTACTGGCCACGGGTAAAGCTGTGGATCTGGCAGTTGCAGAAGGTCGACGGGCGATCCGGCTCATCGAGTCGCGGGGCGCGGAGTGGGGCACGCCAGTGCTCTTCATGCGCGTGCCAACCGGCGACGTGTTCACCATCCTCCCTCAGGCCAGAGTGACCCCGGCGGATACCCCCGGCGAACACCAGCCGGCCGTGGCGCAGCGACTGCAAGACGAGCCGCCCATCGCGCCCCCAACGCCAGCAACCAAGGCTGGTTCCGGCCAGGGAAAAACGACCCTCAGCAAGCTCGCCGGCCGCCCCACCAGCGGGGATACGAAGGCAGAGGCCAAACCACCTGCGTCAACGGAGACAACCACGACCAAGACGCCGGCAAAGAAACGACCGGCCCAAAGCACCGCGACCCAGTCCAAAGCAAAGCCGGCCACGGCAGCGACACCCAAACGCGAGTCACCGCCCAGCGCCGGGCCTGCGCCGACATCCAAACAGCCTGCGGCAACCCAAGCGCGGCCGGCCAAACCGCCTGTGCAGAGCACGATATCACGGACCGAGCCCACGCCGACCGCCGCGAACCCAACAGGTGGAACGCCGACCGCCGTCAAGCTGACGACCGCGCCTGAACGCCCGGGCGACGCCCAGCCGCCGGTCGAGCGCCAACAGCTCGCGACGGCTGCCGCGCCGGATGCGTTCCGGCCCGAAGAGTTGGCCGCGCTGCTGGCACGCTATCGCCGCGGCTCGTTCTACACCAGCCCTAACATCCCGGCCGACAAGCTGGCCAAGGCGCGGCAGAAGTGCGAAGTGCCGGCCTCCGAGCCGATCGCCGGCCTTCTGGAAAACGCAATGGGGCTTTTTGGCTTCGTGGACTACATGCTGTTCGGCGGCACGGGCATCTACTACTTCAACTCCAATTATCCAGGCGGCGGCCAGCCTGGACCCGGTCACGTACCCTATCGCGAGTTCCCGGGGCGTGAGTTTCGCGCCGACAACTTTCGCTCGCGCGTCTGGTTGGATCGCGAGCATTTCTTCGACAACCGGTTTGCCTCGACGCACGGGCCGTCAGCGATCGTGGAGATCCTCAACGCGATCCGGGCGAAGATCATGGGGCATTAGTCGTCACGGAACTGCAGGTGGGCGACTTGCGGCAGACGCAGGCGATCCGAGGAGTGCCGAGCGCACGAGTTGTGTCGCTTCCTTGGGGTCCACGAGGGCTGGGTCCACCCACCAAACTGCCGGATCGTTCAGCCGAAACCAGTTGTACTGCTGCTGCACGAAGCGCCGCGTCCCTTTCTTGATGAGCGCGATCGCCTCATCCAGTGAGGCCTCACCGCGCAGGTACTGGCCGATCTGCCGGTAGCCCAAGCCGGTCATGGCAGGCAGGTCCCAACCGTAGCCCGCATCGGCCAGGCGACGCACCTCGGCTACCAGGCCGGCCGCGATCATGCGATCCACCCGAGCATCAATCCGCGCATACAGTTCGGGCCGCGGCCGCGTCACGCCGATCTGCACGACCACGTAAGGCGGCGGGGACTTGGTTTGCAACTCGGAGATGGGCCGGCCGGTCGCCAGGCACACCTCCAGCGCCCGGATCACACGGCGGACGTTGCGCAGGTCAATACGGGCCGCGGCGACCGGATCCAACGCGGCCAGGCGGGCGTGCAGTGCCCCGGCGCCGCGGGCCGCGACCTCGGCCTCCAGCGCGGCGCGCAGGTCGGGCTGCGGAGCCACCTCGGGAATACACCAGCCTTCCAGGACTGCATGGACGTACTGCCCGGTGCCACCCACCAGCAGCGGCAGCCGGCCGCGCGCATGGATGGCCGCGATGGCGGCGTAGGCCAGGCGCTGATATTCGGCCAGGGTAAGGATCTGATCGGGATCTACGACGTCCAGCAGGTGATGCGGTGCGCGCGCTTGCTGCTCGGCCGTGGCCTTGGCCGTGCCGATGTCCATGCCGCGGTAGATCTGCCGCGAGTCGGCCGACACGATCTCGCCTCTCAGCGCCTCGGCCAGCGCCAGGCTCAGCGCGGTCTTGCCGGCCGCGGTCGGCCCGACAATCGCGACAACGAATTGCGGATCGCCGATTGCGGATTGCGGATTGCCGCGCGTTTGCATCAGGTCATGTCCCTACCGCGTCGCGGATGTGATTCAGGCGGGTGATGGCGCCGTCGGCGGCAAGCTCCAGGGCGACGATATCAATGCGCACGGGGCCAGCGAAGGGCACCTCGAACAGGTAAGCTTCAGACATGGCGATAAGCTGGAGCTGCTTGCGAGGCGTGACCGACTCTTCGGGCGTGCCGGCGGTCGGCGCCGCACCCCGGCGGCCGACGCGACGGGTGCGCACCTCGACAAACACCAGCCACTCGCCGTCGCGCGCGACGATGTCCAGCTCACCGGCCCGAGTGCGCCAGTTGCGAGCCAGGATCTCCCAACCCTGAGTTACCAGGTGGGCAGCCGCCAACGCCTCGCCCTGGCGGCCCAAGCTTACCCGTGCATCACGGCCGGCCATGTTGATCTCCGGGGAAAAAAGCCGGACCGCCGCGAGCTGCGATATCCGGGGTTGCGATGGATGTGCTCACGGGCCGAAAGCTCCGGCGATGCAGAGCGCACGGCCCCAGCCGCGCCAGGGCCTGAGCGTGGGCCGTCACGCCGTAGCCCTTATGACCAGCGAAGCCATAGCCGGGAAACGCCTCATCCTGCGCAGCCATCCAGCGATCCCGCGTAACCTTCGCCACGATGGAGGCAGCGGCGATAGAAAGCGAAGCCGCGTCGCCGTGCGGGATGCCGCGCTGCGGCTTGGCCAGGCCGGGCAGGGTCAGGTAATCCACCAGCACGAAGTCAGGCGCCACGGCCAGGGCGGCCAATGCAGCCAGCATCGCAGCCCGCGTGGCGGGAGCGATACCGACCCGGTCAATCTCGGCGGATGACATCGAACCCACCCCGACAGCTAACGCACGTTGCTCGATCAGCGCCAATGCACGCTCACGCGCGGCCGGCGTGAGGCGCTTGGAGTCATCCACGTGACCCAGCAACGGCGCCAGCGCGGCGGGATCGGCGGGCAGGATGACCGCGGCCGCGACCACCGGCCCAGCCCAGGCCCCCCGACCGGCCTCGTCCACGCCGGCGATCGCCCGATAGCCCGCGGCCCATAGCGCTTGCTCGTGTTCCAATCCTGCCCGTTCTGGTGGTGACGGATGACGCATTCTCTAAACCACAAAAGGCGCAGGGACCTATGCATCCCTGCGCCTTATTGCATGAAGCCATCGGCCAAAATCAGGCCGCGCGTTCCTTCAAGCGCGCCGCCTTGCCGGTGCGGCCGCGGAGGAAGTACAACCGCGCACGGCGGACCTTGGCGTGCCGCAGCACCTCGATCTTGTCGACGCGGGGCGAAGCAAAAAGGAACGTGCGCTCCACACCCACACCGTGGGAAGCAATACGCCGGACAGTGAAATTCTTGTTGACGCCGCTGTTGCGCACACGGATCACCAAGCCCTGGAACACCTGTACGCGTTCCTTTTCACCTTCCACGATCAACGTGTGCACCTTCACCGTGTCACCGGGAGTCAAATCGGGCAAATTCGGCCGAGCGGCCGCAGCATCAAGAGAAGCAATCAAGTTCGACATCGTTACAATACCCTTCGTTGGCAGTTCTTCGGCCGCGTTACCCCAAATCGGAAAGCGCAACGCTGCTTATGTGACGAAACACCATTTTAGCACAAAGGGGCTTGTGAACCAAATCCAGGGGTTAACGCTATTCATTGGCTGAACCCGCCTCCCCCGCCGCCGCTTCTGCCCGCAACCTATCCAGGAAGGCTCGATCCGCGTCCGACAGCGGCGCCGAGTTCAACAGGTCGGGCCGGCGCTCCCAGGTGCGGCGCAACGCCTGCTCCCGCCGCCACCGCGCCACCTTCGCGTGGTCGCCTGAGGTCAGGATCTCGGGGATGCCTTCCCCGCGGTAACTGGCCGGCCGGGTGTATTGCGGATATTCCAGCAGCCCCGTGGCGAATGAATCCTCGAACGCGGCCATCTCACAGCCCAAAGCGCCGGGCTGCAGCCGGGTCACCGCATCCACGATGATCACTGCAGCCAGCTCGCCGCCGGAGATCACGAAGTCACCGATGGAGATCTCGTCGGTGACCAGGCCCAGGCGCACGCGCTCATCCACCCCCTCGTAGCGGCCGCACAACAGCGCGATGCGCCGATACCCAGCCAGCTCCTCGGCCACTTTTTGAGTGAAGGTGCGGCCCTGGGGCGACAGGAGGATGACGGGCACGTCCAGCGGCAGCAGCGTTTCCTCAGGGATGGGCGGCTCGTCCTCCGGCGCCGCAGGCACGAAGGTCCAGCCGGGCGGATAGCTGAGGGCCGTCTCCACGGCCCGGAAGATGGGCTCCGGCTTCATCACCATGCCGCCGCCGCCGCCGTAAGGCGTGTCGTCGGTGACCCGGTGCCGGCCCGTCGCGTAATCGCGGATGTTGTGCAACGCCACCGACAGGATGCCGGCCTCCTGCGCCCGCTTCAGGATGCTGTCGCTCAAGGCCCCAGCGAACATGCCGGGAAAAAGCGTGAAGATATCGAAGTGGATCACGTGACCTCATTAGGGATTATGAATTGCGGATTGCGTGATGGCGTGCTGCGTGATAGCGTGATCGTCCATCGTCCATTGTACATCGTACATTCCACATTCGTCACTCCCCCGGCTTCAACCAACGCGCCTCGATTGCCGCCAGCGTGCCGTCGGCGGCCAAAGCAGCCAACGCTTCGTTGACTGCCCGGCGCAGGTCCGGCGCGTTGCGGGGGAGAACAATGACGTAGGGGTCGCTGTCAACGACCGCCACGGGTTCCAGGCCGCCGCCGTGGAGCGCCAGGCTGATGGCGTCGGCCAGGGCCACGTCCGCCTCGCCGGCAGCCACGGCGTCCAGGGCCGCGGTCACCGTGTCGCGCAACACCAGCGAAAACCCATCGGGCAGCCCGCGCTGCAAGATGCGCGCCTGCGCGTCGCCCGCGCTGCCCCACTCCGCGGCCACACGGCGGCCGGCCAGGTCGTCTGGACCGCGCACGGGGCTGCCGGGCGGCACAGCCAGCACGATACCGGCCTCGATGTATGGCTCCGAGAACGCGACCTCCTGCGAGCGCTCCGCGAAGATCGGCATGGCCGACAGCGCGCTGTCCACCTTGTGCGCGTAGACGGCATCTATAAGTTGGTCGAAGCCCACGCCGACGAACTCGACGCGCGCGCCCCAACGCGCCGCGATGGCCCGCGCCAGGTCCACGTCCAGGCCCACGGGCTGCTGCGTCGCAACGTCCAGGTTCTCGAAGGGCGGAAAGCTTGGATCCATCCCCACCCGCCAGACGCCGGTCTCCTGGATGCGCGCCCAGACGGCATCACGACCGATGAAGCCGCCGAGCCGCAACAGCAGCAACGCCACGAGCAGCAGCCCTGCGGCCAGCGCACCGCCGATGATGAACCTACATTTACCTGAATCGAGGACGGGACGCGGACGGCCGCGGATGAACGCGGAGAATCTCTTGCTTCCGCACCCGCCCGTGTTCATCCGCGGCCCGTTCTGGCCGTCCAGGCGTCCAAAATCAGCGCACATCGGTTCCCGTCAGCGATACCGGCCGCCCTACCGCGTAGGCCTGCACCGCCAGGTAGATCGGCTTGGGCAGAAACTCACTGTCCACAAAGGTGTAGTAGTCCTGATAGGTGCCCGCAGGTGCGGGATAACGAAACGCCCACAGGCAGACGGCCTGCACCCAGGGCCACTCGGCCAGCGCCTTATCATAGGCTCGGATGGTGTACGCCACGCGCTGCGCGGGCCGCACGGCCTTGGTCCAGCGCGGGTGGTCGTTCCAGCCCCCCTCGGTGATCATCACCGGTTTGGCCGCGTCGCCGTTGCGGATCATGATCTCCCGCAGCAGCTCGACCCGGCTGAAGTTCACCGCATCGGCCGCGGCCGGTTCGTCCGGGCTGAAGGTCCAGCCGTAACTGTGCACCGCCAACACGTCGAAATACGCCCCGGCCCCGGCATCGTACATGTCCTGCAGGTAGTCCAGGTCGTTCAGGCCCCACTCGCTGTCCCGCGGGGCCACGGTCGGCGCCAAGGCACCCCCGAGGACCTGGACGTCGGGGTTAGCCCGCTTGGCGGCCCTGTAGGCGCGGCGCAGCAGCTCGGTGTAGCTCGCGGGATCCACCGGCCGGAAACCCCACTCCTGACTCAGGTTCGGCTCGTTCCAGATGACGATGTGGCGCACGCGGCCCCGGAAGTGCGCGGTAAACGCGGCGACAAAGCGGGCGAATTCATCGTAGCCCTCCTCATCCAGATACAGGTGTGACGCGTTGGCCGGCCGGGCCCACTCAGGCACATAGCCCAGCCGGGCGATCAGCGTGATCCCTTGGTTGACCGCGTGATCCACTACCAAGTCGGCGTGCGCCCAGTCGTAGACCCCTCGCGCCGGTTCATGCGCAGCCCACAGGAAGTACTCCACCGCCCACGACGCGCCCATCTCACGCGTCATCTCAAAGGTGCGCTGGATCTTCCATGCCTCCACCTCATCGGTCAGCCGCGTGTGGACGCCCAGCTTGGGGTTCACCGAGACCACCTGCTGCTGCGGGCCGAACTCTGCCCAAGGGCGGGTGGCGCGGGCCAGAAGTAAGACTGCCATCGCCAAGACCAGCAGTGCGCAGCGCAATCGGCCAGCCCGGCTCATCATCCTCTTGTCATTCTTTGCACCCTGTGCTATAATTGCTTTTGATAGCAATATCCATCAAGGAGGCCCCCTGTGACCCTCGCCAACTGGCGTGATCTCGCAGTTGTTCTGCTAGCCGTTGAGGCGTTTTTCATCAGCCTGATACCGGGTGTGATCCTCTACTTTGCCGTGCGCGGGATGCTGTGGGTGATCCGCAAACTGCGCGTCACGGCACCCACTGTCCAGGGCTACTTCCGTAAAGCAGCCGATATCTCCGAACAGGTTAGCCAGCGCACTGCTGCCCCCTTCATTGCGGTCAGTGCCACCCTGGCCCAGGTGAATCGCTGGCGGTCCGCACCCATGACCTTGCTGAAATCAATGAAAGAGGCATCCCCGTGACATCCCGTAACACAGCTATCATTATCGGCGGCGCGGTCGGCGCTGTGCTGGGCGCCACTGCCGCCTGGGCATACACGCAAGCGCAACAGGGCAAACTGATCAGCGGCGTCGAGGCCGGCCAACAACTGCGGCTGCAAGCCGGAGCGCCGGACTATGTCAAAATCGCGGTGGCGGTAGTTGCCCTGGTACGCCAGGTGACTGACCTGTTCAAGCCGGGTTGAGCATCCGCCCAAACACGCTTTCGTTGCCACTCGCGAGCGCACTGCAAAATAGCCGAAACGTCCAGGCTGCTGTGGCAGCGTTTATCACGAGATCGCCATTCGTTATGCGTGATTTACAGGCAAGAGCCGAATTTTATTGAGTTAGATGCAATTCTACCTTGCACAGGGCGGGTTGTCAAATCAATCCTGTGCGGCAAGACATGGCAGCCAATTGTTGATATCCCCGCAGGGTGGGATGAAAAGCACCGTTCAAAGGCCTGCCCATGAAACAACGAACTGCGCTGACGGGTTGGCTCCTTCGCCTGCGCCAGGCATTATCCGCCCACCGATGGGTCATCATCGGCCTGCTCTGGCTAGCCACTCTCCTCTTAGGCTATATCGGTTTCAGCAACTACGCGATGGCTACAGGCGGTGTCCAAGCGCGCATGGACACGCTTTATCTGACGATCCAGCTCTTTATCTTGGAGTCGGGATCGGTGCCCGGTCCGAAGCCGTGGGAACTGGAGGCCGCGCGGTTGCTGGCCCCCACTGTGGCGGCATACACCGCCGTGCAAGCGTTGGCGCTGCTGTTTGCAGAGCAATTCCAGGCCCTTCAGCTCCGCTTCGCACGCCACCACGAGATCATCTGTGGGCTGGGCCGTCGCGGCACGCTGTTGGCCCGTTCTTTTCGGGCGCAGGGCCATCGGGTTGTCGTCATCGAACAGGACCACAACAACGACGCCATCAGAGCCTGCCGGCAGCAGGGTATCATCGTGCTCATTGGTGACGCCCGCAACGCTGATCTGCTCCTACGCGCCGGCGTGCTGCACGCTCGCCATCTGATCGCCGTGTGCGACGATGATGGGGTAAACGCCGAGATCGCCGTGCAGGCCCGACGGCTGTCCGCTCGCCGGGGCGGGTTGCCCCTCACGTGCCTGGTGCACCTGGTGCAACCGCAGTTGTGTGAGTTGTTGCACGACCGCAGCTTCGATTCAGCCAATCATAACACCTTCCGCCTGGAATTCTTCAATACGTTTGACCTGGGCGCGCAACTCTTGCTGGAGAGATTCCCGCCGCTGCGGGAAGGGCAAACCGGGCCACCGCACATGGTGCTCCTGGGGTTCGGCAGCCTGGGGCAAAGCCTGGCCCTCCGCGCCGCACGCGCTCGGACGTGTGGCCGTGAACCCCCCAATGAGCGCTTGCGGATCACAGTGGTCGATCGCGAGGCCGAGCGAAAAGTCAAGCTGATCATTCTGCGGTATCCCCGGCTGCACGAAGCGTGTGACTTGGTTCCGTGCGCGATTGACCTGCGGGGGCCCGAGTTTCAACAGGCGGACTTCCTGCGGGATGAGGCGGGCCAGCTGTGCGTCACCGCTATCTACAGTTGCCTTGACGACGATGCACAGGGGCTAATGGCCGCGCTGACGTTGGCAGCCCATGTGCGCGATCAGGATATCCCTATCGTCATCCGCACCAGCAGCCGCGGTGGCCTGGCAAGCCTGCTCTACCGGGATGACGCCACAGACAGTTACAGCTCACTGCACGCATTTCCTCTCCTGGAGTACAGTTGCACGCCGAGCCTGGTTTTGGGGGGCATGCATGAAACCGTGGCCCGCGCATTGCATCAACGGTATGTGCAACAAGGCGAGGCGCAAGGCCAGACCCCCGCATCGAATCCCTCCATAGTGCCCTGGGACCAATTGACGGCCGAAATCCAAGAGGGCAACCGCACCCAGGCGGATGCGATCAGCGCGATGCTCCGTGCAGCAGGGTACAGCCTGGCCCCACTCACAGATTGGAGCGCCTGGCGATTCCGCTTCCCCGAAGCTGATGTCGAGCTGATGGCCCAATTGGAGCACAAACGTTATGTTACCGAACGGCTCCGTGCCGGCTGGTCCCTGGGGCCTAAAGACATCGCCGAAAAAACGAATCCGAACCTGGTGCCGTGGGAACAACTGACGCCCGACGCGCAAGAGCGCACCCGCCACCCCATCCGTGAGCTACCCTGCATCTTGGCCGAGGCCGGGCTTGAAGTGTATCCGATGAAAAGGGGTGGCAAACATGGATGAAAAAACATCTGATTTCGGATGGACGCAGGCCCAGATCGCACAATATGAGCTGGCCTTCCCGCGCTATCAGCAATATGCCGACACGCTGCACAGCGTGCTGAACCAGGCCACCAAGAAACATGCGCCCCACGCGATCGTACAAGCGCGACCCAAGGCCATCGCCAGTTTCGCGGAGAAGATCCAGCGCAAGCGCCACAAGTACCGCGACCCGATCAACCAGATCACCGACCTGTGCGGCGGCCGAGTTATCACGCACACCCCGGAGGAAGTCCGGGCGATGTGCGCCTTCATCGAGCAGCATTTCACCATTGACTGGGATAACACCATCGATGTATCGCAGCGCCTCAAGCCGACCGAGTTCGGCTATCGGTCAGTGCATTACATCGCGCAGTTCAAGCCCGGTGTCTTCCCCAACGATATTGTCACCACGGAAATCCCAGAGACAGTGTACGGCCTCAAAGCCGAAATCCAAGTCCGCACCATTTTGGAGCACGCCTGGGCTGATTTCAACCATCGGCTGGTCTATAAGAGCCCCTTCCCCATCCCCACCAAATGGCAGCGCGAATTCGCGGGCCTGGCCGCCATCCTGGAACGCACAGACACCGCGTTTGCCGCCATTGAAACCGGATTCAAGACCTACGCGACCAACTATGGCACCTACATGACCGCTGAACAGATGCGGGATGAGATCGCTTTGCTGGAGATCGTCATGGCATGTGACCCCGACAACGTCGATCTCGCCCATCGGATCGGCAAGTTGGCGGTTACGTTGGGCGATTGGAAGAAGGCGATCAGCATCTTCTCACGTTATGTTCACACAGGCTATCAACCCATCCTCAAGGACCTCGGGATCGCGCTGTGCAAGCTGCACGTTGAGAGGCCGGACAGCCCCGAGTATCAGCAAGGCCGGCGCTACCTGGAGCAGGCCAGCGCGCCTGAATACCGGGATGCGGATGCCCTGGCGTCGCTGGCAAGCACCTGGAAACGGTCTGACCCGGATCGGGCGCGGCAACTCTACCGGCAAGCATTTGAGGCGAATCCCGAAGATCCGTATGCGTTGGGGCAGTACCTGGAATACGAGATCGCCCATCGACGCGACATGCACCTGGCAACACTGCTCCGCCCGGTCATCGAAGCGGCGATCGAACGGTGTCGCGAGCGCGCAGAGGTGGGGGTCGACCTGCCGTGGGCATACTACGACATCGGCAGGTTCTCGCTACTGCTAGATAGACCCTATGATAGCCTGAACGCTTACATTAGGGCCGTCCACTTAACCAACGATGACTGGATGGTCGAAACCTCATTGCAGTCGGTGGAGCGTCTCGCCGTGGTGGCTGCGATCCTACCAGGTCATGCATGGGTGCGACGCTTCCTATGGCTGGCGCGCGCGACCAAATTCGACGTGGCGCAGGCCCGAGAGGAGCTCAAGCGGCTGGCATCAGCCGGCCAAGCGCCGATTCGCGGGCCAGTGGTATTGGTGGCCGGGGCCTGCGATGCCAGCGAGGAGCACCTGATCCAGGGCTACCGGCCCCTGTTGATGACCGCCTTTGCCGGCTTCCACGGCACCATCATCTCAGGCGGCACCCGCGCCGGGGTCGCCGGCCTGGCGGGTGACGTGCAGCAGACCTACCCGGCCGACATCCGCACCATCGGCTATGTCCCGCAGCGACGCCCCACCGATGTCATGATGGATGAGCGCTACGGTGAGATCCGTTACACCACGGGCGATGACTTCAGCCCGCTGGAGCCGCTCCAATACTGGACCGACCTGGTCGCCTCCGCGATTGCCGCGTCCGATGTCAAGCTGATCGGCATGAGCGGAGGGACCATCGCCGCAGTGGAATACCGTATGGCCCTGGCGCTGGGCGCACGGGTCGCGGTGATTGAGGCCAGCGGCCGGGCCGCGGCCAGGCTACTTGCCGACGACAACTGGCGCACCTCGGAAGCGCTCCTGCTCTTGCCGGCCGAGGGACAGATCGTGCACGAATTCGTCCGCCCAACGATGGACCAACTTCTGCCTGCACAGCGAGAACACATCGGCCAGGCCATCCACCGGGCCTACTGTGAAGCAGAGGCCAACCTCCTGCAGTACGACGATCCTGCGTTGGCGCCCTGGGGCGCGTTGCTGGACTATCTGAAGGAATCCAACCGGCTGCAGGCTGATCATATCCCGGAGAAGATGCGCCAGATCGGCTGCCGCATTGTGCCGGCGCACGGCCGCGCAGCAACACCGATCACGTTCACAGATGCCGAGATTGAGACGCTGGCTTGTGCCGAGCATGCGCGTTGGGTCATCGAGCGCGTACGCGACGGCTGGAAACCGGGCGCGCAACGCGACGTGTTGCACAAAATCAGTCCCTACCTCACAGCATGGGACGCGCTGCCCGAGGAAATCAAAGAGCGCAGCCGATGCATCGTGCGCAAGATCCCGACATTCCTTGCCGAGGTGCAGCTCGAAATTCAACGCGGGTGAAAGGAGGCGGACACCATGGCATCGGAATCCAATAGATACGATGTCTTCATCAGCTATCCGCACGCCCAAAAGACGATGGCCGATGCCGTGTGCGCGACGTTGGAGCAGAATAAGATCCGCTGCTGGATCGCGCCCCGTGACGTGCTGCCCGGCGAACCGTTCGCGAAAGCCATCATCCGCGCCATGAACGAAAGCCGTTTGTTCGTCCTCGTCTTCAGCGCCGAGACCAACGAGTCAAATCACGTAAAAAACGAAGTTGAGCGGGCGGTGTCCAAGGGGCTCTCGATCATCGTGTTCCGCGTTGAAGATGTCGTGCCTACCGAAGAGATGGAGTACTACCTGTCGCGGCGCCATTGGCTGGACGCGATGACGCCACCGATCGAGGCCCATTTCCAGAAACTGATCCAGGCCATCAGGGCGTTGCTGGCCATCCCATCCTTGGAGGCCGCGCCGGACCAAAGCGAACAGAAGGTGGCCGACTTGCGCGTACGCGCCCGGGAAGCCGCGGCGCAAGCCGACTGGGACCTGGCCGTGGCCCTGCTAGGTCAGGCTGCGACGGTCTCACCCGATGACCCCAAGACCGCCGAGATGTTACAGGCCGTCCGGCGTGACCAGCATCTGGCTGACCTGCGCCGGCAAGCCCAAGAACGTCTGGCCATCCGCGACTGGACCGGCGCCATTGCCATCCTGGAGGAAGCCTCCAGCTTGCAGCCGGATGACGCCGACCTAACGGCCATCTTGCGTCGCGCACAGAGCAGTCAGCGTCTGATCGAGCTGCGCGGCCAGGCTGAGGAGTTCCTGACCGTTCGAGATTGGGCCGGCGCCATCGCGATCTTGGAGAAAGCCATACAACTGGCCCCCGACGACCCTGAACTTACTGGCAGCTTGCGCCGCGCGCAACGCGGCCAAAGCCAGGATGATCTCAAAGCCCAGGCCCTGCACCTGGCCGCACAACACGATTGGCAGGGCGTGCTCGTGCTGCTGAAGCAGGCGCCCGAGCTGGCCGCAGAGGACGCCGAAGTGCAGCGGCTGGCAGCGCAAGCGGCGCGTGAGCAGCGGATCGCTGATCTGCAGGTGCGCGCCAAGTCAGCGTACAGCGCCCGGCAATGGGCGCAGGCGCTGCCGTTGCTGGAAGAGCTGCGCGCGTTGACGCCCGATGACGCCGCCGCCCGCGATATGCTGGCCACGACCACCCGCGAGGGCGCCCGCCAGAGGCAACTCGACGCGCTGATAGCCCATGCCGAGGACACCGTGACCCGCGCACGCAGCGCGGCCACTACAGGCCAATGGGAGGCGGCCGAGCGCGGTTGGCAGGATGCCGCCTACGCATGGGGCACCGTAGTCACCGCGCTGGAAGAGCACCTCGCGATGGCGCCCCAGGACGCTACGCGGCGGGAGCGCCTGACCGAGGCTCAGCGCGGGCAAAAGGAGGCGGCACAACAGGCTGGACGCCTGCGGGATCTGGCCCAGCGCTATGCCGACGCGCAGGCCGCGCTCGACGCGGCCCGGCCCGACCAGGCCGTGCCGTTGCTCAGCGCCATCATAGCCGAGGCGCCGGGCTATCGCGATACGGTGGAGCTGTTGCGCCGTGCGCAACGCAAGGTGAAAGGTGGTCCCTTCCCGCGCCGCCGCATGCTCTGGATCGGCGCAGCCGCACTGGTGCTCATCGTGGTAACGGCGGCAATCTTGCTGTCGGGCGTCTTGCAGCGCGGCGCCGCGTCTGAGCGCGCGACGACATTGCAGCAAGCGCTGACGAACCAATGGGTGGACGCGCAGATCCGCGGCACTGGCGCGGCCTACGGCGACTGCATCACGGCCCGGCTGACGCGGCGCATCCCAGACATCCTGCCGCTTGACCTCGCCCAGGGCACCCTTCTGCTCAGCAAAACCTCAACAGTGCAGGACATGGTCGTGCTGCGGGTCCGGGCCATCATCAACCAGGATGGTGGCCTAACCCCCACAGACGCGATCCGCATCGCCGATGACAACCCCCAGGAGTATCTGATCGAAGCATATGGGCTGAACAGCAGCCTGGCGGCGCCGGGCGTCGGGGCCGCCTTCGTCGTCGCCGGCCCGGCAGACGAAGCTGTTCAAAGCACCCTGCGGGCAGCCGCCCAGCTCACCCCTGACGGCGCCGCACAGGCGGGCGCAGCGCTGCAATTGGCGCTTTGGCTGCACGCTGACCACGAAAACCGTGCTGCCATCTGCCAGCGCATCAACTGCAAGGCCGAGGACCTGGCGCTGGCAGAACAGATCCTGGGGCTGGCCGGCTTCGGTCCGCCCCCCACACCCACTGCCACGGCCACAGCCCTGCCGACCGCCACCCTGACGGCGGAACCAACGATCGCCACGCCCTTCCTGCGCCGCGCAGCCACCGACACCCCCACGCCGACCGCCACTGCGACATCCACGCCGCTGCCATCAGCCACCATGACCGCCACCGCAACGCCGGCCCGCAGCGCTACACCGACGCCACGCCCAAGCGCCACCGCAACGCGCACCCCGGCCGCGCCGCTGCGCATCGTCACGCCAACGCGTCCGCCTGCGCCGCCGGCGTCCGGCCTGGCCCCGCAGACACCGGCCGACGGCCAGATCTTCATCGGCCGCAGCACTGTCATCCGGCTGGCCTGGACGCCCGCCACACGGCCGCTGGCTGGGGACGAATATTACCTGGTGACGATCCTTTTCCCTCACGAACAAGCAACATGGACCGACTCTCAATGGACGCGCACTCCAGAGGTCACCGTACCGGCTTACCTGTACGATAATGTGACCGGCGACCGCAGCTTCCGCTGGCAGGTCTCCCTGGTGCGCCTGAACGCGGGCGACCCTTCAGGAGACCCGCAAGGCAAGACGACCCTGATCGTTGCACCCGGCGCGTGGCGCACCTTCAGGTGGCTGCCCGAGGCTGAAGGCGGGGGCGGGGGTGGGGGCGGCGAGGTCATACCGACGAACACCCCCCGCCCTGAAGAACCGACAATAACGCCCAGGCCTTAAGGTTGGCAGCCGCGAACCAGACGCGCAGAGGAGGGACAACCATGAAAACAAACCCGACACGCCACCGCACCCCCCGCATAGGGCTGCTGGCGCCGCTGCTGATCGCGACGCTGATCCTGGTCGGCGGCCTCAACAGCGCCGCCGCGCCGCCGGCTCAAACAGGCGCCCCCTTCGAGGCGCGGCCGCTGCCGCCGGAGGCGCTCTCGTGGGGCGGATCTCCCGCCGTCAGTGCGCAAGCCTCGCGCAGCCCCAAGCTCGACTCATCCCTGGACGGCCTGGCCGCCGCAGCCCAGGATTCCCCGCAAACGGCATTGGCTCTGGCCCTCTCCCGCTCGCTGAAGTTGTCGGGAGATCGGGTTCAAGTACAGATCGTCACCCACGCGGCCGGGCTGCAACGAGCCATCCAGGCGGTGGCCGAGTCCGGCGGCGAAGTGACCAAAATCGGCAGCGACGCAGCCCTGATCCAGGGATGGCTGCCGGTCACGGCCCTGGAGGCCGTAGCCGCGCACGACGATATCTATCGCATCCACCGGCCGGCGGAACTGATCTACCTGGAACACCCGCAGGCTGGCAGTGTGACGACCGAAGGGCTGGCGGCGCTCAACGGCCCGGCCTGGCACACGGCCGGCTACCGGGGCGCTGGCGTCAAGATCGGCATCATTGACGGCGGCTTCCTGGGCTACACAGGCCTGCTGGGCACGGACCTGCCAGCGTCGGTCACTGCAAAAAACTTCGTGGACGGCGAAACCGACGGGCAGGTTGACGGGACCTCCAAACACGGCACCGCCTGCGTGGAGATCATCTACGATGTGGCGCCTGATGCGACCTTCTACCTGGCCAAGATCGCCACGAACCTGGATCTGCAAGCAGCCGTGGCCTGGCTCAAAGACACGCACCACGTAGACGTGATCTCTACCTCCATCGGGTGGTACCACTTGACGCCGGGCGACGGCACCGGTGAGTTTGCCGACCTGGTGCAGGATGCCCGAGACGCCGGCATCTTGTGGGCCACGGCGGCCGGGAGCGTACGCGAGGCGCACTGGGGCGGCCTGTACTATGACCCCGGCGGCACCGACACGCATCACTATAACCTCGAACAGGACGTGAACTATTTCGGCCCCGGCGACGGGAACGCTTACCTGATCCCTGCGGGGTACCCGGTGACCGTCTTGCTCCGCTGGGATGACTGGACGGTCGTGAACCAGGATTACGATCTCTTCCTGCTGCGTTGGAACGGCGAAAGCTGGGATATCGTTGCCGAAAGCAGTCAGGTTCAAGACGGCAGCCCGGGTCAGACGCCCACCGAGGACGTCTCAATCGTGGCCAGCGGCGCATCTGCGCCCTATGGCTTCGTCATCGTGCGTTATGACAGCGACCGCGCGGTCAACTTCGAGGTGTTTGCGCCCAACCCTGGCGCGCGCCTCGATGAGATCTTGCCTGCCCGCAGCCTGGCTAACCTGGCGGACGCGCCGGACGTGGTCAGCGTGGCGGCGGTAGACGTGGTGTCGCCCTACCCGCAGGAGGTGTTCAGCTCAGAAGGGCCGACCAACGGACCCGGCGGCGCGGAAACGGGCGGGTTCATCAAGCCGGATATCGCCGCCTATTCCAGCGTGTCCACCGTCAGCTACGGCACTACAGACAAGTTCAGCGGCACCTCGGCCGCTGCGCCCCACGTGGCCGGCGCCGCGGCGTTGGTGTTGAACGCCTACCCAGCCTATACCCCGAACCAAGTGGAATCGTTCCTGGAGGGGCGTGCCGTGGACATGGGGGCCAGCGGGATGGATACGATCTACGGCTACGGTCGGCTGCACCTGGGCGCCCCGCCGTCAGCCACCACCACAACCCCCTCTCCCAGCCCAACGCCGACAGGAACGGTGACACGCACCGCGACGCCCACGGTGACCCGGACGCCAACCCCGACGATCACCCGAACCCCCACGGCCAGGCTGCTCTTCCTGCCCCTGGTGCTGAAAAGCGGACTCTGCGACATTTATGAGCCGAACGATAGCATCGCTGCGGCCTGGGGTCCCCTGATATCGGGCCAGGATTACCGCGCACGCCTATGCAAAGGCGACTACGAGGATAACTACTACCTGAACGCACTGCACACCCAACCGCTGGTCGTCAGGATACGCCTGCCAGCCGCTCTGGTGAACCACACTGACGCCTGGATTTACCATGAGAGCAACCTCAAGACACCGCTTCCCGGTTGCGGCCGCGGCCCCATCACCAGCACGGATGAAACCGTTAGCTGTGCGATCACCCTGGACGGCCGCTACACGATCCGGCTATACACACACGACTCGAACGTCTACTATGAGAACAACCAGGATTACATCTTGACCGCGACCTTTGCGCCCCAGGGCGGCACGCCCGTGTCACGAACACTCCTCTCCGTCGGCGATGCAACGGTCCTGGAGGGGTACTCAGGCTTTAACACAGGCACGGCAGCGGACATGTGGGCGGGCTATGATGACGGCATGGAACCCGACGGCAAGATCGTGCGCAGCCTGATCAAGTTCGACCTGAGCAGTGTGCCCGCGGGCGCCACCGTGCAAAGCGCCAAGCTGCGGGTCTACTACATGGGCTACTATGACTTTAGCAACCGCGAGCGCACCATCACCGCATACCGGTGCGTCGGCAACTGGACTGAGCTGGGCGTCAATTGGAACAACAAACCCAGCCCGGGCACGGCCTACGGCAGCGTAGTCATCATCTCAAACACCAATTGGGGCTGGCGCGAGTTGGACGTGCAGGGCCTGGTGCAGGGGTGGGTCAACGGCAGCATCCCCAACCAGGGCGTCATGCTGCGCGGACCGGAGGTCTCCGGCGCCGACTCGTCCTATCGCACTTTCAGCACGCGTGAGGGCCCCAACGCGCCCCAGTTGGCGATCACCTACCTTGCTGTAGCAGCCGCAAGCCCACCGCCGACAATGCAGGCGCCTGTGCCGGCTGGCCCGAGCCTGCGTGAACAGTTGGGCAGCCCGAGCGCACCGACGGACGCCGACGGCAGGGAGCAGCAGATGTCGCGTTAGGCGCCCATCCGCGGCCCCTGTGTACGTAGCGCATCAGCGCTGGCGCAAAAAAGCAGAGACGCCAGGTTCGCCATCAGGCTGCTCCTGGCGCCTCTCTTTTTGTTCGCAGGCCGCGTTTGCCGCTCAAGGTTCGCCGGCAGGCGCATCTGGCGCCAACCTTGCGTCCGCCTCTTCGGGGCCCGGCCCGGCGCGCATATCCTCAGGCGCATCTGGCCCAAGGCCCGCACCTGGCGCCACAAGCGCCTTCACCTCCGCGGCCGCATCCGGCGCCAGCTCGGCCTCTGCACGCGCATCGGGTAACAGCGCGGCATCGGGCGCCGGCGCGGCCGGGGTCAACGGGTGGGGCAAGGCCGGCGCCGGCATCGCCGCACCCTCGCCCCACACATCGGCCAGGGAGCGGCGGCTACCGTAAAGCGCCGGCAGGTATTTGGCAAACAAGTCGGCCGGCATCCGGCGCCGCACCGGCTCGATCCCTTCCTCCCACAGCCGATGCAACCGTTCGTAGTCCAGCTCAGCAGTGATCAGCCCTTCCGCCCCCAACGCGCCCATCTCCACCAGCACGCCGGAATAGCGCGGGGTCATTTCCAGCGGCGCGTAAATCCCGGATTTGCCCACGAAAGACCATGCCAGGCTGTCGTCGGCCGCGAGGAAGTTACGCCCCACCAGGAAGCTGGTCAGCGCGCAGATGCGGTTCTCCTGCGCCTGGGCCAGCGTGCCCTGCCGGATGTACGCGGCCAGCGCCTCGCTTCCCGTGGCGGCCAGCGTCACCAGCAGATCGGCGCCCTGGTATGCCAGCACGCGGCCAGCTTCGGGATAAAGCGCCTCCTCGCCCAGCAGGATGCCCAGCCGGCCGGCCGGCGTGCTGATCACATGCCAGGCGTCGCCGGGCGTTGCCAGCCCCTGGTCCTCCTGCGCCAGCGCCATCTTGTCATGCCGCCCCAAGATCGCGCCGTCCGGCCCGAACACCGTGGCTCGGTGGCGCACCGTCCCCCCGGCATCCGGCAAATATGCGCTGCCCGCCACCACGGTGACCTCGTAGGCGCGCGCCAGTTCACCGAAGACCGCCTCGTAATCGGCTGCCAGGGTCGCGGGATCAGCCTGGAGGAGGTGCTCGAACGCGCGGCGGAAATTAGCGCCGAGCAGCGAGGCTGTGCCACTGGCCAGCGCACTGCGCGTCCGCTTCCACAGCGAAACCCGGCCGCGCGCCGGCACGTCGGCCCGCTTCAACAAGCTCACACGGAAACCTTCCACGCGGTGGCTGGCAGCCATCACGCCGGCCAATGCGGGGAAGACCACCAATTCGGCCCCCTTGGCCCGCGCCATGGCCAGGAAGCGTGTCAGTTCTTTACGATAGGCTTCTGTCGAGTCAAACAGGCGCATCTGTTGCTGTGCGCTGGCAACGATCAGTTTGTCCATGTCTCCGCCTTTGCTCCATCAATGGATTGGGTGCACTCAGGTTCGGTCGTAGGGGCGGGTTTCTTCGCATCGCTGGGAACACCAGGTTCTTCCGACGATTTTACCATATGCCTGAGGCGGATCACAATTTGCTGGAAGGCGGGGCCGCCGGGTATAATAGAAGCACATTTCGGCAAATAACCCACAACCCGTGAGACCACTCTATGCAACTTGCCACCGTCATCGGCACATTGGTCGCCAGCCAGAAATACCGGGGCCTGGAAGGCGTCAAGCTGCTGATCGTCCAGCCGTTGGATCGCGACCAACAGCCGCAGGGCGAGCCCGTCGTCGCAGCCGACGCCACCGCGCAGGCTGGACCCGGCGAGTTGGTCTTCATTATCGCCAGCCGCGAGGCTGCGCTGGCCCTTCCGGAGTCCTTCGTGCCGGTGGATCATGCGGTGGTGGGGATTGTGGATGAAGTGGGACTGGAAGCTAGAAACTAGAAGCTAGAAGCTGGAAGTTGAAGTGTATCCGGCTTCCAGTATCCAGCTTCCAATATCGCGGAGCGCCCATGTATATCGGTCAGGTTGCAGGCACGGTCGTCGCCACCATCAAACACCCCATGTTCGCCGGGCATAAGCTGCTGCTGGTCGAGCGGCTCGATCTCGCGGGCCGCGCCATGCCCAAGTACGACATCGCGGTGGATTCCGTGCAGGCGGGTGTGGGTGATCGGGTGTTGGTGCTGGACGAGGGCAACAGCGCTCGGCAGGTGTTGCACGTAGAGCCGTGGGGACCGGTGCGCGCGGTGATCGTGGGGATCATTGATGAGATTGATCTGCCGCTGCTTTCCAGACCAGGTTTCTCAGAGAAACCTGGTCTGGAAAGCAGCGCGGGCGAACAGGGGGCCGCGTGAGCTACGGTGCGTTCAGTGGTAACGGATCCGGTCTGACCGAGCGGGCGCTGCGTGAAGAGTTCGTGCGCATCGGCGGGCTGATGCACGCCCGGGGCTATGTGACCGCGACCGACGGCAACATCTCGGCTCGCCTCGGTCCCGACCATTTCCTGGCCACCCCCAGCGGCCTGAGCAAAGGCTTCATGACGCCGGATCAGATGGTGGTGCTCGGTTGGGACGGCAAGCCGGTGGGGAGCAGCCGCTACGGCGCCGCCCGTGACCTGAAACCCAGCTCCGAGATCTTGCTGCACCTGGAAGCCTATCGCCAGCGACCCGACATCAAGGCCGTGGTGCACGCGCATCCGCCCGTGGCAGTCACCCTTTCCATCGCGGGCATCGCCATCGCGCCCTGCACCCTGCCCGAGGTCATCGTCACGCTGGGCGTCATCCCCACCACCGAATACGCCACCCCGGCCAGCCCCGAAGGCGCGACCGTCGTACGCGACCTGATCCGCGGCCATGATGCGGTCATGCTCCAGCGGCACGGCAGCGTCACCGTGGGCAGCAGCCCCTTCGACGCCTACCTGAAGCTGGAAAAGCTGGAGCACGCGGCTGACATCACCTTCAAGCTGATCCAGCTCGGCCGCCAGCTCCCCTTCCCGCCCGGCGCGGTGGACAAGCTGCTGGAGAAGCGGGAACAAGCCGGGTTGCTCCAACCGGGTGAACGGGAAGAGATCCTGCGCGCCTGCAGCGTCTGCGGGCTGAGCGGGCAGTGCCCGGCCGCGTAGACGATCAGATCCTTACGTCATGCTGAGCTGGTCAACAGCACAAGATCAGTTACAGCACAAGACCAGCGAAGCATCTTCGCCCCTTGCGAGCGCCCCGCCCTCATTTTGACCGCAGCGCGCATCTCTGGTAAAATCATTGTTATAAATGCTCTTTGCCCCCATCGTCTAGAGGACCAGGACACAGGCCTTTCAAGCCTGGTACAGGGGTTCGAATCCCCTTGGGGGCATGAACTTATCCCCTGTACTAGCCGCCAGAACCACCCCCGGCCGGTACACGATCTCGACATCATCGCCGTTGACCTCAACCCGGTCCACAAACGACTGTAACGCGCGCCGCGCGACCGGCACTTCCGGCGCCTGCAGCTCATCGCGCATGGTCTTCAACACACGGCGCAGGTCGGTGTCACCCAGCTTGATCGTCGTGACGAGGTGATGCTGCGCCAGGGCATCCCGCTCCATCTCGGCAGTGCCCAGTTCAGCCTGGCGCTGGCGCAGGCGCTCGCGCACCTCGCGGCTGTTGTCTCCGGTCTCGATCATATCCAGGAGGCGGTCAATGGCCCGCTTCAGCCGGACGATCTCCTTGTCCAACGCCTCGATCTGGACCGGGGCCTCCGGACTGGCCAGGCGCGCCTGCATCTCATCCAGCCAAGACCGGAGCATATCCGGCATCAGGATCTTGTCCATCACCGTGGTCATCACGTACTGCGCAGTCTGGCGGTGTATGAAGAACTGGGAGATCGCTACGGCATCCTGCAAGCCTGCCTGACTTTGGGCGAATTGAACCGCCAACTGGACGACGCAACCGCGGCCCGGCAGTTTTGCCGGCGCGCGGTGGCGGTGGCCCAGGAGATCGGCGACCGCTCCGGCGAGGCGGACGGCTACTACCGCCTGGGCCAGATCGCATCCGGTCTGGGCGAGCGGGATGAGGCTTTGCGCTTGCTCCACATCGCCCTGGAGCAAGCGCACGCAATTCACGAGACCCAGACCACCCTGGACATCCTGCTTGAGATCGCCTGCCTGCTGATCGAAGCAGGCGAGACAATGCAAGCACAGGAAATCCTATACTTTCTGTTGTCCCACCCCCAACTCCCCGAACAGCGCCGCGCGCGCGGCCGGGCCGCGCTGGCCCGGCTGGCGAGCGATGCGAGCGGCAGCGCCGGTATGTCGCTGGAGCAGATCGTGGTGCGAGCGATCAGCCGCAGCACTGCGCAAGCGTGAGCGCCTGGACAGGCTCGAGCGCCTGGCTGTCCAACTCGGATCGCGTTGCGCAGTTGTTCGCATTCAGTGTTCAGTCATCGAAGCCAAGCTTCGGCTTGTGGGCTTGATAGACGACCACTGAGATGATCAGTCCCAGCAGGATGGCGCCCAGCAGCAAGAGCGCCGGACCAGCTTCCATGCCAGACAGGGCATAGTGCCGGTACGCCAACATCGCGACCAACAACACGAGCGAGGCGATGGCAGCAGCAACCGCCGGCAGGAAGAAGCTGTTCCAAGCATGGATCATCTCGTAGAACAAGATGAGCTGATAAGCACTCGGCGGCCGACTGACGCTCCAGCGCCGCGGCGTTGCGCTGGGCGTCCCACCGCTGCCCCAGAATTCCTTCGGCATGTTCAGCCGGTCATAGGCGAAAAGCGTCGCGATGGTGAACCCCAGCGCCAGGAACGCCGCCACCATGGCGCCCCCCAACAGCAGAGCCTCCCCTGCAGTTGTGACCTGCCAGAGATCCGAAGCCAGATAGAGGCTCAGGTTCAGGATCAGGGCGCCCAGGATGAACTTGGCGACATCGAACTTCGAGGCGATCTTGGCTTTGAGCTCGGTGGCGAGCTCCGGTGTGTGCTCGGTCAGACACCACAGCAACGCCGGCCGCTCCCCCAATCGAATGCAGGCAACCTCGGAGTTACTCAGCGGCAGGACGCCGACCGGCAGCCGCGCAGGCTTCAGCAATCCTTGCGCGATATATGTGAGATGGGGCTGATGGCCGATCACGAGCACACCCTGGCTCGGTTCAGCGCCGCTCGTCGCCACCAGAAGCGCAAGAATTCTGCGGGCGGCCTCCTGAGCCTGCGCCACCTCGCCGCGCACGGCGCTGCCGACGCTCGGGGTGAGCGCGCGCTCGGAGGTCATCGAGACCTCGGCGCCGAATCTGCGTTGAAGCGCCTCCCGGTAGACCTCGGCAGTCTGGGCGGCTACGCGGTGCTCACTGTGGAGGATCTGCGTCACGGCAGTCCCCATCAGCGCCAGTTGATCACACAATGAACCAGCCAACGCGAGAGTTTTGGGGAGTCCCTTCTTCCCCGGCGCGGTGGTTGTGTCGGCCGCGCCGGCATCAGCATGGAAAGCTCCCCAGTTTTCCATGCTGTGATCTGACTCCGCAACCTGCCACGACCGGCTACGCTCGGCGTGACGGACGAGAAAAACGAAGAAGGGCTGCTGTTCTGCCATTTGGATCCCTCAGTTGAAGGGGTGCATACCCGTTCCTCTGTCTATTGCGGACGCAGCCGCGCGATCTGCGGCAGGTGCGTGACCTCGTGGCTGGCGAAGTAGCTGACCTGCTGCCGGAGCGTCACCGTGCCGAACTCCTGGTGCTCGCCAGTGCGCCACCAGTCGGCCAGCGGCAGCGCCTCAAGCTTGCGCAGCGTTTCGGTGCGCGCAGCCTGGTAGGCCGCAAAGATCTCGCGCGTGGTCGGCGGCCGCTCCTCCTCGTGGGCCGCCCACGTCCACACCGCTTTCATCTCCAGCAGGGGATGTTCCTCGGCCAGGAACAGGTCGAGTCGGTAATCAAGCACGCCCTGCGCATCGCGCAGATGCGTCACGACGTTCCGGATCGCCCAGCCGCCGTCATCCGGTGGTCGGGCCATGGTCTCCTCCGGCAGACCGGCCAGGAGCGCAGCCACCTCCCCCGGCGTCTGGCGTAGCGCCGCCAGAGCAGCGAACGGCTCCAGCGCATCGAGCCAGTAGATGGGCATGAACCGTTGATGACTGCTCGGCCACGCGCCGCAGGTCGGGCACCGGCTCGCAGGCTCGCCCAGCCTCACGTGGCCGCAGGTGCGGCAAATATAGGGATGCGGCGTCTCGCTAATCAGCGGGATACGGCCTGCCGCGAGGGCCGCCGCGCCGCGCCTGAGCGCATCTGCCAGGCCCTGATCCACATCGAAATCTGTCAAGATATCCGCGGCCTGCGCCACATCGGCGGCCAGCGCGGCTTTGTCGGCGAGCATGGCCAGGCGGTACGCGCCACGCCGGGTGATGGCGTCGGCCGCAGCCCGCAGCAGCTTGGCGATATTGTACTGTCCCTCATCCTCCAACCGGACCGCCAGGGCCAGGAGATTCAAGAAGGACGCTTGCCAATGGGTGTCGTTGGTGAACATTTAGGAGCCTCCTGTTGCGTCATGCATGAAGCAGGGTTTTGATTCACAGCGCCGAGCGGATGGCCTCCGCACTGGTGTAGCGCGGCGACCAGCCAGCCGCCCTCAGTTTCGCATTGCTGGACGTGAAATCTATCAGCGTCGCCCGCACCCACGAAGGATGGGTGGGCGAATCAAGGTAGTTCCAGCGTATGAAGGACACCAGGCGAGCCAGCCAGACCGGAATGCGCCGGGGCTGCGCGCCCATCAGCTTGAAAACGTCGGCCATGCGGATGGCATCGTCCGGCACGACGTTGAACGCGCCCGGCAGATCCGTGCGCAGCGCCAGCGCGAACGCCTGGGCCACGTCATCCTCGTGAACGAATTGGGTGTGCGGGTTGTAGCCGGGGAAAAGCACCGCATTGGCGCGAAAGCCGGGCACGGTGGCGCGGTTGTGCGGCCCGATGATGTAGCTCATGCGGAACCGGGTCAGGACAATCCCGGACCCGGCCAACGCCGCGACCAGCAGCCGCTCGGCGATGGCTTTGCTGTTCCAGTAATACATGGGCGTGTCGCCCTGATTCAGCGGCGCCTCTTCGCTCACGTTTTCCTTGCCGTCGGCATAGCGCGGATCGTAAACAGCGCAACTGCTGGCGTAGAGAAGCCGCTCCACACGGTTCTTGACGGCGGCATGCGCTACATTGCGCGTGCCACCGAGATTGATCTCGTCCCGCACTGCGGCCGGCATCCTCTTGAGCCACTGTACGATAAACGCCGAATGGATCACCACATCGTGCCCGGCCATGGCATCCGCCAACTCGGGCGAACGCACGTCCAACTCGACGAGCCGCACGTTGTCCGGCAGGGGCATGGCCGGCCGGGACCGGTTGACCATGCCCGTCACCGCTGTGACCTCCGGCAAGGTCACTAAACGGGCCGTCAGCACGCTGCCGAGATAGCCGCCGGCGCCGGTGATGACGAGACGGATGCCCATAGACGACATCTCCCCCATGAATATTGCGCCAGCCTGCCTCAGCGCACCATCAGCGGCAGATAAACCCTGGGCCACGGCGTCAGCGCGAGGTCCAGGTCGGTCACTTCCGGCGGCACGCCGACGACCGGGCTGAACCGGGTGAAGTAGCCCGGCGCCGCCACTTTGACGTACCAGCAGCCGCGGATCACGTCCCACCCGTAATGGCCGGCTGCGTCGGTGCGCTGCGGGTTGATGGCGGGATCCATCGTCGCGGGCGAGTACCCAGGCTCCTCGAACAGGCCCAGGTTCGCCGTGGCGGGCGGCAGCAGGGTCCAGTCGTCGCCGGGCCGTGTGTCCACCGTGCGGCATTGGCGCGTCGTGCTGCGCGTATCGGGCAGGGCGGATGGCACGCGATAGAGCGTCACGGTCGCACCCTGGATCGGCGCGCCGGTGCGCGCATCGGTCACGTAGCCGCTGGGGTCAAACAGCCCTGGACGGTCAAGGGTCGGCGGGGGCGGGCAGCGGCCATCCGTGTGGATGAGGCCATCCGGGCCGATGTCGCCC
Source organism: uncultured Anaerolineales bacterium (assembly GCA_964551735.1). Classification (GTDB taxonomy): domain Bacteria; phylum Chloroflexota; class Anaerolineae; order CG2-30-64-16; family CG2-30-64-16; genus DAOUAT01. The sequence continues at coordinate 89,517 of CAZKEF010000019.1, forward strand.
AAGCCCAGCATGCGGCAGAGGAAGTCAGGGGCCTGCAGCGCCTGGGCGCTGGCTGTCGGATCCTCCCAGAAGGGAACCAGGGTGACTGGCTCATAGAGGCTGTACACTTCCGCCGGGATCGTGACAGAGAAGCGCTGACTGCCAGGGCTGATCTCCGTCATGGTGTAGAAGACGCCATCATGCAGCGCCGTCATGCGCACCAGGGGGCCGCAGGTCGGGAAGGCGCAGACCGGCGTGGTGGTGATCACGATGGCGGGATCAACGCCATAACGCGTCTTCGGCAGCCCGAACTTCCACGGCTGGCCCGGCGCGGCGGGCGGGTACAAGATGCCGATGGAAGCGTAGATCTCCGTGTTGCTCACCGGCGAGGTGGCGGCCGCGACCGTGCTCAACGTCACCAGCCGCCGAGTCACCGTGGGCGATTGCGTGACAGTCACGGCCACGGTGTTGGTGTAGATCCCCACCTGGGCCGGCATGGTGACCTGCCAGTGCAGCGTAATCACGCCTTGGGGCGCGAGCGTGATTGCGTCCCAGTTGAGGCTTTGGGCGCTGCCGAGCATCGTGAGCGCAGGCTCGCCCCACGTGGAAGGGGTCACACTGCCGGGAAGATACCCCGCGCCTTCCGGCAGGATGGCTTGCGTGGTCACGGTGACCGGCTGGTCGGGATCCGGGTTGAACAGGCGCACAGCAAAGCCATTCCCGGCGCCGGGCGGCGCAGCGGCCAGGTCGGGCCGCTGCCCGACTTCGATCAGGGTGGGATTGTCAGAGATCACGACGCCGCCGGATTGATACTCCAGCCCGAAGGCCAGGCCCAGGCCGTGATCCACCGTCGCAAACTCGCCGCTGCACGAACCGCAAGTCACGATGTTGAACAGGTCACCCGCCGCAGGCCGGAAGCCGTTGGCGGGGGAGAGGATCAGCCGGCCGTTGAGGGCCGCATTGCCGCCCACGTCCAGGACATCGTGCTCCGTCTCCGGCGCCAGCCCGCCGATATCCATCAGCAGCGCGCCGTTCGCCCCCTGCCGATAGCCGCCGTTGTTGATTACCAACCGGCCGATCGGGTCCACCACTGCGCCGTTGTTTTGCACAGCACCCTGGTTGGCCCAGAAGTTGAGCGCGCCCAGCCCGCGCAGCGCGCCGCCGTTGAAGATCAGGTTGCCCCCCGCCCCCCCGCCACGGCCCAGCACGCTGCCGTTGCGGAGCCGCGTTTCACCCGCCGACTGCACGAAAGCGCCGTCAACCAGCAGGGCGCCGCCGACCACATCCAATGTTCCGCTGTTGGAGACCGCGATACTGCCCCAGACCTTGAACTCGCCGCTGCCTTCTTTGACCATGCGCCCCTGGTTGTTGAACGCCTTGCCGATGGCGGTCCAGGGGAGGCCCCAGCCCATCCCACCGCTGGCCACGGTGTAGACGCCGGTCGGGCCGTTGTTGAAGATTGCATCGTTGATCATAATGAACTGCTGGCCTGTCGCCTGCACGATCGAACCGTGGTTGTTCAACGTGCGGTAGCTCAGGCCACCGCTCTGTTCGAGATGCAACGTGGCTCCCGGCGCGATGTTCACCATATCGCTCACCCCTGTCGAACCGACCAGCAGCGCGCCCCACCCGCTCATCGTCAGCGCCTGGGTAACGGTGATGGCGCTGCTGCCGCCCAGCCGTGTGCTGCCGCCCATCTGGATGACCGGCAGGCTGACCGCGCCGGCGGCCGTATCCAGGTACAGGGCAGCGCCGCCGATCAGGTCCGTCAGCCCGCTGAGGGTGTACGCCCCGCCCACGACCGCACGCGCGCCGTTGGACATGCGCCAGACGCCGTCACCGGTGATCGCCGACGGCGGGCCGAAGCGGTGTTCGTAACTTCCCAGCTCCAGGATGCCCGGTGCGGCGACCGCAAACGCGCCGGTGTGCGTCACCACCTGGGCGCTGGACGTCAAATGCACCAGCAGCGCACCGCCCGTGACGCTCACCTGGCCGCTGTTGGTGAGCGCCATGTGGAACGTGAACTTTTCATCGCCTTCTTTGATGAGCGTGCCCGCGTTCTCGAACCAGCCGCTGTCATCGGGCCAGGCATAGATGTTGTTCTGTTCGATGCCGCCGCCGCTGGCGCGATAGACGCCGCCCGGCCGGTTGTCAATCACGCCGTAGTAGTTGCGCAGCCATTTGCCGGCCGGCTGCTCGATCGTGCCGTAGTTGACGATCCGCGCCTGGAGCAGCCTGTTGTCGCCCCCGGGGCGAGTCAGGCGCAGCAGCGCGCCGGGCGCGACGACCATCGTCTCCGCCGCGCCGGTCGGGCTGAGGTGCGCACCACCGACGATCGCGCCGTCCCAATCCATTTGCCCGGTGACGGTCAGGGTGTGGTAGCCGTGAATGCCGCTGCCGGAGCCGCCGTCAACCAGTACGAGGTTGTGGACGGTGACGGGCGCATCAATGCTGACCACCCGGAAGCCGCCGTCAATGATGGCCGTGTCGCCGGGGCCGGGGACTTTCCCGCAGTCCCAGTACGCGATGTTCGACCAGGGGTACGGTTTGGCATCCTGGGGGCCGGTCCAGCGGCATTCGGCGACCGGTGCGGCCTGGGCCGCCGTGTGCAACATGGTGAACAATGCCAGGCCAGCGACCGCAGCCACGACGGCCGAAATCGTGATCAATGTGAATTTACGCATAGCTCCTATCCTCCTGTGGCCTGACCTCACCGCCTACCGGATCACCCAAAAACTCCAGCAGCAGCGCGTTGAACGCATCCGCCTTTTCCAACATGGGGACGTGACCGCACTTGTCGAAGATCTGTACGCGCACGTTCGGCAGGCGCTTGGCGGCGACATCGGCATGGGCCACGGGCACAATGGGGTCTTGCCGGCCCCAGATCACCAGCACGGGCGCAGTGATGGATGGCAGGCGGCTGAGGTGCAGCCCCCAAAGGCTTCGCTTTTGCCCGAACAGATTGAGGCCCGACCGCGCGGTCCGCAGCAACGCCTCCAGCGCGCCGGGCTGCGCGGCCAGCGCGTAGTCGCAGTCAATCTTCTCCTCGGTGATCACGGCCGGATCGTAGACCGTCATCCTGGCGAAGTCGGCAGTGCCCGCACGGCTGGGGCGCAGCAGCCGTTCCCCCAGCAGCGGGACGCTGGCCAGGCGCAGGCTGAGGTTGACCTGCCGGCCCAGGCCCGCCGAGGCCACCAGCACCAGCCGGTCCACCAGTTCCGGCCGCGTGAAGGCCAACCGAGTGGCCACTGCGCCGCCCATGGAATGGCCCACCAAATGGGCCCGCGGGATCTGCAGGGCCGCCATGAAGTCCCGAACGGATTCCGCCAGGTACGGAACCCCGTAGGGTGCACGGGCAGGCTTGTTCGTCCGCCCGTGGCCGGGCAGGTCGAGGGCGTAGACACGATGGTCTGCGGCCAGGGCGTCAAAGTTCGCCAGCCAGTCTTCCACATGGCAGCCCAGGCCGTGGACCAGGACAACCGGTGAACCCTGGCTGCCCCCGGCCCAATAACGGGTTTTGATCTCTCCGATCTGGATGGTGCGATCCTGTGGAGCGTTTGACATCATGGGTTACCTCGGAATCTTGTGAAGCTGCAGCGCACCGTTCACCCGAGCGGCGCGGTCAGCTCCACCTGGATGTTGTCCGGGTCGCGGAACGCCAGCACCGCGATGCCGAAAGGCGCCAGCGGCTTGATCTCGCCGTGCGCGACGCCCTGTGCGTCGAACAGGCTGGCCGCGGCTTCCAGGTCGGCCATGCTCGCCACGCTCAGGCTCAGGTGGTCCAGACCGATGCGGCTCTCGCTGAACCGGTCGCCGGTGATGGCCTGGGCCGGGTCGGGCGGCGGGTTCAGCGCCAACAGGACGCTGCCGTTGTGCAACAGCGCCTTTGGCCCGAAGTCGGTGACGAAGTTGAAGCCCAGCAGCCCGGTGTAGAACTGCTGGCTGCGGCGCACGTCGCTGACGGTCAGCGCGACGTGGTGGACGATTCCGGTTTTGACAATGGTAGCCTGTGTGCTTTCGACTGACATCGTAACCTCCTGTGTATTGAATGATGGGGCGATCATCACTGACGCCAGCAACGCCTCCAGCCGTCCGATCAGCCCCGGCCAGCCGCGGAAGTAGTAGGCTTCGCCGTCCGGCAGCGCCTGCACCTTACCGCGCCATTCCGGCACGGCAAGGTCGTCCGTGTCGGTAGCCTGCCACAGACGCAGGGTGAAGAGCTGCGTTGGTCGAGTGGTCATCGTCGTCTCGCTGTTTATGAACCTGCGGTCAGGCCGACCTTGCTGCGGATGAACGCCTCGGCGCTGGTCAGCCGCACGCCCAACGCCGCCGCCATCTTCTGACCATCATAGGGCGTGCTATAGGAGACGAGCCAGTTGAGCCCCATGATGTCCGAAGCAGCCTCGGAGAAGGGGCTCATGGCCGCCCGCATGACGCGGAAGACGCCGCCGGGCGCGTAGATGGTCCGCACTTTCCGCCCCAACGCCTGACCGTAGGTGTCTGCCACCTGTCCCCAGGAGAGGACCTCCGGCCCGCCGATTTCCAGGATGGCCCGCGCGGCCGCCGGGTGGCCGATGGCTTTGACCAGGGTGCTGGCGACATCGTCCGCGGCGATGAAGGCGTGGCGCACCTGGGCGTTGCCCGGGATCAAGGCGGCGCCCGCGCCCGGGATCAGGTTGCCAACGCCCTTCATGAAGAGCTCCAAGAACCAGTATTGCCGATCGATGGTGGGCGCCTCCGCGCCGCGCGCCGGGATCGTGCTGCCGATGAAGGCGAACCAGCAGTCCATAAACAGGGAGGCGCGCAGGATAGTGTAGTTCAAGCCGCTGGCCTGCAGGCGTTTCTCGTTCAGGCGCTTGTAGCGGAAGCTGGGCACGGCACTGTCGTGGGGTGTGACCGGCACGGAGAGGAAGATGAATTGCTTGACGCCGTGCTTCTGGCAGGCGGTAATCAGATCCTGATACCCCTTGCCCTCCACCGCCTCGAAGCTGGACGGGCCTTGCGGCACGATGGCGTTGGCGGTGGCGATCACGGCCTCCGCGCCCTGGCACGCGGCATCCAGCGACGCCGGGTCGCGCAGGTCGCCGAAGGCCAGCTCGACCCCCGGCCCCTGCAAATGCTGATAGTTGCTCGTGCGGCGCACAAAGGCCCGCACCGGCTGCCCGCCCGCGACCAGCTTGCGGACGACGGCCGTTCCCACTTGACCGGTTGCTCCGACGACGAGAATCATGGCGCTCCTCCTGAAGGGTGATAGACTGGTGACGAGGCGGTCAGCAGAGCCAGCGACCCCGGCGCATGCACGCCTCATAGCTTGATGACAGCACGATATCAGGACAAGCGTTTCACCAGCGTTTCATGGAGCGTTTGACGGAGGGAAATTCAGGAGAGATTTGCCTGCTGAGCGAGGTCGAAGGCTTGCGAGAGGAGATCGTGCGCGGCGTCGGTCTGCCCGGCGTCCCAGGCGGCCAGGGCGGCGGCGAGGGGTTGCTCGACCGCGGGCGGCAGCGCCTGCTGGGCGGGGTCGAGCAGTTGCCGGGCGTGGGTGATGGCATCGGCCAGCCGATCCTGGGCCAGCGTGACGCCGATCAGCGGCCAGAGCGCCTGCCAGCAGAGGGGATAGGGGGCGGGGTGACGCCGCCAGGCCTCCAGCGCGGCCTCGCCCAACCGCTCTGCTTCGGCGTGACTTGCCTGCCGCCACGCCAGCCACGCCAGGTTGGCCCGGCTCGCGCCGGTGTAATCGAGCATCCCGGCCGCCTCGGCCACGGCCAGCCCGCGGCGGGCGACATCGGCCACGGCGGCGGCATCCCCTTGCCGCCGGTGGGCGACGGCGAGGTAGGTCAGGCAGCGCGCCTGCAGGGTGATGTCGCCGGTTTGCTCGGCCAGGGCCAACGCTGCGGACAGGGCTGCCTGCGCCTCGGCGTGGTCGCCGTGCCACAGCAGGTTGAAGCCCAGCCCGAACTGGTAGGGGGCGAGCGTCTCCGGGCTGCTGGCAGGCGGCAGGGCGGCCAGCGCCGCGCGGGCATAGGACAGCGCGTCATCCGAGGGCGCATAACGGCCGCTGCGGTTCAAGTGGCGGCTCAAGTGGCCAAACAAGGCCGCCCGCTGCAGCGGCGTCCCGTGGCGCTCGATGGCCGGCTGCACCCGCTGGATCTGCTCCGCCATCTCATCCGTCCGGTTCCACCAGTACATCAGGAGCAGGCGCTCGATCTGAACCTGGCACCATTCCTCCCACCAGGCTGCTTCAGCGCCTTCATCGGGCGGGCCTAGCAGGGCCTCGGCGGTCGCGTGGCGCGCAACCGCCGGGTCATAGCCGATGCGTTCACTTTCCAGCGACTTGCCGACCTTGCGGTGGAGCCGCGCCTGCGCGACCGCTTCCGCCGCCGGGGTGCAGGCCAGCGCCGCAGTGTAGGCATCCCGCGCCGGGCCATGCTGGGCCAGCAACTCCCGCAGGTCGCCCAGCGCTTCCTGTAGCTGCGCCGCCTGCGCGCAGCGATCGGCGGCGGGCAACGCGCCCACCAGGCCGATGGCCCGTTGCAGTGCTGCCTGTGCCTCAGCGTGCGCATACACGCGGCGCGCCGCCGCAGCCGCGCGCACATAACAGGCAATCGCCGGCGCGGACTGGCCGGCCGCTTCGTAATGTCCGGCCAAGACGCCCGCCACGCGCTCCAAGTCCGCGTCATGCCCGTGCGCCAACGCGGCCGCCACCCGGCCGTGCAGCCAGCGCCGCCGGGCCCGGCTCAGCCCGGCATAGGCCGCCTCCCGCAGCTTCTCGTGGCTGAAATCGTAGGCGTCCGTCCCCTGTTCGCGGATGATGCGCCGGCGCCAGCACTCGTCCAGCGCGGCGACCAGAGGCTCCTCGCCCAGGTCGGTGGCGCGCGCCAGGACGTCGTAGGTGAAGGCCCGACCGATCACGGCGGCCAGTTCCACCGTACCCCGCGCCGGGGGCGAGAGCTGCGCCAGCCGGGCATCCAGCACCTGGCGCACCCGGTCCGGCAGAGGGGCAGGGCTGCCAGCCTGCGCGGCCGCGTGATCTGCGGTCGGCGCGCGGGGCTGCTCGAAGCCGGCGCGCACCATCTCCACGATGAACAGCGGATGGCCCTCGCTGCCCTGGTAGAGCAGCGGCCCCAGCGCCCGGTCGAACGGCCGGCCGGCGATGCTGTCGGCCAACGCCAGCGCAGCTTCGGGGTGCAGCGGCCCCAGGGCGATCTCGGCCAGGCGCCCTGCCCCGCGCAGGCCGGCAATCCAGGACGCCAGCGCGGCCTCATCCCCCTCGCCCTGGCGCAGGGTGGCGACGACGAGCAGTTGGGCCGCCCCGCGGCGGGCCGCGTCCGCCTGCAGCAGGTAGGCCAGCCAATCCAGCGTATCGCGGTCGCACCACTGGAGGTCGTCCAGGAACAGCAGCAGGCCGCGCTGCCCGGCCAGGATGGCATGCGCCAACGCCTCGAACAAGCGCGTGCGCTGCCACTTCTCGGTCAACGGCTCCGGCGGCGGCAGGTCGGGCTGGTCAACCAGGAGCTCGGGCAGCAGCCGCGCCAGCTCGCGCCGCCAGGGCGCGGCCAGCGGCGGACGCGGCCCGCTGCGCAGCCATGCCGCGATGGGCGCGTAGGCCAACTGGCCGCCGGCCGCGTAGCAGCGGGCGGCCAGCGCCGGGAGCCCCTGCCGGCCCACCCATTCGGCCAGCGCCTCGGCCAGCCGCGTCTTGCCGATGCCCGCCTCGCCGGTGATCAGCGCCAGGCCCGGCCGGCCACGCGCGTCGCGCCACAGCCGTTGGAGCTGCGCCCACTCGGCCGCGCGGCCGATCAAGGGGATGGCGGCTGCGGGCGGGGGCGCGCTGGGCTGGGTGCTGGCGTTCAGCAGCCGCTCGTAGAGCTCGCACGTCGCCGGCCCCGGCGCCACGTCCAGCTCGCGGCGCAGCACGGTGACGCAGGTGTGATAAGTGTGCAGCGCGGCCGCGCGGTCGTCGTCCAGCGCGTGGAGGCGCATCAGTTGCGCGTAGGCCGGCTCGTGCAGCGGGTCGTGCCGCAGCAGCGCCTGGGTCTGGCCGATGGCCCGCGGATAATCCCGCTGCGCCTCGTACAGGGTTGCCAGGCGCTCCAGCGCGGCGGCATAGGCCTGGGCCAGCCGATCGCGCTCGGCCAGCAGCCAATCGCTATAGCAGCCGGGCAGCAGCTCGCCGCCGTAGCGCACGATGGCCTGCTCCAGGTGTTGCGCCTCAGCGTCGGGGCCGGCCGCCGGCCGGGCTTGCGCCAGGCTCGCCTCAAACTCGGCCACGTCCAGCCGGCAGGGCGCGTCGGTCCGCCACTGCACCGTCAGCTCATCGGAGGTGAGGAAACGCTCCGCGTCCGGCAGGGCCCGCCGCAGCCGGTGCCACAGGTTGCGGAGATTGGTGCGAGCCTGCTCCTCGGTGGAATCGGGCCAGAAGAGAAAGGCAAGCTGCTGGCGGGCGATTGGATGCTGCCGGTGGAGGAGGAGGTAGGCCAGCAGCTCCTGCAGGCGCGCGTGATCGAAGCCTGGAACAGCTTCCCCGTGGAAGCTCAGGCGGAAGGATCCGAGCAGGTGAATCTGCAAGTCGGCGGATGGCATCTGTTTGAACCCATCTCACGAGCGGATGCGGGACGACGTTCGGCCGGCAGGTAGGCGCAGTTTCCACTGCCGGCGAGTGGCTAACTTATCTTCGAAGTGGCCTCCACCTTCTTCTTGCGCTGCGCCCTAACGATGTAGGGCAGCAGCAGCAAGTACGCCCCGCTGATCGCCATGATCAACATCAGGACGGATGGGATTTTATCCAGCCTTTCCCAGGCGGCGACGAGCTGCGGATCGCCGAACAGTTTGATGATCACGGCCGCCGGGATCGCTAGCGCGGTCGGCACCGCGATCCAGCGGTGAAACTTGCGCAACCACTTGCTCAAGAACTTTGTCATGGATGAATACCTCTCTTCAGGTGAGTTGTTTCCTGGTCTTCAAGTCCAGGCTGATTTCGCGCGCCGGGCTGGGAGCGCCCGGCGCTGCAATCCGGTTCACCACCCCGCGCACGCCCGGTATCTGCCCGGCCAGCGCTTCCGCTGCCGCGCGCTCAGCCAGGGCGTCGGCCGCGCCGGCCAGGTGGACGATGCCGTTCAGCACACCCACGCGCAGATCAGCATGGGCGGTGCGGCCGTCAGCCGTCAGGACGGCCAGGGTGGCTGCGCGCAGGCTTTCATCTGAGATGCTCGTGTCTGGTCGCATATCAAGCCTCCTGCAAAACCCCGACCCATCCAGCAGGCAGGAGGTCAGGCCGGGGCTGCGTGCTTGCGTGCCTGCACCAACAGCAAGGCCAGGATGATGGCCCAAACGATCAGGCGCACTGTCATCGCCGCGATGCTGTCCGGCGCGACGACTCCGCGGTAGACCGCCTGGAGGATCAGCATGACCAGGGCGTGCAGGCCGAACGTCGCGCCGGCGAGGGGCAGGGCCAACCTGTGGCCGATCCAGATGAGGATGGCCGCGCCGAAGAAGGTCAGAATGCCGACCGTGTAGTTGTAGAGCAGCAGCCAATTGATCACGTGGTAGCCCGGATCGCGGCCCAGCAGGGTGCGCCCGCCGGCAAAGATCGCCATGCCGCCGATGAGCCAGGCCAGGATCGCGGCAACTTTGTACAAGGTGATTCGCATGTGCTCGGTCTCCTTTCTTGGAACTCAAACTGCTGCCAGCAGTATAAGCGCGTCCCGTTGATCGGATAACGACTTAAGTCGGAAATCCCGCAAGTGGGTGTATAATCGCGACCAGGAAAGCGCTGGAGGGATGAGACGGTATGCACACAGACACGGCTCAGCAGAACGCCGCGGGATTATTCCGGGCCGTATCCTACTTTGCCGACTTGGACGCGGCTGACCAGGCAGCCGTCGCCCAGGCAGCGATTCGCCGCGTGGTCGACGCGGGGCAGGTGGTCCTGCTCGAAGGCGAGCCATGCGCGGGGCTGTATGCTGTCGAGAGCGGCTGGCTGAAGGCCATCAAGATCGGGCTGGATGGCCGCGAGCAGGTGCTGCAAACGCTTGGCCCCGGCGACGCCTTCAACGCGATCAGCGTCTTCACCGATGCCCCGAACCAGGCCACCGTGATCGCGCTGGAAACCGCCCAGGTCTGGATCGTCCGGCGCCAGCTGCTGTTGCGCCTGGTGGATGAACATCCCGCGCTGGCGCGTCACCTGGTGCAAGACCTGGCGGGCCGCGTGATGCACCTGGTGCGCATGGTGGAGGATCTGTCGCTGCGCCCGGTGGAAGCGCGCCTGGCGCGGCTGATCCTGGCGCAGGCGGAAGGTGAGCTGATTCAGCGCCGGCGCTGGGCCACGCAAGCCGAGATGGCGGCGCGCCTCGGCACCGTGCCGGACATTGTCAACCGCGCGCTGCGGAAGTTCGCCACAGCCGGGCTGATCCGCGTCGAACGCCGGCAGATCCGGATTCTGGATCGCGCGCAGCTGCACGTGATCGCCCAGGTGGACGCGTAGCAGACGTGTGGTCAGCCGCCCCGTGCCGCGCCCGCCGCCGAGCGCCGCGGCAGCCACCGGCTGAGATCCGCCCGCAGCATCCAGCCCACCCACGGCAGGCCGATCAGCACCAGCAGGCTCGGCCCGACGATCCAGAACACGTAGGGGAGGTAGCGGCCCGGTGCAGGTCGGTGCGGCTCGATCATGTCCGGCCCCAGTAGCAGATTGCCGGCGACCGCAATGGCGGCCGCCACCAGCAGGCCGATCAGCGCCGCGGCCCAGCGCGGGAGGTCCCGGCGGAAGGGCGCGACCAGCAGCGCGATCAGCAGGCCGCTCCCCGCGCCCAGGAGCACGCCCGGCAGGATGCCCAACACGAAACCGAACGGCCCGGAGCAGATGCCGAAGACGGCCGCGCCGATCAGCGCATCGCCGGCGCGGCCGTTCGCGCTGTTGGTCAGCGCCAGCAGCGCGCCGAAGGCGCGCGGAGCCAGCGCGGCGTAGATGCTGGCCAGGATGCCGCCCGCCGCCGCGCCCAATAGGACGCCGCGGCCCAGCAGGGCCAGGGTTGCAGGCGGTCCCTTCATGTCCGGCTGTCGCGCATCCGCTACGCCTCCAAAATCACCCCGATCACGGCATGGGCAAAGGCCCTGGCTTCACAGGCCCGTTCACTGCTCCAGCCTCTGGTCCGGGAAGCTGACGGACACCGTCGAGCCAGGAACCGGCGCGTCGTTCCGGAAGATGGTCAACACGCCGCGCGCGTTGCTTCCCTGCAAGGCCAGATCCAGGGCGCCCTCCTGGTAATCCACCTCCACGAACAGATAATGCCGGCCTGTCTCGGCACACTGGTTCAGCAGCCTGTCCGCCAGGGCGCGCGCCTCAGCGATATACCGGGCGACGGCGCTGGCGTAGTCCGGCGCGGCGAGGCCATCATCCGCCCGCATCAGCCGTAGGCGGATTGTGGCCATGCCCCTGCCAGCGCGGCGGCCGATCAACGGCCTCAAACCCCGGCCTGTTGCTCCAGCCGGATCGCTTTGGGGAAGAGGATGTTGTTTTCCAGGTGGATATGCTTTTTTGTGGTCGTCTCGAACTCGCCCAGGAAGCCGTACAGCGCGCGGTAGGTATTGCAGCCATCGGGCGGCACGGCATAGCCGCCGCTCAGGCGCGCCAACTCGCCCAACGTATCGCCGACTTCTTCGTGTTCAGCGCCCATCTGCGCGATGAGCGCCTGCGCCGAGCCAAAGGCGGGCGACGAGAGCGAGCCGCCTACCGCCTGCCGCTGCGCCAACTGCTTGATGTAAGGGAACAATCGCTCTTCTTCATCGCGTAGGTGAGCGGTCATCGCCGCGCGCAACGGCCGCCACAACGCCGCGATCGTCACCGTCTCCGGGTGTGTCGCGCCGTGCGCATTAGCGACGGCGTCGGCGTACTGGCCGATCTGACCCAGCATCTCCCGCGTGTAGGGGTGGAACTGATTGGCGATGTAGTCGGCCAGAAAGTCCACCGACCACTGGTTGTACTGCTCCCCGATGCCCGACACCATGCGCGCGTCCTGCGCCTCGCGCAGCAGCATTTCCAGGCTGACCCCCTGCTCGGCGCAGGCTTGATCCACCGGCTTGCCGCCGCCGCAGCAGAAGTCAATGCCGTGCCTGGCAAACACGCTCGCCAGGCGGAAATCGGCCGCCACCCATTCGCCGACGGTTCTTGTTGCGCTGAATTCCTGCAGAGGCTGAATTGTCATCTATGCTTCTCCGTTTGTAGTGTTGGAATGGAGGGTTTGCACTTGGTTAATCATGCGCCGGCCGGGCCGCCAAAGCTATACATGACCTCCAGCGCGCACTCCCACGCGCCTGCATAGCACAGGCCACCGAGCCGAGCGTTCTCATAGGCTGCAATGCCGGCCTGCACCCGTGCAGCGCGGACGGCTCGGTCCATTTCTGGCCGGTCTCCGAGCGCCTGCAATCGCTCTCGAATCGCCACCATCGCATCGCCTTCCATCGCCCCTCACATCCAGCATCATTATACCGTTAGCACCGCGCCTGTCTTCGACTTTTGTCACCAAAGCACGCTACATCGTGGCCGCTCCGTCAGCCGTGCTGCCGCTCCATCGACCGGTGGCAGAGACACATGCGCCGCCGCAGCCCATCCAGCGCGTTCCCCGAGCCGGCGTACTCGGCCGTGACAGCGCCTCAATTGCTCCGATATGCCCCTATCCGATCCACGCGCCGCGCCAGCTCGCTGGTGTAGCGCCGGCCCAGGGTCTCGGCATGGGCAGCGATCCAGTCGGTGAGTTTCGTCGCACCGCCGGCCGCCGCGTCCACGTAGAGCAGCCCCGCCATCAGCCCGGCGATCTCCTCGCGTGTGATGGTCACGTCTCCCATCAGGCTGCCCACCAGCCGGCCGGCCCAGTAGCCTACATTCGGCGGTACGCCGATCACCGGCCGCCGAACTCATTGGCGCGGTCGGTCGAGTTCGTCAGGGTGACTACCGCCCGCCCCGCGGCCAGCAGGCGGCGGGCGATGTATTTGCCGGAGTAGCCGAACGCACCGGTGACGGCGTGGAACGGGACATCTGCCATCGTCACTCACCCGATGTAGGTCAAATGCAGGTTGGCCTCATCGCGCAGGGTCTTGTGATACACCCTGCGGCCGGCCTTTTCCATCGCCTCGATGATCGGCGCGGGCTTGAAGTCCGTGGTGAGCAGGATGAACGCGCCGGCCGGCAGCCCCGCCAGCAGCTCGTTGGCCCGTTGTACGGGCACGATGCTATCCCGCAGCAGCGCGACCCCGTCCAGCACGTGCGCGGGCGCGCCTTCGATCCAGTCCGGGTCATCGGCCGCGCGCGGGGGCGGCACAAAGGCCTGGGCCAGGCCGGCCGGCAGCTCCTCCAGGCCGGCCGCGCGGCGCAAGATGCGCACCAACTCGGCTGAGTCCATCCCGCCGATCTGGGCCACCTGCTCGAGGGTGGCAAGCTGCGCCACGGTGCGGCGCAGGATGGGGTTGCCCAGGTTCTTGAAGGGCGGCGCCACGGCGATGATCTGCTCTTCCAGTTGGGGATAGGCCTTCAACACATCCATCAGTTTGCTGCGGCTCGTGATCTCCATGTTCGGCCCTCCGTCAATCCTGCGCGTCGCCATCGTAGCTCAGCAGGCGCCGCTCGCCCGTCAGCGAGCGCACCTCGGTCAGGTCTTGCGTCACTTCCAGCGTGCCCAGGTAGGCGCCTGCCCCATCACGCACCGCGTAGTAGCAGATGTAGATCAGCCGGCCGCCCAGGTTGATCCAAAACCGCGCCTGCTCCTGCTTGCCCGCTCGGAAGTCGCGCACGATCTGATTCACGATGTGGACGCTCTTCGGCGGATGGCAATATTGCACCTTGCGGCCCAGGATGGCGCGCGAGCGGTCGAAGATGCGCTCTTTGCCGGGGGTGAAATAGCGCACGGTGTCGTCCGCGTCGACGAACGTCAGATCGAACGGCAGGGTCGAGAAGACGCCGATCAGCTCGGCCAGCGTGAAGCTGCCGGTCGGCATCTGGACGCGGCCGTCGTGCGCGGCGGGTCTGCCGGCCTCTGCCGCCACCCCGCCCGCGGGCTGCCACACGAACTCCGGCACGTACAGGCAGTAGCCGTACTCGTCGCTCTGGAGGTAAATCTGGTACCAATCCTGCTCGGTCAGCAGGTTGAGCGCGGTCGGGAAGAGGATCTTCTCCTCTTTATAGACCATCTCATCCACGGCGTCAACGGCCGGGGCTACCGAGAAAAGGCCGAAAGAGCGGGCCTCCGCGGCGTCCAGCGCCGCCACCTGCTGCAAGCCCTCAATGGTCAGGCGCAGAAGCTGGCGCACCTCGTCGTGTTTGCCCCACATCACCGCGGGCGGGCCGGGCAGGTTGGCCTTCTCGAAGTAGGGGAAGAGCAGGTACTCCTTGCGCCGGTAGTGCTTGTCGGCGTCCATCAGGCTGTTCAACTGCTGCTGAATTTCACGCATGAGCGCGGTGGCATCCGCATCGTCCGCCAGCTTCTCCAGGCGGCCCAGCAGCACCCGGATCTGACCCGTCGTGCGCGTGAGTTCCTTGTTCTCTTGCACGAAGGTGTGCACCGGATGGCCGGGGATGGTCTCCGGGGTCTCCTGCAAGTCCAAATGCTGCTTCAGCACCCGCGTATGCGTGTCGCAGAGCTGCTGGATGTTCTCCTGCGGGATGCCCTCCTGGATGAGCTGCACCTCCATCAGGAAGACATCGCTGTAATCCGCTTCGTCAAGCAGAGCGCCCAGTTGGGCCTTGACCTGCTCCTCGGCCGCGCCGCTGTGCAGGCGACGGATCAAGCTCTTCATGATCTCGACGCGCTGCTGGCGGTTGTTGATAATCTCGCTCATGCCATCCTTCCCAAGTGTGTGATGGAGAATTACGGGAGGAGATTACCACGATATTTCTTGTATTTCTATGATGTTTGTCTCATGCCAGCAAGAGCAGGGATGATCCCAGGGAGAAGCCCGGCCTCTGACGATTTTGTCGGCAGGCCCAGCTTCCGCGCCGGATCAACGGCCTACCCATCCCCTGCGCCGCGCGTCAGCAGCGGCAAATACACGCGCAATGCCCGGCCGCCCACGCCGATCGGAGCGCTGAGCGGCGACTCGCCCCCCTCCGCGCTGTAGGCCGCCACCGCGTAGCGATACGCGCCCAGCGCGCCCGCGGTCAGGTCCACGTAGCCTGGCGCGAAGCTGCCCCCGACCGGTTGCCACGCGGCGCCGCCCTCCGAGCGGTAGACGCGATAACCCGCCACCCGTCGATCGGCCACCGCATCCCAAGCCAGGAACACCAGCGCGCTGCCCGGCGCCACCTGCGCCCACAGGCCCAGGGGCGCAGCGATGCCGCCGGCGGTGAGGGTCCGGCTGTTGTTGGTAGCGTCCGCCTCGGCGATGGGGAAGCCGGGGTTGACCGTCACGTGCAGGTCGTGCGCCGTGTCCAGCCCGGCCGGCGGCGGCGTCAAGTCGAGGGTGACGGTGACGAAGGGCGCCGGCCCCAGGCCGGTGAGGCCGATCCGCCCGGCGGGGGCGCCGATGCCCGGCGGGCCGTCCCACGCGGCCGCCACCTCCAGCGGCTGCTCGGCCGAGCCGGGCCAGGCCGCGCCGGCGTTGGCGATGTGGGCGGTCAGCCGCAGCCGATCGCCGGTCGCGGGGCCACCGGTCACGGACGCATCCACCAGGACGAAATCGGGCAGCGCGGCCACGGCCGCGGCGGCGATGGGCAGATCAGGAACCGGGCTGTGCTGCAAGCCTCCGGCTTGCGATGCGTGCAAGCTGGAAGCTTGCGATACACTCTTGATGGCGGTCGCCACGATCGCATCCAGCAAGGGGTCGTAGGCAGCTGCGGGCAGCCAGTTTACTGCGCCATCATCCGTCAGATACGCGGGCGCGGCCTGGCCGGTGGCCGGGTCCACGACGGCCTGCGCCAATTCGCCGCGCTGCAAGCCGAGGCACAGCGCGCCCGTGCGGCCGCCGCCGACGTCCAGGGTCGCCTGTCGCAGGCCGATCGGGACATCGGCACTTTGCAGCAGCGGGTGTACGGCCTCGACCACGACATCATCCCCGATCTGGAGCGGAAAGGTGCGGACGCGCTCGAGGCTGCCCGCGGCTTCCTCCTTCTGGAAGGCGCGGAGGAGCTGGTCGAAGAGGCCGGCAAGGAGTACACCCGCCGCCGGGAGCGCCAGGCATTGGAAACGGTGCTGGAAAACGCTGAGCGCGCTGAGACCAGCTATACCACGGCCGAAAGCAACAATCGCGACCGGTTACGAGAGGCCAAACAGGCCTACAGCCTGCGTTACGATTTCGGCTACGACAGCGACGAGGACGCGGGCCGCTACGCCGTCGAGCGCCAACGTTACGTCGAGTCGGAACTCCCGGATTATGAAGCGCAGGTGGCTCGCCAGCGCGGCCTGGCCGAACAGGAGCTGGTGGAGAACTTCATCCACCGGCTGCGCGAGCAGATCGAAGACGCCCGCAGCCAGATCGACCACCTGAACACCACGCTGAGCAAGCTCCGCTTCGGCGGCGAGCGCTACGAATTTATCACCACGCCTGCGGCCGACCTGCGCCGCGTCTACGATATGGTGATGGACAGCCGCGCGGTGCTCGGCGCGTCCCTCTTCGACTCCGACTTCCGCCGCGCGCACCAGGAAGGCTGGGACTTGCTCTTCGAGCGGCTGACGATCGGCGCGGACGACGAACGGGTGGAGGAGCTGCGCCGCCTGCAGGACTACCGCAACTACCTGGCCTACGACATCCGCATCCACTATCCCAACGGTGACCGCGCGCTGCACAGCCAGATCAGCGCCAAAAAGTCGGGCGGCGAGACCACTACCCCCTTCTACGTGGCGATGGCGGCCAGCTTCGCCCAGGCCTACCGCCTCAACCAGGCACGGCCGTCCGACACCATCCGCCTGGCGCTCTTCGACGAAGCATTCGGCAAGATGGACACCGCGCGCACCGCCAGCGCGCTCAAGTTCATGGTGGAAACCGGCCTGCAAGTGCTGCTCGCGACCCCGCCCGACAAAGCCGGCGGCCTCCTGCCTCACGTGGACAGCGTCCGCACCGTTGTTCGGCAAGAGAATCACTCGTTCGTGCTGGAGATTGACAGGCGGGAGGTGGAGGCGTGAGACGTGGAACGTGGTGCGTGTTACGTGATGCGTGTTCCGTGATATTTCCTGCGAGATGCGTCATTCGCCGATTCGTTCATTCGCTGATTCATTGTCATGACATCTCTACCATTCGTGCCCACGCCTGACGTCGCGGCTATCCTGAACGCGCTGCTGGATATCTACGAGCGGCACGACCCGACACGGCCCTTCACCCGCGCCATACACGTCCGCCTGGACGAGCTTGACCTGCCCGGCTACGTCAGCCAGCTCGACCCGGCCCCGCGGCAGACGGCCAACGAGCAGCTCCAGGCGCTGGTGGAGCGCGGCTTCGTGCGCCTGGTGTGGCTGCCAGGCGAAACGGGGCACCTGCTAGACATCGTGACCCTGCTCCCGGAACGCGCCACCGAGCTTTTCCCCTGGCTGGGCCGCGCGCCCGTGGCCGCGCAGGCCGCCGCGCTGCGCGACCTGCTTCTGGGCGAACGTTTTCGGTTTGCCGGGGCTGATTGGCGGCGGCTGGCTGTGGATCACACCCTGGCCCAGCTCCGCGCCGGCAAGTCCCCTGCCCCGTTCACGCTGGCTGACCCCAGTTTCAACGGCGATCTGCTGGCCGCGCTGGTGGCGCTGGACACCATCCGTGAGGAGACCCCCTATCGCGTCTTTAGCGTCCGCACATTCAACGACAGCAAGGCGTTCGAGCCGTTGAAGGCTGCGTTGGCAACCCTGGCGCGACGGCACGGCCCCGGATGGGGCGATCTGACGCCGGAGGAGGCGCTGCGAGAACTGGGGCTAACCGCCAACCCGACGCAGGTCCTCCTGTACGGTCCCTGGCGGCTGGTCGGCGCAGGGGGACAAGTTATGACGCTGGACGGCTTCTATCCGGCCGTCGGCGTACCCGCAGTTATGGCCGGCCGGGTGCACCACGTGTCCCTGGCGGCCAGTCAGACTGAGCGCGTCGTCTGTGTGGAAAACCTGGCGTCTTTCTATGAATTGATCCGCCACGAAGGCGACAGGCTGGCCGCACTCTGCCTATGGGGCAACCCCGCGCCGGCGGTGCGCCATCTGCTGGCACGGTTGATCGGGACGCTCCCGGACAGCATCCCGCTTCAGGTCTGGGCCGACCTGGATTACGGCGGGCTGAGCATCCTGGCGCAACTCCGCAAGTTGGTCTCCCCACGCTTTCTTCCCTCCCGTATGGATACCGTTGGCTAATCTTAAGTTGCAGCGTGCGCCGGAGATGGCACAGCTATG
>CAZKEF010000020.1:0-64274 GCA_964551735.1 uncultured Anaerolineales bacterium
TCTGCATCACCAACTGCGACAAGATCATCCCCGGCATGTTGATGGCCGCCATGCGCCTCAACGTGCCCACCATCTTCGTCAGCGGCGGGCCGATGAAGGCCGGCGTGACCTCATCCGGCCGCGTGGTGGACCTGTCCAGCGTGTTCGAGGGGGTGGGCGCGTATCGGGGCGGCAAGATCACGGTGGAAGAGCTGACCGAGCTGGAGGAGGTGGCCTGCCCGACGTGCGGCTCGTGCTCCGGCATGTTCACCGCCAACTCGATGAACTGCCTGTGCGAGGCGCTGGGCATGGCCCTGCCGGGCAATGGGACGATTCTCGCCGTAGATCCTTCGGCGCCACTCAGGATGAATCCCCGCCGCGAGGAACTGGCGCGCCAGGCCGGCGCGCAGATCATGCGCTTGATTGACCTCGACCTGCGGCCGCGAGACATCGTCACGCCGGAGGCCATTGACAACGCGTTCGCGCTGGACATGGCCATGGGCGGCTCGACCAACACGGTGCTGCACACCCTGGCCCTGGCCCGCGAGGCCGGCGTGGACTACCCCATCGCCCGCCTGAACGAAGTGGCCGAACGCGTGCCCAACATCTGCAAGGTCTCACCCTCGTCGCACTACCACATCGAGGACGTGGACCGGGCCGGCGGCATCTCGGCCATCCTGTGGGAGCTGTTCAAGCGGCCCGGCATCCTGCACGAGGACACCCTCACCGTCACCGGCAAGACGCTGCGCGAGAACGTGGCGGGGGCCGAAAGCCAGGATCCGGCGTGCATCCGCCCCCTGAGCAACCCGTACAGCGAGCGGGGCGGGCTGGCAGTGCTCTTCGGCAACCTGGCGCCTGACGGCGCGGTGATCAAGACCGCGGGCGTGCTGCCGGAGATGCTGCGCCATCGCGGCCCGGCCGTGGTGTTCGACTCGCACGACGAGGCCAACGCGGGCATCCTCGGCGGCCAGGTCAAACCTGGCGATGTGGTGGTGATCCGCTACGAAGGGCCGAAGGGGGGGCCGGGGATGCAGGAGATGCTGGCGCCCACGTCCAACATCATGGGCATGGGGCTGGGCAGCTCCGTGGCGCTGATCACCGACGGCCGCTTCTCCGGCGCCACGCGCGGGTCCAGCATCGGCCACGTGTCGCCCGAAGCCGCGGCCGGCGGTCCCATCGGCCTGGTGCAGGATGGCGACATGATCAGCATCGACGTGCCTGGGCGGACGCTGAACGTAGAGCTATCGGATGAGGAGTTGGCCCGGCGCAAGACGGAGTGGCAGCCAGTCCGGCGCGAACTTACCGGCTGGCTCAAGCGCTACGCGGCGATGGTGACTTCGGGGAGCGAAGGGGCGGTGCTGCGGATCTAGAATAGCCCGGAATCGAGGCTTTAGCCCGTCCGTCGGTGAACGTGAGGAACCGGCTGAAGCCTCGATTCCAATCAGCTCACCTTACATCACCGCCGCAATCGCCTGGCACACGGCCGCCAGATTGCTGGACGTCAATCCGGCCACGTTGATGCGGCCCGAATCCACGATATAGACGGCGTGTTCCTCCCGCAACCGGCGGACCTGCTCGACGGTCAACCCAGTAAAGGAGAACATGCCGTTTTGCTGTTCGATGAACGAGAAGTCGCGCGCCACGCCCAGCGCGGCCAGCTCGGCCACGAACCGGTGACGCATCTCGCGGATGCGGCCGCGCGTGGCGGTCAGTTCGGCCTCCCACTCGGCCCGCAGCTCCGGTGAGCTCAGGATGGTGGTGACGATCTTGGCCCCGTGCGCGGGCGGGTTGGAGTAGAGCACCCGGATGATGGTCTTGATCTGGCTCAGCGCGGCTTCGGCGGCCGCGGCCGTGCGCGCAACAAGCGTCAACGCGCCGACGCGCTCGTTGTACAGCCCGAAGTTCTTGGAGTAGGAGCTGGCGATCAGCACTTCATCCACCCGGTCGCACAGCGTCAAAACCCCGGTCACGTCCTCAGCGAGGCCATGGGCAAAGCCCTGGTAGGCAAAATCCACCAGTGGCAGCGCACCCCGCTCGGCCAGCAGGTCGGCAATGGCCGCCCACTGCTCCGACGTTGGATCCGCGCCGGTGGGGTTGTGGCAACTGCCGTGCAGCACCACCACGTCGCCGGCCGAGGCCTGCGCCAAGGCGCCCAGCATGGCGTCGAACGCGATGCAATTGCCGGCCGCGTCGAAATAGGGGTAGAACGCAACCTCCAAGCCTGCCGCGCGCATCACACCCGGATGGTTGGGCCAGGTCGGCTGGCTGATCCAGACGCGCGCGGCCGGGTTGACCCGTTTGATGAAATCGGCCGCCACGCGCAGCGCACCGGTGCCGCCGGGAGCGTGCACCGTCACGGTCCGCCGCGCCTGGAGGATAGGATGGTTCGCGCCGAACAATAACTGCTGCACGGCAGTAGCATATTCCGGCGCGCCGGCGATCCCCAGGTAGCTCTTGCTGATCTCACCCCGCAGGATGCGTTCCTCGGCGTGCTTGACGGCGCGGAAGATCGGGGTGTTGCCGGTCTCGTCTTTGTAGACCCCCGCGCCCAGGTTGATCTTGGCGGGGTTGGGATCGCGCTTGAACGCCTCTTCCAGGCCCAGGATGGGATCGGGAGGCGCCATTTCGATTTTATCGAACATTGCTCATGCTCCTGGCGTGTGTTACGCAGGCCGGTCGGCCCAAGCCGCCATTGTACCACAGCCGCGCATTTGCCAAGAATCGCTATGAACCGCAGAAAAAACGAGGAAAACACAAATGGAATCGAGCCTCACTTGCACCTGCGCTGCGCTTCGGCGCAAGCGCAGGTGTCAGGCGGTCAGACCGGCTAAAGCCTCGATTCCATCATGCAAGCCCAATGAGGGTGACTGCTCAGATAAAGATGACCTGCGCGCCTTCGGTCATGTCCAAGAAATCGGAGGCGGTGACGATGTCAATAACGCCGTCCACGAAGTCTTCCTTTTTCAGCCCCATCATGTCCACTGACATCTTGCAGGCGTAAAGCTTGGCGCCACCGTCCACCAACATCTGGAGGTATTCGTCCACCGGCGGCGCACCGACCTCGGCGATCTTCTTCTTCATGAACCACGTGGTGAACCTGGTCATGCCTGGGAGGATGCTCAAGATGTTCGGAATACCCAGGTTGCCGGTCGGCAGCCCCATCATTTTCATCTTCAGGCTGGTGTTGCCCACCGGGGCCAGCTCAAGCCGCCAGTGCCGCGTCTTGGTGATCATATCCATGCCCCAGAAGGTGAAGAAAATGGTGACGTCAATGCCGTTGCCCAGCGCCGCCCAGCCCATCACCAGGGCCGGATAGGCCATATCCAGGTCGCCTTTGGAGCAGATAAACGCGACTTTTCGAGTTTCTTCAGCCATCTCACACACACCCTTCCGGTTTTCCCAGCCCTGCGATGTGCGCCACCTTCTTCGCCGGCCCCTTGGGGAACAGGGCGAACAACTCCTTGGTGGAGACGCCGGTCCCGGTGGTGATCTGGCGCAGCGTGGGGGACTTGCCACCCAGGCTGGCCGCGGTGGCCCGGCAGAAGTCAATCACCTTCCAATGCGCGTCGGTCAGCGCCGCCACGCCTTCTTCCACGGCGATCTCGGCCGCGATCTCTTTGGTCCACTCGGCCGGGTTGGTCAAGAAGCCTTCGTCATTGACCGATACGGTCTTGCCTGCGATTACTCGGGTTGCCATGGTTTTACTCCTGATGATTGGTAGGTTGGTAAATTGGTAGATTGGTAGACAAGTAGACAAGGAAAAGGCACCGCGTCACCCCGTCACCGTGTCACTGCCCGCGCACCGATGACGCTGAGGATGCGCAGGGTCAGCGCCAGGCCGCGGCGCACCTGCGGATCACGCATCTGGCCCAGCAGCGCCAACAGTGAAATGTTGGCCACCGGCTTCGCGACCTCGACCTCGACATCGGAGACGATGCCGCGCACCAGGCCCAGGATTTCGGGCTGGGTCATGTCCTTGACGGTGTTCAGGATCAAGACGACATTGTCGCCCAGGCGCAGCACATCCTCTTCGGTGAACGAAGTGACGATGTTGTCAGCGATCTTCAAGCCGCCTTTGGCAAAGGCGAAGTAACCCTTGTGCTCGGCCTGCTGCAGCAGATCGGTGACGGTTTCGAACGCCTGGTTGGAGAGCGGCCCCACCGTCTGCGCCAGGTCCATCAGGCTCTCAAGCTGGTCGAGCATCGTTTCGATGTTGCGGCCGTTGCGCAGCAGACGCTTCAGGATGCGCAGCAGGTCACCCAGGTCAACGTACTCCTGCACTTCCTCCAACTGCTCCACGGCCAACCGAAAGCCGTCGTTGACGATCGGCGTCAGATCGTGCATCAGTTCCGCGCGCTCCTGGCGTTCACGCTCGGCGCGCTGCGCCTGCTCAGTCAGATACGCCACCTGCTGCGTGAGGGCGTCAAGTTTCTCGTTCAGTGCGACCAGAGATTGGTCCATGACGCCCCTCCTTACTGCCGCCACTTGCCATACATGCTCATGCGCGCCGGCAGCGGCAACTCCTGGCCCTTCAGCAGGATGTTCCAGTACATCCAGCGGAACATCATCTTGCCCCAGTGGTTCATCTCCGATTCCTGCAACAGGGAGAAGGGACCGACCCCAGGCAAGGGATATTTCCCTGGCAGCGGTTCCACGTCGTAGTTGAAGTCAATCAGTAACCCCTTGCCGAAGCCGGACTCAATGAAGCAGTTGGCATGGCCGTCGAAGGTCGGATGCATCTCCAGGCCATCCACGTGGCGCAGGAAGTTCTCGGCGAACGTGTCCACCGCAAAATGGGCCACCGAGCCGGCCTTAGAAGTGGGTACGGCCGCCGCGTCGCCCAAGACGAAGATGTTAGGCCACTTGGGCGACAGGAAGGTGTGCGGATCCACCGGCACAAAGTTCAGCTCGTCGCCCATCTCAGAACGAGCCAACAGTTCATCGCCCTTGTTCAGCGGGACGGTCACCAGCAGGTCGTATTCGATCTCGCTCTCGTCGTAGTGCACCAACTTTTTCGCGTCCGGATCCACGTGCTCGACCATGAAGTCGGGGATGACCTGGATGTTCTTCCGTTCCAGAATGTCACCCAAGTGCTTGGCCGCGATCGGTTTGGTAAACGCGGCTGACAGCGGGGTAGCGTAGATCAGCTCTACGCGGTCGCGGATACCCTGCTCATGGAAGAACCAATCGGCCAGCATCAGGAACTCCAGTGGCGCGACCGGGCATTTGATGGGGTTTTCCACCACGTTGACTACCATGCGACCGCCCTGCCAGTTACGCAGATGCTTGGCCAGCGCCATGGCGCCCTCGACGGTGTAGAAGTCATAAATGGACTTGTACCACTCATGCTCATGCAACCCCGGCGTCTCATCGGGTCGGGTCTGCGCGCCGGTGGCGATCACCAGGAAATCGTAATTGAGGGTGCGGCCGTTCGTCAGTTTGACGCGGTTCTGGTCCGGCTCAATGACATCAGCTTCCGCTTTGATCATCTCGATCCGCGATGGGATGAAGTCGCGTTTGGGCTTCACGACATCGTTCTTGCCGTACATCCCGAAGGGGATGAACAGAAAGCCGGGCTGATAGTAATGCGTCTCGTGCGGGTCAACGATCTTGACCTCCCAGTCCTCGCAATCCAGCATCCGGCATAGGCGATTGACGACCATGGTACCGGCTGTGCCGGCGCCGAGGACCAACAGCTTCTTCATACTCAGAAACCTCCCATTGATTCTAGAGAAGAGCGTGCGTTACCAGTCCGGGATAGGCGAGCCTTCAGCTTGAGGCTGAATTGCTCGCTACCTGGGTGCGATCTTCGATAACGTGTGAGATGATATCAGCGATACGCTGCACGAATCTCAAGGCCAGGCCTTGGGCTGCTCCGTCTAGCCGATAGACCGCATCGATATTAGCCTGCACATAAGCAGGGTCTACATCCAGCGCCTGGGCCATGGCTGAGACGCGCTCAGCGCTGGGGGGCCAGGCTTCTGGCGCAATACCGCCCAACACCACCATCCCCTTCAACTCGGTCCCCACACGGATCACACCCCGCGCGCACAACAGATCCAACTCACTGGTCGAAAACCTGGGCGCCAGTGCCGGATCGCCAGCAAGGTAGTGCCAGGTGCGCACGCAGTGCTCAAGTATGCGGGGATTCTTCGCGACCAGCGCCCCAAAAAAGCCGCAGGGATTGCTGACCTGGGTAATGGGTTGGCCGCGCATATCGGTAATCAGCACCATGACGCCTAACATTTCCGCAAAGGTGTCCTGGATCAATTGAACACACGCCAAGGGCAATAACGTGCGCAGATCATGATCGATACGCGCATCCAAACTGCGGCCGGGGCTGGCCGCCGGTAAAGCTGTGGACGGGCGCAGGGCCTGCGTGCGGCTCGTCTGAAGCCACCGCTCTACCTCGTCCCTGGCAAAGCGCCACTGCTTGCCGACGCGAATGGCAGGCAACTGACCGCCTTCCACCATCCGATAGATAGTGGTTCGATCTACGTGAAGAAGCGCCTGTACCTGTTTGGTCGTTAGAAGGTCAGTCATCCAAGCACCTACGCGGGGCACGATGTGTTCGTGAAATCACCAACATTATGCATCAAATACAATAATAAGTCACTGATCTGAATCATACTCATTGCATCAAATGCAACTTCAATCGCAGAGGTTGCCCGATTGCTGTCTTCTGATATCCTGTGCTATACTCTTGTTCACGTAAGCGGCAGGCTGTGCACCGGCCTGTGCCAGGCAAGCAAACTTTCTTTACGAGGTAAGATTCAATGCGCAAGCGCACCTGGGTGGTGCTCTTGGGTGCAATTCTGCTTCTCATGGTAAGCGCCTTGGGTTGTGCGGTCTCACAGCTAACACTCCGGCCCACTGGTCCACTGGCGACACCGACGCGTACGCCGCGGCCCACATGGACACCGGCGGTGAATGCAGTACGGATTGCCCCCCCCACGCTGGATGCTACGCGCTTTCCAGGCGCTACCCCTATGCTTGCACCCACCGCCCAGGTGTGGGTGCCGGGCGGCGAGGGGCCGATCTTCGTGCCTGTGCCACCCGAAGGCGTCACCGGTGTGCAAACGGTGGTGGTTATCATCGTTACGGCAACGCCACTACCGACCTCGACACCGACGCCCGGCCCGCCGACCAACACACCCACGTCCACAACTACACCCGGCCCACCGACCGCGACGCCGACCGCCACTGCTACGCCGCTTCCGCCGGTGATGGTGGAAGTCACCGTGGACAAGGCCAACGTCCGCCAAGGGCCCAGCACTTACTACCCGGTCGTAACCCGGCTGGATGTTGGCACTCAGGTAACCGTGGTAGGCCGGAATCGAGCCGGCGACTGGTGGAAGATCTGTTGTGTGAACGGCGCGGACGTATGGATCGCCGACTCTGTAGTCAAGGTCATAGGGCCGTTGTGGGCGGTGCAAGAGGTGGCCAACATCCCGCCGCCTCCACCCACCGCGCCGCCATCACCCACACCCGCCCCCACCCCCACCTACGCATGGCCATTTCGCGTGGAAACGGGCGGGCAATATCCCCATGACCAAAACTTCTTCCGCGTTGACGCCATCGTTTACAACGGCGCCACACCGCTATGGGGTTATCGCTTAAAGGTGCGTAAGCTTTCCACCGGCCAGGAATGGTTGAGTGATGACTCACAAGCCTCTTATAATTGGGTTGTACTGCAATGGCCCAGTGATGGCAAACCATTCAACCCCAATATCGACTGCCGGTCTGGGCGCGCGTCGTGCTTACGCACCAATGTTAAGTGGGATAGCAATGGCATTGGGGTAACGATGGACGATGACATCTGGGAGGTCACGGTCGTCGACCGTGCGTCACCGCCTCAACCGGTATCAGCGCCCATACGCATTGCCACCAGTGTGGCAGCGTCCAAGTGGTATTACGTGATCTTCACCAGCCGACCATGAACGAACCAAGCCGTATCGCCGCCCGCCGCCGAGCAACCGGCGCCTTGCTGATCCTCACCGCCTTATTGGCCATCGTCAGCATCAGTTGTGCGTTGGGTCAGGCGTTGGTCGGCCTGCAAGGGAATGCGGCCGCCACACCGACCAAAACGCCGCGACCGACCTTCACGCCGTTGCCGGGGGTGCTGACGCCGGCAACACCGAACAGCGCCGCGATTCGGGGCGTGCTGCCGCCTGGCGTTACTGTGCAGCCTCCCCAGAGCAGTGCCTTGGAAACGCCGGCACCGAATACGGACGGTACGGGCAACACCATTAGCCTGGTGATCTACGCCACGGATACGCCCGTTGCGGCTGCTACCAGCGAGCCAACCCGCACGCCAATGTCAGCCATAAACTCCGAGCCAACCCAACCGACATCCGCCGGCGGCCCACAGCCAACCCCTTATGCAGTGGTTAGCGCCGACACATTGATCGGCCGCCGCGGCCCTGGCACAGTCTATGAGCGCGTCGGCCAGGCCAGCCAGGGCGCCGAGCTGCTGCTCCTAGGCCGCAGCCCTGATGGCGTATGGTGGCAGGTGTGCTGCATGGCGAACCAGCCGGTATGGGTGCCGGCCGAGAGTGTGGAGACCCGAGGGGCCATCACGACCATTCCCCAAGTGAACCCGCCACCGACGCCGCTGCCCACCGCGCCGCCACCGCCGCAGCCGACACGCACCCCGACACCGACCCCGGGGCTGCCGTTCGATATTGCGCGCGGGCCGGAATTTCCCATCACGCGCGACGATGGTATCCTGACCATCTGGGTAAAGGTGTATGCCGGGCCGCTGGATAATCAAACGCCGTTGGGCGGTTACATCTTGAAGGTATTCCGCGACGGCGTAGATGTCAGTGCTAACACGGTCTCGTCCGAAGGGCCGTTCGACTCCACGGGGCCGCGGCAAGGCAACTACCTGTACAACCTGAAGTTTGAAATGTACAACGGCAGCGAGGCTGACTGGGAGATCTACCTGGCACGGCCCGGCGGTTTTCGCGTTTCACCTATCACCAAATTCACCACCAAGGGCAGCTCCTATCGTCACCTGGTGGTCTACATGGCCTACTGGCTCGCCCGGTGAACCGAACACACTTCAATCGGGTGCGTTCAAGGTTAGTTCGCGACGTAGGGGCGGGTTTTGCCCGGTTAACCCAAGCGCTCCTTAATCGGCAGCAACGTGATGACGGTAGGATCCCCGTGGATGCGGAGAAACCCGCCCCTACAACAAGCCACAATCCAAACCTTGAGGAGGAATCGAGAAACATGCGCGCACGTATCTGGATACCGTTGAGCATCGCCATCGCTCTGGTTGCGGTGTCAGCCTGTATGAGCGGCCAGGTCAGCCGCGGGCCGGTCGGCACGCCCGTCCCTACCAAAACGCTCCGGCCAACCTTTACGCACACACCGGAGAAACCGACGTTGACGCCGACTCCGGCGCCCCCCACGGAGACGCCAACCCCGGAAGAGCCCACAGCAACGCCGGTTCCGCCTACACAGGAGCCGACTGCAACCCCGGAGGCCGCCACGTTTACCGTGACCAGCGCGACGCTCAATGTGCGCAGCGGGCCGGGCACCAACTACGGCACCATCGGCCAGATCCGCCAGGGCCAGACGTTCACCATCACCGGCAAGAACCCCGCAGGAAACTGGTGGCAGTTCGACTACAACGGTCGCGCCGGCTGGGTGTCAGGCACGCTGGTGCGTGTGACCAACGGCCAGCTCGTGCAAGTGGCAGCCAATATCCCGGCCGCGCCCACAGCCCGGCCGCAACCTACTGCTGCGCCCCGGCCCGCAGCCCCGCAGCCACCGCCGGCAGCGCCAGCGCCTTCTTTCCGTTTCGGCCTGACGGGCAAAAACCAGTTGCGCACTAACAGCAACGCGTACGTCACCGTGTGGTGCTTCGTGATCAATCGGGCAGGCAATGGCTTATCCGCCGGCACGCTGCGGCTCACGCGCGGCGGTGCAGCGATTGCGGAAAAAGCCTTCCTGGGCGGGACTGAATTCGCTCGCGGCGACGCTGGCTACAGCAGCGAGTTCCTCTATAACCCTGAGTGCAAGATAGAGGTCCCAGCCGCTGATGGTACTTACAGCGCATACATCATCGAGGGCGGCCAGCAGATCTCTGACGCATTCAACTTCACGGTCAGCGGCGAGAGCAACCGCACAGCCATCATCGAATGGCGAGAGAAATAGTCCGCGGCAGGTCAAGCCGTTTCAGATGGCCTGGCGCCGCCGTATTCAGTAGAGCGCGAGAAACCCGATTTCTGGGCGAAACCGGGTTTCTGATCGTGCTTACCCTGCTGGGCCTGGCTCTGCGTGCAGCGCGACTTGACTTCCAGCCCCTCTGGTGGGACGAGGGCTACTCCGTCTGGTTCACGACCCACTCCCTGGGCCAGATAGCCGCGCTCACAGCCGAAGACATCCACCCCCCGCTCTACTACGCGCTGCTGCACGGCTGGACGCAGCTCTTCGGGACCGGGCCGGCCGCGCTGCGCCTGCCCTCGGTCATCTTCGGCACGCTGGCCGTCCCCGCGATCTACGAGGCCGGCCGGCGCATCTTCAATAGCCGCCGCATCGCCCTGCTGGCTGCCGCGCTCCTGGCCCTCCACCCGTTGCACATCTTCTACAGCCAGGAGATCCGCATGTACGGGCTGGTGGCGCTGCTGAGCATCGGCGTGATCGGCGCCGCGTGGCGGGTAATGATGTACGATGTACGATGTACGATGTACAGTGTACCAGGTCGCGCAACATCGTACATCGTAGATTGTACATCGTACATTGGTCTCACCACCCTCGCCCTCTACACCCAATACTACGCCATCTTCCTGCCCATCGGGCTGACGCTATACGCAGCGTGGCATTGGCGCCGCGACTTGCATGCATTGGCCCGCTGGCTGATAGCTCAGGCGATCGTGGCGCTGCTTTACCTGCCATGGGCCCTCTACGCCGCGCCCAGGCTGGTGCTGTACGTCAGCCAAAAAGTGGTGGCCGACGCGGACAAGCCATTGGGCCTCCTGGCCTACCTGGCCCGTCACCTGGCCGCGTTCCTGACCGGCCACCTGGAAGGCCCCCTGGCGCCCTGGTGGCCGCTGGCCCTCGTGCTGCTCCTGCCGCTGGCCGTTGGTTGGTGGCTCATTTACAGACGACGGATGGCAGATGGCAGATGGCAGATGGCGAATAGCCATCGTACATCGTCCATCGTCCATCGTACATCGCACATTCCACATTCCACATTCCACATTCTACATTTCACCTCCGTCCTCCTCCTCACCGCCCTCGCCCTTGGCTGGCTGATCTCCCTGCGCGCGCCGTTCTTCCCGGAGCGCGGGGAGCGACTGCTGATCCTGGCGCTGCCGCCGTTCGTGCTGCTGGCCGCGGCCGGGTTGGGCGCGCTGTGGCGGCGGTGGCGGGTGGCCGGTTATGCCGCCTTGGGGTTAGTGGTAGCGGCTTCAGCCGCCAGCCTTGCCGCGTTTTACACCGTGCCGCGCTACGTGAACGACGACTACCGCGCGCTGATCGCGCACACCGTGGAACAGGGGCTGCCCGGCGACACCGTGTTCTGCGTCTACCCATGGCAGGTCGGCTACTGGCGCGCTTACGCGCCGTCGGCCGGCCTGGCCCCGCTCCTCAGCCCCAACGCCGAATGGGAGGCCGCGCTAGACGACGCCTTGGCCGCAGGTCGCGTCTGGTTCCCCGCGCACCTGGCCCTGGGTGCGATCCTGGAGACCGACATCGAGCAGCACCTGGCCGCCCGCGGCCTGCCGTTCGTCAACGAGTGGCATGGGCCGAACACGCGCCTGAGCGCCTGGGCCGGCGCGGCCACAAATGACACGAATTTTACGAAAGAAGATATGGGAGTCCGATTTGCGTTGTCGGGGGGCGAAACGCTAATGCTTCAGGCTATCGCCGGTTCAACCGCGGCCGTGCCCGCCGCGAACACGGTGACACCCGTCACGCTGGCGTGGGAGGCTGACGCCTCGCCGCCGGTGCTGGCCGTCAGTGTGCGCCTGACCGATGACCTAGGACAGATCTGGGCGCAGCACGATTATGAGCCGCTCGGCGGCCTCAACTCGGCTGTCACCCGGGGCGCAGCGAAGGGTCTCGTGGCCGTAAGGGAGAAAGATTCTTCGCTCCCTGCGATCGCTCAGAATGACAGCAATGTGCGCTGGCAGGCCGTAGATCGTCTCGGCCTGTTGATCCCGGCCGGGATGCCGCCGGGGCGCTACCGCGTGGAGTTGGTGCTGCGGCCCAAAGGCGCTGAGCGGCCCCTGGACGCGAGCGAGCCGGACGGCCGCGTGCTCGGCCCTGCGGCCCGGCTCTACGAGCTCGAGGTGAGCCCGGCGGGCCGGCCGCTGACCGCTGACCGGCTCCCCATCGCCGTGCGCCGGCCGAGCGACCTGGGCGACGGCCTGCGTTTCTTGGGCTTCAGCGCCGACCTGACGTCCCTGGCTCCCGGTGACCTGCGCAAGGTGAGCCTCTTCTGGCAGTCCAGCAGCCAACCCACCTCTGATTATGTCGCCTTCGTCCAACTCCTGCCCCGCGGGGGCAACGCGATCCCGGTCTGGGAGGCGCCGCCGGGCGCGGCCCTGCCCACCTCGGCATGGGCCGCCGGGACGCTGATGCGCACCCAGGCAGCCTTCCGCGCGCCGGCGAGCCTACCCGATGGCCGCTACCGCCTGATCGCTGGGCTATATCGTCCGGCCGACGGCGCGCGGTTGCGCGGCGGGGATGGCCGGGATTATATCAGCCTGGGGTTTGTCACGGTTCGCGGACGGACACACACCATGGCGCCGCCCACACCCCAACATGCCGCTGATGCAACTTTCGGCGGGCTGGCGCGGCTGGTGGGGTACGATCTGGCGCTGGCGGAGGACGGGCTCCCTGCCGGGGGCAACCTGCCGTTGACGCTGCACTGGCAGGCGCTGGCCACGGCCGACCGAGCGTACACGGTGTTTGTGCACCTGCTGGACGAGGCTGGGGCCGTGCGCGGCTACGGGGACGCCGAGCCGGGCGGCGGCCGCTTCCCCACCCCCGGCTGGCTGGCCGGCGAATATCTGGCGGATGAACATGCAGTGCTGGTCGCTGCGGATGCGCCGCCGGGGCGCTACCGCCTGGTGGTCGGCTTCTACGGCCCGGCAACGGGCGAACGGCTGAAGACGCCGGATGGGGCAGATCAGGTGGTGCTGGAAGCGGAGATTACGGTGAGATAAGGGCCCGTGATGGCGCTCCGCTGTGCGACTCTGCTGCTCTCAGCCGCTCTGTCCCAAAGGGAGGCCTCGCACTGACCGGCGCCGCAGGTGTTTTTGAAGTCGCATTCAACCCAAAACGGGGGCGAGGGTGACGAAGCTGTAGCATAGCCCCTTGTGGGCGCTCCGAATGGGCACAAGGCCCGAGGCTACGGGTTATTCGGATAGGCTCGGAAGCCTCGCCAGCAGCGTCAGACCGGCTAAAGCCTCGATTCCAGCGTCAAGCCGCGGTATTTCAGAGCAGGACCGCATCAGGGGGCATAGATCACTCGCCGCTCATCTCCCCCTCTCCCCTTCTCCGCCACCCGCCGCCTGAGCTGCCCGCACCCCGCGTCAATATCAATCCCCCGCCGCATACGCACCGTGGCCGGGATGCCGTTGCGCTCCAGAATCGCCTGGAACGCGGCCGCATCCTTGGCTGTAGACGGTTGATAGGGTGACTCGGCCACCGGGTTGAGCGGGATGAGGTTCACGTGGCACATGACCCCGCCGGCCGCGCTGCGCAAGGGCCGCAGCAGCGCGGCCAACTCGGCCGCCAACGCCGGCGAGTCGTTGATCCCGGCCATCAGCGCGTATTCGAACGTCACCCGGCGGTTGGTCGCGGCGATGTACTCTCGCACCGCAGCCAGCACCTCGCTGACGGGGTAGCGGCCGTTGACCGGCAGCAGCTTCGAGCGCAGCGCATCGTTGGGCGCATGCAGGCTCACCGCCAGGTTGACCTGGAGCGGCTCCCCTGCCATCTTGCGGATGCCCTGGGGCAGCCCAACGGTGGACACCGTGATGTGCCGCGCGCCCAGGCCGAACGCGTCCGGGTCGGTGATGGTGCGCAGCGCCTGCCAGGTGCGGTCGTAGTTCGCGAACGGCTCGCCCATGCCCATCACGACGATGTTGGTGAGACGAAGGACGGACGACGAAGGGCCGAGGGCCATTTGCCCCGGTCTCTTTTCGTCTTTCGGCCTTCGTCCTTCGTCATCCGCCAGCCCGCGCGCGGCCGCCAGCACCTGCGCCACGATCTCGCCGGCGGTCAGGTTGCGGGCCAGGCCGGCCTGGCCGGTGGCGCAGAACACGCAGCCCATCGCACAGCCCGCCTGGGTGCTGATGCAGACGGTGCGTCGGTCCCGCGCCTGGCCGCTGACGTCGTCGTAGAGCATCAATACGGTCTCGATGGTCAGGCCGTCGGGCAGCCGGAAGAGCCACTTGATGGTCTGACCGTCGCCGGAGCGCTGCTCGTAGACCCGCTCCAGCGGCGACAGCATCGTTTCCGCGGCCAGTCGTTCCCGCAGCGCCGCGGGCAGGTTCGTCATCTCGGCCGGCGTGGCCGCATACTTCCGGTAGATCCAATCCCAGATCTGGTCGGCGCGGAAACGCGGCTGGCCCCAGCCGGCCAGGAGAGCGGCCAATTGGGACTTGGTAAGGTCGAGGAGCGCGATCGCTTCAGTCATGATGCCTCACGCGCCTTTGCGACCGTGGCAGTGCTTGTACTTCTTGCCGCTGCCGCAGGGGCACGGCTCGTTGCGCCCGACTTTGCCGCCGCCAGGCGCCCCAAACGCGGAGACGCGCGGTTGTCCGGGACCCCGCACGGGGGGCGCGAACTCGGGGACGATGCCTCGGCGTAGCTCAGCCAGGCTGTCACGCGCGATCTGCCCCATGTCCTGACGTTGCGCCGCGTTCTGCGGGCTGCGCGGGAGCACCTCCAGCACCTTCTCCCAGTGGCTGATGGCGGCCGGGAGGTCACGCTGTGCGCCCGCCACCTGAGCCAGGCAGATCCAGCCCTCGGGATCGTCCGGCGCCAGCGCAACGGCCTGGCGGTACGCCGCTTCCGCCTCATCCCAATGGCCGATGAACTTCAGCACATTGCCGTAGCCGACGCGCAGCTCAGCGGCGTCGGGCTGGCGGAGGATCTCGGCCTCGTAACGCGCAATCGCTTCCTGCGGGTGCATGGGCCCCCAGCGCGCAGTGAACTCTATGGGTTGAACCCGCTGATCCCTGGGGATCGGGTTCGGCAGGCCGCGCTTGCTCTCCGGCAGCAGGCTGAGTGTCACCGCCAATGCGCTCATGGGCCCCATCACGTACTGATCCACCGCGCCGCACTTACTGCACGTGACGTGTTGAGGAATGACCACGGGGTCGTATTTCGCCCGCTTCACGTCGTCGCGCGCTGTGCCGAGATCGTAGTACACTTTTGGGAAAGTGTAGGGCCGCTCCCGGCCGCAGACCTTACACTTCAACGTCAGGTGTACGCCCGGCTCAGGCCGTTTCTGCGCCAGCTTGCTATAATCAATCGGCGGCCGCATGCCGAAGTCACGCTCCACGTCCTCCAGGCCAATGATCTGCGGGTCAACCCGATCCGCCGCATACGCCCGGCGAATGGCCTCATAGGCCGATTCCGCCTTCAGATCGCCCAAGTCGCCGATCACAAAGGCCGTGACGGTTTCTTCGTCGGCGTTTTTGTCGGCGTCCGGCCGATCCAGGAAGGCAATCAGGTAGTCAACGATACCCTGCAGCGCCGCAGGATGCGCCTCAGCAATAGCGGTCAGCGCGTTCGATGCGCGGGCACGCGCCGTGATCCTGTGGGAGTCATCCTCGAGGTACGCCTGGAGGATCGGCAGCGCAGTTGGGCCGACCGCGGCGTAGAAGCGCCAAACCAGGTCATCCGACCACCCCTCAGTGTCGGCCAGGCACACGGTAAGTGGCCCGGCCGCCTCGGCCGGCGCCAGCACCGTCAGCACTTCCAACGCGTGCAGGGGCGCCCACACGGCCGGGTCATCCTGGTCGCGATCATTCAGGTCATCGTCCAGAACCATGCGGATCAGGTCAGGCACGTGGTCACGCAGGCGGTCGGCCCACGCCGGATAATCGGCCGTTTCGACCTCCCCCAGGGCCAACAGCCCAGCCAGCGGCTCGGAATAGCGCTCCAACGCCGGGGCAACGGCGGAATGAAAGGATTCGGGCATGGATTACAACCTCACATGAGATAGAACTGACGCCACATCCAGGGCGCAAGCACCAGTATAACACAAAGCGACCGGACATCCACGCGCGACCGGAACGCCGCTTCTTTCGCCTTTCATGGGCTGGTGCTATAATCGGATATCGAAAGAAAAGCAGACAGGAGCAGGGCAATGGCAGGGCTGGCGTCGCTGCGACACGGGTGGGAGGACGTCGAACGAGTTGAAGCGGAACTGCTGCGGGCCATGAGTGTGCAAGAGAGCGTGACGCAATGGCTCCGTTTGCAGCAAGCCTTTGAATATCAGTTGCAGCAGACCGCCGACCTGTTCGCCCCGGAGCGACGACAGGCCCTCGCAACATTACAGGAACGGCTGCACAAATTGGCAGAATGGCAGAAGCTTCATGGAGAATCTATTCCTCTCGATCCAGGCTTTGCAGAACCAGTTGAGTGAGGCTGGCATCCCCTCTGTGGTGATCGGCGGGCTGGCCGTGGGCGCCTGGGGGGAACCGCGAGTCACCCGCGATGCTGATCTGAAGATCCTGTTGAGCCGCGCAGAGGCCGGCCGGTTGCTCGCCATCCTGGCATCAGAGTACGTCTCACTGCTGCCAGATCCCGAACGAACGCTTCGGAAGCAGGCGATGATCTTCGTCCAGGATGCTGCCGGCACCCGGCTTGATTTGCTGTTGGCCGATACGCCCTATGACGCGCTAGCCATTCAGCGCGGGCGTGACGTCGAGGTGCAGCCTGGCCTGACGGTCAGAGTGTGTACGCCGGAGGATCTGATAATTTACAAGCTCATTTCGACCCGGCCGCGCGATCATGAAGACGCGGCCAGCGTGATTCGACGGCAAGGCGACAAGCTGGATGACACCTATGTTCTCGACTGGCTTCATCAGTTCGAGATCGCGCTGGATGATTCCACGCTGGCAGCAGAATATCAGCGGCTCAGGAGTAAACGCTGGTCATAACGCCGCCCATCCAGCACCAGTTTACCGACCTACCAACGCACCAACTTATCAATTTAGCGATCTACCAATCTACCAACTCCTAGGAGCGCTTCCTTGCCAAACCTTCGACCCTATCCCTTCACCGCCATCGTGGGCCAGGACAAAATGAAACGGGCCCTGATCTTGAACGCCATCAGCTCCAGCATCGGCGGCGTGCTGATTCGCGGGGAGCGCGGCACGGCCAAGTCCACGGCGGCGCGCGCCCTGGCCGCGCTGTTGCCCGAGATCGAAGTGGTGGCCGACTGCCCCTTCGCCTGCGACCCCGGCGGCATTGACTCACTGTGCGATAACTGCCGGGACCGGCTGGCGCGCGGGGAGACGCTGCCCATCGCGCCCCGGCGCACCCGCTTCGTGGACCTGCCCGTCAGCGCCACCGAAGATCGCGTCGTCGGCACGCTGGACATCGAAAAGGCCATCCAGCACGGCGAGCGCCACTTCGAGCCGGGGGTGCTGGCCGCGGCCAACCGCGGGCTGCTCTACGTGGACGAGGTGAACCTGCTGGATGATCACGTGGTGGACCTGCTGCTGGACTCGGCCGCGATGGGGGTGAACGTCGTTGAGCGGGAGGGCATCAGCTTCAGCCACCCGGCCCGGTTCATGCTGGTGGGCACCATGAACCCCGAGGAAGGCGACCTGCGGCCGCAGCTCCTCGACCGTTTCGCCCTGTGCGTGGACATGCACGGCATCGCCGACCCACGGCAGCGCGTGGCTATCGTCGAGCGCCGCGTAGCGTACGAGACCGACCCAGACGGCTTCTGTCAGGAGTGGGCGCCGCACGAGGAGCAGCTCTCCGATGAGATCGCCCAGGCCCGCGCGGCGCTGCCCAGCGTGCGCCACACCCAGCGCGACCTGTTCAGCATCGCGTCGCTCACCACGTCGTTCAAGGTGGACGGCCACCGCGCCGACATCGTGATCCTGAAGACCGCGCGCGCCCATGCCGCGTGGCAGGGCCGGCTCGCCATCGCCGAGATTGACATCCTGCTGGCGGCCGAGCTGGCGCTGCCGCACCGGCTGAAACGCCAGCCGTTCGAAGAAGCGTCCATGGATCCGGGCCAGCTCGAAGACCGGCTGAAGAAGGCACGCGCGGAGGCGCCGCCGGAGCAGCGGCCCGCGCCCAGCGGTGAGCAACAACAGGGCGCCCCAAGCGTAAAAAAAGCACCGAGCCGCTGACGGAACAGGCAGACACCTCCGCCAGCGGCGAGCCAGCAGACACGGACACCGGCCAGGCGCCCCCTTCCAGCAAGGGGCCCGAGGCCACGCGCAAGGTCAAGATCGGGGCCGACTTCCAGCCCAAGCGCCTGGACACCCCCCTGGACAAGTTGACGCGCTCCTCGGCCGGCAAGCGCAGCACCACGCTGACCGACCGCAAGCGCGGCCGCTACATCCGCGCGCGGCCGATGGTGGGCCGGCCCGACGACCTGGCGTTCGACGCCACCATCCGCACGGCTGCGCCGTTCCAGCGCCGCCGCGCCGACGAACGCGCCACCCGTAAAGTCGCGTTCGTGGTGAAGCGCCAGGATCTGCAAAAGAAGGTGCGCGTGCGCCGGGCCGCCAACCTGGTGCTGTTCGTGGTGGACGCCTCGTGGAGCATGGCCGCGGCCGAGCGCATCGAGGCCACCAAGGGCGCGGTGCTCTCGCTGCTGCACGACGCGTACCAACGCCGCGACCAGGTCGGGCTCATCGTGTTCCAGCGGGACGAGGCGCGCATCGTGCTGCCGCCCACCTCCAGCGTCGAGCTGGCCCAGGGCGCGCTGCGCGATATCCCCGTCGGCGGCAAGACGCCCCTCTCAGCCGGACTACTGGCCGCCTACCGCGTTTGCACCCTGGCTGTGCGCCGCAGCCCTGAAGTCAAGCCGCTGATCATCATCCTCACCGACGGCGCGGGCAACGTCTCCGTCACCGGCATGCCGCCCCAGGAAGAGGCGATGCGCATGGCCAACATGATCCACGACGAGCACCTGCGCACCATCGTCATCAACATGGAGCACCCCGCGTTCGACCGCGGCCTGGCGCAGCAGCTTGCCGTCGCGGTCGGCGGCCCATGTTATACCCTACCCGAACTCAAGGCGGAGGCGCTGGTGAAAACCGTGCGTCAGGAGTTGGACAGCAGCAAGCCAACTGAAGCCCACCCCATACCGCCTCCGCCGGACCAGACCATGCAACTGCCCAATGTGCCGGGCGCGCTCGCCAGCGGATCGAGGCCGTGAACCACGGACAGAGACGGGGTGATACGGAGACACGGCGACATGGGGAGAGGAAGACGTTGGTAGAGGAATCGCTTTCGAAGCATAGTGGGATTCGCGCCGCCCGCGCCTTGCATCAACCCTCCCGTCAACTCATTGCCGACCTGGCCTTGCTGCTGGTTGCCTTGATCTGGGGTGCGACCTTTGTCATGGTCAAGGAAGCAGTGAGCGCGTTCCCGGTGTTCAGCTTCATGGCGCTGCGGTTTGCGCTGGCGGCGGCCGCGCTGGGCGCGGTGGTGCTGTTCCGGCGACGATGTATGGCGGCATGGGGGTATAGGAGTCGCCCTACTCCCCCACGTCCATACCCCCGCACCCAAAACCTCCGCGTCCCCTTCCTCATCGGCCTCGCGTTGTTCGCGGGCTACGGTTTCCAGACCGCGGGCCTGACCCTGACCACACCGGCCAAGGCGGGCTTCATCACCGGGCTGTCCGTGGTGATCGTGCCGCTGGTGGCGGCGCTCCTGCTGCGCCAGTCGCCGAGCCGTAATGCGTGGCTTGGGGTGGGGTTGGCCACGGTTGGGCTGGCGCTGCTCTCGCTGACGGCCGACCTGCGCATCGCACCAGGCGATCTGCTGGTGCTCGGCTGCGCGCTCTCCTTCGCTGCGCACATCCTGCTGACCGGCCACTTCGCGCCGCGGCACGACCCGCTGCTGCTGACCCTGGGCCAGGTGCTCACCGTGGCGCTCTTGAGCGGGGCAGCCGCGCTCCTGTTCGACCTGCCCGCGCGCGGCCTGCCCGCGCTCATCGGACTGCTGGATGGCCGCGTCCTCTTTGCGGCCGCGTTCACCGGCCTGCTGGCCACCGCGGCCGCGTTCGGCATCCAGACCGTGGCGCAGCGCTTCACCACCGCCACTCACACCGCACTGATCTTCGCGGCCGAGCCGGTCTTCGCCGGGCTCTTCAGTTTCCTGTTGATCGGGGAAGTGCTGGGGCCGCGGCAGGTGATCGGCTGCGGACTGATTCTGGCAGGGATGGTGGTGGCAGAGATGCGGCGTGACCCGTGAGCTGAACGTCGGTCGCTAAGCCGACATTACGCTGCACCCAACACATCTGCTGTATCGAGCCACAGCGTCACCGGCCCATCGTTGACCAGCGCCACCTGCATCAGGGCCTGGAAGCGGCCGGTCTCGACGTGCAGGCCCTCACCCCGCAGCCTTGCCACGAAATACGCAACCAACGGCTCTGCAACCTCCGGCCGGGCGGCCCGGAGGAAATCGGGGCGCCGGCCCTTGCGCGCGTCGCCATAGAGGGTGAACTGGCTGACCACCAGCACGGCGCCGCCAACGTCGGCCAGCGCCAGGTTCATCTTGCCGGCCGCGTCGTCGAAAACCCGCAGCCCGGCGACCTTGCGCGCCAGCCAATCGGCCTCGGCGCGACCGTCGGCCTGGGTGACGCCGACCAGCACCAGAAACCCGCGGCCGATCTGGCCGACGACCTGGCCGTCAACCGTCACCGCAGCCTGGCTGACCCGTTGGATGAGCGCGCGCATAATCCTGTTGCTGGATACTAGAAACTGGAAGCTGCTTCCAGCTTCCAGTTTCTAGCTTGCAGCTACAGCCCCACCGCCCGCGCGGTCTCACACAGCACCTGCGCGGAGCGTTGGAATGCCGCTCGTTCTTCGTCATCGAGCGCCGGCATCAACACGCCTTCGACGCCGCCGTGATCCACGATGGACGGCAGGCTCAAACAGATCTCGCCGACGCCGCATTGCCCGGTCATCAGCGTGGACACAGACAAAATGGTGTTCTGGTCGCGCAGCATAGCCTCAATGATGTGGCAGATGGCCAGGCCGATGGCGTAGTACGTGGCGCCCTTGCGTTCGATGATCTCGTAGGCCGCGTGGCGCACCTCGTCTGCGATCCGCTCCTGGATGTACTGATCGAAAGAGCGTCCGCGCTGCGCGCAGAAGTCGGCGATAGGCATGCCGGCGACCATGACGCGGCTCCACACCACCACCTCGCTGTCACCGTGCTCACCGATGACATAGCCGTGGACGCTGCGCGGGTCCACCTCCAGCCGCTGGCCGATCAACGCGCGCAGGCGGGCGGTATCCAGCACCGTGCCGGACCCGACGACGCGGCCGGTCGGGAAACCCGAGAACTTCAGCGCGGCATAGGTCAAGATGTCCACGGGGTTTGCCACCACCAGCAGGATCGCTCCGGGCGCGGCCGCGGCGATCTGCGGGATCATGCCCCGGAAGATCTCCGTGTTCTTCTTGACCAGGTCCAGCCGCGTTTCGCCCGGCTTCTGCGCCGCACCCGCCGTGATGACCACAATCTGGCAGCCCGCGCAGTCCGCGTAGGACCCGTGTCGCACCGTGACCGGCCGCACGAACGGGGATCCTTGCATCAGGTCCATGGCTTCGCCCTCGGCCTTGCGCTCATTCACATCGACCAACACGATCTCACTGGCCAGGCCGCTCATCATCAACGCATAAGCAGCACTCGCGCCCACCGCGCCCGCGCCGCCCACGATGGCGATCTTAATCGGGGATCTTCCTTGATTCATTGAGTCACCTCAAGCGATTGCGTGCTGCGTATTGCGCATTGCGTCCTACGTGCTCCAAGATTGTCCATCTGGCACCGTACATCGAACATCGTCCATCCCCGCCCCTACACCACTACACCACCGACTCCGGCCCCTCCACCCAGCTTGCGCCATCAGGGCCGACCTCGCGCTTCCAGATGGGCGCGATCTGCTTGATGCGATCAATAATGTAGTGACACGCGTCGAAAGTGTTCGCCCGGTGCGCGGCCGCGACAGCGATACCGATGGAGATATCCCCCACCTCCAACCGACCGACGCGATGCACGATGGCCACTGCCGCGATGTCGGGCCAGCGAGCCTGCGCCTCGGCTGCGATCTGGGCGAACGACGCCTCGGCCATCTCGGGATATGCCTCATATTCCAGGTAATCGGTGCGCGCCTCGTTCGCCTGCCCGGGCCGCGTGACCCCGCGCACCGTGCCCGCAAAAACGGTGATACCCCCGCGTTCAGTTGCAGCCACGCGGGCGGCCACGTCGCCCAACGAGATTGGGCGGTCGGTGATCTCATAGGGGTGGGGTGACCCCGCCCCTCCAGGTCCCGACCCGCCGCTCACCGGCGGGATCAGCCCCACCTCGTCGCCATCAGCCAAGACGTGCGTGGGCGCCACGTAAACACGATTCACAGCCACGGTGAAGCGGCGGCCGTCGAGTTTGGCATTCGGCCACTCGGCCGCCAGGTGCGCCAGAAGGCCGGCCAAGTCCGTGCCGGCCGGCAGCGTCACCGTGAAAGCGGCCGCGCCCATCGCCTCACGCAGGCCGGCGAAGGCTCGCACGCGAAGCGTTATCATTTCAGGCATCACGCAGCCACTCCCCGCTCTTGCCCCCACGCTTCGCCACCAGTCCGATGCCTTCGATCACCATGCCGCGCTCTACCGCCTTGGCCATGTCGTAGATGGTCAGCGCGGCGACGCTGACGGCGGTCAGCGCCTCCATCTCGACGCCAGTCTGCCCGTGGCAACGGGCCGTGGCGATGATCTCCACCGCGGACGCGGCTTCGTCGAAGGTGAAGCCGAGCGCCACGTGGGTCAGCAGCAGCGGGTGGCACATAGGAATCAACTCGTGGGTGCGCTTGGCGGCCATGATGCCAGCCACCCGCGCCGTGCCGAGCACATCCCCCTTGGGGAGGTTCCCTTCACGCAGCAGGCGCAACGTCTCCGGCTGCATGCGCACGCGGCCCGCGGCCACGGCCTCCCGCTCCGTCTCGGCCTTGGCGCCCACGTCCACCATGCGCGCCTGGCCCTGCTCATCGAGATGGGTCAAGCCAGACAAGGTTCCCTCCGTGCCGCCAGAGGCTGCAAATCCTGAAAGCGAGAAGCGGCCTCAGCCCCTGCGGGGGCTTGTCACTTTGAGCCGGGGAATTCGATTCCCTGAACACTCAGCCCTCCGTCGCGGTTTCATCGAAATGCGAATGTAAATGCGTCGCCAAGGCCAAGATCTCGGTCAACACGACCGCGTCATCCAGGTCGGCCGGCGGATCGTCGTCATCCGCATCCAGCAGAACATTGAGCAGGCCGCGGAACGAACGATGGTCGGATAACTTCTGGCACAGAGATGCCCGGAGGTCGCGGGCGTTCTGCACGATCGCCAACGCCTCCGACCAGCTAACGGCGCCATCCAGATAATGCTTGAGCAGCGCACATTCATACGCCCGACACACGACCGGCCGAGCCGCATACGCCATGCAGCTTCCCGCCCGGTGCAGCACACAGGGCTGGCGAAATCCGGTCTTGCCCCGAAAATCAACCAGGCGCACCCCCAGGCGCACCAGCCCGTCGCCCTCGTCAGCCTGGGTGATCGTGTGGGTGTGCAACATCCCATCGCAGCAGAAGCCACAGGCCAGGCACAACGCCATGCCATCGGGGGTCATAGGGTCAGGCATAATTCACAGCAGCTTAGTCCTGGACGCACCCAGGTCAACCCGGCATAGTAAAAACAGCGGAGACGCACATCCCCGCTGTCATGTCGCTTAGGCTGCCATCTCTTTCATGAGCTCGCCCCATGCGATCGCCTGGCCGTCGCCTCGCAGCAGCAGCGGTGGCGAGTTGAGGGTGATGCATTCGGCGTTCACGACGCACTTCACCACTTCGGGATGCGAGGGGACCTCGTACATCACGTCCAGCAGCACCCGCTCGATGATGGTACGCAGGCCGCGCGCGCCCGTCTTAAGTTTCATCGCCTCGCGCGCCGCCACGCGCAGCGCCTCAGGCGTGAAGACCAGTTCGACGCCGTCCAGCTCGAACAGCCGCGTGTACTGCCGCACGATGGCGTTCTTGGGCTCGGTAAGCACCGCCACCAGCGCATCCTCGTCCAGCGGGTCCACGCTGACGGTGACCGGCAAGCGGCCCACGAATTCCGGGATCATGCCGTACTTCAGCAGGTCGTCGGAGATCACCTGCTGCAACAGCAGCGCGGACTGAGCTTCCTTGGTCATGGCTGCGGCGCCGGTGGTGTTGAACCCAACGCGGCCCTTGAGGCCGATCCGTTGGCCCACCACGTCCTCCAGGCCGGAGAACGCGCCGCCGCAGATGAACAGGATGTTGCGGGTATCCAACTTGACGTACTGCTGGTCCGGGTGCTTGCGGCCGCCCTGCGGTGGTACGTTGGCGATGGTGCCTTCGATGATCTTGAGCAGCCCCTGTTGCACGCCCTCGCCGGAGACATCGCGCGTGATAGACGGGTTATCGCCGCTCTTACGGGCGATCTTGTCAATCTCATCCACGTACACGATGCCCACGGCTGCACGCTCGGCGTTCCAGTCGGCTGCCTGGAGCAGCTGCACCAGGATGTTCT
Source organism: uncultured Anaerolineales bacterium (assembly GCA_964551735.1). Taxonomy (GTDB): domain Bacteria; phylum Chloroflexota; class Anaerolineae; order CG2-30-64-16; family CG2-30-64-16; genus DAOUAT01. Next base: position 24,733 of record CAZKEF010000020.1, read on the forward strand.
CTACGTCCTCACCCACGTAGCCGGCCTCGGTAAGCCCGGTGGCGTCGGCGATAGTGAACGGCACATCCAGGATGCGCGCCAGGGTGCGGGCCAGCAGGGTCTTGCCGCAGCCGGTGGGGCCGATCAGCAGGATGTTGCTCTTTTCCAGCTCGACGTCGTCGTGCGTCTTGCCGCTCTCGATGCGCTTGTAGTGGTTGTAAACCGCCACCGAGAGCACCTTCTTGGCGCGGGTCTGGCCCACCACGTACTCGTCGAGCCGGGCCATGATCTCGCGCGGGGGAAGCAGTTGAAGAGCCGGCGCGGCCGCAGGGCTGTCAGCCACCGCCTGCGCGCCATCTTCCAGCAGCACCTCCTGGCAGAGGCCCACACACTCGTCGCAGATGTTCACGCCCTCCGGCCCCGAGATCAGGCGCCGCACCTGGCCCTGTTCGCGGGCACAAAACGAACAGCGCTGAACGGCCGCCGTGACTTTACTTACCACTGCCCTTGCCCTCTTTGCTGACCGGATGCAGCACTTCATCCAGCAAGCCGTAGGTTTTCGCCTGATCCGCGGTCATGTAGCGATCGCGGTCGGTGTCTTCCGCGATGCGCTCGACCGGCTGGCCGGTGTGCCGCGCCAGGATAGCGTTGAGCTCCTCGCGCAGGCGCAAGATCTCCTTGGCCTGGATCTCGATCTCGGTGGCCTGGCCCTGCGCGCCGCCCAGCGGCTGGTGCATGTGGATGGTGGCATGGGGCAGCGCATACCGCTTGCCCTTGGCGCCGGCCGTCAGCAGCACGGTGCCGAAGCTGGCTGTGACGCCTACGGCGATGGTGCTGATCGGGGCGCGGACGAGTTGCATGGTGTCATAGATCGCCATGCCTGCGTACACCTGGCCGCCGGGCGAGTTGATGTAAAGCTGGATGTCCTTTTCGGGATCTTCGCGATCCAGGAACAACAACTGCGCCACAATGACGTTGGCCACCTGGTCGTTGATCGGCGTGCCCAGGAAGACGATGCGCTCCTTGAGCAGTAACGAGTAGATGTCGAAAGCCCGCTCGCCGCGGCTCGAGGTCTCGATGACCATCGGGATCAGCGACTGGGGCGTGAGAATGCGTGGGTCCATGATGACGCTCCTTTGTAGCAACGAGTGATCACGCGTACTGCGTATTGCATACTGCGTATCACTCGTTACTATTACCCGGTATGCGCTTGCGGTGCAGCAGTCTGGCTTACTTTGCGCTGGGCGCGTCCGCCCTGAAAGACGGACGAGCGCTGATGAACGCGGGTACCCCGTTTTCATCCCCGCGCGGAGAACATCCCGCCAAAGGTTACGCCCCGGCTTCGTCCGCGGCAGGTTGCGCAGCGTCTTCAACCGCTTCGACAGCAGCGGCTGCGGCATCTACAGCCAGCGCAGCAGCTTCAACCGTGTCTCCCGCAACGGCGGGCGCTGCGGCAGCAGCGGGCGCCTCCTCAGCGGCGGGCGCTGCGGCTTCAACCGCATCTTCCGCGACGGCAGACGCTTGGGCGGCTGCGACGGACAGCGGTGCGGCCGCGACCTTGCCGGTGACGATATCGCGCAGCCGGGCCAGGGTCTTCTTGGTCTCCAGGTCGTGCTCGATCATGTGCAGACCTGACTCCGAGCCGAAGACCTCACGCAGCGAGTTGGCATGCGCCTCGTCCCTGGCCTGGCCGACCAGGCGCGCCAGCTCGGCCTGCTGCTCATCGAGCGTCACCGTGACACCCTCTCGCCTGGACAGTTCCGCCAGCACCAACTGGCCCTTAAGCCTTTTCTCAGCCGCCGGCCGCAGCTCAGCGCGGTAGCCGTCCATCGTCTTGCCTTGCAGGCGCAACGAGTCGTTCATAGAGTAGCCGATGTTGGCCAGGCGCATCTCCATGTCGCGCACCATGTCATTCACTACGTCATCCACGGCCGCCGACGGATAAGCCAAGGTTGCCCGTTCAATCAACGCATCCACTGCCTGATCGGTCAGCTTTGCTTCGGCCTCTGCGGTGCGCGCCGCGGTGATCTCGGCCAGCTTCTTGGCGCGGTAGTCGGCCAAGTCTGCGTAGTCGCCTAGCCCCTGTACGAACTCGTCGGTGACCTCCGGCAGCACTCTGGCCTTAACTTCCTTCACCTTCGCCTCAAAATGGGCAACCTGGCCCTTGTAGCGGGACGCGGAGTCTTCCGGATAGGTGATCTCAAACGATTTTTCGTCACCGGCCGATAGCCCAACGAACGCCTCATCGAAACCGGGCAGCCAGCCGCTTTCGCTGCGCAGGGTCAGCTCCCAATCCTGGTTGTCCATGATGGTGTTCTCGCCGACAACGCCCTTGATATCCACCAAGACAGTGTCGCCGAACGCGGCGGACCGCTCAACGGTTTCCAGGGTCATGCGCGCGGCACGCGCCTGTTCGAGCACAGCATCCACATCGGCTTCGCCGACCTCAACTGCGGGCGCCTCGACGCGCAGATCGCTGTAATCGGCCAGCTCAACGCTTGGCCGCAGCGGCACCACCAGCTTGAAAGTCACCGGATCGAACGTGACGTCTTCCAAGCCGGCTTGACCATAAGGGGCAAACTCATCGGCTTCAAGCACCTCTTTGTAGACCTCTTGCCCCAGGTCATCCAGGATCTCGCTCAACAGCCCTTCCTTGCCGAACATGCGCAGTAAGGTGGCGTAGGGCGCCTTGCCCGGCCGGAAGCCCGGGATGCGCGCCTTCTTGCTAACCAAACGAGCCGCCCGCTGCAGCGCCTGTTCAGTGCGTTCAGGGCCAAGCTGGATGGCCAGGTCGAGTTGGTGATCGTCGCGCGGCGACTTGGTGATGATCAACGCTTCAGCCAAGGGAATCCTCCATAACACAAGTAACGAGTAACAAGTGGCGGACCGCAAGGCCGATCCGGTCTCACTCATTACTCGTTAGAATTAAGCTAACGCCTGCTATTATACACACCGCGGCCAAAACAGCGAAATCGCGACCCCTCTATGTCCGGCCAAACCGCCGCGCCAGATCGGTTGCGCTCATGTAGATCATGGTGGGCCGGCCGTGGGGACAGGTGCGCGGGGAGCGGCACGCCTCTAGCCGCCGCACCAGCTCTTGCATCTCGGCCGGGCTCATGGGCGTGTTGCCCTTCACGGCCGCACGCTTACAGATAAGGGTCACCAGCCGCGCCTCGTGGGTGGCCTCCACCACGTCATCCCGCTGCGCCAGCCCGTCAATGATCTCGGTCATAGCCGCCAGGGGATCATCCCGCCCCAACACGGCCGGGAGGCTGCGCACCAGGTAAGTGCTGCCGCCGAACGGCTCCAGCGCCACGCCGAGATCGTTCAGCGTCTCCAACTCCTCAGCGGCCACCGCGGCCTGCTCCGGGTTCAGATCGAGCACCAGCGGCTCCAGCAGCGGCTGCACCGCCAGCCGGCTGGCCGCGTGCTCAGCCAACATTTGCTCGTAGAGCACCCGCTCGTGTGCCGCATGCTGATCGATCAGGTACATACCGTCCGGCCCTTCGGCCACGATGTAGGTGGCAGCAAGCTGGCCGACAACGCGGAGGAGGGGGAGGAGATTTGATGTTCGATGTTCGATGTTCGATGTTCGATGTTCGGTGTCTGAGGTTTGTTGTTCGATGTTCGACGTTGGCTGGCCCGAAGAGGGAGAACCTGCCGCATCCAGGGTGGCTGATGGAAAGAGACGGTTTGAGCCCGCGCCCAGCAGGGCTTCGCGGCGCTCGGCCCAGCCTTCACCGCCCAACACCTGCGGCCCGGAGCCTGTGACCGCTGCGGGGCCACGGCCCACCTGCGGGATGGGGGCGTGGTCGGCCACCGCCCGGCGCACGGCCTTTTGCACCGCGCTGAACACCGCGCCCGGTTCACGGAAGCGCACCTCGGCCTTCGTCGGGTGCACATTCACGTCCACGTCGGCTGGGTCCATCTCGATAAAGATAGCCGCCACCGGAAACCGGCCGACCGGCAGCATGGTGTGATAGGCCTGGATCACAGCGTACGCGACGGAGGCGTCCTGAAACCAGCGGCGGTTGACGAACAGCGTGATGTAGCTGCGGTTGCCGCGGTGCAGGCCGGGCGCGCCGGTGTAGCCGGAGACGCGGATGGATGTTCGATGTTCGATGGACGATGTTCGATGTTCGATGTTGGCGAGGGCGTCCTCTCCCTGTCGCCGTGTCTCCCCTTCTCCCTCTCTCCCCCCCTCCCCATCTCGCAATGGCAGCATCTCCCGCGCCATTTCCAACCCGTAGACCTTCACCAGCACATCGTACAGCTTGCCGCTGCCGGACGATTGGAAGACCAGCTTGCCGTCAGTGACCAGGCTAAACCGGCGCTCGGGATAGGCCAGGGCATAGCGGGTAACCACCTGCTGGATATGCGCGGCCTCGGTGGCGGGCTGCTTCAGGAACTTGAGCCGGGCCGGCACGTTGGCAAACAGGTGCTCCACCGTGACGCTGGCGCCCGGCGGTGTGCCGGCCGGTTCGCGCGCAGCCTCGCGGCCCTCGACCACGCGCACCAGCGTGCCCGCGCTTTCGTCACGCGTTCGGGTGAGCAGCGTCACGTGCGCGACGGCCGCGATGCTGGCCAACGCCTCCCCGCGGAACCCCAGCGTGGTGATGCGATCCAGGTCCGCGGCCGAAGCGATCTTGCTGGTGGCGTGGCGCTGAAACGCCAACGCGACCTCGCCGGCCGGGATGCCGCACCCGTCGTCCTGCACGCGGATCTGCCGGCGGCCGCCCTCGCGGATCTCCACGCGGATATCGGTTGCGCCAGCGTCCAGGCTGTTTTCGATCAGCTCTTTAACCGCGGACGCAGGGCGCTCCACCACCTCACCGGCAGCGATCTGGTTGGCAACTTCGGGGGGGAGGATGTGAATTGGCATGGCACAATTGTACTATGGTAGACGGAGATCGGTAAATTGGTGGATCGCCTACCAATCTATCAATCTACCACTCCACCCTCCGTTTGACGAGTTTTGCACAAAAATCGCACAACTATTGACACCTATGACGCATTGCGTTATAATGATATTATAGTCATTTACTGACCAGCAGTCAGCCCTTTTACCTTCCCGATCATACCACTCGCAAAGGAGCGCGGTGTGACGACGCAAGAACGTCGTGAACAAGATCGGATCCGGCGCAAGCAGGAGATCCTGCTGGCGGCGCGGGCCATCTTCGCCCAAGAGGGGTTCCGCCGCGCGACGGTCGCACAGATCGCCCAACGAGCCGAAGTCGCCAAGGGCACCATCTACCTCTACTTCGAGACCAAGGAGGCGATCCTGGCCGAGCTCGTGCTGTGCGCGCTCAGCGAGCTCGCCGCCCAGCTTACGGCCGCCAACGACGGCCCCTCACTACTGCACCCTGACGAAAAGCTGCGCGCTATGGCGGACGCTTACCTGGCGTACGCCCAGCGCGCGCCCGACTACTTCCGCTTGCTCACCGCGTTTGACCGGGGCGACTTCGCCAGCGGCCTCTCACCCGAATTGCTGGGGCAGATCCGGGTCGAAAGCGACCGCACCCTGGTGCTGGTCGCCCAGGCCATTGCCGATGGCATGGCGCTGGGCCTGTTTGCGTCCGGTGACGCCCGGCAGCTTGCCGGCGCGCTCTGGGCCGCGCTGAACGGCGCCCTGGCGCTGATGGCGCATCCGGTGCGCCGCGCGCTGGTCGCCACCGACACTACCAACCTCTATCACCTTACATTAGCGTTGTATCTCAAGGGGCTCACCTGCCCCACCCTCAATGAAAGGAGCAACCCATGAAAGAAGTCGTTATCTGCAACCCGCTACGGACGGCCAACGGCAGCTTCGGGGGCGCGTTCAAGACCGTGCCGGCCTATGACCTGGCCAAAGTGGTCATGCAGCGCGTCATCGCTGACTCGGGCATCGATCCCGGACTATTGGACGATGTGATCATCGGCAACATCGGCCAGCCGTCCGAGGCGGCCAACATCGCGCGCGTTGCCGCGATCTATGCCGGCATCCCCAAGCATGTGCCGGCATACACGACCCAGCGCAACTGCGCCTCGGCCCTGGTTGCCATCACCAACGCCTATGCTGCGATCCGGGCCGAGGACGGAGACCTGTTCCTGACAGGCGGCACCGAGAACATGAGCCAGATCCCCTATGTCGTCAAAGGCGCGCGCTGGGGCCTGAAGCTGCGCCATGCCGAGTTCACCGATGGCCTGTGGGAGGGACTCACTGACCCGACGTGTAACCTGATCATGGGCGCCACGGCCGAAAACCTGGCCGAGATGTACAACATCACCCGCGAGGAACAGGACGCCTATGCCGTGCAAAGCCACAAGAAGGCGTTCATGGCCACCCGGATGGGCAAATTCAAGGACGAGGTAGTGCCCGTGGAGGTCGTAAAGAAGGCCGCCGGGCAGGAGGTCGCCAAGGAGACCATCCTCCAGGACGAGAGCATCAACCCCGGCCTGACCGTGCAGAAGGCGGCGCTGTACCCCACGGTGTTCAAGAAGGGCGGCAGCGTGACCCCGGCCAACGCCTGCCCCATGAACGATGGCGCGGCCGCCATGATCGTGACCACGACCGAGCGGGCTGAGAAACTGGGGCTGAAGCCGGTGGCGCGCATCCTGGGCTACGGCTACACCGCCGTGGATCCGGCCATCATGGGCATCGGCCCGGCGACGGCGCTGCCGAAGGCGTTGGCCCGCGCCGGCCTGAAGTACGATCAGCTTGAGCTGGTGGAGCTCAACGAAGCGTTCGCGGCCCAGGCGCTGGCGGTCGGCAAGCAGATGGTGGCGGACGGCCACGGCTGGGACTGGGACAAGACCAACGTCAACGGCGGCGCCATCGCATTGGGCCACCCCGTGGGCCAGTCGGGCGCGCGCATCACGGTGACGCTGCTGCACGAGATGAAGCGGCGCAACGCCCGCTACGGCGCGGCCACCCTCTGCGTAGGCGGCGGCCAGGGCGGGGCGATGGTGGTGGAACGGATCTAGTATTGCGTACCAAGTACTCCGTATCGAGTACTGCATATGACGTGACACAATACGGAATACGCAGTACAGAAATACGCAGTACGGAATACGCAATAGCATATCCCCAAAGGAGGACAAGATGTACATATTTAAGGCTGCCGTCGTCGGCGCAGGCACCATGGGAGGTGGGCTGGCACAGGTCATCAGCTTTAGCGGGCTGCCGGTGGTGCTGAAGGATGTTGATCAGAAGATGCTCGACCGGGGCATGGAGGCCGTCCGGCACATCTACCAGAGCCGGGTGGACAAGGGTAAGATGGGTGTCGGCGAGATGGAGAGCAAGATCGCCCTGATCGAGCCGACCCTGACGTATGACAGCTTCGGGGACGTGGACATCGTCATCGAGGCCGTGCCGGAGAAGATGAAGATCAAGAAGGCGGTATTAGCCGAGCTCGAGGAGGTCCTGCCGGAGACCGCGATCATCGCCAGCAACACCTCGGCGTTGTCCATCAGCGAGATGGCCTCGGCCACCAAACGGCCGAGCAAGGTCATCGGCATGCACTTCTTCAACCCGGCCCACGTGATGAAGCTGGTGGAAGTCATCCCGGGCCTGGAGACCAGCCAGGAGACCGTGGACGATGTGGTGATGTTCACTGAGTCGCTGCGCAAGCTGCCCGTCGTGGTGCAGGAGTGCCCCGGCTTCCTGGTCAACCGGCTGCTGATGCCCTACCTGAACGAGGCCACCTACTGCCTGCAGGAGGGGACAGCCACCGCCACCGAGATTGACGAGGCGTTGGTGGGGTTCGGCATGCCCATGGGGCCGTTCACCCTGATGGATATGCTGGGCATTGATGTGTGCCAGTACGTCGGGGATTACCTATACAGCGAGTACGGCCCGCGCATGGAGCCGGCCAAGTTCTTCTACAAGCTGGTTGAGGCCGGCCGCCTGGGCGAGAAGAACGGTAAGGGCTTCTACGGCTACGGCGACGAGACCGATGAGCCGGTGAAGGAGCTCCTGGCCCAGTTCGGCACGATGCCCGGCAGCAAGTTCACGGTGGAACGCGTCATGTACCCGCTGTTCAACGAGGCTGTGCTGGCGCTGCAAGAACACATCTCGTCTGTCAACGACATTGATATGTCCATGATCGCCGGCACCGGCATGACCTACCACGGCGACCGCAAAGGCCCGCTGGCCATCATGGATGAGATCGGCCTGGATGTGGTGCTGGCCGGGCTGGAGGAGATGTTCGCACAATACGGCGAGCGCTTCCGCCCAGCCCGCCTGCTGCGCACCAAAGTCCGCGCCGGCCACCTGGGCGTGAAGGCGAAGCGCGGCTTCCATGAGTATGCATGACCGAATTGCGGATTGCGGATTGTGGATCGCGGATTGATCCTCGGTGCAAATCCGCAATCCGAAATCCCAAATCCGAAATCCAGAAAGGAGCATCCCCATGTCCGAGTACACCAACGTCAAAATCACCCTGGAAGACCGCGTGGCGGTGCTGACCATTGATCACCCGCCGGCCAACGCGTTCAACCATGCGACACTGTCTGACCTGGACGCCGCGATGGATGAGCTGATCGCCAACGACCAGGTCAAGGTCATCATCATCACCGGCGCGGGACAGTTCGCGTTTGTTGCAGGCGCGGACATCAACGAGATCGGCGCGGTCAAGACCGGCCAGGAGGCCAAGGAGTTCATCCTCAAGGGCCAGGCGGTGTTCAGCAAGATCGAGGCTTGCCCCAAGCCCGTCATCGCTGCCATCAACGCGGTGGCGCTGGGCGGCGGCCTGGAACTGGCCATGGCATGCCACATCCGCATCATGAGCGACCGCGCCCGCATCGGCCAACCCGAAAGCAACCTGGGCATCATCCCTGGCTGGGGCGGCACGCAGCGCCTGCCCCGCCTGGTAGGCGCGGCCAAGGCCATCGAGATGATCCTGACCGGCGACATGATGAACGCACAGGAGGCGTTCCGTCTGGGCCTGGCCAACAAGGTCGTGCCCGCCGGCCAGGTGCTGTTCGAGGCGATGGGCCTGGCCAAAAAGCTGGCTGCCAAGAGCAAGCTGACCAATGAGGCCACACTACGCGCGGTCTACGGCGGCCTGAAGACCACCCTGGCCGAGGGCCTGTTGATCGAGGCGGACCAGTTCTCGGCGCTGATCGGCAGCCACGACACCACCGAAGGGGTCTCCGCCTTTCTGCAGAAGCGGCAGGCGAAGTTTGCGGATAGTTGAGACGCGGGGACGCGGGGACAAGGAGACGGGGAGATAGGGAGACAAGGAGAGACGCTCACTTTCTCCCCGTCACCCCCTCTCCCCTTCCCAGAAGGGAGTACTTATGGACTTCTTGCTGTCCGACGAACAACTGATGTTCCAAAAGCTATTCCGTGACTTTGCAGCCAAAGAGGTCGCCAAGGTCGCGGACCAGACAGACAAGAAAGAGGAACTGCCGGGCAAGCTGCTGAAACGCGCGGCGGCGCAGGGCTTCCTGGGCGCGCTGGCCCCTGAAGAACCCTACGGCGGCGCCGGCCTCGACCTCCTGACTTATACCCTGCTGATCGAAGCGTTGGCGGCCGAGTGCGCCAGCACGGCGCTGGTGGTGCATGTCCACAACGCGCTGGCGCTGCGCGCGCTGCTGGCCCACGGCGGCGATGCGGCCAGAGCGTCGTTCCTGCCGGAGATGGCGGCCGGCGAGCGCATCGGCGCGTTCGCGCTGACCGAGGCCGGCGCAGGGAGTGACCCGACCGCGCTGCGCACCACCGCGCGGCGAGACGGCGAAAGTTATGTCCTGAACGGCGCCAAGACATGGGTGAGCAACGGCGGGATCGCCGGCCTCTTCGTCGTGTTTGCGGCCACCGACCCGGCGGCCGGCGCCAGGGGCCTGAGCGCGTTCGCCGTGCCGGCTGAAATGCAGGGCGTGACCGTCGGCGGCCGCGAAAAGACCCTGGGGCTGCGCGGCGCAACCATCAACCGGCTCTACCTGAAAGATGTTCACGTGCCGGCAGATCACCTGCTCGGCGAAGAAGGGGCCGGCTACAAGATCGCCCTGGGCGCCTTAGACTACGGTCGCGTCGGCATCTCGGCCGCGGCGTTGGGCACGGCGCGCAAGTCGCTGGAACTGGGGATCAAGTACGCCAGCGAACGCTCCCAGTTCGGCAAGCGGATCGGCGAAAAGCAGGCGATCCAGGCCTACCTGGCCGACTCGGCCACGCAAGTCGCCGCGGCCGAGTGGTTGGTGCGCCATGCCGCCTGGCTGGCCGACCAGGGCAAGCCATTCACCCAGGAGGCCGCCTACGCCAAGCTGTTTGCCAGCCGCATGGCCGCCGACGTCACCAACAAGATGGTGCAGGTGCACGGCGGCGCCGGGTTCGTGGTGGACTATCCCATCGAGCGCTACTATCGCGACGCCCGCGCGATGGAGCTCGTGGAGGGCACCAGCCAGATCCAACAGATCGTCATCGCCGGCGGCCTGTTGGCGAGTGTCGGCATCAAGGTGAAGCCGTAGCTGGATGCTGGATACTGGATATCGGATACTGGATATCCAGCTTCTAGCGTCCACCTTCCAGCCGCAAGGAGGTCACATGGACTTTACACTACCCAAGAACGTTCAACTCTTCCGCCGGATGGTGCAGGCGTTTGCCGAGCAGGAAGTGCGGCCGGTGGCGAAACAGGTGGACGTACAGGGCTGGCCCGACATGGACGTGGTGCGCAAGCTGGGCGAGAACGGGCTGCTGGGCGTGCCGTTCCCCCAAAAATACGGCGGCGCGGGCCTGGGCGAGGTCGGCTACTGCTCACTGATGGAGATCATGGGCGGCGTCTGCACCAGCACGGCCACCACCATCGGCGCCCACATCGGCATCGGCGTCATGTCCCTCTACCTGGGCGGCAACGAGTATCAAAAGCAGCGCTGGCTGCCCGACCTGGCGGCCGGCAAAAAGATCGCGGCGTTCTGCCTCACCGAGTCCAACGCCGGCTCGGACGCGGCCGCCATCAAGACGCGCGCGATCCGCGATGGCGACCGGTGGATCATCACCGGCTCCAAGATCTACATCACTAACGGCCCCATCGCCGACGTCTTCACCGTGCTGGCCCTCACCGATCCCAACCTGGGTGCGCGCGGCGGCGTGACCGCGTTCGTGGTGGAAAAGGGCACGCCGGGTCTGTCGGTGGGCACCATCGAGCACAAGATGGGCATCCACGGCAGCGCCACCTCCGAGATCATCTTCGACGAGGTCGAGGTGCCCTCGGCGCACGTGCTGGGCCAGGTGGGCGCCGGGTTCATCACCTTCATGGCCACCCTGGACACCGGCCGCCTGGGACTGGGTGCGGCCTGCCTGGGCGGGGCGCAGGCGGCGCTGGATGCCATGTGCCGGTACGCCGCGGGCCGCAGCCAGTTCGGCAAACCGATCGGCGAAAAGCAGAGCATCCAATGGCTGATCGCCAACACCGCCACCGAAGTCGAGGCGCTGCGCTCGCTGGTGTACCGCACAGCCTGGATGGTGGACACCCACCAGCCCTACACCAAAGAAGCCGGCATGTGCAAGCTGTACGGCTCGGAGGTGGCATCGCGCGCCGTTGACCGCGCGCTCCAGGTGCACGGCGCGCTAGGCTACGATCGCGACTTCCCGCTGGAACGCAACTGGCGCGACGCGCGCATCGCCGAGATCTTCGAAGGCACCAACGAGATCCAGCGCATCGTCATCGCCGGCCAGGTGCTGCGGCCCTACGGCGTGCGGGTCGCGCCGTAACTGGAAGCTGGAAGCTGGAAACTGGAAGCTTGAAGTGTGCACCTGGCTGCCAGAAACCGGCTTCTGGTCTCAGGAAGGAGTCGGATATGCACATTGTCGTCTGTGTCAAGCAAGTCTATGACCCAAAATCCGTCAAGATCTCACGAAGCCGCGAAGAACTGGACCTGCGTGAGGCACAACACATCTTCAACCCGGCCGACAAATACGCGCTGGAGGCAGCACTGCGGATCCGTGAGCACCTGGGCGGCCAGGTGGTGGCGCTGACCGTGGGCGGGGCCGATGCCGATGACGTGGCCCGCGAGGCGGTCGCCCTTGGCGCTGACCAGGCCATCCTGGTGACGACCGACGGCGCGCCCTCCGGACGCGCTGTGACTGCGCTGATCGCGGCCGCGCTGGGCCGGCTGGGGGACGTTGACCTGGTGTTGACGGGCATCGCCGGCGCCACCGACGGCGCGGGCAGCCTGGCGCCCCGCCTGGCGGCCGCGCTGGGCTGGCCGGCCCTGTTGGACGCGGTGCAGCTCAACGCGGACGCCGCCGGCCTCAGCGCAGTGATCGCGCAGGGCGATACAGCGGTCTTAGCGCCGATCCCCACGCCGGCCATCGTGGCCGTGGCGCCCGGCCCGGAGCGACCGCGCTACCCCCACCCCGCGCGCATTGCCAACGCCTGGAACCCCGGCATGGTGGAAACCTGGCCCGCAGCCGACCTGGGCGTGGACGCCGACGGCCTGGCGGCCGACACGGAGCCCGGCGGCTTGGTCCTCGGACCCGAACGGGTGCGCGGCCAGGTGCTGGGCGGCAACCCGGCCGAAGCAGCCGAGAAGCTGGTGGGGATCCTGCGCGGCAAACGGATTCTGTAGTCACCCGGAGGCAACACATGGGCATGGATCTTTCCTACCTTGAAGCATTGATGGGCGGCGCGGCCGACGAAACGGACGGCCAGACCGGCGGCGTGTGGGTCGTCAGCCCTGACGGCGCGTTGGACGACGGCATGCTGCGGCTGGTGGGCAAAGCGCGCGTGGTGGCCGACGCCCTTGGTGGTTATGTTCACTTTTTGGCCGGTGGCGCACCCCTGGCGGCCGATCCTCTGACCGTGGTGCGAGCCGGCGCCGACCGGGTGCTGACCGCGACCGGCGTCCCCACGGCCGGCGACCTGGCCGACTTCTTCGGGTCCCGCGCGCCCCAGGCCGTGCTGCTCCCGCGCACCCCACTGGGTCGGGCCCTGGGTCCGGCCCTGGCGCAGGGGTTGAACGGCGGCCTGTGCGGCCACGCCGCCGACCTGGCCGTGGATCCCATTTACCAGCGGGTGCTGGCGCACCAGCCGATCCTCGATGACGTGGCCCGGCAGTCCATCGCCATCTTGGCCACGCCCGCGGTAGGCGTGGTGGACACGGGGGCGCTGCCGGCCGCGTTCAACGAGCCGTGGCGCACCGGCCAGGTGGAGGACACGGGCCTGACCTGGGGCGAGCCGGCCGCCTATCCGCCGGCCGAGCTGCCCAGGGCGCCGCTGACCCTGCAAAACGCAACGGTGGTCGTCGCGGCCGGGCTGGGCCTGGGGGACGAGGCCGGCTTCGCGCTGGCATGCAAGCTGGCGGAGGCGTTGGGCGGGGTCGTAGCCGGTGATGTGGCCGCGCTGGACGCGGGCTGGATCACCGACGAACAGTTGGTGGAGTTGACGGGACACAGCGTGGCCCCCAGACTCTATCTGGCCCTGGGGATTGACGGCGACACGGGCCAGTTCATGGCCACGGCCGACGCCGGGTGCATCGTTGCGGTGCAGCCCGACCCGGCCGCGCCGTTCGTGCCGGTCGCCGACTACAACATCATCGCTGACCCGGCCGAATTCGCGCAGGCGCTGCTGGCCGCGCTGGGCCGCAATTGACGAGATAGAACGAGCTTGGGAATCGAGGCTTTAGCCCAATGTCACTGACTTTTCGCTCGTAAGGGGTCTGTCTCAAAGGGAGGCTGCGCACTGACCCCCGGCTTGGCGTCAGAAGCGGCTCGAAAGCGCCTGCGACGCCGGTCGCAGGCCGGCTAAGAACAGGCGAAACGCTGGCCGACCTCCAAATCCTAGTGCCATTGGGCTTTAGCCGATCACTTGCTGCGCTGAAAGCAACCGGCTCAAGCCTCGACTCCAGAAATGAACTGTGCGCCAATGAACTTCACCATCCGCCCACTCACCGAGGCCGACCGCGCGTGGGCGCGTACGTTCACGATCGAACACTGGGGAGATGAGTTCGTGGCCGCGCACGGTGTCATCTACCGGCCGGCCGGGCTGCCGGGCTTCGGGGCCTGGGAGAACGGGGAGGCCGCCGGGCTGATCACCTATCATCTCGAGGGCGAAAGCTGCGAGATCGTCACCCTGAACAGCTTGCAAGAGGGGGTGGGGATCGGCACGGCACTGATCGAGGCGGTGCGGGAAGTTGCACGCTGCGCCAGATGCCGACGGCTGTGGCTGGTGACCACCAACGACAACTTACACGCCCTGGGCTTTTACCAGAAGCGCGGTTTCCGGATCACCGCCTTGCGGCCCGGCGCGGTAGCCGAGGCGCGCAAACTCAAGCCGACCATCCCGCTGATCAGCAGCAACGGCATCCCGATCCGCGATGAGCTGGAACTGGCGCTCTCACCACTGGAAGCCGCCGCGGAAGGGGACCAGGCGGCGCGTTAGCTTAACGGTGTACCCATCCAGGCGGCGCATGAGGGCCTGCCAGGCATCGCTGGCCATGGCTGTATGCGCAGTTGCCAAGTCATCCGCCACAAACCCGATCAGCCGGTGAGGGTAGTTGCCGTAGGCCGTGTGCCAGGCGTCGGTGGGCATCAGGCCGATCTCCTGCGCCTTGGGCAGGAATTCCTCGACCACAAAGCGCCGGTAGGCATTCTCATGCCCCGGCCGGATGTCGTAAGACAGCAGAAGTTTGACTTGGTCACTCATCTCAGATCAACGTCTTCATGGTCAACATGCGGTCGATCAGGCTGCGCAACGCAGTCGCCGCGCCAGTTTTGCCGTCTCGCTCCAGTTGGCGGACCGCCGATTCGGCTGTGCTAAAGAAGGTGCCATCCAGCGTGGGTAGGTGCAGGCTCACCAGTTGCATCACTTCGTGCTCATCCCGCGCTTTCAGCAAGTTGCGGATCAGTTCCAGGGCCTCTTGTTGTGTCATTGCAGCCTCACCTTTCATCTAGCCGGATAATAGCTGTGAACCGATCCGGTGTCAAATGCCGTGGCCGCGCAGCGAAAGCACCCATTTTGACATCACGTGCCAGGGCAAGTATAATAGTCACTTGACGGCCAACAGGCCGTTTCCGTCATTATTCACCCTCAAGGAGCAGAGAAGTCGTGGGGCAGCAGGAAGCAAGCACTCTGAACATTCCGCCTCGCAAAGTGGTTAAGACCCTTGCGGTGGGCCAGGAGGCAGAGGGCGTCGTCAAGAGGGTCACCGAATTCGGTGCCTTCATAGATATCGGCGTAGGCCGTGATGGCCTGGTACACGTCTCCGAGATGTCGCAGACTCGGGTTGCGAAAGCGTCCGATCTGGTCAAGGAAGGCGACAAAGTCAAGGTATGGATCAAGGAGCTGGATCGGGAGAAGAACCGGATCAGCCTGAGCATGATCATGCCTGGCACCCTGACGATGCGCGATCTGGATGAAGGCATGGTCATCACCGGCCGTGTCACACGCCTGGAGCGCTACGGCGCATTCCTTGACATCGGCGTGGGCCGCGATGGCATGCTGCACGTCAAGGAGATGGGTCGCGGGTACGTTGAAAAGCCCGAGGATGTCGTCAAGATCGGCGACGAGCTCCAAGTGCAGATCCTGGGCATTGACCAGCGCCGTGGCCGAGTGGACCTGAGCATTAAAGAGCTCC
This sequence comes from uncultured Anaerolineales bacterium, assembly GCA_964551735.1. Classification (GTDB taxonomy): domain Bacteria; phylum Chloroflexota; class Anaerolineae; order CG2-30-64-16; family CG2-30-64-16; genus DAOUAT01. The sequence continues at coordinate 40,264 of CAZKEF010000020.1, forward strand.
TGCCGCCCGCGACCGAGGAGGCCGCCCCTGCCGCGCCGGCAACTGCTGCGCCCCAGGAGCCCACAGGGGAGCCGGTGGAAGAGTTGGTGTTCATGTCCCCCTTCGAGCTGGCTTTTCAACAGGCCAACCAAGACGACAATCGCCGCCGCGAACGGCGCAAGAAGACGCGCGTGTGGGAAGTTGAGGAGGAGGAGGAAGAAGACCTCATCCGCCGCACTATCGCCCACCACCGCAAGAGCAAAGGCCTGTAGTCACAGGTAGATAACAGCCTTACCAGACGGTGCGGACGGCTGTGCCCGCACCGTCTTTTCGCGCCCGCAAACCTCTGTAAAGCAAAGGAGCGATGGGTGTCCCCATCGCTCTGCGCGCAAGCTATCTGCTGAACCGTTATCAGCGCGACATGAACGGCAGCAACACCCGATATGTCTTGCCAGGCACATTCACGGTATACGGCCCATACGCCTTATCGGGGTCATCAGAATCCACAAGCTTATAGGCGTAGGCGCTGCCCGGCACTGCGCTGGTGTCGCTGAAGCGGTATTCCAGATAGTCACCATTCAGCGTCTCCGGTTCCACTGGACTTGTAACGGTCAGTTGCTCCCAATCCGTTGTGCCGGCAGGGGAACGATAGACATGGAAGAACGGCGTGCTGAAGCCAGCCGGCACATAGGCCTGCCAGGTGAGCACAACCTCGGTGATATCCACAACTGCCTGGAAGTCCATCACCTGCACACTGGTCGGCGGCCGATAGCCGAAGTCGGCATCCAGGTTTTCCGGAGCAACCGGCGTCAAAGTGACGGTATAGCCAGTTGGGCCTGGGGTCGTCAACAAGTAAGGCCCTGAACTTGTCGGCGCGGTCACAGTGTAAGTGCCCGGCAACAAGCCCTCAAAGGTGTAGTAGCCGGTGATAGTCGTGGTCGTCGTCAGGTTCACGGGATTTCCGTAAGTATCCGTCCCTGTGAGCGTGATCACGACACCGGACAGCGGCGGTTCGCCCGGATCGGGCACGCCGTTGTTATCATCGTCCACCCAAACGGTGTCACCGATGCGCCCGATCACCAGATCCGTCTGCCACGTATCCCGATCGCTCACCTGCCGGGCCAGGCCGTCCTGGCCCTGGGCCGTAGCCACGTTCACCAGAGGATCGGGATCATCGGCTTGCACGACGTAGGAACAGGTGAAGAACCAGGTCTCGGTCAGGTCGAGCTGGCCGTCAGTGTCGGCATCCCCACTGACGTAGGTTGCCGGCCCGCATATATCATCGTTCACAGTCACGTTCAGCAGCGGCGTATCCCCAGCATTCGTCACGGTGTAGGTGTAAACCGCGGTATCGCCGACGAAAGCGATGACCGGACCGGACTTCACCACCGCAATCGCCGGGTTGAGCACGTCCACGAAGGCCGTGTCATCATCCTGGACAGTCGGGATGCCCGGCAACGGTTGACCTTCCCCATCTGTCGGCCGGCCGAGGACCGTCACCGTGTTGAGCGTGTCCTGGGTGAGGGTCGTCGTACAGGTATAGCGCCAGGACTCCCCGGGATCGAGCAGCCCATCCGTGTCCGTGTCGCCCACATTGAACCCGCCGCTGGTCACGGCTACCACCGGGCTGCACTTGTCGTCGCTGACGGTTACGCCGGCCAGCGGGACATCGCCCGGATTCGTGACGACGTAAGTGTAGGTCACGCTGTCACCGCTGTGGATGACAGCCGGGTCGGCGGTCTTCTCTACGTTGATCCGCGGGTTCACCACATCCACAAACGCAGTATCGTGATCGGTCACCGGCGCGATGCCCGGCAGCGGGAAGCCGTTGGGATCGGCCGGTTGGCCGATAGCAGTGACGGTATTGGTGGTATCGGTCACGATGGTGATCGTGCAGGTGTAGATCCAAACTTCACCTTGCTCCAGCAGGCCGTTGCCGTTGGTGTCACCGCTTTGATAGAGGACCGGCAGGCACTTGTCATCGGTCAAGTTCACGCCAGCCAACGGCACGTCGCCCGGATTGGTGACGGCATAGGTGTACACCACAACCCCACCGGGCAGCACGACCGTCGGATTGGCCGTTTTCTCAACATTGATCGCGGGCCGCACGACGTCCACGAAGGCTGTGTCCGTATCGCGCACCGGGTTGCCCAACGAGTCATCGCCGGTCGCGGTGACGATGTTGAGAGTATCGTCGCTCAGGGTGGTCGTGCAGGTGTAGGTCCAGGTTTCGCCCGGGTCGAGCTTGGTGTTGCCGTTGCCATCACCGCCCTGGTAGACCACCGGGCTGCACTTGTCGTCGGACACCGCCACGTTGCTCAGCGGATCGTCGCCGGGATTGGTCACCACGTAGCTGTAAACCACAAGCCCACCCGGCAGGATCACCACCGGCGCAGCCGTCTTCGCCACGTCAATCGCCGGGTTGATCACGTCCACCGTTGCACTGGCCTCGTCCGGCGCCACCGGGTTGCCCAGCGCATCCGTCCCCGTCACCGTCGCAATGTTCACCGTGTCCACCACCACCCGGGCCTTGCACGTGTAGCTCCAGACCTCAGTCGGCTCCAACAAACCGTTGCCGTTGGCGTCCCCCCCCTGGTAAACAAGCGGACTGCATCTATCGTCCGTCACTTGCACGTTGTACGCCGGATCCGTGCCGGTGTTGGTCACCGTGTAAGTGTATACAACCTCCGTGTCCGAATAGACAACCGCCGCATCAACCACCTTGTCCACCTGCAGCCCCGGCTTGAGCACGTCCACGAACGCTTTGTCATCATCCGTCACAGGCTCGCCCAGCGGATCGGTCGCCGTCACCGTCGCCACGTTGACTGTGTCCTCGTCCAGCGTCGCGCTGCACTGGAACACCCACGTCTCACCCGGATCCAACAGACCGTTCGCATTCACGTCGCCCACATTCGCGCCCGCCGGCGGCACCGGCGTCACCGGCGCACACGTGTCATCACTCACCACCACGGCCGCCAACGGCGCATCGCCCGTGTTCGACACCGCATAGGTGTACGTCACCAGCGTGCCCGGCAGCACTTGCGCCGCACTGGGCGTCTTCACGATCCGGATCCCCGGCCGGATCACATCCACCACCGCCATGTCCGCGTCCCGCACCGGCCCGATCCCCGGCAGCGGCTGCCCCTGCGGGTCGCTCGGCTGGCCCACCACCGTCGCCGTGTTCAGCGTGTCCTGGCTCACCGTCGCCGTACAGGTGTACTGCCACGCCTCGCCCGGCTCCAGCAGCCCGTTGCCGTTCGTGTCACCCACATTGAACCCGCCGCTCGTCACGGCTACCACCGGGCTGCACTTGTCGTCGCTCACTGTGACACCCGCCAGCGGCACATCGCCCGGATTCGTCACCACGTAGCTGTACGTCACGCTGCCACCGGCATACACCAGCGCCGGATCCGCCGTCTTCTCGATGTGGATGGCCGGCGCCACCACGTCCACCGTCGCCGTGTCTTCAGCTTGCACCAGCCCAATCCCCGGCAACGGCTGCCCCTGCGGGTCGCTCGGCTGGCCGGTCGCAGTCGCCGTGTTCGTCGTGTCCTCCGTCACCGGCGCCACGCAGACGTAGGTCCAGGCCTCGCTTGTGCCTAACAGACCATCGCCATTGGCGTCACCGCCTTGATAGAGAACAGGCGCGCACTTGTCGTCGGTTACGCTAACGTTCGCCAGCGGCACATCACCCGGGTTCGTCACCACATACGTATAGAGCACGAGCCCACCGGGGAGGATAACCACGGGATTCGCATTCTTCTCGATCGCGATCGCCGGATTGACGACGTCAACGGCAGCAAATGAGAAGTCATTTACAGGTCCGCCCAGCGAATCATACCCGGTCGCGGTGACGATGTTGACAGTATCGTCGCTCAGGGTGGTCGTGCAGGTGTAGGTCCAGGTTTCGCCCGGGTCGAGCTTGGTGTTGCCGTTGCCATCACCGCCCTGGTAGACCACCGGGCTGCACTTGTCGTCGGACACCGCCACGTTGCTCAGCGGATCGTCGCCGGGATTGGTCACCACGTAGCTGTAAACCACAAGCCCACCCGGCAGGATCACCACCGGCGCAGCCGTCTTCGCCACGTCAATCGCCGGGTTGATCACGTCCACCGTTGCACTGGCCTCGTCCGGCGCCACCGGGTTGCCCAGCGCATCCGTCCCCGTCACCGTCGCAATGTTCACCGTGTCCACCACCACCCGGGCCTTGCACGTGTAGCTCCAGACCTCAGTCGGCTCCAACAAACCGTTGCCGTTGGCGTCCCCCCCCTGGTAAACAAGCGGACTGCATCTATCGTCCGTCACTTGCACGTTGTACGCCGGATCCGTGCCGGTGTTGGTCACCGTGTAAGTGTATACAACCTCCGTGTCCGAATAGACAACCGCCGCATCAACCACCTTGTCCACCTGCAGCCCCGGCTTGAGCACGTCCACGAACGCTTTGTCATCATCCGTCACAGGCTCGCCCAGCGGATCGGTCGCCGTCACCGTCGCCACGTTGACTGTGTCCTCGTCCAGCGTCGCGCTGCACTGGAACACCCACGTCTCACCCGGATCCAACAGACCGTTCGCATTCACGTCGCCCACATTCGCGCCCGCCGGCGGCACCGGCGTCACCGGCGCACACGTGTCATCACTCACCACCACGGCCGCCAACGGCGCATCGCCCGTGTTCGACACCGCATAGGTGTACGTCACCAGCGTGCCCGGCAGCACTTGCGCCGCACTGGGCGTCTTCACGATCCGGATCCCCGGCCGGATCACATCCACCACCGCCATGTCCGCGTCCCGCACCGGCCCGATCCCCGGCAGCGGCTGCCCCTGCGGGTCGCTCGGCTGGCCCACCACCGTCGCCGTGTTCAGCGTGTCCTGGCTCACCGTCGCCGTACAGGTGTACTGCCACGCCTCGCCCGGCTCCAGCAGCCCGTTGCCGTTCGTGTCACCCACATTGAACCCGCCGCTCGTCACGGCTACCACCGGGCTGCACTTGTCGTCGCTCACTGTGACACCCGCCAGCGGCACATCGCCCGGATTCGTCACCACGTAGCTGTACGTCACGCTGCCACCGGCATACACCAGCGCCGGATCCGCCGTCTTCTCGATGTGGATGGCCGGCGCCACCACGTCCACCGTCGCCGTGTCTTCAGCTTGCACCAGCCCAATCCCCGGCAACGGCTGCCCCTGCGGGTCGCTCGGCTGGCCGGTCGCAGTCGCCGTGTTCGTCGTGTCCTCCGTCACCGGCGCTACGCAGACGTAGAGCCAGGCCTCGCCCGGATCCAGCAGGCCGTTGTTGTTCACGTCACCCGCCGGGTCGGGACCTGTGACAGGTGCGCACTTGTCATCGCCCACCGTGACGCCCGCCAGCGGCACATCGCCGGGGTTGGTCACCAGGTACGAGTACTGCACCTGCTGCCCGGCCAGCGCGATCGTCGGGTTTGCGGCCTTCTCCACATTGATGCGCGGATCCACCACATTCACTTCTGCGTCATCCTGAACCGGGCCCACCGGCGCGCCGCCCTCGTCGGTCGCGCTGGCCAACGCGGTGTTCGTGGTGGGCGTACAGTCCGGCAGGGTGGGCGGGAAGGTCGGAATCGGGTTGTAACGCGCGTGGAAGGTGAACGTGATCACCTTGCTGGCGCCCGGATTCAGCGGGCCGATGTCATCCCACCATAACGTGCAGGCGCCGCCGCCAAGACACGCCCCGCCGCTTGCTGGTGGAAGAGAAACCGTTTGCAACGCCAGGCACGCATCGTTCCAGGTGTCGGTGAAGGGCGCCGTCGCCAGGATCGTTTCGCCTGTGTTGGTCACGGTCACCTCGAAGACGACCGTGTTGCTGACTGTGGTAATCCCGGTGATGGGGGACACCAGATCCTTCTGGATGGCCATGCCCGGCTTGAGCACGGTCACCACCGCATCATCATCATCATCCACCGGCCCGATGCCCGGCAGCGGCTGACCATTCGCATCGCTCGGCTGGCCGGCCGCCGTGCCCACATTGATCGTGTCTGCCGTGATGGCAGCGGTCTTGCTGCAGGTCTGCGCTGCGTTCGGGGCCAGCAAGGGGATGGTGCAAATGGCGCCCAGCTTGTCATCGGTCACCGAAATGTTGCTCAGATGGGTGTCACCGGTGTTGGTCACCGCGTAGCAGTACGTGACCGTGGTCCCGGACAACACCGAAACCGACTGGCTGCCCGGACACTGCCCGTCCAGGCTCACCGTCTTGACGATCTGGATGTCCGGGTCAACGATCAGGGTCGTCTCCGTGTCGCGGTTGTTATCCGGGTCCGGATCGGACGAGTCGGTGGTGACCTCGGCCCGGTTCAGCAACGAGGCGCCGGCCGGGGCGGTCACGGTGGTCGTCACGACGATGGTTTGGTTGGCCCCTGCAGCCAGCGTGCCCAGGTTCCAGGTCAACGGGTTCGGGCCGCTGGTCTGCGCAGGGGCAGCAGCGACGAAGGTGAGGCCCGCGGGCAGCGTGTCGCTCACAATTACGTTCAGCGCAGCCGAAGGGCCGGCGTTGTGCACCGTCAGTGTGTAGGTCAGCACCCCGCCTGCAACCACCGGATCTTGCCCATCCGTCTTGACGATCGACACGTCCGCCCCAGTGTAGCCGAAGTCGGCATCCAGGTAGGCGTCGCCGTAATTCACCGTCACCGGCATGGGATCAACGCCGGTGGTGAGGGTCAGGCCGGCCGGCACGGTGCTCTCATCCACGTCCACCCAGTAATCGCCGGCATGGAGCATATCGAACAGGTAGCCGCCGTCCCCACTGGTCACCTGCGTATCTACCAGGACGTCATCGCCGCCCGGCTCGAAGACGCCATCGCCGTCGTCCAGATAGAGCCGAACCGTCACGCCGTTCAAGCCCGCGCCCGGGCCGTCATCCTGCAGGCCGTTGCCATTCGCATCGAGCCAGACGTAGTCGCCGATGCTGGCCGGCGCAGCGCACGAATAAAGCACGGTGTCCTGCACGTCGGGGGCGGGGCTGCCGAAGACATCGAGCGCGCCGACCGACTGTGCCACATTCTGGCTGTTCTGGACGGGGCCCGCAAGCGGACCGGTCACTTCGAAGTTCAGCGTCACGGTGAACGCGTCCCCCGGCGCCAGATCGGTGTTGAAGCTTGCGGTCAGATCATCCCACTCGATGAGGCCGGCCAGGGCGTCGCTCTCGGGTGGGCTGGCCTTGGGCAGGAACGTCAGGCACGAGTCGTCAAACAGGTCGACCAGCGGAATATAGCCCAGCATCGTCGGCCCGGTGTTGGTGAGCGAGATGGTGAAGGAGATGGGCTCGCCGGTCAACAGCACCGTGGTCCCCCGCGGCGCGCCGAACGACTTATCCAGATCCAGCAGCGGGCGTTCAGCACAGGTGAAGTTAACCGTGGCGGACGAGGTCGCGACCGGATTGCCGCTGGCATCCAGCGCGCCGGCAACCGTTGCAGTATTGAAACCGCTGTGCGAGCCGCCTGGGATGGTTTGAGGCACCTCGAAAGTCACCCGCGTGACGAAGGATTGACCAGGCGCAAGATCGAGGTTGTTGCTGGCCGTCAGATCGTCCCATAAGATCTGGCCGAGCGAGTTATCGTAACTGGTTTCCGGCGGGGCAGCCTTCGGCTTGAACTGCAAACAGACGGTGTCAAACATGTCTTCTTGCGGGATGAAGGCCACCGTAGCGTCGCCGGTGTTCTCGACTTCGATCTCGAACACCACCTCCTCGCCGCCATAGACCGTTGTCCGGCCGGCCGGGCTGACCATCGTCTTGGTCACAGACAAGCTCGAGGCAGCAGGCCGCGCGGCCGCTGCCGGTTGGAGGCTATCTTCTGAAGGGCGCATGGCCAGTGCAGCACCCTGGCCCAGCAGCAGGCTGAACGCCAGCGCCAAGGCCAGGACCATGAAGGCGATACGCTGGGCCCGACGCGGCCGATAGGTTGGCAATGGTCGTGACAGGGATGCGTCAGGGTTTTTCATAGCGGTCCTCCTGGATCGGTCAAGTAGTAGGGGCGCACGGTCGTGCGCCCCTACAGCTCATCTCAGCGGAGCAGCAGCGGCAGGAACACCCGCTTGGTCTTATCCGAAACCACCACGGTGTATGGCCCATAGGTCTCCTCTGGATCCTCAGGGTTGACCAGCTTATACAGATAGGTGGTTCCAGGCTGCACGCTTATGTCGGTGAATGTGTAATCCAGGATGTCGTCGCCCAGAGTGACCGGGCTGACCGGCTCATCCGCTGTCAGTTTCGTCCAGGTCGTTTCGCCCTGCTGCGCGCGATAGACGTCGAAGGATGGGGCCAGCGCGCCCTGGGGCACGAAGACCTCCCACCACAGCGTGACGCCTTCATCAGCCACGGCGCTGCCGAAGTTGAACACCGTCACGCTAGTCGGCGGCTTGTAGCCGAAGTCGGCGTCCAGGTTCTGCGGCGCCGCCGTCGTCAGCGTGATGTTGTAGCCGCTGGGGCCTGGCGATGTCAACTGGAAGCCATTGAAGGTCAAGGGTGTCGTCACGGTATAGCTGCCGGGCTTGGCCAGCGGCACCAGGTACTTGCCGTTGATGTCGGTGTAGGCCGTGATATTGACCGGGTTGTTGTCAATGTCGGTGCCGGTGATGGTCACGGGCACATTGTACAGCCCCTGCTCACCCGGATCGGGCGTGCCGCTGTTGTCCACATCCACCCAGACGGTGTCACCGATACGGAACTGCACCAGGTCGGTCGTCCAATCATCAGTGTTGCTCACCGGCCGACCCAGGGGATCGACCCCGCGCGCCGTGGCGATGTTGATCAGCGGATCGGGATCGTTTGCCTGGACCACATAGGAGCAGGTGAAGAGCCACGTCTCATTCAGATCCAGGTAGGTGTCGCCATTGGTGTCACCGGAGACGTAGGTGGCGTTGCCACAAACATCATCGGTCACCGTCACCGTCCCCAGCCGGACATTGCCGGTGTTGGTCACAGTGTAGGTGTACACCGCGGTGGCGCCGGCGTAGCTGACGGCCGGGCCAGCCTTGACGATCGCGATGCCGGGCGTCTGCGTCACCGTCACTGGGGTCGGGACGCTATCGTCACCCGGGTTCGGGTTATCGGCCGGCGTCGTGCCGCCCGTGTCCGGATCGGTGTCGCTGCCATCAGTTGAGACATCAGTCACGAGGACATCCGCCGGGCTGCGGCCGCTGCCGGTCGCCAGGTTGTTGTATGTCGCCGGACTCGTGGCAGGCCTGACCAGGACGCTGAAGGTGATCGCGCCCTCAGCCAACGCGGCCAGCGAATCGGTGCCGGCGAGCAGATTCTTGTTCGACGTGCCGTTGAAGCCGGTGTTCGCGGTCAGGCCGGTGGCCGAGAGGCTGCCCGGGACCACGCTGAAGCTGGTTGCCCCTGCGAAGGTCAGAGCCAGGTCATCGGTCACCTGCACGTTCTTCAGCACCACGTCGCCGACGTTCTGCACCACGATGGTGTACTGCACCGTGAAGGTGCCATCGCCGTTGTTGGTGCTGGAGACGAGCCGCTTCGCCACACCGATCACCGGGTTCTCGGTGAAGCTCACCGGGGTCGGGTCGTTCTCGCCCGCTTCGTTGGCGTTATTGTCGTTGTCCGGGTCGGGGTTCGTGCCGTTATCCGATGGATCAGTCACCGTGACCCCCGACGCCGTGCCGCTGGCATTGGCCTGGTTGTTGTATGGCCCCAAGTTGCTGCCCGGCGTCACCCGCACCACCAGCGTGATGGTGGCCGAGGCGCCGACGTTCAGGGTCTGGCTGGCGGCCAGCAGGGCCACGTCTGTGTCCCCGTTGTAGCCCCCGTTCACGGTCAGGCCGGTCGCGCTCTTGCTCTGCACGACGAACTTGCCGGGGCCAAACGTGGTGTTCAGGTTGTCGGTGAGCTGGACGTTGGTCAGCGCCACATCGCCCAGGTTCTCCACCACCAGCGAGTAGGTCACGTCATAGGTGCCGTCGCCGTTGTTGATCGGAGCGCCCACCACGACCTTCGCCGCGCCGATGGCCGGCCGCTCGAAGAGCACCGGGGTCGGGTCATTTTCGTCCGGATCGAGAGGATCGCCGTTGCCGTTGGGGTCGGGATCCACGCCGTTGTCCGAGATGTCATAGGTGAAGGCGCCGATGGGGCTCACGCCGTCGGCCCGGGCCGAGTTGTTATAGGGGCCGGCCGACGTGCCCGGTGTGACCGTCACCACCACGGTGAGCGTCTTGATCGCACCCACGGCCAGGGTGTTGCCCGCGGCCAACATCTGCGTCACGGCGCCGCCGTTGTAGCTGCCGTTGACCGTGAAGTGGCCGGCCGGGCTGGTCAGGCTGTTCACCACGAAGGTCGCGGGCGGCGCGAAGGTCACCGCCAGGTTGTCGGTCACCTGCACGTTGCTCAGGTTCACGTCACCCAGGTTTTCCACGGTCAACAGGTAGGTCACGGTATGCGTGCCGTTCCCGTTGTTCACCACCGAACTGACCGTCTTGGCGATGCCGATGACCGGCCGCTCGGGGAACTGCACCGGCGTCTCGGCCGTGTTGTTGGTCGGGTTGCCGTCGCCGTCCGGGTCAGGGTTGAGACCGTTCTGCGAGACGTCCTGCACTTGCGTCCCGGCCGGGCTGACCGCGGTCGCGGTGGCCAGGTTGTTGTACGGGCCGGGGTTCGTGCCGGGCGTGACCACCACCGTCAGGATGATGGTCCCCTGGGCGCCCACGGCCAGCGTGTCCGTGCCGGCCAGCAAGTTGATGTTCGGCAGCGAGCCGGTGTAGCCGGCGTTGACCGAGAAGGCCGGGCTGGTCACGCTGGCGACGCTGAAGTTGCTGGCGCCGCTGAAGGTCGCGCTCAGATCGTCGGTGACCTGCAGGTTGCGCAGCTCGACGTCGCCGTAGTTCACCACCGTCAGGGTGTAGGCCACGGTGAAGGTGCCGTCGCCATTGTTGTGGCTGGATTTCAGCGCCTTGGCAAGGCCGATCTGCGGCGCCTCGGTGAAGCGCACCGGGGTCGGATCGCTGTCGTCGCCGGGGTTCGGGTTGTCGGCCGGCGTCGTGCCGCCGGTGTCCGGGTCGGTGTCCAGGCCGTCCTGCGAGACGTCCGTCACCGTCGTCCCGGCCGGGCTGACGCCGCTGCCGGTCGCGCTGTTGTTGTACGGCCCCAGGTTGCTGCCCGGTGTGACTTTGACCTTGAAGGTAATCGTCCCCTCGGCATGTTTGGCCAGGGAGTTCGCCGGTGTCGTTGTGAGCAGGTTCTTGTCCGTCGAACCGTTGAAGCCGCTGTTCACGGTCAGGCCGCCGGTGGCCGAGAGGCTGCCCGCCACCACGCTCCAGCTCGTCGCTCCCGCGAAGGTCGCGGCCAGGTCGTCGGTCACCTGCACGTTGTGCAGCACCACGTTCCCGACGTTCTGGACCAGTACGCTGTACTCGACCGTGTAGGCGCCGTCGCCGTTGTTGACCACCGGCGGCATGACGCGCTTCGCCACACCGATGGCCGGGGCCTCGGTGAAGGACACCGGGGTCGGGATGTTGTTGTTGGTCGGGTCGCCGTCGCCGTCCGGGTCAGGATCCGCGCCGTTCTGCGAGTTGTCCGCGGCCGGCACGCCGCCGGGGCTGGTCCCCGTGCCGCGTGCCGTGTTGTTGTACGGCCCCAGGTTGGTCCCCGGCGTCACCCGCACCACCAGCGTGATGGTCCCGGACTGACCGGGGTTCAGTGTGTCAGTCCCGGCCAGCAGGTTCAGGTTCGTGTCCCCGTTGTAGCCCGGCCAGTTCACGGTGAAGGTCGCGCTGGTCAGGCTCTGCACCGCGTGCTTGCCGGCCCCGAACGTCGTGTTCAGGTTGTCGGTCACCTGGACGCCCAGGAGCTGGGTGTCACCCATGTTCTTGACAACGATCGCGTAGGTGACGTCATAGGTGCCGTCGCCGTTGTTGACGACCGGCAGCACAACCTCCTTGGCCACGCCGATCCGCGTGATGGCAGTGAAGGAGACCGGCGTCAGGTCGCTGTTGTTGCCGGGATTGTTATCGCCGTCCGGGTCCGGGTTCGTGCCGTTCTGCGACTGGTCGGTGACCGGCGTCCCCGCGGGGCTGTCACCGGCCGCGATGGCCCGGTTGTTGTACGGCCCCAGGTTCGCGCCCGGTGTCACCAGCACCTTCAGCGTGATCGTGCCGCTGGCGCCGACCGCCAGGGAATCGGTCCCGACCAGCAGGCCGGTATTCGGCGTCGAACCGGTATAGCTGCCGCTGACCGTGAAGTCGGCGCTGGTCACGCTTTCCACGCTCCAGCTCGTCGCGCCCGTGAAGGTGGTCGCCAGGTTGTCGGTCACCTGGATGTTGCTCAGCGCCACGTCGCCGTAGTTGCGCACCGTGATCAGGTAAGTCACCCGGTATTGCCCGCCGCCCAGGTTCTCCACTGCACCGTTCACTGCCTTCGCAACACCGATCACCGGGTTCTCGGCGAAGGTCACGGGGGTCGGGGTCGAGTTGTCACCCGGGTTGTTGTTGTTATCGTTGCCCGGATCACCGCCGTCGTTGTCCGGGTCGGTCCCCACCGTAGACTGGTCGGTGACGTTGGCGCCGGCCGGGCTGGTCCCTTGCGTGTACGCGGTGTTGTTCACCGTCCTGGGGAAGCCGGGCGTCACGGTGAAGCTGATCTTGACAGTACCGGTCGCACCGACGGCCAGGCTCTGGCCCGCCTGCAGGATGTTGCTGCCGGCCGTGCCGTTCCAGGTCCCGCTGGCGGTCAGCGTGCCGTTGGCCGCCGCGAAGCCGGTCGGGCTCAGGCCCGCGAACTGCGTGACGATGTCATCGGTGATGACCAGGTTGTTGAGCACGACGTCGCCGAAGTTCTCCACAGTCAACAGGAAGGTGACCAGGTAGGTGCCGTTCCCATTGTTGACCACCGAATCCACGGCCTTGGCCAGGCCGATGGCCGGCGCCTCGGTGAAGCTCACCGGGGTCGGAATGTTGTCGTCACCGGGTTGCGGGTTGTCGGCGGGCGTCGTGCCCGTGGTGTCCGGGTCGGTGTCCACGCCGTCGGTCGAGTCGTCGGTGACCATCGCGCCCAGCGGGCTGACGCCGGAGCCGACCGCGGTGTTGTTGTACGTGCCGAGCTTGCTGCCGGGCGTCACCTTCACCTTGAAGGTGATGGTCCCCTGGGCCAGGCTGGCCAGCGAGTCGGTCCCGATGAGCAGGTTCTTGTCCGTGTTGCCGTTGAAGTTGGTGTTCGCGGTCAGGCCGCCGGTGGCCGAGATGCTGCCCGCCACCACGTTCCAGCTCACCGCGCCGGTGAAGGTCGCGGCCAGGCTGTCGGTCACCTGCACGCTGTTCAGCACCGTGTTGCCGACGTTCTGCACCACAATGCTGTACTCGACGGTGTAGGCGCCGTCGCCGTGGTTGACCACCGGAGTCACGACGCGCTTGGCCACGCCGATGCCCGGCTGCTCCACGATGCGCACCTGCGCATGGGCCTGGGCCTCAGGCAGCATCAGGCCGAACTCGTCCTCCGCGCCGCTGACGACCGCGATGTTGGTCGTCGGGTCGCAGGTCACGGTCGGGGTGAGCGTCGGCGACACGGCCACCGCGTACTCCACCTCGGTGAAGATGGGGAACGCGGGCTGACAGGTCCCGCCATTGGGCAGGTCGCCGGCGTTCTGGCCTGCGAAGCTCTCGATGTCCCCGCAGGTCTCTGCATAGCCCGCCGGCCCCCAGATGCCGCCGGGGCTGGGGCTGGGCGTGAAGGCGGCGTACACGTCGTGCGACAGATACTTGGCGTTGTTGTGCACTTCGTCCGGCGGCTGCAGCGGATGCAGGTAGGGATGCGGGTTAGGCAAGATGCGGCCCAGACCGCCCTCCTCGGCTGCGTCTCGGTACGGGTCGCTGAACGCGATCTTCTTATTCAGCGAGTCCACGCCCGCCACGGTGACGTAATGGCCGCCAACGCGCTCCCAGTTGCCGGAGTCGGGCGGCAGTTCCTGCCAGAAGCCCAGCAGCAGGACCACGTCCTCGCTGCGGCGCACCTCCGACTCCACCCACTCGAACTCAGGCCTGGGCAGCACGGTGATGGTGTAGTCGTTGATCAGACCCTTCTGCGTCAGATAGGTCTGGATGCCGTTAGCCATGTTGACGACATTGGTTCCCTGCGCCGGATTGGTGAGCATCAGCGCAGCCAGGTTCGTGACAAATGGTTGCACGTTACGCGGATCGTGGTCGTCCCATTCGTCGGGCGAAACCGCATACGATTCAACCAACGGATAGCCGTCGTTGACCACCGGCGGCGGCACGGGGTTCGGCTCGAACTTGCTGTCGAACCACCACAGCGAGTTGGCCGCGGCCACCGGCCCGCAGAAGAACCACTTCCCTGTAACCGGATCGAACCACTGATCCTGCTTCTGGTCGAAGTCCGGCATGCCCTTGGCCGCGTAGTCTTCCCAGCCGCCTTCCTTCCAGTACATCGCGTCGGTGATGTTGGCGTGGTACTCCACGGTCACCACATGTTCCTCGCCGGGCGCCAACGGCCCCAGGTTCGGCCAGTGCAGCACGCCCAGGGCCGGGTTGGTGCCCGTGCCCGCGGTGCCGCCGGCCACCACGAAATCATATGTCACGCCGCCAAGGGTGGCCTTGTCAACCCAGGCGACGGTGTTCGTGCCGCCGTTGTAGTACGAGAGGCCCTGGCCCAGGCGCAGGTAGGCGCGCACGACATCCAGGCCGGGGTGAGCCGCAGCCACGGCGCTGAGCGATATCAACGGGTTCCCGGTGACGTCGCCCTGGTTGTCATTCCATTTCTGCCATAGCCCGGCCGCCGCGTCAACCGTGTGCCAGCCGGCCGGATTGGTTGTCGGCACATGCTGGTAGGTCGTGTTGTCGGAGCGGTCACCGACCACCCCGGTGTCAATCTCGATCGTCATCCAGACCGGGTTGACGCCTGCCTGGTTGACGACATCGTAGGTTACGGGCCCGGCCGCGAACGCATCAATGGTCACGGTGGGCCGGAAGGCGAAGAGGCCCTCATCCCACGGCGTCGCAGTCACGTAACCGGCCCTAATGATACCGGCCTCGCGCCCACTGTAGAGCGCCGTCGCCCCCGGGGAGACGTAGCCGTAGCTGGGTGGGCCGATGTACGCGGAGAAGACGCCGCCACCGCCGATCGCCGTCCAACTGGGCTGTAAGTTGTCTATGTAGGCGGTGATCCCCGGCGTCACCACCGGGTTCTCCAGGCACGCCGGCGAGTAGTAGTCCCACAACGGGACGGTCGTCAGCAGCGACTGGCCGGTGTTCTTCACCACGATCTCGAACTTCACCGTGTCGCTGATCGTCGCGGGGCCGGGCAGGGGCGCCAGTAGCGTCTTGGTGACCGTCACGTCGCCCAGCCGGGTGTCCTCGAAGTCCCGATCGGTGACCGTCCCACCCAGGGGCAGGAGCACCGGGCTGATGATGTCCGGGTTGCCGCCATCCACATCCGCCAGGCTGGTGTAACCGGTCAGATTGGTCTCCACGATCTGATACAGGCCGGGCTCCAGGTCGCCGAAGCTGTAATCCCCGTTCGCGTCCGTGGTGGTGTTGAAGACCTGGTCGTCGGTCGTGCCCAGGATGCCGTCGGGGCCGAACCAGGTCAGCGTCACGGGCACGTTGGAGATGCCGGGCTCGCCGATCACGCACTGGCCGTCGCCATCGCCCAGGCACACCGTGCCGCTGATGCTGCCCGGCCGCTGGTTGTAGCCGAAGTCCAGGCCGCTGAGGTTGCCCGTCACGGTGATGGGGGTCCCCGGCGTCTCCGTCGCGACGTAGTCGGTGCGCGGCAGATCGGTCTCGTCGGCATCCAACACGGTGCAAACGGTGTTTTCAGGGATGCCGGCCAGCGCCCAGGCGCCGGTGCTGTCGGTCTGCACCACGAACGTGCCGAAGGCGCCGCACGCCACCGTCACGTCCACGTTGGCGAAGCCGGGCTCGCCGTCATCGTTCCCGTTGTTGTTGGCGTCGCTGTAGACGCGGCCGCTGATGGTGTAGAGGGCTGCACCGCCGCCCGCCACGTAGCGGTAGCCGAAGTCGGCCGTCAGATCGGCGCCGCCGCCGCTGACGGTGGCCTGGCCGGTGTTATCCGACTGACTGCCGAAGTTATCGTAGGTCTGGCCGAAGCCGGCCGGCACCGTCGCCGGGTTTACTTTGACCACGTAAGCGCCATCGGGCACGCCCTGGAACAGGTAGTTGCCGTTGGCGTCGGTGACGGTGGCCGCCAGCCAGGTGACGCCGTCGCTGGCGTACAGGTTCACCGTGACCCCGGCCAGGCCGGGCTCGCCGGTGTCCTGGTTGCCGTCGCCGTTCGCGTCGTTCCACACCCGGTCGCCAACCTCGCCCGCATAGTCCACGCCGAAGTCGAAGATCGGGTGCCAGTCCTCGCCAGGATAGGCATGAAAGTCGAAGCTGGTGACCGTGGTGGCGTCCGGGTAGCCCGCGGCCGTCGTCTGCGTGGTGTTATAGGTCAGGGTGTAGTCGCCCTCGGGCACGATGATGATGAAGTGCCCGTTGGCGTCGGTGGTGGTCGTCTCGGACACCGGGTTGCCGTTCTTGTCGGTCCCCGTGAGGGTGACGGTGATGCCCGCCAGGCCGTTCTCGCTGGGGTCGAAGAGCTCGTTGCGATCATCGTCGTGGAAGACGTTGCCGCGCACCCACGCGCCCTCGTAGTAGCCGAAGTCCGCGTCGAGATACGCCTGGTTCGGCCCCAAGGCCACGACCCGCACATCCGGCGTCGTCGGCACCACATCCCGGTTGCCGTCGGTGGTGATGCTGTCCTCGTACACGTCCACCAGGTAGTTGCCCGGCGGCAAGCTCTGGAACAAGTACTGGCCGCTGGCGTCGGTGTCCATGAACGCGACCGGCGTGTACTCCTCGGGGTCGAGGATGCCGTCGTTGTCCGCATCATGGTAGAGCAGCACCGTCGCGCCCTCGATAGGTGTGGCCGGGCTCTCATCGTCTACCTGGTTGCGGTTGTCGTCGTACCAGACGTAGTCGCCGATGGAACCGCCCCAGTTGTAAGGGAAGTCCGCGTTCAGATAGGCCTGGCCGGCCGACAGGGTGACGCTGGTCACGTTGGTGCCGAAGACCGGGTCCATGGCCCCGGCCAGGGTGTAGCTGTTCCCGTCGTAAGGCGAGGTCACCGTGCTGGTCTCGTCCACCACCGCCAGATAGTTGCCGGGCGGCAGGCCCTCGAACAGGTAGGCGCCGTTCGCATCGGTCACATCGGCCGCCAGCAACACATCACCGGCGTCCAGAGAGCCGTTCCCGTTCACGTCGTCGTACAACTCGACGGTGATGCCGGGCAGCCCTTGCTCGGCGCCGTCCAGCGCACCGTTGCTGTTCGCGTCCAGCCAGACCGTGTCGCCGATCGAGCCGGTTCCGGTCGCCAGGCCGAAGTCCGCCGCGTCGTACTGCTGGCCCGCCGTCAGCGGCACACTGAGGGAGGAAGCCGTGGTGGGCAGGTAGCCGGCCGGGTAGGTGGTTGGGTCGGCCCGCACGGTATAAGTCCCGGCGCCCAGCCCGTAGATGCGGTAAAGCCCGGCCGCGTCGGTGACGTCATACGGCTCGCCCGCGTCCCACTGGCCGTTGTTGTTGCTGTCCACGTAGACCTTGACCCCGGCCAGGCCGTACTCGGTCCCGTCCTGCACGCCGTCCGCGTCCAGGTCGGCCCACACGTAGTCGCCGATGCTGCCGTCGGTCGCGGTGCCGGTGGTGTTGCTGGAGATCGTCCCGAAGCCGCCGCCGATCTCAGCCATCACGGCTGCGTTCTCGATCACGATGGGCGCGCCCGCGTTGACCGTGGCCTGGAAGGTCAGGGCCGGGCTGACCAGCACGCTCCGGGATTGAGCGGTGGGGAAGCTCGTGGGCCCATCGCCCGTGCCACTCGCGCTGAAGGTCAGGCTGCCGGGGCTCGTCCCGGCCGCGACGGTGCAGATCCACTGGTAGACCACCGGGTCGTTGATGTCAACGATATCATCGTTCGCGCTCAACAGGGTGGGGCCGGTGATCGCACTGCACGACGCGCCGCCGGTCGGCGTGACGGTGAGCGTGCTCGCGGCCACATTGCTAACCGCCGTACTCGACTCGAGGGTCAGCTTGACCGTGATCTGATTACCGGTGGACACCAGGCTGGGAACGGCGGTCATGGTGGTGAAGAGTCCGATTGGCGTGGAACCGGGCTCGTAGACCAGCGCGCCACCCTGCCCCACGCTATCCGTGAAGTTGACCGAGGCCAGCGTGGCCCAGGTGTTGGTGGCCGGGTTGTAGCGCCAGAACGTCTTGGTTTTGCCCTGGAGCGCGTAGACATAGGTGCCGTCGGTGGTCAGGCTGCCGCCGTCGGCGACGTTGCCGGGGGCCTTGGCCATGACGCTCCAAGAGTTGGCGGTGATGTCATAGCGCCAGAAGTCAGGCTTGCCGTCACCGCGGAACGCGTAGATGTAGTTGCCGATGCGCGTGAGCGAGCCGCCCCAGCCGACATTCGCGGGCGCGTTGGTCAGTGTCGTCCACGTGTTGGCGCCGACATTGTAGCGCCAGAAACCGGGCTTACGATCCCCCTGGAACGCGTAGAGGTTAGTGCCGTCGGTGGTGAGTGCACCGCCCTTCTTCACAGAGGCCGGCGTATTGGCCATGTTCGCCCACGTGCCGCCGACCGTGTAGCGGCGGAACCGGTTGCTGTTACCCAACAAAGCGAAGACGTATTCGGTGCTGCCCACCTTGAGGTACTGCACCGCGCCGCCTTCGTTGACGTTGTCTGAGGTCCCCGGCAATGTGGACCAGCTGTTGGTGTTGATGTCGTACTTATAAAAGATCTTCGAGTTGCCCTCGAGGGCATAGAGCGTGCCCACGCCGTCAGTGGTCAGGCTGCCGCCCTTCTCGATGCCGTTGGTGGGATCCGCCTTGTCGGCCCAGGCGTTGTTGGTGATGCTATACTTGGAGAACCACTTCTTGTTGGCGCCGCCGAACGCGTAGATGCCTGCGGCGTAGCCGCTGGTGAGGGTCTCACCGGGCACGCCGGCCTGGTTGCTGCCCAGGTTCCAGGTCACCACATTGGGACCGCCGGTGGCCGCGGAGAGCACGCTGGCCGAGCTGGCCTCGGGCCAGGTGTAGGAAGCCGTGGCATCCTCGGCCGCCGCGGTGAAGATGTACTCGCCTGCACTGGTCAGGGTGCACGCCCAGACGAAGTTGGAGCCCGTCGTCCCGCTCGGCACATTAGCGCTGGCCGGCGTCGGGCCGGTGCAGGTCGCGCTGCCGCCGTCCACCACAAGGTCGGTGGGCGAGACATTGCTGACCGCAACGCTGCTCTTGACGTTAAGCGTCACGTTGACCGAGCCGCCGGTGTTGACAAAGTTCGTGCTGACCGACATGGCTGTGTCAAGCGTGACTCCGCCGGAGGGCCCGCCGTCAATATCCTGACCGGGGACCGCCGCCAGCGGCGAATACGCGCCGTACGTACCGCCCGCGTTGGCGCTGCCGCTCACGTAGGTTGTGCCGGTCGGCAGCGGGTCGAAGACCCGCACGTTCTCCAGCAGCGCTGTGCCGGGGTAGAACGGCTTCAGCGTAAATTGCACCGTCTCGCCCGTCCCGGCGTAAGTCTTGCTGGCCGTCTTGGTGAGCCCGCTGACGAAGGGGAAGTCGGCGGTCAGATAGCTCTCGCCCGCAGCCAGCGTCTTCTCGTACTGGGTCACGGTGGCGAAGAGGCCGGCCGGCAGGTCCGGGTCGGCCGTGTCCACCTCGACGGTGTAGCTGCCGGGCCCCAGGTTGTCGAACAGGTACGCGCCGTCCGAGCCGGAGACGGTCGTCCTGAACGGCTCGCCGTCGCGGTAGAGCGTGACCGTGATCCCTGCCAGCGGGGTGTCGCCCGCGTCGTAGACGCCGTTCCCGTTGTTGTCAATGAAGACCTGGTCGCCGATCTCGCCGGGCGCGGTCTTCCAGAAGCCGAAGTCGTTGTCCAGGTCGCTGCCCGTCAGGTTGGGCGACGAGGTCATCTCCGCGGTGCTGAGCTGATAGGGCACCGGATCGGGGTCGTATTGGGTGTTGAAGTAGGCCTGGATGTCCGGGTCGGACTGATCCACCTTGACCAGGTAGTTGTAGCCGGTGGCCAGGCCGGTGAAGCTGTAGTCGCCGCTGGCGTTGCTCGCCGTGGTCGCCACCAGGGCATCACCGGCGTCAATCACGCCATCGTTGTTCGAATCCTCGTAGAGCCACACGGTCACATTTGGGATGCCGGCGTCCGCGCCGTCGAAGACGCCGTCGTTGCCGACATCCTCGAAGACCTTGTCGCCGATCACACCCGCGCCGGTGGGCTTATAGCCGAAGTCGGCGGTCAAGTATTGCTGGTCGGTGGACAAGGTCACCGTGTGCCGGTTGTTGCAGCCGGCGCTGGGGCAGGCGCTATCGGGGTCGCCGGTCTGCGTCGTGCCGGGCAGCGCTGCGCCATTGTTAACCTCCACCACGTAGGTCCCCGCCACCAGGCCGGGGAAGAAGTAGTTGCCGTTCGCGTCGGTGGTCGTCGTCTGCAGCAAGGTCGTGCCGTCGCTGGCATAGAGCTTCACCGTCACGCCGGCGATGCCTTCCTCACCCGGATCCTGCGCGCCGTCACCGTCCCAGTCGCGCCAAACGGTGTCGCCGATCTTGCCGCCGGCCACCTGGACGCACGCCAGCGAGCCGGTGGTCAGGTTGATGCCGTTCTGACTGGAGGTGTAAGCGTTGCAGTAGCTGCCGGGGGCAAGCGATGCGCTCACTTGCGCCTTAAAGCTGAGCAGCAGCTCGCTTCCCGCGTTGA
The DNA here is from genome assembly GCA_964551735.1 of uncultured Anaerolineales bacterium. Classification (GTDB taxonomy): domain Bacteria; phylum Chloroflexota; class Anaerolineae; order CG2-30-64-16; family CG2-30-64-16; genus DAOUAT01. The sequence goes on from CAZKEF010000020.1 coordinate 60,992, forward strand.
TCGCGCCGGGCACCGTGAACACCGGCCGGTTGGGGTCGGCCGCGTTCACCGTGGTGGTGGCCGTGACGTTGGCCCCGTTCACTGTGGCGTTGACCAGCGGGCCGACATAGGTGAAGCCGGCCGGCAGCAGCTCGGTGATCGCCACCGGGCTGCCCGTGGCGCCGGTGCCGATGTTGCGGATGCGGACGGTGTAAGTGACCTGGCCGCCGGGCGCCACCGCGGTCGGGGTCACGGTCTTGCCCTGATCCAGCAGCGGCAAGTTGCCCACCAGGGTGGTGTCGTTGGCGCAACTGCTGATGGTCTGGCCACCCGGGTCGGTGGTGCCCACCGCGCAGACGCTGTTGGTGATCAGCCCGCCGCTCTTGGCCTGCACCGTCACCGTGGCCTCGAACATCTGACCCATCTTGAAGGGGCTGACGTTCCAGGTCAGGTACGGCAGGCTGACTGTTGACGGCGCGGGCACGGCGCTGATGAAGGTGGCGCCGCTGGGCAGGGTGTCCTTGACCTGCACCGTGCTGAAGTTGTTGTTGCCCGCGTTGTACAGCTTGACCTTGTACTGGAAGTATTCGCCGACCTTGACCAGCTCCCGCGTGGCCGGCTTGCCCACGGCCAGGCAGCCGTCGAAGGTGACGCTGTTGGGGTCGTAGTAGCGCCAAATATGATCCTTGCCGCCGCTGTCGCCGCCCGCGTCGCCGCCGAAGGTGTCCACGGTCCACTTGGGGCAGCCGGTATTGTCGAGGACCTGGGCGTAGTCGTTGATCCGCACCTTGATCCAGGCGTACTCCGGCCGGTTTTGGGTAAGCTGGCCGAAGGCCCAGCGCACTGCGTTGGGGGTGCCGTTCCCCTGGCCGGTGGTGGCCGGCAGCGGGTTCGCGGGGCTCAAGGCATAACCGGACCAGCTCGCATCGGTGCCGGAGACATAAGGCTGCACCGCGGGGTTGTTGCCGGGCGGGTCATCCGCGAAGAGGCTGCCATCGTACTTGATGCGCTGCCACGGGCCCACCGCTTGCGTCGCCTGGTCAATACAGTTCTTGCGGACCACGGGGTCGGTCGTCACGGGGGGCGGATCGCAGGCGTCGTAGATGCTCTTATCGAAGCCCCAGGCATAACCGCTCTGCGGGCCGGCGACCACGTTCGCCAGGCCCCAGGGCGCGTAACCGCGACCGTTGGAATCCACGATCGGGCTGCCCGGGTAGCTGGGGTTCGTCGTGCCCGCGATGCCGAACGCCGCCATCTGCCACGCATCCCAGGCATTCAGGGGCTCCTTGAGGATCGTCCGAAAGCCAACGGCATCGCCACTGTTGTTCTTCAAGCTCGCCATCAGCGGCGCGGGATCCGTAGGGTAATAGCTGTTGAACGCAGTCTCCGGTTCAACGGAATAGAAGATGCCGGAGTCGCCGTAAACGCCGGGCAGGGTGCCCAGGTTGGTGTTCGCCGCGGTCACGATGGGGCTGGTCACGCCCAGGATGTTGGGACCGCGCGTGATGCCCACGAGGGACACGGTCGGCTCGCCGCCCGCGCCCACGGCCGGCATGCGCGCCTGCCCCTTGGCCGGCACCTTGTCCCAGTCGGTGATGCCGTCCGCGGGATTGCTGCCCGGGAGCAGGAACGCGGCATCCAGCACCTGGAGGCCGTCCGGCACATAGAAGGTGGTGTAGCCGCCGACGCCGGTGGTGGTGCCTTCGTCCGGCACGATCTTGATGATGATGCCGAGCTCATCGGGCCCCAGCGGCGAGCTGGCGTCCTGGAGCAGCGGTGTGCCGGGCACCCAGCCGCCCGCGATACGCGCATCCAGCATGGCCTGGGTGTCCGGGTCGAAGAACACGTAGACGACGCTGGCGTTGAGGTTGTGGGCCTCGGCCGTGGGCACCGGCAGCCCCGCCACCTGCGGGAACAGGCTGATCAGCAGCGCCAGGATGGTGACGATGCCGGTCCAGGCCATGCGGCGCTGGAACGAACGCGCGCGACGGTCGCGCGCCCAGGGAGCAGCAGCACTCTTCATAATGATCCCCCTCTAAACAGGCACAGGCTGGCCAAGCCGATAGCTCGCCAGCGACGGGTCGGTAACAACGAACGGACACAACAGGAAAACGGATTTTTCATGCAGCGGACACGATGTTATGTATACTTATCTTCTTGATCCAACTTTCACCGCGCTCGCGATAGTCAAGACGCTGGACACACAAAAAGGATATGCCCAAAACCGGGAGACTAGATTTTTTAATCCTGCACTGCGCCGGATTCACGCATCCACTCCACGCCCAGCAGCGTCAGGCCCGGCTCAGACAGCGCAGCCAGCAGGCCCAGCAATTGCCCCTGGCCGGTGACTTCCAACCGGAACGACGTGATGGGGAGGCCATCCGCGTCGTAGGCGGTGGTCCAGGCCGACACGCCCGGCAGGGCCAGTTCCCCCGGCGCCAGGTGCGACGCTACACACACGCGGTAAGTCCGCGGCGTCTCGGTCGTGGTGATAGGCAAACGCATGGTGTTCACATCCTAACTGTTCGTTGCGCTTGAATTGGGGCTGCCCCCACTTGGGCAAGGCCCATCCCCCCTTGCCAGCAACTGCGCCACCGTGGCGCAAAGCTGCCCAACGTGGTACGGGTAGGGCAGCGTTTCCGCAAACCCAGGCCCCAGGGTCGCGCCGGTGTCGTCCCCCAACGCTAACAGCGGCGAAGATGATAACGCCCTGATCTGCGCCAGGGCAGCGCCCCCCTGGCGTTCCTGCCAGCCCGACCCGATGATGATCAAATCCGGCTGCAAGACACGCAATTGCAGCAGTGCGCTGGCCAGATTAACAGCCGAAAACACCCGCGCGCCCGCCTGGCTGAGAGTCATCTCCAGGAAGGTGCGGACATTGTGCCGCGGTTCAACGATCAGAATGCCCGGTCGCTTTTCCATGGTGATCCTGAATGGTGGACGGGTTGATGGCGTCGTAATAGAGGCAGAATGCGTCCAAGTCAAAAGTATACGCGAACCTTGCGGGGTGTTCTATGGGGAACGGCTGTGAGTTTTCTGGCGGTTGCCTGAAAATAAAGCATATTTAACTGAAAAATAACAACATGCAAATTATCTTTTTCCGCACCCGTTGCTCAGGCCGCGGCCGGCGCCAGTGCGCAGCCGTCCCTTTGGGACGGCCGATGAGAATGTTCGTAGTAACGACTTTAGTCGTTCGCCGCGGGCCATGGCGACTGAAGTCGCGACTACGAACCGATCGATTTGCAGATCAGCGGCCATGTCGCAGGCGACACAAGCAGAGACGAAAACCGGAACGCGGACAACG
>CAZKEF010000020.1:64374-106079 GCA_964551735.1 uncultured Anaerolineales bacterium
ATCTCATCCGCGTAGTCCGCGTCGTCGGCGTAGTCCGCGTCCTATTTTCGGGTTAGCGGCCATGTCGCAGGCGACACAAGCAGAGACGAAAACCGGAACGCGGACAACGCGGATACCGCGGACGACGCGGACAGACTCAGATCTCATCCGCGTAGTCCGCGTCGTCGGCGTAGTCCGCGTCCTATTTTCGGGTTACAAGGCGTGTGTGAGGCGAAATGTCAGGCCAGCCGGTAGCCGATGCCGCGCACCGACTCGATGCAGCCCATCTGGCCGGCCGCGTAGCCCAAACGGCGGCGCAGCGAGCGCACCAGCGGGTAAAGCAGGTTGCCCGCTTCGACGGCGTCGGTCGTCAGGCCGTGGGTCGCCTGGCAGAGTTCCGTCAGCGGCACGGCTTGTCCGTGGCGACGGGCCAGGTATTCCAGGAAGGCGAACTCCCTCGGGGAAAGCTCCACCAGTGCGTCATCTGCCCAGACGCGATGCTGCTCATGACTGATGCGCAGGCGGCCAGCGACTACAATCTCTGGTTCACCAGGGGCGGCGACGGCCGGCGGAAGCGGGGCGGCGGCGATAGCTTGCGCCAGCTCCTCCGCCCGTCGCAACCGGCCCGCCACAATTGCCAGCAAGTCATCGAGCTGGAAAGGCTTAACCAGATAATCATCGGCGCCCAATGCTTTGCCGTAGCGCACGTCGCTATCCAGGGCGCGCGCTGAAATGAAGACGAACGGGATCAGCGCCCAGTCCCGCACCTGCCGCAGCCGCTCGTAAAGCTGATAGCCGTTCATCCGCGGCATGGCGATATCGGCCAGGATCAGGTCAACCCGCTGCTGGCCCAGCACTGCCAGCGCCTCGAACCCATCCGCGGCCGTCACCACCGCGTAACCCGCCATCTCCAGCCCCAGCCGGATGTTGCGCTGCATGGCCGGTTGGTCTTCCACCACCAGGATCATCGCCGCCATCTTGTCCTCCTGTGCGAATGGGCGGATAGCGGATGGCGGATGGCGGATGGCAGATGGCAAATCGAACACCGCCCCCCACTCCCCATCTCCCCTGCTCCCCCGCTCCCCATCTCCCCCGCCCCTCACCCCGCCAGTGGCAGATACACTGTGAAAGTGCTCCCCTGGCCGGGGGTGGACGTCACATCGATCCAGCCGCCGTGCAGCGTGACCAGCTCCCGTGCGATGGGCAGGCCCAATCCGGCGCCCGCGACGGCCCCTTCGGCGTTCACCCGATAGAAACGCTCAAATAAGAAGGGGAGCGCGTCGGCCGGGATGCCGATCCCGTTGTCGGCGATCTCGACCACGGCCCAGGCGCCCGCCGGCAAGGCCGCCGCATCCGGCTCCTCCGCGGGCGCGCCGGGCCTGACATCGCACATGCAGCGGATCTGGCCGCCGGCCGGCGTGAATTTGATGGCGTTGTCCAGCAGGTTCCGGACCACGCGCTGCAACTGCATCTCGTTGCCCAGGATGACAAGCGGCGTCTCCACCGTGAAGCTGAGTTGATGGGACCGCGCCTCCGCCAGGCCGCGCTGCCGAGCCACCTCTGCGCCGGCCAGGCGCGCCAGGTCAATCGGGAGCTTCGCCAGGGAGATCCGGCCGCTGTCAATCCGGGACAGGGTCAGGATGTCCTCCACCAGGTTGCCCAACAGATGGGCCTGCTCGCGAATGTCGGCCAGCAAACGCCGGCGTTGGGCATCCCCCAGCCGGTCATAGAAAGCATCCAGGTTGTCACAACTGAGCGCGATGATGGAGATGGGGGTGCGCAGTTCATGCGAAACGTTAGAAACGAACTGGTCTTTGAGGCGCTCCGCCTCTTTGAGGCTCGTGATATCGCGCTGCACCCACACTGCGCCGGTCGCCTGGGGTGCGGCCCGCTCATCATAAAGCGGCGTCCCCGTCAACGCGACCACATACGGCGCGCCGTCTTTCCGCTGGCCGGCCACCTCACTGCGCCAGGGCTGCCCGCCGCTGACGGCGCGCTGCGCCTGGGGCCAGCTGTCCTTACGCGCCTGCGCCGACCACTGGCGCCAGATCGGCTGGCCCAGGAGCTCGTCCCGGGAGAAGCCGGTCAGGGACTCGGTCGCCGGGTTGGTGAACAGCATCTGGCCGTCCAGGTCGGTGACGATGACCGACTCGCCCACCGTCTCCAGGATGGCCTGGGTGCGGTTCCGCTCCGTCTGCAGCTCCACCATCCGCTCGGCCACGGCCTCTTCCAGCCCGGCCGCACGCTCCCGGATCTCCTGATACAGCAGCAGGTTCTGCAGCCGCGCACCCAGCAGGTCGGCGATGGTCTCCAGGAAACCGAGCCGGCCGGCAAAGGCATCCTGCGCGACCGCGCCCACGACGAGCACGCCGGCGGTCACTTCGCCGCCGGCCAGGGGCAACGCGGCCAGCGAATGGAGGCCGTCGGCATGACACCCGTCCAACATGCAGCGGGGATCGCCCACGATCTCCGGCGCATAGACCGTCTGCCCTTGCTGCACGGCCAATCCGCACAGGCATTCCCCCACCGCCAGCGTCAGGGGAGGGGCATCAGTCTTCAGGGGATCGCCCGCTGCGGAGGTGTCTCCGAAATACGAAACGTGGTTGGGGCGCGCGGTCTTCTTCGCCGGGATCGCCGGGCCGGTGCAGACACCTGCCAGATGCAAACGGCCTTCCCGCAGCAAGAAGACCTGCGCCATATCGAGCTCGGCCAAAGAGACAAGCCTGTCCAGGTAAATCCGGACGATCTCGGCCAGCGGGACGCGGAAGCTGATGACGTGACTCAGCGCCTGCAGGATCGACAGCTCCTTGATGCGCTCGTCCAGCGCCTGCCTTGTCCGCGTCTGCTCAGTGATGTCCTGCACCATGCCATAGGTGCGCACGGTCCGCCCACCGGCGTCCTGCACCATCCTGGTTCGCCCGTTAAGGAAGCGCATCTCGCCCGAGGGCAGGACGATGCGGTAGGTATACTCCGCCGGCTCACCTGACTGAAGCGCGCGCGCGATTGTGGCCTGGACTGCACTCTCATCATCGGGATGCACCCGCTCAGGGGAGGCCGCGTACGCGACCTCCGGGGGCGTGCCGGGTGGGATGCCAAGGATGTGATACAGCCCAGCAGACCAGTGAGACTCGCCGGTGATGTGGTCCCGCTCCCAGCTCCCCATGTCCGCGATGCGTTCTGCCTCGGCCAGGCCCGCCTGGCTGCGCTGCAGCGCGGCTTGCGCCGCGGCACGCTCGGTCATTTCAGCGCGCAGTTCGGCCGTGCGCGCAGCCACCAGCTCTTCCAGGTCAAGCCGGTGCCGCGCCAGCTCCGCGGCCAACGCCTTGCGCTGGGTGATGTCCCGGATATTAGAAATATAGGCCACGCCGGACGGGGCATCCGGCCACGGCATCGGCGCGACGCTGTACTCCGCCCAGAACGAGATGCCGTCACGGCGCAGCACCTCGACTTCGATATCCCGCACCACCTTTTCACCCCGTTCGAGCGCCAGAGCAACTTCACGGTAGAGACCGGCGAAGGCCTCTGGCCGGGTCAAGTCAGCCGCATTGACCCCGATCACCTCAGTGGCGCGCTCGTAACCGTGCATCCGGGCGAACTGCTCGTTGCACGCCAGGATGCGGCCGGTCTGTTCCACGACGCTGATGCCGTCGGGCGACAACATCAGCAGCAGGCGATAGCGTTCCTCGCTGGCACGCAGCGCCACCTCAATACGCGCACGCACAGCGAGCTCACCCTGTAACTGCTCAAGCAGCCGGGCATTCTCTTGAAGCAGGACGCGTTCGTTCAGCCTTAAGTGACTTTCGATCAGGTCACGCATCTTCTCGATTAATTTGACAACGTCAGGCTCGTACTCGTGCTCCCGATCATCGAGCACGCAGATCGTGCCGAACGGTCGCCCGTTGGCCAATCTGATGGGGAAGCCCAGATATGAGATCATGTTCTTTTTGATGTCCGGGTTGTTGCGCCATTCATCCGTTTTCAGCGCGTTGGGAACGAGGAGTTGATCTTGCGTGGCGATGACCCGCTCACAGTAGAGGCCTGAATTGAGAAGCTTCTCTCGTTCGCCCACTTCATAAGGATTGCCTGGGTTACGGCTGGAGACGAAGACCTCGATATCCTCGTCACGCACCCGCATGACCAGGCCCGCGCGGACATTGGCCATGTGCGCAACCAGATCAACGATGCCCTGCCATTCCTGGAGTGTTTGGGCGAAAATCGGGTGCGCCCGAGGATCTATCATCGTGTGACCTCCCTCATCTAAGTTTACGCATTAATGACGTATTGAGCAAACACATTGATTGCACGATTCTCATTCACAGGGTTCGTGACGGCCTGTTGCACCTTGATCACCTTGCTTGGGGCGAAATATGATATACTGATGAAGACGAGAAAGCAGCCATCCGATGCGCAACCTATTGCAGGCCAAACTCATTCTGCCACCTTTGGCTGACGATATCACCCTCCGCCACCGCTTGCTGGCGCAGTTGGACCGCGGGCTGGACAAGAAGCTCACCCTGATCTGCGCGCCGGCCGGGTTTGGCAAGACCACCCTGGTCACGTCCTGGCTGCGCGCACTGCTGGCCCGGGACGCGCCGGACCGGGCGGCCTGGTACACCCTCGACAAAACCGATGACAGCCTCCCCACCTTCCTCAGCTACCTGGCGGCCGCGATCCGCCACACGGACGCGGACGCATTGCCCGACTGGGTCGACCTGGACCGCCGCCCCAGCCTGCCGGGACCGGAGGCGCTCGCCGCCGAGCTGGCACAGGTCGCTGACGCCGTCCCTTCCCGGCTGTTCATCGTGCTGGATGACTATCACTTCATCACCGATCAGGCCATCCACCGGCTGCTGGCCCACTTGCTGCGCCACCTGCCGCCCGCGCTGCACCTCGTCATCACCGCGCGCAGCGATCCGCCCCTGGGCATCCCACAACTGCGCGGCCGCAGCCAGGTCAGCGAGCTGCGCGCCCACGACCTGGCCCTCTCCCTGGCCGAGGCCAATGCGTTCCTCTCCGGCACGCTGGACAAACCGATCGAGCCGGACGTGGCCCAGGCGCTCTGGGAGCGGACCGAAGGGTGGGCCGTTGGGCTCCGGCTGGCTGCGATCTCCCTGACAAACTGCGAGGATCAGCGCCGTTTCATCCACAACTTCCACCAGCACAGCAGCCAGCACATCGTGGATTACCTGGTGGACGAAGTGCTGCGCAATCAGCCGCCGGCGGTGAACGACTTCTTACTGGGAACCTCGATCCTCGACCGCTTGTCCAGCGACCTGGCGGCGGCCGTGCTGGGGCTCGACGGCCGCGCCGCCGGGATGATGCTGGCGGAGCTGGCGCGCAACAACCTGTTCCTGGTGTCGCTGGATGCCCACGGCGAGTGGTATCGCTACCACAGCCAGTTTCGCACCATGCTGGGCAACCGCCTGCGCGGCCTCGCATCGGGCGCTGAGATCGCGGCCTTGCACGCCCGGGCCGCCGCGTGGCTGGGGAAGCGCGGCCTGGTGTCCGATGCGTTGCCCCATCACCTGGCCGCGGGGGATCTTGACGGCGCCGCGTCCTTGGTGGAACGCCACATCCCGGAGATGATGAAACGCGAGCGGTGGCTGAAGCTGGCGTGCTGGCTGGCGCTGCTGCCGGAAACGCTCATCACGCAGCGGCCCGCGCTGTTGCTGCTGCGCGCCTGGGTATACCTGTACGACTTCAAGCAGACGCAGATCCGGCCCGTGGTCGAACAAGCCGAGCGCCTGCTGGAAAACGCAATGGCGCCCGCGGCCGAGACGGACGCGTTGTGGGGCCAGGTGCACGCGCTGCGCGCCAGCACGGTCTTCGCCCCCGCTCCCACCCCGGAGGCGATCGCCCACGCGGAGGAGGCGCTGCGCCTGCTGCCCGCCGACCACGTTTGGCCGCGCGCCTACGCCCTCAGCTACCTGGCCCAGTGGACACTGGCTGCGGGCGATTACCCGGCTGCACGCGCGATGGTCGAGGCGGAGATCGCCGCGACCGGCCCAGCCACCACCGAATACCTGGTGCGGCTCTATTACACCTGGTGCGTGCTCACCTACCTGGCGGGGGACCTGGACGACTTCCAACACGCGGTCACGCGCTACGAAACGGCTGCGCGCCAGCTTGAGATGCCGGTCGAGCTAAAATGGGCGCAGTGGGGGCTCGGCATCATACATCTTGAACGTAACGAGATGGAGCACGCATTAACGCACCTGCGCGCCGTCATCGCACGGCCCGAGCTGGCACATTTTCAAACCTTGCGCCTGGCCACCTTCGCGTTGTTGCACGTTTGTGCAGCGCAGGGGCAACATGCTGAAGCGCGCGCAGCGTTGGACGTGTTGCGAGGCCGCCTGGGGGCCGACCCCGACCCCAAGAACCAACAGGAGGTGGCGGCGGTGGAAGCCTACTGGGCGCTCCTCAGCGGCGACCTGGCCGCGGCCGGCCGGTGGGCGAAGAACGCCGCGCAGGAAACGCCGGCCGTTAGCCTGGCCGCCCGCGGCGGCATCCTGGTCCGCATCTACCTGGCCCTGGGGACGCCGGACAACCTGGAACGGGCGACCGATCTGGCCCAGCGCCTGGCGGACGAGTATCGGCGCATGCACAATCTGGGCGGGCAGGCGCCGGCGCTGGTGCTGGTGGCGCTGGCCTACTGGCAGCGCGGGATGATCGGCCCGGCGCTGAAGGCGCTGCGTGAGGCGCTCACCCTGGGCTACCCCCAGGGCCGGCGCCACATGTTCACACAGCACGGTGCGATCATGGGTGAGATGCTGCGGGCTCTGGCGCGCGAACCCGAGTATGGAACCATGGCCGGCAGCCTGCTGGCCGAGCTCGGCCGCCTGGGCCACACTGACCGGCCGTGGCGCCAGCAAGGCGCCGGCGATGAACTCGTCGTCGAGGCGCTCACCGAGCGGGAAGCAGAAATCCTCGATCTCTTGGCGGCCGGGTTGAGCAACAAGGAGATCGCCCACCGCCTGGGCATCTCCCCCATCACCGTGCGGAACCACACCGTCAATATTTACGATAAGCTCCACGTGCCAAGCCGGCGCCAGGCGGTCAGTCGCGCACGCCAGCTCGGCTTCCTGCCATCCCCGATCGTGACCACAACGCACCCTAGTACAAAGTAGTACATCCCTGTCACGCTTGCACCATCCTGACAAATGCCTGTGTAAACTATAATCTATAACGAATACGACTTTCTCTGAAAGCAGGCAGCACGATGCATCCACCATCGGAACCGACGCAAACGCGCACGCCCCAGACCTACCGGGTTTCCGTCGAGTCACACCTCTCGCCGGATTGGCTGGCCATGCCGGGCGTGGTCACCCTCACGACCGAGTACGACAGCGGAGGATCGCCCATGACAACCCTCCTGTTGGAAGTCATTGACCGGGCCCAGATGCTGGGCGTGCTGTACGAGATGCACGACCTCAATTTGTCACTTCTATCCCTTGAGCTGGTGCGTCATCCCCACCCAACCCAGATGGCCGCTCGGCCGCCGCGCCGGGCCCCGGAGAATGGAATTGGGGGGTCTTATGCCTAAGGTTCTCGATGACTACCTCCTTGAGCTGATCTTGATGGACACCATCGCCGTCGCCGGTGGCCGCTGCGCGCCGGGCGTCGAGCGGACCATCCAGCGCTTCCTGCCAGACGGCCTCTATGATCAGATCGTTGAGCGCTACGATGCCATCTCTTGGGACGCGGACGATGAGGATCCGCACCTGCTGACGCCCTGGCTGCGCAAGGCAGCCGGCAAGAACAGCCGCTGGAAACGCCGCATGATCGTCCAGTTTCTCAACATCTTGCGCACAGGGGGGCCCTTGGGCCCTGCAGAATGGGCCGAGGTGGCCGCGCTGGCCGCGGCCATGGGCGCTGGCCGGGAGTGCCGCCAGGTCTTCAGTTATCGGCTCACGATGTCGCGCCCGAGCAATTCTTCACGCTTGCACGCGCGTGATACGGGACGAAATGTTGCCGCGCAACACGCTCAACATCCGGCCGGATCCTCGGCCAGCGCCAGGGATTCTGAAGCCAACTGCAACTTTTTCGACAAGGCGAGATGAAGACTCCATCTTGCAACTTGTGATACATCCTGCTAAACTAGGCAAGCACCAAGGCAGGCAATTAAGGCATATTACATAATAAGTTGTATTTATTGTTCAGGAGATAAGGCCATGGCCCGCATCGTATCAGCGGTTATGCTGGTCATCCTGGTCGTGAGCCCGTGGATCGTCCCGCCGTCGCAGGCGGTGGAGACCACGGGCATCGTGTGTTATGCGGCCGCAGACCGAGGCGGCGCATACGGCGGCGATGACATGCTCACGGCGGTTACGGTGGATGACTTTGACCCGGCAACCAACGAGATCTCACTTGGCTCAGGTATTGGGACCTTCGACATCGCAGGACTGGCTTACCGGGCAACGAACGCGACACTCTACGGCGTCAACGACTTCCAGCTCGGCACGTTGAACACGGCCACCGGCTTTTTCACGGCGCTGGCGCAGCCGCTGGGCAACGGTCGCGGCGCCCTGGGCAACCAGACCTATGTGGCCGTGCAGGGGTTGGCGTTCGACCCGGTCACCGGCGCGCTCTACGTCACTGCGCCTGCAACCGGCGCCGTCCTGCTGCTCCAGGCTGACCCCGCCACCGGCGCGGCGCTCAAGGCGCCCTTCGGCCTGCTGGACATCGATTACCTGGTTCTTCAGCCGCCCGCGCCACTGGCTGGCATCAGCGACATCGCGTTCGACCCGACCGACGGCCAATTGTACGGCGTCGCGTCCGATGGGGCCAGCGACTACCGGCTGGTCAAGATTGACAAGACATCCGGCGCGGTGACTGTCGTCGGGGGCACAGGCGCGGCCATCGAGAGCCTGAGCTTCACGGGCGATGGCCGGCTGCTGGGCGCCACGGCCGGCGGCGACGCGTTCTACGGGCTGTACGAAATGAGCAAGACAACGGGCGCGGCTTCCAACCCGCGGCCGCTGGACAACGGCCGTGGCTACCGTGGCCTGGCGTGTCCACCCGGCCCGTTCAATACGATCGCGGGCAAAGTATTCGAAGATAAGGACATCAACGGCCGCTTCACCGCCGGTGATGTCGGCACCGCCTCGGTCGGCGTGTCACTGTATCGTGATCTCGATGGTGATGGCCTGGCCACCAAGCGCGACGAGCTGCTGCGCAGCACGTACACGGACACCAGCGGGGATTACAGCTTTGACATCGCCGCGGCCGGCGCATTTGCCCTGACGCTCAAGAAAAAAGATCTGCCACGCGGCCATGGGCTCACCACCAACTCGAATCGGGCCGTCTCTTTCCCCGCGACCGGCCTGCTGGACAACGATAACGACTTCGGCCATGCGCCGCAAAAGTCAATCCCAGACGAGATCACCATTCGCTTCGCGCCGGCCGCCTCGCAGACGCGCATCGACGGCATCCTGGCGCAGTATGAGCTGGCGGTGCTGCGCTACACGCCCGGCATCAGCTTCTATCTGTGCAGCACACCGCCAGGACAATCAAGCAAGACCATTGACAGTTTGCTGCGTGAGCCCGAGGTGATTTACGCGGAACACAACTTCGAGGTCGCGGAGATGTTCGAGGCCAACGATCCCGCCTTGAACGATCCGGCCCTGGTCTGGGCGCCACACCTCATCGCCGCGCCGGCCGCCTGGGACATCACCACCGGCAGCCCCAATATCACTGTCGCGGTGGTGGACTCAGGGATCTCGCAGGCGCACCCGGAGTTCGCGGGCCGCATCCAGCCGTGTGTCAGCCCCAGCACCGGCCAGCCGGACGTCTGCGACTTTGTCAACAACGACTCGGACCCGGCCGATGACCGCGGACATGGCACCCACGTGGCCGGCATCCTGGCAGCCGCGATCAACAACGGCGCGGGGAGCGCGGGCATCGCGCCGGGCGTCAAGATCTTACCCATCAAAGTGCTGAACGCCTCCGGGGTGGGCACCACGGCCAACACCGCCAGCGGCATCGTGTACGCGGTGGATCACGGCGCGCGCATCGTGAACCTGAGCCTGGCCTTCACGACCGATGCTTCTGTTTTGCAAGACGCGGTGAACTATGCTGCCGCGCACAATGTGCTCGTGGTCGCCGCGGCCGGCAATGCCGGCGGGGGCATCGTGTTCTACCCGGCCGCGTATGACGCGGCCTTCGCGGTGGGCGCCACCACCGCCAGTGACACGCTCTATCCGCTCTCCAACTACAATGACTACGTGGACATCGCCGCTCCGGGCGAAAGCGTCTGGAGCACCGACTGGACCGTCACGGAGCCCATCACCTACAGCGATCGCAGCGGCACCTCCATGGCCGCGCCCCACGTCAGCGGCCTGGCTGCGTTGATCCTCTCCGATCGGCCCGAGCTGAGCGCGGCCGATGCGCGCTCGGTGATCGAACAAAGTGCGCTGGACCTGGGGGCCGCGGGCTGGGATGCCCAGTTCGGCGCCGGCCGCATCCGCGCCGACCAGGCCCTGGCAGCCAGCGGTGCGTGGGCGCCCTTCACGCCGGCGCCCACGCACACGCCGACGCCGACCGTCACCGCGACGCCGACCGTCACGCCGACCCCATCGCCCACGCCGGCGCCGTACGTGCAACGGGTTAACGCGGGCGGCGCGGTCTTCACCGATAGTGCGGGCCTCAGTTGGGCCGGCGATCAGGCCTTCTCGACCGGGGGCTGGGGTTACGCTACCGCGGGCACGGCGAAATCGGTCACTACCGCCGTGAACGGCACCACCGATGACCTGCTCTACCAAAAGCACCGCCAATTGGCCGGCGAATATCGCTTCACCCTGCCCAACGGCACCTACAATGTGACCTTGAAGTTTGCCGAGTTCGCAGTGAGCAAGGCCGGCGACCGCGTCATCAAGATCACCATTGAAGGCGTTGTTGTCGAAAGCACACTGGACATCTACAAGTTGGTCGGTAAAGCTACGGCGCTGGACCGCACCTACACCGTTACTGTGACCGACGGCCTGCTCAACATCGCGTTCGCGCGCAACGGCGGCAGGAACGACCCGGTGGTCTCCGCCGTCGGCGTCGTCTCGGCCGGGCCGCCACCGACGCCGACGCCTGCGCCGACCGCAACGCGCACCGCCACGCCCACCATTACACCCGGCGGGCCTACCCTGACGCCCACACCATCGCCCACGCCGACGCGCACGCCGACCGCGACGGCGACTCCAACGCGGACAGCCACGCCCACCATCACGCCTACGCCCCTGCCCTACAGCCAGCGGGTGAACGTCAACGGCGCCACCTTCATTGACAGCGCCGGGCTGAGCTGGGCCGCGGACAAGGCGTTCGCCACCGGCTCGTGGGGCTACAGCACAGCGGGCAGCGCCAAATCCTACACCACCGCGGTCGCCGGCACCGACGAGGACCCGCTCTACCAGAAGCTGCGCGAGATCGCCGGCGAGTACCGCTTCACCGTGCCCAACGGGACCTACCAGGTCACCCTCAAGTTCGCCGAGTTCGCTGCCTCCAAGAGCACCGACCGGCCCATGGTGATCCAGCTCGAGGGCGCGACCGTCGAAAACCCGCTCAACGTCTGGTCGCTGGTCGGCAAAGCTGTGGCCCTGGACCGCACCTACACCGTCACCGTCAGCGACGGCCTGCTCAACATCACCTTCGTCAAGGGCAGCGGCGCCAGGTATAACCCCATGATCTCCGCCATCGCCGTGGTCACCGCTGGGCCGCCGCCGACTGCGACCCCTACGCCCACGGCCACCATCACGCCCGGCGGGCCCACCCTGACGCCCACACCATCGCCCACGCCGACGCGCACGCCGACCGCGACGGCGACTCCAACGCGGACAGCCACGCCCACCATCACGCCTACGCCCCTGCCCTACAGCCAGCGGGTGAACGTCAACGGCGCCACCTTCATTGACAGCGCCGGGCTGAGCTGGGCCGCGGACAAGGCGTTCGCCACCGGCTCGTGGGGCTACAGCACAGCGGGCAGCGCCAAATCCTACACCACCGCGGTCGCCGGCACCGACGAGGACCCGCTCTACCAGAAGCTGCGCGAGATCGCCGGCGAGTACCGCTTCACCGTGCCCAACGGGACCTACCAGGTCACCCTCAAGTTCGCCGAGTTCGCTGCCTCCAAGAGCACCGACCGGCCCATGGTGATCCAGCTCGAGGGCGCGACCGTCGAAAACCCGCTTAACGTTTGGTCGCTGGTCGGCAAAGCCGTCGCCCTCGACCGCACCTATACCGTCACCGTCAGCGACGGCCTGCTGAACATCACCTTCGTCAAGGGCAGCGGCGCCAGGTATAACCCCATGATCTCGGCCATCGCCGTGCAATCGCAATAGAAGGAGTCGCCTGTGAGATTGTCCCTACGCACCACCCTGACCATAGCAATGGCGTTGATCTTGTTGCTGGCCGGCGTCATGGCCGAGCCACTCGCCGGCCCAACCCGCGTGTTCGCGCGCGAAGCTGAGCCTGAAGAGCCTGACTCGACCGGGCAGATCGCCGGTTATGTCTTCTTCGACAACAACGGCGACGGCGCGCGGGACGGGGGCGAGAACGGGCTCGCCGGCGCGGTGATCACCGTCACCGACAGCGCCACGGGCGGCCAGGTCTACGCCGTCTCGGTAACCTCAGGCGCAGATGGTTGGTTCGCCTTTTATGGGTTGCCACCGGACACCTACCAGGTGATCGAGACGGACCCACCGGATTTCGTCAGCACCTCGGCCAACCTGGTGCAAGTGACGGTGCGCAACAACTCGGTCACCGAGGTTGACTTTGCCGACGCGCTGCCGATGACCCTGACCGGCATCATCTTCAACGATGTCAACGGGGATGGCTTCATGGGGCTGAACGACGCCGGCATCCCGGACGCGGTGGTGCAGGTCTACGATGACGCGAACGGAGACGGGGTGCTGGATCCGGGCGAGCTGCTGCTGGGGAGCACCATCACCGATATGCTGGGCAACTACGCGCTTCCGGGCATCAAGCCGGGCGATCGCATCTTCTTCGTGCAGTTACCGGGTGCAGCATCAAGCGACGCCTCACCCCTCACGCTGGTCAGCAGCGAGATCGCCGGCTTCAACGAGATCGTGACCAACTACGGCGGCAGCCTGGAAGGCCCGGTCATCGTCGGTGCGGTCTACAACGATAAGAACGGCAACGGAACGCGCGAGACAGATGAGCAGGGCATCCCAGGGGTTCAGGTGCGTGCCCAAGACGTGGCCACCAACGGCGCGAACTACGATGTCACCCTCACCACGGGCAGCGACGGCAGCTACCAGTTCGCCGGCCTGGCCGCAGGCACCTACCGCCTGACGCAGACCGACCTGCCGGGCTATCAGAGCACCACCGAGAACACCCGCGATGTGACCATAGCCAGCGACCCAGTGATGGGGATCAACTTCGGCGATGCGTTGCCACGGGCCCTGGCCGGCACCCTGTTTGAGGACGATGACAACAACCGGGTGAAAGCCTTGACTGAAGCCGGGGTGCCAGGTGGGCTCATCCAGATCTTCGACGACCCCAACGGCAACGGCGTGGCTGACCCCGGCGAGGCCTTGTTGGGCACGGCAATATCCGACGGCCAGGGCAACTACGTAACACCGGCCATCAAGCCGGGCCAGCGCACCGTGGCGGCGCAGTTGCCCGGCGAGGCCAATCCAGCCTACAACGGGATCCTGTTCGTCACCGACGATGCCCAGGGCGGCGACGCCATGTTCAATTTCGCAGTCGCCAACGGCCAGGCGCAGCCGGCCGCGGATTGGCCGTTGCCCCAGCCCGGCCAGCCCTTCGTCAAAGATGAGGTGGTGGCGCGCTTCAAGGATGGCACGACGCGGGCGACGATTGGCGCCATCCTGGCTGCCGAGCGCCTGACGGTGCGCGAGTACATCGCCCCACTGGACACGTATGTGTTGGGCGCCCGCGGCGGCGCACAGGCCGCGGCGGCCGCGTTGAGGCGGTATCCCGAGATTCGATATACCGAGCTGAACTACATCGCCCAGGGCGACGAGCTCCCCAGCGACCCGGATCTCTACGACCCCAACAAGGTGTACGCACCTCAGATCATCGGCGCGCTGGACGCGTGGGACATCACCATGGGCAGCACCAACATCGTCGTCGCGGTGGTGGACAGCGGCGTCTCGTTGGGCCATCCGGAGTTCGCCGGCCGTCTGCTCCCGTGCGTTGACGCCAACAACCAGCCCGAGATCTGCGACTTCGTGAACAGCGACAGCGACCCGTCCGACGATCACGGCCACGGCACGCACGTCGCCGGCATCGTCGCGGCCGCGGCGAACGGCGCCGGCATGGTGGGGATCGCGCCCAACATCAAGATCCTGCCGGTCAAGGTGCTGAACGCGTCGAACCAGGGCACGTGGACCGACATCGCCGAAGGGATCACCTACGCGGCCGACAAGGGCGCGCGCATCATGAACCTGTCGTTGGGCGGCACCGTCAACACCTACACCCTCGACATGGCCATCCAATACGCCGTGGCGCGGGGGGTGCTGGTGATCGCAGCCAGCGGCAACACCGGCAGTTGCACCAACGTCTATCCCGCGGCTTACCCGTCGGTCATCGCCGTCTCGGCCACCACCAACACCGACGCCTGGTGGACCCTGTCAGCCTGCGGCGCGTTCGTGGACGTGGCAGCGCCCGGCCTGTCCATCTGGAGCAGCTACTGGACCTCAGCCAACCCCAACGGCTACCAGTTCATGACCGGCACCTCCATGGCCGCGCCGCACGCCAGCGGCCTGGCCGCGCTGCTCCTCTCCAACCGGCCCAGCCTGGGCACCGAGGATGTGCGCGCGCTGATGCTGAACACCGCGTTGGACCTGGGCACGCCCGGGCCGGATGCCTACTACGGCGCCGGCCGCATCCGGGCCGGGCTCGCGCTGCAGACCAGCCAGAGCTGGGTGCAGTACACGCCGACCCCCACCTTCACGCCCACGGCCACAGCCACACCGACCGCGACGCCGGTGCTGACCAACACGCCGACCCGCACGCCGACGGCCACGCTCACGCCCACGCGCACGCCCACGCCGACGGCGACCGCAACCCACACGGCCACGCCCACCACCACGGCCACACACACGCCGACGCGCACGCCGACGCCGACCCACACCGCGACGGCCACCCATACGCCGACGGTTACCAACACGCCGGTCTTCACCTACACGCCGACACAGACGCCGACGCGGACCTTGACGCCCACGGCCACGGCCACCCACACGGCCACGGCCACGGCCACCCAGACGCCGACGCGCACGCCGACCGCGACACCAACGCGCACGCCGACCGCCACCGCGACGAATACCAACACGCCCACGCCGGCGCCTACAGCTCCGCCCTACCTACAACGGGTGAACGTGAACGGCACCACTTACACCGACACCCAGGGGAACACCTGGGCGGCAGACAAGGCCTTCTCGACGGGCTCATGGGGCTACTCCACCAAGGGCAGCGCGAAGTCCTACACCACGGCGGTCGCCGGCACCAGTGATGACCTGCTCTACCAGAAGCTGCGCGAGATCGCCGGCGAGTACCGTTTCACCGTGCCCAACGGCGCCTACCAGGTGACCCTGAAATTCGCTGAATTCGTGGCCACCAAAAGCACCGACCGGCCCATGGTCATCCAGCTTGAGGGCGTGGCCGTCGAGAACCCGCTCAACGTCTGGGCGTTGGTCGGCAAAGCCGTCGCCCTGGACCGCACCTACACCGTCACCGTCAGCGATGGCCTGTTGAACATCACCTTCATTAAAGGCAGCGGCGCGCGCTACAACCCCATGATCTCCGCCATTGCGGTGGTCAGCGCCGGCCCGCCGCCGCCCACGGCAACGCCGACGCAGACCGCAACCCCGACCATCACACCCACGCCGACGCGCACGCCGACCGCCACGCCCACGCGCACGCCGACCGCCACCCCGCCGCCAACCATCACGCCAGGCGGCCCGACCCTCACCTTCACGCCGACGCCTACCAGGACGCCGACGCCGATTGCCACCGCCACACCGACCCAGGCAGCGTACAACCTGGGGGTGAACAGCGGCGGCGTGGCGTACACCGACACCGGCGGCGGCCAATGGGAAGGGGACAAGGCCTTCACCACCGGCACGTGGGGCTACACGTCGGGCAGCGCCAAGTCGTCCACCACCGCGGTCAACGGCACGGTAGACGACCTGCTCTATCAGAAATACCGCCTGCTGGCCGGCGAATACCGCTTCACCGTGCCGGACGGCACGTACGAGGTGACCCTGAAGTTCGCCGAGTTCGCGGTAACCAAAAAGGGCGCCCGCATCATGCGGATCACCATGGAAGGCGTTATTGTCGAAGACAAGCTCGACGTCTACGCGCTGGTGGGCAAGGCCACCGCGCTGGATCGCACCTACACCGTGACGGTGAACGACGGGGTGCTGAATATCTTGTTCGCACGCAACGGCGGCTCCAACGACGCGATCATATCGGCAATTCGCGTGCAGGCGCAGTAGGATGTGCGCCACCAACCCCCTCGTTGGCGGTGCACATCATGCCGTCAACGAGGGGGGCGAGAATTGTCGCTCACAGCGCATTTTAGGCTATAATTATCGTCTTAATGAAACTATTAACGTATACTCACTAGAATCTCAGGAACTGTGTAAACCGTGGAGGTACCCATTATGAAACAGAACCCATCACCCCGCCCCGGGCGCCTGTTGAATCTGGCAGCCATCCTGATTCTGGCTGTCATGGCGCTCGCTCCGCACAGCGGCTTCGCGGCTGCTGCGCAACCGGCCGCCGCCCCGGAAGGCGGCATCACGTGTCAGGTCTATCAACCCGGCCCGGATATCGGCAAAGACGCCTTCATTGACCAGGACAAACCGGACGATCGCAAGGGCGGTACTAACGAGCTGCGGGTTAAATCAGAGGACAAGAAACTCAAGCGTTCACTGCTGCAGTTCGATCTCAGCACGCTGCCATCGGGCGCCGCGATCAGCAGCGCGACCCTGTCGCTGTACGTCAAAGGCGCCAGCGGCGGCGCCGTCACCATCAACGCGCACAAAGTCACGGCTTCGTGGAAGGAAACCGAGGTTACCTGGAAGGCGCGCGACAAAGCTGCCAGCCTCCTGTGGGCGACCCAGGGCGGCGACTACAGCGGCACCGTCGTCAGCTCCGCCTCGGTGGATGACACCAAGAACGTCTGGCGCACCTGGGACGTGCAAAGCCTGGCCGCAGACTGGGTGGCGAACCCGGCCAATAACTTCGGCGTGATCTTGGAAGCGCCGGCCGGCGCCAACAAAGAAAAGGTATTCAAAAGCAGCGAGGATGGCACCGCCACCCAACGTCCTAAGTTGGAAGTCTGTTACACTGCAACCGGCCTGTTGACTCTGGAACCGGATAACAGCGGCGACGGCGTGGCGGGCCTCACCCGCACCTACGCGCATACCGTGCAAGTCGGCACGGGGCTCACCACTGCCGTAAACCTGACCGCCAGTTCCGATCGCGGCTGGGACACGCGCATTTACAAGGACGTAGACGGGGACGGCGTGAAGGACGCCGAGGATACGCTGATCAGCGCCACGCCGATCATCGGACCCAGCGCCAGCTACCCGATCCTGGTGCAGGTGGACGTACCTCTGAGCGCCGCGGCCGGCACGGTGGACACCACCACCGTGACCGCCACCGCGCAGACCGGCGGCGCCACCGACACCGCCACCGACCGCACCCGGATCGGCCGGCAGATCAGCGTCTCGCCGAACCACAGCAACTATGCCACGGCCGGCAGCGTGGTGTTTTACGGTCACACCATCACCAACAACGACGACGCGTTGGACTGCATGACCGTCACCGCCACCTCCAGCCTGGGCTGGACGGTGTACCTGTGGAACGACCTGAACCGCAACGCGGTGCACGAGACCGATAATCCCAACGAACCCGCGCTGAGCAACCCGGTCTGCCTCCAACCGGGCGCCACCTACTGGCTGGTGGCCGAGGTGCGCGTGCCCGCAGGCGCCGCGACCGGCGCAGTGGATCAGACGGTGATCAAGGCCGTGTCGGGCAACGACCCCAGCGTGAGCGGCTCGGCGATTGACACCACCGAGGTCTTCGTCAACAACCCGCCGGTGATTGACGGCAAGTACGACACCATCTACAGCATCTCGCCCGACGCCCAAGAGGTCTGCTATACCTCCAACGGCACCCTGTTCGGCAAGCTGGCCACCTTCTACCAACCGACCGCGGACGCGGTCTACATGGTACTGGCCATTGACAAGGACTTCGTTGACAACACCTACGGCGCCAACGCCGTCGGCTGGCCGAGCGGCCACAGCTTCGGCAACCTTACCGGTTCGGATCACGCGCAGTTTCAAGGCTTCGACGCCAACGGTAACCTGGTGTTGGACATCAAGGAGGACTACCTGACCTCCACCAGCATCACCCCGGCGACACCCTCGGGCTACGATTCGCTGGGCGTCACCGGCGGCGATGGCAAGGTCACCCTGGGCAGCGCGGCGAACATCAAGGAGTGGGCCACTTCCCTGGACTTCAACCTCAACAGCACCGGCTATTGCTCAGGCGGCCTGTGCAACAGCCTGGGCACCGACCTGGAAGTCAACTCTCCGGCGACCGATGCGTTCTACACGGTGAACCCCACCTATCCGGACTGGATCTACGACGTCATCTACGAGATCAAGATTGACAAGGCGGCCTTCGGCACGGCGGGCTTCGGCAACCTGGACGTGCCCTACATCCATGCTTCGCCCAGTAAGCTGGGCACCAACACCATCTACGCCGAGCCAGGCGTCTGCCCCGGCGAGATCGGCGACTTCGTCTGGCGCGACCTGGACGCGGACGGCTTCCAGGATCCGGGCGAGCCGGGCATTGACGGCGTGCAGGTGCGGTTGTACAAGGATAACGGCGACGGTGTCTTCAATCCCGCCACCGACATCCTGGTAGGCACGAAAACGACCAGTGCGGGCGGCAAATACCTGTTCCAGGACCTGGCGCCCAACGACTACTTCGTGGATGTGGTGGACAGCACCGTGCCCGCGGGCCACCAGATCACCACTTACAACGACCCTACCGACATGATCAGCCTGGCCGAGGGGCAGCGCTACCTGGAGGCCGACTTCGGGTACGTCATCGGCGCAGTGTTGGGCGATTTCGTGTGGGAGGATCTGGACAAGGACGGCATCCAGGATCCCGGCGAGCCGGGCATCCCTGGCGTGACGGTGAACCTCTACGATGGCGCCAACAACTTGCTCACCGCCACCCTCACCGACAGCACCGGCTACTATAGCTTCCCGAACCGGCCGGCCGGCAGCTACCAGGTAGAGTTCATCCCGCCCTATGGTTTCGTCTTCAGCCCGAAGGACCAGGGCGGGGATGACGCCAAGGACAGCGATCCCGACCCGGTCACGGGCCGCACCGCGGTCTTCACCATGGCCTCGGGCGTGCCCGACCTGACGCGCGACGCAGGCATGTACTACCAGCCCGGCGTCTGCGACGAAGCCACGGAGATCGCCTCCACCTTCAACAGCACGGCGATCGCGGCCGGCAGCACCATCTGGTTCAACAGCCACCTGGACACCGTCACCGGGCTTCCGGCCGGCCAGCCGGTCACGCTGCTCTTCGACCAGGGTCGCGTGCAGTTCACGGCCAACAGCGTCACCTACGACCTCCCCGTGCCGCGGGCCAAGGTCATCTTCTCGCCCACCGCGACGGCCAGCACGACCACCTTCGACGCAGCCACCCAGACCTGGGTCACAACGGTCGCGCCAGGGGACACGGCCAAGGATCCGTTCGTGTCGGGCCTGGCCTTCACCGTGCCGGTCGGCGGCCTGCCGGCCAACATCAGCCCGGTCACCTGGAGCGGCCGCTTCACCACCGATGCGCCCGGCATCACCTTGGGCTGGCAGTGGTCTGCTGCGGTCTACCTCAGCTTCAGCGCCGACTACAATGCGCTGGGGGTGACGCCGGTGGACGGCGCCTATCAGTCCGGCACGCCGGAGAACTATCGCACCTACCTGGTGGCCGGCGCGCGCGGCGCCGGTGGCACCAGCTACACCGGCGCCGACACCCCGGCCGCCAACACGACGCCCTGCGAGACGGCCAAGATCGGCGACCGCGTCTGGAACGACGCCAACAACAACGGCGTGCAGGATGCCGGTGAGCCCGACCTGCCGGGCGTGGCCGTGAAGCTGTACGACACCGGCGACAACCTGGTCGCCAGCGCCACCACCGACGCCAGCGGGCTGTACATGTTCACCGTGCCGCCGAGCAACTACTACGTGCACTTTACGCTGTTGCCCGGCTACACCATGAGCCCGCCGCACCAGGGCGGCGATGAGGCGCGCGACAGCGACCCCGACCCGGCCACCGGCAAGACGCCGGTCATCAACCTGTATTACGGCGAAAATGACACCACCTGGGACGCCGGCATGTCGCAGACCGCCTCGGTGGGTGACCGCGTATGGTACGACCTGAATTACAATGGCATCCAGGACGCCGACGAGCCCGGCGTCCCTGACATCACCGTCGAGCTGTTCGCGGTTGGCGGCAACTACATCGGCTCTGACATCACCGACGCCAACGGCATCTACGGGTTCACCGGCCTGACGCCCGGCTCATATTACCTGGTGTTCAGCATCCCGGACGGCTATGTCGCCACGGCGCAGAACCAGGGCGGCGACGATGCGCGCGACAGCGACATCACAGCGGTCGGTGACACACCGCTGTTCACGCTGGCCGCGGGCCAGAATGATCCGACCTGGGACGCGGGCATCTACCCCGTCTCCAGCCTGGGTGACACCGTGTGGTACGATGCCAACGCGAACGGCGTCCAAGATGTCGGCGAAGCGGGCGCGGTCAATGTGTCCGTTGAGTTGCATAGCCCCGCCGGCGACCTGATTGACGAAACCTTGACCGACGCTGACGGCCTCTACGTCTTCGAGAACTTGCAGCCGGGCGACTACTATGTGCGATTCGTCCGGCCTGCAGGCGCCACCTTCACCCGTCCGGATCTGGGCTCAGATGAGGCCGTGGACAGCGACGCCGACGTGGTCACCGGCGAGACGGCCACCATCACGCTGCCCCCTGGCCAGGACGACCTGACCTGGGATGCAGGCCTGGTGCCGGCCGGCGCCATCGGTGACTTCGTGTGGTACGACGCCAACAAGGACGGCATCGAGGATGTGGGTGAGCCCGGCATCGCCAACGTCACCCTTGACCTTTACCTGGATAACGTCCTGATCGCCACTACGACCACCGACGCGGACGGCGGCTACCTGTTCCCAGCGCTGCCGCCCGGCAACTATACCGTGGATGTCACCGACGAGTGGGGGCAGCTCGCTGGCCTGACCCAGATCGTCGCCAACCAGGGCCGGCCCGACCCGCTGGAGGTCATCCTGGGGTTGGGGCAGGTTTACAAGGATGCCGACTTCGGCTATGTGCGTGACGTGCCACCTGCCGACGCGCTGATCGGTGACACCGTGTGGTACGACGGCAACGGCGACGGCATCCAGCAGCCCGGCGAGCCCGGCATCCCCGGCGTCACCGTGTGCGCCACCCCGACCGGCGGCGGCGATCCGCGCTGCGAAGTCACCGACGAAAACGGCGTCTACCAGATCGTGGTGCCTGTAGGCAGCTACACCGTAGCCCCGACGGACCCGCCGTCCGGCTACACGCCCACCACGCCGACCTCGCAAACAGTTGAACTCGGCCCGGGCGAGCAGTACCTGGACGCCGACTTCGGCTATGACTCGCCGAACCTGGGCGCCATCGGCAACCTGGTGTTCATCGATGCGAACAAGAGCAGCATCTTCGACGCCGGCGATTACGCGGCCGCGGGCGTCAGCGTGGACCTGATTCGCGACACCGACGGCAACAAGGCGTGGGACCCGGGCGAGCCGATCATCGCCACCGTGACCACGGCCAGTAAGCTGACCACCGACGGCACCAGCGGCAACTACCTGTTCACCGGCCTGCCCACGGGCAACTACCTGGTGCACGTCAGCGACGTCAACGGCGTGCTGATTGACTTCGTGAAGTCGCCGCTGGGCGCCCCCGGTGTCAACAACAATAACCAGGCCGATCCCTACCCAGTCAGCCTGCCGGTGGGCGATTCCATCCTGACGGCCGATTTCGGCTACCAGGGGACGGACGATGGCTTCGGCGGCCCTGAGGGCGCGATCGGCAACCAGGTTTGGATCGAGACGGACGGGGACGGCCTCTTCGACCCGCTGCACGGCGACTTCGGCCAGGCAGGCGTCACGGTGGAGCTGCTCAAGGACAACGTGCCCTACCGCACCACCACCACCGGCGCCAGCGGCCGCTACGCGTTCCTGCGCCTGCCCGACGGCAACTACAAGGTGGTGGTGAGTGACCTGGCCGGCGTGCTGGCGGGCTACGTCAACACCGCCCTGGGACCCAACCCGGGCCAGGACAACAACAACCAGGCGCAGCCGTATGGCATCACCCTGCCGGTGGACAGCGTCAACTGGACTGCCGACTTCGGCTACACCTTGCCCGCGGCCATCGGCGACTACGTCTGGTACGACAGCAACGCGGACGGCATCCAGGACGTGTTTGAACCCGGCCTGGGCAATGTGACCGTGCGCCTGTACCAGGACAACGGCGACGGCGTCCTGCAGGTCGGCACGGACAAGGTCATCGGCGACCGCACCACCGGCGCGGACGGCGGCTACCTGTTTATTGATCTGACGCCGGGCGCCTACTTCGTGGACGTCACCGACACGCAGGGGATGCTGGGCGGCCTGATTCACACCCTCGGCCCGCAGAGCCAGCCCGATCCCTTCGGCGCCATCGTGCTCTCGGCCGGCCAGATCTACCGCGAGGCGGACTTCGGCTACGTGCAACAGCTCGAACCGGGCAACGCGGTCATCGGCGACACCGTCTGGTACGACGGTGACGGCGATGGCCTGCGCGATCCGGGCGAGCCGGGCATCCCCGGTGTCCAGGTCTGCGCCACGAACACCACCAGCGGCGCGCAATCCTGCGATATCACCAACGCCAGCGGCATCTACCTGATCGAGCTGCCCGCGGGCACCTATCACGTCGCACCGGTGGACCCGCCGGCCGGCTACACCGCCACCACGCCGGAAACCCATGGGCCGGTGACGGTTGGGCCGAACGAAAGCTACCTGGATGCCGACTTCGGCTATAACTCGCCCGATCTGGGCAGCATCGGCGGCACGGTCTGGCGCGACACCGACGAGGATGGCCTGCTGGATCCGGATGAGCCTCGACTGCCCGGTGTCAGCGTTGACCTGATCCGCGACGATGGCGACGGCGTGCGCGAACCAGGCGAGCCGGTGATCGCCACCGTCACCACCGATCAAAACGGCGATTACGTGTTCGAAGGGTTGCCTCCGGGCAACTACCTGGTGGTGGTCTCCGACACACAAAACGTGCTGGACGACTTCACGCCCACCATCCCCGGGCCAGACCCCGGCCAGGACAACAACAACCAGGAGCAGCCCTACCTGGTGACCCTGGCGGCCGGCGAAGACAACACCACGGCCGACTTCGGCTACGTGCCGGAGCGCCCCGATGGCGACCTGGGCATCATCGGCAACCAGGTCTGGTATGAGGTCGACGGCAACGGCCTCTACAACCCCGGCGATGGCGACCTGGGCATCGCGGGCGTCACGGTGACGCTCTATCGAGGCGCCAGCCTCTACGACGTCACCACCACCGGCGCGGGCGGCGACTACGTGTTCACCAGCCTGCCCGGCGGCAGCTATACCGTGCGCGTCAGCGATGACTTCGACGTGCTTGACAGCTACATCTTGACGGTGCTCGGCCCCAACCCGGGCCAGGATAACAACCACCAGGCGCAGCCCTATGCGATCGCGCTGCCTGACGCCGGCGTCAATATGACGGCCGACTTCGGCTACACCCGGCCGGGCGCCATCGGCGACTTCGTCTGGTACGACGCCAGCCAGGACGGCATCCAGGATGTGGGCGAGCCCGGCATCGCCAACGTGACCCTGGACCTGTATCGTAACGGGATCAAGATCGCCACCACCGTCACCGATGCTGACGGCGGCTACCTGTTCCCCGGCCTGCGCCCCGGCAACTACACGGTGGACGTGACCGACCAGTATGGCCGACTGAATGGCTTGACGCACCTCGTCGTCAACCAGAGCCTCAGCGATCCGACGCCGGTGATCCGCCTGGCCGCGGGCGAGGTGTACAAGGACGCGGACTTCGGTTACGTCAGATTCGTCGTTGACCGGGCAGTCATCGGCGACACGGTCTGGTACGATGGCAACGGTGACGGCATCCAGCAGCCCGGTGAGCCCGGCATCCCCGGCGTCACCGTCTGCGCCACATCCACCACCGGCGGCGGCCAAACCTGCGAGGTCACCGATCAGAACGGCATCTACCGGATCGTGGTGGCCGCAGGCAGCTACAACGTGGCGCCGACCAACCCGCCGGCCGGCTACACGGCCACCACGCCGGCGCCGCATCCGGTCACGGTTGCGGCCGGCGATCACTACCTGGATGCCGACTTCGGCTACGACTCGCCTGACCTGGGCGCTGTCGTCGGCAACCTGGTGTTCCTGGACAAGGACAAGAACGGCATCTACGGCGCTGGCGACGCGGCGCTGGCGGGTGTCAGCGTGGACCTGATCCGCGACTCGAACAGCAACGGCGCCTGGGATGGCGGCGAGCCGATCATCGCCACCGTAACCACAGCGGGCGCGCTGGACGCGAACACCGGCAACTACCTGTTCTCCGGCATTCCCGCCGGCCGCTACCTGGTGCACGTCAGCGATACCAATGCGGTGCTCACCGACTACGTCAAGTCGCCGCTGGGCACACCGAACACCAACAACCACAACCAGGCCGACCCGTACCCGGTGAACCTGCCTTCCGGCGGCTCGATCCTGACGGCCGACTTCGGTTACTACCAGGCCGATCGGCCGGACGTCGGTGTCATCGGCAACCAGGTCTGGATCGAGACGGACGTCAACGGCATCTTCAACCCGGCCGTCAGCGACTTCGGCCAGGCCGGCGTCACCGTCGAGCTCTACCGCAACGGCGCGCCCTTCGACATCACCGTGACCGGCGCCAGCGGCGACTACAGCTTCGTCGGCCTGCCGGCTGGCGCCTACACCGTCACCGTCTCGGACGACTTCTCGGTGCTGGCGGCCTACATCCCCACCGCGCTGGGGCCAAGCCAGGGCAGCGACAACAACAACCAGGCGCAACCCTACGCCGTGGCCCTGGCCTCCGGCGGCTACAACCTGACGGCGGACTTCGGTTACACCGCACCGGAAAGCAGCATCGGCGACACCGTCTTCTACGACGATGATCGCTCCGAAACGCAGAACGGCGCCGAGCGCGGCATCGAGGGCATCCTGGTGCAGTTATACTCACAGACCCCGGCCGGCGCGTGCGACGAGTTGCTGGACAGTCGAGTGACAGATAACAACGGCAAGTATCTGTTTGCCAATCTGTCACCCGGCAACTACTGCGTCATCGTGCCGGAAAACAATGACGACAACCCGTACCTGGCGACCTTCCAGCGCACGGCCGGGCCCAACCCGCACAAGGTGAGCCTGGCGCCCGAACAGCACTACCTGAATGCCGACTTCGGCTATGCCGGCCGCGGCCCCATCCTGGGCGTTGTGTACTATGACTGGAACGAAGACGGCGTACGAGGCCCGAACGAGGATGGGATCGCCGGCGTCCAGGTCTGCCTCTATGAGGACCTCGACCGGGACGGCGTGCCCGACTCTGAGACGCCGGTTGCCTGCGACACCACGGACGAACTGGGCAACTTCAGCTTCGAGAACCAGTTGCCCGGCGGCTACGTGATCGAGCAAACCCAACCCGGCGGCCTGAGCAGTACGACGCCGAACCAACTGGACATCCAGCTCCAGCTCACCGAAGGCCAGGGCTTCTCCGACGGCAACAACTTCGGTGAAGTGCTGAAGGTGCGCCTGGGCGACTTCGTGTACGTGGACAACAACAACAACGACCAGCCCGACCCGGGTGAGCCCGGCCTGTCCGGTGTAGCCATCCGGATCACGGGCACCAACATCATCGGCGAGGCCGTGGACTTCACGGTCACGACGGTAGATGGCCTGTATTACGGCGCAGACCTGCTGCCAGGCAACTACACGGCAACCGCGCCCGACACTGCAGGACCCTACATCCGCAAGACGAGCGCCAGCCTGAGCACGACGCTGACGCTGACCTTCACCGAAGACCTGACCCTGGACTTCGGCTACATGCCGCCGACCAGCGTCAGCGTGCAGACCTTCACCGCGGCCTCGGCCGAGGGCAAAGTCAACCTGACCTGGAGCATCCTGGGCCTGGCGCCGGACGGGTTCCGGGTGCTGCGCGCTGACAACAGCAAGGGCGCCGGCATGGCGCCCGTCAACGGCGATACGCCGGTGTTGGGGGACGCGAACGGCGTCTTCCGCTACATCGACGAAGATGTTACGATCGGCATGACCTACTGGTACTGGTTGGAGAGTATCGAGACCGGTGAGCGCACCGGCCCCACCAGCGTCACGGTAGAGGCCGGAACGCCGTCTACGCAACGGGTGTTCCTGCCGTTCGTCCTGCGCTAACCGCCATCTGCCGCCGGGCTCAACCGTCCGGCGGCAGATCGACAGAGCATCAAAACAGAAGCGGCCCACGTCTCCCTGAGCAAAGACGTGGGCCGCTTGTGTTATGGCCCGGCGACCGAGGTCGCGGCCACCGTTGCGAGGCCTGCCTGCGCAGACAGGATCGCCTAATCCAACTGCACCGTCACCATCTCCCCGTCCGGGATGCCGTTGGCGTTCAACGGCACCTCCACCACCCCCTCCGACCGCACCAGCGTGAAGATCAGGTTCGATTTGCCAAACACCGGCACGGCCCAGATCTCGCCATCCCGTTCCTCCAGGCGCACGCGCACGTAATCCGCGCGGCCGCTGCCCGCTGGGATGTTGCGCGCCAGCCGGGCGATGGTGCGGCGGGGCGGCATCAAGCGCGCGCCCAGCAGCAGGCGGATGGTGGGGGCCACGAAGTGTCCGAAGATGTTGATGCATGACACCGGGTTGCCCGGCAGGCCGAAGACCGGCTTGCCCTCACACACAGCCAGGATGGTGGGCTTGCCGGGCCGGATGGCGACGCCATGCACCAACACGCCCGGCGCGCCCAGCTTGTTGATAGCGTTGGCGGTCAGGTCGCGGTAACTGACCGAGCTGCCGGCGGTGATAACGACCACATCCGCCTCGTCATACGCGCGGCGCACCGCCGCGTCCAGCGCCTCCTCCTCATCGGCTGCGATGGGATAGGTGATGGGGATGCCGCCCGCCTGGGTCACCAGGCCCGCCAGGGTGTAGCTGTTGATATCGCGCACCTGGCCGAGACCGGGTTCCTGTTCCGGCGGCACCACTTCGTCCCCCTGGCTGACGATGCCCACCCAGGGCCGGCGGCCCAGGGCGACCTCGGTGACGCCCAGGGCCAGCAGCCCACCGATGTCCTGCGGCCGCAGTATCTGTCCGGCCGGGAGGACTGTTTCACCGCCGCACACATCTTCGCCCGGCTGGATACAGCTCTCGCCGGCCGCGACCGGCCGCGCGACCTCAATACCGTAAGCTGTGAAGCCAGGCTGCCGCGACGGGCTGCCGAACATGGGCGCCGCGATGCGATTGGTGTGCTCCAACATCACCACAGCATCGGCGCCTGGCGGGACCATACCGCCGGTGTGCACCAACGCGGCCTCACCGGAGCCCAAGGTGAAATCAGCCGCCGCACCCATCGGCACCTCGGCCACCACGTCCAGGTAGGCCGGCGCGCCCCCCGAGGCGCCATGAGTGTCAGCAGCAGCCACCGCATAACCGTCCACCGTGCTGCGGATAAATGTCGGCAGATCGTGCGGCGCCGCCACATCTTCGGCCAGCACGCGGCCCAACGCCGCAGCCACGGGGCAGCGTTCCACCTGTATCGTCGGCGTGAACGCCCCGGTAAAGATCGCCCACGCCTCCTCGGCGGTTTTCAACGAAAGAAACTGTGTCGTCATCCCTCACATACCCCACGCCGTCACCGGGTACGCCAGGGGTTGCTCCGGCGTGCCCCGATAGACCTCTTCACGGTGGAAGATCTTTTCCTCCCAGGCGCGTTCTGGCCGGCGATCGAAAATGACCAGGTGCGCCTCCTCAGCCGCGCAGCGATCGGCCGTACGCCCACGTCTGCCGCAAGCCGTCGGCGACCGTCTGCTCGAGCGACTTGTGCAGCACCTTCAGCTCGATCACCGCGCGCTGCACGATGCCCCCCGGCGGAAAGCTGCGCGCGGTCACATAGTATGTGCTACGGGACTCACCGACCCGCGGCTGCGCAGCCTCGCTATCCACCGGCCACAACACCAGCAGGTCCGTCCGCATCCGCCCCAGGCCATACTCGCGCTCGACCCGCCCCCCGCCGTTCACGATCCGCTGCAAGAACGCCTGCAGCAACAGTTGCGGCCCGGCCTCCTGATACTGAAAACGCTCCAGCCAGCTTTCGGAGTGCTCACGAAAGAACTGCTGGAACGCCGCCAGCAGCTTGGGCAGGTCAAGCCGGCCGTCCGGTCGCACATACCAGATTGTGTCATAGGCCAGGGTGTCCTGGGTCACACTGGTGAGGGCGCGCGGGATGATCTCGCGATAGATCGGGTTGGCGACCTCGACCACCGGTTTGCGCCGGACCAGCCCCAGGTCTTGCAGGTAGCGCAAGTCATCCTCGGGCAACGCGGCCGGCGTCTTGCCGCTGACCAACAAGGCCTGAATGATGCGCGCCACGCGCGGCTCCTGGAGCTTGTCGGCCAGTTGATCCAGGTGCGTCTCGTTGCGCAAGATCAGGTTCTCTTTGGCTGTGGCCACCATCTCGGCCGTGACCGCTTGCGTCCGATCCCGGCCCTCCGGCATCTTGAAGCAGGTCTCGTATGCCAGCGCGTTCACCAGCCACGGCTGCCCCTGCGTCAAGTCCCAAATGGCCGCCCGCGCCTCCGGCTCGAAGACCTGGCCGGTCTCAGCCGTATGCTGGGTCAGTAAGCGCGTCACCTCGGCTTCGGTAAAATCGCCCAGGCGCAACGACTCAGCCCGGACGTTGAACGCGCTGCCGCCAGTGATGATCGCCTTGTCCCGCGTAGAATGGATGCGATAATCGCGCACATCGCGCACCCCGCACAGCACCACCGTCGAGGGGAACGCCTGCGGCCGATTGGGGTAGCCCGCGCGCAACTGCCGCAGCACGGTGATCAACAGGTCGCCCACCAGCGCATCAATCTCATCAATCAACAGGATCGTCGGTTGTTCCGCGGCGCTGCACCACCGGCCCAAGAGGACACTCAAAGAGGGCGCAGATTGAGCGATAAGCTCATCGGCGATGGCCCGGGCGGTGTATTCGCCCAGTATCAACGCTGCCTGCTGGCCGATTTCCTGAAGCAGGACCGTCAGCCCGGCATTGATCTGCTCGCGATACCCCTGCGCCACCTCGAAGTTGACATACAGACAACGATAACGGCCTTCCCGGTTCAGATGATCCATGAGCGCCAGCAGCGCCGAGGTCTTCCCCGTCTGCCGCGGCGCGTGCAGTACGAAGTACTTCTTCTGGGCGATCAGGTTCGATATTCCGATCAGGTCGAACCGCTCCAGCGGTGGCAGGCAATAGTGATCGTCGCCGTTCACCGGCCCGGCAGTATTGAAGAAACGCATGATTGACCTTTGGATGTTGAACCGCTCAGAGACCACCGGTCACCAGGAGCAGCGCCAGGAGACCCACGACCAGCGGCGCCAACAGGGCCAGCAAAGCCATGATACCCAGCACTGGCGCGGCCACCGCTAACAGCGCCTGCGCCACCGAGATCTGGTGACTGACCGCGGTCGCCTTCACGTAGATCGCCACGCCCCAGATGAACGCCACGGCCCCCAGCGCCGGCCCCAGGTACGGCACGCGGGCGAAGATGTCCAGGATATGCGGCACGGCGAACAGCGCAGTGGCGCCGAAGAAACCGTGCAGCGTGCCCTGGCCGCCCAACAGCTTGGCAAACAGCATCACCCAGACCCCGTAGCCCAGCCACGTGCCCAGCGCGGCCGCGGCCAACGGCAGCCCGCCACCGTCAGATAGAGGCCGCGAGACCCAGCCACCCAGGGCCTGCAAAATGCTGCCCATAGGCCGGGGCAGCGGCGTTGGCAGCGCCATGACTTCAACGCCGACCTGCGCGCCCACCGCAGCGCCCAGTTCAGCCCACAGGCGGATCTCCGCCTGCCCTTCGACTGGCAGCCCCAGGCGGTTAAACCCTTCCAGCATCCGGTCAATGCTCTGGCGCACCTGGCTCTCTTGTTCGGCGGTCTCGCGCAGGGGCTGCGCCTCCCCCGCCCCACGTGCCAGATCGATCACCGCGGCCGGCAGCCCGGCCAGCAGCGCCACCACCACGATCACGATGAACCCCTGCAGAAAGGCATCCGGCCGGCTGCGCAGGCCATCAAAAACAGCCGTTCGCAGCAACACCGCGTGCCACAAGTCGCGAAGCCATGTGCGCATGACCTAAAACCTCCCGGCCAGGGCCGCCACGCTGAAGATCACCAGCCCGGCCAACGTGGTCCAAAACACCAGATAGACAAGAAATGGAAACAGCGTAGCCCACAACGCGCGCGGCCACGAAAACGCGTGGGCCGTGCGCACGGCTTTGTAGCGCAGCAACAACTGCCAGGTGCTCAGCGCGCCGCCGAGCACCACGAAGGGGATCAAACCCAGGCCACGAAGCAGCCACGGCGTGAAAGAAAGCGCCGTGACGCCCAGGGTCTGGTTCAGTGTGGCCGCGCCCCCTACCAACCGCGCGGCCAGGTGCGCCAGCAGGCCATAGATCAGCCAACCGGCAACTGCGCTGACGGGCCATACCAGGATGTTCAAGGCTGCGGTTGCAGGATCCGGCGCGCCGAGCAACGGCGGCATCACCCGCCAGGCAGCATCCCACCACTGCTGAAACCCGGCCAACGCCCCTGCGTCAGCCATGGCCGACGCCCAGGCCGGCTGCTGTTGCAGCGCGTTCCAAACGATCTCCCGGATCGCCTCCGGCCGCGGGGTGCTGGCCCAGGCCACGGTCTGTCCCACCAAGCTGAGCAGCGCAGCAACGACGGCCAGCAAAGTGACCAGGAACAGGCCTTCGACAAAGGGATTGTCGTCGTTCTTCAGCTCCTCGAACGCCTCGCTGTCGAGGAACAACGCCTGCCAAACCAGGCGTAACGAAAGGGTGCGATGGCCCATGCGCGCCTCCTGAGTCCGATGAAAGATCCTTGTGAAGCCACGCGAGTATACCACAGCCGTGGGGGCCTGCCAAACAAAAAACCGGGCAAACGTTCGTTCACCCGGTTTCGTCCTGCGTTACGCACCATGACTTCAAACGACTTTTGCAGCCATGGTGCGCCAAGTCAAAGCAAGCGGGATGGCAATCTCAACCTGCACATCTCGCTCTCAGGCATCAGGGCTCGACGCTCATGCTCAGCACCCGCAAGTTCATGGCGACAATGACACCATCGGATTCCCGCAGGACACCATCCAACACGGCAACAGAGCCAACCGCAGGCGTTATGCCCTTCAACACCGTACGCTCGTTCACCGCGATGCTCTTGCCCCCCACCATCCAGTCGCCGACCAGGCCCGTCTCCGGCAGGGCCTCGATGAGGCCGGCGTGACGCGTGTACATGCCGCCCTCTTCCGGGCTCACCAGCACGGTGATCTCGCTGGCGATAAACTTCTCCGGCGCGATCCAACCCACCACATGTACCGTCGCGCCCAACACCGCCAGGCCCTTCTCCTGGTAGATCCGGGTGTTTGGCATGACGGCGATCGTCTTACCATCGACGACCCAGTCCCCGCGCAGGCCGGATTCCGGAAGCTGCTCGATAGCGCCATCAAACTCGCCGACATACGGCGAAGCCTTGAGATCGCCCCAAGCAACCTTCAGCACCAATGCCTTCAGCGAACCATCCGGCAACAGGTCCAACCCGCCGTGTGCGATCAATCCTGCGACCGGGGTCCCAAGGATGATCGTATGCGTGGGATCTTCTTGATCCGTATTGACTGCCACCGGGATGCCGCTGAGCGTCCAGCTCGTGTCGCTGAAAGCCTGGATCTCGGCGCCGATCTCGACATGCTCCCGGGCGGCGATCGCGATGACTTGATAGGCGGTCAGGACGCCGCCTTCCTCGGTCATAATCGCTTCAACCCAACCGTCCAGTTCGAACGGGTTGCCGTCGTCCATGAACTTGGTATCGTCCGTCGTCATCACCGGCACATTGGCCACACCCCAGGCGCCCACCAGGCTGCCATCCTCCGGCAGGGCTGTGATGGGCCCGCGCAGCCGGACCTGCTCCTTGCGCACAGTGATCTGTTTGGCCAACAACGAATCATCCGCCAGGCGGACGGCAAAGACGTCGGCCCACATGCCAGCCTCTGCCGGGCCGCCGGCTTCCACAACGTAGGTGTCCGCATCCATCGCCACAACCTGGCCGCCTACAGCCCACGGCGTCTCCAGGCTGCCAACAGCGGTGATGACGCCGGTGAAGCGGACGTCAATACCGAATTCCCATCCGCCCCAAGCTGAGGCGGCCGGCGCCAACGTCAGCGCCAGCAAGACTATCACCATAACCAGGAACTTCGAATTGCGTAAGATGTGCTTCATGGATTTCCTCCTAATCGTGAGACCTGCAACATCTGTTATTGTTTGCGAGGGTCATTGTTCCTCAGCCGCTACTAAGCAGCCGCCCTCTTCTCAGTTTGAGCGCTTTCATCCGCTTCGCAAGACCAATGGCAGGTAGATCCGCGATCGCGGGGTCGGCGTGCTCGTCGGCGTGAATGTCAACGTCACCGTCGGCATCGGTGTAGGGCATGTGGTCCCGGCCTGGATGCTCACATCGTCGATGAAGAAACGCGTCAGCAAATTGAGGTCGGTGGTCACCCGGTAGCGCAACTGCACCGTCTGGCCAGCGTACTGCTGCAGGTCCACCGAGATCGGGTTCCACACCAGATCATCGATCCCATCGGTGTTGTCAAAGGTAAACAATTGCGCGATCAACGCGCTGCCATCCGCGCTGTACAACTCGACATACATGAAATCTCGTGACCAGCCCGGATCGCGCGGCTCCTCCGTATAGCGCGTCCACCAGAAGGAAAACATCAAGCTGCCCGATCCTGCCGGCAGCACCACCACCTGGCTGAGCCGATCATCGGCGTCGTCGCGACCACCAAGCAACGCTGCATACGTGCCGCTGTGCGTTTCGAATGTCGTCCTAAAGGTGACGGGCGTCGGCGCCGGACTTGGGACGTAGATCCAGGGTTCCTCCCCATCCTCGAAGCCGCCGTTGTTTACCTGCTCTGAACAACTGCCCGGCGCGGCACCCGCAGGGACCGGGGCCAGCACCACCGCCGGGACTACCACTGCCAACAGAAGTGCTACCGTCCCAAGCAGCAGCAGCCCAAGTCCTTTCCAGCGCAGGTTCTCATCCATCACTGCCCTCCGTAGCCACCTAACGGCTGCGAGGCGGCGCAGGAAGTGTCACAGTAACCTCGGGCACAACAGGCGGTATCGGCGTCGGTTGCGGACCGATAGGGAAATCCCGAGGCGGCCGCGGCGTCTCCGTCACCGACGGCAAGGGTGCGATCGCCGTTGCCGTCAACGCAATGCCTCCGCCTGCATAGCGCACCGTTACCGACGGCAGTGGTATTGCAGCAGGCGTTGCTGTCGGCAGATAACGGGGAGGGATCACGGTGCCGGTGGGCAGCCAGGCCGGCGGCGTGATCTCGGTCCGAGGCGGTCGCGGCACCAGCGGCGTGCGCGTCGCAGGGATCACTGTGGCGCCCGGCACCCAGGTCGCATTCCCGGTTGGCCACGCCCACGGCGTCATAGTTGGCCACGCGCCGGGCTGTAACGTCGCGCGCGGCGTCACCGGAGGTCGCGCAGGCAGCGTCAAGGTCGCAAGCGGGCGCCTGGGGGTCACCGAAGGCCACATCTCCGTAATCCTTGGGCGAGGCGTGCGTGTGGACACAGGCTCCACCACGGCTACGGGGGTGACTGACGGCGTGACCTCGACCTTGACCGTAGGCCATACCGGCAGGGTTGGTGTCGGTAAGGGTGTCACCAGGCGCCCTGCGATAGCATGAACCTGCTTGGCTGCGTGGGCCAAACGCGCCTCCATCGCCGGATCATCGGCCCGCTCGGCCAGAGCCACCAACGCCTGCGCGTGTGCACTGACGCGTTCAGCAATCTCGATCTGCTCATCCAGCGTCAAACGTTCGGCGCGCCGGACAATGGCCTCCTCACTGACGATCAAAGCTGCCAACGCGGAGGGATGAGCGCCCTGGGATTCGGTCAAGCGGCGTTCTGCCACAACCAGCTCCGCCTTGGCCTGGCGCGCCATGCCAAACTGCACGAAGACCGGCACACGTTCTGAAGCGACGCGCAACGAATAGCCCAAATCACCAGGCTGGCTCGACGCCACAGCAGACACGGTCAAAGCGATAAACAAAACCAACGATAGCATTGCAGCAGCCGGCATTGCCCGCAGGCGCAGCCAGGCCAGCGGCGGGCGCGGGGCTGTCCGCTCGGCTAAGGCAGCGCGCATCGTCACCTTGGCCCGCAGCTTCTGCCCGTGAGACAAGCGGAACGCGGCCAAGGTGCGCAACTCGGCCGCGGCCTGTAACATGGGCGCCAAGGTCTGCGCCTGCTCAGGGTAACGGACCAGACAGTCGGCCACCGTCTCCCCTGCCTTCAGACGTTCCAGGCAATCATCCAGTATAGTGCTCGCCTTCATTCTACCTTTCCTCGGTGCCCAAAAGCCGGCCCAACGCCTGCAGCGCACGATGTTGCAGCGATTTCACAGCCCCTTCGGTCTTGCCAAGCCAAGAAGCCACTTCAGCGTTGCTCATGTCCTCACCGAATTTGCCGAGTATCACCAGGCGCTGGTCCTCACTCAATCTTGAGAGCGCGCTCCCCAAACGTGCGAGCAACTCTTGCTGTTCGACAGCACGATGTGGATTAGCTCCACTGGCAGGGAGCCGCAATTCCTCCGACAGACTCACGTGCGATACTCGCCTGGATTGGCGATGATGGTCGGTGATCAAATTCGCCGCAATGCGATACAGCCAGGCACTGAACGAAGCGGCCGGCCGCCGCGCATTGAGCCGAAAACCCCCGATCTTCTTGATAACCCGAACAAACAATTCTGTAGTCAAGTCGGATGCGATATCGGTATCCCCAACTCGCGCCAACACATAGCGATACAAGCGATCGGCGTAAAGCTCATAAAGCGCTTCTAAAGCAGCCATTTCGCCACGCTGGCATGCAGGTAATAGCGACGTAATCTGCTCGTCAGTAATCGCTGATTGCATGACCACGCTCAAATGGATCAACGTGAAAACACGCCGCAGGTTACGGCAGATTTCAAAGAAGTCTGATCGGGCAATTCTGTCATTTTATGCTAATCAAACAATGCGAGATGCGATCAATAATTGCACAAACGCTTCTTCATCCGCGCGACTCGCAATATGGCCGTCTAGAAGGGCATTTCGCAGCTGCTCAAGGATCTGGCGATAGATGCGCCCCGGCTCCAGGCCCAGACGTCGCAAGTCATCCCCGGTCACTGTTGTGCGCACATTTTTCAATTTTCGTTGATACAGGTCCAACCGCTGGCGCGCCAACCAGTCATCCGTCGCCACGCGCAGCGCCAGGCGCGCCTCGTCGCTGGACTCATCCAGCAGCCGGACGATCTCGCTGGGCTGCAGCGTCGCGCGGCGCAAAGAATCAAGCCGCTTGGCCAGGGCATGCACCTCAAGGGCCAGCTCGCGATACTCCTTACGCACGTGCCAGCGCTCAAGGAACTCCGACACAGCAGCGGTGGACAAAGGGTAGAGCAGCAGTGCAAGGTGCAGCCGAGGCGCGGCATCCGGCGCCAGCGTCATCGGCGGCGGCGCGACATTATCGGGCCGCGCGACCAACGCCAGGGAGGCGCGCAACTCGGCCGCCTTGGCCGCATACCAAGTTTCGCAGCGCAATTGCGGGTGCAGCCGCGTCAATACGCCAAGCTCGGCCAGCCGACACAGCGCGCGCTCAGGCTGCGCCTCGACTAAGATCAGCTCTAGCTCGTGCCGCACGCGCTCCGCGCTGACCCGATCCAGCATATCCAAGGCATCCGCGATCAGCTCCTGAGTGCGCGGCTCAATCTGGAAGCCAAAACGCTGCTCGAAACGCGCCGCGCGCAAGATGCGCGTCGGGTCTTCGATGAAACTTAAGCTGTGCAGCACGCGAATCAAGCCGTCATCGAGGTCCTTGCGGCCGCCATAAGCATCCAGAAGCTCACCCCAACGGTCCGGGGTCAAACGCACTGCCAGGGTGTTGATGGTGAAATCGCGGCGGTGCAGATCCTGTTTGATACTGCTGCGCTCCACCGTAGGCAGCGCGGTCGGGCGCTCGTAGAACTCCATACGGGAGGTAACGAAATCGAGCGATGCAGGCATCGCTTTTCCCGCGTGGTTGCGACCTTCACCAGCACGCGCTAGCAGCTCCTGCGGCAGGATCCACTTGGCGGTGCCGAACCGGCGATGGCTGCGCACGCGGCCACCCAGGCGTTGCGCCAGCGCCTGGGCCAGCCGGATGGCGTCCCCCTCCACCACCAGGTCGATGTCGAAGTTCGGCTCGCCTAGCAGCAGGTCACGCACGAAACCGCCCACGGCATAGAGCGGCAAACCCAACTCGCCAGCCGCGACACCGGCTTGCTCGAGCAGATCGCGCAACGCAGCCGGCAGCATCTGCGCCATCAGATCGGCCAACGTTTCCGGCTGCGCCGCAGGCAGGGCCAACCATTGCTTGATCAGATCGGTGCGCGTGACGATGCCCAGGATGCCGCCGGTGTTCGGATCCACCACGGGCACCTGGCCCCAGTCCTGCTCAGTCATCACTTTGCGCAGCGTGGGCACCGAATCCTCAGGTGTGACGAAGACCTCACCGGCGCGCATATAACGGCTAACCGGGTGCTTCTCCAGGCCATGATGCAGGGCCCGGTCGATCTCGCGACGGGTCAACATGCCGACGATCCGGCCATCCGATGGTTCGACCACCGGAAAACCCTCGAAGCCATAGCGACGCATCCGTTCAGCGGCCGCCGCAATCGTGTCACTGGGCGCCAGGGTCTGCGGAACGCCGTATGACATGATCTGCCTCACCGTAACCGTGGGCCGGACGTGGCTGTGCAGCAGATAGACCAGCGCCTCAAACACGCTGGGCAGCGTCCCCTCGCGGATCAACGCGGCCGCGGCCCGCGCGTGGCCGCCCCCGCCCAAAGCCTGGGCGATCTTGCCCACATCAATGGCGTCAGTGGTGCTGCGGGCCACCAATTGGATCTGAGCGCCCATCTGCACCAGCATGAAAAGGCCATCGGGCTCATAGAGGTCGTGCAGCTTGTGGGCCAACGTGGAGATCTCATCCACCGGCTCCGGCATGGTGGCGGTGGCAATGATCACCGAATGGCCATGAAACTGGTACGGATGGCTGTTGTCGGTCAACTGCTGGTACACCACTTGCTGTTCATCGGTGAGGGGATGATGGAGGTGCCTGTTTACTACCAGCAGGTTTGCGCCGTGCTCCAGCAGCCATGAGGCGGCGCGCAGATCGCGCGGGGTGGTCGTCTGATAGCTGAGCGCGCCGGTATCCTCGTAGATGCCCAACATCAGCAGCGTCGCCTCGATGGGGCTCAGAGTCAGGCCTTGCGCCGCGATGCGCTCCACCAACAGCGTCGTCGTGGCGCCGGTCTCTTCGCCCCAAAAGCTCCAGCCCTCCGGCAGCTCTCGCAACAAAGGATGATGGTCAATAATGGTGATGGGCACCTGCGCAGCCATGCCCCGCACCGGCTGGACGGATTGTGTATCCACCGCGATGACATGGTCAACGCGGCGCTTTGGCAAGTCCTCCTGCCGCACAAAGGGGAGCAGATCCCGGTATTCGGCGAGGAATGCTTCCAGGTTGCGATTAAGCTGGCGCGGCAGGATCGGCACTGCGCCTGGATAGAGACGCGCGGCCGCCAGCATGCTGGCCAGGGCGTCGAAATCCGTGTGCTCGTGCGTCAGGACTACGGTCAGAGGGGAAGCTTGACCTGGCATGATAACGCACCTGGTGGTTGACAAACGCCCGGTTTTCACCCGGGCGTTTCGTCATCTCGTCTATGATTAGGAAAAATCCCAGTTCAACGCCGGCGCTGAGCGCATTGGCTGCACACAGTGGTATGACTCAATACAGCCAATCGCTCGGGCTCGATCTGCTTGCCGCAGCGTTCGCAGCGACCATAGATGCCCATATCCAACTGCGCCAACGCCTCATCTATCTCAGCCAGATGTTGCTTGGCGCGTTCACGCAAGGCGAGGTTTAACTCCCACTGGTAGATCATGGGGTCACCCTCGCCCAACTCGTAATCGCCTTTCACTTCCAGGCGACGAGTGAGCGTATCAAGCTCCTCTTGCACCTCAGCGCGTTCAGAGAGCAAGCGCGCCCGCGCTTCGGTGATCTGATCGCTGGTAGACATGATCTTTGATGCTGTCCTGGGTCAAAACTAAGCAGCAGGCTCGCCAGAAGCGGCATCCACCACGGCTTCGATGGCTGCCTCAGCTTCTTCAACAGCCTCAGCGGCTGTCTCCGCCACGGCCTCAACGGCTGCCTCTGCTTCCTCGGCAGCTTCGCCGGCCGTGTCCGCCACGGTCTCGGTCGCGGCCTCAGCCACCGCTTCCGCTTGTTCAACAGCTTCGCCGGCCGTCTCAGCCACGGTTTCGGCCACCGTCTCAACCACCGCTTCCGCTTGTTCAACAGCTTCGCCGGCCGTCTCAGCCACGGTTTCGGCCACCGTCTCAAGCACCGCTTCCGCTTCGTCAACAACCCCGGCAGCTGATTCGACCACAGCCTCAGCAGCTTCCTCAGCCTCTACCGCCAGACTGTGCTTCTCCCGATAGCTGGCAGCCCACTCGGCCCATTCGGACTCTGACACGTGGCGCAGGCTCAACCCAATGCGGCGGCGCTCCGGCTCGATGCGCAACACGCGCAGCAGCAACAGGTCACCCGGCGACACCAGGCTTTGCGGATGGTCAGGCCGGATGTCGGCCATCTCCGACACATGGAGCAGTCCTTCAACGCCGCTGCGCAGCCGGACAAACGCCCCAAAATCGGTGACTCGGGTGACGACTGCCTCGACCAACTCGTTGACCTTGTAAAGCTCTTCGATGTTGCTCCACGGATCTGGCTGGACGCGCTTCAAGCTCAAGCCCACGCGCTCACGCTGTTTATCAATCCGTAGCACCTTGACCTCAACCTCCTGGCCAACGCGCAGCACCTCACTGGGATGCGCAACGGGGAACCAGGCCATCTCGGAGATATGGATCAGGCCATCAGCCCCGCCCAGGTCAACAAAAGCGCCAAAGTCTGACAGGCTGCGCACGATGCCGGTGCGCACCTCACCCACCTGGATATCTTCCAGGAGCTGCTTGCGATGCTCCCGCTGCCAGCGGCGCCGGGCTGCGCGTTCCGACATGATCAGCCGGCGACGCTTGCGATCAACCTCGACGACCTTGACCGGGATCTTTTGGCCCACAAAGGTGGCCAACCGAGCCTTGCGTTCTTCAGGGGACATATCGCGAGGCAACGAAGACAGGTGCGAGGCCGGCACGAATCCGCGCAGCTTGCCGAAGACCACTTCAAGGCCGCCTGCATTGTGGCCACTGACCTCGGCCTCGAACATTTCGCTGCTCTCCATCATCTGCTGCGCGACCAGCCAGTCCTTTTCCTGAAACGCGCGCGAGAGCGAGACGATCAGGTTCCCTTCCCGGTCTGAGGGCTGCAGGATATACACTGGCCAGGTTGTACCCTCCTGGATCTCCGCAAGGGTGTCCTTTTCGATCCGGCTCAGATCGTTGGCCGGCACGATTGCCTCCCGTTTCAGGCCCAGGTCAATAACGATTTCCTGGGGACTGACCGAGATGATCGTCCCTTCGCGGATATCACCGCGCTGTGGCATGTCATACCCTCCCTGATCGAGGAGGGCCTGCATGGGATGAACCTCAGCCGGTGGTTTGGTAGGCGGTAAACTCGTAGACATAGGGAACGGAACCTCCAAACAATAGATTGATTACGTCTCTTGAGACGAGAGCCTCAAGGCGAAAAAACAGCCCGGCAGCGCACTGATTGATTCTCGGTGGCAGTCGGGCCTCAGACCGCATTGACCTCTGCACTTGCCGTGCCTGGCTGCTTACGATGATGCGACAAGCGTGGCAAGGGTCGGGCCGGGGCTACCCTGTCGTGCATAGCCCGGCGTTAGTGCCTAACGCGTTCAAAGGCGCGAGTCGGTTGTGCCATCCCCGCGCAAGTTCTATCGCCTTTCTGCGACGTCGCTATTATAAACTAAAGCTGCCGCGCTTGTCAACGCGCGGCAGCGCATGTTTAAATCCGGCCGTTCTAGGGAGGGCTTAGCGGCCCAACTTGCCCTTAAACACTTGATTCAAGGCCGGTAGCACCTCGAACAGGTCCCCCACAATGCCGTAACGTGCCAGATTGAAGATCGGCGCATCCTTGTCCTTGTTGATGGCCACGATCACCTTGGCCCCGCTCATGCCGGCCAGGTGCTGAATAGCCCCAGAGATGCCGGCTGCGATGTAGAGATCTGGCCGTACAGTCTTGCCGGTCTGCCCCACCTGATGGGCATAGGGGATCCAACCAGCATCCACCGCGGCGCGCGAGGCGCCCACGGCCGCGCCCAGCGTCTTGGCCAACGCGCGCACGGGCGCGAAGCCCTCCGGCCCTTTCACCCCACGCCCGCCGGAGACGATGATGCCCGCGTTCTCCACACTCACTTCGCCGGTTTCAACGACCTCAAGACTGAGGATCTCCTCCCCCTCAGCCCCTGTCAGGTCAACCGCTAACGGCGCAACCTCCCC
Source organism: uncultured Anaerolineales bacterium (assembly GCA_964551735.1). GTDB lineage: Bacteria > Chloroflexota > Anaerolineae > CG2-30-64-16 > CG2-30-64-16 > DAOUAT01. The sequence continues at coordinate 105,277 of CAZKEF010000020.1, forward strand.
GGTGCGGGTTGCGTCGCGCTCAGGCAGCGGGAAACTGCGCCCGCGCACGGTGGCCATCTGCAGCGCATCCCGGAAGACAATCGTCGTGATGATGTTGCCGGAGAAGACCGGCCGGTCGGCCAGCAGCTTGCCATCCGCATCCAGGGCCAACCCCTGACAATCAGCTGCCAGGCCGATGCCCGCCGCGGCCGCGGCAAGGGCGGCAGCATCACGCACGCCAGGGGTCGCCGGCGCCAGGATGATGCGCGGCTGCGCGGCCGCGATCGCCGCCTTGAGGACTGCTGCGCAAGTGCCGGTGCGGAACTGCGCTAACCCAGGTGCGTCAGCCAACAAGGCGCGATCAGCGCCGTAAGCGATCGCCTCCGCAGCGAGAGGCGCCACGTCACCATAACCCGCAACGAGGGCAATGACCGGTATGCCGAGCCCGGCAGCCAACTCCCGCGCCTTGCCCATGATCTCCCATGATACGGGCTTCGCCACGCCCTTGAAGTGATCGACATAAACAAGAATAGCCATGTGTATCCTCCGTCCTTCTCAGATCACCTTCTCGGCGATCAACTTGTCAGCCAGGATGGCAGCTTGTTCCGCAGCGGTCGCGCCCTGGATGAATTCACACTTGCCGGTGCGCGCTGGCGGTTTGCGGAGGTTTGTCCACTTCAGGAGCGATGTCTCAGCGCCAATTTTACCCATGTCAAGGCCGGGCAGGCCTTTGACGCCGGTGACGGGATATTGCATGCGCGAGGCTTTGCGAATGCCCATGAAGTTGGGGTAGCGCGGCTCGTTGATCTCCTTGCTGACCGAGA
>CAZKEF010000021.1:0-105579 GCA_964551735.1 uncultured Anaerolineales bacterium
TCCTGTTTGCGCGACAGAGCTTCTTCCGCGCCATGGTCGAGGGCGCGATCAAGGGTTAAGGGCCTTACCACAAAGACACCAAGACACGAAGATATGCAGCGAGGCAGCAAGCCTGGTCCCTTGGTGCCTTCGTGTCACTTGGTGGTGAATTTTTGGGTTCCGGCCTATTCAGATCGCCGGGAGGAGTGTTTTGTGCTCACTCAGGACTCTTTTCGCCAAGTCACGGCGCACGTTGCCGGCGCAGGGACGGCGATGGCCGGCGCGGCCATCGCGGGCTCGGCGGCCCTGGCCTGCGCGCTGGGCGAGGCGTGCGTGCGGTTGAACTTCGACCTGTTGGAGGTCCCGCAGCGAGAAAGCGTTGCGAAGCTGGCAGGCTGGCTGGCCGGCGTTCGTGCAGAGTTGCAGGCTTTGTGCGACGAGGACGGCGACGCCATCACTGCCTTCGCGGCCCTGCGCGCGGCCGGCGAGACGCTGAAGGGGCAAGAGCGGCTGTGCGAGATGCCCGTGGCGATGGCGCGGCTGGCGGCAGAGGCGGCCATCGGGCTGCAAGGATTTCGCCCACACATCCAGGTCGCGCAAGATGACCTGGAGATGGCGATCACGCTGCTGGCCGGCGCGCTGCATGCCGCCATCCTGCTCCTGGACTCCAACCTGCGCATCTGGCCCGAACCAGCGCTGTTGGCAAGATTTGAGCCGGAGTTGGCTCAGCTTCGAGTGCAAGCGGACGACGTGGCGCCGGTTGAGCGGATCCGTTGACCTGACTCACTCGAAAATGGGACGCGGACTACGCGGATAACCGTTGCTCTTGTCCGCGTTTTCCGCGGCATCCGCGTAGTCCGCGTCCCCGTTCTTGTCCCTGCTGTGTTATCCTTGACATGGGCACGGTTCTGAAACTGCTGAGAAACGCCCAATCTACCAACTTTCCAATCTACCGGAGCATGCATGTACATCATCAAACGTTTTGAAGGCAAAGTCGCCGTCGTCACCGGTGGGGCCAAGGGCATCGGCAAGGGGTGCTGCCTGCGCTTTGCGGCTGAAGGGGCCAGGGTGGCAGTCCTTGACCTGGCGATGCAGGAGGCGGCCGAGGTCGCGGCCGAGTGCGAGCGGCTGAGCGGGCAGCCGGCGCTGGCGCTGCCGTGCAACGTCGCGGATCCGGCCAGCGTGGACGCGGCGTTCAAGGCCATTGTGGATGCCTGGCCGCAGGGCCTGGATGTGGTCGTGGCCTCGGCCGGCATCTACACCGGCCAGCCGTTGGTCGAAGTGCCCCTCAAAGACTGGCAGCGGACTATTGACATTGACCTGACCGGCGTGTTCCTGACCAACAAAGCTGCGGCCGCGATCATGATGCAGCAGCACTGCGGCGCCGCGATCATCAACATCTCCTCGATGGCCGGTAAGACCAGTTGGCCGGGCAGCGCCCAATACAGCGCGGCCAAATCCGGCGTCATCGGCCTGACCCGCAGCGTGGCGATGGAGCTGGCGCCCTACAGCATCACCGTGAACGCGGTCTGCCCCGGCAACACCATGACTGAAATGGTGCTAGGCGTGGCCAGGGAAGTGGGCGGCCGCGATGGCCTCTCGGTGGAGGAGTGGATCGCCCTGCGGTCGCAGGACTGCCCCATGAAGCGCTTCGCCACCGTGGAGGAGATCGCTGGCGTCGTCGCGTTCCTGGCCTCCCCGGATGCCGCCTTCATTACCGGGCAGGCGATCGAGGTGGATGGCGGGATGGTCATGTCGTAGGGTGCTTTGACAGGCGATCTTCTGACCGGTATAATTCGGGCCAGGAGCAAAACTATGTTGGATACTTCGGCTGTAAGATTGACCATCCCCGAGTGGGAACGCATCGTCCGCCTGGGTGCAGAGAAGCACGCTCAGGAGTTGAAAAGAGAGTTGAAGACCGTGCGCCAGCACATTGCCGCATTTGAACGCAAGTACGGTCAAAGTCTCGTTCAACTTCAACGCGTTGGCTTGCCTGACGATGCCGGGCTGGAGGCCCATGAGGACTACGTTGAGTGGTGTAGTTGGCAGGGGCGCGAGGCGGAGTTGATGGAGAAGCTCCACGGACTACTGGCTTGATCCTACAGACAACCTCATCATCGGGTGGGATAATGCGCCGCACCATGCGAGTATTTCGTCCCACCCACATCACAAGCACATCGCTGCGCAGGCTAATCGCCAGCCTTCGAACGAACGGACCTTGGAGGATGTGCTGGCTGTGATTCGCACGCGCTTGGGTACGTGACAATCGGATCCCTCCGAGCAGGTTGTGGCTGTCATCACGCACCACGCAGCACGCATCACGTTTGACTTTTTCGGAGAAGCTCATGGAACTAACCGGTTACCTCGACTTCTGGTTCCGCGACCTGCCCATCGTGGAACGCATCCAGCACTTCCAGCGCCTGGGCATCCGCCGGCTGGATGTCTGGCTCTGGCGCCAGCGGCCCATGGCGGAGATCCACGCCGAGTGCAAGGCGCGCGGCATGATCATCAACTCGACCTTCGACGGGGACTGCGGCAACCTGGTGGACGCTACCGACCACGACCGCGTGCTCCGCGCCTGGTCGGAGTCGCTGGAGGCGGCGGTCAAATACGAGATCCCGCACCTCTTCATCTTCTCCAACCAGATTGACGTCTCGGCCAGGGGGGAGTGGATCCAGCAGCTTAACCGCGACTACACCCCCGGCGAGATGTACGCCAACCTGCTGGATGGCGTGGCGAAGGTGATGAAGCTGGTCAAGCAGACCAAAGTGCAGCTCTGGTTCGAGGCGTTGAACACCTTCCACATCCACGGCGGGGTCTTCGTCAGCACGCACGACCTGGCCGCCGATGTGGTGCGCCGCTTCGACGACCCGCAGCTCCGCCTGTCTTTCGACTGCTACCACCAGCAGCGCACGGCCGGCAACCTGATTTGGGGCATGGAGCAGTACTACGGCCTCTATCCCACCTTCCACATCGGCGATTGTCCCACACGGCAGGAGCCCGGCACCGGCGAGATCAATTTCACCAATATCTCGAAGAAGCTGGACGAGCTGGGCTACGATGGGCTGATCGGGCTGGAGTGTTATCCCAGCACGACCGAGGAAGAGGCGTTGGCGCGCATCAGGAGCTTCTTCCCGCGGGCGAAGTGACAGTGTGGGGCTACTCGAGAGACTTCCGCTTGTCACTCTGAGCGGGTTGACAACTCAGCACGATTAACCACGCAAGACCAGCGAAGAGTCTCGGCTGCGGAAGGCGAGATGCTTCACTGGTGGCTCGCCGGGGCGGGCTTTGGGTGGTAGACCCGTTCAGCATGACAACGAGCCGTGCGGGGCTACTCGAGAGACTTCCGCTTGTCACTCTGAGCGGGTTGACAACTCAGCATGGTTAACCACGCAAGGCCAGCGAAGAGTCTCGGCTGCGGAAGGCGAGATGCTTCACTGGTGGCTCGCCGGGGCGGGCTTTGGGTGGCAGACCCGTTCAGCATGACAGCGAGCCGTGCGCTGCCGACGAGTTTCTTAAGATCATAGAGATTCGACTAGCTTGAGGAAGGTATGAACAAAACACGACGACTCAATCGTATCCTGGCAAATGATGGCAAGGCCCTGATTGTGGCGATGGATCACGGCGCGATTCAAGGGCCGAAGGGTTTGGAGCGGCCCGGCGAGGTCATCCGTCAAATCGCGGATGGCGGCGCGGACGCGGTGCTGACCACCTACGGCATGATCCGGACCTTCGCCAAGGAGCTGGCCCCGCTGGGCGTCATCATGCGCACCGATGGCGGCGCCAGTACCATCGGCCCGGACATCAGCGAGAGTGCACCGCTCTATTCGGTGGAGGATGCCCTCCGCCTGGGCGCGGACGGTGTGGTCTGCAATGCGGGGCCGGGCCACCGCAATGAAGTGCAGCACATGGAATGGCTGGCCAGCCTGGGCGCCGCCTGCGATCAATGGGGCATGGTGCTGGTGGCCGAGATGAAGCCGGGCGGCTTCGACAGCGGGCCGGAGTTTCACACGCTGGCCAATCACATGCTGGCCGCGCGCTTCGGTTCCGAATACGGGGCCGACCTGATCAAGATGCCGCATTGCGATGGGTTCGAGGCGGTCGTGACCAGCTGCTACACGCCGATCGTCGTGCTCGGCGGCAGCAAGATGAGCGAGGAGCAGCTCCTGACGATGGTTTACAACGCGGTGCAGGCCGGCGCGGTGGGCTGCGCTGTGGGTCGTAACATCTGGGGCGCGGCCGACCCGGCGAAGATGTGCGCGGCGCTGGCCGCGGTGATCCACGGCGGCGCAAACGTGGCTGAGGCGATGAAGCTGCTGGGGTGAGAACCCCATCTTGGTCAATCCGGAATCGAGGCTTCAGCCGGTTTCTCGCGTTGCGCAGTAGACCGGCTGATCCTAAAGGAGGCTTCACACAGTCTCGACTCCAGTCACGATATCTCTCCTCTCAGAAGGTAATCCAGCATGTCAGATCTCATCCTCGGCATTGACATCGGCACGGCCTCCACCAAGGCCATCGCCTTCGACCCGCTGACCGGCGCGGAGGTCGCGTTCGCCAGCCGGCCTTACCCGCTGCTGACGCCCCAGCCGGGCTGGGTGGAGCAGGACGCCGACGCGGTATGGTGCGGCCTGCTGGACGCGCTGCGTGAGGTGGCCGACCGGACGGCAGGACACCGCATTTTATCCCTGGCACTGGCCGCGCAGGCCGGCTCCATCATCCCCACCGACGAACGCGGCGACCCGGTGCATCCGATGATCACCTGGCTCGACCGGCGCACCGATGACCTGGTCGCCCGGTGGCAGCAGGATGGCACGGCCGAGCGGATCCGGCAGCTCAGCGGCTGGCATCCCTTCCCCGGCCTGCCGCTGCCGGTGATCGCCTGGCTGGCTGCCGGGCGGCCCGATGTCTACAGCCGGGCGCGGCGCTACCTGGGCGCAGCCGACTTCCTGAACCAGCGCCTCACCGGCCGCTTCGCCACCGACCTGTCGGCCGCGTGCGAGATCCTGATGGTGAGCGCGGAGTCCGGCCAGTGGGACGCCGAGTTGTGCGCCATCGGCGGCGTCGATCCGGCCATGCAGGCCGAGCTGGGGTGGGCGGGGCGCATCATCGGCCCCATCACGCCGGAGGTGGCCGCGTACACGGGCCTGCCGGCCGATACGCTGGTGGTGGCTGGCGGCGGCGATCAGCCGTGCGCGTGCCTGGGCATGGGCATGTTCCAGCCCGGCCAGGTCGCGCTGGCCACCGGCACCGCCTGGGTCATCACCGGCGTGACGCTGGATCGCCGCGTCGACCAGGCGCCACCGGCCATGGATCTCAGCTTCCATGCCGCGCCGCACCGGTGGACCGTCTCACAGTTCCTGGGCGGCTTCGGCGCGACCGTGGACTGGTGGCTGGCGCAGACCTGGCAGCCCGCTGATCCGGCCCAGGCGCAGGGTATGAAGGCGATCTACCCCCATCTCAACGCCGCGCTGGCCGGCAGCGAGCCGGGCAGCCACGGGCTGCTCTTTACGCCGCTCGGCGGGCCGTCGCAACTGCCCGGCTCGGCCCCCGGTGGCGTCTTCGCCGGCCTGCAACTGGCCCACACCCGGGCCGATATGGCGCGCGCCATCCTGGAGGGCTGCGGCTTCGAGGTGCGCTGGGCGCTGGATCAGTTGCGGGGCAGCGGGCTGCCGACCACCGAGCTCTGGATCGCCGGCGGCGCGTCCGCCAGCCCTGTCTGGCCGCAAATCCTGGCCGACATCAGCGGCGTGCCCATCGTGCTGGCCGACTATGCCAACTGGGCCGCGCTGGGCGGCGCGGCGCTCGCCGGCTGGGGCGCCGGCGCGTTCCCGACGCTGGAAGCGGGGGTCGCCCGCCTGCAGCCGCCGATCCGCCGCCTGGCGCCGAATGACGCGCTGGCCGACCGCTATGCGGAGCGGTACGCTGCGTATCGCCGGCTGACGTCGGCCATGAATGCCGCCGCCTGAGCAATTACGGCCAGATTCTTCACTGAGATCTCGCCGTCGCGGGTCTTGACTGGTTAACCCGTTCAGAATGACAGTAGCGAGTTTTGTAACTTTCCTTATAGGGAAGCCAGATCAACATCGTACAAAAATGATCGTCCCGGTCCTCGAATAACAGGGAAAATCAGGCCTCGATTGTACGACTTTGATTTGCTTTCCCCATTAGTTCCCTTGTTTCCCTGTTTCCCTTACTGGAGGTTTCCCTTTGATTAAACGCCGTCTCCGCCGCATCTTCCGGCCCGATGGTCGCGCGCTGATCGTGGCGTGCGACCACGGCATGATCTCCGGCCCCGATCGCGGCATCGAGCGGCTGGGGCAGACTCTGCAGCGCGTCATCGCCGGGGGCGTGGACGCGGTGATGGCCTCCTACGGCACGGCGACCCGCTTCGAGGATCTGCTGGCCGACGTGGGATTGGTGCTGCGCATTGACGGCGCGGGGACCGTGCTGGGGCCGATGGATGGGTCGGGCGCGCAGTTCTACACTGTAGAGGACGCGCTGCGCCTGGGCGCGGACGCGCTTTGCGTCACCGCGTTCCCCGGCTCGCGGCACGAGGAGGCGACCCTGGAGGTGTTGGCGCGGGTCATCCGCCAGGCGCACGCGTGGGGCCTGCCGGTGATGGCCGAGATGGTCCCCGGCGGCTTCGACAGCGGGCCGGAGTTCCGCACTTTGCACAGTGTCAGCGTGGCCGCGCGCGTCGCGGCTGAGCTGGGCGCTGACTGGGTCAAGACTTCCTACGCGCCGGGGTTCGAGCAGGTGATCGCGACCTGCTACGTGCCCGTCGTCGTGCTCGGCGGGCCGGGCCAGGCCGACCCGCGCGCCACGCTGGAGATGGTGGCCGCGGCCATGGACGCGGGCGCCTCCGGCGCGACCGTGGGGCGTAACATCTGGCAGGCAGCGAACCCACAGGGCATGGCCGCCGCGTTGCGCGCGATCATCCACGGGGGCGCTACGGCAACTGAGGCCTTGCAGCGATTGGGGGGATCAACGGCAGGCGACCTTCGATAGAGTTTGTTTGACAACGTGTGGCCGAGCGGATTATACTGGCGGTGAAATCGTCGGGAGGTGATGGTATGGTGATGGTGCTAGAACAGGCAGCCGAAACCCTGCAGGTAGCTCCGGAAGAGCTGTGGCGGCAAAGCCTGGAGGCTTACATCCAGCGCGAAAAACGCCTGGCGCAGCTTGATGTGGCGGATGTTCAGGATCGGTACGGTGTATCTTCGATTGCTGAACTCAGGCAAAAATCGAAAACGGGCTCATTTACAGCCATCCAGCCTGGGAAGACCTGATCGAATGGGAGAACCTACAAGCGCACATTGAACGCCTCGAAAGACTGAGCCCACAGACGGTCACAAGTTGATGTACGCTGCGATTGAACGACTCGCGCTTGCCGAGTTCGTCGATATGGTCACAGGAGTGAAACACATCGGACGGCGCGCCAACACAATTCTCAAGCTACGCCTGCTGATTCGCGATGGCACCTATGTTAATGTATGGCTGAGTCCTACGGGCGCCGACTACGCCTATCACTGGGAACAACGAGCGCAGCGCGGCAGTTTGCATCGGCATGACAATGCACCGGATCACCCTCACACTACGACCTACCCAAAGCATTTCCACAAGGGTGATGAAACCGCCGTGGAAGCGAGCTTCATCCCCGATGCTCCGGCTGATGCGATACGGTACTTCTTGAGTTTCGTCCATCAGCAGTTGGCTAATGACGATCGGTAGCCTCACTGAACGAGCGATGAGCGTAGCAGCTGCCCACCGTGCACCCATCCGCGCCTTAATCAGCGACCTGGACGGCACCCTGGTGGCCGGCAACCGGCCGCAGCCGGGCCTGCTTCCCTTCCTGGACTTCCTGCGCGGCCGCGGGATCGCGCTGACTGTCGTCACCAACAACACGGTGCGGACGCCGGCGCAGTACAGCCGCAAGCTGGCCGAGCTGGGCGCCGATGTGCCGCCGGACCAGATCCTGACAGCCTCCGTCGCCACAGCCGAAACCCTGCGGGCCGAGCTCCCGGCCGCCGCGTCCGTCTTTGTGGTCGGCGAGATCGGGCTGAAGGCTGCGCTGGTCGAGGCCGGATTTCTCCTGGTGGATGACAGCACGAACCCCGTCGCGGCCGTGGTGGTGGGCGGCGACCGGGCTATCACCCACGACAAGCTCAAGCACGCCATCCGCCACGTCCGCCGCGGCGCGCAGTTCATCGGCGCCAACCCCGACCTGCTGGTCCCCGTTGAGGACGGGCTGGCGCCGGAGGCCGGGGTGCTGCTAGCCGCCATCGCGGCCGGTGCGGGCGTGCCCCCGACCATCATCGGCAAGCCGGAACGCCCCCTGCTCGACCTGGCGCTGGCGCGCATGGGCAGCACGCCGGCGACCACCGCCATCCTGGGCGACCGGCTGGACACCGACATCCTCGGCGGCCAGCGCCTGGGGCTGCGGACGATCCTGGTCACGACCGGCGTGGATGATGCCGGCGCGATCCAGACGAAAGGTATCATGCCGGACGTTGTGGTGGCAGGATTGGAAGGACTAACGGATATCTGGGAGTATCTTCAGCAAAGGAGAGGAAGCTCATGACCAACCCGGTCATTGTGATCACCATCGGCCAGATGCACTACCAGCGCATGATGAGCCAGGCCGCGTGGGCGCGGCTGGCGGAATTTGCCGAAATCGTGCACCACCCGGCCCAGGAGCCCGCGGCGAAGGCTGATCTGCTGGCGCTGCTACCTGGCGCGGACGCGTGCGTCACCAGTTGGGATGTGGCCCGGCTGGACGCGGATGTGCTGGCGGCCGCGCCCCGGCTACGCGCCCTGGCTCACATGGGCGGCAGCGTGCGCCGCGTGGTGTCCGATGCTGTGTGGGCGCGCGGCATCCATGTGACCTCGGCCGCGCCCGCGTTGGGGCAGGACGTGGCCGAGACCACCGTGGGTCTGATCCTGGTGGGGGTCAAGCGCATCTGGCCGCTGGCGCAGCACGTGCGCGAGGGCGGCTGGCGGGAGACGCCGTGGTGGCCGGCCCGCGAACTGCGCGGCAACGTCGTCGGCGTCATCGGCGGCGGTAACATCGGCCGGCACGTGATCCGGCTGCTGGCGCCGTTCGAGCCGCACGTGCTGGTGTATGACCCCTACCTGCCCGGCGCCGAGGCCGAGCGCCTGGGCGTGGCCAAGGCCGAGCTGGATGACCTGCTCTGCCGCGCCGATGTGATCACCCTGCACGCGCCCAGCCTGCCCGAAACCGAGCATATGATTGACGCGCGGCGGCTGGCGTTGATGAAGGATGACGCGCTCATCGTCAACACCGCGCGCGGGTCGTTGTTCGACGAGCCGGCCCTGGTGGCCGAGCTGTGCCGGGGCCGCTTCTTCGCGTTCCTGGATGTCACCGACCCGGAGCCGCCCGCGGCTGATAGCCCCCTGCGCCGCCTGCCCAACGTGGTCGTCACGCCCCACCTGGCCGGCTGCATCGAGAACTGCACCCGCATGGGTGAGATGGCGGTCGAAGAGCTGCGCCGCTTCTTCGCTGGCGAGCCGCCCATCTACCGGGTGACGCCTGAGCGGTTGGCGCACACGGCGTGAGGCGTGAGAATATCAATGTACGGCACCCTGCACATTCAACGCGGCCGGCCGAACCCTGACTCGGCCGGAATTGACGCGCTGTACCTGTTCCGCGGCGCGCCGGCTGCCGCGCCCATCCACGAGATCGTCTCGGCGCCAGACGTCACCCTACCGGGGCCGCCGGACCTCTCGCCTGATCACCCGTTCCATCTCCATGTGCTGCACTTCAACGACCTCCACGGCCGCCTGGCCGATGTCAGCGCGGATGCGATCCGGCCCGTCTTCTCGCGTATGGCGGACTATATCCGGCGCGCACGCGAGGGCAGCACCGGTCGGCCCGATGCGGGTGTGCTTGTCTTTTCCGGCGGCGATGATCTGGTGGGGACGGCCTTCAGCGAGCTCGGCGGAAGCCGCCCCGCGAACTTCGTGTGCCACCCGGCTTATCGACTCTATTCGGCTGCAGGGGTTGATGCCGGGGGGATCGGGAATCACGACCTGGACTGGGGCCTGGGCGTGTTGGCGCTGGCGGCCCGGCAAGACGCGGCCTTTCCGCTGCTGGCGGCCAACCTGCTGCCGGCCCGAGATGCCGATGCGGCGGGCGTCTATCCGGCCGCGCTGTTCGTGGTTAAGGGCGTGCGCATTGGAGTGATCGGCCTCACCACGCCGGCCGAGTGCAAGAACGTGCTGCCCGGTGAATTCACGATCGTCGATCCCGTGGCTGCCATGCGCAATCTGCTGCCCGGTGAATTCACGATCGTCGATCCCGTGGCTGCCATGCGCAATCTGCTGCCCGCTTTCCGGCCGTTGTGTGACGTGGTGATCGTCCTGAGCCACCTGGGTTACAGCCTGGCCGACCCGCGCGGCATCGTGGCCGGCTCCGGCGATGTGGAGCTGGCGCTGGCGCTGCCGCCCGGGATCGTGCAGTTGATCGTCGGCGGGCACACACACAGCGTGTTTCACGCGACCGGTCTGGATGACGCGCAGGTCGTGAACGGCATCCCCATCGTCCAGGCCGGCGCGCGGGGCCGCTACCTGGGTGAAGCAGAAGTTGACGTAACGTCAGCAGGCGCCCTTGTGATCGGAGCGCGCCTACTGACCGCCGACGCTTTAGCGCCGGATGCCGCGTTCGAGGCAGACCACGTGCGGCCGCTGGCCGAGCAAGTGCAGCGCCGGATCGGCGAACCCATCGGCCAGGCCGCCCCGCACCCGGATCTCGCGACCGAGCGCGTCCGGGAGGCGTTTGCCGCGGGGGAGTCGGCGCTGGCGAACTTCATCGCTGATGCCCTGGCGGCGCGCTGCCGGGCGGCCGGTTTCCAGGTTGACTTTGCGTTGGTGGATACGTCCTCCGTCTGCGCGGGGCTCCCGGCGGGCGGGGCTATCACTTTCGGTGACCTGTTCGCGGTGATGCCATTCGCGGATTCGATCGTGCTGCGGCGGTTGTCACCTGCACAGTTGCACGCGCTGCTGGACGACAATGCCTGCCGCGCCGACCGGCCAGATGAGCGGAGCGCGGAACGCGGTTTCCTGCACTTCAGTCGCGAGGTGCGCTATGGTATCATTCGCGGTGAAACGCGCGCCCAGGCGTATGCTTCAGGGGCGACCCTGGACGGCATACCAGCTGAGGCGCTCAGTCGGCCGCTATGGGCCGCGTGCAGCAGCTTCGTGCGGGGGCTGGCCTCCGGCTGGGAGCGTCAGTGCGCCGGTCAGGGCTGGTCGGTCTGGGATCTGCGGGCTCTGCCCGCCGAGCAGACGGGATTGGCGCTGCGCGATGAGATCCTGGCCTTCATCCGGGAGCACGGAGGCGTGACCGAAGCGGCCGGTTTACAACGCGATGGGCGGCTGGTGATAACCTGGGATGAGGACGCGGACGAGTGCGGATTGACGCGGATGGCGACTGTTTCCTAATTGATTCGAGGGATCTGATGCCCGGAAAAGATCGTGAGTTCACCATGCGTTTCCTGGCCGGCGTGCCGGAGACGAACTTGTACGGCAAAGTCCACGGCGGCTCGATGATGAAATGGATGGACGAGGCCGCGTATGCCTGCGCGTCGGGGTGGTGCGGGCTGCCGTGCGTCACTGTCTCTATCAGCGGCATCACGTTTCACAAGCCCGTGACGGTGGGGCACATCGTGGAGCTGCGCGCCCGGCTGATCTACACCGGCCGCACCAGCATGCATATCGCGGTGGATGTGAGCTCCCGCGACCCGCGGCACGGCGAATACGAGCAGACCACGAGCTGCCTGATCGTGTTCGTGGCCCTTGGCGCCGAGGGGCGCCCGGCCCCCGTGCCCAAGTGGGAGCCGGTGACGCCGGAGGATGTTGCTTTGCAAGACCGCGCGGTGCGCCTGATGGCGTTGGGCTGCGATATCCAGGCGGAGCTGCGCGCTTTTCAAGAGGCGGGAATCTACGCCACCCGGTAGATGCCTGCAGAAACCGCAGGCAGACGCACGGCCAGGCCGTCCGCCGCGCAGCTCAACCCTCCCTCGGTGCCGTACAGCATCTCCACCACCTGGCAGCCTTCACTCGGCACAGCAACCGCCGCCTCCGCCGCGCTGGGGTTCAGCGCGACCACGATCCGCTCGCTCCCATCGGCCGCGCAGCGCTCGTAGACGAACGGCAGCTTGCCGGCCTCGGCGTAGAGCGGCCGAAAGGCGGCGCCAGCGGCCAGCGCCGGGTGCGCCTTGCGCAGCGCGATCAGCGCCCGCACCTGGTTCAACAGCGACGCAGGGTCGTCCAGTTGGCCGGCCACGTCGGGCCGGTCGGGGTTGGGGTCAACCGGCAGGTAGAGCGCATCGGCCCCCGCGGCCGAGAAGCCCGCGTTGGGCAGGGCGTTGTCCCACTGCATGGGCGTGCGCGCGCCGGTGCGGTCGAAGCCGCCCTCTTTGGAAGGCAAGCCGTGGACCGTCTTCATGCCGATCTCGTCGCCGTAATAGATGAACGGCACGCCCGGCATGGTGAGCAGGAAGGCCCACGCGCAGGCCAGGTCGGCCGCCTCGCGGCCCTCGGCCAAGCGCATGCCCATGTCGTGGTTGCCGCCAGGGATGCAGATCAGGCCCCGGTCGTGTGTGGCCTGGTAGTCCGTCCAGTACTCATCCAGGAACTCCCGGATGTTGCCGTGGCCGGAGCGGTCGAAGAAGCTCCACCCGTAGCGGTTGGTGAACAGCCCCTGCGAACCCTTGCGGAACAGCGACGTGTAGCCGCCCTGCGCGAAGTGCAGCTCGAAATCCATGTGGAAGCCGGCGTTCAACGACTCCTGCGGCCGGCCCCATTCGGCGATGATGGCCGCGTCGGGATATTCGGCATCCAACCACGCCCGCACCTCGCGCCAGAAGGCCGCGGTCGCTCGCCGGCCGGGGTCGTGCTTCACCAGTGAACCGGCCATGTCCACCCGAAAGCCGGCCGCGCCGCGGTCCAGCCAGTAGCGCATGATGTTCATGATCTCCCGGCGGACGGCCCGGGGCCCGGGCGCATCGGTGGGCTGCTGCCAGGGGTGGGCGGGGTCGGGGTTGGCGAAGCCGTAGTTGAGCGCGGGCTGGCACGCGAAGAAGTTGGTGATGAAGCTGCCGTTCCGCTCGCAGATGCCGCTGATCGCCTTTAAGTCGCCGGCCGGCGCCCACACCGAATCGGTCCAGATGAACCAGTCGGTGTACTCGTTGCGCTCGTGGCGGGCCGAGGCCTTGAACCAGGGGTGAGCCCACGAGGTGTGGCCGGGCACCAGGTCCAGGAAGATGCGGATGCCGCGCTCGCGGGCCTCGGCGAACAGCGCCTCCAGGTCGGCATTGGCGCCGTAGCGCGGGGCCACCCGGTAGTAGTCGCTGACATCGTAGCCGGCGTCTTCAAACGGCGACTCCCAGCAGGGGTTGAGCCACAGCGCGTTGACCCCCAGCGACACCAGGTAGTCCAGCTTGGCTCGGATGCCCGGCAGGTCGCCGATGCCGTCGCCGTTGGCGTCGAAGAACGTTTGCGGGTAGATCTCGTAGAAGACGGTGCCCTCCAGCCAGGCCGGGTAGGGCCGGGAGGGCGAAGTTTCAGGAACGGACACGATAAGCCTCCATGAGGGAAGTGAGATTGTGACGGAGTTTACTACAGAAAAGGCGAATGAACCAATCCGAAGTAGGGGCGGGTCTTGTGCCGTTGAGCCGAGCCCGGGACGCATGGGGATGGCGTTGTGGAGACGGATTCGTCATTGATGCGAAAAGATCCGCCCCTACGTTTTGCCCCACAACCTGCACAGGGTAGAATAACGCGTGTTTTCGCACATCCATTTCCAAAGGACAGTCCATGCCCGCTATCACCATTCCCACATCCTTCCCTTCGCAAGCCGACCCGGCCACGGTGGTGTCCGGGCCGCACGTCCGCTTTACGGTGCTGACCTCGCGCCTGATCCGCATGGAGTACAGCCGCCGCGAGGCGTTTGAGGATCGCGCCAGCCAGGCGTTCTGGTATCGGCAGCAGCCGGTCCCTCCGTTCACGGTCAGGCGGACGCCCGCACAGATCGAGATCGAGACCGAGCACCTGCTCCTGCGTTACTCCGTCACCGACCTGGGCTTCACCGCCGAGACCCTGTCGGTGCTGGTCAAGGCGCTGGATGTCACCTGGCGCGTGGGCGACCGTGACCGGCGCAACCTGCGGGGCACCGCGCGCACGCTCGACGAGGCGGACGGTGAGATCGATCTGGAGCCAGGGCTGGTCTCCCGCGCCGGCTGGGCGCTGGTGGACGACTCCCGCAGCCTGGTCTTCGATGAGAACGGCTGGCTGACCGAGCGGCCGCCGGCCCGCATCTCCGAGTACCAGGACCTCTATTTTTTCGGCCACGGCCACGATTACATCGGCTGCCTGAAGGATTACACCGCGATCTCCGGCCGCGTGCCCATGATCCCGCGGTTCGCGCTGGGCAACTGGTGGAGCCGCTACTGGGACTATCACCAGGACGAGCTGCGCGATTTGATGGTGGAATTCCGGGAGAGAGAGGTGCCGCTGTCGGTGTGCATCGTGGACATGGATTGGCACATCACGGCGACCGGCAACGCGTCCTCCGGCTGGACCGGCTACACCTGGAACCGCCAGCAGTGGCCCGATCCCGACGTCTTCATCGCCTGGCTGCACGGGGAGGGACTGCGCACCGCGTTGAACCTTCACCCGGCCGACGGCGTATGGCCGCACGAGGCGCAGTACGCGGACCTGGCCCGTTGGTTGGGGCAGGACCCGGCCGCCGGGCAGCCGGTGCGCTTCGACCTGGCCGACCCGCGCTTCGTCGAGGGCTACTTCAAGCTGCTGCACCATCCCATGGAGGCGCAGGGGGTGGATTTCTGGTGGCTGGACTGGCAGCAAGGCGCGCGCATGGTCTATTCCCGGCATCCCGTAGCCGAGGTGATGGACCCGCTGTGGTGGCTGAACCACCTGCACTTCTACGACTTGGGCCGTGACGGCGCCAGGCGTCCCTTCATCTTCTCGCGTTGGGGCGGGTTGGGCAGCCATCGCTATCCCATCGGCTTCTCCGGCGACAGCGTCGTGTCGTGGGCCTCGCTGGCGTTCCAGCCGTATTTTACCGCCACCGCGTCGAACGTGGCGTTCGGCTGGTGGAGCCATGACATCGGCGGGCATATGGGCGGCATCGAGGAGGCGGAGCTGTACACGCGTTGGGTGCAGTACGGCGTCTTCAGCCCGATCTTCCGGCTGCACAGCACCAAGAATCCCTTCCAGGACCGCCGGCCGTGGGGCTACGGCGAGGATGTGTTCCGCATTACCCGCGACGCCATGCAGTTGCGCCACGCGCTGATCCCCTACATCTACAGCATGGCGTGGCGCGCGGCGCAAGAGAGCATCCCGCTCGTGACGCCGCTGTACTACTGGGCGGCGGAGCGGGAGGAGGCGTACCACTGCCCCAACCAGTTCTGGTTCGGCAGCGAGTTGATGGCCGCGCCCTTCGTGGCCCCGCGCCACCCCGACACCGGGCTCAGCCGCCAGTCGGTCTGGCTGCCGGAGGGGGACTGGTTCGATTTCGCGACCGGCGAGCACTGCGCGGGCAGCCGCACGGTCACGCTCTACGGCACGCTGACGGACATCCCGGTGCTGGCCCGCGCGGGCGCTATCGTGCCGCTGGGACCGCGGGTCGGCTGGGGCGGGGTGGACAACCCGGAGGAGCTGACCGTGATCGCGTTTCCCGGCGCTGACAACGCGTTCTCGCTGTATGAGGACGACGGCGCCTCGACCGCGTACCTGAGCGGCGACTGCGCGCTCACGCGGTTCTCGCAGATCTGGGGTGGCTCGCGCATGTGCTTCATGATTGACAAGGTCAAGGGGAACCCGGCCCACATCCCGGCCGGCCGGAGCTACCGGCTGATCCTCCGAGGGGTGTGCCGGCCGGACGCGCTGCAACTTGCAGTTAACGGGGTCGAACAGGCAATCGCCTGGACTTACGACGAGACTGCCGAATCGCTGGCGCTGCCCCCGGTCGCCGTCGGCCCGGGCGATGCGTTGGCGTTGACCCTCAGCGTGACGGATGGCTCGCTGCTCTCCCGGCGCGACCGCCGCCTGGAGACCTGCCGCGCAATGCTGCGAACCTTCCGCATGAATTCGTGGGTGAAGTGGGGATTGGAGCGGGCGCTGCCTGACCTGGTAGCCGACCCGGCAAGCCGCGGCCGCGCCGGCGGGGAGCTGGATCGGGTCACTGAGGCGCAGTGGCTGGCGCTGCTGGACGTGATCGCGCGGCGCGCCTGATGAGCCTGGAATCGAGGCTTTAGCCGGTCATGGTCATTGTCCAGAGGAACCGGCTAAAGCCCAATGTCACTAACTTTTCGCTCGTAGGGGGTCTATCCCAAAGGGAGGCTGCGCACTGACCCCCGGCTTGGCGTCAGAAGCGGCTCGAAAGCGCCTGCGACGCCGGTCGCAGACCGGCTAAGAACAGGTGAAACGCTGGCCGACCTCCAAATCTGAGTGCTATTGGGCTGAAGCCTCGCTTCCGGGGCGGTGTGTGCTACACGTCCATCACCCGCAAGATCATCCCCTCATTGGGCCCCAGCGCCAGATCAGCCAGCACTACCGGCCGCGGCGCCGTCATCTCCGTGGAGAGCAGCAGCTCGCCGCGATCGGCAACGGACGACAGATCCAGCCGCCGCGCCTGGCCGCCGAAGTTAAGGACGACCAGCAGCCGCCGGGCCTCATGGCTGCGCAGATACGCGAAGACGTCAGCCGCGCCCGCGTCCACCGACCGGTATGCGCCGACGGTCAGCGCAGGCTCGGACTGGCGCAGGACGGTCAACGTCTTGAAGAAACTCAGAAACGAGGTCGGGTCGGCCGCCTGAGCCGCCACGTTGCGCGTGGCATAGTCGGCCGCCAAAGGCAGCCAGGTGCGCACACCCGCGGCCGCAAACCCGGCGTTGGGCGAGGCGTCCCACTGCATCGGCGTGCGCTCCGGGTCGCGGCCGACGATATGCGCGATCTCTGGCTGGTTGACCGCCGGCGGATCCTGCACCATGTCGGGCGGGATGAGCACGTCTTCCATGCCGATCTCGTCGCCGTAGTAGCAGGTGGGCGTGCCGCGCAGCGTTAGCAGCAGCATGTTAGCGACGCGCGCCTGGGTTTGCCCGATCCGGGTCGCCAGCCGGTGCTGGTCGTGGTTGCCCAATACCCAGTTGGGCCAGGCGTCGGACGGCAGCGCCGCCTCATAGGCGTCCACCATCCCGCGCACCACGGCGGCATCCCACCGGGGCACCCGGATGAGTTGGAAGTTGAACGGCAGGTGGCACTCCCGTTTACTGGACGTGCCGTAATACTTCATCAACTCCGCGTTGGGCAAATAGGTCTCGCCAACCATCATGCGGTCATCGTAGGCGTCCAACACGCGGCGCATCTTGTGGATCAGGTCGTGCACCTCGGGCAGGTTCGCCGTGTAGATATGGAACTGCCGCTGCCACGGGATCCTACCATCCCAGTCGGGATTCAGCGGCTCGTCGCGGAACAGCGGGTCCTTCATCATCAGGCCGATCACATCCACCCGGAAGCCGTCCACCCCCTTATCCAGCCAGAAGCGCATGTTGTCCAGCAGCGCTGCGACCACTTCCGGGTTGCGGTAGTTCAGGTCGGGCTGCTGTTTGACGAACTGGTGGAGGTAATACTGCCCCGTGCGCTCGTCGAACGTCCAGCCTGGGCCGCCGAAATGGCTGAGCCAGTTGTTAGGTACGCCGCCGTCGGGCGCGGGGTCGCGCCAGATGTACCAGTCGCGCTTGGGGTTGTCGCGGCTGCTGCGGCTTTCGAGGAACCAGGGGTGCTCGTCCGAGGTGTGGTTGGGCACCAGGTCGAGGATCAGCTTCATGCCGCGGCGGTGCGTCTCGGCCAACAGATGATCGAAGTCGGCCATCGTGCCGAAAAGTGGATGGATGCCACAGTAGTCGGCCACGTCGTAGCCGAAGTCGTGCATCGGGGATGGGTAGATCGGCGAGAGCCAGACCACGCCGACGTTCAGGGCGCGTACGTAGTCGAGCCGTGAGGTGATGCCCGGCAGGTCACCGACGCCGTCGCCGTTGCTGTCTTGGAACGAGCGCGGATAGATCTGGTAGACGATCTCGGTTTGCCACCAGGAATGGGACTGGATCATCAGGTTTTCTCCTTGTCAGATGATGGATATTGGTTGCGCAGCGCCTCGTACGCGGCGCGAATCTGCCGATGGCGCGCGATGTTCTCCAGGAAGGTGTTTCGGAATGGGCTCTCGGCCGGGATCAGGTTGGCCTTGCGCATCATTTCGTTGTACGCCGCGGCCAGCATAGCGTGGGCTTCCTCGTCCCGGCCGTTGGCCGCCAGCGCCAGGCTGTGACGGTACATGATCTCCTCGGCCGAGCATTCGACGATCTGCGTGAAGCCAAACTGGCGATAGATGTCCAGCGCGCTCCCCGACGCTTCGAGTGCGAAGCGCAAATGTTCCGCGCGTTCAGCCTCATCGCCGATAGCCCTCGCCAGCCCCAGATGCGCGGCCGCGGTCTCACACGCGGCCGCCATCTGATACTGCCGCGAGACCTGGCCCTCGGCCACCATCTGGCGGACCTGGGCCTGCAAGTTCAACGCCTGGCGCCAATGTTCCGCGCCGCCCTGGGCGTTGTGCAGGATCGCCTCCACCAGATGGAGCCCGGCGTGGCCGATGTCCGAGATCACGCGTGTCATGACGGCGCGCGCTTCTTCGAATGTTGCCCAGGCTGCCTCAAAACGGCCCAGCTCGGCTTGAATCTGCACGACTCGCAACAAGGCGAAGATCCGGTCCGGCGTCTCGCTCCACAGCGCCAAGGCCTGCCGGATCAGCTTCAGGCCGCCTTCGGCGTCGCCCAGGTAGACCCCGGTGATCTGGCCGCACGAGATGAGCGCGTGCCCCTCGCCCATCCGATTGCCGATCTCTCGGTAGATCGCGACCCGCTTCTCCTCGAACTCGGTCAACTGCCGGTAGTAGTCGCCTCGGCGCTCGTGCTCTGGGCTGACCGCGGCCAGCAGCCAGGCTTCAGTCTCCCTGTCTTCCAGCCGCTGCGAGATGTTGAGCGCTGCCTGGATGTACTCGGTGCTGCGTTCCAGGTTATCCATGCCGTATGAGCCGCCGATGCCCAACAGCAGGCCGACCTCGACCCGCAGGTCCCCCAGTTGCCGCGAGATCTCCAGCGCCTGGGTGCGCAATTCATGCCAGGCCGGATCGCGCGACAGCTGCTGCAAGTGGCCCACGGCCAACAGCGCGTTCATCTCACGTCGCTTGTCGCCGGCTTGTTGCACCAGGGCCAACGCCTCCTGGGCCGTCCGCAGCCCTGCGGCCAACTCCTCTTGCGTATTGGGTTTGTTCACCGTGGGCTGCGCCAGCAGCGCGTCCACCATGAAGAGCGGGTCGTCCGGCATCTCTCGAGCCAGGGCGAGCAGCGCGTGAGCGTCGGCGTTGCCCGCTTCGATGTTGCCCATGCGCAGATGCACCTGGCGCCGGCCTTCCAGCGCCTCGAAGCGCATCTCACGGATCGTGCGCAGCAGCGCGCCGGGCGCGTCTTCGCGTTCGATCTGTGCCAGCAGCGCCAGGGCGCGCGTGTAGTGCCCCAGCGCATCGGCGTTGGCATACACGCGGCGGGCTTCGGCAGCGGCGCCGATGGCATGATAGAGCTCCTTGTTGAGGTCGCCGGCCTGGCGGTAGTGATAGGCCAGCAGGCCGTGATAGGGTCTGGATGAGTCAGAGCCAAAAATGGCTTCCAGTTGCTCCGCTGTCTGGCGGTGATACGCGATGCGTTGCGCGCTGAGCAGGCTTTCGTAGGCTACCTCGCGCACCAGCGAGGGTGTGAACACATACGCCATCCCCAGGTCCGGCTCCAACGTCTGTTCCTGAATGAGCTGGGCGCGTTGGAGCTGGGTCAGCGCGGATTTCAGCAGGCCGGCATCTCCCACAATAGCTTCCAGCACGCCGCGCCAGAACAAAGGGCCGATCACCGAGGCGATCTGGAGCACGCGCCGCGCCTCGGCCGAGAGGCGGTCAATGCGCGCCAGCAGCAAGGCGCGCAAGCTGCCCGGCAGGTCAAACGTTTGAACGGTCTGGGCCTGGCGCCAGACGCCCTCGGCATCTCGTCTCAGCAGGCCCTGATCAATCAGCGCGTAGACGATCTCCCGCATGTAGTATGGGTTGCCTTCGGCCTTTTCGATAACCAGCATCGCCGTATCTACGGCCAGGGCGCCGGGGCCAAGCATTTGATCGAGCAGCGTGCGGCTCTCGTTCTCGGTAAAGGGCGGCAGGTCAATGGCTGTCAGGCGGTGGGGATATTCGGTTTCCACATGGTGGCGGAATCCCCAGGCCGCCGAGGTGCGATCGGGCCGGAAGCTAGCGACCCAAAGCACCGGCGCGCTTTCGCAGATGGACAGGCAGTGCCCCAGCAGCGCCAGGGAGCTGAGGTCTGCGAACTGCAGATCGCTGACGCTCAGCACCAGCGGTCCCCGCCGCGCCAGGGCCTCGACCCAGTGATAGACCGCCGTGGAGAGTCGCTTTTGAAACGCTTCGGCCTTGAGATAGGCGATGCGCCGGGCAAGGGTGCCTTCCACCGGCAGCGCCAGCAGGGTGGCCAGGTAGGGCTGGTAGCGTTCCGCCTGGTCGCCCCATAATCTGGCGGCCTCTTGTTGGAGTAATCCCGCCAGGTCAGGCTCTGCTTCGCCCGCGGATGCTTCCAGCCAACTGCGCAGCAGCCCCACCCACAGCGCATAGGGCGTCGCCTGGTCGTACGAGCGGCTGTGGCTGGCCAGCCAGGTGATCGCGCTGTCTCGTTCGAAGTACCGGCGCACCTGGCTGACCAGCAGCGACTTGCCCATGCCCTTCGCACCCGTAACCAGGGCGATGCCTCCGCGGCCGCTTTGCAGCGCCTCCACGCAGCCCCGGAGCGCGGCCAGTTGCGCGTCGCGGCCCGCCACCAGCGACAGTGCCAGATCATGGGCCTGTCGCGTCTCGACGAACTTGCGGAGGCGCAGCGGCCGGTAAACCGCAAGGGGCTTGCTGATCCCCTTCACGGCGATCTCGCCCAGCGGCAGCCACTCGAACCGGTCTTCCACCAGGTGATAGGTTTGTGCGCTGACCAGCACCGTGCCCGGTTCGGCCGCGGTTTCCATGCGCGCGGCCAACGTCACCCCGCCGCCCATGGCCGTGTCCTCGCGGTGCCGGCCGGCCTCACCCACGCTGCCCACGATGACTTCGCCGGTGTTGATGCCCACGCGCACCCGCAGGTCGATGTTGCGCGCCGCCATTTCCGCTGCCATCGGCCGGATCGCGTCGTGCATGGCCAGCGCAGCCAGGATTGCGCGCTCCGGGTCGTCCTCGTGCGCGTCGGTTGCGCCGAAGAACGCGACCAGCCCATCCCCGCGGAATTGATCCACGTGGCCGCCGAATCGCTCCACCTCGGCCGCCAACAATTGCAGCACCTGGTTCATCAGCTCCACCCAGGCCTCGGTGCCTAACTGCTCCATCAAGTCGGTGGAATTGTACACGTCGGCCAGGATGATGGTCGCGATCCGGCGCTCGCCGGTCAGCGGTGTGAGCGCGGCAGGCGCCTCGGCTGGGGGCGCGGGCGGCGACGGCGGCGCTACGGGTACGACCGGTGCGGGCATTTCGTCACGCCGCTCATCCCCGAGCCGCTCGGGGATGGGGCCGGGCGTCGGAGGCGGCAGGGTTGCAGAGGCGCGCGGCGGGTGCGCGGGCACCATTGTATCCGTCAGGCGACCGCCACACATGCCGCAGAAGCGGTAGGTGAACGGGTTGCTGAAGCCACAGCTTGGGCAGGTGGCCCCGAGTTGCGTGCCGCATTGGCCGCAAAACCGCATCCCGGCCGGGCTTTTGAAGCCACAGGAAGGACATTTCATGGACAGGCTCACAAGAACCGGTGGATGGAATCCACCGGCTTACACTGGGAGGCGCCCTCAGGCACTTGGGTCCAGCCGCTGCGGCGGCTTTTCAGGTTCAGGCAGGGATTTCCAATCCCTGCGCGTGTTGACGCGCGGCCGCGATCTGCCGGTGCAGCGCGATGTTCTCCAGGAAGGCCTTGCGGAACGGGCTGTCGGCCGGGATCAAGTCGTGTTTGCGCATCATTTCGGCGTACGCCGCCTTCAGCATCTCTCGCGCGTCCGCGTCTCGGCCGTTGGCTGCCAACGCCAGGCTGTGACGGTAAAGGATTTCTTCGGCCACGCACTCGACGATCTGGGTGAAGCCGAACTGCCGGTAGATCGCCAGCGCCGCCCCCGACGCTTCGAGCGCCAGGCGTTGGTGCTCTGCGCGTTCCGCACCATCTTCCGCCTGCTGCGCCAGCCTGAGGTGTGCTTCGGCTGTCTCGCAGGCGGCGGCCATTTGATATTGCCGGGAAAGTTGATCTTCCTTCACCATCTGCTGGATCGTCGCCTGCAGGCCCAATACCCGGCGCCAGTGTTCTGGGCCGCCTTGGGTGTTGTGGGTGATCGCCTCGACGAGCGCGAGCCCGGCGTGGCCGATGTCCAGGATCACGTGCTCGCCAGCGGCGCGTGCGGCTGCCAATGTCGCCCAGGCTTCATCAAATCGCCCTTGTGCGGCCTGGATCTGGGCGATACGCAGCAGAGGGAACAGCTTGTCGGATGTCTCGCTCCACCGGGCCAGCGCCTCGTGCATCAACGCCAAGCCTCCCTCGAAGTCGCCCAGGTAGATCGCCCGGATCTGGCCGCAGAACATGAGCGCGTGCCCTTCGCCCATCGAGTTGCCGATCTCATGGTAGATCGCGGCCCGTTTCTGGTCGTACTCGACCAACTGCTGGTAGTAGTCTCCCTTCCGTTCAAACCGGGGGCCGATCGCCGCAAGGAGGCTGGCCTCGGTCTCCTTGTCTTCAACGCGTTGTGAGATCTCCAGGGCTGCTTCCAGATATTCGGAACCGCGCTGCAGGTCGTCCATGCCCAAGGCATCGCTGATTCCCAGCAGAAGGCCGACTTGCATGCGCAGATCGCCCAGTTGGCGACTCAGCTCATAGGCCTGGTCGCCCAGCGTTAACCAGGATGGATCTTTGCGCAACAACTGCAGCTCTGCAACGGCAACGAGCGCGTGCATCTCCCTGCGTTTGTCGCCCAAGCCCTGCGCCAACACCAACGCTTCCCTGGCCATTTTCAGGCCTGTTTCCAACTCCTCGCGCGTGTCGTGGCTGTGCACCTGGGGCTGATGGAGCAGCGCATCCACCATGAAGGCCGGGTCATCTGCCATTCGGCGCGCGAGGGGCAGGAGGGCGCAGGCGTCCGCCCTGGCAGCAGTGATGTTGCCCATGCGGACCTGCACCTGATGGCGTCCCATCAACGCCTCAAAGCTCAGCTCCCAGATGGGCCGCAGCGCCTCCGGGGGCGATTGGCTTTCGATCTCGGCGAGGAGCTCCAGGGCACGCGTGTAGCGGCTGTGCGCGTCCCCGTTGGCATACACCCGCTGCGCTTCCTCGGCCGCGCCGAGCACGTAATAGAGCTCTCTGTTGAGGTCGCCAGCCCGGCGATAGTGATAGGCCAGCAGGCCGTGGTACGGCTTGGATGAATCAGCGCCGAAGAGCGCTTCGATCTTCTCCGCTACGCGGCGGTGATAGAGGGCACGCTGACTGCTCAGCAGGCTCTCGTAAACGACTTCGCGCACCAGCGAGGGCGTGAAGGTGTAGGCCATGCCTAATTCCGGCTCCAGGCTCTGCTCCTGGATCAGCTGGCTGCGTTGGAGCTGGGTCAGGGCGGATTTGACCTGGCTTACATCCTCGATCAGCGCTTCCAACACGTTGCGCCAGAAGGTGGAGCCGATGACTGAGGCGGCCTGGAGCACGCGACGCGCTTCGGGCGACAGGCGGTCAATGCGCGCCAACAGCAGGCCGCGCAGGCTGCCGGGCAGATCGAACGACTCCACGGGTTGGGTCTGGCGCCAGAGACCACCGGCATCGCGATGCAGCACGCCCTGGCCAACCAGCGCGTAGAGGATCTCGCGCATGTAGTATGGGTTGCCTTCGGCCTTGGCGACGATCAGCGCGGCCGTGGCTTCCGCCAGCGTGTCATGGCCAAGCATCTGGTCCAGCAGCGCGCGACTTTCGCTTTCGGTCAGAGGGGGCAGGTCCACGGCTGTCAGGCGGTGGCCGTACTCAGTCTCGGCGTAATGGCGGAACTCCCAGGCGAGCGAGCCACGGTCGGGCCGGAAGCTGGCCAACCACAGCACGGGCGTGTTTTCACAGATGGGCAGGCAGTGTCTCAGCAGGTTCAGCGAGCTGGCGTCGGCGAACTGGAGATCGTTGAACGCCAGCACTGTCGGCCCGCGCTGCGCCAGCGCTTCCATCCAGGTGTACACCGCACCGGAAAGCTGTTTTTGTAACCCTTCAGCTTGAATGTATGCCATACGTTCGGCGAACGTGTCTGTCACCGGCAGCGCCAGCAGGGTCGCCAGGTAGGGACAGTAGCGTTCGGCCTGCTCCCCCCACAGTGTTGCGCACTCCTGGCGCAGGCGAGCGGCCAGGTCAGGGTCGTTGTCGTCCGTTGGGGCTTCCAACCAGTTCCGCAGCAGGCCCACCCACATCGCATAAGGGGTTGTCTGATCGTAGGAGCGGCAGTGGGTGGTGAGCCAGGTGAAGCCTCCGCCTCCAGGCTCCCGCTTTCCCGCAGGAGCGGCGGCGTGTTGAGCGCCCTCAGCCTGGGAGGGAGCGGCAGGCGGGCCGATCTTCACGTGGTGCGCGAAATGCTGTTGCAACCGTTCGACCAGCAGCGATTTACCCATGCCCTTTGCGCCGGTAACGAAGGCGATGCCGCCGCGGCCGCCGCAAAGTGCCTCGACGCAGCGCTGAAGCGTGGCGAACGCCTCATTGCACCCGAAGACCAACGGCAGCGCCAGATCGTGCGTCGCGGGCATGACCTCGCCGAATGTGCGGAGGCGCAGCGGCCGGTAGACAGCGACGGGCTTACTGATCCCCTTGACACTGATCTCACCCAGCGGCAGCCACTCGAACCGGCCCTCCACCAGGCGATAAGTGTCCGCGCTGACCAGAACCGTGCCGGGCTCGGCCGCCGTCTCCATGCGCGCTGCCAGCGCGATGCCGCCGCCCATGGCCGTGTCTTCGCGGTGCCGGCTGGCTTCCCCCACGCTGCCCACGATCACTTCGCCGGTGTTGACGCCCACGCGTATCTTGAGGTCGATACCCTGGCGTCCCACGGTTTCAGCGCAGGGGCGGATCGCCCCGTGCATGGCAAGCGCGGCCAGGATGGCGCGCTCCGGATCATCCTCGTGCGCGTCGGTGGCGCCGAAGAACGCCACCAGGCCATCACCGCGAAACTGGTCTACCCGGCCGCCGAAGCGGTAGACCTCGGCCGCCAGCAGTTGGAGCGCCTGGTTCATCAGCTCCACCCAGACCTCGGTACCCAACTGCTCCATCAGATCGGTGGAGCGGTATACGTCGGCCAGGATGACCGTGGCGATCCGGCGTTCGCCGACCAGTGGCGCGACGGCGCCTTCTGCGGCCGCGGTCGCCGGTGCGACCGTCAGTCCCCGGCCACACTTGCCGCAGAACCGATAGCCGGCCGGGTTCTCGAAGCCGCATTGTGGGCACGGGACGCCGAGCCGCGCGCCGCATTGACCGCAGAAGTTCATCTCGGCAGGGGCGTTGAAGCCGCAGTGGCTGCATTGCATTGGACGCGCATACCTATCTGGTGACGACAGAAACCGGGTTTCTGCGGGAAACCCGGTTTCTTGCTCGATCCCGTGACGGAATCGAGCCTTCAGGATTGTGATCTACTGAGTCTACTGCAACCGATCCAACGCCATGCGGAAGCGTTTGGCCAATTCCTGGAGGACGATCACCGCCATCTCGGCGTCCTCTTTCAGCAGGCCGATAAAGTCTTCGTGCCGTAGCACCAGGCATTCGGTTGGCTCGATCGTGGTCACAGTGGCTGTGCGTATGCCCTTGTCAAGCAACGCCATCTCGCCGAAGAAGGACGCAGGGCCGAAAGCGTTAACCACAACCTGCTCACCGTCACTGCGCACCCGGATGGCCTCAGCCTTGCCCGAAACGATCACGAAGAATCCTTCGCCCCCCTGGCCCTGGGTGACGATCTCCTTGCCTCCCTCGTATTTGCGCTCGACGAAGCGCTGAGCCAGCTTCCCGAGCTGACGGTTGTTGAGGTTCTGGAACAGCGGAACGTGCTGTAATGCCTGGACGATATTTGCTGTGCTTACCATGAAGTGCCTCCTGCGATAAGAAATACACGTTGGGAACGCGGCCTCTGAAGAGGCTACCTGTTTGCATCTGAGGCTGCATACTCCACCCTGTAGACAACTCACTGTGGTCACCCTGAGCGGGTCTGCTCCGTGAGATCCAGTGCAGTGAGATTCCAGCGAAGAGACTCAACGGAACTGGAGATGCCAAGATGCTTCGCTGGACACTCGCTGCAACGCGACTTGAGTTGTTGACCCGCCCACGGCGAAGCCGTGACATAAGGGAGTTCCTGTGCCTCTAGGATACCATCAACTCCCCGATATAGATCTCATACGGCCCCATCACGAGCTGGGACGGATCATCGGCCTGCCCCGGAGCTGTGCCCGAAGCGAAGAGCGGCCTCATGCCGTGAGTGGGCAGGTCGAATCGCAACGTTATGACCCGATCCGAGAAGTTCAGAACGACCAGGCAGGCCTGGGCGTCAGTTTGCCGCAGGAAGGCGAGATAGTCGATCGCCTCCTTGTGCAATGGAACGTAGCGGCCCGCAATGAGCGCCGGGGTCTGCCTGCGCAGGCGGAGCATCTGCCGATAGAAGTTGAGCAACGAGCCTGGATCGCCGATCTGGCTCGTAACGTTGACGCCCGCCGCGTAGTCGGGGTTGACCGGAAGCCACGTTGCAACCCCGGCCGGGCTGAACCCGGCATTGGGCGCGTTCGTCCATTGCATCGGCGTCCGGTTCTTGTCGCGCGAAACCTCGGCCGCTCGCTGAACCGCTAGCCTCTCAGGCCAGCCGAGCAGGGTGCGCGCGGCATGATAGGCCTGCAAGCCCAACAGATCGCGGAATTGCGCGATGTCGGTCAACAGCAGGTCGCTCATGCCGATCTCTTCGCCGTTGTACAGGAACGGCGTGCCGCGTAGGGTTAGCAGCAGCGCGAGGTGGAGACGGGCCAGCGCGTCGTCATGGACGCCGTCGCCGAAGCGGTTCTTGACGCGGGGCGAGTCGTGGTTGCCCAGGGTGTTGCAGGGCCAGGCGTCGGCCGAGACCCGTGCCAGATCGGCCAGGCGCTGCGCCTGGTTGGCACGGACATGGGTCGGCGTCAGGCGTAGCGGCCGCATCAGCGGGAAGTTGAAGACGAGGTGAAGCTCATCGTCACCGTGGCCGTGGTAGCTGATCTCGTCGCTCTCCCCGATCAACAGGCGATCCCCCCCGTACTCGTCCACCACCGCGCGGAGCTCGCGCATCAACTCATGCACGCCGGGCTGATCCGCCTGGTAGGCGAACAGGGCCTGAAACCCCTTGATGATTTCCTCGCCATCAAGCGGCCCCGCGGGGATTTCCCTGGCTGCCATCAGCTCAATGAGCGTCTTTGTTGCCGTATGATCCGGCAGGTCAGGATGCTCGTAGATGGTGCCGATGGCGTCCAGCCGGTAGCCATCCACGCCCAGAGCCAGCCAGAACCGCACCGCGTCCCACATGGCCTGCTTGACCTCGGGGTTGCGCCAGTTGAGGTCCGGCTGTTCCTTGAGGAAGTGATGGTAGTAGTATTGGCCGGTGGCCGGGTCGTATTCCCAGGCCGAGCCGCCGAAGGAAGACTCCCAGTTGTTGGGCGGCCCATCACCCCGGCCATCGCGCCAGATGTACCAGTCGCGCTTTGGGTTATCGCGGCTGGATTTGGATTCAATGAACCACCGGTGTTGATCCGAGGTGTGGTTCAGCACCAGGTCGAGGATCACCCGGATGCCGCGCTGGTGCGCCGCATGGAGGAACTCGCGAAAGTCGGCCAACGTGCCGTACTCAGGCGCCACAGCGCAGTAATCGGAGATGTCGTAGCCGCAATCGGCCTGGGGGGAGGGGAAGTGCGGTGACAACCAGAGCGCGTCGATCCCCAGGTCGCGCAGGTAGTCCAGCTTCTCGGTCATGCCGCGGAAGTCACCGATACCGTCACCGTTTCCATCGGCGAAGCTGCGTGGGTAGATCTGGTAGAAGACCGCGCTCTGCCACCATTTGCGTTCGGTCACGGCGCGCCTCCCAACAGGACGACCGCAATGAACGGGAGCGCTAACTCAACCGCCAGCGTCCAGGCGAACAGATCCCACGACTTGTGTTTGCCGAAGTTCCGGCGGTGGTATTCCGACGACCAGACGATGAACCCGACCACGCCGATTGCACCGACCAGCAGGACGATATTGCCCCAAAACAGCGCGGGGGCTGCATCCCGCGCTAATCGGGCGTAGATCCCGAAAAACATCTCGCGCAGGTAGTACACATTTGCGACCCCCAGGGCGACAGTGATCAACCACAGGATGACCGCGCCGATTCCTCGGAAGATGGTTTTGCTTTGTGTCATAGGCTTTCTCCGGCGCATGATGAATGAGGAGAGAGTAGACCGGCCCCTCTCCTCATTTTACGCAGAAGCCGGGAGCTGGTTGGAGGATGCCTGAGATTGTCACCCTGAGCGGGTCTATCCCGTGAAGTTCGTTACGGCGATAGTGTAGCGAAGGGTCTCCGCTCCGGCGTAAGAGATGCTTCGGCCTGACCGATTTGGCTGCACAGCACAGGTTCGGGACTCGGCCTCAGCATGACAGAATCCAGCCTCACCGCGCGCCCGGCATGACATAGGTAGCTGTTCTTGCCGTCCTGGGGCGGGGCTGAGACCCGCCCTAAACAGGATCGTTACACCCCGCGCAGCTTCAACTCCTCCGCAAAGTGGCATGCCACGAAGTGATCATGCTTCACCTCGCGGAACTCCGGCGTCTTCTCCTTGCAGATGTCCTTCGCGTACTGGCAGCGCGGGTTGAAGTAGCAGCCTGGGGGCGGGTTGGACGGATCGGCCACGTCGCCCTGCATGATGATACGTTCCGAGATGTACTTGGGATCGGCCTTTGGGACGGCCGACATCAGCGCCTCGGTATACGGGTGCAGCGGGTGCAGATAGAGCTCCTCAGCATCGGCCATCTCGGCCATCTTGCCCACGTACATCACGGCCACGCGGTTCGAGATGTGCTGCACCACGCTCAGGTCGTGCGCGACGAAGACGTAGGCCAGGTTGAAGTCCCGCTGCAGGTCCTGCAGCAGGTTCAGCGTCTGCGCCTGGATCGAGACGTCCAGCGCGGAGACCGGCTCATCGCAGATCACCAGCCGCGGGTTCAGTGACAGCGAGCGCGCGATGCCGATGCGCTGGCGCTGGCCGCCGGAGAATTCGTGCGGGTAGCGGCGCAGATGATCGGGCCGCAGGCCCACCCGCTGCAGCAGGTTGACGATCATCGCCTCGCTCTTGTCCTTCTCGTACTGGCCGTGGATCATCATCGGCTCGGCAACGATATCGCCGACCGTCATGCGGGGATTCAGCGAGTTGATCGGGTCCTGGAAGATCATGGCGATCTCCCGGCGGATCAGCTTCATCTGCGCCCGGTCCATCTCGGCCAGGTTGACGCGCGTCTCCTCGCCTTCCTTGCCCAGCAGGCGGCTCTTCCAGAACACCTGGCCGCCGGTCGGCTCGTAGAGGCGGAGGATGGTGCGACCCGCGGTGGTCTTGCCGCAGCCGCTCTCGCCCACCAGGCCCAGCGTCTCGCCCTCGCGCACGAAGAAGCTGACGTCATCAACGGCTTTGACGTAACCGACGATTTTCTTCAGCAGGCCCTTCTGGATGGGGAAGAATTTTTTCAGGCCCTTGACATCCAGCAGGACGTTATCT
The DNA here is from genome assembly GCA_964551735.1 of uncultured Anaerolineales bacterium. Lineage (GTDB taxonomy): Bacteria > Chloroflexota > Anaerolineae > CG2-30-64-16 > CG2-30-64-16 > DAOUAT01. Next base: position 29,888 of record CAZKEF010000021.1, read on the forward strand.
TTGACGGTTGATTCGGCTGCCATCGTCACACCTCCTCGTACAGCAGACAACTGACCCAGTGGTCGCCCACGAGCTGCTTCCAGGTCGGCGCGATCTTGTCGCACTTGCCGGGCATGAACGCTGGGCAGCGCGGGTGGAAGACGCAGCCGGTCGGCAGGTTGAACGGGTCCGGCACCATGCCCTCGATGGACGCCAGCCGCACGCTGGTCTTGCGGCCGACCTTGGGGATGGACTGGAGCAGCGCCTTGGTGTACGGGTGCTTCGGCTCGTAGAACAGCTCCACGGTGGTGGCTCGCTCCACCTGCTTGCCCATGTACATCACCACGATCTCCCTGGCCATCTCGGCAATCACGCCCAGGTTGTGGGTGATGAACATGATGGCCATGTTCTCGTTTTCCTGCATCTCGCGCATGATGTCCAGGATCTGCGCCTCAATGGACACATCCAACGCGGTGGTCGGCTCGTCCGCGATCAGCATATCGGGGCCGCAGGAGAGCGCGATGGCGATCATGACGCGCTGGCGTTGGCCGCCGCTGAGCTGGTGGGGGTAGCTGTCCACGCGTTCCTTCGGCTTGGGGATGCCCACGCGGCGCAGCATCTCGATTGCCAGTTCGCGCGCCTCTTCCTTGCTGACCTTCTTGTGCGCCGCGATGGATTCGGCCAACTGGTCGCCGACCTTGCGGAACGGCGTCAGGTGCAGGTTGGTGGCCTCGTTGATATGGACGCCGGCGGTGTAAACCGGGGTCAGCGAGCTCATCGGCTCCTGAAAGATCATGCCGATCTCGCCCCCGCGGATCTGGCGGATGATGTCGCCGTCGGGATCCAGTTTGCTGACGTTGATCACATCGGTCTGGGTGGAGCCTTTGGCCCGGCGGTGGTAGATCACCTGGCCGTTGGCGATCCGGCCCGGCTTGGGGATCATCTGCAGGATCGCGCGCGCGGTGATGGACTTGCCGCAGCCGCTCTCCCCGATCACGCCCAGCGTCTCCCCGCGGTAGATGTCGAACGACACCCCGTCCACGGCCTTGACGATGCCCGCGCGGACATCGAATTCGACGCGGAGGTTCTGAATTTCGACCAGAACTTCTCTGTTGCTCATTTTATTCGCCTCCTACCGCCCACCGTATGGGTCCAGCGCATCGCGCAGGCCGTCGCCGAGCATGTTGTAGGCCAGGATGACGATGAGCAGGAAGGGGATGGTCAGCAGCAGCCACGGATAGAACCGGATCGCCGTCACCGTGCCGGCCTCCTGGAGCAGCACGCCCCAACTGGTCAGCGGCGGCCGCAACCCCAGGCCCAGCCAACTCAGCGCGGTCTCGGCCAGGATCATGCCGGGGATGGAGAGCGTGGCGATGACGATCACGTGGCTCATGGTGCCCGGCAGCAGGTGCCGGAACATCATGCGCGAGTCGGTGGCCCCGAAGCTCCGGGCCGCCAGCACGTACTCGCGCTCGCGCAACGACAGGATCAGGCCGCGCACCTGTCGCGCCAGGCCGCCCCAACGCACGAAGGCCAGGATGACGGTCAGCATGAAGTACACCAGGATGGGGGACCAGAACTTGGGGATGGCCGCGGCCAGCGCCATGAACAGTGGGATGTCGGGGAACGCGGCCAGGAACTCGGTGACGCGCTGGATGATCGTATCCACCGTGCCGCCGTAGTAGCCTGAGATGGCGCCCAACACACTGCCCAGGATCAGCGTCAGGAACTGGCCGATCAGGCCGATCATCAGCGACAGCCGGCCGCCGTAGATGATGCGGGAGAAGTAGTCGCGGCCCAGCGAGTCGGTGCCCATGATGAACGCCGACGCCTTCGGGTCGGTCGAGGTGGTCCCGAACAGGTGGATATCCATCGGGATCAGCCCGAACAGCTTGTAGGGATCTCCCTTGACAAACAAGCCCACCGGGTACTTCACAGTGGTGTCGTCAACGTAATAGCGCGTACGTGTCGCGGTATCTACTTTACGCACCAGGCCATACACGAACGGCGCCTGCCATTTGCCGTCCGCGTCCACGAAACGGATCGCCTGCGGCTTGGCCCCGGTGTATTCCGAGGTGCGTTCCAACGCGTAGGGCGAGATAAATTCGGGGATGCCCACCATGCAGAAGTACATCACGATCAGGATGATGCCGCCGACGATGGCGAGCTTGTTCTTCTTAAACTTCCACCACACCAGGCTCCAATAGCCCTGGCTGACGGGTTTCTTCTTCTGGTCTTTCGGTGGCTTTGCCATTTCTCTCCTCCCGTCTATTCGAGCCGGATGCGAGGATCAGCCCATGCCAGCATCAGATCGGCCAGCAGGTTGCCGAGCAGCAGCAGCAGGGTGAAGAAGACCAGGCAGGTGCCGGCCATGTACATGTCCAGCTTGCGCAGCGACTCCACGAACAGCGGGCCGATGGTCGGCAGGTTCAGCACGATGGAAACCAGCGCGTTGCCGACGAAGATGCCGGGGATGGCCTCGGACCCCAGGATCACGATCAGGGGGTTGATGGCCATGCGCACCGCGTGCTTCCAGATCACGGTGCTGCTCTTCAGGCCGCGGGCGCGCGCCGCCTCGATGAACGGCTGGCCCAGCGTCTCCAGCAGGTTGCCGCGCATGATGCGGATCAGGCCGCCGGTGCCGGTGATCGCGCTGACCAGCGCCGGGATCCACAGGTGCTTGAGCATGTCAACAAAGCGGGCCCAGCTCCACGGTGCATCTACGAACTCCTTGGAGAACAGGCCGGTGGCCTCCACGCCCAGCACCACCACGGCGAAATAAAGGATGATCAGCGCCAGCAGGAAGCCGGGCATGCCCAGACCGATGAAGCTGATGACCGAGATGATCTGGTCGCCCACCGAGTACTGCTTGACCGCGGAGTAGACCCCTAAAGGGATCGCCAGGGCCCAGGTGAAGATCAGGGTGGCAAGGGAGAGGATGACCGTGAACAACAGGCGCTCGCCCAGCAGCTCGCTCACCGGCCGCTCGTATTCGAACGACTCACCGAAGTCTCCCTGAATGAACTTGCTGGCCCAACCCGTGTACTGCTCGAGGAAGGGTTTGTCCAACCCGTAGCGGGCCCGATACTGCTCGATGCGGGCTTCGGCGCTGCGGTCGCCGCGCGATCGGAGCTGTTCGATTTTTTGCGTGAGGAAATCACCAGGGGGCAGCTTGATGATCACGAAGCTGGTGAAGGAGACCAGCACGAGCATGATCAGTGCATAGCCAAGCCGCCGGATAATGTAGTTCAGCATGAACGCCTCCTTGGCCTGAGACTTTTGTCACAAACGCAGCGCGAGTCGGTCGCTCGGGAGCTCTGCACTCCCTTCGGTCGGAGGCAGATGAGCGGTTTGCTGGCCGGTTGGGGTGGGCGTCGGGCGCTGCGCGTCCTTGCTCAGAACGTAACACGGCGTTGCCGTGAGCGGGTCAATACCTGACCGGGATCGAGCCTTACCTGCACTTGCGGCTGCGCCGCAGCGCAGGTACAGGTGTCAGGCGGTCACTCGCGTGACCATTTAGCCGGCTAAAGCCTCGAATCCTCTGTTCTGCTAAAGAAAGTGAGGGGGTGGCGGGCGGAGCGCTCCGCCCGCCACGATCTGCCAAGGGTTCGTAGTAGCGACTTCAGTCGCTCGTGTTACGGGAGACGACTAAAGCCGTTACTACAAACGAAATTTACTTATCCATCCACCACTGCGCAGCCACCGTGTTGCCGGGGGTTGCCGGGGCCCACGGGCCGACCACGCCGTAGTTCGGGATGTTGCGCATGTAGTTCTTCACGACGATGGGCATCTGCTGGTCACCGGAGATACCGATGATGAACGGGCCTTCGTCAATGTTGATCTGGACCGCTTCCCACACGATCGCATCGCGCTTCACCGGATCAGGCTCGTTCACGCCTTTCTCGTAGAGCGCCTGCAGCTTCTGGGCCGGGCTGCCGTCCTCGGGTTTCACGCCGCAGTCGTACGGGATCGCGGGATCGGCCACGCAGGTGTCCTTGCCCTTGGCGTACCACTTGCCTTCCAACGGCATGTAGTAGCGGTTCACGATGGGGAACAGCCAGTCGGGGTAGGTCCAGATGTCCAACTCGGAGACGTGGGCCGCGCGCAGCATGAAGTAGCCGTTGTTGGTGCGGATGTCCAGGTCGGGCTGGCCCTGCAGGTTCTTGACCTCGACGTTGATGCCCAGGTTCGTCTCCCATTGCTTCTCGGCCTCGGCCGCCGCGTCGGTCTGCACCTTGAGGCTGCCGCCCCAGTCCGAGATATCCAGCGTCAGGACGAACGGTTCGCCGCTGGGCAGCGCGCGGAAGCCGTCCGCGCCCTTGTTCATGCCCATCTCGTCCAGCAGCGCGTTGGCCGCGGCCGCGTCGAAATTGGTGTAGGCCTCGGCCCACTTCATGTAGACCTCTTGGCCTTCAGGGCTGGCGAAGTGCGGCGACTGCGGGCTCAGGGTGGCTTGCTTGGCATCGCCGATGCCGTTCCATGCCACGTCAATCATGCGCGTGCGGTCAATGCCCAAGGAGAGGGCCTGGCGGAAGCGCTTGTCGCGCAGCGCGCTGCGGATTTCAGCGGCCTTCTCAGGCGTGTCGTTCTCGTAGTTCTTGCCGCCCTCGACGTAGTAGGAGTTCACCATGTAGCCCGGCCACGCACCCGCGCCGTTCATCCAGCCGTCCAGCAGCTTGTAGTTGCCGGCCGCAGCGTTCTCGAGTAACAACGGGATATCGTTGGGGTTGCCGATCACGCGGAACGCGGTGTCGTACTTGCCCTGGGTGACGTTCAACACGCGCACCTGCTCGTCGGACACGATCTCGACGTTGATGGCGTTGATGTAGGGCAGTTGGTTGCCCTCGGTGTCCACGCGCCAGAAGTACGGGTTGCGGGTGTAAGAGTAGCGGGTGCCGTCGTCAGATACGGCGGTGTTGCACCAGGCGAAGAGGCAGGGATAGCCCGCGGTCTGCCACCACTTGTCGGCCGCTTCCATGTCCTCCCACTTGGCGGTGGGGGTGTACTTGGGATGGAACTGCTTCAGGTAGTGCGCCGGCTTCATCATGGTCTTGGCGAACTCCCAGTAGCCTTGCGCCATGTAGTTGGCGCTGACGCCCAGGGACTTGTCCGATTTCCAGACCACGGTGTACTCATCCGGGTACTCGACGGTGATGGGTGTGCCATCGGTGTTGCGCAGGTAGGCCGGGATGGCGTAGAGTTTCTGGTCGGGTGCGTTCAGCAGGTCTTCCCACCAGAACTTCCAGTCGGCCGAGGTGTACGGCGCGCCGTCGGACCACTTCATGCCCTTGCGCATCTTCATGGTGAGGGTCTTGCCGTCAGCAGAGAACTCGTAGCTCTCGACCAGGGCGGGCTCGTAGCCGGTCAGGTCGGCCTTCCACTTGACGGGCGCATCCACCGCGAAGTACAACTGGACGTTGCCGGCCTCGGGCCACCAGCTGGCGGTCAGGATCTCGCCGCCGTACTTGCCGACCGATTCCACCGGCACGGTGACCAGCGGGACCTCGGGCAGGCGCTCTTCCACAGGCGGCAGCGTGCCGGCCTTAACTTGCTCGGCCAGCTCGGGCGCTTCGCTATACTTGCTGACCGGCTCGGGAACCGCAGTGGGTTCGGGCGCCTTGGTCGGTTCAGCAGCCGGTGCCTTGGTGGGCTCCGCAGCGGGCGGGACTGCCGTGGGCTCGGGCGTCGCCTTGGCGCCACAGCCCGTCAGGATCATCGTGAATACGATGAGCATGGCCAAAACGATTTGTACCTTACGCATGGGGTCTTTTCCTCCTGTAAGTTGGGTCAGAAAACGAATCTTGAACGCTGGCAAACTTCGTCATGAACTAGGTTGGAGTGCTCACCTCCTCTCACCGATATCAGTTCGCGGGACAAAGGCGTGCCGCGAAACCCCTGCCGGCTGGGAGTGGATGCGGAAAAGCGGGATGGTGTGATGCAGTAGAGCGGCACATCATCCTTGATCCACATCCGCTCAGAAAGGCGCAACTTACTGGAAAGGAATTTTACTGTAGAAGACCGCTTTTTGTCAAACACCGTGCGCATCGTTCAAGATGCGGGCGATTTGACTCGCGTTTCAGCAGGGCGCTGTGCGTTATCCTTCCACACGCCCGTCAGAGTATTTGGCAGGGGGGATGGTGGCGTGACCGGTTGCGCCTCACCTCGGAGCGTCAGACTTCGCGAATGTCAATGATCTCGTGGCCCGAGATGCCTTTGAGGACCGCGAGGGCTTGGTCTTTGGGCACCCTTAGCTTGACCACGGCATCCCACTTACCCGGGTCTTTCGGGTTGGCCGCGCCGCCTAGGGATGAGATCCCCCAGCCCTGCGCAGCGATGGCCCCCACCAGCTTCGCCAGCTCCCCGCGCACGTTGGGCATACGCACGGTGATGCGTACGCCCTGGGCATGCGATGACAGCAGCTCGGCCAGGTGCGCCAGCAGATCCACTTCAGTGATGATCCCGATAAGGATGCCGCGCTCCACCACCGGCAGGCCGCCGATGCGCTTCTGCACCATCAGGAGCGCCGCGTCCTCGATGGTCATGTCCTGGTCCACCGTGATCACCTGCGGTGTTTTCAGCATGACATCCTTGACGGTCAGGCTGGAGAGGGTGCGGGCGATTTCCCAGACGCTCAGGCTGCCGAGGCGACCTGGGTCCACCAACAGTGTCTGGCGCGTCACCAGGCCTAACAGCCGCTTGCCGCTGCCTACCACAGGCAGGTGGCGGATGTTGTTTTCGCCCATGAATTTCTGTGCTTCTACAATGGACATATCCGGATCGGCCATGAGAGGATGGCGGGTCATGTAGTCTTTTACGAGCATAGGGAGCTCCTTGGTGCTTACTTTGCGGCAGTGACAGTGATCACCGGCTCGATCTTGCGCAGCTCCGCCAGCGGGATGTGGCAGAAGATGCGATGTCCGTTTTCGCCAACGTGCCAGGGCGGCGTTTCCCGCTCACAGACCTCCCCGACCTTGCGCGGGCAGCGGGTGTGGAAGCGGCAGCCGCTGGGCGGGTTGAGCGCGCTGGGCACCGTGCCCAGCAGGCGGATGTGTTTCTGCGCGGCGCTGGGGTCCGGGATCGGCACGGCGGAGAGCAGCGCTTCGGTGTACGGGTGATAGGGCGGCGCGTAGATGGCGTCGGCTGGCCCGTATTCCACCACCTGCCCCAGGTACATCACCGCGATCTGGTCGCAGAAGAAGCGCACGACGCTGAGGTCGTGTGCGATAAAGGCCAGGGTGGCCCCCATTTTGTGCTGGATCTCCAGCAGCAGGTTCAACACCGCGGCCTGCACCGACACATCCAGGGCCGAGACCGGCTCGTCGCACAGCACCAATCCCGGCCGGCCCGCGATGGCCCGCGCGATGCCGACTCGCTGTTTCTCGCCGCCGCTGAGCTGGCGGGGATAGCGATCGTAGTACCGCTCGCCCAGCTTCATCATCTCCAACAGCCGGATCACCTCGTCGCGCACCTCCCTGCCCGGCACGGTCTTGAACCTGCGCAGCGGTCTGGCGATCTGATAGCCCACCGTAAAGGACGGGTTGAGGGTGGAGTCGGGGTTCTGGAACACCATCTGCATCTCGCGCACGATCGCCAGCTTGCGCCGCGTAATCGGCCCGGAGATGTCCACGCCCATGAACTCGAATTCGCCGCCTGTCGGCTTCTCCATGCCGATGATGGTCTTTACCAGCGTACTCTTGCCGCAGCCGGACTCACCCACGATGCCCAGGGTTTGGCCCTTCTGGAGCTCGATGCTGATGTCGTCAACGGCCTTGACGAGCAGCTTCTCGCGGCTGAAGAGTTTGCGGTTGGGCGCCTGGTAGAAGGTCTTGGCATTGGCCACGCGCAGGAGCGGCGCGGCGCCTGCGGCCGGCGGCGCGGCCATCTGCGCCAGTAGCTCTTCGGGCGGCTGCCAGGGCATGCCGCGGATCTCTTCGGCGAAGTGACAGCGGGCGAAGTGGCCTGTCTCAACCAGGCGCAGATCCGGTTTGCGGAGGCGGCATTCCTCGCGCGCGTAGTCGCAGCGCGGCTCGAAGACGCAGCCCGGCGGCAGTGCACTGGGTGACGGCACGCGGCCGCGGATGGGGTAGAGCACGCTGTCGCGTTTGTCCATGCCCAGCCGCGGCACACAGCGCAGCAGGCCCTGGGTGTAGGGATGCTGCGGCCGGGCAAATAGAGCGCGCACTGCGGCGCGCTCCACGATCTCACCGGCATACATCACCGCCACCCGGTCGGAGACGCGCGCCACCACCCCCAGGTTGTGGCTGATGTACATGATCGCGGTCTCGAACTCGCGTTGCAGCTCGGCCACCAGGTCGAGCACGGTGGCCTCCACCGTCACGTCCAGCGCGGTGGTGGGCTCGTCCATGATCAGCAGCGCGGGGTCGTTGAGCAGCGCCATGGCGATCACCACCCGCTGCTGCTGGCCGCCGGAGATCTGATGCGGGTAGCGGCGGATGACGTTGGCCGGGTCAGGCATGTGCACCCGCCTCAGCATCTCGACGCACGCTTCCTCGGCCTCTTTGGGCTTCATCATGCGGTGGACGATGAGCACCTCAGCCATCTGTTCGCCCAGGCGCATGGAGGGGTTCAGCGCAGCCATGGGGTCCTGGTAGACCATGGCGATGCGATCCCCGCGGATCCGGCGCAGCTCCTCAGGCGAGCGCCCCACGAGGTCCTGCCCCTGGAACAGGATGCGGCCGTTGACGATCCGGCCGTTGCGGCCCAGGAAGTTGACGATGCCGAAGGCCACCGTGCTTTTGCCGCAGCCCGATTCGCCCACGATGCTGTGCGCCTCGCCCCGCTGGATGTCGAAGCGCACATCGCGCACGGCCGGCACGTCTCCACGGCGTGTGGCGTAGGAGATGGCCAGGTCTTGCACATCCAGGATCGGTGTTTGGGGTTTGTGTGATAGCATATTTCAGGCCCTCGTTACTGGTACCGCGTCGACTCTTCGCGCAGTCCATCGGCGAACAGGTTCAGCCCGACCACCAGCGACGCGATAGCCACCGCAGGCCAGAGCACGCCCCAGGGGTTGACAAAGATGAACTTGCGCGCTTCGTTGATCATGCCGCCCCAGTCCGGCGTCGGCGGCGGCAGGCCCAGCCCCAGGAAGCCCAGGGTGCCGATGGCGAAGACGGCATAGCCGACCCGCAGCATTGAGTCAATGATCAGCGGGCCACGGGCGTTGGGCAGGATCTCGACGACCATGATGTACCAGGGATTTTCCCCGCGCAGTCTCGCGGCCGCGATGTAGTCTCGCGACCGGATGTCCAGGGTGAGGCTGCGCACCAGGCGGGCGATGCCGGGCGCGCCGACGAAGGTGATGGCGATGACGACGTTGATAGCCGATGGTCCGATGGCGGAGATGATGATCAGGTACAGCAGGATGGTGGGGAAGGCCATGATCGCGTCCAGGATGCGCATGACCACTTCATCAATCAGCCCGCCGTAGTAGCCGCCGAGCAAGCCCAGAAGGGTCCCCACAACCACCGCGGCCAACACGGAGAGGGGCGCCAGGACAAGGATGGTGCGGCTGCCGAACATCAGTCGGGTCAGGATATCGCGGCCGAGGTGATCGGTTCCCATCAGGTGTTGTGCGCTGGGCGGCTGGTTCACGGATCCGCTGTCCTGCGCGGTGGGGGTGTAGGGCGCGGCGATGGGCGCCACGAGCGCCACGGCGATCCAGAAGACCACAATCGTCAGTCCAACAACCGCGACCCGAGAGCTGACAATAACCGCCAGGCTATCGCGTATTTGGGTGAGGCGCCGGAGGCGATGGGTCTGAGCCGATGTCTTGCCGATAGCTGTCATAGCGGTCCCCTCCTAGCTAAAGCGAATGCGCGGGTTCAGGAAGGTGTAAATGATGTCCGCCAGCAGTTGTGTGCTGACGGCCAGCGCCACCATCACCAGCGCTCCCGCCTGGATGGCGTTGATGTCCTTGAACAGCGCGGAGTCGAGCAGGTAGAGCCCCAGGCCGGGGTAGCCGAACAAAGATTCCACCACCACCAGGCCGCCAACCAGCCAGTTTACATGGAGCATGATCACGGTGATGGGCGCCATGAGTGCATTGCGCACCGCATGTTTCGCCACGATACGCCCGTAAGGTAGCCCCTTCAGATAGGCCGTGCGGATGTACGGCGCGTTCATCACCTCGATCATGCTGGCGCGGGTCATGCGGGTGACATAACCGAGCTCCACCAACGTCAACGTCGCGACCGGCAGGATCAGCAGCTTGGGATCCTGCCAGGGTGCGATATCGCTGGGGTAGACTGCCGCGCCGGGCAGCCATTTCAGGGTGAGCGCAAAGATAAGTATCAGGAACACACCGCTGGCAAACTCGGGGATCGAGGTTGTGACCAGGCTCATGACCGAGATGGTGCGGTCGGTGCGGCTGCCTTCGCGCAGGCCGGCCAGGATGCCGAGCACCAGCGCCAGCGGCATGATCACCGCGAAGGCGATGGCGGCCAGGGTCAGGGAGTTGCGCAGCCTGCGCACCAGCGTGGGGCCCACAGGCCGGTTGGTGCGCAGCGAGGTGCCGGGATCCCCGCGCAGCAACCCCTTGCGCAGGGGATAGTATTGCTCGCCGCTGGCCTCGGTCATGGTGCGGCCGGCCGAGGCGGGGCCCACCCGCTGCCCCTGGCTGGCCCGGCGCCACATCACCACGCGATTCGCGGTGTCCACCCCCCAGAAGACCTCCTCACCGTTCTCGTCGAGCTGCCATTCGGTGACGGGGGTCTCCTCCCGCTTCCCATCCGGGCTGAGGCTGATCTCCACCAGCCCGATATTGGGCCGCGTGCGCCACTGCTTCAGCGTGCCGTCCGGCTCCTGCACCCACCAGGTGACGTCGGCAAACTCCGAGGCCTTGTACTGGGTCAACGGCTTGTCCACCAGCCGGTTGAGGCGCCAATCGTTGCCCACCAGCCAGTCCAGGTAGCGCATCGGCAAGGACTGGTCCAGGCCCATCTGGGAGCGAAGTAGCTCCACCTGTTCCTGGGTGGCGAACTGGCCGAGGATGTGGCGGGCAACATCGCCGGGCGCGACCTCCGAGATGCCGAAGATGGCAACGGAGACCAGCAACATGGTTAGCACCATGAAGCCGAGGCGGCGCAGGATGTATCTGGCCATGGCTACTTCTCCCTGCGGGCCGGATGCTGCCCGCGGTGCGTGCGTGGGGGGTAGGTTGTTGGTTTTCTGCTGTCACTCTGAGCGGGTTAACAACTCAGCACAGTTAACCACGTAAGACCAGCGAAGAGCCTGCCCTGAGCACAACCGAAGGGGTCTCGGCTGCACAAGGCGAGATGCTTCACTGGGGACTCGCCGTGACGAACTTTGGGCGGTAGACCCGTTCAGCATGACAATGCAGGCGTTTTTTACCGCAGCGCGCACAGCGCGCTGCGGTAAAATAGGCGCTCAGAGTGATGCTTTGTCCGCTTTATGCCGTTTCGTCAATCCAGGCGTCGTGCAGGATATCGTAGTTGGTCGGATGAGCGGCCACGTTCTGCACCTTCTTGTGCGCGATGTACCAGACGCTGGTCCAGAACGCGATGCCGACGGAGCCGCGCTCCTGCTGGATGTCTTCCAACTGGCACATGATCGCGCGACGCTTTTCGACGTCCAGCGTCTCTTCGGCTTGCTTCAGCAGCTTGGAGAATTCTTCATCCACCCATGCGGTTTCGTTCCATGCCGCCGGCTTGCCTTCCGCGTCGGCGGTGTAGGCCAGGGCCAGCGCCATGGTGTCCAGCGGCCGGTGCGCCCAGATGGTGATGCCCAGCGGCACCTCGGTCCAGACATCCCAGTACTGGCTGGACGGCACCAGGTTCAGGTTGATGTTGAAGCCTGCCGCCGCGGCCGATTCTTTGAGGACTTGGGCCATGGCTGGCTCGGCGCGCGCCTGCTGGGCGGTGAGCTCGACCTCGAGCCCGTTGGGGTAGCCGGCGTCGGCCAGCAGCTTCTTGGCGCCCTCGGGATCGTAAGCCGGGATCGGCTTCTCGCAGTATGCCGGGTGAACCGGGGCCACGTGGGCGTCATGCCCCAACACCCCCTCGCCGTACCAGGCCAGGTCCAGCATCTTCTGTCGCTCGATGCACTTCTTCAGTGCCTGGCGCACGCGGACATCGGTCCAGGGTTCTTTGTCAACCCGCATGCGGATGACGAAGGTCTGCGCCGTGGGGGTGGCGTACACCTGGAGGTTCGGCACATCCTTGATGGCCTGCCACTCATCGCCGTTGGGGTTGAAGACGTTATCCACCTGGCCGCTGCGGATGGCCGCGATGCGGGCCGCGGGGTCTTCGCCCAGGTCGAGGTAGACCAGCTTGTCCAGATAAGGCAGTGACTTGCCATCCGCGCCCATGCGGTAGTAGTCCGGCCGGCGCTTGAGCACGCAGCGCTCGGTCTCGACGTATTCCTCCAGCAGGAACGGCCCGGTGCCCACCGGCTGCTTGGTGATGTCACCCTCGAAGGTCTTGGGCACGATCATGGCCGGGTAGTGGAACAGGTGCTCCGGCACGGCGATCTGCGAGGCATCAAGATAGAGCTTGACGGTGTAGTCGTCCACCTTCTCGATATTGGCCGGCTGCAGATAGCTCATCAGCCCCAACATTGACGAACCGACGTTGGGATCGAGCCACTGTCCCAGGTTGAAGATGACGTCATCGGCAGTGAACTCCTGGCCATCGTTGAACTTGATGCCTTTTTGCAGGAAGAGTGTCCATTCCTTGACGTCAGCGCTGGCCTCCCATTTCTCCAGCAGCCACGGCACGGTGATGTTGTCGTAGCCGGAGTAGGTGAGGTACTCGCAGACCTGGCGCATCTGGTTGACGCCTTCGATCCACGAAAAGCGGGCCGGGTGGTCGATGCGTTGCACGCGGCTGGCGATGGTGAGCGTGCCGCCGCGCTTGGGGCCGGCCACGACGGGAACCGCGGTCGCCACCGGCACGGCAGTCGCCGCCGGCATGGCGGTCGCGGCCGGCGCTGCGGGTGTGGCCGGCGTGCCGCAGGCGGCAAGCGCCGTTGCGCCACCTACTGAGACACCCAACAGGGTGGCGTAACGCAGGAACTCGCGGCGGCTGATCTTGCCCTGGCGCAGTTGTTCCTGCAGTTCAGGCACCCATGGGTGCAAGCCGTTGCTGGGCTTCTTCTTGAGGATCTCCATTGGTCACTTCTCCTGTGTTGGTTGTGTGGCTCTGGGATTTCTCGAATCCCATGACTGCGGATGATGAAGCTGTGACAGTTGGTTGAGCTGATGCAGGTAGACCAGTGTGCACCTCCTTGCTCAGAGGGAAGGGGCTGTGACCCCTGACTGCCGGCAATGGGCCGGCTGCGAGTGTGAGAGCGATGATCTTGCTGAGGCTCAGGACTCCAGGCGCCAGGCTGAGCCTTCAGCCCGAATCACGCGATCGAGAATGGTGTCGCGCGTGCCGCTGATCTCTGCCAGCATCGCCTGGCGTGCGGCCTCGACGTCGTGCGCGCGCAGCGCTTGGATGATGTCAGCGTGCGTGTATTCTTGCGTTTTGCCGGCCCCGCGCAACACCATGAAGCGCGCCAGCCGGTCGTGGAGGTGGCCCAACATGGTTGCCAACTCCTGGTTGCCCGACGCCTGGGCGATGAGAAAATGAAAATGGCGATTCTCATCGGTGTAGCGGTCATACGACTCGTCGTCGTCGCCGGTGTAACCGGCGTGCACGTGTTCCAGCTCTTGCAAGGCCGCCTCTGTGATGCGCTGGGCGGCCCGCTCGACGGCGGCCAGCTCGAGGATTTCGCGCACCTCGAACAGTTCATGTAATTCTCTGAGGGTGATGCTCCGCACGAAATAGCCGGAGCGGGGCCGGATCGTAACCAGGCCCTCCTGGCTGAGCATTTGGAGGGCGTCGCGCAACGGCGTGATGCTGGTCCTGTACGTCTTGACGAGTTCGTCCAGGCTGAGACGTTCGCCAGGGCGGCGGTGCCCCATGATGATGGAGCGCCGTAACTCCCGGTAGGCCTTGCCCTTAGACGTGCTGTCGACCTCTGCGTCCGACATGCTGCTCCTCGCCCATCCTTGCTGATGAGTATACTATAACACACCACCGATGAGATTGCAAGTCCTGAAATGTTTCAGAGAGGTTCTGATATGCTATAAACTGCGATTGATATCTCAGATATTGACACCTGTAAGAACAGGCGTATAATAACGCGCGCAACATAGCGCAAACTCCGCATTTCCACAACGCTTATCCGAGAGGAGCTGTTCTATATGATCGCAACGCATGGTATGCGCATGACCAGCGCGCATTATGCCCGCATGGGGCAGCAGGAATGCGAGCGGATTCACCACGCCACCCTGGAGATCCTGGCGCGCGTGGGGGTGGACGTCCACGACGCGCGCGCGCGCCAGATCTTGACGGCCGGCGGCGCGGAGGCTGATGGCCTGCGGGTGCGCATCCCGGCCTACATGGTGGCGCGCGCGCTGAACACCGCGCCCGCGTTCATCACCCTGTACGACCGCAACGGGGGAGTCGCCATGCGCGCGGGCGGCTACAATACCTACTACGGCGGCGGGTCGGACTGCCTGAACATCCTGGACCACCGCACCGGCCAGCGGCGGAAGCCCACGCTCCAGGACTGCATCGAGGCGGCTACGGTGATGGATGCGCTGCCGGAGCTGGCCTTCGTGATGTCGCTGTTCCTGCCGGAGGACGTGGATCAGCGCATCTACGACCGCTACCAGATGCAGGTGATGCTGAACCACACCACCAAGCCCATCGTCTTCGTGACGCCCGACTTCGAGGGCTGTGTGGCTGCGGTCGAGATGTGCGAGGCCGTGGCGGGGGGCGCGGAGGCGTTCCGCCGCAAGCCGTTCGCCACCTGCTACATCAACGTCACCTCCGGCCTGATCGCCAACGCGGAAGCGCTGCAAAAGTGCATCTACCTGGCCGAAAAAGGGCTGCCGCAACTCTGGATCCCGCTCAACGCGGGCGGCGTGAACTCGCCGGTCACTACGGCCGGCTGCATGGCCTCGATGAACGCCGGCATCCTGCTGGGCGTTGTGCTCGCGCAGCTCGTCCGGCCGGGTGCGGCGGTGGCGGTGCCAGGCTGGAACGGCGGCCCGTACAACCTCAAGACCATGGTCGGCAACTACGTGCTGGCCGACGAGCAGGGCGTGCCGACCAGCATGGGCCGGTACTATAACCTGCCGGTGTTCGGCCTGGGCGGCTCGACCGACGCCAAGGTGTTGGATCACCAGACCGGCATGGAGGCCACGGTCAGCCTGATGACCGCGTTGCTGCACGGCGCGAACATCGTGCACGATGTCGGTTTTATGGACGCGGGCCTGCAGGGGTCGCTCCAGCTCCAGGCTATGTGCAACGACACCATCGGCTTCCTGCGCGCGATGACGGCCGGGGTGGTGGTGGATGATGAGACCCTGGCCCTGGATGTGATCGAAGAATTGGGCCCAACGGGCAGCTACCTGAGCCACGATCATACCATCCGGCACTACAAGGAGCCGTTTTACTCCAAGCTGGCCGATAAAGGCCCCTACTCGAACTGGCACGACAAAGGCGCCACAACCATGGAGCAGCGCGCCGCCAAGATGGTGGACAAGATCCTGGCGACGCACAAGCCCCAGCCGCTGCCGGCCGACGCGCAGGCGCAGATCCAGGCGATCGTCGAACGGGAGCAGGCGCGGATTGATGGGTTGAAGTAGGATAATGTCATGAGTAACGACCAACTCTTCTTCATGCGTGAACCCTGGGCTTACGATCCTGCCTATCAGCGGTCAGAGCGCCCGGATGACACCCAGGGGTTCGCCACCAAGGCGCTGCACGCGGGCTTCCGGCCGCTGGTGGATCACGGCCGGTTCAACTCGTTCACCCTGCCCATCGTGCCCTCGATGACCTACCCCTACGAGCGCTTCGACAAGATCCCCTATCCCGTCTATGGCCGCACCAAGACGCCCACGGCCGCGGTGTTGGAGGAGCGGCTGGCCGCGCTGGAGGGCGGCGAGGCGTGTGTCACGGCCGGGTCAGGCTCGCAGGCGTTGTTCAACCTGATCTTTACCATCGCCCGGCCCGGCGACAACGTCGTCACCTCGCTCAATACCTTCGGCGAGGGCTACAAGCAGGCCGCGACCCTCTTACCGGAGCGGTGCGGCATCCAGTTCCATTTCGTGGCCGACCCCGCCGACCCGGCCGCGTGGGATCGCGCCATAGATGCGCGCACGAAGCTCGTCTGGGTGGAGACGCCCTCAAACCCGGTGCTTTTCATCACCGATATCGCGGCTGTCGCCGATGTGGCGCACGCCCGCGGGGTGCCGCTGCTGGTGGACAACACCACGGCCACGGCCGCGCTCCAGCAGCCGATGAAGCTGGGCGCCGATATCGTCTTGCTCTCGGTCACCAAGTTCCTGGCCGGCAACGCCACCATCCTGGGCGGCGCCATCGTGGGGCCGGAATCGCTCACCGAGGATATCCGCTGGAACACCACCGAGTTCGTGGGCTCCACCATGCAGCCTTTCGACTCCTGGCTGGCGGTGCAGTATCTTGAAACACTGTCGCTGCGCATGTTGAAACACAGCACCAACGCGGAGGCCGTCGCCGAATACCTGGCCGCCCATCCCAAGGTCGCGCGGGTTAACTACCCCGGCCTGCCGGACCATCCCCAGCGCGACCTGGCGCAGCAGCAGATGAGTGCGGCCGGCGGCATGTTGTCCTTCGTGGTGCGGGGCGGCATCCCGGCCGCGGCGCGCATGGTGGACAGCTTCAAGCTGATCATCCACGCGGTCACCTTCGGCACCAGCCGCACCGTCTGCATGCACCCGCGGACCATCACCCACGAGCATATGACCCAGGAAGAGCGCGACCGGGCGGGCATTGACGACGGCCTGATCCGTCTTTCGGTCGGCCTGGAGGATGTGGCGGACATCATCGCCGATCTGGAACAGGCGTTAGGGATGGCATGATAATGGGACGCTTTAAGATTGGACGCGGATAAACGCGGAAGAACGCGGAAGCATCTAAAAAAGAATCCGCGCTTGTCCGCGCTCGTCCGCGTTCCAAATTCGGATTCAGAGGTCGAATATGTATCACCAGGAACGTGATCACGGCATCCGCACCATTCGCGCCCGGCCTGACCGGCGGGCTTACGGCATGGGGCTGGGCATCATCCTGCTGGACGACGTCTACCCCGGCTTCCCTGGCGACGTGCGCAACGCCAGCGGTTACCCCTTTCCGATCCAGTACGAGGTCGCCGAGGGGGTGGATATTCACGCCCTGGTTGTGGCCGAGGACAAGTCGCCCTGTCTGGCGCCGGTCGTGCGCGCTGCGCAGCGCCTGGAGCGCATGGGCTGCCGGGCCATCGCGGCCGAGTGCGGCTACTTCGCCTACTTCCAGCGCGAAGTCGCTGCCGCGGTGCAGGTTCCGGTTTTCACATCCAGCCTGCTTCAGGTCACCCTTGCGCAGCAATTGATCGGCTCCGATCGGGTGGTGGGCATCTTGATGGCCGAAGAGTGTTACTTGACCGAGCGGCATCTGCGCTCAGTCGGGGTGGCGATCGGCAGCAATTACGTGGTGGGCGGCGCGCTGGATGCCGGGCGGTGCGTTGAGTTCAACCACCTCTGGACAGGTGGGCTCCGCACCGATCCGCCGGCCGCGGACTACGCCAAAGCTGAAGCGGAATTTGTCGGCGTGGCCGTGGACTTCTACCGCCGCTACCCATCGATGGGCGCGATGGTGTTGGAATGCACCGGCTTCCCGCCTTTTGCCCGCGCGCTGCAGCGGGAGATTGACATCCCGCTCTTCAGTTGGGGCACGTTGCTCGATTACGCGTATTCGGTGGCCGTGCACCGGGATTACTACGGGCATGTCTGATTTACCGGCGATCAAGCCTGGAAACTTATCATAGAGGTTACTTCATGAGAACAGCTAATTCCATATCGTTTATCTCCCCTCAGTTTGCAGTCTTGTCCGATTCACAGATGCAGGATCTGCATTTCGCCGCGCTGGAGACGCTCCGCCGCACCGGCATTCGTTTCTACCACGCCGGTGCGGTCGAGATGCTGCGCGGGGCCGGTGCTTTTGTCTCCGATGGCAACCTGGTCAAGTTCACCGCGGCGATGGTCGAGGATGCCATCGCCACCATCCCCAGCCGCGTCATCATGTGCGATCGCGACGGCGCGCCCGCTGTGTTCCTTGAGGGCACGAAGGTCAACTTCGGCACGGGCTCCGACTGTTTGAACCTGCTCGATCCTGTCACCGGCGCGCACCGGCCGTTCACCCAGGCGGACCTGATTGCCGGCTACCACCTGTGCGACGTCCTGCCCAATATCGGCTTTGTCATGTCCATGGGCATCCCGGCCGATGTGCCCGCGCACGCCACCTACGACGCGCAGATGGCGCTGATGCTGGAACACACTACCAAGCCGCTGGTCTTCGTCACCAACGATCGGGCGAGCTGCCAGCGGGCTATTGACATGGCCGCGGCCGTGGCCGGCGGCTATGAGGCGCTGGCCGAGCAGCAGCATATCCTGCTCTACTCCGAGCCCAGCTCGCCGCTGAAGCAGTCGGAGACCGCGATTGACAAGCTGCTGCTGATGGCCGACTATCGCCTGCCCGTGGTGCACTCGCCCGGCCCGCAGATGGGCGCCACCGCGCCCATCACCATGGCCGGTGGCCTGGTGATGTCGCTGGCTGAGATCTTCAGCAGCCTGGTGGTGCACCAGTTGCGCCGGCCGGGCGCGCCGTTCGTCTTCGGCGCCGGCCTGCACCACATGGACATGGGCTCCATGCAGATCTGCTACGCCTCGCCGGAGTTCCAGCTCACTAAGGCCGCCATCGCGCAGTTGGGCCGGCGGTACGGCATCCCCACCTGGGGGTACGCCGGCTGCTCCGACGCCAAGGTGATGGATGAGCAGGCCGCGGCCGAGGCGATGCTCTCGGTGCTCATGGCGAAGCTCACCGGCGCCAATCTGATCCACGACGTCGGCTACATGGAGAGCGGGCTGACCTGCTCGTTCGAGATGATCGTCCTGACCGACGAGCTGGTCGCCATGGCCGATCACCTGATGAAGGGGATCGAGGTGAGCGAACGGACGCTGCTGGTGGATGAACTGGACCGGGTCGGGCCGGGCGGCCACTTCCTGGACAGTGACGCCACCCGCGGCCACTACCGTGAGTTCTGGTTCCCCAAGCTGCTGGACCGCAAGATCCGCCCCAACTGGGAGGCCACAGGCAGCATAACCCTGGGTCAACGGTTGACGGCCAGGGTCAACAAGATCATCAAGGACCATCGGCCCAAGCCGCTGGCGCCGGAGACGAAGGCGCGCTTGCAGGAGATCCTGGCAAGCGTCTGGTAATGAGGTGATTATGATCCAGACCAACTATTCTGACCGCGGCACGCCGACCTTTCGCGTGCTGACCGACGCGCAGTGCCATGCCATCTATCTGGCCGCACTCGACTGCCTGGATCAAATCGGCGTGGAGGTGGCCAACGCGGAGGCGCGCGAGCTGCTGCGTGGGGCCGGTGCGCGGGTGGATGGCACGCGCGTCAGATTGGCGCCGCACCTGGTAAAGAACGCGCTGGCCTCCGTGCCGCTCGCGTTCACTGTGTGGGGCCGCGATCCTGGCCGCGAGATGCGGGTGGCGCCCGATCGCGTCCACTTCGGCCCCGGCCTCACCAACACCTATTTCGTTGACCCCGACACCGGCAAACGCCGGCCTTCTCGCCGGGGGGATCCCGCCATGACTGCCCGCGTGGCCGATGCGCTACCCGGCATTGACTACGTGATGGGCCTGGCGCTGATCAGCGATGTCCAGGCGGACCTGGCCTCGGTCTACGAGTTCGCAGAGCTGCTGGCCAACACCGGCAAGCCGATCCTGTCGTGGGCGCACAAACCTGCGAACGTGGCCGCGCAGGTGCGCATGGCCGCAGCCGTGGCGGGCGGCGAGCAGGCTTTGCGGGAGCGGCCGCTGTTTGCGCTCTTCTCCACCTACCCGTCCCCCCTGCGCCACACCGACGAAGACCTGGCCAACGTGCTGCTGGCCGCCTCCTACGGCATCCCGGTGGTCTACCTGGGCGGCCCGACCGTGGGGCTGGAGTCCCCCGTCACCGGCGCGAGTGGGCTGGTGCTGCACCTGGCCGTCGCGCTCAGCGGGCTGACCATCGTGCAGCTCAAGCAGCGCGGCGCGGCGATGGCCGTCGGCTCGGTGCTCTCGGCGATGGACATGCGCACGCTGCGGCCGGCCTACGGCTCGCCGGAGATGAGCTTGTATAGCGCAGCGGCCGCCGACGTGGCGCGTTATCTGCACTTGCCTTTCATGGGCACCGCCGGCGCCACCGAAAGCAAGCTGGTGGACGCGCAGGCCGGGCTGGAGGCGGCCCTCCAGGTGCTCATGGCCGCGCTCAGCGGCCCGGCGCTGGTGCACGACGTGGGGTTTCTGGACTGCGCGGACATCGGCTCGTTGGGGATGCTGGTGCTGACCGACGAGATCATCGGCATGGCGAAGCGGATCCTGCGCGGGGTCGAGGTCAACGCCGAGACGATCATGCTCGACCTGATCGCCGCGGTGGGGCCGGGCGGCTCCTTCGTGGACCAGCCTCGCTCGGTGAGCCGCGCACGACAGGAGATCTGGGTCCCTTCGGTGCTCGACCGCGCGCCCCATGTGCTGTGGGAACAGGCGGGCGGCCTGGACACCGCCGAGCGGGTCATGCGCAAGGCCCGCAAGATCCTGAAGACCCATCGGCCCACGCCGCTGGATCCTGTCGTCGCCGCGCAGATCGAGGCGATCCTGGTGGAGGTTGCCCGTTGATGTACGCCGAATCTGCCGACAGGCCTGTCGGCAGATTCGGCGTTTAAGGGCGCGCTGCCTCCATCAGAGCGATCGTCTTGTCCCGCAGCCGCGCGTCCAGGCTGAGCCCGCCCCGTTTCAGCCAGTCCGCCGTCCGCCGCCGGTTGAACAGGCCCGGCTGCCAGACCTCGCGGAAGTGGCGCAGGGTGTGGTCGTGGGCCAGGAAACTGCCGCCCGGCCCCACTGCATGGATGACCTCCAGCGCCAACGATTCCGCGTCCAACCGCAGCCCACTGGCAAAAGAGTCCACCATCGCGATGATCTCGGCGCACAGCACGATCATCTCCGGCGAGGTGGTCAGCCCCGCTTCGAGATAGCCCACGTCGTGCGCCAGGTGCGTGCCGGTGAGCCGCGCCACCTGGATAGAGAACGCGGCGTCCACGGCCGCTTGCGCATCCAGCACCGGGCTGTCGGACATGCCGGCGTTGCCCCAGATCGGCAGCCCGTAGAAGCGGCCCAGCTCGGCCGAGGCGACGCGCGCCAGCTCGTACTCCGGCGCGCCGTACACGGAGATGGTGGTGCGCATGTCCAGGTGATGGGCCTGCACGCCGTAGACGAAAGGCGCGCCCGGCCGCTGAAGCTGGTGGATCACCAGGCTGGAGAGTACTTCGGCATTGCCCAGCGCCAACCCACCGGCCAGCGTCACCGGCGCGGCGCCGCCCATCATCGGCGCGGGGGAGTGAACTACCGGCAGGCCATGTTCGGCCATGAAGAGCAGCTTGCCGGTGGCAGTTTCGGTGTGCACCAGCGGCGTTGTCGGTTCCGAGTAGAGCAGCAGCGTCGGGTTCAGGCGCAGCTCGGCCATGCCGCCGGCTGCCGCGGCTGCCATCGCCGTGATGGCTTCGCAATCGGCCGCGTCGTCGCAGACGAAGACGATGGGCTTAGCAGTGTGTTCTAGCATGAGGGCGAATTGCAGCCGGTAGGGGCTGGTCAACCCTGTATCGGCCGGGATGCCCATGCTCATGCAAAATTGGAGCTCGGGCAGGGCGTCCACCAGGCGAATACAAGCCACCAGGTCGGCTTGGGTGAAGAGGCGGCGCTGGCTGGTGTGCGGGTCCAGGTAGTGGGGGCAATCGGAGCCGGGGCCGTAGTAAACGTTATCTGCTTCCAGCCGCATCACCGGCTTGCTGGTACCGCGGCGGCAGAGCGTGATGGCTGGCGGCGCCTGGCGCAGGGCCCACTCGACCAGGTCAGCGGGCATCTGGGCCAGGTTTTCGTCCGTGATGCGCGCACCGGCGCCGCGTAACAGCCTCAACGCGCCCGCGTGGTGCACGCGCACCCCGGTGCGCCGTAGGATCTCCAGCGAGGCGTCGTGGATAATCTCGCACTGCTGGCGGTCCAGCATGGCGAGGCGGGGGAGGGCGATGGTTTGGGTTGGCATCTGTTAACTCAATTGTTCACACCAGCCGTCGAGCATGTCATCCTGAGCGGGTTGACCACCCAGGGTCAGTAACGACGAGCCACCAGCGAAGGATCTCAGCGCAACCGACAAGACCCCTTCGGCTGCGCTCAGGGCAGGCTCTTCGCTGACTTTGAGTTGTCAATTGCGTTGAGCCGTAGACCCGCTTAGGGTGACAAGGGGCTGCTATTCTCAGCTTAACGGCTGCTGGCGGATGTACTCAATCTCCGCCAGCACGTTTGCAGGCAGTTCCGGTGTGCGGGCGCGTGCCATCAGCGCGAGGGTCTTCTCCCGGAGGCGGTCGCCCAATCGCTTGCTGCCGCGCTTGGCCCAGTCGTTCAGGCGCAGGCGGCTGTAGAGGGTCGGCTGCCAGAAGTCCCGAAAGTGGTTCAGGGTGTGTTCGGTGGTTAGGTACGAGCCGCCGGGGCCGATCTCGTGGATCAGGTCGAGGGCGAACGCGTCGCGATTTAGTGTTATACCACCCGTGAAATGCCGCAGCCGGCCGATGATGTCGGCGCAGAGCACGATCATCTCCGGCGATTCAGTCAGGCCGGCCTCGACATAGCCGATGTCATGCACCAGGTGCTGGCCGCTGAGCAGCGCGACCAGGATCGAGGAGGTGGCATCGGACGCGGCCTGTTCGTCTACCACGCAGCTATCGGTGTAGCCTGCGTAGCCGTAATGCGGCAGGTTGTAGTAACGCGCCATTTCAGTGACAGCGGCGCGCGCCAGTTCGAATTCCGGCGCGCCGTAGACGGCGATGGTGGTGCGCATGTCCATGTGGTGCAGCCCGCAGCCGTAAACGAACGGCGCGCCGCGGCGCACGAGCTGGTGGATCACCAGGCCCGACAGGAGCTCGGCGTTGCCCAGGGCCAAGGCCGCGGCCATCGTCATAGGCGCGCTGCCGCCCATCATGGGCGACGCCTGGTGCACGATGGGCAGGCCCGCTTCGGCCATGAAGATGAGCTTGTCGGTGGAATCTTCCCCGTGGAGCAGTGGCGTGGTGGGCTGGCCGTAGCCCAACAGGGTCGGGTTGAGGCGCAGCGCGTCCTCGCCGCCGGCCGCCGCGGCCGCCATTGCCACGATCGCTTCGTTCTCAGCCCGGCTGCCCAGGGTAAAGACGACCGGCTTGGTGGTGTTTTCCAGCATCAGCGCGAACTCATCGCGGTAGGGCGCACGCGGGTCGAGGTCGGACGGCAGCCCCATGGACATGCAGAAATCCAGTTCAGGCAGCGCCTCCACCAGCCGGACGCAGGCGATGATGTCGGCCTCGGTGAATGGGCGGTGCTGGCCGCTGGCCGGGTCAAGGTAGTTGGGGCAGGCGGAGCCGGTGCCGAACGCCACCTCGCGGCCCTCCATGCGGATCGCGACCTCGCTGCCCCCGCGCTTGCACAGCGCGATGCGCGAGGGCGGCCCCGTCAGCGCCCACTCGACCAGGCCGGCCGGGAAGCGCACCAGGTTGCCATCGCTGATGACCGCATCGGTCTCCCGCAGCAGCGCCAACGCGCGGGGATGATCCACCCGCACGCCGGTGCGGCGCAGGATTTCCAGGCTGGCGTGATGCACGGCCTCACATTGGTCGCAGGTGAAGAGTGAGAATTGGGGAACAGCTTGTGATGAGAGCATCATGGTCACCTTGTATTGTAGGCGATGAAAAACAGCCGCTTGAACGGAAAGAGAATCTTGCCATCCTGCTGCGCAGGGTAGCCTGGACGGCATGTCTCCCGCACCTGCGCCTGAAATGCGCGGCGCTCGTTATCGGTTGCCAGTTGCTCCAGGTAGGGCCGCATCCCTGTGCTGGCATACCAGTCAATCAAGTCTTGATGATCGGCCATGACGTGATAGTAGATCGTGTGCCAGAGGGCCACCCGGTTCGAGAGTGCTGACAGTTGATCGTAGTAGAACCCGGTGTCGTAGTAGCCCAAGGCCCGTATGTTGCGTGCCAGCGCTCCCGCCCATTCCGTCCGTCGGGCTACTTGTAACATCGCCTGATGCAGGGGCGAGTCGGCGTTGGCCGGAATCTGGACGGCCAACGCGCCATCTTCGTTCACGTGATCGAACAGCCGCTTGAGCAGCGTCTCGTGTCCGGGAATCCACTGTAGCGTCGCGTTGGAAAAGACGATGTCGTATTTGACGTCGCTTTCCCATTTGGCGGCATCAGCCAGCAGCCAGTTCCCTTCGGGATACGCCTGGCGGGCCCTGGTGATCATCTCCGGCGAGCTGTCCAGCCCCACGATGTCGGCGGACGGCCAGCGCTCGTGCAGGATGCGTGTGCTGTTGCCCGGCCCACAGCCGATGTCAACGACACGCGCCGGCGCCGCTATGCCGATGCGCGCCACCAGGTCGCGGGATGGCTGGGTACGTTCGTCTTCGTATTTGAGATACAGGGCCGGGTTCCAGCTCGCCATCAGGCGTCTCCTGGAGGTGAAAGGGGTGCTAATTGGCCGAAGCGAAGGATGGATCAGCGTCGGCGCGCGCCACGATGGCGCCGAGCGCGGCAACGACGTCGGACGGCAGCGGGTCGCGCTGATGGTTCTCCAAGATCGCGACCACCCTGCGCGTGGCGCGTTCCTGCAGGGTTTTGCTCCCGGCCTGAGCCCAACTGCGGAAGTCCTGTCGATCGGCCAGCGGGGGCCGCCACTGCTGGCGGCAGTGCTGCGCCGTGTGCGGTGTGTCCAGGAAGTTGCCGTTCGGGCCGACCTGGTGAATCACGTCCAGGGCCAGAGTTTCATCGCTGATCTCCAACCCGGCGAAGTAGCGTTTGATCCAACCGATGACCTCGTCGCAGAACGCCACCAGCTCCAGCGACCCGGTCATGGCGCAGTCCAGATAGCCGATGTCGTGGATCAGGTTGGCGCCGCCCAGCGTATTGGTGAACAGGGAGAGCGCCGCCTCGGCCGCGGCCTGCGCGTCGAAGATCTTGGCATCGCTGCAGCCGCCCATGCCGAAAGTGGGCAGGTCATAATGATGGGCGACTGCCCAGCCGAACGGGCCGCCGTCGGGCGCGGCATAGGAGCTGACCATGGTGCGCATGTCCACCGTGCCGCCGCCCGCGCCCGATCGGATGAAAGGGGAGCCCTCGCGCTTGAGCTGCGCGAGGACCAGCCCCGCAAGCTGGCCCGCGTTGCCTAATGCCATCGCGCCCGCGCGCGTCATGGGCGCGCTCATGCCGGCGGCCACGCCGGGCAGGTAGATGCTGGGGATGTTCCGCGTCGCGGCGTATAGCAGCCGCTCGACGGCCTCCTGATTGTGGCGCAGCGCGGCTGCGGGGTTGATGTAGTTGATGACGAAAGGCCGGCGAGCCAGCGCCGCCATGCCGCCTGTAACCGCCGCCGCCAGCTCCAGTGCGTAGATCGTGCTCTCGGCGGCCAGCCCCACGAAAACGATGGGTTTGCGCGTCTCCTGCAACATGATCGCCATCTGGTGGATCTCGTAGCTGCGCTCCGGCGCGTCGCAGGGTTGGAACATGGACATGGCGAAATCGAGGTTGGGGAGCGCGTCCACCAGGCGGACCCCGGTCGCGACATCGGCCAGGGTCGCGCGGCGATGCGCGCCGGTGTCCAGATCGTAGATGGATGCGCAGTCCGACCCGGGGCCGTAGTAGCTGCGGTAGCCGCCTACCTCAAGGGCCGGTACTCCGTTGCGGTTGTAGAGTGTGATGTTCCGGGGCGCGACGTTCAACGCCCAGGCAACCAGCCGCTCAGGGATGCGCACCAGGTCGCCTTCGACGGTCGCGCCGCCGCGCCGGAAGAGATCGAGGGCCTCAGGGCAGTGAAACCGGACCCCGGTCCGGGCCAGGATTTCCAGACTGGCCGCGTGCAGCCGCTCGATCTGGTTGGCGGCGAGGGTGTGAAACCCGAAGGCGCGGCCAGTCGCAGTGTTGTTGTTGAGCTGCATGAAGGAACTCCTTGGCCCTCAGCCGCCAGGCGAGGGTCTTCTTATGCTGATCCTCGCAGCCGCGCTTCGTGAATCACCGGCTCTACCTGTGCCAACCGTTCCAGCGGCGTGTGGCAGTAGATCACCAGGCCATCGGGGCCGAACTGCGGCTCAGGTTCGCACTTCTCGCACGTCTCACCCCCTTTGCGCGGGCAACGGGTGTGGAATCGGCAGCCGCTGGGCGGGTTGAGCGCGCTGGGGATTGTGCCCTTCAGGCGGATGCGCGTCTGTTGAGCGGTAGGGTCGGGCACCGGCACCGCCGAGAGCAGCGCCTCGGTGTAAGGATGATAAGGCGGCTGGAAGATCTGCTCGCTCGGCCCGAACTCCACAGCCTTGCCCAGGTACATCACCATGATGTAGTCGCACAGGTAGCGCACCACGCTCAGATCATGGGAGATAAAGATCAGGCTGGCGCCATAGTTTTGCTGGATCTGCAGCAGAAGGTTGAGAACCGAGCTCTGCACAGAGACATCCAGGGCTGAGACCGGCTCATCGCACAGCACCAGCTCGGGCCGGGAGGCAAACGCGCGCGCGATGGCGACCCGCTGCTTTTCGCCGCCGCTCAATTGGCGCGGCTTGCGATCCAAATAAGTTTCGTTCAGCTTGACCGCGTAGAGCAGCCGCAGGATCTCGGCCTGGATCTCCGATTTCGGCGCCGTCTTAGATATTTCTAGCGGCCGCGCGATGATCTGGCGCACCGTCTGCGTGGGGTTCAGCGTGGAGTCCGGGTTTTGGAAGACCATCTGCAGCTCGCGCAACACGACCTTGTTGCGTTTTTCTACCACCTTGGTCACGTCCACGCCCAGAAATTCCATCTTGCCGTCGGTGGGCGCCACCAGGCCGGCCACGGTCTTTGCCAGCGATGTCTTGCCCGAACCGCTCTCGCCTACGACCCCGATGATGCTGCCGGGCCTGACGTTGAAGCTGATGTTGTCCACTGCCCGGACGCGCCGCTCTTCGCGGTGGGTGATCAGCTTCTTCCACCACGGCATCTTCGTGACGTAATGGGTCTTCACGCCGTTCAGCTTCAGCAGGTCCTGATCCGCGGCCGCGATCTGCCGCACCTCCACCGTTGCGTCGGTGGGGGTCTCAGCCTCATGGGTTTCGGGTTCGCTTGTGGCCACGATCTGCCAGCGGTGACAGCGCACACTGCGTTGGAGGTCAACCCGATCCAGGCTTGGCCGCACAAGTTGGCAGTGATCATCGTCGCTGTAGCCGCAGCGCGGTTCGAACACACAACCAGCCGGGAGGTGGTTGGGAGAAGGCACCTGGCCGGGGATCGGCGTCAGCTTGACCGCTTCCTTGCCCGCGGTGAGGGTGGGCACGCAGCGGAGCAGGCTCTTGGTGTAGGGGTGGTTGGGCCGCAGAAAGATGTCATTCACCGGCGCCAGCTCCACCAACTCTCCGGCATACATGACTGCCACCCGATCACATACGCGGGCGACGACCCCCAGATTGTGGCTGATGTACAGGATAGCCGAATCGAATTCTTTACGCAGCACTTCGATCAGATCGAGCACTGTGGCGGCAACCGTCACGTCCAGCGCCGTGGTTGGTTCATCCATCACCAGCAGGCTTGGGTTACACAGCAGTGCCATGGCAATGACCACGCGCTGCTGCTGCCCGCCAGAGATCTGGTGCGGATAGCGCTTCATGATCTCTTCGGCGTCCGCCATGTTGACCTTTTGCAGGATTTCGATCGTGTGGGCGTGGGCCTGCTTCTCGGTCAGGGGTTGGTGCGTTGTCAGCACCTCGGTCAACTGTTGGCCGATGGTCAGGCAGGGGTTGAGGGTGGTCATGGGGTCCTGGTAGACCATGGCGATGCGGTTGCCGCGGATGCTGCGTAACTCGTCATCTGCCATCTCCAGGATGTTGCGGCCCTCAAAGCGGATGTTGCCGCTGGAAACCCGGGCGTTGGCGCCCAGGTAGGCCATGACGGCCAGGGCCGTCGTCGTCTTGCCGCAACCCGATTCACCCACTAACCCCACTGCCTCCCCGCGTTTCACAGCGAACGATACGTTGCGCACCGCGGGCACGTCACCTCGCCGGGTGGTGTAGGTGACGGACAGGTCCTCGACCTGGAGCACAATCTCATCAGTAACCGCGTTGCCTGTCTTCATAGTCCTATCCTTGTCCATTAGCTGCCATGCTGAATTCTGTCATGCTGAGGCCGAATCCCTAACCGGTAGTGACCGGCTCAATTGATCAGGCCGAAGCATCTCTGGCGGCCAGACGAGACTCTTCGCTGGCTTTGAGCTGTCACTAGCTTTGAGCCGCAGACCCGCTCAGAGTGACAGAAACTAACCTGACAGAGCTCTCGGGTGAAAACAGCACCTTCTATGGTATTGCCTATCAATATCTTCTCGACGCCGCGTTGACCCCGTCGGCAAACAGATTCAGCGCCACCACCAGGCTCGAGATCGCCAGCGATGGGAAGAGTGCGATCCACGGCGCCGTGATCATCCAGATGCGCCCTTCCGCCACCATGCGTCCCCAGTCGGGATCGGGCGGCGGTAGGCCGAGGCCCAGGAAGCCGAGGGTCCCGATGGCGATGGCGGCGTAGCCCACCCGCAGGCACGCATCGATGATGACCGGCCCGAGGCAGTTAGGCAGGATCTCGCGAAACATGATGTAGAGCGCGGATTCTCCCCGCAAGCGGGCAGCCTGCACGAATTCGCGGGTGCGGACCTCCAACACCAGGCTGCGCACCAGGCGCGCCACGCCGGGGAAGCCGCCGACCGTGATTGCTACAACTACGTTGACCCTTGATGGCCCCACCGCGGCGATGATGATCATGTACAGCAGTAGGGTGGGGAAGGCCATCGTCGCATCCAACAGACGCATCAGGATATCGTCCAGCACGCCGCCGAAGTAGCCAGCCACCAGGCCTAATGTGATGCCGATCACCGACGCGCAGATCACCGACAGCGGCGCCAGCAGCAGGATCGGTTGGCTGCCGTACAGCAGCCGGCTCAGCACATCTCGCCCCAGGTTGTCGGTGCCCATCAAGTGCGCGGCCGAGGGGGGGCGGTTCAAGCTGCCGACGATCGCGTTGGGCGGGTGCGGCGCCAGCACCGGCGCCAGGAAACTGATCACGATCCAGAAGACCACAATCCAAAACCCGATGGCCGCGGAGCGATAGTTCATGAAGGCCAGGGGGCCGACGCGCAGTTCAGTCCATGCGCCTCGGATACGGATGCTCGGCTTGCCCTGGACGCCGCGGCCGAGACCTTGTGTTGATGCAGTCATGAGCACACCTCCCTCACGAGTACCGAATGCGCGGGTTCAGGTAGATGTAAACGAAGTCGGCCGCAAGCTGTGTGGACGTGGCGATGAACGTCATAAAGAGCGCGCCCGCTTCGATCATGTACACGTCCTTGTTGAGCGACGCCTGGAGCAGCATCGAACCCAGGCCGGGGAACCCGAACAACGTCTCCACCACCACGATGCCGCCGATGAGCCAACTGATGTGCAGCAGGATCACCGTGATAGGGGCCAGCAGCGCGTTTTTGAGCGCATGCTTGAAGACCACCTCACGGTACGGCAAGCCCTTCAAGATCGCCGTGCGGATGTAGGGTGTCGCCATGACCTCAACCATGCTGGCGCGCGTCATGCGGGCCACGTAGCCTGCTTCGGCAAAGAAGAGAACCGTGATGGGCATGATCAGCTTCAACGGGCTTTGAAGGATGGAACTCTCCGTGGTCAGCGCGCTGATGCCGGGCAGCAACTTGAGCTGGATGGCGAAGATAACCACCAAGATTACGCCCAGGGCGAAGGAGGGCGTGGATGTGGTGATCAGGCTGACCAGCGTGATCAAGCGATCGGCCAGTTTGTTCTCCTTCAGCCCTGCCCAGAGACCCAGCAACAGCGAGAGGGGCATGATAAGAACGAAAGCGATGCCGGCCAGGATCGCGGAGTTCTTGACCCGGCGCAACATGATCTGCGCCACCGGCGCGCCGTTTTGCAGCGAGTAACCGAGATCCCCGCGTATCAGCCCCTTGCGATCCAGACCTTCAGGCGTGCAGCCGGGCGGCAACGTTGTCTCGCCGAGGAGGGAGCGGGCCGGCGGGATCCAATCATCCCCGGCCAGCCAGATGAGGTAGCGCGCGGTCGCGGGGCAGTTGAAGCCATACTGCTCCTTGAAGGCTGCGATCGTTTCAGCGGTGGCGAACTGGCCCAGGAAGTTGCGGGCGGGATCTACTGGCACGACCTCGCTGATGAAAAAGACCGCCATTGAGACGAGCAGCATCGTCAACAGCATCAGCGAGACGCGCCTGATGATGATTTCAGTCATTCCAAATCTCCCTCAAGGGAACTGGGCCTGGCTGGCGTTCTTGGCCGGCAGCCAGTGCAGCAGTGGCAGCGCGATGAGCGGCACCACGGCCGCGGCCGCGAACGCGGTGCGCAGGCCCCAGATGTCGCCCACACGGCCCACGGCGATGACGACGATGGAGCGAAAGACGAAGCTGAGCGCCATGTAGAACCCATTGGCCAGTGCCCGGTTGTTAGGGAAGCTCTCCTGCACCAGCGCCATGATCACCGGCGTGATAGACAGCGACGTCAGCCCCAGCAGCACCAGCAGGGGGAAGCGCAGCCAGCCGCTGGAGCCCAGGAAGATGAACATCAAGATCGAGGTCGGGAAAATGGACAGGAAGATCATCATCCGGCGGCCCAGCCGGTCGCTCAGCGTGCCGCCGAAAAAGGCGCCCACCACGCCGGCCGCCTGCAGTACCGACAGCGCCACACTGGCCAGCCAGAAGCTCTCGCCCGCATCATACAGCAGCACCGGCAAATAGGTGACCAGGGCTGCGCTCAGGATGACGTGCACGGCCATGAATCCCAGGAGTGGTACGAGCAGCCGGCCCTTGCCCTTCAACTCCTGGCGCAGCGAAGTCCGCCCGCGCGCCAGCCCGCCGATGCTCCGGCGGTCGGATGGCAGCGCAAAATACAAGGCGACGGAGGTCAAGATGCCGCCGATCATCAACCACGGCATGCGCGCCTGGCCCATCATAGGGATTGTGGCGCCGATCACCAGCGGGCCGACGAAGCGGCCGAACTCTCCACCCACCATCCAGATGCTCATGCCCAGGCCCAGCTTCCTGCCCGCGACGTTGCCGGTCATGACCGGCCCGACCGCGTGCAAGCAGGCCGAGCTTACACCTGCGATGGTCAGCAGGATGGCTAGGGCCAGGTAGCTGGGTGCCACGCCCAACATGCTCATGGCGAACGCGGTGACCGCCGGTGCCAGGATCACGAAGAAGCGCGCGTTGAACCGATCGGCAACGCCGCCGATGACCGGCTGGAGCAGCGAGGCCTCTTGCATGAAGACGGAGAGCAGGCCGGCTTCGGTGTTGGATAGGCCCAGCGTTTGCCTGAAGATGATGAGCAGCGGCGCCAGGAACGATGTGTAGCTGTCGTGGACCCAATGTGCGACTGCGATGGTGCCGACCCGGCCCGCCTCGAAGCCGGAAGCCTCGTGCGTTTGGGTTGATGCAGTTGGTATCGCAAGTGCGCTGTCTGTAGCGCGATTGCCGACGATTGCCAAGGATGCCTCCCAATATGGGGTGTACCACAATCAGCCGGATTGTGGTGCGCAATCCAGCGGATTGCGTTACACTGCTACGTCACCGGCTGCGGCCGGAAGGATGCCCCGCGCCACAGCAGCAGCGTCATGATAAACCCCGCCAGCATGATCACTCCGCCGCTGGCAAAGGGCAACCCAATGTTGATATCTAGCGCGCTGCCGGCCCAGATCGGGCCGATGACCTGGCCCAGGCTCATGAAGGAGTTGTTCAACCCCAGCGCTGTGCCCTGACTCTGGCCGGCTCGCTTCGAGATCATGCTGGAGATCATCGGCATGATCAGCGAGCTGCCCATGACGAACAGCGCCGTCACCAGGATAACGCTGCTGAATTGGCGCGCCGCCAACATCGCGGCATAGCCGAATGCGCTGTATAGCAAAGCTGCTCGCGCGACCGAGGGCTCTCCCCACCGTCGTGCCAGGCGGCCCACGACGATACTTTGCATGATCGCCGAACCCAGGCCCATCACCATCATCACCGTGCCTACCTGGCCGGGTGTGTAGGTGAACCGGCGCATGGCGTACATGCTGAACACCGACCAAAAGTGTGACATCCCGAAAGTGAGCATGAAGCTGAGCAGGAAGAGCTGGCCCATCGGCCCGCGCAACGCGCTAACCATTTCGGAGACCAGCGGCCTACGGCTGCGCCCCGGCTTGGCGCTCCGTTGCGCCGCCGGCAGCGATTCGGGCAGCACCAGGACTGCAAACACCAGCACCACTGCGGTCAGGGCGGCGGCTACGAAGAACGGCAGCGAGAGCGAGTAGGTCGCCAGCCAGCCGGCCATCCCCGGCCCGACCATCATGCCGCCGTACATCGCCGCGGAGACCAGCCCCATCGCGCCCCCGCGTTCTTGCTCCGATGATGAGTCGGCCATGTAGGCCATCGCCGTGGGCCAGGCGGCCGAGCCGATGGCGCCGGCCAGGAAGCGGGCCACAAAGAACATCCACAGTTGCGTGGACAGCCCGTACATGGCCTGGGTCACCACCGTGCCAGCGATGCCGATCAGGATGACCGGCTTGCGGCCGATGCGATCCGAAAGATCCCCCCACATGGGGGAGAAGAGGAACTGCGCGGCCGCCCATGTCGCCACCATCAGCCCCAGGTCGCGGCCGCTACCACCCAGATCGGTGATGACGAACGGGATGATGGGGATGACGATGCCGAAGCCCACCGTGACCATCAGCATGGTGGCAAAGAGGACGAAGATTTGCCGGCGGTTGGCGCTGCGCAATTAGCCCACCCTCTTGATGTTGCACAGGCCGGCCCGCAGCGGTGGGCACGACAGCACCGGGTCGCAGTGCCGTTCGTCGGTCAGCACGTTGGCGTTGGCTTCTTCCCAGCCGTGCAGAAGGCTGACCACATCCGGCCAGATATCCTCGATGACGTGAGCTTTCAGGCGAATGCTGCCGCGCAGGCTGGCGACCTCGACCCAGTCGCCGTCGGAGACCCCGTATCTGGCCGCGGTGCGGGGGTGGATCTCGGCCAGCGGTTCGGGATCGGCGCGGCGCAGGCTGGGCAGGCCGCGATGCCGCGCGTGGGTGTAGACCGCAACACGGCGTCCTGCGTTCAGAACTAGCGGGAAACGCTCAGCCAGCGCAGGATCGCTGACCGGGCTCTCGTTCGGCTCGGTGTAACCGGGGAGCGGGTCATAGCCGGTTGCTTCCAGCACGGAGGAGTAGAGCTCCACCTTGCCCGAAGGGGTGTGGAAGCCCCGGTCGAGATAGCCGCGATAGGTGTGGGGCTGCCCGACGTACAGGCCACCCGGATTGGCCTCCAGGTCCGCCACGTTAATGCCCAGTGGTGCGATCAAATGATCAATGGCCGCGCGCTCATCGGGCCAAGGGTAGTAAGCGCTGTAGCCCAGGCGGCGGCCCAATTCGGCCCAGAGCCACCAATCGGTGCGACGTTCGCCTGCTGGCACGGCTTGTTTCGTCAACATCGCGTAGTAAGGCGGTTTATCCGCACCGTAAGGTCCTGCGCGCATGACGAACTGGGTTTTCTCCAGGCTGTATGCGGCCGGGAGCACCAGGTCGGCATGCTGAGCGGTGGCGGTCATGTGCAGTTCCATGACGGCTAAGAAGTCCACCTTGCGTAACGCTGCATTGACCCGCGCCGTGTTCGGCCAGGTAAGCGACGGGTTGCCGCCGGCCAAGATGAGCGCCTTGATGGGGTAGGGTTCCCCATCCAAGATGGCGTCCAGCAGGCTGTCGCCCGGCACGAAGCCCGCGTACTCCAGGAAGATGGGGTAGCGCTCCTTGCCCAGCGGCGGAGATGCGGGTCGCATCTCGCGCAAGGTGACGTCGGCCAGCGGGGTTGGGCCGCGCAAGACGTGGCCGCCGGGCACATCCAGATTGCCGGTCAGGGCGCGCAGGATCATGGTTGCCCGCAAGATCTGCGAGGAGTTGCTATGGTGCTCCAGCGCGTTGCCGGTGTCCAGGTAGGCTGGCCACGTCGTGGCATACAACCGGGCGACGGCGCGCGTCAGTTCCGGCGGAACGCCGGTGATGGGCGCGATGACCTCCGGCGGATACGCGGCCACGCGTGCGGTGAGCTGCTCGAATCCCACCGTCCAGCGGGCTACGAAGTCGGCATCGTACAGCTTCTCGGTGATGATGACGTTGAGCAGGCCGAGCGCCAAAGCCGCATCGGTGCCGGGGCGCAGTGGTACATGGATATCCGCCTGGGCAGCAGCGGCCGTACGCCGCGGGTCGATGACGATCAGTTTGCCCCCACGGCGCTTCATCTTGAGGGCATCCTGCCAGAAGAACGGGATGTGGCTGGTGGCCGGGTTGGAGCCCCATAATAACATGCACTCCGTCCGCTCGCTATCCGGCCCATAGATGGTGGATTGCCCGTAGGTGAGCTTCTCGGACACGATGCAGGGATAGGAACACATGTGGTCGTTGCGCACCAGGTTGGGTGAGCCGTAGAGGTTCATGAACCGCTGCGGCCAACCGTCGCGCATGAACTGCAACAGGGCGCGGCCCTGGTACACCGCCAGCGCTTGCGGCCCGTCCGTCGCCTTCAGGGCCGTCAGCTTATCTGCCAGGATATCCAGGGCCTCGTCCCAGGTGATGCGTTGCCAGGAGTCGCCAACGCGACGCAGGGGGTGCTGTAAGCGCGTGGGGTCAGCCGCCAGCTCGATGGCCGCGCGTGCCTGGGGGCACACCTTGCCGCGGTTCACCGGATGCTCGGCCGACCCCCGGATGGTGATGATGCGGCCATCGGCGACGTGCACGTCAATGCCGCAGTTGTCGCCCCCACACATGCCGCAGATTGTCTTGATGATCTCCATCAGCGCGTCCTCCAGGCAATGCTCGTTTGTCTAGTTGAGCATCCTGAGCGGAGCCGGGTCAGGGACTCCCGGCGTAGTCGAAGCATGTCCCCAACATGGTCGAAGGGGATGCGCAGTGACTTTGGCTCGAAGAGCGCACCCTTCGACTACACTCCGCTAGCGCCGCTCCGTTTCGCTCAGGATGCTCGTGGCAGATCAGCCCTGATCAATCCACACGTCGTAAGCCATCATGTGGTCATGGGGTGCGACGCCCAGGTTCTGCACCCGGCTGCTGTGCCCTACGATCTGCGCGTTCCAGCGCGGGATTGCGATGGGGCCTTCGTCCTGCAGGATCTGCTGCATCCGGCCGACCAGCTTCTTGCGGGTCTCGATATCGAGTGTGCCTTCGGCTTGTTCGAGCAGCGTGTCAAATTCGGCGTTTGACCAGTGGGTCTCGTTCCAGGGCACGCCGGTGCGATACGCCAGGCCGAGGGTCATGATCGCCAGGGGGCGGTGCGTCCAACTGGTAATGCCGAAATCTACCTCCGTCCACTGATCCCAGTACATGTTGGAGGGCATCATCGCCAGATCAATCTTTATGCCCGCCGGCTCACACTGTTGTTTAAGAAGTTGCGCGATGGTCGGCACAGGCTCGGTGTCAATGGTCGCCAGACTGACCGTGATGCCATCGGGGAAGCCGGCTTCGGCCAGGAGCGCTTTCGCTTTGGCGTGATCCTGCGGGAACGGCGGCGTGATCGGGGTGTATTCGGGATGGATTGGCGCGACGTGGTGATCCTCACCGATGGCGCCGTAGCCGCGTTGGGTCGCTTCCAGGATTTGCGCCCGGTCCTGGCAGTACTTGATGGCCTGGCGCACCTTGACGTTGTCGAACGGCGCCTTGTCCGCGCGCATGCGGATGACGTGGGTGAACGAGGAGGTCTGGCTGATGACCTTGACGTTGGGGTTGCCCTGAAGCGCTTCGATCAGCGCCGGGTTCAGGAACATGGCGTCAATGTCACCGGCTTGCAGCGCCGCGACCGCCGGGGCCGGGTCTGCGCCGAGGTACACCACGCGAACAGAGTCCACGTAGGGCAGGGCTTTGCCGTCTACGCCGTTGCGCCAGTAGCCCTCTCGGCGCTTGAGCACGGCGCGCTCGTCCACGATGTACTCCTCCAGGGTGAACATGCCCGTGCCGTACGGCTGTTTGATCCAGTCACCCTCGAAGTCCTTGGGCATGATGGCGGCCGGGTTGTGGAAGAGGTGTTCGGGGACGCCGACCTGTGCTTTCTGCAGGTGCAGCTTGACGGTGTAGTCGTCTACCTTCTCTATGTCGTTGGGTGAGAGGTAGCTGCCCATCAGGCCCAACATCGAGGATTGTGTGTTGGGGTCGAGCCAACGTTTGATGTTGAAAACGACGTCATCCGCGGTGAATTCGGGGCCGTGGTTGAATTTGACGCCCTTGCGACAGTGTAAGGTCCAGGTTTTTAGATCGTCGGAGGCTTCCCATTTCTCCAATAACCAGGGGCGGGTGATGTTGTCGTTACCGGTCACGGCGAGGTATTCGGCCACGAACCACCAGGTGTTGTACTCGGTGAAGATGCCGAGGGCGGGGTCGGTTAGTTTGCGCACTGCGTTAGAGAAGCGGAACTCACCGCCGCGTTTCACCGTCGGGACTGCGGTAGCAGCCGGTGCGCTGCCGGCGACCGGCGCTTGCGTGGGTTGCGCTGCGGCGGGCGCCGGTTGTGCTGTGGGCTGGCAGCCCGCCAGCAGGGTAGCCATGCCGGCGGACGATACACCCAGCAGTGCGGCCAGACGAATGAACTCCCGGCGGCTGACCCGGCCCTGGCGGTGCAGATCTTGCAGCTCAGGGATGTACGGATGAACGTGTGACTTCTTC
Source organism: uncultured Anaerolineales bacterium (assembly GCA_964551735.1). GTDB lineage: Bacteria > Chloroflexota > Anaerolineae > CG2-30-64-16 > CG2-30-64-16 > DAOUAT01. Next base: position 66,774 of record CAZKEF010000021.1, read on the forward strand.
TCGGCCATGGGGGATTCCTCCTTGTTTGCTGTAACGGCTGATTGCTTCGGTTTAGTGGATCCAGCAGTCCCAAGAAAATACTGGCCTATCCTCCTTTTCCCTGCGCGGAAGCGTCTGCCAGGGAGTGCCTTCACTGCGTTCTGTCTTCGTTGGGAGAGTTCTCTTCAACTTCAATGCGTGTCATGCCAAAGCTGACACCACCGCTCACGCGTAAGCGTTTGCTGCCGCAAGCGCAGCCTCGGGCAATCGCACGGGCCATGATCACCTGGGGGCGGTCGTCGGTCCACTGGCTCAGGTCAGCCGCCTGTCCGCAATCCAGGCACGTCATCTCAACCGGTAGCGTCTCGAAGTGCAGCCGGGCGCCTTCAGCCAGGGTGCCTTTACTCAGATGGTCAAAAAACACCTCAACCGATGAGGGCACGATGGCTGCCATCCGGCCCACCTGAAGATAGATGTCGGTGACGCGACGGCCGGCTGCCGCGTCCAGCGCCATGTTCAAGATCCCCTGGGTCACCGGCATTTCATGCATCGGCGCAACCTTATCAGGCTCGCTTGTCCGCCAGCCGGCCACGGATCCAGTCCAGCCAGGCATCGAGGCCCTGCCCGGTCAGGCAGGAGACCTCGAATACGGCCAGGTCTGGGTTCACGGTCAGGGCATTGGCGCGCAGCCTGGCTGCTTTGGCCGGGATGTACGGCTCCAGGTCAATCTTGTTGATGACCAGTGCCTGGGCTGCGAGAAATGCCATGGGGTATTTCAGCGGCTTGTCATCCCCTTCGGGTAGGCTGGCGACTACGACTTTGGCGTCTTCGCCGAGGTCCCACCCTGTGGGGCACAGCAGGTTGCCCACATTCTCGATGATGATGACATCGGCGCCATCCAGGCTCAGGCCATCCGGCCCCAGGGCAGCACGGATCATGCCGGCTTCCAGATGGCAGCCGCCATCAGTATTGATTTGTACGGCCGGGACGCCCGCGGCCTCGACCCGATCGGCGTCAATCGTGCTGGTGGGATCCCCTTCGATGACCGCGATACGCAGTTCGTCTTTCAGCCGCTCGATGGTGCGTTCCAGCAGGGTGGTTTTCCCCGCCCCAGGGGAGGCGACGATGTCCAGCACCAGGACGTCGCGCTGCCGGAAATCGGCCCGCAAGGATGCCGCCAGCAGGCTGTTTGCCTCGGTGATTTCTTTCAGGATGGGGATGATTTTAGCCATGAAATGCCTCGCCTTCGGCGGCGAGAGCGGTCCCGCCTTTGCTGCGCAGTTCCATCTCGTAGAAGCTTTCCATTTCTTGTGCCAGCGCCTCAGCATCCAGGGCGGCGGACATTTCCAAGGCCGGCTCGCGTGTGCCCAAAGGCTTCATGGTGATGGCATTGTCGGGACAAGTCGTCGCGCACAACCCGCAGCCCCAACACTTCATCGGGTCAAACAGCACAGTCCTGCGCCGTTTGCCGTTGACTTCGGTTTTCGTGCCATCATGATAGAACGCGTCGAAGTGGCAGCGCCGCACGCACAGGCCGCACTGTTCGCATTTGTCCATGTCGCGGTCGGCGATGTAGTGGCTGCGCGGCCACTGGTGGCTCATGCCCAGTTGGATGCCCCCGCGAAACGGGTAGCAGTCGCAGGCGCAGCAGTTGCAGAAGCCGAAGAGGCCGCCGTGCTCGCGCCAGTAGCGGTCGCCGGTGTGCATGAGTCCGTTGCGGTCGGCGTTAACGACTAGCGCCTTCATTTCGTCCTTGGTCAACCGCCGGCCATGGCCGCGCTCCAGGGTGCGCCGCGCACCCTCATCCAACCGGATGCACGTCTCCGATGGGCGGTTGCAGGCCATCACGATGGCACGACAGTCGCAGGGCACCACCACGTGCTCTGTCGCCGCATCCACCATCGCCAGCGCCTCGTCCAAAAGCAGCACATCGCGGTTGGGGATGCGGATGTACTTGTCCGGGTCAACGCGTAACTCTTCAACCACGGGCAGCCAGATGTTAATGAACTCTTCAAGCTGCCACTGGATCACCGCATCCCGTGCGTCGGCCGGCACATCGCCCCAGTTTTCGTACATGGAGAGTGGGTCAAGCCGGCGGTAAAAGGTGGCGGGCGTGTATGTGGTCACGCCATCTTTAGTATCCCGGTTGATCACGTGACGAGGGTAAGCGGAGGCCAGCAGCACCTGGGTTTCCTCTGGCGATATCCGGAGCTTCTCGGCGATCTGTTCGGATGTCAGCGGGCCGTCACCCAGGGCGACCACCAATTCCATCTCGCGGCCTTGGACCACGAAGTCAATATGCGGCACCATCGCAGGGGGCAACTGGAAGATACGGACGAATTCATCAAGGAGCGCCATAACCGTCAAACTCCTTTTGTGTGCCAGAGCAGACTGGCAGGCCAATGTTGTGCGAATGACCACGCCATAGCGCTTGGCTGATGGCACTCGTTGAAGGAAGAGAGTGAACCTGTTCCACTATTTGGAACGGTATACCATGTATCAAAATATCACAAATCCAGCCAGATGTCAACTCGCGAAAAATAGGGTGAGGTGCGTTAGTAACGCGCTGCAGCACGCTTGATAGCATCCCAGTTCAGCTCGAAGCCCAGGCCGGGGCGAGATGCAGCGGTGGCGCTGAGCCTGCCCTGCTGCGGCGTGATGTCTGGCGCGGCCAGCACGTCCTCGACCAGCAGTTGGTGCATGATCTGGTTGCCGTCGGCCAGGTTGGGCAACGTCAGCGCGACCTGGTGCTGGGCCAGGTCGGTCATACCGGTCACCGACTGGCCGTGCAGGCAAATGGCGATGCCAGCGGCTTCGGCGATGGCGGCGGCCTTCTTAAACGCCAACAGTCCGCCGGTCTCGTGGAACGAGAGCACAATCAGGTCGGCGGCCTGCTGGCGACAGACCTCGTAGACATCGTTGAGGGTGAAAACGCTCTGGTCGGCCGCGATGGGGATACGAACCGCATCCTTGACCTGCTTCAACGCGGCCAGGCTGAGCGCGGGCGTGGGCTGTTCGATGAATTCCGGCTCGAAACGCGCCAGGCGGTTGATCATGGTGATCGCGGTGTGGACGTCCCACGCCTCATTGGCATCCAGCCGCAGCTTGCGGTCACCGATGGCAGCGCGCACGGCTTCTACATTCTCCATGTCCTTGCGTGCCCCGCGCCCGACCTTCATATAAAAGACGGAATAGCCAGCTTCGACCGCGGCTCGCGCGTCCTCGGCCAGATCCTTGGCCGTGTCGCCCTGCGGAAAGGCGAAGTAGTCCACCTCGGCCTGGCATGCCCCGCCCAGGAGTTGATGCACCGGCCGGCCAGCCGCCTTGCCGATGATGTCCCACAGCGCCATCTCCACCCCGGCCAACGTCAGGTTGGCGAAGCGGGGGGCGTGATTGAATCCGCCCAGGAAGCGGCAGCGCCGCATCAGTCGCTCGATGTCGAACGGCGGCTCGCCGATCAGCAGCGGCGCGATCCCGTGCAGCGCGGCCATAACCCCATCGGCCGGCCGCGCCGCGGTGGACTCGCCGTAGCCGGCGATCCCCTCGTCGGTACCGACTTCGACCAGCACGTTGACTGCGCCATAGTCAACCCGGCCGGCCCAGTGATACGGTTCCTTGAATGCCAGCGCCAGTGGCCGGGTGTGGAGGAAGGTGATTTTCATGGACGAAGGTTTTCCGGATCGTTGCACAGTTATAAGGCTACCGCAACCAGTTCGCACACGTCAGGCGCGTGCTCGAACTCGGCCAGCATCGCCAACAATGCCTCCGCCTTGTTCGCTGGTAGGACATGACCAACCAGCCAGCGGAATTTGTCAGCCAGTTGCGTTTCGGTGTAGCGATCGGCCGCGCGTTCGACGATGCCGGAATCGAAGTGACTGCCGTCTGCGAGGGTGATCTCAACGCGGGCATGCATGTGCAGATCCATCTCCTGAGCGGCCTTGTACAACTCGTCGATCTCCGGGTCCAGGACCAGCTCGATCTTGTCGAACAAGGCCCGGACGCGCAGGTCACCGAAGCGATGCTCCAAGATCTGCTTCGGGCCAAGCTCCCGATCGAGCAGGAGGCAGGCTAGCGGCCACTTGACGCTGAACTGGGCTTCTTCGGTGGTCGTCGGGTAGCCTTGGTGCAGTTGGAGGACCTCATCGAAGCCGTAGACGCGCAGACGGGAAATCTCGTTCACATCGATACCGTGCCGGTCAACCAGGCCCAACGCGGCGACGCAGGCGGGGTGCCCCCACGCGCAGGAGCACCACTCCTTATAGAATACCCAGTCGGCCATCCAGTAGGTGCGGCCCAGGTCGGCCACCCACTCGCGATACTGATCGAGACTTAGGATGGTAGGGATGCCGGTGTACCCGCGCTGCGCCAACTCGGCCGAGGTGACGCCGTTCATGGCGCCCCATCCGATGGCGTGCTTGGCCATGGTCGGATGGGCGATGTCGCGCATCATCGGCGCGTTAGGTGCATGGTACTCCGCAATGCCCAACGCATGACCGATCTGTTCCCGACTCAGGCGCAGCAGCCGAGCGGCAGCGGCCGCGCAGGCGACGGAGCCCCACGATCCATCGGCTTGATAGTCAGTATGGTGGGCATGCCAGCAGCGCCCCGCCCGGATGGCGATCTCGTAGCCGATGATCAGCGCTTCCAGCAGATCCCGTCCGCTGGCGCCGGTTTTCTCGGCCACGGCGAGCGTCGCGGGGATGAGTTGCGCGCCGGGGTGGCCACGGGTGAAGATGGCATCATCGTCAATGTCGAGCGCGTTGCCGGCGCAGGCGTTGGCGAACGCTGCGCCGGCCGCGCTGGCCCGCAGTGCGTGCAGCCCCGCCGCTGCCGTGTGATGGAAAACAGTGGCGGCGTCCCCGTGCCATGATTCGACAGCGAATCCCCCGGCGATGCGACTAATGGGCGTCAATGTGCCGGCTAAGGTCGCCCCCAGGCCATCCATCAGGCAGATCCTTGCCCGGCGGCGCACCGGCTCTGGTAGTTCGTCCCAGCTTACTCCCAATATGAACTCGGCGGTGATATCGGGCGCAGTCATTGCACTCTCCAATAACCAACTCATCGAGTTGGCATTTTATCACAGCTTCACGCGGATCGGCCAGCACTTCACTTTAGAGTCTATCCGAGAACTCCCCGAGAGGTCATTCTGAGCCCGTCGAAGAATGACCGGCGCCTGCGCAAGGTCGCACCGTTCGACGGGCTCAGGGCGCTCAGTCAGGTTTTCGGATAGGCACTTAGTGTCGTGCGGGGATAGCGGGTCCAGGCGGTGGTAAAACGTGGCGGGCGTGCAGGTGGGCACGCCATCTTTGATCTCTTGGTTGACTACGTGCCGGGGGTGCGCGGACGCCGGCCGCGCCTCGGTTTCTTCGGCTGATACCTGGAGCTTCTCGGCGATCTGTCCCGGCGTCAGCGGGCCGTCACCCAGCGCGACCACCTGCTCCATTTGACGGCCTGCATGACGCTATCGAGATGGGGGACCATGGCCGGGGGGAGTTGGAAGAGTTGACATCCCTCAGCTCACCGGCCGCTTGCGCTGGTACTCGATCTCCGCCAGCACGTTCGCCGGCAGCTCCGGCGCGCGCCCGCGCGCCATCAGCGCGAGGGTCTTCTCGCGCAGGCGGTCGCCCAACCGCTTGCTGCCGCGCTTGGCCCAGTCGTTCAGGCGCTGGCGGCTGAAGAGGGTCGGCTGCCAGAGGTCGCGGAAATGTTGCAGGGTGTGCTCGGTGGTAAGGTACGAGCCTCCGGGGCCGATCTCGTGGATCAGGTCGAGGGCGAATGCATCCCTGTCCAGCGCCATCCCCCCGGTGAAGTGCCGCAGCCGGCCGATGATGTCGGCGCAGAGCACGATCATCTCCGGCGATTCGGTCAGCCCGGCCTCGATGTAGCCGATGTCGTGGACCAGGTGCTGGCCGCTGAGCAACGCCACCAGGATCGAGGAGGTGGCGTCTGACGCGGCTTGCTCATCTACCACGCAGCTATCGCTGTGCCCGGCGTAGCCGAAGTGCGGCAGACTGTAGAAGCGCGCCATCTCGGTCACCGCGGCGCGCGCCAACTCGAACTCGGGCGCGCCGTAGACGCTGATCGCCGTGCGCATGTCCATGTGGTGCAGCCCGCAGCCGTGGATGAACGGCGCGCCGCGGTGCACGAGCTGATGGATCACCAGCGCGGAGAGCATCTCGGCGTTGCCCAACGCCAGGCCCGCGGCCATCGTCATCGGCGCGGTGCCGCCCATCATCGGCGATGAGGCATGCACGATGGGCAGGCCGGCCTCGGCCATGAAGATCAGCTTGTCAACCGCGTCCTCCCCGTGCAGGAGCGGCGTGGTGAGTTGGCCGTAGCCGACCAGGGTCGGGTTGAGGCGCAGCGCATCCATGCCGCCCGCGGCCGCAGCGGCCATCGCGACGATGGCCTCGTTCTCGGCCCGGCTGCCCAGGGTGAAGACGACCGGCTTGGCCGTGTTCTCCAGCACCAGGGCGAATTCGTCGCGATAAGGCGCGCGCGGGTCCAGGTCGGACGGCAGACCCATGGACATGCAGAAGTCGAGCTCCGGCAGCGCCTCCACCAGCCGGATGCAGGCAATGACATCGGCCTCGGTGAAGGGGCGGTGCTGGCCGGTGGCCGGGTCCAGGTAGTTGGGGCAGGCGGAGCCGGGGCCGAACGCGACCTCCCGGCCCTCCATGCGGATCGCGACTTCGCTGCTGCCGCGTTTGCACAGCGTGATGCGCGACGGCGGCTGCTGCAAGGCCCATTCGACCAGCGCGGCCGGGAAGCGAACCAGGGTGTCGTCGGTGATGACCGCCTCGGCCTGGTGGAGCAGCGCCAGCGCGCGGGGATGGTCTATCCGCACCCCGGTGCGCCGCAGGATCTCCAGGCTGGCGTTATGCACCGCCTCGCATTGGTCGCAGGAGAAGAGGGAGAAGGATGGGATGGCTTGAGAAGAGAATGACATGGGTTAACCTTGTGTGTGCGTATGGGAGTGTGGGAGAACGAACTTCATGTCAGGCTCGTGCTGGATGTGATTTTCATGCGCGCTAACTTCCTACCCGGATGCGCGGGTTGAGCACACCGTACAGAAGATCGGCGGCCAGGTTGGAGAAGCTGTAGATCGCCACGATCACCATGCTGCACGCCTGGATCAGGATCAGATCGCGGCGCTGGATGCCGTAGATCAGCAGCCGGCCCAGGCCCGGATAGCCAAATACCGTCTCGGTGACGATCAGCCCGCCGATGAGCCAGCCGATGCCCAGCGCCACCACTGTCACGGTGGGCAGCAGCGAGTTGCGCAGCACGTGCCTGACCAGCACCTGGCTGCGCGGCAGCCCCTTCAGATCGGCGGCGCGCACGTAATCGGTGCGCAGGACATCAATGGTGCTGGCGCGGGTCATGCGCGCCACGTAGCCCAGGCTGGTCAGGCTCACCGTGATGGCCGGCAGGATGAGGAACCGAAACGCTTCGCCGAAGGTCGCGTCGGGGTCAACGGACGAGTTGGCCGGCAGCACTGCCAGCTTTAAGGCGAAGATGCTGATCAGCAGCAGGCCGGAGACGAACTCGGGCAGCCCGACGAACGCCATCGAGATGCCCGCGATGGTTTGGTCAATCAGCTTCTCTCGGTTGAGCGCCGCGATCACGCCCAGCAGGATGCCGAGCGGCACGTAGAAAAGCAGCGCCACCGCCGCCAACATGCCGGAGTTGCGCAGCCGGCTCATGATCATCGGCCGCACGGGCTGGCGGCTGACCATGGAATCGCCCCAATCGCCGGCCACGAAGCTCGTCAGCCAGTCGGCGTATTGCACATAGATGGGCCGGTTGAGCCCGAGCTCCTCGCGCAGGTTTGCCACCGCTTCCGGTGTGGCGAACTGCCCTAACACCACCTGTGCCACGTCACCGGGCAGGAGCTGCGTGGCGGCAAAGATGACGATGGACGCCAGCAGCAGGGTGAGGAGGATGAAGCCGAGCCGGCGGAGCAGATAGGTCGCCATGTGATCCTCCTTAGCTTTGCGCCGCGGCCAGCTCGGCCAGCGGGATGTGGCAGCAGATGCGATGCCAGTTCGGCGCTTCCTGCCAGGGCGGCTCCTGCGTTTCGCAGATGGCGCCGATCTTACGCGGACAGCGGGTGTGGAAGCGGCAGCCCGGCGGGATGTTCACCGCGCTGGGTACGTTGCCGTGCAGGCGGATGTGCGCCTGTTCGGCATCGGGGTCGGGGATGGGCAGCGCTGACAGCAGCGCCTCGGTGTACGGGTGCCGCGGGGGCGAAAACACGTCGTGGGCCGAGCCGATTTCCCAGATGCGGCCCAGATAGACCACCGCGATCCAGTCGGCCAGGTGGCGCACCGCGGCCAGGTCGTGCGAGATGAACAGATAGGAGGTGCCCTTGGCTTCTTGCAGCTCCACCAGCAGGTTCATCAACGAGGCCTGCACCGACACATCCAGCGACGAGATGGGCTCGTCGCAGATCATCAGGACGGGGTCGGCGGCGAACGCCCGGGCGATGGCCACGCGCTGCTTTTCACCGCCGCTCAGCTCGTGCGGCAGCCGGCCGATGTAGTCTTCCGGCAGGTTGACGGCGCGGAACAGCTCGCGCACCCGTTCGGCAATCTTCTCCGGCGGCAGGTTGCCCAGGAGCTGCAAGGGCCGGGCCACGCTCTGGCCCACGGTGAATTGCGGGTTCAAAGAGGCGTCCGGGTTCTGGAAGACCATTTGGATCTTTTTCAGCAGCGGTCTGGGCCGTTTGGCGACTGTGTAGGGGAGGCTCGTCTCTTCCAAACGTATCTCGCCGGCCGACGCCTCCTCCAGCCCGGCGATGCAGCGGGCGAAGGTGGTCTTGCCGCACCCGCTCTCACCGACGATGCCCATGGTGTGCCGGCCGCGCACCCGCACCGACATGTCGTCAACCGCGCGCACCACGGGCCGCGAGCGTGACCACAGCGCGGAGAGGCCGAGACGGGAGACCTTGAAGTATTTCTTCAGGTTGCGGGCTTCCAGGATCACGGATCCCGCTTCCCGGCGCTCGTAATCCCGACCGCGTTGCGGCGGGGCGAACCGTTCTGGCGCGGCGCGCAGCGCTTCCCAGCGCCGGCAGGCGGTCACGTGCCCCGGCTCGCCCTCCACTTGGGGCGGCCGGCCGGCCCGGCACGCGTCCTCGGCCATGGGGCAGCGCGGAGCGAAGATGCAGCCAGCCGGCAGGTGGTCGGGTCGGGGGATGTAGCCCGGGATCGTGTTCAGGACGATATCGTGCTTGTCCACGTCAACGCGCGGGACGCAGCCCAACAGCCCCAACGTATAGGGATGCAACATCTGCTTAAACACCTGGCGCACCGAGCCCTGCTCCATCAGCTCGCCCGCGTACAACACGCCGACGCGGTCGCAAAGCCGGGCGACGACCCCCAGGTTGTGGGTGATGTAGAGGACGGCGCTCTTGTATTCGAGCAGCAGATCGCGAACGAGGTCCAGGATCACGGCCTCGGTGGTGACATCCAGCGCGGTCGTCGGCTCATCCATGATCAACAGCCGCGGGTTGGTGGTGAGCGCGATGGCGATGAGTACGCGCTGGAGCTGCCCGCCGCTGAGCTGGTGCGCGTAGCGCCGCGCCACGGTCTCGGCGTCGGGCATGCGCACCTTGTTGAGCATCTCGACTGCTTTGGACCAGGCGTCCCCCTTGTTCATGCCCAGGTGGATGCGGGCCATTTCCGCGATCTGCTCGCCGATCACGATCGAGGGGTTGACGGACGCGTTGGGATCCTGATGCACCATGGTGATCCTGGCGCCCCAGATGCGCCGCACTTGCTGGCGGGACAGCTCCAGTAGGTTCTCGCCGTCCAGCAGGACCATGCCGCTGCTGATGCGGCCGTTCGCCGGCAGGTAGCGCACCGCTGCGCGGGCCAGGGTGGTCTTGCCGGAGCCCGACTCGCCGACCAGCCCGTAGATTTCGCCGGGCGCGATGCGCAGCGAAACATTGCGGATGGTGTGCAGCGGGCCCTTCTCGGTGTCGTAGGTGACGGTGAGGTCGTTCAGCACCAGGCCGGGCGCCTCGCGGCTTGCGTCAATGATTGCTCTCATGGTTGCCTCCCGTCCTCAGCCGCTGACCCCGCCAGGGAGCAGCATGCGACGCAAGCCGTCGCTCATGAATCCGATGCCCACCACCAGCAGGGCGATGGCGCCGGCCGGGAACAGCAGCACCCACTGCGCCTGGGTGAAGTAGGTGCGCGCTTCGCCCACCATCAAGCCCCAGTCGGGGGAAGGGGGTTGCACGCCGAGGCCCAGGAAGCCCAGCGAGGCCACCAGAAAGATCGCGTACGAGAAACGCATGGAGGCCTCGACCGCCAGGGGCGGGAGGACGTTGGGAAACATCTCGCGGAACATGATGTAGGCGCCGCTTTCGCCGCGCAGCTTGCTGGCCTCGATGAACTGGCGGGTTTTGAGGTCCAGCACGACGCTGCGGACGACGCGCGCGACCATGGGGATATACAGGAACCCCACGACCATGATGACGTTGCTGCGCGACGGGCCCAACGTCGCCAGGATGATCATTGCCAACATCAGCGGCGGGATGGCCAGCAGGACATCCACCAGGCGCATGGCGATTTCATCCACCACGCCGCCGTAGTAGCCGGAGAAGAGGCCCAGGGCCAAGCCGAGCAGCACGGCCAGCAGCGTGCCCGAGCCGGCAACCACGAATACATCGCGGCTCCCCACCAGGATGCGGCTTAGGATATCGCGGCCGAACTGATCGGTGCCCAGAAGATGCTCCGGGGATGGCGGCTTGAGCCGGTCGGCCAGCACCTGGTCGGAGTACTTGTACGGTGCGATGGCAGGGCCGACGATGGCGAGCAGGATGAAAAGGCCGACGATGGCGAAGCCCAACAGGGTGGCGGGGTAACGTCGCAGGCGGCGCAAGGTGGCGGCCAGGCGGCCGGGTTTCTTGACTCTGCTTTCATGGTTGGCGTTCATCGCACGTTGCCTCCGATCTGGCGCTCTCCGAGGTCTTGGGTGCCCGGAGCACCGACACCTGGCGAGTATCCTCTCAATAATCCGGGGTAGGGGCATGGCCTTGCGCCTGCCCACTGGGCGACCGCAAGGGTGCGCCCCTACAAATTGAAAGGATGCCCTGGCGAGACCTTCGAGGTCAGAGGAACGCCTCGAAGGTCTCAGTGACGCGGGAGGGTTCTACTTCTCGAAGTAGACGGGCCGCAGGTCGAGCGTGGAGCCCAGGTAGCTGGTGGGCTTCAGGCCCTTCAGCTTGGCGCTGGCGCCCCACAGGTTGTTGGCAAAGAAGGGGATGATCACCGGGCCGCGGTCAATGAAGATCTGCTGGATCTTCTTGTAGATCTCGGCGCGTTTGGCGCGGTCCGGCTCGCTGGCAACCTGTTTGGACAGCTCATCCACCTCTTGGTCGCACCAATGGCTCTCGTTCCATTTGGCCCCACAGGTGTAGGCCAGGTCCAGGTAGGGCTGCGGATAGGCGCGCGATCCCCAGTCGGTGATGGCCAGGTCGGCCTCCATCCAGAGGTTGTCGGCGCCGTAGTAGACGTCTACCGGCACGAGCTGGATCTCCATCTTGATGCCCGCTTCGGCGAGCTGCTCTTTCCAGATCGTCGCCATCGCCGGCACGGGGGACGTCTGCTGCGTTGTCATGGTGATGGAGAGGCCATCGGGGTAGCCGGCCTCTGCCAGCAGCGCCTTGGCCTTGGCCACATCGCGCGTTGGCTCCGGCACATCCAGGTAGAAGTCGCCGTAGCCGGGGCCGAAGGGCGTGTCGCGGCCTGTGACGCCGAGCCCCTCGAAGGCCGCGGCCAGGATCGCGCTGCGATCGGTCGCCGCCTTGAACGCCAGGCGGACCTTGTTGTCATCGAACGGCTTGCGGTCCGAGCGCATGCGGATGACATAGGCCAGGTTCGATGGCTTCTCATACACTGCCAGATTCGGGTCGGCCCTGACCGTTTTCACGAACTCGGATGGGAGATAGGGCATGTAATCAATCTGCCCGCCGCGCAAGGCCTCAACCTGGGCCGACGGGTCGCTGATGAAGATGAACTCCATGCCATCCAGGTAGGGGAGCTGATTGCCGTCGGCATCCTTCATCCAGTAGTTTGGGTTGCGCTTGAAGGTCAGCCGATCCTCGGGCAGGTACTTCTCGATCATGAAGGGGCCGGTGCCGATGAACTCCTTCTGGGGGTCCTTGATGCCACTCCAGACGATCAGCGCATGGTAGTCGGCGATATCCAGCAGGAAGTCGGGGTTGGCGGCCTTGAGCTTCATAACAACGGTGTAGTCATCCGGCGTGCTGATGTCCTCGATGTTGCCGTACAGCTCGACGGTTGCCGCGCCGACCTGCGGATCGCGCAGGCGATCGAAGGTGGCCTTGACGTCCGTGGCCTTGAGTTCTTCGCCGTTATGGAACTTAACGCCCTTGCGGAGGCTGAAGGTCCAGGTCAGGCCGTCGGCGCTTGTCTCCCACTTCTCTGCGAGGCTGCGGTTGATGTCCGGTGCGTTGTCTTCGTCAACATAAGCCAGGAAATCGCCCCACTGTTTGCCGATTTCGTCGTCGGCAATGGAGCTGAGGAACGCGGGGTCAAGGTTGGTAGGTGCGATGTAGCCGTGGCGGAGGATGCCGCCGTACTTGGAGGGCGCCGCGGGCGCCTGGGTAGGCTCGGCTGCAGCCGGCGCCTTCGTTGGTTCGGGCGCGGGTTGTGCCGCTGGCTGCTGCGCGCACGCGCCCAGCAGCAGGCTAAGGATGATCACGCTCGCAATCATCAGGCTGAACTTTCGAGACGGTTGCATTGCTTTCCTCCTTCTGGAATGTGAATCTGAAGAAGCTGGTTGACGTCATCTGCGATCGGTGTCGGCGTGTCCTCCTTTCTGGAAAGTCTACCACGAAGTATGGGTTTGATCTTAGCCGCTGGCGAGCGTCTCAAAGAGCTGTTGTACGTTGGGCATCTGCTCGAATTGCCACAGCATGCCAGCCAGCGCATCGATCTGGTCACCGGCCAGCACGAAACCGGCCATCCAGCGGAACTTGTCCTCCATGCGCGCCTCATCCCACCCCGGCTGTGGGAAGCGCAGCCCGCCATCCACCACCCCGGAGCAGAACTCGCGTCCGTCGCACAGGGTGATGGTGACGACGCTGGCAAAGCGGCCAGCCGGGTCGCCCTGCTCGAAGAGCCGGCACAGCCGATCCATCTCGGCGTCCTCGACCACTTTTACTTTTGCGGCCAGCTCGCGGATGCGGGGATCGGACAGTCGCGACTCCAGCATCTGCGCCGGGCCGATCTCGCCATCCACCAGCATGGCCGCCAGCGGCCATGCCTGGTTGAACTGCGCCTCCTCGGAGGTCGCCGGCAGGCCTTCGAACAGCCCCTTGGTGCTGCGGCTGGCCGCCACCGTGATCCCCGCGATTTCGTTTAGGGCGATGGTGTGCTCGCCCACCAGCCGGCGAGCGCCCTCGACGCCCGCGTGCGCCCAGCCGCAGCAGGCATAGCGGGCCGGTTTCCAGGCGACGCCCTCGACCATCATGTAGGGGCGGGTCTCTCTGGGCAATTCGAGAGCGGGGGACTTCTCGGGAAGACCCGCCCCTACCACCAGGCCACCAAAATCCTTCGCCCACGCCTGATACTCCGGGAACGCCAACAGGGTGGGGATGCCGGTGTAGCCCCGCGCAGCCAGCCCGGCCGCAGTCACCCCGCTCATGGCCGCCCAGCCGATGCCGTGCTTGACCATGCCCGGCCTGGCCGCGTCGCGCATCATCGGCATGTTGCCCGCGTGGTACTCGGCGATGCCCAGCGCATGACCGGCTTGCTCCGGGGACAGCCGCATCAGGTTGGCGGCCACGGCCGCACACGCCACGCTGCCCCACGACCCACACGCCTGGTAGACGTCGCGGGAGGCGTGCCAGCAGCGGCCGATCCGGTGGGCCACCTCGTAGCCCACTACCATCGCGGTCAGCAGTTCCGCGCCGCTGCGGCCCAACGCCTCGGCCACCGCCAGCGCGGTCGGGAAGATCTGCGCGCCCGCGTGACCGTAGGCATAGCGGGCGCTGTCGTCTAGGTCCAGGCCGTTGGTTGCGTTCCCGTTGGCGAACGCGGCCCCGGCCATGCTGGCCCGCAGGCCGTGCAAGCCCCGGCCGGGAGCGTGCCGCAGGATCGTGGCCTGGTTTCCGCCCCAGGATTCGACTGCGTAGTCGGCCGAGATGCGGCTGACCTGCGTCAGCGTGCCGGCAATGGTCGCGCCCAGGTTGTCGGCGAAGCACATGCGAACCTTACGCTGGACCGCCGTTGGTAGCGCGTCCCAGCGCGTCTCGGCGACGAAGCGAGCTGCGAGTTCGTGGCCGTTCATGTCTCCTCGTTTCGATGGCTCCGTAGAGGTGTTGCATGCAACATCTCTGCGGGGGATGTCATGCCTGCGGTTGGCCGGTCGTCGCGTAGGCGATGATCTGGTCGCGGGTCATGCCGGCCAGGCCGAGCTTCTCCAGCGTCAGGCCCTCTGCCCGGTAATCGTAGCCGGTGAAGACCGCGGTCAGGTCGGTCATGGCCGTGGTCACGGGGGTGGTCAGGCCGGCGACGCGGGCCAGCTCTTCCATCGGGATGAAGGAGTAGCAGATGTCTTCCACCAACAGCCGCTCGATCTCCTCGATCTGGTTCCACTTTTGGGCGTGGCGGTCGGTGGGTGAGCCGTGCTGCTCGTACAGGTTGCTGCCCGCCAGCTCGTAGATGGCCCGGCAGTCGTCGGGCCAGGTGTCGGTGACGCAGTCGTAGGCCGCGGCCACCCTCATGCGGTCCACGTCGTGCGCATCGGTCAGCTTGGATGCACACATGGACACTTCGCCGTAGAACCGGAAGACGCGCGCCCGCTCGAAGAAGAACTCCGCCTTGGGCAGGGTGATCTGGACGTGGACGCCGGGGTTGCCGGGCCGCAGGTTGAGCTCGATGACGTTCTTGCAGAGGCGGGTCTGCGGATAGACCTTCTGGATCGCTGCCAGCGCGGCGCCGTTGCCGGCGGCCGGCCAGGCCGAGATGTACAGCGCCCGCTTCCAGTTGCCGATCTCCACCGCGGCCGGCCCGATCTTGCCGCTCAGATAGGGCATGATGACCATTTCCACGAAGGTATATGTTCCGTCGAAGGCGCCGGTGGCCCGGAGCAGATCGCGGTAGCGGAACGAGGCCCAATAGCTGGTGGTGACGACGACCACCTGGCCCCGGGCGAAGTGGGGCGCCAGGTGCTCCAGGAACGGCCCCACCGCCATTGCCGGCACGTTGATGAAGACCAGTTCACTGCCGGCCAGCGCCTCCGCGGCGTCGTCCGTGATGACGTTTAGCCTCGCCAGCCCCGTCTTGCCGAAAAAGGGCAGCCCGGTCAGGGTGATGCCGCCGGCCGCCCGGATCGGCTCCAGGTTGGCCCGGAACGCTGGCGTCTCGTAGAGGTTGACCCGGCACCCCATCAGCGCCAGGTCGGCGGCCATGGCCATGCCGCCGCTGCCGCAGCCGCAGATTGTGACATTGGGAAGATGGCTCATTAGTGCTCTCCAGTCATGATGAACTGCTTGATCTGCGTGAGATTTAGTCCGGCAAGCCCCAGGTCGGCCAACGATGCGCCCAGGCCCCAGTAGTCCACGCCCAACATGACCCCCATGACTTCGATCATGGCTTTCGTGGCCCCCAATTCGACGCCGATGGCATCGGCCAGGCGTACCATGGGCACGTAGGCGTACACCAGGTCTTCGTCCACGAGCTGCTTGATGTAGTCGCTTGTCGCCCACCAATCAATCAGATTGGACTTGCGCATGATCTGTGCCATGTCGTCGCCCGTGGCCTCGTACGCCGTGGTGTAGTAGGCCAACTGCGTCTCGTAGCCCTCGCAGCCGAGCGCGGCCGACAGCCTTTCCCGGTCGGCATCATAGGCCTTCATCAGCCGGGAACCCATGGCCGTCGCGTCCGCGTAGAGTTTGCCGCCCATGTAACGGTCGAAGTACGGCCCGGCCACGGGCACCACCATCGGCACCGTCATCGCCGGGTTGCCGCCCGAGGCAATATCAACTTCGAAGACGTTGTTGGCTTTCTCGTATTGGGTGTAGATCTGTCGGAGCACCTGGAAGACGTGCTCGCTGGCGGCGCCGGGGAACGCGGCCACCCGGAAGCGCCGCTTGTAACGGCTGATGTGCACCGAGTTGCCCGCATCCCTGAACGCGGCATATGGCATGATGTTGGATTGGGCCAGGATCACCTTAGCGCCGAGGGTCTTGAGCCGGTTAACGTGGCGCAGGCAGGCCCAGTAGGAGGTGTTGAACAGGATGATCTGGCCGTCCCGCAGGTGCGGGGCCAACGCATCGAAGAACGCGGCGTGGTACATCGCGGGGACGGTAATCATGATCACGTCGGCCCCGGCGGCTGCCTCGGCCGGGTCGGTCGTGGCGCATTTCAGCGCGGCGAAGCCGGTCTTGCCGGACGTGGTGGCGGAGGCTGGGGTGACTTCGATGCCCCCGGCATCCCGGATGGGCCGGATCTGACCGGCGAGTTTCTCAAGCTCGAAGAGAGATACCTCGAATTCCTTCAAGGCACAGTCGCCGGCGATGGACAGGCCGGCGTTGCCGGCGCCGCAGACGGCGATGCGGGGTGGGGTGGACATAGCAACTACCTCCTTGTGAAAGGATGGTCGTGTCGGAGATATTTCCTATTATGACACATGTTTCCAGTTTGTCAAAAACGAGTCTTGACATGCTATGTCCACTTGCTGGATGGCCCTCTCATCCTGGCGCAGTCCTACCAACGATGGATTTGACGGCGGTCCGGGAGTGTGTCACAATTGCCCCGTCACGACCCAGGAGGCACATGATGTCGGAACAGGATAAGCGGCAGTCAATCGGAAACAACATCAGGTTGTTGAGATCCAGCCGAGGGCTGTCTGCACGCGCGCTGGCCGCGCGCGTTGGGATCACGCCCAGCTATCTCAGCAAGCTCGAACGCGGCCTGGCCCGGCTGTCGGTTGATCTGGTCCAAAGAATCAGTGCTGAGATGCAGGTCGCGCCAGGTGACCTGCTCACGCCGGGGCTTAAGGTTGCGGCGAATGGGTCGCCGGTATCCGTTAACACTGCGGTATCCCTGATCCGCGCGGATGAGCGCAGGATCCTACGCCTCCCCAAGTATCCTTACGATCTGGAGCTTCTGACGCCCTACGGTCGCGGGCAACTCGAGGTGAACTGGGTGGAACTGGCGCCAGGGGTGGGTGATCCGGCGCCCAAGTCGCACGACAACAGCGAGGAGTGCCTGTTGCTGCTGAAGGGGATCCTCCACGTCATAGTAGCCGATCAGCTCTACGTCCTAAATCCGGGCGACTGCATCACCTATCATTCACGAACCCCGCACCTTGTGAGGAACCCGGGGCGGGAACGCGCCGTGTGGGTGTGGATCGCGACGCCGCCGGAGCTTTAGATCACCACACTCCGCTTTTCAGGAAATTCCCAAAGACGAGATGCTTCGCTGGTATTTCGCCGCGACCGATCTTGTGCTGCCGACCTGCTGCCTTGAAACACCCAAGACGAGATGCTTCGCTGGACACTCGCCGCAACGGGAATTGAACTGTTGACCCGCTCAGCATGACATAAGAGAATTCCTTGCTGGGGGACATGACGCTCGCGGCATGGGGAACTCAGCATGACAGTTGGAGCGGTGCAGATCAATCAGGTGTCTCTTCCGGCACGATAGGGCACAAAGCAACGACGTTGCGTTTGCCGTTTTAATCCGCCTCCACAATTCTGGTGAGCGCTGCGACGACCTCGCCCGGCAGCGGCGCGGCGCGAGGGTCTCGCACGATCTCCTGCGCCTTGCGGGCGGCCCGCTGCTGGGTGGTCAGCGCGCCATCGGCTGCCCAGCGGTGGTGCGCGCGGCGGTCGAAGAGCGCCGGCATCCAGGTATCGCGCACGTGCCGCAGGGTGTGCTCGGTGTCCAGGAAGTGCCCGTCCGGGCCGGCCCGCCGGATGACGTCCAACGCCAGCGTCTCCTCGCTGATGTCGAGCCGCCGCAGATAGCGCCGCAGCCAGCCGATCACCTCGTCGCAGAAGACCAGCAGCTCCAGGGAGCCGGTCAGCGCGTTGTCCAGCAGGCCGATGTCGTGGATCAGGTTCGCGCCGAACAGGGCGGCCTCGAACAGGGTGAGCGTCGCCTCGGCAGCGGCCTGGGCGTCGAAAACCTTGGCATCGCTGACGCCGGCGAACCCGAAGATGGGCACGCCGTAGTGGTGCGCCACATCCCAGGCCGTCGGCCCAGCGTCGGGCGTGCCGTAGAGGCTCATCATGGAGCGCAGATCCAGTCCGCCGGCGTTGGGCCTCGCCCAGATGAACGGCGAGCCCTCCCGCTTGAGCTGGGCCAGAACCAGGCCGGCCAACTGTCCGGCATTCACCAGAGCAATGGCGCCGGCCTCGGTCATCGGCGTCTCGCTCCCGCGGGCGCGGCCGGGCGTGTAGATGGACGGCAGGTTGCGCTCGGCCGCGTAGAGAAGCCGTTCCACGCTCTCCTGGTTGTGGATGAAGGGAGACGCGAAGTTGACGTAATTGATGACGAAGGGATAGCGCGCCAGTTGCTCCACGCCGCCGGCTACCACGGCCGCCATTTCGACCGCGTAGACCGTGCTCATCGCCTCCAGGCCGACGAAAACGATGGGCTTGGTGCTCTCTTGCAGCATCACTGCCATCTGCATCCGCTCGTACCTGTCGATGGGCGCATCGGCAGGCATGAACTGCGACATCATGAAGTCAATGTTGGGCAGCGCATCGGCCAGCCGGGCGCCGGCCACCACGTCATCCATCACCGCCTTGCGCCACTCCCCGGTACCCAGGTCGTAGATGTGCGCCGCATCCGTGCCGGGGCCGAAATAGCTGCGGTAGCCGCCCAGCGCCATCGCCTGCCGGCCGTTCCGGTCGAAGATCATGATGTTCTTGGGGACCGATTGTAGGGCGCGCTCCACCAGGTGCGGCGGGATGCGCACCAGGTTGCCGTCAGACACCGCCGCGCCGGCGCGGCGGAACAGGTCCACCGCCTTGGCCGCGTGGAAGCGCATCCCGGTGCGTTCCAGGATCTCCAGGCTGGCCTCGTGCAGCAGCAGCACTTCGTCGTCCATCAGGCTGCGCGCTTGCACGGCGCGGTGATGCCGGAGAGGGTCATAGGGTTGGTGTGTGTGTGTTTTCGTCATCGTTGCCTCTGTCTCGTGGTGCGTGCTGCGTGACTGTCGCCATGCTGGCAGGCTTTGCCGATGGGAGGAAACGGAATACGCAACACGCAGTACGTTCTACAACTTACATACTTCCATATTGCCTGCCGCCGATCTCCACCCACGTCCCGGCGCCGGTCGCTTCCGCCTTGCGCCAGATGTGATGCGCGGCGGCCAGGTCTTCGATGGCGATGCCTAGTGACTTGAACATGGTGATCTCGTCGGGTGAGCTGCGGCCGGGGACCCTGCCTAGCAGCAGCTCGCCGATCTCTCCGACGATGTGGTTGTCGTCGATGGCGCCCTCGGCCCTGGCGATGATGAACTCGCCGGCTTCGGCCAGGGTGGATTGCCGGCGGTCCACATAGAGTCGGGATCGGGCCACCGCGGCCGTGTCCAGCTCGCGCGTCGCCGGCGTAAACGCACCCACGGCGTTGACGTGGGTGCCCGGCGCCAGCCATTCGCCCGCCACCACCGGCGTCTTGGCTGAGGTCACCGTGCAGATGAGATCCGCCCCTTCAACCGCGGCCCGCGCCGAGTCCATCACCTCGATTTCGATGCCGTGACGATGCGATTCGCGCTCGGCGAAGGCGTGCGCGCCTTCCGAGGGCAGGCTGAATACCCGCACACGGTGGATTGGGCGCACGGCCAACATTGCTTCCAGGTGGGTGCGCCCCTGTGTTCCCGCGCCGATGAGCGCCAGGTCACCCGCGTCCTGCCGCGCCAGCAGCCGCGTCGCCACGCCACTCACGGCTGCGGTGCGGATGGCGGTCACCGCTGTGCCATCCACGATGGCCCGCAGCAGCCCGTACTGCGCGTCGAACAGGATCACCACCCCCTGGTGCGAGTCATACTCAGTGCCCTGGTTGGTGGGGAAGGCTGCGATGACTTTGACGCCCACGGACTGGATCCCGCCCAGGTATGAAGGCATCAGTCCCATCAGATTGCCCGTGTCGCCGGGCAGCAGCATCATGGTGCGCAGCGGCAACAGCGCATCGTCGGCCGCCAGCAGTTTCAGCGCATCGGCCATTACGTCGATGCACTCGGGCATTGGGAGGAGTGCTGCAACCTCCTGGGTGTTGGCGATCAAGGTCTTCATCGCGCCTCCCTATTGAAAGAGTGACGCCCTACAGTGGGCGCATGGTGATGGCCCCTTCCGGGCAGGCATTGGCGCACAAGCCGCAGCCCCAGCACTTGGCCGGGTTGTAGTGCACCTGCTGCAGCGACGCGCCGTGCATCATCGCCAGGTGGCTGTCCCGGTACAGGGCCCGGAAGATGCAGCGGCCAATGCAGGCGCCGCAATGGGTGCACTTGCTCCAATCCACCGCCGCCTCGTAGTGCGCCCTGGGATACTGCTTCGTCAGGCCCAGGCGTTGCCCGGCGCGGAACGGGAAGGAGTAGGCCGGGTCGCAGTTGCCGTGGCTGATCCATTCCAGCCTGGGGTCGTGCTGGCGCCAGGCACGCGGCCCGGTGTGGATCAGCCCGTGCCGGTCCAGCATAATCAGATGGGCCTTTGCCTCGTCCACGCTAAGGGCGCGACCCTGCCCGCGTTCCAGGGTCTTGCGGGCGCGCTCTCCCACGCGCATGCTGCCTTCAATCACCGGCGAGCCGGGCAGCAGGGTGGTTTTGCACGCGCAACGGAGTAGGCAGATGTGTTCGGCTGCCTCCACCAGCGCCAATGATTCCTCGAGCAGCAGGACATCACGGTTCTTCATGCGCACCCAGGTGTCCGGATCCCTGGTGATCTCCTGGAGTTGCGGCGTCCAGAGTCTGATCCACTCCGCTTCCTGCCACGCGCTCACCGCGTTGCGCACCCAACCAGGCAGCGGCGCCCACCGTTCCGGCTGATAGGCGGTCAAGTAATCCATGGTGTTGTAGAACTTGCCCGGCGCGTAGGTCGCGACGCCGTTGTGTCGGTCCCGCTCGACCAGCTCGCGCTGAAACGCCCCGGCGATCAACGCGCCGGCCTCCTCGTGCCCCAGCCGCATAGCCTCTGCGATTTCGGCCAGATGCATCGGTCGGTCGGCCAGCGCCACGACGAGAGCGATCTCCTGCTCGGTTGCTATCAGATGGATGTAGGGTTCCATTGCTGGCGGCACATCGAAGGCCCGCATGAATTCCGCAAGGTGCGTCATGTTGGCGTTTATCCTCTTCAAATCAAATTCCCTGGCGGCCGGCGGATGCCGTCACGTCCCGTCATCTCGATCCATTCTTGAAACGCGATGGCCTTTTTCTGCGCCGCAGGCGTCACTGATGCGCCGCCGCGACCGGTACACAGCAACGCTGCCGGCAAGCTGCGTCCCACCTGATCCATCAGATCAATGGCCTCGTGCAGCGGCAGGATCGCATCCCGGCCGGCCAGCGCCAGGTCGGCGAAGACGTGGGCCATGCAGGTGGTGTTGATGATGCGGCTGCGGCAGGGTTGGCCCGCGCCACCGGCAATGGGATCGCACGGCACGCCGACCACGGCCTGAAGCAGCAGCGACGCCGCGTGCTCGGCCTGCTCCGGCGTGCCACCAGCCATCGCCACGATACCCGCCGCGGCCATTGCGCCACAGACGCCGGTCTCGCCGGTGCAGCCCGTTACTTCGCCGGTCGGCTCGGTTCGCGTGTACGCGATGGCGCCCACGCCGGCCGCCACGAACAGCCCGGCCAGCAGATCATCGTCGCTGAAGCCGTGCGCCTCTTTGACTGCCCAGAGCGCCGCGTGGACGTAGCCGCCGCCGCTGCCCATCGGCCCGGCCACCGCGGGCACGCCAGGGATGCCCGCGCCCGCGCCGTAGGCCCATTTGAGCGTCTGCGCGGTGATGCCATCGGTCAGGCGGCGGGGCGAGGCCATGTGCCGCGCCCAATCCGCGGCCATGTTCGGTCGGAACGGGGTGGTCGGCACGTCGAGCGCCTCTTCGTAGACCGCGTGGGTCTGGCGGTGCATGGCCCGCTCGATCCTGCGCATGTATGACACCACCTGATCCCGGCTCCAGCCTGACGCGTCCATCTCGTACTGAATCGCCGTCTCCGCCAGCGACAGCCCGCGCTCGGCCGCGATCTCCCGCCAGCGGACCATGGTGTCGAAAAGCTGCGGCTTGCGAGCTGGGGTGTCCAGCACCGGCAGGACGGGCGGCAGCACCACCACGCGGCAGCCCGGCAGCGCCCGGCGCAGCGCGTCCAGGTCGGGCGGCTGGGTGAGGCGGGCCCAATACAAGATCTCACCTACAGCCGATTGCGGCGCCGATGACTCCTCAAGCGCGCTCGCTCCAGTCTCCAGCAGCCCCGACAGCCCGGCACCCACGCGCTCGAACGCAGAAGCAAGGAAATGGGAGGCGATAGAACTGGGACGCGGACGACGCGGACTACGCGGAGAACGCGGATCAGATTGATATTTGTTCCGGCAATCTTCTTGACCTGATACTTGTCCGTCCGCGTTGTCTGCGTCCTCCGCGTCGTCCGCGTCCCCGTTATCGCCACCGAGTGTAGGGCCTTCATCTGGCGCAAATACCAACAAGACATACGCGTCCCCCCGGCTGCGCAGCGGGAAACCGTCAACGACGAGCGTCGCGATCATGCCGCCGCCGGTGGAATCGGCGACCAGCGACACGGCCCGGCCGTCCGCGGCGGTCAGGGTGAACTTCACCGCGTTGGGGTGCTGGCTCTCGGTGATGCGGCCAAACTCGAAACGGTAGCTGATCCCGGCCCGGTCGGCGATGGCGAAGGCGTCGAACAGCCGCTCGTCGTCGGGCAGGCAGCCCAGCGCGCCGGCCACCATGGCCCGATCCTCAGCCATCACCCCAAAGGTGCCCGCAAAGGAGCCGTCCGCGTCGAGCAGCACGTGGATGGCGCGCGGCGGTTCGCCCAACAGGCCACGCGCCAGGTAGCCGATCCGGCACGGCCCCGCGGTGTGCGAGCTGGACCCCGGCTGCATGATGGGGCCGAAGACGTCGTTGAAGAATTCCGGGTACCTTGGGATGGGCATGGGCGCCTCGTGGTGCGTGGTGCGTATTGCGTACTCCGTATTCCGTACTCCGTAGTGGAGAGTTCGCCGTTCAGCAGAACTCGCGCGAGTCTGCGAACACGTTGCTGATGTTTGGAAGATGTGTTTCCGGCGAGAAGCCGAGCTGTCTGTGGACATCTTCCAAATGCGCGCGCCAAAGAGAGTGACCGGCTAATCCAAAAGGAGGCTTCGCACAGCCTCGATTCCGGAAAATCCACGTCACGCACCACGCAATACGCAATACGCAGTACGTCCTACCGCGCCTGCTCCACAATCGCATCCACCCGTCGCTGCACATCCGCCGGCAACGGCTCCGGCTTGTGCGTCGCCAGGAGCTTCAGGGCGCGCTCGCGGGCGCGTGCCCGGAGGGTCTTGGCGCCGGCGGCTTGCCAGTCCTCGAACGGCCGGCGGTCGAAGAGCTTGGGATACCAGTCCTCGCGGTAGTGCTTACGCGTGTGATCGGTGCCCATCCAGTCGCCGTGCGGGCCGATCTCGTCAATCAGATCCAGCGCCAGCGTCTCCTCGCTGACCTCCAGCCCCTTCATGAACTGCCGGGTGTAGCCGATGAACTCGTCGCACATCACGATCTGCTCGATGGCGTTGCACATGCCGCCTTCCAGGTAGCCCACGTCGTGCATCATCTGCGCGCCCGCCAGCGTCTCCAGGATGAGGGAGAACGCGGCCTCGGCCGCGGCCTGCTCGTCGGGGATCTTGGAGTCGCTGCACCCGCCCAGGCCGAAGATGGGCAGGTCGTAGCGGTGCGCCAGCTCCACCAGCATGACGCGGTTGTTGGGGTCGGCGTAGGCGTCCACGGTGGTGCGCATGTCCAGCATGTCGTTGACGCCGCCGGTGAGGATGATCGGCGCGCCCTCGCGCTTGAGCTGGGCGATCACCAGGCCGGCCAGCTCGCCGGCGTTGGCCAGGGCGATCGCGCCCGCGGCCGTAACCGGGCCGTTGACCCCGCGCAACACGACCGGGGTGTAGGTGGTGGGCAGCCCCTTGCCAGCCATGAAGAGCAGCTTTTGCAGCGCCTCTTCGTTGTGGCGCAGCGCGCTGGTCACGTTGATGTAGAGCGCGCAGATCGGGTTGCGGCGCAAGGCTTCCTCGCCGCCGGCCACCGCCTCGGCCATCTTGATTACGTCCACGCAGCCGGGGAACTCGGTGGTGACGAACAGGATCGGCTTGGTGCTGTTCATCAGCATGGCGCGCATCTGGTAGCGGTCGGAGATCTCGGCCGGGATATCGGACGCGATGCAGAACGACATCAGGAAGTCAATGTTGGGCAGCGCGTCGCAGACTCGGGCTGCGTCGGCCACGTCCTGCAGCGTCCCCCGGCGGCGCTCGCCGGTCTGCACGTCAATGACGTTGGGGCAGTCGGAGCCTGGGCCGAAGAAGACGTTGTTGCGCTCCAGCGGCATGGCGCGGCGGCCGTTGCGGTCGCAGATCACCGCGCGCTTGGGCGCGACGCTTAGCGCCCACTCCACCAGGCCGGGCGGGATGCGCACGCGGTTGCCTTCTTCCACGTGCAGGCCCCTCTTCTGCAGCAGCGCCAGCGCCTCCGGCTCGTACAGGCACACACCGGTGCGGTCCAGGATCTCCAGGCTGGCGTGGTGCAGTCGCGTCACCTGGTCGTCCGACAGCTTGCGGAAACGGGGGGTGTCATAGGATGTGTAGTTGGATTGTAGGGGCATGGAATAGTCTCCTCAAAAGTATTGCGTACTGCGTGTTGCGTGTTACGTATTACGTGTTGCGTGGTGCGTGAGGACCTCCTGCGTTGCGGCATGACTGAAACGGACCACGCACTACGCACCACAAGCGCGCTCCGCCGCCATCCCTAACGCTTCCTCGACCAACACCGGCAAAATCGCCAGGCGGTACTCGCGGGAGGCGCGGTGGATGCTGGTGCGCGGGTCGGCGTCGTGCTGGGCGAGGTGGGCGGCCTCGGCGAAGGCCTCGGGGCCGGGCGCCCGGCCGACCAGGAACGCCTCGGCTTCGGCGGCGCGGTGCGGACAGGAGGCGACCGGGCCGAGCGCGATGGCTGCCGCCGTGATGCGGCTGCCGTCCGCGCTCAGCACCAACTTGACCGCGCAGTTCAGGGTCGGCAGGATCAGCGAGGGCCGCCGGCCCGCGCGGCGCCAGGCGGTGCCCCACGGCGTCGCCGGGATCGCGAAGCGGACGGCCGTGATGAGCTGCCGCGTCGGGTCAATCGCCGACCGGCCCGGTCCCAGGAAGGTGCCCAGCACCGGCAGCCAGCGTCCGCCCGCGGCGTCCGCCACGTGCAGCGCCGCGTCCAGGGCGATGGCGCTGATCGCACCGTCGGCCGCGGGCATGGCCTGCACCAGGTTGCCGCCCCACGTCGCCGCAGCCTGGATCGGCGCCGCACCCACCGAGGCGGCCGCCTCAACCAGCGCATGGACATGTCGCTGCAAGTACGGGTGCTCCCGCAGCATCGCAAACGTCACTGCCGCGCCGATGGTGACATATGCTGAGCATCCTGTTGGGAGAGTGCCGACCGCCGACGGCTGACGGCTGACGGCTGACGGCTGACGGCTGACTGCAGGCGCGTTTTCATCGCTCGCCGGGGTCTCCGCTCCGGGTTCGATTTTGATGGAGGTCAGCTCCGGGATGCGCGTCACGTCCACCAGGCAGGCGGGCGCGTGCTTGCCCTTGCGCAAATCCGGCAGCACATCGGTGCCGCCTGCAATGACACGCGCGTGGCCGTTGTGCTCGCTCAGCAGGGCAATGGCTTCGCCAATGGTGTTTGGTATCAGGTATTCAGTCATCAGTCGTCCGTCATTCGTCATTCGTCGTCGGTCGTCCGTCGCCCGTCATCGCTCTCAGCACCCGCTCCGGCGTGGCCGGGATCTCCCGCAGCCGGACGCCGATGGCACGGGACATGGCGTTGATGATGGCCGGGGTGGCCGGGAGCATGGCCGCCTCGCCCAGGCCCTTGACGCCGTGCGGGCCGTGCAGGCCGGGCACTTCCACCAGGATCACATCGGTTTCCGGCATGGATTTGGCGGTAGGCAGGTAGTAATCGGCGAAGCCGCGCGTGTGGCCGGGCAGCATCTCTTCCATCAGCGCGGCGCCCACGCCCATGATCAGCGCGCCCTCGATCTGCCCCTCGGCATCTAGCCGGTTGACCACGCGGCCGACATCGTGCGCGGCCGCCATGCGTAGGACGCGCGCCTGCCCCGTGCGCAGGTCCACCTCCACTTCGGCCACGTGCGCGCCGGTGACGAAGAGCGGCACGTATTCAGGCTTGGTCTCGATTGGGAAGTGGTCGGTCAGGTCGAAGAAGCCGCGCACCCGCCGCGATTTGCCGATGCGGTCGAACTCGGCCGCGACCTCGGTCAGGCTGACCGCGATGCCATCCGGCGCGGCCACCCGATCCCCCCGGAACACCAGGGACTCCGGCGCACGGTCGAGCAGTTCGGCGGCCATGCCCAGGATCTCGCGCTTCAGCGCCCGGCCGGCCGCGGTGACCGCGCCGCCGACGAAGTAGGTAGCGCGCGAGGCGCCCTGGATGGCGCTGTCGGGGACGCGGGCGGTGTCGCCGTTGATGACCTCGATGCGGCTGCGCGGCACGCTCAACGCATCGGCGGCCATCTGCGAAATGACGGTGTTCATGCCCTGGCCGTAGTCCACCGCGGTGCAGTAGACCACGATGTGGCCGTCCTGCGCCAGCTCGGCGTGCGCCTCGATGCGCAGCGTGCCCGATTTGCCGAAGCGGTACCACATGCCGGCCAGGCCGACGGCGCGGCGGATGGCAGATTGGTACATGGGTGATTTGGGAGTCGAGGCTTCAGCCGGTAACTCGCGTTGATCAGAGAGACCGGCTAAAGCCTCCATTCCGGAGTTGAACGCCTCTGCATCTGCCAGGTAGGCCTCGTAATAGGGCCGGATGGCTTCGAGTACCTGCGGGAAGCCGATGGTTTCGGCCACGGGGTAGCCGAGGAAAGAGGTTTCGCCGGTTTTCAGGCTGTTGCGCAGGCGGAATTCCAGCGGGTCGAGGCCTAGCTTCTGGGCCAGCTCGTCCAGGGCGCATTCGGCCGCGAAGGCTGCTTGCGCGGTGCCGAAGCCGCGGTATTGGCCGGATTTCGGGCCGTTGGTGTAGACGGTCTGCGCGTGGGCGTCCACGGCCTGCCAGTGATACGGCCCGCCGCTGGCGGTCACCGCGTAGGTGGGGATGTACTGGCCGCCGCCATCGTAGCCGCCGGTGTTGGCATCAATGCGCACCCGGATGCCGGTCAGCCGGCCGTCAACCCTCGCGCCGATCTTGCTCCGGACGACATACGGATGGCGCTTCGGCGAGGCGTCGAACGACTCGGCCCTCGTATAGACCAGACGCACCGGCCGCTGAGCGGCCTGGGTCATCAGGGCGGTCGCGATGAAGGGCCACGGGTCCTGCTTGCCGCCGAAGGAGCCGCCGGTGGTGGGCATAATCACCCGTACCCGATCGAGCGGCAGCGCCAACGCGTTGGCGATGTAGCGCTGCTGGTAGAACGGCTCATGGCAGCCGCCGATGACGGTCAGCCGGCCCTCCTCGTCGTAGGTGCCCAGCAGCGTCTCCCGCTCCAGCGCCGAGTGCTCCAGGAATGCGGAGCGGTATTCCGTTTCCACAGTGGTTGTTGAGGCCGCGAACGCCGCGTCCAGGTCGCCGTGCTTCACCTCATAGGTCGTGAGCACGTTATCCGGCCGGCCGGCGATGTGGGGCGCGCCGGCACGCAGCGCCTCGTCGGTCTCGAAGACGTGCGGCAGCACCTCGTACTCGGCTCGGATTGCGGCGAGGCCGGCCTGCGCGGCCGCCTGCGTCTCACCGACCACCAACGCCACCGGCGCGCCGATCATGCGCACTGTCGCGCCGATGGGGCACAGCACCGGCTCCTCCTGGCTGTAGTCGGCCAGGCCGTTTTCGCCAGGGATATCGGCGGCGGTCAGCACGGCGACAACGCTGGGAGTCTGTTTCGCTGGCTCGGTATCGAGCGTTATCAGGCGCGCGTGATGGTGCGGCGAGCGCAGCACCGCGCCGTGCGCCATACCGGGCAGCACCATGTCCTCGACATAACGCGCTGCGCCGGTGACCTTGGGGATGGAGTCGGCGCGCAGCATGTCGCCGCCGAGGACCTCTACCTTGTCACCCTGAGCGGGTCTGCCCACTGTAATGCAGTCCCCAGATCCACCAGCGAAGGGTCTCGGTGGGGGAGGAGACCCTTCGCTGGGATCGCGCCGCGAAGCACCGTTAGGTGTGAACCCGCTCAGGGTGACAGGGGTCCCTCGTAATCGCGCCGCGGCCAGCCGCACCGCCTCGATGATCTTGACATACCCCGTGCACCGGCACAGGTTGCCCTCCAGCGCGTCCACGATCTGCGCGTCGGTGGGGTCGGGCTCGCGATCCAGCAACGCCTTGGCAGCCATCAACATGCCGGGGGTGCAGAAGCCGCACTGCACCGCGCCGCATTCGATGAACGCGGATTGGAGGGGGTGGAGGCCGGTGAGGTCGAGGGCGAGATCGCCCCTACCCCTGCGCCCCTCCCCCGTTGCGACGGGGGAGGGGATGGGGGTGGGGGCCGGAGCCAGCCCCTCCACAGTCTCCACATGCCGGCCGGCGACCTTGCCGATGGGCGTCAGGCACGAGCGGACGGGGCGGCCGTCGAGCAGGACGGTGCATGCGCCGCATTCGCCTTCCAGGTCGCAGCCCTGCTTGGTGCCGGTCAGACCGAGATCCTCGCGCAGCACTTCGAGCAGTGTCCGCACCGGGTCGGTGGCGACGGTGACGGGGGTGGTGTTGATGGTAAAGGAGATGGTGGTCATGGATGATCCGAATCAACGGTTGTTCTGGTCATGTGAGAGACCGGCTAAAGCCTCGATTCCGGGAGTCCCTGCTATCGGATGATCTCCGCCAGCGCGGCAATGAACCGTGCGTTCTGCGGCTCCGTGCCGATGCTGACCCGCAGATGCTCCGGCAGGTCGTAGCCGGTGCAGGGCCGGACGATCACGCCGCGCTTCAGCAGCTCCTGGAAAACGTCCTTTGCCTGCGGGCCGATATGCACCAGGACGAAATTGGTGTGGCTTGCTGCGTAAGCCAGGCTCAAGCGGTCGAACTCGCGATACAGGTAGGCGCGGCCGGCGGCGTTCATCGCCACGGTGCGTGCCATGAACGCGTCGTCCTCCAGCGCAGCCAGGCCGGCGGCCTGCGCCAGCCGGTTCACGGGGAACGACTCGGTGGATGCGCGCAGTGGCGCCAACAGATCGGGATGCGCGATGCCGTAGCCCAGGCGGATCCCGGCGATGCCATACGCCTTGGAGAAGGTGCGCAGCACGATGACGTTGCGGCGACCCTCTTTGACATAGGACAGGCCGTCGGGGTAGTCCGGCGAGTCCACGAATTCGTGATACGCCTCATCGAACACCACGATCGCCGTCTCCGGCACGCATCGCATGAACTCGGCCACCTCGCCGGCGGTGACGATGGTTCCCGTCGGGTTGTTCGGGTTGCAGAGGAAGATCAGCCGCGTGCGGTTGGTGATGGCCGCGGCCATGGCTCGGAGGTCGAACCCCAGGTCGCGGAGCGGCGTCTTGACCAGCCGCGCCCGCATCACCGCCGTGCTGATATCGTAGACCGGGAAGGAGGAGACGCTTGTGAGCACCTCGTCGCCGTCCTCCAGGTACGAAACGCACAGCTCGCGGATCAGCCCATCGGCGCCGTTGCCGACGCGCACCATGTCGGGCGCGACCCCGTGCCGCGCGGCGATGGCCCGCGAGAGGGTGTACGCCTGCGCGTCGGGGTAGAGGTGCAGCTCCGGCAGGGCAGCCTGGAGCGCGGCCAGCACCTTCGGGGACGGCCCCAGCGGGTTCTCGTTGGACGCCAGCTTGATGACGTCGGTCAGGCCGTATTCGCGCTGGACCTCTTCGATGGGCTTGCCCGGCACGTAGGGCTTGATCGCATCCAGGCCGCGTTGTTGATGGATGGATGGCATGATGAGTTCTCCTTTGCGGCAGATACCTGGCGACCGAGGTCACGGCTACCATTGCGAAGTCCACCTTCGTGGACTGACTTGCAGTCGGCGCAGGCCGACTTCGCAAGGGTAGCTGCGACTTACAGTCGCCGAGAGGCTTGGCCTGTCAAATGCGCCATGATCGCCTCCAACACCCCGCCGCCGATGGCGAGGGCCTTGTCCGAGACGGTGAAACAGTGCTCGACGACCCCGCGCGGGTCCACGTCCCCGATCTTCAGGTCGCGGGTCACGGGGAGGCCGTCGTGGAGCAGGCCGCGCAACACTCCGGCGGTGGGCGCAGGCACCGGCACGCCGTCCACCCAGCCCAACACGTCTCCTTCGCGCATCTGCGCGCCGATGGCCGCGGCCGACCGGAATACGCCTGCGCACGGCGGGTAGACCACCCGCTCCCGCGACCTGCCGCCGACTTCGCCGGGCACGCCGGTGTTCGCCTGCGCTGCTCCGTCCCAGAGCACGCGGCCCAGGAAGTGCCCGCGGGCGGTCTCGATGACCGCGTGGACGTCGCGGCCGGCGACGAAGCCGGGGCCGAGCGCGATCACCAGCGGCGCGTCGGTGATGCTCGTGCCGGTGTTCCGCTTTGCCATGATGCCATCCACGATGACCTCAGGCCGCAACGCGGCGATGGCCGCCGGGGTCGCGTCCACCAGCACAGGGATGGCGCCCGCCTGCCAGGCCGCTTCCACCTGCGCCAGATCCTCGACCTGCCAGGCCTCGATGCCTTCCAGGACGACCTTGCCGGCGTAGACCGCCTCGGCAAAGACCGCGGCCCGACGGATGGCGAGCGGCTGCGACAGCTCGGTCAGCGCCACCGGGAAGCCGGCTTGCCACAAGCGAAACGCCACGCCCGTCGCCAGGTCGCCCGCGCCTTTGATGATGATCCGGGTGTCGGTCAAATTGAGAGAGCTTTGTTTCATGCACGTCTTTCCGTTTGATGTAGCACAATCTGACGGAATCGAGCCTTTAGGCGGTCTGGCGCTCAGACAGAGAGACCGGCTAAAGCCTCGATTCCGATTTGCCAATCACCCGCACATCCCCCGCCACCGCGCCGTCCGGCCCAGCGAAAACCGGGTTCAGGTCCAGCTCGGCGATCTCCGGGTAGCGGAAGGGCAATTCAGATACCTTGACGAGCAGTTCAGCCAGCGCGTCCAGGTCGGCTGGCTGCTGCCCCCGCACGCCGGCCAGGATCGGGAACGCGTGCAGCGAGCGGATCATGGCGTCGGCCTCGGCCCGGTCCACCGGCGCCACCCGCAGCGCGACATCGCGCAGCACCTCGGTGTAGATGCCGCCCAGCCCGAACGCGATCACCGGCCCGAACTGCGGGTCGCGCGACAGGCCCACTAACACCTCCTGCGCACCGCGCACCAGCGGATAGATGATGACTCCGCGGAAGTCTGCTCCCGCGGCCCGCTCCCGGATCGTCTCGAAGGCTGCGCGGGCGGCCGCCTCGTCGCCGATGCCCACGATCACGCCTCCGCGCTCGCTCTTGTGCAGGATGTCGGGCGAGACCACCTTCATCACGACCGGGAAGCCGATCTCGACGCAGCCGGCAACCGCCTCGTCCGCCGTGGCAGCATACCGGAACAGCGGCGTCGGGATGCCGTTCTCGGCCAGCCAGGCCATGGCGTCCGGCTCGAGGAGTGGGACGCGGATGAACGCGGATAAACGCGGATTCTGAGACAAGATTTGATCCGCGCTTGTCCGCGCTCGTCCGCGTCCGCCTTCTTCGTACTTCGCCATGCGCTCCAGCACCGCTACGGCCCGCTCCGGCGTGGGGAAGTTGAGCACGCCGTGGGCCTGGAGGTAGGCGACCGCGTCTGCCGTGACGGCCTCGGGCAGGAAGCTGGCGACCACCGGCTTGCCCACCGCCGCGGCCGCGTCGCAGATGCCCCGCGCCAGGGGCACGGAGTCGAGATAGGGCGGTGCGATGTTTATGGCGAGGAGGGCGTCGAAGGAAACCTCACCCCCAACCCCCTCTCCTGCCAGGCGAGGGGGCGCATTGTCTCCCCCTTCCCTCGCAGGGAGGGGGGCAGGGGGGGTAGGTGTCCCCAGCAGCGCCAGCAGCGCCTCGCGATAGCCGCGCTCGGTGCCTTCGACGGTGAGGTCAATGGGGTTTTTGAGCGCGGCGTGGGGCGGGAGGAAGGTCGCCAGCTTCGCACGGATCTCCGGCCCCGGCTCGGCCACATCCAGGCCCAGCGCCTCGGCGCGGTCGGCGGCCAGGATGCTTGGCCCGCCCGAGTTGGTGACGATGGCGACCCTGCGGCCATGCACGCCACCCGGGATGCCCACGAACCCGCGGCAGAGGTCGAACAGCTCCTCGGCCGACTCGACCCGAATGGCGCCGCACTGGCGCAACGCCGCGTCGTAGACCGCATCGCTGCCGGCCAGCGAGCCGGTGTGCGACAGGGTGGCGCGTTGGCCCGACTCCCCGCGGCCCGCCTTGATGACGATCACCGGCTTGCGCGCTGCGCACGTCGCCGCGGCCGCCATGAAGCGCCGGCCGTCGCTGACGGTCTCGATGTAGACCCCGACGACGCGCGTCTCATCGTCTTCGGCCAGGTAGTCGAGCAGGTCAATCTCGTTGACGTCGGCCCGGTTGCCGTAGGAGACGAACTTGGAGATGCCCAGGCCATCCCGCGCGGCCCAGCCGAGCACCACGCCCGCCAGCGCGCCGCTCTGCGAGATCAGCGCGACCTGGCCCGGCGGCGGCAGCGTCTCCATGGTCGGGCAGAGCCGGGCCGCGGTGTTGATGATGCCCGCGCAGTTCGGCCCCACCAGGCGGATGCCGTGCCGTGCGGCGATGGCTTTCACCTCGGCCTCGCCCGCCCGGTTGCCCATCTCAGAGAAGCCGGAGGAGATGAGCACCGCGGCCCGCACACCGGCCGCGCCGCACTCCTCCAGCACGCCGGCGACGGTCGCCGCCGGAGAGGAGATCACCGCCAGGTCAACCGGCGTTGGGATCGCGCCGATGCTGGTGTAGCCCGGCACGCCCAGCGCGCCCTGCGCCTTCGGGTTGACCACGAACGCGTCGGAGTAGCCGCCGCGCAGCATCTGCCGCAGCAGCTCGAACCCGACCTTGCCCTCGGCCACTGAGCCGACGAGGGCAACCGCGCGGGGGTAAAAAAGATGGTGTAGAGTCATATTTGCCTGTGATGCCATATACGCCGCAAACAGAGACGGAAACGGGAACGCGGACGACGCGGATGACACGGACAACGCGGATTTTTCATGTTTTATCCGCGTCCTCCGCGTTGTCCGCGTAGTCCGCGTCCCCTCTCCGGGTCAGGCTGCGGTTTCAGCCGCAGCAAATTCAAGCCCCGCTGCAAACGCCACCATGTTCCGCTCCACCCCGCGCTTCCACCGGCCGCGCACTACGGCCTCGACGTCGACGGGCGGGAGGAGCGTGCCCAGCGGCGTGCGGGCCAGCGCGACGCCCAGGGTGAAGATGTTGTCGGCGACGGGTGCGCCTTCGTAGAGGGGCAGCGCGTCCGGCGGGATGGCGATGAAGCGGCTGGCATCGCTCAGCGCGGCGCGGGCGGCCGCGGCGACCTCATTCAGCTTCGGATAGGGCGCCTTGCCCAGCATCACCGCGGTCGGCGCCCAGACGTGGGCGTAGAGCACGAAATGGCCGTCGGGCTTGACGTAACGCACGGCCTTGAGCGCCTCGGAGACCTCGGTGGCGATCACCAGGTCGGCGCCCCGCTCCGGGATGGCCGGGCCAGGGGCCGCGCGGCCCAGCCGGAGCTGCGCCTTGACGAAGCCGCCGCGCTGCGCCATGCCCTTCGTGGGGTAGAAGTTCACCGGGATGCCCAGCCGGTAGGCAGTCATCGAGATGATCTCGCCGATGGTCAGCACCCCCTGGCCGCCGACGCCGACGAAGTAGATGTCGAATGTGGAATGTGGAATGTGGAATGCTGCGTGTTGCGTGTTGCGTGTTGCGTCCATGCCCTCAGTTCCTTGATTTCCTTCAGTTCCCTGTATCCCCGCGTCTCCGCGTCTCCCCGTCCCCGTGTCTCCGTGTCCCGCGTCATTCCATCAGCAACACGGGTGCCAGCCGCTTGAACTCGATCGCGTCCCGCTTGCAGACCACGGCGCAGAGGCCGCAGCCGTAGCACTGGTCGGGGTCAATGGCGATAGAGTCGTCGGTGAGGGTGATCGCCAGGCAGCCGGTGACGGTGATGCAGAGCTTGCACTGGTTGCAGTTCTCGTCAATGACCCGGATCGCGCCGGCCTCGTCCCCGCGGCGCTTGGCCGGGATGGCGCACTCCTGGCGGGCCAGCAGCACCTTGACGCCCGGCAGCTTGAGCGCGTCACCCAGCACCTGCGCCATGTCGTCCATCTCGAAGGGGTCCACGATCCAGAACTGATCCACCCCCAGCGCAGGCACGATGCGGGCGATGTCGAGCCGGGCGTTGCCCGCGCCCTGGAACTGCTCGCACGTGCCGGGGTTCGTCTGCATCCCGGTCATGCTGGTCCAGCCGTTATCCATGATGATCACGGTGATGGGCGTCTGGTGCTGCACCGCGTTGACCAGCGCGGGCAGGCCGGCGTGGTAGAAGGTGGAATCGCCGATGGTGGCGATGACGGGCGTCTTGACCCCGGCGTGGACGAAGCCCATCGCCATGCCGATGCTGGCGCCCATCGAAAGCTCGTTCCAGACGGTGTTGAAGGGCGGGTTCATGCCCAGGATGGTGCAGCCGATATCGCCGGTGACCATCACCTCGTCCTTTTTGAACCCGGCGCGGCGCACGGCCTGGTTGATCGCCATGAAGGTGCCGCGGTGCGGGCAGCCCGCGCAAACGGTGATCGGCCGCGCGGCCGCCAGCTTCTCCGCCTCGGATTGGCCCCGGAAGAGGTCGGCGGGGACATCCAACCCCAGCGTGGCCGCCAGCCCCTGCACCACATGCCGCACGCCGTACTCGCCCACGCGCTCGAAGTGGCCGCTGCGCTTGCCGATGATCGTCCCCCCCCAGCCCATACGCTGCGCCTCGATGTAAACGGCGTTCTCGGTGACCGGTTCCAGCTCCTCCAGCACCAGGATGGTGTCGCAGTGCCGCAGCAGCGCCCGGATCTGCTCGTGCGGCAGCGGGTGGACGCTGACGATGCGCAGCACGGAGACCGCTTCCGGGTCAAACCCGTAGCGGGCCGCGATCTCGAAGCCTTCATCCAGGTACGCAGCGGTGATGCCGGCGGCGATGAGGCCGAACGTAGTGCGTGGTGCGTGGTGCGTGGTGCGTGATTCGCCGGCTTCTGACCCCTGACTCCTGACTCCTGACCCCTCAGCCCTGAGTCGCAACTGGTTCAAGCCGCGTTCGGCAATCCACGCCTCCGCCCGCTCCAGCCGCCGGATCACGTCGCGGTGCTGGGTCATGGCGATGACCGCGCCGGCTTTGGTGTAGATGTTGATGTCGCGCACCAGCTTGGGGTCGCGTTCAGGCCAGACGGGCGGCTCGTCGGGCAGCTCGATGACCGAGAAGGAGCTCGAGTTGGCGGTCACCAGGCGCACGAAGACGGGGGAGCCGATGGCCTCGGAGAGGTCGAAGGCGGCGCGGGTCAGGTCGTAGGCGTCCTGCACCGTGACCGGGTCGAGCATGGGCAGGTCGGACATCAGCGCGAAGCCGCGCGAATCCTGCTCCACCATGCCCGCGTTCGCGCCGGGATCGTCGGCCACGTAGATCACCAGGCCTCCGGTGACACCGGAGTGCGCGGCCGAGACCAGCGAGTCGTAGGCCACGTTGAGGCCCGACATCTTCATGGTGCAGAGCGCGCGCTGCCCGGCCCACGCCGCGGCCGCCGCGATCTCGAACGCGACCTTCTCGTTGGTGCTCCACTCCACGTGGACGCCCGAGGGTTGCATCTCCAGCAGGCTGGTCAGCGCGCCTGTGGATGGGGTGCCGGGGTAGCCGGTCGCTACGGTGATGCCCGCGTGCAGCGCGCCGAGGGCGAGGGCTTCGTTGCCGGTTAGGAGTTTGGTTGCCAAGGGTTTGCCTCCGAAAGGTACTGCGTATTGCGTATTGCGTGTTGCGTGCTGTGTATACACTTCTATACTGCAGCCAATAAGGCGTGCAATGCTTGAGTGCTTTCGTCTACACCTGCAACATCATTGCGTATCCGGGCGTTGTGATAACTGTACAGCGTACTCCAAACCTCAACGGCCCAGTGCAGGGATCTCCAATTTGTGCCGTCCATGCCACACGTCGAAAAGTAAGCCTCCAGGACAGCATCGGCTTCAGCAGGCCCGATCTGCCACCAAGTAATGGTATCTTGCTTTAGAAACAAGAAGCGGTGCACGTAGCATAAATCGAACAGATTCAGACTATTGACGGAATAGCCCCAATCCACAAACTGAACCTTGTTGCCTGCCACACGAATGTTGCCCGGATGTAAATCGCCATGAATACAGGTCACATAGCCCGCTTTAAGTCGGCCAAGTGCTGTGGCGCACTGTGCGATGACGGCTTCTCCTAACCCGGTCGTGAGGGTTGTCAACTCGTCTTGTAACATTGCGTTGACAGCAGTGAAGCAGCGCCGAGTTGTCAAAGAGTAGACTGGTTCAACGTTTCGACGGTTCGCATGAAAACGTCCCAACTCCGCAAAGGCACGGGGTAAAGCGTCCCTTTGCTCTCGCCGCAAGTCAACCCCCATCGCCCACTTCCAACAGGCAAGAGTCGTTTGTTTTATGGGCTTGGTGAATAGCAAGCATGGCGCTAGCCAACCCTCAGTCGAAGCCAATTGACGATTGATGCGCAGTTCATTCTGTCCGATCGGGTCTTGAGGCGCGATCTGCTTTAGGAAGAGCCGGCCACCCTGTGCATTTCGGAGACAGTAGACGTTTTCCTGTAGCTGCTCTAGCGCATAGGGCGGCGCGCCCAGGTAGTACTCAATAGTCTCGGGCGACGCAGCTTCCATTACCTCTTCAAGGCTTATCAAACGCTTTGCTCCTCTGTGCAGTACACAATATGGAGTGCGCCTACGCAGTACGCCTACGCAGTACGCAATACGCAGTAGCTACACCGGCTCCCCCGCCCCTTCCATCGTTGCCAAAAACCGCCCCTGTCCCGCCGGCGCGACCACCTCACCGTTCCGCAGCACCGGCCGGCCGCGCTGGAACGACAGCTCCGGCCAGCCGAGCACGGTGCGGCCTTCGTAGAGGGTGTAGCCCACCTTCGAGTGCTGGTTTTCGGCCCGAATCGTGAACTCCCGGTTCGGGTCGAACACCACCAGGTCGGCGTCGGAGCCGGGGGCGATGGCGCCTTTGCGCGGGTAGAGGCCGAAGATGCGCGCCGGGTTCTCGCTGAGCACCTGGGCCAGCCGCACGACGCCGATGTGGCCTTCGTTGACCCCGCCGTGATAGGTCATGGGCAGCAGCGTCTCGATCTGCGGGGAGCCGAAGCCCTGGGCCAGGAAGTCGCCGTGGACGTCCTTGCTCTTGGCCGCGTGATCCGAAGCGACCACCGACAGCGTGCCGTCGCGCAGCGCGTCCCAGAGCGCCAGCCGGTCCTCTTCGGCGCGGATGGGCGGGCCGATCTTCGCCAGCGCGCCGCGGGTGTCCAGGATCTCCTGCGTCAGGTTGAGGTACTGCGGGCAGGTCTCGCCGTAGACGGGCAGGCCGGCCGCGCGGGCGTCCAGCAGGTGGCGCAGGACGCGGCGGGTTGTGACGTGGGGGATGTAGAGCTTGCAGCCCACCACCTCGGCCAGGCGGATGGCCCGGAAGACCCCTTCCTCTTCCAGCGCGGGCGGCCGCGAGGCGTTGAAGAACTTCGCCGAGGCGTTCGGCCCTTTGAGGTACTTGTCCTCCAGGTAATCAATCGCGCCGCCGTTTTCGCAGTGGACGATCGCCATGCCACCGCCCTCGGTCACCAGGTCCATGCCCTTGATGAGCTGGTAATCGTCGGTGTACCAGCCCTGTTTCAGGTAGGTCTGGAAGAATTTGAAGGTGCGCACGCCCAGCTTCATGACGTCAGGGATTTCGGGCACCTGTTTGGGCGCCTCGAACATGCCGCCGTGCAGCCCGAAATCCAGGGGCGACCGCGCGCTGGCGTCGTTCAGCATTTTCTCGACCTGCTCATACAGCCCCTCGCCGGTGCGGGCATAGGCGAAGTGCAGCAGGGTTGTCGTGCCGCCGTAGGCCGCCACCCGCGCGCTGTGCTCCACGTCGTCCAGGTAGACCGGATGCACGTGGACGTCAATGATGCCGGGGAAGACATACTTACCGGCGACGTCAATCACCCGCTCCGCGCCCTCCCGCGGCAGATCCGGCCCCACGGCCGCGATGGTTTCGCCCCGCACGGCAACATCCGCACGGAACATGCGCCCGTTGGTGACTACAACACCATTGGTTAACAGAAGGCTGTATTGTTCCATTTTGTACCTCAATCTGAACCTGGAATCGAGGCTTTAGCCGGTTGGATGGTTAACGAGAGTGACCGGCTGAAGCCGCGATTCCGGACGGGCATCCTTCACGCATCACGCATCACGCATCACGCCTCACGTTTCACGCTCTTCATCGCCGCCAACACCCGCTCCGGCGTGATCGGCAGCTCCTTGATCTGCACACCAATCGCATCCGACACGGCGCTGGCGACCGCGGGCGCGGCCGGGGTGAGGGACGGCTCGCCGATGCCCTTGGCGCCGA
>CAZKEF010000022.1:0-100980 GCA_964551735.1 uncultured Anaerolineales bacterium
CCGGCAGCTTCGGCTACGACGATGACGGCGTCCCCGCGCAGAACAACCTGCTGATTGACAAAGGCCTGCTTGTCGGGGCCATCACCGGCCGCCAGATGGTCGAGGAGGCCAATATCCGCGCAGGGAGGGAGATCTTCGCGGGGAGCAGCGGCGCCAATCGGGCCACCGCGTTCTATCGCGTCCCCATCGAGCGCATGACCAACATCAACATTGACCCTGGCGACGACGGCACGCTGGATGACATCGTCGGGAACACCGAGCGGGGCGTTATCCTGGACGGCGACAAGAGCTGGTCCATTGGCTCGAACCGAGAACAATTCCACTTTGCCACCGATATCGGCTGGCTCGTGGAGGATGGACGGATCACGAAGGTGGTAAAGAACGCCACCTACCAGGGAGAGACCGTCAAGTTCTACAACTCGTTGTCAGCGGTGGGAGATGAATCCACCTGGCAAGTGTGTTACGTGGACAACTGCGGCAAGGGGCAGCCCAACCAGATCATGCAGTTGGGCCATGGTGTGCCGATCTGCCGGTTTGACAATGTGCGGATAGGAGAGTAGCTGTGAAAGATCGAATCTTGCAGACCCTGCATGCTCTGCGCGATTATGCGCGGGCCAAAGGTGTAGAAGCCACATTCCGCTATCACGAAGAAGACAGCTATCTGATGCGCTTTGCCAACTCGGCCATCTCCTTGAACACCAACGAACATCTGATCCGTCTGCGGATCACGGTATACCGGGGCCGGCAGCGTGCCAGTTACGACCTGATCACCGGGCTGGGGAAGCTGGCGGAGATGCAGCAGGGGGTGGACATCGCCGCGGAGATGGCGATGCATGCCCAGCCCTTGAGCTATCAGCCCACCGTGCCGGCCTACACGGAGTCCTTCAGCGACGAAAGCGGCTACGATCCTGAGTTGGCAATGCTCAGCAACGAGGCGCGGCTGGCCTACTTCAACGAGGCCGCGGCCGGGCTAGAGACGGACGAGACCTGTCTCTCCGGCATCTTCTCCTGCGGCGCGAACACCCTCGCCCAGATCAGCACCCGCTCGGAACACGCACAGTATTTCAAGACCTCTGACGCGCAGATCAATATGGTCCTGTCTCACACCGCGCTCAAGTGGGAGGTGCGGGCCAATCAATCCGCGCACCATACAGCCAGCCTGAACCCGGCCGCGCTGCGCAACGAATTGACGTTCCTGCTGGAACGCTACCAGCAAGATGCGCCGCAGCAGCTTCCGCTCGCCGCGTACGACATCGTCTTCGGTTCGGCGGCCATCGGCGGGCTGCTGGATGTGATGGACTACATCGGCTACCGGGGCGGCATGATGAAGCGCGGGTACTCCTTCATCAAGGAGGAACAAGTCGGCCAGCGTATTTTTTCGCCCCGCTTCACGCTGACCGACGATCCTACACGGTCGGAGACGTTCCCGGTCCAGCGCGACCTGATGGGCATGATCCGCCGGCCGTTCCCCATCGTTGCCGCGGGGGTGTTCGTAAGCTTCACATGGGAACAGGACGAGGCTGACGAGTTCGGCGCGCACCCCACCGGACACACGACGCCTCACGACAGCATCGTGATGCAGAGTGGCGATATGCCCGTGAGCGGCTTGCAGGAGCTGGTGGCGCAGCCGCGCGCGAACGATATCCTCTACATCCCTGCGCTGCACTACATGAATGTTGTGAACCCCTCCGCGGGCCTGATCACCGCCAGCTCACGCTTCGGCGCGCTGCTGCTCAAGCGGGATGGGTCCGTGGTCGTGCCCTACAATGTGCGCCTCACGCAGAGCCTGCTCGACATCTTCGGCGATCGGCTGGCGTGGCTGTCACAGGCCCAGGTTGTCGTGAACACATCCCGCAGCTATGGGGCGCGTAACCCCACGGCGATCATCGTGCCCGCGCTATTGCGGGTGGATGGGTTGAAGATTTCGCACTCGAATTCATCTTACTGAACGTTTGAGGTTGGCCGGCGTTTGCATGCGCAAGCACCGGCAGAGCACTTCGGCTTCTTTGTAAAGATTCTTGGCGTCGTAGCTCAGGTCACCGCTCACGCTGTTGTCTTCAGAACCCGCAGCGCGCGCAGCGTCACCCACGGGTTGGGCTGCTTCTTCGGCCCGAAATCAACCCACGTCTTGCCGGTGTAGTCGTATTCCAGCGGCCAGCGGCCCCCGGCGTCCTGCTTCTCGCGGATCAGGTCGAGCGCGTGCGCCAGGCGGGGATCGCGACCGTAGCCGAGGCTAACCAACGCCGCGACGTTCTGTAGCAGGTCGGTGACGTAGAAGACGGGAAAGCTGAACTTCCACCAGTTGCCGCTCGGTTTCTCGGCCCAGCCGTTGGGATACTCAGCCAGCGCGGGATCCGTGTCCAGGAAGAAGGCGATACCATGCTCGATGGCGCGCTGCATGGCTGGCGTGCGTTGCGCGGTGGGCCAGCGGCCCAGCGCATGCATCACCTTGACCCCCCCCCCAGGCGCATGGCAGCTTGTTGTTTGACCCGCACGCAAAGGTCGGCCCGCACTTGCCGGCGTAGTAGCGCACGGGCGCGTCGCGTTCTCCCATCGGCGCGATCCCCTCGCCGGTGACGCTGCGCGCCAGCCAGTCGAACGCCTTTGCCAGCCGCGGGTCGGTGCAGCCCAGCTCCAGCAGCGACCAACTCAGGTTGCCCTGCATACAGTCGGCCGTGCCTGAGGGGGCACCGGACGCCGTGAACTGCCCGCCCGGCGCCAGTGCATGATCCAGTATGTTGGTGCAGGCGATGGCGATGCGCGGGTCCTCTGCGATGGATGCGCCCAGTTGGGCCAGCGAGACGACCGACCAGTGGGTCGAGCGGTACTTGGGCAGATAGCCGGGACCGGGCTCAACCCAAAAGCCGGCCGGGTTCATATGATGGAGGATGGCGGCGATGGGACCGCTGCGATGCGCCTCGCGGCGGGCAGCCAGAAGCTGCGGATCGTCCGGCGCGAGATCGCACAGGTCGCGCAGCGCCAGGTAACGTACCCCTGGCCCGTTCCCATCCAGCAGCCAGGGCAGGGGATCGCCTCGGAGTTGGTCTTGCCAAGACATAGGGTTGTTCCTTTGAATATGCACGGTGTGATCGCGGCGATCAGCGCCGCGATCACACCTCAGAGTCAGATCTCCTCGCCGAGCGGCCGCGCCTTGCGTTAAGGCTTAATCAGCGCCACGTGCCGTCACTCAACGCATCCACGCTGCCGAACCAGCCGGAAGCTCCCAGGCTGGCCTGGCCGTTGCAGCTATCGGTTTCGCTGCGCGCGATGACCAGCCCCCGTTGGAATTCTTGGATCACGGCGCACATGCCGCTCTCTTCCCAACGTGCCCAGCCCAGGTTCTTGAATACTGCCTCCTCCGTCTCCCACACAAAGCCGAACCCGCGCACCGGCGCTTGCAGGCCGTTCGGCGGCTGGCCGCGACCGGTCAGCCGCACGCCCTCGGCCCACAAGTCCGGCCAGCGCTCCCAGCGATCGCCGTCGGGGAAGGTGTAGATCAACTGGAGGTCCTGCCGCCACAGCATCAGCCCGCGCTCGAACGCCTGCACCGCGGCCCAGGTCAGTTGCGCCGGCGCGATAGGACACCCCAGCGCGTTACGATCCCACTGCGGCGCGATCCGGGCAGCCACCGCGATGCGGCAGGCCTGCATCGTAGGCGTCGCCGCCGGTTGACCAGGGGGCGCCACGGCCGAGGTCGCCGCCTCCTGGGATTGGGCTGCCACGTTGTCGAACAAGACCTTGTAGCCCGCTTCGCCCAACTCCTGAAAGCCGTAGAGGAACAGGGCCGCGCTGCCCGCTTTCCCCGGCGGGTCGAGCGGCCAGTCCCCCGCGGTTTTGCCGCCGATCGCCAGCGTCAGCCGGTCGTCATAGCAGCCGACGCGGAGATGGTTGATGGCGTTGGCCGCGGGCGCCAGGCTGTCCACGCGCTCGGCTGCCACTCCACCGGGCGTGCCGGTGAGATACTGAAACCGATTCCCCTGAA
Organism: uncultured Anaerolineales bacterium; assembly: GCA_964551735.1. GTDB lineage: Bacteria > Chloroflexota > Anaerolineae > CG2-30-64-16 > CG2-30-64-16 > DAOUAT01. The sequence goes on from CAZKEF010000022.1 coordinate 3,983, forward strand.
GTCGTGCAGCGGACATGCTGCTGGTTTCCGGGTCTACCGCGACGAAATCGAAGTTCTGGGGGTCCGCGTAGTGGCAGATCACCCCATACATGCCGCCGGTGAACCCGGGTGCGACGGCGGCGTCGAATTCGATCACCTCGTGGGGGAAGTCCCCGGGGATCCGGCTGAGCACCCAGAAGTTGGGCTGTTTGACCAGCATGGCGTAGGCGGCGTCCTCGTAGCCGGTGCGCGCCGAATCAGCTTCGCGCACCGACCAGCCCAGGGCCGCGGACGAGAAGTCGTCGAACAGCGCATTGGCTTCCAGGCGTTGTGCGTCCGTCAACGCCGGGGCGGCCGTTGGGGGTGCGGGGGTGGCAGCGCGCTCTGTGCTGGCGCCGACCGGCGCGCCGCACCCGTCCGGCTCCCAGACCGGCAGATCGCGCACCACGGGGCCTTCGGCCACGTAGGCGAGGGTGAAGGTTGCGCTGGCCGCGGCGGATCTCGCCCCGCCGGGCGCAGTGCTAAGTTCGGCCCGGATGAACACCGGCCAGGAGTAGTCGTCCTGTTGCGGTTTGAAGCTCTGCCACTGGCAGTCGCTCCAGTAACTCGCGGTCACATGCCCATCGACGCGCGTCAGGCGCAGGTAGCTGGGGCGCTCATCTTCGGTCGGCGATTCGTGCCACCGATACCAGCCGCCGTTGATCTCCATGTCGGTGACATAGGTCAGGCGCACGGCATCCTGCTGCACCTGTTCCTTGAATGCGACATAGACGATGTCGTCCCCGTCGTCTGTGGCGGCGGACAGCCCAAAGGCGCGGGTTTCTCCCTCCCGGCGTTCCCACTCGTCCGGCTCGACCTGGAGCACCACGTCGAAATCCCCGGCCAGCCGGCGCTCCCACTGGGCCTTGGCCAGCTGCTCGACCGGTGGGCCCTCAGTGTCTGTGGTCGGCGCCTCGTCCGCCACTGTTAGGGTCAGCGACGTAGCATCGGTGATGGTTACCGCGGCGTCGCCCCGGCCGTCCACTGCCATCCAACCGTCGGCGCGCATAGCGTTCAGCGGGCCGTTGACCAGCGTGACGTTGCTCAGGGTCGAGACGGCCGGCGCGGCCTGGCCATCGTTGGCCATGCGCTTGAACACCCAGCCGGCCCACAGCGTCTCCGGCGCGGCGATCTCAGCGACGCCGGTCAGCACCCAGGCTGCGCCGTCGGTGCTGCGATACGTGCGCCAGACGTCGCCCCGCCGAGTCAGGCGCAGCCACACGGGCCCCTGCGGCGCGTCAGGGAGGTCGGCCTCTTTGGTTTCCAGTGCCACCAGCGCGTCGCGGCCGGCCCAGGCGCGCCAGCCGCCGCCCATGATGCGGAGGTGCAGGCCGGGATTGTCCCAGTTGACCTGCCCCGCCAGCGCTCCCAGCGCAGCGCCCGATGCGTAAAACACAAACTCCGTCAGGGCGAAGTTCTTTCCCTCCGACGCCAACCGAACCTGACCCTGGAAGTCGAAGTCGCCGGTGATCTTGCGCACCAGCACGGGCGCCGTCGCCACGTAGTTCCACAGATCGTTGTTGTGCGGCACAGACACCTGGATCGTCCCGGGCCGGGGCGATGTCCAGCTTGCGTCCCCGTCCGGGTCGGACCAGGCCCAGCCCTCGGGCAGCCCGTCCTGGCTGAAGTCCGCCGCCCACTCACCGTAGTTCGCTGGGGTCGTGTCGTCCAGCGGCAGGTCGGCGTAGGGGACATCTTGCGAGATAGCCGCGGTGTTTGCCGGTACGTCTTCGACGGTGTCGCCCGGCCAGGTCACCATTTTGCCTTCAGGCACCGTGATCGTGCGCCCTGTCGTGTTGCGCACCACCGCCGCGCCCTGAAACACGATGACCTGGCCGCCCTCCGGCGTCACCTCCACCTGGATATCGGTGCCCTGGGGCGTCACGGTGCGGCCGCCCGCTTCCACCGGCATGGGCTGGCCGCCGGGCAGCGTATGCAGCCGCATACCCCCCTGCTCCAGCTTCAGCACCGGATCGCTGCTGCAGGCGGCCGCGCCCGTCTTGGCGGAGGGTGTGGTCCGATCGGTGTACGCGACCGCGCTTCGGTTGCGGATCGCCACACTGACGAACCCCGGCACGATCAATTGCGCCGTGCCGTTGTCACCGGTCACGACGCGATCCCCGCTCGCGAGGACGCCGCCGGGCTTGGCCGGCGCGCTGGCGTATACCTCCACCAGCGCAGCCTGGCCGCTGACCGAGCCGGCGAAGCAGCCGCCCGTGAGCGGGCCCGACCCACCCGGCGCCCCCAGGCTGAGGGTCAGCCGGCCTGGCCCCGGCGCATCGGCCTCGACGGCCGCGCGCGTGGCGAGCGGATGATCGCCGCAGGACAGCCCGGCATTCGCGATGCGCTGCGGCGGCCCATAAACGCCGCCGACCATCGGCTCGTAGTCCAGGTTGACCGATCCGCCCGAGTTCCAGAGGCTCCACTGGCACGGCACGCCGCTGCCGGTGACCGTGACAGAGATGCGGCCGCCCGCGCTGATCTCGGCCGAGACGGGCGCAGGGGCCGGATCGCAGGCCCGGTCGATATACTCCTGGAAGCTGCCCGATAGGCTGAGCAGTGTGCCGGTCTGCTGGGTCGGTTTGGCCGGCTCGATGCGCGTGTCCCGCGCGTTTTTGATAACTGGCCGTGCGTTGCACTGCCGCGCCTGGCCCACCGGTGGATAGTGCTTCTTGAAGGTCTGGTAGAGGTCGCTGAGATACTTCTCGTACGATTCGGGCGTGCCGGCACGGTGGTACAGATGCCACAGCGCGCCCAGGATGTTGGCCTCGGTAGCCGGGACGCCGTCGCGCTCCAACTGGGCTTTGATCCGCTCGTAGGCCTCCAGCAGCGCGGCCAGCGCCTGCGCATCCTCCGGGCTCAGCTTGGCGATGTCGTTCGTCGAGACGAGTTCGATGTCGGATTTGTCAAGCCACGACAGCAGCCCGCGCATGCGGGCCACCGTCTCCCCCGCGGCCTTCTCTGCTTGCATGCGCCGGGCAAAGTAGTCGCCGAGTTGCTTGCGGATCTCGGCTTCGCTGATGTTGGGGTTTGCCATCTTCAGGTCAATGGCGAGCTGGCGCAGCCCGCCCGCGTAGTAGGGCACCACGCCCTGGATGTCCAGCAGGAAGCCGAGGTTTGGCTCTTTGAGATACCGTTGGTAGAGCGCCTCCAGCACGGCATTCTTGTAGGCAGCCGCGCCGAGCTGCACCGCGCCGGCGGTGAGCTGGCCCACCACCTCGACGATCGCGAGGATCGGTACACCTGCCTGGGCTGCTTCGATAACGGCGCGGGCCATGGCGCTGTAAACTCCGATATCCGTGCCGTGCTTGCTTCCCTGCCGGTAGGCCTCGTAGATGGCATAACCGGAGAAGGCGTAGCCGGTGTAGCGCAGCGCCTTACCCATGAACGACTCGGCCACATCGTCGGCGCCATGCAGGACGGCCCGCTCCGCGTCGGTCAGTTGGTCGTAGGCCTTGCCGAAGGAGCGCCGGGCCGCGTCGTCGAAAGAGGTCAGGCCCGCCAGCGCTCGCCGTTGGAAGACATCCGCCAGCTTGACGATCTCGTCGGACTTGGCGCGGCCAAACCGCTCGGCCAACGCTTCCACCGCGGCGATCCGTTGGCTGCGGGGCAGGTTGGCCATCGATGCAGCCAACTCGTTCTCCAGTTGGAGCGTGAGGCGGCTGTTAGCCAACGATTTGGTCATGGCCTCCAGGTGGCTGGCGACGACCGCGCGCGCCATAGATTCGTTGAGGTCGTTCATAGAGCGCAGATACGCCGCCAACGCCTTTTGCGGGTCGCTCTGCCCGGTTGCCTGGATCATCACGCCGATGGCGGCATCCGTCTTGCCGTTGCGCAACAGCTCGGTGGCGCGCAGCAGCGCCTGGTCCGCTTCCGAAAGGGAGCCGCCGGCCAGCCGATAGGCGTTGACGTTGCGAAGGTCGTATTTGGCCTGCTTCAGCGCCAGTTGCCGCGAGTCCAGTCCCGCGTCAGCCAGTTGGCTGCGAAAGCGGGTGTTGTCGCTGAACCAGCCCAGGGCGTCCGCTTTGGTGAGGGGGGGCGGTGGCGTTTTGACCGCGGCCTCGTACCAGACCTCGCGCATCTTGCCGGAGGTCGAGTCGAAGGCCCACAGATTCGGCTTGCTCAGCGCTTCTTCGGTGGCCAGCCACTTGTTGCCGCCCGCGGTGTTGTATTTTTCAACGTTGGAGGCGGCTGACACGCGGCCCGGCCAAGCGGAAGGGTCGGTAGGGTCGAGCACGTTCACATCCAGCGCGGCCGGTTTGATGTTGAACATGTCGTTGAAGGTGCGGTTGAAGTCATCTACGGCCTGGGAGGCCGTCCTGCCGCGCGGGATGAAGTCCTTGTCACTCTTGCCCGGCAGATAGGCCGGGTTGTTCCAGCGGTCGCCGAGGGTCCCGACCGGCACGACGTGTTCCAGCCCGCTGCCGTGCTTGATGAAGACCTTGCGCCAGGTCTCCTGGGTCATCTGCACCAACTGCTCATCCAAGGCGCGCGCGACCGCCTTGTCCACTTTGCCGGTCGCGACCAGGTTCTTGTAGTCCTTGTAGTGGGTCAGCACATCCAGCGCGGCCTTGCGTTGCTGCGCGCCGCTGCCCTTGAGCGACGCCTCGAACGCTTTCAAGGCGGCCGTGGGGGAGCTGTCCGTGACGGGCGCCGCCTGGGCCGGCAGCATGGCGGTGGCGAACAACGTGACGATAAGGAGTAACAGCAGCTTTCGGCTGATGGGGGCAGTGCGAGTGGTCATGGCATCCTCCTGATAAGGCGGACAGGTGGCTCAACGGCTGAATTCTACCAGGAAGATCATGATTGATCCAATCGCCGCCAGCCCCGCGGGCAGAGGTGGCCTGGCTGAGCTTCCATACACCGGCGTGGATGCGCTGGGTTCCGTATCGTTCCGACGGGCGCAACGTCTTCATAAGTGCAACAACATCAGTCTGTGTCACAATGACATTCTCCAGGCCAGTGGCGCGAAGGAGAGGGTGCGATGAAGCAACGTTTGGCATTCCTCATGCTCGTGGTGCTTATCGCTTCGGCGGGCTGTATGATGCCTGTTCCGGTGGGCGATCCCGTGATCACTGAAACCGCCATCGCTGCCGGCATCCTCGCCCGGCTGACTGCCGAGGCGGGGCCGACGGCAGCGCCGGCCGGGCAGGGCGTTGAGACGGCTGTGGTCATACCGACCGGCCCGGCGCCTGTCTGTGTGGTGCGGGTGGACGGCCTGAATCTGCGCTCGGGGCCGGGCACTGCGTTTGCACCCCCGCTCCGCCAACTACCGTCCGGCACGCTGCTCCTTCCGCTGACGTTCACGCCGGTCGGCGACCCGGATGGCCAGTGGGTGCAGGTGCAGGCGGCCGAGGGCGCGGCCGTCGGTTGGGTCTCGGCCGGGTCTGTTGACTGCACTATTGACCTGAACACGCTGCCGGTGGCGCCTCTCCCCAGCAAGGTGACCTTCACACCATCCCCCACAGCCACCGGGGTGGCGACGGCAACCGCCACCCCCACCGTGACGGCGTCACCCACCGCGCGGCCGTTCGTGTCTATCGCGCTGCCCCCTGCAACCCTCAACGGCATGGCCGTGGATCCGGAACGGGGCTACATCTTCATTGCCGGCCGTGACACCGACAAGGTCTATGTGGTGGACCCGGAGCAGCGGCAGCTTGTTACAGAAATCGCGGTGGGCCGGCAGCCCTTCGGCGTCACCTACATTGCAGGTTACATCCACGTGGCCAATTTCGGCTCGGGCTCGGTGACTGTGATCGATCCGCAGACGCTGTCAACGCTGCCGCGTGTGAACACCGGTCAGCCGGGACCTGAAACGGCGCTGATCCACAACGAGATATCGCAACCGACCTTCATCGCGGCCGAGCCGGCCGGTGAACGTGCCATGGTGGTGCTTCATGGCCGCCAGGAGATCTACCACCGGCACGTCTACCTTTACCTGGTCATGCCCGATCTCAAGCTCGGCGACTGGGCCAGCGTTAACGGTTTGGAGGCGGGCAGCTACGGCATCGCCACGCTGCCCAGGCGCGCGCGGGCCTACGTGTCCAACCGCGACACGCAGTCGTTGATCGCCCTGGATACCGGGACGAGAGAGGTCCTCGAGGCGGAATCGCTGCGCGGCCTCTCCTTCGTGCCCTACTATGTGGCGGCCATGGATGCCACCTGGTTCGTCTACGTGACGCACAACGCGCCCGATGTCCCCGACTCGCCGCCCGACCGCGTGTCCCAGTTTCTCGCCTACGACAGCGCGCCGCGCCTGATGAAAACGGTCGTTGTGGGTGACCTGGGGGACGCAGGTGGGTTCATCGGCATCTACCCCTGGCGCGAAGACATGATGCGGCCGGGGTCACCGTACGATGGCAGCGTTTGGGTGGGAACACCGGGCAAGGTCACTGTCTTCGATCCGACCCTGGTGCCCCAGGCGGAGTTCGGACCGGCGGACGGGATCGGCCCCCGCCCCTACGCCCTGGCGTTCGACCCGGTTCGTCGCCGCGCCTACGTGGCCGATGCCGCAGCCAGCACCATCACGGTGCTTTCAGGCTGGTGAGTGCGGCCTCGATGGTTGGGCCTCACCAGCCCCGGCGGTACTGAAACGGCACGGCGGGCTCCTGGCCCAGTTCGCGCGCGGCGCGCAGCGGGAAGTAGGGGTCGCGCAGCGATTGCCGGCCGATCAGCACGGCGTCAGCCTGGCCCGTCTGGACGATCGCCTGGGCGTGGCGCGGTTCGGTGATCAGCCCGACCGCGGCGGTCGCGATGCCGGCCTCCCGGCGGATGCGGGCCGCGAAGGGGACCTGGTAGCCCGGCGCCAGGGGGATCTGTTGCGCAGTAGTCAGGCCGCCGGACGAACAATCAATCAGGTCCACGCCCGCCGCCTTGAGCCGGCTCGCCAGCGCCACGCTCTGCTCGATGTCCCACGACGGCCCGGCGGCCCAATCGGTCGCGCTGATGCGGACGAATAGCGGCAGCCGCTCGGGCCAGACGTCGCGCACCGCGGCCGTGATCTCCAGCAGCAGGCGGCTGCGATCCTCAAAGCTGCCGCCGTAGGCGTCGGCCCGCCGGTTGCTGATGGGCGAGAGGAACTGGTGTAGCAGATAGCCGTGCGCGGCATGGATCTCGACGGCCTGGAACCCCGCGGCCGCGGCCCGCCCCGCGGCGTCCCGGAACGCCCGCACCACCGCGACCAGCTCTGCCGCCGCCATGGCGCGTGGGGTGGCCGATTCCGCCGAAAAGGGGAGCGCGCTGGGCGCGATGGCGGCCGGATCGTCTGCCTTGCGGCCGGCGTGGGCAAGTTGGATGGCGGGTACTGCACCGTGGTCGGCCATGACGCGCGCGATGCGTGCCAGGCCCGCGACCTGACGGTCGTTCCACAGGCCCAGGTCCTGCCGGCTGATGCGTCCGCGCGGCTCGACCGCGGTCGCCTCGACGATGATCAGGCCGGCGCCGCCGACCGCGCGACTGCCCAGGTGCACGAAGTGCCAGTCGGTGGCGATCCCGTCTTCCGCAAAGACCGAGTACTGGCACATGGGCGAGATCCATAGGCGGTTGCGCGCCGTCACCGCGCGCAGTTGCAGGGTGGTGAAAAGGGACGCGTCTTCGATCATAGCTCTCTCCTCGTCAAATGCACCGGCGCTCATCGCCAGGGCCACGTAGAGGCCATGGCAGAACGCCCGACCGCTGCCCCCAGCCACCGCGGCCAGGCCACATCGCAGAGCAACTCACCGGTGGGGATTCGCAACGGGCCGCTACCTGGGAGCGCGGGGCGGATAAGTACAGGCCGCGGCCTCAGGGTCCGGTCCCCTCGCTGAGGACCTGCCACCGTCCGCCGGCATTCCGTCCGGCGTACACGAACCAGCCGCGCGGGCCAGGGGGCGCGCCGGTGACCGCGTGCCAGAGCGAGCGGTAGGTCACCCTGAAGAGCAGCTCCTCGTCGTACTCCCCGTACAGCGGGATCGCTTGCGGCGCGGATACGGCGAGGTCATGCGCCAGGAAGGGGTCATCAATCAGCGGGCGCACGGTGTTCGGCGCGTGGAGCCTTTTCCTGGTCTCTGGCGCCAGCGCGCGTTCGCTGAGGTCTCGATAGCCCCACTGCCGCGCCGTGAAGTAGGCCTGCACGACCTTGGTCGCGTCCGGGCTGGCGAAGCGAGGCGCGAAGATCAGCTCACCTGCCAGGCGGTGCATGGCGGCTGCCAGCAGGATCGCGCCGACCAGCCTGAGGACGACGACGATGCTGGGCGACAGTGCGATGCGGCGGCGTTTCGGGTCAGGCAATGGAGACGATCCTCTATTCCCAAAGCCTCATCGCCACGAAGATGGGCGCGATTGACAGGCCGATGATGCCTACTGCCAGCACATTCGCCAATGCGGTGCGTCCTGGGGTCTGATAGGTGCTCGTACGGGTCAGCCGCGTCATCCGGCCGGAAGCGACGCGGCAGTAGCCGCGTCGCATACAAGGCTCTTCTCCATCAGCCAGGTCCCCGGCGTCTGCACATAGCCCAGCTTGCGGTCAATCGCGATCATAGGCAGGTTACGGCTGTTATGATGGGTGCGGACGGTGGCCACCTCCAGCACGTCGCGGGCATAGCGCAGCGCAAGCACTTTCACGGCTTGCGCCAGCTTGCGCCCGCGATAGCGTTTGTCCACCCCGGTGTGCAGGTTGTAGGCGTGGTCGTCGAAGCGTGAGATCGCGCTCATCGCAGCCCACTCGCCGGTGGCCGTGTCGATGACGACCATCTGGCCGGCCGGTCTGTACCAATCAGCCCGGCATACGTGTTGCTGGAAGTCTTCGAACGAGGCCCATGAGGGGGCGCCGTTCCCGCCCAGCGTTTCCCTGTCGGTGGCGTCGTTCAGCGCATATAGCTTGCGCTGCGCATCCTCTGTGTCGCCCAGCGCGGCCATCGAGGTGAACTGGAATCCTTCGCCCTGCAGCCGGGCGATGATCGCGTCGTAGGGGCGGTCGTCGAACGTCGTCAGGTCCAGCGCCATGGCTAGCGCGTGCGAGCGCTCGACGAAGCCGCGGCGCTCGGCGAACGCGCGGTCGGCGGGATGGTTGTCCCACACGCTGACGCGTAACCTCGCCACTTCGACGGCCCGCATAGCCTGTTCCAGGCTGGCGTACAGGCCGCGGCCGATCCCCTGGCCCCGACGTTCCGGCCTGACGAACAAGAAAAGGGCGGCCTGCGTAGGTTGCAGGCGGTCCCGTGTAGCCCAGGAGAAACCCAGCAGCTCGCCATGGTCAGCTACAGCCACCTGCTGGGTGATGCGCGCCTGTTCCGCCTGGTAATAGGTTCGCAGGCCAGGTTCTGTGGTGGGTTCACCTTCCAGGATCGAAAACCAGGCGGCAAGCTGCCTAAAATCATGGCCCGGTTCAGCCGGCCGCAGGACAAAGGACTGCATGTGTCTCACCCTCACTCTCACCAGATGCCAGGCATGGGCCGGTAGCGGATGCGCCACGCATACGCGGGGTAGCCCGGCGGCTCCTCCCGCCGCATCCGATCCTCCTTGGCCGTCCGCAGCACGAAGAACAGGCCGCGTCATGCGTCAGGCCTGCGTGATCTGGACGTAGATTGACCACCCGCAGGAGCCGAGCGCGCATGGGGCCTCCTGTCACGCTGGCTGCCCCGCGGCGCGCCTCTGGGACGGCTGCGTTCCATCGATGTGAGGGCAGTATAGCACGGTTGGCTGGGGAAGGCTAAACGTTCAGGTACAAATGGGCCGTTGAGGGTTACCCGCTCTTTGCCTGCCGAAGCCCAACCACACCCGGTTGGGCTTTTTGGTGTGCCGGCCGGAATTTCGCTCGGGCGCGCATATGATCCGGACGGTGGGCGGGCTAAGCTCGTGACGCGCTCGCATCATATCAACGCCTTCCAGGCTGGGAATTATGCGGGGGTCTTGGCTCAATGCTATACTTGCAAAAATAGCAGGAGGAGCGCATGGACGACGGAATCTCGCGGGCGACCCTGGCCGTGTGGGGCGGCGAAGATGGCGGATGGGAAGGCGGAGCGACCCAGGCGCCGGTCGTCTTCAGCGTGGCCTACGGCTACCCGGACGTGGCATCCTGGCTTGATGTCGCGTTGGGCCGCGCGCCGGGCCACATTTACAGCCGCAACACCAACCCGACAGTGCACGCCTTTGAGGAAAAGGTGCGCGTCCTGGAGGGCGCCGCGGCCGCCACCAGCTTCGCGACCGGCATGGCGGCCATCAGCAACACGCTGTTCACGCTTCTGGCGCCCGGCGATCGGGTTGTGTCGGTCAAGGACACCTACGGCGGCACGAACAAGATCTTCACCGAATTCCTGCCCCGGTGGGGCGTGGAGGTGGCGTTGTGTGACACGGTCGATCACGCGCAGATCGAGGCCGCGATCGCCGGCGGCTGCCGGGTCGTGTATCTGGAATCACCCACCAACCCCACGTTGAAGGTGCTGGACCTGGCCCGCCTGGCCGCGGCCGGCCACCGCGTCGGCGCGGTGGTGGTCACCGACAACACCTTTGCGACTCCCATCAACCAGAACCCGTTGCAGCTCGGCAGCGACCTGGTAGTGCACAGTGCGACGAAGTTCCTGGGCGGGCACGCGGATGCCCTGGGCGGCGTCGTCTGTGGCGATGCGGAGCTGGTGGGCCGCATCTACCACTACCGCGAGATCAACGGCGCAACCCTCGACCCGATGGCCGCCTACCTGCTTCTGCGCGGCATGAAAACCCTGCACCTGCGCGTGCGGCAGCAGAACGAGAGCGCGCTGCGCATCGCTCGCTGGCTCAGCGAGCAGCCGGAGGTCGCCGCAGTCTACTATCCGGGCCTGGCGGGGCACCCGCACTACGACGTCGCTCAGCGCCAGATGCGCGGCTACGGCGGCGTGCTCAGCTTCATGCTGGCCGGCGGTTTCCCCGCGGTCGAGCGGGTGCTGCCGCGGCTGCGCTGGGCGCACCGGGCCGCCAACCTCGGCGCGGTCGAGACGGTGGCCGGGCCGCCCGCCACGACCAGCCATGTGGAGTGCACGGCCGCTGAACGCGCGGCGATGGGCATCCCCGAGGGCCTGATCCGCTACTCCGTGGGCATTGAAGGCCCCGATGATCTCATTGCCGACCTGGCGCAGGCGCTGAGGGCGATTTGAAAGGCCGGAAGAGGATGTCGGAAGTTCATGGCCGCAGTCACGCTTTCTCCGTTGAGCGCCGGGCCCATTCCGTTCATCGTTCGGCAGTGTTGATCCGGTGCGTCTGTCGTCTTCAGGCTGTTGCCCATCGGCGGCAGGTGCGATATCACGTGGCCAGTTTCGGCTGCGCTGGAGGCTGCGTCCTAGGCTGACGGTTCCTTCCTGTCCGAGACCTGGAGCGTTGCCTTGAGATGCAGTCGCAAGCGAAGAAACGTGGCCATCAGGCCTGAAGGAGTGAGTCATGGCTCGTTTCAATCCCGAGCACAAAGTCGTCCTCGATGACCTGCTGCTGGGCCACCCGCTGGTGCGGCCCGGCAAGATGTTCGGCTTCCCGGCCTATTACGTCGGCAGGAAGCTCTGCATCTGCCTGTACGAGCAGGGCGTGGGGGTCAAGCTGCCTGAGCAGGCGGCCGCGCGGCTGCTGCAGACAGACCCGAACGCCATCCCCTTCCAGCCGATGGGCAAGGCCAGGATGCGGGAATGGGTGCAGATCAACCTGAGCTGCTCGGAGGACTACCGGCAGTACGCATCTGTGTTCGAGGAAGCGATCCAACACGTGCTGGTGTTACAGGAATAGGAGCCCAGCCAAATGCAATCGGACGCCACTACAGTCACTCAATACCTGGCGGAACTGCCCGCTGATCGGCGCGCCGCGCTCGAGGCGGTCCGCCAGACCATCCTGGCCAACCTGCCGGCCGGCTACGAAGAAGCCATGAACTGGGGGATGATCGTCTACCAGGTGCCGCTGGCTCGCTACCCCGACACCTACAACGGGCAACCGCTGGCGTACGCAGGCCTCGCCTCGCAGAAGAACCATATGGCGGTCTATCTGCTCGGGGTGTACATGGACGATGTGGCACGCCAGCAGTTTGAGGCGGCCTACCGAGCAACGGGCAAGCGGTATGATATGGGCAAGTCGTGTGTGCGCTTCAGAAAGCTGGACGATCTGCCCCTGGCGCTGATCGGCGAGAGCATCGCCTTATTCGGCGCGGATGAGTTTGTCGCGCGTATGGAACAAGCGCATCCCTCGCGCAAAGGCAAGCGGGCCTGAGTGGCTTGTCCACACCTCTCATCGGACTGGTTACCCACGTTATTCAATCCAGGAGGCTGCCCTGATGATCACGCTAGACCTGCGCAAGCAATGGAAGCACCTGTACGCGCCATCCGCCAGGAAAGTCGATTTGGTGGATGTGCCGGAGTTCAAGTTCGTGATGATTGAGGGCCGCATCGAGCCGGGCGAGGCGCCGGGCACATCGCCCGGCTTCGAGGAGGCGATGTCCGGGCTCTACAGCGCGACATACACCCTCAAGTTCATGTCGAAGCTGCGGAAAGAGGACCCCATTGACTATCCGGTTATGGCCTTGGAAGGGTTGTGGTGGGTGGAAGACGGCAGCTTCGACATCACCGTTAAGGACAACTGGGTCTACACGTTAATGATCATGCAGCCCGACCACATCACCCCGGCCATGTTTGCGGAGGCTGTGGTTGTTGCAGCGAAGAAGAAATCGAATCCCGCGCTCGCCCGGCTGCGGCTTGAGTCCTTCCGTGAGGGCCTCTGCGTGCAGACCATGCACGTCGGCCCCTATGCCACGGAGCCGGCAACCGTCGAGCGGATGTACCGCTGGGCGGCCGGGAACGGTTACCGCCTGGCCGGCAAGCACCACGAGATCTACCTGGGCGACCCGCGCCGCGCCGACCCGGAGAAGCTGAAGACGGTGCTGCGGCATGGCGTGGAGCGAATCAGCGAATGAGCGAATGGCGAATGAGGAGACGGTGTGGTCATAGTCGCCAGCGATCGGGCCTGGCTGGCAGGCCAGGAAATCTTCCTGGTGTAGCACCTGGCGAATCGTTGGGAGGCTCCCGTGGTGAAGTTTGAGCTTACTGTCTCGGTAGACCGCAGACCTGAGGACGTCTTCGCTTTCCTGCTCTACAAGGACCGCTTCCCGCAGCCGCCCGGCTCACCGGTGCTCGTGCTCGAGAAGCTCACGCCCGGCCGGCCTGCAGTAGGCACCCGTTACCGCGAGGTCGTCCGCATCGCGCCCTGGTGCCGTGGTGAGGTGCTGTCCACGCTCACGCGTTACGAGCCAGCGCGTTTCCTCGCGGAGGACTTCATCGGGCCCGGCCCTATGCGCGGTCATCTCGCGTACGAGTTTGTCCCATCCGGCGGCGGGACGCTCCTCATCCAGAGCGAGACGCTTGAAGTCGTGGGGCCGGCCCGGATGTTCTCCGGCCTTCTCGGCTGGATGCTGGGTCGCCGCCTGCAGGCGCGCCTGGACGATATCAAGGCGATCCTGGAGTCGGGATGGCGGGTGGACGTGTTGGAATGACCAGCGCCCGCTACGCCGATCCGCGGCGCGCACCTCGCTTGCTCCCGCCCACTTCCTGACCGCGCGCGCCGCTCATCCACCGATCGGTGGATGCCCCTTTCATCCCCTTGGCCTATCGCAAATTCCTCCGGACGGTGGCTGACAAACGCCGCCACCGGCACTATGCTATCCTCAGCAAGGTGCGAAGGAGGGATTGTGATGAACAGCGAACCCGTCGTTATCGTCAACGGCCTCCGCAAATGGTACGGCGACGTGAAGGCTGTAGACGGCGTCTCCTTTGAGGTCAAGCGCGGCGAAATCTTCGGCATCGTGGGCCCCAACGGCGCGGGCAAAACGACGACGGTGGAGTGCGTCGAAGGCCTGCGCCGCCCCGATGGCGGCACGGTGCGGCTGCTGGGATTGGACCCGCTGGCGCAGCGAATGGCGGTGGCCGAGCGCGTGGGGGTGCAGTTGCAGGAATCCGCGCTGCCCCCGCGGCTGCGCGTGGCTGAGGCACTGACGCTGTTCGGTGCTTTCTACAGCCAGTGCGCCAACCCCGGCGAGCTGCTGACCCGCCTGGGGCTGGCTGACAAAGCCAAGGCTGCCTTCGGCAAGCTGTCTGGAGGCCAGAAGCAGCGCCTGTTTATCGCGCTGGCGCTGGTCAACCGCCCCGAAGTCGTCTTCTTCGATGAACTGACCACCGGGCTCGACCCGCAGGCGCGGCGCGTCACCTGGGATTTGGTGCGCCAGGTGCGAGACGACGGCTGCACGGTGCTGTTGACCACCCACTCGATGGAAGAGGCCGAGCGGCTGTGCGACCGCGTGCTGATCATGGATCACGGCGCCATCGTGGCGCTGGACACCCCCGAGGCGCTGATCCGCTCGCTGGGGGCAGAGCAGCGGCTGGTGTTCACCCTGCCGCCGGGCCAATTGCCGCCAGCCGCGTTGACCGATCTGCCTCAAGTGAGCCATGTCGAGCAAGCCGAGGGCCGCCTGACCGTCTACGGCCAGGGCGACCGCTTCGTCAGCTCAGTGGTTTACGCGTTGGAGGACGCGGGCGTGCCGTTCCTCGACCTGCGCACCGTGCAGCCCAGCCTGGAAGATGTGTTCCTGGCCCTGACGGGCCGGGAGATGCGGGAGTAACCTCATGAAAAGCTACACCCAACTACTGGCCGTCAACCTGCGCCTGTTCCTGCGCGAGCCTATCACCGCCTTCTTCACCCTGGGGTTCCCGGTGATGCTCGTGCTGATCTTCGGCGCGATCTACGGCAACGAGCCGACCCCACTCTTCGACGGTCGCGGCTCGATGGACGTCTCGATGCCGGGCTACGCGGCGCTCATCCTGGGCGCAGTAGGCTTCATGACGGTGGCCATCAACACCAGCAGCTACCGTGAGGCGCGCATCCTGCGCCGCTTCCGCGCCACCCCGCTCCGGCCGCTGGCCTACATCGCGGCCGATGTGACCGCCAACCTGGTCATGACGCTGCTGGGCATGGTCGGCGTGGTGGCGGTCGGGTGGCTGCTGTTCCGCGTGCGCTTCGAGGGCCAGCCGGCCAGTGTCCTGGCGGCCGTGATCCTCAGCGCGCTGGCGATGTTCGCGGTCGGCTACGTGATCGCCAGCCTGGCGCCCGGCGCACGCGCCGCCCAGGTGATCAGCATGGCCATCTTCTACCCGATGATGTTCCTGTCGGGCGCGGGGATGCCGGTGGAGATCCTGCCTGCCACGCTCCGCCGCGTCTCCGACTTCCTGCCCCTCACCTACGCGGCCCGGCTGCTGCGCGGGCTGTGGTTCGGCGAGACGTGGCGCCAGCACTGGGTGGAGGCCGCAGTGCTGGTCGGCATCCTGGCCCTGGGCACGGCCCTGGCCGCGCGGCTGTTCCGGTGGGAGTGAATTGTGCTATACTTGGTTTGGCATGAACGTTAACCTGCTCAAGGACACAAGGAGGTCACATGTTGAAGGACTTTTTTGCCAGGTGGGGGTTCGTCATCGCAGGAATCCTGTTCTTCGTCGCCGGGATCATGCCGCTTGCAGGGGGGCAGCCCTTCAGGGCGGGCGCTTTCATCATCGGCATCACGTTGCTGGTAATTGGGGCCGCCACTGCGCGCAGGAGGCGTGTAGCTGCTTCGCCCAAGAACTGAGAGCGTGAGCCAACGGGCTACCCCAACCGATGAACGCACCGCCTTCTCTTCTATCAGCAAAGCCTCGCCCCGCCTGGCAGCGGTGGGTGGCGATCTGGCACGTGGTCTTCTACGCTAGCCTGGCTATCGCGACCGGCATCGCCCTGCTGACCGGGGTGGCGGCCGGCAAGCTGCCCGTGCTGGTCGGGCTGAGCGGCCTGCTGGGCGCCTGGTACTGGCTGATCATCCTGCGCGACCGGCCGGCTCCGGCGAACCAGGCCCGCGTGGGCGTGATTTTCCTGGCCGGCGCGCTAGCCCTGTGGTTCCCGCTGGCGGGCTGGAGTCCGGCCTACTTTCTGGTCAGCGCCAACTTCTTCGGGTTGATGTGGGCCTTCCTGCCGTTCGGCGCGGCGGTGGCGGGCAACATCGGGCTGATGCTCCTGATTCTGCTGCGCAGCCTGATCACGGCGGGGCAGCCGCTGGCTTCCCTGGTGGGTTGGCCGCTGCTGAGCGGCGGGTTCGCCGTGGGCTGGGCGGTGCTGCTCGCCCTGTGGATGCGCTCGGTGATGCAGGAGAGCCAGCGGCGCCAGCAGTTGATCGAAGCCCTGGAGACCGCGCGGCAGAGCCTGGCCCAGGCCGAACATCAGGCCGGCGTGTTAGAGGAACGGCAGCGCCTGGCGCGGGAGATCCACGACACGCTGGCCCAGGATTTCACCAGCATCGTGCTGCACCTGGAGGCGGCCGACGCGGCGCTACCCGTTGAGGCAGATCCCGGCCGCACGCACCTGGCGCGGGCGCGCGAGACCGCCCGCGCAGGCCTGGCCGAGGCGCGGCGACTGGTGCTGGCGCTGCGTCCCGAGCCGCTGGAAGGCGCCTCGCTGCCCGAGGCGCTGCGTCGCGTGGTCGGCCGGTGGGCCGAGGAGACCGGCGTGCCCGCCCAGGTGGCTGTCACCGGGGAGCCTGTCGCGCTCCACCCGGAGGCCGAGGTCACGCTGCTGCGGGCCGCGCAGGAGGCGCTGGCCAACGTCCGCAAACACGCCCGTGCCCGCGCGGTTACCCTGACCCTATCGTACATGGGGGATCAGGTGGCGCTGGATGTGCAGGACGATGGCGCGGGCTTCGACGCAGTCGCGGCGACCGAGGGCTTCGGCCTGGCCGCCATGCGCCAACGGGCGGAGCAGCTCGGCGGCGCGGTGGTGATCGAGAGCGCCCCCGACCACGGCACGACGGTGGCACTCACGCTCCCATTGCACCCAGTATGATCCAAATCGCCTTGTCTCCCAGTTCCCTTATTTCCTTGTTCCCTTGTCTACCTGTTTCCTTGTCTACTTCATGGAGCTACCCCAATGATCCGACTACTAATCGCCGATGATCACCCGGTCGTGCGGGACGGGCTGCGGGGCATGTTGGCCGGTCAGCCCGACCTGCAGGTGGTGGGAGAAGCCGAGAACGGCACGGCCGCGGTCAAGCTGGCCGCAGAGCTGGCGCCGGACGTGATCTTGATGGACCTGCGGATGCCGGTCCTGGACGGTGTGGCAGCCATCCGCCAGATCCGGGCGGGACAGCCTGGCGCACACATCCTGGTGCTGACCACCTACGACACGGACGCGGACATTCTGCCGGCTATCGAAGCCGGCGCGACCGGTTATCTGCTCAAGGATGCCCCGCGGGAGGAGCTGTTTCGCGGCATCCGGGCGACCGCAGCCGGGGAAACCGTGTTGGCGCCGGCGGTGGCAGCGCGTCTGTTGGGCAAGATGCGCGCGCCCGCGGAGGAGAAGCTGAGCGCCCGCGAGCTGGAGGTGCTCGGCCTGGTGGCCGAAGGCGCCAGCAACGGCGAGATCGCGCGGACGCTGCACATCAGCGAGGCTACGGTCAAGTCGCACCTGCTGCATATCTTCGGCAAGCTCGGCGTCACCGATCGCACCGCGGCCGTAACCGTGGCCGTGCAGCGGGGCATCTTGCGGTTGGGCTGAACTGGCGTCTCCACTCCCCATCCCCTCCTTTCCCCCGTTCGAGGCAGCATAAATCCCCACCCCAGGGGATGACATCTGCGGCGGTTCGCGGTATTCTGGCGACAGATGTCAAACGTTCGCTACACTGTCCTGGGGAGGGTTACATGGTCGGTCAAACGGTTTCGGAAACGGTCTGGCGGCGTGTGTTGTGGCTGTACGGCCTCTACATGCTGCTCTCCAACGCGGCCTATCTCTTCGGCTACTATCTGCTGCCGGAAGGTTTCATGCGCGGCAGCCCCCAGGCGGCGATCGGCCGGCTGGCGGCCAGCGCCACCTCCTTCTGGGGCGAATTAGGGCTGACGCTGCTGTTCAACCTGGGGCTGGTGGCCATCGTCGGCGCGCTGCTGAATCTGAACCAGGTCCGGGGCGTCCCGACGGGCTACGTCATCCCGATCTCGCTCGGCCTGGTCAGTGGCCTGATCTCGGGCACGAACTCCTTTGCGGCCTCGAACCTGCGGGAGTACAATGCGTGGGACGGCATGGCGCTGGGCCTGAGCATCGGCGGCGTGGAGATGTTGGCTTACGTCCTGGTCATCGCCGCCACGGCCGGCCTGGGGATGTATCAGTACCGGAGCTGGTGGCGCTGGCACGGGGCGTGGCAGCCGACCAGGCTCAAGCGCCTGCGCGATCTCCGGCTGTCCCGGCCAGAGGTCGTCTGCCTGGCGCTGGGAGTTCTGCTGCTGATCGGCGCGGCCTATCGCGAGACCTGGCTGGCGCTGCAGGCGTAAGGCGGGCAGGAGGTATTCATGGACACCACCAAGCGGTTCGGTCAACTATATCTCGTTGCCTGGCTCAGTTTCAGCTACCTGGTGGCAACGGTCGTCGCTGCCGGATTCATGCACCTGGCGCCGGCCTCCTGGCCGCCGGCCAGGGGATTGCTGGCGGGCATCCTGTTGGGAGTCGCGGCCGGGTTGCTGGCCAGCCTGCCGGTGCGCCGCGCGGTGGAGACTACTGCGGCCGCGCTGGCCCAACTGGCCCGCGGCCAGGCCATCGCACCCCTGCCGCTGGACTGGCAGCGCCATTGGGGGCCGCTGGCCGGGCTGCTAGGGTTGGTGGATGCGCTGGCCGCGCGGGAGCGCGAGTTGGCGCATCTGCGGGAAGAGCTGGTGCGCAGCACCGGCCAGACCGCGGTCCAGGCCGAGCGCAACCGGCTGGCGCGTGACCTGCACGACTCGATCAAACAGCAGCTCTACGCCATCAACATCAGCGCGGCCGCGGCGCTGGCCCGCTGGGAGTCGGACCTGGCGGGCGCGCGAGCCGCGGTGGAAGACGTGCGCCGCGCGGCGCAGGCCGCGCTGGCCGAGATGGCGGCGCTGCTCCAGCAGCTTCGCCCGGCGCCGCTGGCTGCGGCCGGCCTGCTGGATGCCTTGCGCGAGCAGTGCGACGCGTTGGCGCATCGGGCCGGCGCCGAAGTGACGGTGGACCTGGGGCAGCCGGAGGACGCGGCGGCCTACGCGGCAGCGGTGGATGCTGGACGCCTGGCCCCCGGCGCCGAGGAAGCGATCTTCCGCATCAGCCAGGAGGCGCTCAACAACATCGCACGGCACGCGCGGGCGGCTCACGTCTCCCTACGCCTGCGTGTGGAAGATGAGGCGTTGCGCCTGACGATTGCGGACGACGGCCAGGGCTTTGCGGCCGCCGAGGCCGGAGCCGCCGATCAGTCGACCGCAGGGTACGGTCTGGCCGGGATGCGGGATCGGGCGGCCGCCATCGGCGCCGAGCTGGATGTGACAAGCGCCGCCGGCCGCGGGACAAAAGTAGCGCTGTCCGTGCCGTTGGGCGCTCCCACAGTGCATGCGGAGGCCGAAATGAGCATCGAAGTGAAATCATGGCTGCGGACGGTGAGCGTCTGGCAGCCGGTGGCGCTGGCGGCCACGTTCCTGGCGCTGGTGGTGGGGCAGGGGCTGCTCCCGCGCCTGGCGGGGGGCAGCTACCCGCTGGTGGCGCTGGCGGTCAGCGGAGCGCTGCTGCTGGCCTGCGCGGTCGGCGGCTGGATCGCCTGGGCACGGACGCAGGCTGCGGCCTTGTCGCTGACCCTGGCGTGCGGCGCGGAGAGCCCGGTCGGCCGGCGCATGCGCCGCGACATGAGCTGGAGCCGGGTCTGGGTCAGCCTGCCGGCGCTAGTCCTCGTGCCGGGCGCGCTGATGCCCAAGGCCTGGCCGCAATATCCGATCGCCGCGCTGGCCGTCGGGGCGGTGTGCGCTCTGTTTGCTGCCGTGGCGATCGCCCAGTTCTACCGCGCCACCGAGCGGTACTGGTGCAGCCTGTCGGCCAGCGCCCTGGCCGCCGAGCTTGACCAGGCCTGGCGCCAGCGATATAGTTGGGTGCCGGTGCTGCTCGGCACGGCCGCGGGCTACTTCGTCTACCGCTATGGGAGTCCGCTGGCCCCGCTGACCTGGCCGCCATCGTCCGAACTGGTGCTCGACATCCTGGTGACGCTGTTCATGAACTTGGTGTTGGTGGCGTTCGTCGTCAGCTACTTGCAGTTGCGAAGCTGGCGGGAGCGGCAGCCTGGCCCTGGCGCGAACGCTGCTTGAGACGACTTGGCGGCGCACCTGAACGCCGTTCACCCGGCCTGAAAATGACCACAGAGGACACGGAGACGCTTCATGATTTTCTTTCTCCGTGTTCTCTGTGTCTCCGTGGTGAAATCTTCTGTGGTAAAATCCTGGCGGAGGATACGCTATGTCTGATGACCGCATCCGCGTGTTGTTGGTGGACGACCATGCGGTGGTGCGCCAGGGGCTGCGCAGCTACCTGGGTTCGTTCGGCGACATCGTGATCGTCGGCAGCGCGGCCAGTGGCGAAGAGGCGCTGGACCTGCTGGAAACCTGCCTGCCCGACGTGGCTGTGGTGGACCTGCTGATGCCGGGCGGCATGGACGGCTTCGCCACGATCCGTCGGGTGCGCGCCCAGTCGCCGCACACGCAGGTGGTGGTGCTCAGCGGCTACAGCGACGACGCGCGGGTGCTGGCCGCGCTGCGGGCCGGGGCTATCGGCTACGTGCGCAAAGAGGCTGACCCTGAGGTGCTGCTGGCCGCCGTGCGCGCCGCGGCCCGCGGCCGTTCCACTCTCGACCCGGCGTTGGCGGGCGCGGTCATGCAGGAGTTGGCCCGCAAGGCCCCCGCGGCCGATCCCGATGCTCTGACCCCGCGTGAGGAAGAGGTGCTGCGGCAGCTCGCATCGGGCCGCACCAACCGCCAGATCGCCGAAGTGCTGATCGTGGGCGAGGAGACCGTGAAGACGCACGTGGGCAACATCCTGGCCAAGCTGCACCTGGCGCACCGGGCGCAGGCGATGATCTACGCACTCAAGCAGGGGTTGGTGGCAGTGGATGATCTGAATCTGGAGTGAAAGAGCGGTACGCAACATCCGGGCATTTTCAACCTGTGGCCTTTCGGTAGTGCGCAAGCCAGTTGCGCTGCTGTCCCGCCTCACTTGCGCTTGCCCTCAGCTCCAGGGATTGGAGCCTTAAGTCCGTCTGCGTGATCCACCCCTCTGTTGTGAGCGCTCATCCAGGTTACTTGACGACCACGGTTACGTCGAATGTTTTCTCGGGGGCTGTGCCTTCCTCCCAGGAGCGCTTGTAGTCAAGATGCAGACGTGTTTGACCTTTGGCGGCTGCCTTGAACCGAAGCACGATGGTGCCGGGCGAGCCCAACTGGCTGCCGGCCGGAGTAACAGCGGCATCACCCATCTGCTCGAGCAGGGCCGGAGCCTGGGGAGCCGGAATCCAGGTGTAGCCAGTGGTGAGGTTGCCTTCCAGCGCAACGACGAGGGTGTCCCCGGTTCTCAATTCGATAGTCTTCCCGGCATCCTGCTCCTTGATTATGACACTGTCAGTCGGAACTGATGTGCATGCAACGAGTATGCCCGTGAGCAAGACGACGATGATCAGGGTTGAAATGGTAGCTTTCATTGCTTGAAACCTCCTTTGTTTTCTAGGCTGAAGACGCCACTGAATGCCAGGGTGTTCCTGTTTCGCACGGGACCTCGGTCGCGCGTTGCTTCATCTGTACGGTCGTCTGTCTGCAAAGCCATCGGCTCAAACGTCTCTGATTTATTGTACGCATGACGAGCAGGCGGGTTGCCTGCTTTGCCTTCTCTCCCGCCGGCCGGCGCGGAGTTGCTGTAATTGGAATTCGATGGCATCATGGTCGTCCTGTTAAGTACTGGCCCCGGCAGTCCAACCCCGCGGGCGACGAACGGAATGACGCGAGACATGGCTGAAAAAGACGCATCTGCCCAAACCGCAAACTCGGCACCCTACGATCCGTCCCTCGGCCCGCAGCGCGCCGCGCTGGACGACCGGTTCGCTATTGCGCCGGAGCTGCTTTTCGACCGTATGCCGATGGGGATCGCGGTTGTGGATCGCACCTATCGCATCCTGCGCTACAACCCCACGTGGGAGGACTTCTCGCTCCGCTACGCGCCGCCCGATGGGGCGCGGTTGCGCCCCGGCGTCGGCTACTTCGAACACCTCCCCGGCTCCGAAGCCACGGTGCTGCCCCTGTATCAGCGCGTGTTGGCCGGCGAGACGGTCCGGCTGGACGAAGTGCGCCTTGAGTTAGCAGGACAAGTGACGTATTGGGACGTGGTCTTGCTGCCCCTGGTCGAGCAAGGCGAGGTGACCGGCATCTTGAACGTGACGGTGGACGCCACCGAGCGGATGCTGGTCAGGCTGACGCTGGAGCAGCGGGTGGGGGAGCGTACGCTGGAGGTCGAGCGGCGCCGGCAAGTGGCCGAGAGCCTGCGCGACGTCATCAGCATGATCAACTCGCACATGCCGTTGGAGGAGTTCCTCGAACGGGCCGTGGAGTTGGCCGCGCAACGGTTGGGCGCGGGCGCCTGCGTGCTCCATCATTTCGACCTGGACAACGAGATGGTGGTGCATCAGGCCAGCTATGGGCTGGCAGACATCTTCGCGCAGAGGGGTTGGCGGCCCTTCAGGGCGCTCAAGCCCTCAGGGGGCGAGCACTATCTGCGCGCCACCCTGCAGCGGCAGCCTACCTACGGCAATTATCCGCCCCTGCCGGAGCGGCTGGACGCAATCCGTCGCGACCCGACCATCCCCGATGCCATCAAGGCCGAGCGCATCGCGCTGCGCCAGCGCTTTGCCGGCTCCTTCTCCGTGCCGCTCTTCATTCAGGACAAAGCTTATGGCGGCCTGGTTTTCTACTACACGGAGCCGCAGGATTTCGGCGAAGAGCAGATTCAGCTCGGTCTGACCTTTGCCGAGCAGATGGCGGTCGCGATCGAGAATGCCCGGTTGCTGGCCGAGGCGGAGCGCCGCCGCGCCGTGGCCGAGAGCCTCGCAGATATCCTATCCATCCTGAACTCGCCGCGCAGCTCGCAGGAGGTCCTGGACTTCATCACCCAACGTTCGTGTGAGCTGCTGCAGGCTGATGCCTGCCTGCTGTATAGCATCCACGACAATGTCGTGGTGCACGAGGCCAACTATAATCTACCGCACGATCTCGCCACGATGAAGACCGGGGAGCTGTACCGCTCGCAATACAACCGGGCCCTGCAAAACCGCCAACCAGCAGCGATCAGCGACGCCGTCACTCACCTGCGGGCCCTGCTGGCTCAACCCGATCTGTCACCCTACCAGCGCCTCTGGTATCAGGGGCTGCTTGCCAGTTACCAGGCCTATCTGGGAATGCCGCTCCTTGTCAACGATCAGGTGTTTGGCGGCCTGGTGTTCTATCTCCATGTCCGGCGCGCCTTCAGCCGCGAGGACATCCAACTGGCGCAAACCCTGGCCGCACACGCAGCGCTGGCCATTGAGAACGCCCGCCTGCGCCAGCAGGCTGCCGAGGCGGCGAAGGTGGCCGAGCGCAGCCGCCTGGCACGCGACCTGCACGACGCCGTCACCCAGACCCTCTTCTCCGCCAGCCTGATCGCCGAGGTGCTGCCCAAGCTGTGGGAGCGCGACGCGGCGGTCGGCCGGCAGAAGCTGGAGGAGCTGCGCCTGCTGACCCGCGGCGCGCTCTCGGAGATGCGCACATTGCTGCTGGAGCTGCGCCCCGACACCCTGGCCGACGTGGAGTTGGGTGACCTCTATCGCCATCTGGCGAACGCCTTCACCGGACGCACCCGCGTGCCCGTGACCTTCACCCAGGACGCGCAGGCCGCGCCGCCGCCGCAGGTGAAAGAGACCCTTTATCGAGTAGCCCAGGAGGCGCTGAACAACATCGCCAAGCATGCTAACGCGGGCCAGGTGCAACTCCACCTGATGACGCAAGCAGACCGGGCCCAAGTTGTCATCAGGGATGACGGCGCCGGCTTCGACCCGGCAACCCTGGCCCCGGAAAGCATGGGACTGAAAATCATGCGCGAGCGCGCCGCGGCCATCGGCGCCCAACTCACGGTCGAGAGCCGCCCGGGCTACGGTGCGCAGGTGACAATGGTGTGGCAAGACGCACGGACTGCGTAGTTCGTACTGCGTACTGCATACGCACCACGCACCACGCACCACGCACCACGCAACACGTAAAACGCAACACGCAACACGGAGCATTCTCCATGTCCAACAAAATCCGAGTTATGATCGTAGACGACCATGCCGTCGTGCGCAGCGGGCTATCAACCTTTTTGCTGACCTGCGACGACATGGAGCTGGTAGGCGAGGCGTCCGGCGGTGACCAGGCGCTGCGGCTGTGCGCACGGGCGCGGCCCGACGTGGTGCTCATGGACCTGGTGATGCCGGGCATGGACGGCGCCACGGCCACCCAGCGCATCCGCCAGCAGTGCCCCGACATCCAGGTGGTGGTGCTGACCAGCTTCAAGGAGCAGGAGCTGGTGCAGGGCGCGCTGCAAGCCGGGGCCATCGGCTATCTGCTGAAGGACGTCACGGCTGACGAGCTGGCGAACGCCATCCGCGCGGCGTATGCCGGCAAGCCGACCCTGGCCACCGAAGCAGCCCAGGCCTTGATCCAGGCCGCACGCGGCCCCGCCGACCGCCTGGGCGCCGACTTGACCGAGCGGGAGCGGGAAGTGCTGGCCCTGATGGTGCAAGGACTCAACAACAAGGAGATCGCCGAGCGGCTGGTGGTCAGCGTCTCTACAGCCAAGTTCCACGTCAGCAGCATCCTGTCCAAGCTGCGTGCGACCACCCGCACCGAGGCGGTGGCGTTGGCGCTCCAGCACAAGCTGGTCACTTGACCAGGCCGTGTGCTGGCGATTTGGCCCATGCGGAAACTCTCCGGGCTGCCGATGTAGCCCGGAGAGTTTTCCTTTATAGTAGGGGCAAGCGGAACGACATGAGCCGCTTGAAATCCCCAGAGGAGGATAACCCCATGAACCACAAGACCCAAATCGGTTTCCTGATCATCCTGCTGGCAGCGATCGTGGCCACGCTGGCTTTCGTGATTGGGCCTGCCATCTACGCTAATAATCAGCAGACTACCACGGCATCGCAAGCGGCGCCGGATCAGGTGGTGAAGGATTTCTATGCCTGGTACTTGGGCTACATCGGCGATCGCAGCACCGGCAACTTCCGCAATCCGCTGGTGGACAAGGCCTATCGCAGCAGCGACGCGCTGGCGCAAGAGTTCGTCGCCCGCCTGGATGTGTTCACAGCCGGCGGCATGATGTTCGACCCGATCCTGTGCGCGCAAGATGTGCCCACCAGCATCTCAACTGGCGCCCCGGCGGTAGCCGGTTCATCGGCCACCGTGCGCGTGGAGACCAGCTTCGCCGGTCACGCCTTCGACGTGCGCCTGACACAGGCAGGGGGCGGCTGGAAGATTGCTGATGTGATCTGTGCGCCCAGGTGATTTGGCCTGTCACCCTGAGCGGGTCTACAACTCAACGCAGGTGACAGCTCAAAGCCAGCGAAGGGTCTCGTTGGTTGCGTCGAGATCCTCACCTGCACTTGCGGCTGTCGCCGCAGCGCAGGCGCAAGTGTCGCTGAGGGTTCGCTGTAACTGGCTTTGAGTGGTTAACCCGCTCAGGATGACATTTTCACCCAAAGGGGCCGTCACGGCCCCTACATCCCCGGAGGAACATAATGAAAAACATGGTTATCACCCTGGCCGTACTGGCGCTCGTGGCCGCGGCCTGCGTCCCCATCAGCCTGACCCAACCCGATCAACTGCACTTCCGCGTAGATGTGTTCGACGACGTCACCGGCGAGTTCGTGATCAGTCCGAAGGTACAGAATGTCGGCGAGCGGAGATCATCGGCGCGGCCCAATGCCAAAGCCGTGATGGAGTTGCGCGACGCACACAACATTCTGCGCGGCAAAGCGGAAGTGGCCTCGCTGCACGCCATCGCGCCAGGGAGCCTGCTCGATCTCGTCGTCTGGCGCGGCCGGCTGGATCCCGGCGCGTATCGGGTCTTCTGGGGCGCGCCCGGGCTGGTCCACACCGAGGCTAGCCTGTTCATCGTGGAGCGGGACGGCCGCCCGCAACTGGGCGACCTGCTGGTTGCATCCCACCTCGACCGCGACATGCCCGCGCTGCCGGTCTACGGCGACGCGCAGCCGTTGGTGGATCTGGCCGTCGCAGGCTTGGCCGAACAGCTCGGCGTTCAGGCCGACCTGATCCGGGTCACGCGCGTTGAGCCGCGCGATTTCCCTGACGCCAGCCTGGGCGCGCCGCAGCCGGGCGAGATGTACGCGCAGGTGGTCACCCCCGGCTACGTGATCGAGCTCAGCCACCAGGGCGTGCCCTACGTGTACCACGGCAGTGGCGAGCGCGTCGTGCCGGTTCCGGCCAGCGAGGGAAACAGCGCGCTGCCGGGCCTCCCAGCTGCCTGGATGCTGGTCTTGGAGGAAGGGCAACCATGATATCGGGCGTTCATAAACGTCTCTTTTTTCCTCGTGCCTGCTATCCTGGCTGCCTTGGTGCAGCAACCCATCTATGAGACCTCAACACCTACACGGAGGAAGATCGTGAACACTATGGCAACCCAAACCCATCCAGAGGCAACCAACAAGATGCGTTTCGGCAAGACCTTTTTGGTGCTCCTGGGATTGGGACTCCCCGGCATCCTGTCGCTCATACCGACCGCGCTCGGACAGGTAGAGGCGCTGCCGCCGGAAATGCTCGAACTGCCTGAACCGCTGACCGTGGCGCTTGCCCTGCTCAACGCCTTGATTCTGTTGGCCGTTGCAGTGGCGGTCGGTACACTGCTGGCCCATCGCGTGGGCCTGCGTTCGCTGGTCGCGGAGAAGGTTCGCCGTGGCGCGGCTATCTGGCCTCAACTGCAGCCCAACATCAAGCTGGCGTTTGTGGTGGGAATCATCTTTGCGGTTGTGGTGCTGGGCCTGGATGCGCTCATCAACCCCTTTGCCGGCACGGAGCTGGCAGATGACCTGGCTACCGGGGAAGCCCCGACCATCGGATCGCTGTTCACCCAACTGCTGACGGGCCTCCTCTACGGCGGTATCGTTGAGGAACTGCTGCTGCGCTGGGGCGTGATGACGCTGCTGGTTTGGCTCGGTTGGTGGGCCGCGCAGCGCGGGCAGGGCGCGCCCCGGCCTGTGCTGGTCTGGGCAGCCATCATCCTGGCGGCCGTGCTGTTCGGCATCGGCCATCTGCCGGCGCTGGCCGGGATGGTCACACTGACGCCGCTCATCGTCGTCCGCACCGTGCTGCTCAATGCCCTCGGCGGCCTCGTCTTCGGTTGGCTGTTCTGGCGGCGCAATCTGGAAACGGCGATGGTCGCGCACGCGGCGACTCACGTGGGCTTTTTTATCATCAATCTGGGCCTGACCCTCCTGGGCCTGGCCGGGGTGTGAGCAACTATGCCGACTTTTCGTTCCCAGCTCTGGCTGCTGTTCAATTTGATCTTGGGCGCGGCGGCCGGCGTGGCCCTGGGATGGGGCCCGCTGGCCGCGCCGGCGCCGCTGGTCGTGGCGCTGGGCCTGGCCGGCGCGCTGCTGGGGGCAGGGATCGGCTGGTGGTCGCGGCCCCGTGCGCGGCGGCGCATCGTGTGGGCGGGCCACGGCCTGATCCTGCTGGCGGTCGCCCTGGCCGCGCTGATCCCGCTCTATCGGATCGGTATGATCGCGCCTCCAGGCGAGAGTTACAGGGCCAACTTCCAGCGGCTCTGGCGGGCGCTGAACTACGCCTATCCCTATTTCGAGGAGAAAGGCGTAGACCGGGACGCGCTCTACGCGGCCTACGCGCCGCAGGCGACCCAGGCTGCTAACGACGGCGACTACTGGAGAGTGGTCGCGCACATGCTGGCCGAGTTCGACGACGGCCACACGGGGCTGCTCTCCCCGTCGGTGCGGTCGGGGCGGCGCTATTTCGCCACCTGCCGTGATGTCGGCGGCGCGATCGTGGTGGATGAGCTGGGCAAGATCGCACGGGACGCCGGCCTGGCGCAGGGCGATGTGGTCCTGGCTGTGGACGGTCAACCGATCGAGGACGCGCTGGACGCGCTCTCGCCCATCCTGCGCGCCGGCGCGACGCCGCAGCACCGACGCGCCAAAGCCGCGTTCAGCGCGCTGAGCACGACCGGGGAGGCGCTGACCGTGACGGTGACCGGGCCATCCGGTGAGCGGGCCGTCAGGCTGGCCTGGCCCGAAGCGTCAACCCCCGCGGAAGGGGCGCAACCGTCGGCCTGGCAGCCGCTGATCACCGGCGAGCGCCTGTCCTCCGGCCTGGGGCTGATCCGCATCCCCGACTTCAGCGGCGGCAGCCACGATCTGGTGGCCGAGTTCGACGCCGCGCTGGACGCCCTGCTGGACGCGCCAGGCATCATCCTCGACCTGCGGGGCAACGGCGGCGGCAGCACCTTCATCTCGGACCGGATCGCGGGCCGTTTTTTCCACCGGCCTTTCACCTACGGCCGCGACCAGTTTCGAGCCCGCCTGCCCCAGCGCGGCTGGCGCGGCCACTACGACTACCGGGTGACCCCGCGCGGCCAACCCTATGCCGGGCCGGTCGTGCTGTTGATTGACGAGCTGAATTTCAGCACCACTGAGCAGTTCATCGTGGCGCTGGCCGACTCGGGCCGGGCGACGACAGTCGGGCGGCGCACTGCTGGCGGCAGCGGCAACCCGATCACCTTCCGCCTGCCGGGCGGCGGATTGGCCCGCTTCTCCACGGCCGCGTTCTATCGCAACGACGGCTCGCCGATCGAGGGCGCAGGCATCGCGCCCGATTTGCCCGGGGCCTGGACGGTGGCAGATTTCCGGGCGGGTCACGATCCTGATTTGGACGCAGGGGAACGGTGGTTGCTGGAAGAATAGAGTGTCCCTGAAAAGCCCAAAATCAACCCTGGCTGTCTTGGTCGGAAGAAGATTGCGCGCGCAGATTGCGAACAACCCAGGCGATCTCGGCGTTGCAGCGCGCCCACTCCTGACCGGCGTGTTCGATCACCAGCGAGCGCAGCGGCAGCTCGGCCAGCAGCTCGACCTCCAGCCGTTGGCGCATCTCGTAGAACTGGACCACACCTTCCCAGCCCCCGAGGTGGGTCTGGCCATAGGCTTGTCCGGTCAGATACCAGATAACGAAATCGGCCCATTGATTCGACCGTTCCGCGCGCACACGATCCAGCGTGGCCCGCACGTTGCGCGGGGCGAGGTAGATGATCAGCGGCTGCAGGGGCTGGATGATGGCCGCGATGTTGGCGATGTGCTGGCGGGCAGCCTGCGGGCCGGCATTGTGGCGTGCCAGCAGCACGGTGAGGGGATTCTGCAAGAGGCAGCACTCCAGGATGGACACCGTGTCGGACTGGGCCGCGGCCCGGCCGAAATCGTGCCAGCGATCCAGCGCCAGCCGGCAATAGTCGGCCATAGGCAGGCCGTCGTAGACGTCGTGTTGCGCTAGTTCGTCGCGCAACGCATGGGGCATAACCGCCGGATGGTGGTGCTGGAGCTTGCGGTAACTGACCAGGTAGTCGGCCCCGCGCACGGTCGTATACTGCTGGAACAACGGTGACAGATCGGGATGCCAGGCCAGCAGGTCTCGGTAGTGCGCCGGGCTCAGGCCGGCAATGCCCTCGAAGTCAGCAGGATGATCGAAGTCGCCCTCGCGCCAGAAGCGGGCGGCCATGCCCTGTTGCGCCAGCAGGTTCAGCACGAGCGCGCCCGCGCTGGATTTGCCGGAGCCGGGGATGCCTTCGATGAGGATGAGTTTGGCTGGCGATGTGGCTGAATTCATGCTGCACCTTTCTGGATCAGACCGATCTCCTCCATTATACCCCAAAGCAAACTGGTCAGATGACCAGGCGCAACTCCCATCTGGCGACCAGTCCCGAATCTCCCCGGGTTGCTGATGCGGTGAAAGAGAGCTTGCGGTATGCTGTGAGCAAAGATCGCCAAGGAGATCACCCATGACCCAGACCACCGACTATGTGATCGAAACCCGGGCTCTCAGCAAGGCCTTCGGCAACGTGCAAGCGCTGCGGGGCGTGGATCTGCGGGTGCCTCGTCATTCGATCTTCGGTTTTCTTGGCCCCAACGGCGCCGGCAAAACCACCACCATGAAGATCCTGCTCGGCCTGGCGCGCCCCACCAGTGGCAGCGGCACGATTTTCGGGCGAGACATCGTGCGCGAGAGTGTCGCCATCCGGGAGCGGATCGGCTACCTGCCCCAGCAGCCGCGCTTCATTGACTACATGACCGCCCGTGAAAACCTCGAATTCGCCGCCAAGTTTTTCTTTCGCGGCCCGCAGGCCAAAATCCGGGCGCGCTGCGATGAAATGCTGGAATTGGTCGGGCTGGCCGATAAAGCCGATCGCCCCACCCGCGGCTTTTCCGGCGGCGAGAAACAGCGTCTCGGCATCGCCCTGGCGCAAGTCAACTATCCTGACCTGCTCATCCTGGACGAACCCGCCTCTGCTCTCGACCCCCTGGGGCGCCAGGCGGTGCTTGACATCATGGAACGCCTGCGGGCACACACCACCGTCTTCTACTCCACCCACATCCTGGATGATGTCCAGCGCGTCAGCGACACGGTAGCCTTCCTGAATCATGGACAGGTGGTCGCCAGCGCGCCGATCGAGCAGATCTTGAGCGGACAGGATGGCGTGGTGTATACGCTAGTGACGAAAAACGGCCCGCCCGATTTTGCGGCCCGGATGGCAAGCCTGCCCTGGGTCACACAAACCAGCCAGCGTGAGAAGAACGGGCAGACAACCTGGTTGGTCAGCGTCAACGACGAGGCCGCCGCCGAAACCCACCTGTTGCGGCACGTGCTGAGCGACCCGGCCCTGACTGTCGTCGAGTTCAGCCGCAAGAAATACGAGCTGGAAGAAGTTTTCATGGAAATTGTCAAAGGAGAACGCGATGAGCGCTAATCTGGATTTCCAGCACGTTCAGGAATGGCCGGCCCTGCGCGGGTTTGCCAACCTCTTCCACAAAGAAAACCGGGCCTGGTGGGCCACCCGTCGCTGGTGGCTTAACGCCTTGCTGTGGCCGGCCATGTTGGGCGGCTTGGTCAGCATCATGCTGTTTGCGCTGCCGGTCATGGTGGCGGGCGAGCAGGCCGAGGAAGTCATAGCCGCCGGCGGGCCGGTCGCCTACGGCATTCAAATCGGGATCAGCATCTTCTTTCGCGTGGGCAACGTAGCTCTGGCTCTGGGCGCGATTGTGCTCAGCCAGGACTTGCTGCTCGACGAGCATCAATCCGGGGTTACGGAATGGCTGTTGGCAAAGCCGGTGGCGCGCCGGGCCTATCTGCTGGCCAAACTGGCGGCCTCCAGTCTGGCGATCTTGATGCTGCTGGTCGCGTTGCCTGCCCTGGTGATGTACCTGCTGCTATCCGTGCGCGTGGGCGCGCCTTACCCGTGGCTGCCTGTTCTCAAGGGGATCGCCGTTTTGGCCGTGCATACCCTGTTCTATCTCAACCTGACGCTGATGCTAGGTACTTTTTTCAAGAGCCGCACCCCAATCTTGGCTATTGGCCTGGTTTCCGCCGTCGGTGGCATGGGCATCGGCGGCATTTTTCGGCCATTGCTATCCGTGACCCCCTGGATTTTGGGCAGTAGCACGGAACTGCTGGTGATGGGCCAAACCGTTCCATCAGAAATGATGCTGTATCCGCTCACGGCCACGATCCTGTGGTGTCTGGTCTTTGTGGCTGCCGCCCTGATGCGGTTTGAAAAAGCCGAGTTCTGACCACCGATGGGAGTAATCTTGTGATTCGTCACCTGCTGTGGGACGTGGACGGCACGCTGTTCGACACTGGCCCTGCCGTCACCTACGCTATCAGCCGTTCGCTCAACGAGATGGGTTACACCATCCCCCTAAACGTGGTGGATGGCCTCGCTCGCCAGTCGCTAGATGTCTGCGTGGATACGCTGGCGGCCCGTTTCCAGCTCGATCCTGCCCTGCTGCGTCAACGCTCGGGCGAATGCTACCGTCGGATTCCGCCGGAGCGCCAACCACCTTTCCCCGGCGCTGGCGAGGTTTGCGCCTGGGTTGCGGTGCGCGGCGGCCTGAACCTGATTGTCACCGCGCGCAAACTCGAATCCACCCGCGCTCTGCTTGCCGCGCATGGGATGACCGCCCTCTTTGCCGAGATTTTCAGCGCCGAGCAATGCTACCCCTGCAAGCCGGATCCGGCTATCCTCCTGGCTGCGCTGGAAAAGCATGCCCTCAACCCTGTCGAAGCCCTGCTGATCGGGCATCGTGAGAGCGACATCCAGGCCGGGCAGGCGGCGGGCGTGGCTACTTGCCTGTTCGGCAGGGCGGAAGTCTCTAGCTCGCCCAGTTTGCGCGTGCAGGATTATGGCGCGCTGCTGGTGTACCTTGGGAAATTGGGGTAGTGTTGGATGGTTGACACCTACGCATAGACTCTTTCAGGTCAGTAAGCACCAGTTGACCGTCTGTTCAACAGCCAAAGGCCTGACTCCACATCGCCAGTCTTGCCCGCTTCGGTGTTCTGGGAGCAGTAGAGCGTAACCAGCTGGCCTCAATAGCGCGCAGCTCCGGCGTCTGCGCCAAGCTCAGGGCAGCGCAGCGATGTGGTCTATGATTTCCTGTCCTTTTTTGATGGGCCCTGACGAAACACCGCCAGATCCGGCCCAATAAGCAGACCCCGTCAGCCTGTTCTATCCTCAAGTTGCCGCTGCGCAAGCGCCTCCCGCAATTGGGCGACTTCTCTCGCTCGCGCCGCCGCAAATAGGAGGTCGAGCCGCCGCCCACCGGGCGCCAGCGTCAGCGACAAAGTGACCCCCTCGTCGGCCTGCTCAGATAACGCCGCGGCGCTGACATGCGGCAGCGCAACATAGCGCCATTTGCCGCCATAGCGGATGCCCCGATTCTCGCTGCTGCGCGCATCATCCTGGATTACGATGAATTCTTTGTCGGTCAGGATGGCTAGATGCGCCAGGGCGAGCGTCCGATTGACGGTGAATTTCCAGAAGCGAGCGAGGGGCACGCGGATCTTGGGCTGCCACACAACCTGGCGCACCTGATCCCCCGGCAGCAGGCTGGCGCAGGCATAGGCTCTGAACTTGTAGCTTTCCCCCGCCAGATAGTCGAACTTTGCCAGCTCCGCGTCCCGACCGGATGGTTCGTGGCCTTCCGGTTCGGGGCGAAGCATGGCCATGAAAGGCGTGAAGTGCCGGCTGGTGGCCGTGTTGAACTCAATCGTGGTAGCAGAAACTGCCCCCGTCTGCGTCAGACCGCCGATGGTGATCCACGAGAACAGCAGGATTTCCCCCATCTCGACATCCGAGATCGTTGCTGTCGGATAGGCGGCCAGGGTGACGTGGTCACCGCGGCGCTCCCAGGCGTAGATGGTGTCGTGTGTCGCGCAGAGCAGTTTCTCGGTGGTGCGATGGCGGAAGGCGGCGATGGCCGGCGCGAGGACGGTGTATGGAAAGGGGTGCTCGTGGCCCACGGCCGCATAAAACGCGCTCCTGAAGGCCTCGGGCACCGCCTCCGGCGACTCGATGACCCTGGCCCACGATGACATCGTCTGTCGGGCCCCGGTCATCGCAGACAACTCACGATGCGAGTCCGGTGTCATGACCCGCGCCTCCTTACGACCGCCGATCCTGCGGCCGCGCGCGTGCCGCAGCAGGATCGGCGGTCAGTTTTGCCCACGCCATTATCGCCCAGGGCAGCATCACGAAGAAACCGATCAACGCCAGGTCGCCCGCGCTGTGCCGCAGGCTGCTGGCGATCATCCCCAGCGCGGTCACCCCGTAGGCCGCCACCGCCTGCCGGTCGAAGCCGGGGTCGAGGGCCGCGCCCCCAGTGGGCCGGACCAACAGGTACAAGGCGTAGGTCGTGAAGACCGTTAGCCACCAGCCCCAGAAGTTCTGCAGCGGGATGCCGAAGTACGCGCCCTCGGTATCCCAAACCCAGTGCCCGCCGGACACCATCAGGGGGTCCATGACCACGTCCCACGCGGTCATCACCAGCCCGCCGACCGCCGCCACGGCCAGGAGCCGCGGGGGCCCACCCCCGCGGGTGGTCCTTTCACCGTGGCCGATCAGCCGTTCCGCGATCACCAAGGACGGGTAGCTCATCATGAACCAGGCGACCGGGATCAAGTAGGGCACCAGGCCCAGGAACTTGGGGCCGAGCTTGGCGGTGTAGTGGTAGGGGCCATACACCCAGCCGGTGGCCACGCCGACGCTCTCGAACGCCAGGCTGACCCCGAAGACCAGCGGGAGCAGGCGCAGGGCGCCCTTCCAGCCCTCGCGCTGCCCCGCGTGCAGCAGGGCGAACGCGGAACCGATCAGCGGCGCGACCTGGACGAGCGGCCGGCCGAAGACGGAATAGGCCGTCAGCAGGGCGTACAGTGTTAGCAGGGCCAGGGTGATACGGCGCAGGGTCATGTGTTTTCCTCGCACCCATTCTATGCCGGCGCCCAGGCTGCCGCCATGACCCTTGTCATGCCTGGAGTTATGTCGTGCCGGGGCGCGCGGGAGCCAGTCGTGCGGGTCGGGCGGCAAAGCGCCTTGCGGGCGCCAGCACGCGCTCGCTGAGGCCCCGGTAGCCCACTGCCGCGCGGTGGCCCGCCAACAGGATCGCGCCCCCAGGCCAGAGGGCAGCGGCGATGCCGGGCGCCGGTGCGGTGCGGCGGCGTTTTGGGTCAGGCATTTCAGCTGCAGCACCAGGTCCTGCCCCCCTAGGGGGTTAGCGAAGCAGTGCGTCGATAGCGTGATCCATGGTCACCAGCCGCTCTGCGATCATGCGGGCCATCAGCTCATGGAAGGCCGCCGCCAGGGCTGGCTCCTCGTCCCGCATGCGGGCCAGGGCCGCAGGCGTGAGGCGATGGGCGATGGTCGGCGCGTCGGTGATGACGGAGGCCGTCCGCCCTGCCCGCAGATAGAGGCCCAGTTCTCCAATGGCCGTCCCGGGGCCCAAAGTGCGGAGGCGCAGCCGGCTGCCATCCTGGAACTCGCGATAGATCGAGACCTTGCCGCGCTCGATCAGGTACAAGTCCCCTTCTGCAGCCCCCTGCCGAACCAGGTGTTCCCCGTCTCCAACCTCGATCTGCTCCAGGTATCCGATCAGCCGGGCGCTTCCTGCGGCGTCCAGCCCGCCCTGCGCCAACTGGGCCGGCAATGTCAGCGGTGCATCCTTCAGGGAGGCCCCCGCGTGCTCCAGCAGTGTTTCCTCACACCACTCAAGGCCCAGGTCGAGATTGGGGAAGAACCGCAACGCGGGTTCGGATGCGAGTAGGCCGCCCACCTCGAACTGGCGCCTCATGCCGGCCGTCAGATGCGTCAACACCAGGGTGATCTGCCTGGCCTCGGCCAACTGCCGGCATCTGCGAAAGCTGAAGATAGCGGACGAGTCGAGACCGGTGACGCGGCGAAAGTCCAAGACGACAAAACGAACCTGCGGCAGCGCCGGGGCGGCGATCCGCGACCGGACCTGCTCCAACAGCCGATCGGCCGTCCCGAAGAAGATGAAGCCGCGCAGTTCCAGGATATGGATCTGCGGCCCCAGCTCTTGCAGCCGCCTGCGGCAACTCAGGTTGCGTTGAACGTTGCTTCGCATCTCGGCGCCGGAGAGCGTGTGGTGGACAACGCTGATGCGGCTGTAGCTGACCACAAAGAGCAGGAGCATGGCGGCCAGGCCGGCGCCCACCCCCATCAGGAAGTTGGTGGTGGCGATCACGGCCAGGATCAGGAGGACGATGGCATAGTCCACCTTGGAGAGCCTCGACCAGCCGGTGAACACCCACTCGACGAGGAAGTCCAGGCCCAAGAAGAGAAGCAGGCCGCCCACGACGGGCCGGGGAGCCAGGGCCAGCAGGGGCGCCCCGCCCAACACCACCGCGGCGAGCAGCAGGGCGGCCACCAGGCTGGGCAAGCGCCCGCGCGAGCCGATGCGCGGGCCAAGGGTGGAGAGGCTCAGCGCATGAAAACCCACCGCACCGCCGCCCAGGCCGGATAGGAGATTGGCCGCGCCCGCGACCCGTAGCTCACGGTTCAGGTCAATGTCCCGGTGAATGGCCAACTCGGTGCCCGAGGCGTTCAGCAGCAGGCTCACCACGGTCAGGACGAGGACGATGAGGACGTTGCCCCACTGGCCCAAGATGGCCGACAAATTCGCCGCGGCCAGGAGTGCGGGTGTCAAAGGCTGCCACGCCACCTGAACCGCCCCGGCCCCGGCCGGGCCCGACGACGGCGTCGCCAGCAGCAAGCCGCGAGCAGCGGCTTCGTCAACGGACAGGCCCACGATCAGCAGGACGAGGTAGAAAAGGACAAAGGCGCCCACCAGGATCGCCGGCATGGTCAAGAAATGCCGCACCCGCCGCAGGGCGACAAGGAGAGCCAGGGCCAGGAGCAGGCCGGGGAGCCACAGGGCGAGCTGTCCGGGTTGAAGCGCCGCCTGCAGCCCCGAGACGGTGAGCGGCAGGCCAGTCATTACCGCAAAGGAGCCGCCGACCAGGAGCCAGCCCGATCCGGCCAGGAAGCCACCGATCACGGGATAGGGGATGTAACGGACCAGGCGGCCGAGCCGAAAGGCGCCCAGCATCCAGAGAAAGGCGCCGGCGAGCAGCGTGGCGACCGCAATCCCCACCAGGACGGTGGCGAGCCTCTCCTCAGCGCTGGCAGTCCCAAGGGACCCAAAGAGTGCGGCCGCCATCGCCGCCAGGATCACACCCGAGGTATCCTGCAAACTGCCGGTGACGCCGGGCACGGAGCTGCCCAGTGAAATGACGGTCAGCACGATGATCTGGGTGGCGAGCGCGATCCCGAGCCCGTAGGAGAGATAAGGAGCCAGGTCGCCGGCGAAGAGGAGGCTCGCGACCGATAGGGCAAAAAAGACCTCCACCAGGCCGATGAGCAGGCCCGTGGTGAGGCTCGGCATCCAGGCGCCGGAGCCAAACTCAACTCGAAGCCAGGCCGCAAGTCTTGCAGGAACGGTTCTGCCCATGGTGACCCTCCCTTTCGGCCCAGCCGCCGTTATGCCTGCGGCCCCGGTGTGCGGGGTGAGGGCGCAGGGCCGCCGGCCTGGTCGCACGGCTGTGCCAGGGTGAATTCGCGCGCCAGCTCACGATGGGCCTCCACTTGCTCCAGGAAAGAGCGCTTCAGTGCCATATCGTCGATGGTCGCGGCCTGCTCCTGGAGGAGGGCATGGGCCGTGGCCAGGACCTCAGCGGCCCTCGGATCCTGCGCCGCCTGGAGGACGCGGGTGCAGGTCAGGTAGATGCGAAACGGCTCGTCAGTCCCGTGCAGCGCGCCCGTCTCCAGATGATCCAGGATCTGTTCGACGCGGGCCTGCGCGCCGGCCAGGTCACCCTGGGCCAGGGCGAGGCGGGCCAGCCCGGCGGAAACCTCGGCCGCCAGGTGGGGCTGGCCGATGGCCTGCCGCATCTCCAGGGCCTCTCGGAAGGCAGCGGCGGCCTCGTCGGCGTGCCCCAGGCCCTCGAGCGCAGAGCCACGCAGGGCGAGAGCCTGCGCCAGCATCGTACGCCGGCCGGCAGCTTTGGCCATGCTGGCGACGATGCCGCTGCCCTCCAGCGCCGCCTCGTCGTCTCCCTGCTGATGCTGGAGCAGAGCCAACCCGTAGCGAGCATAGGCTTCGAGCCCATTGTCGCCGATCTCGCGGCCGACCCCGAGGGACGCCTCGTAGCTCTCTCTGGCGGTAGGATAGTCGCCGAGCGTGAGGAGAAGTCTGCCCCGAGTCAGCCGGCATGCAGCCTCCTGCCGCCGCAAGCCTACGGACCGAGCCACAGCCAGCGCTTGCACTAGATGGGCGCCGGCCTGGCGGAACTCGCCCAGCGCCAGGCAGTAGGTGCCCAGATTGTGCAGTGCCCCGCTCTCCATCTGCCTGTCGCCCGCGGCGCGGTGAATGTCCAGCGCCTGTGCTACGGAGGCCACAGCGCCGGCAAAATCACCTCGCATGGCCGCGATGCTGGCGACATAGGAGAGCACCAAGCCCTGGTCCAGCCGGCTGCCGATCTGGCGAGCGAGGTCGAGGGCCTGCCCACAGTAGGCCTGTGCTTCCGAAAGCTCACCTCGATCCACGGTGAGGCCTGCCAGGTTGCTCAGGCTGCGCGCCTCTCCCAGCCGGTCGCCGATGTCGTGCTGGATCCGGATCACCTCTTCAAAGCACTCCTGCGACTGGTCCCAGACGCCCAAGTCCCAAAGGATCACGCCCAGATTGTTGAGGGCGGCTCCTTCGCCCCGCCGGTCGCCCGTCTCCCGGCACAGGGCCAAGGACTGGCGATAGTTCGCCGCGGCCTGGGAAAAGTCGCTCTGGCACCAGCATACCGAGCCGATGCGAAGCAGGCCCAGGGCCTGCGCCGGCAGGTCCCCCTGGGCGCGGGCCAGCACCACGGCCTTTTCCAGCAGGGGAAGGGCCGCCTGATAGTCGCCCTGGCGGGTGAGGGCCTCGCCCCACAGCAGGAGCGCCTCGGCCTCGATCTCGGCGTCTTCCGGCCCGGTCGCCAGTCCGATGGCCACCTGCGCCGCCGCGATGCACGCCGCGCGGTCACTGATGGCCTGCCCGTAGCGCGCCTGCCGCAGGGCCGCCCGGGCCCGGCGGCAGGCGTCACCGAGGGCCTCGGCCAGGGATTGGAGGGCGGCCAGGTCGGCGGCCTGCGCCTTCCGCTCCCCCAGCAGATGGTAGACGGCCTCGCGACGAAGCAGGAGCCCATAGCGGCCGGGCAGGTCTCCCTCGGGGGTGAGGGCCAGGGCGCGGCTGAAATAGGACGCGGCTTCCGCGTTGGCGAAACGGCCCGCCGCCTGCTCGCCGGCGCGGCGCAGGTAGGGCAGGGCCCGCTGCGTCTCGCCGGCCGCCTCGAGATGGTCGGCAATCAGCCCGCAGTACTCGCCGGCCCGCTCACCGCCCTGCTCCTCCAGCCACTCGGCCGCCAGTGCATGGTAGACCCGCCGGACCCGCTTCAGCACCCCCTCGTAGGCCACATCGCGCAGCAGGGCGTGTATAAAAAGGTACTCCTCGGCCCCGGCAAAGGCCGACGCCGGCTGGCGGAAGACCATCTCCCGGGCCTGGATGGCCGCCAGCGACCGCCCGATACCGGCCCCGGCCCCGCGCCCGCCGGCGCCCCGCGGCGCCTCGCCAAGGTGCGCGACGGCCCGATCCCAAAAGCGGCGCCCGACCACCGAGGCCCGCTGCAGCACAGCCCGGTCCTCCGCCGCCAGGCGGTCGATGCGCGCCTGGAGCACACCGGCCAGGGTCGGCGGCACCGGCGCCCCGCCCAGGCGGCCGGCCTCGACACGCCAGGCGTCTGGCCCCGCGACGATCACCCCGTCCTCGATCAGCATCTTGATCAGCTCTTCGATGTAGAAGGGATTGCCTTCTGCCCGGCCCGCCACCAGCTTGCTCAGCGCCTCGGGCAGCGGCCCGGCCAGGGCGAACGGGTACGTCCGCAGGATCTCCTCGATCAGCCGCTGCGACTCCTGCTCCGACAGGCAGCCCAGCTCGATGCGCCGCTGGCAGGCCCGCTCGTCCCCCCACTTCGGCCGGCGCTCCAGCAGGCTCGGACGGGCCAGGCCAACGATCAGGAGCGGCCGGCCGGCCAGCGACAGCGACAGGCCGTCCAGCAGGTCCAGCGAGCTGTCGTCGGCCCAATGCAGGTCCTCCAGCAGCACGACGGCCGGCAGGCGCTCCGTCATGGCGCGGAAGTAGCCGTCCAGGTAGACGAGGGCCCGG
Source organism: uncultured Anaerolineales bacterium (assembly GCA_964551735.1). Taxonomy (GTDB): domain Bacteria; phylum Chloroflexota; class Anaerolineae; order CG2-30-64-16; family CG2-30-64-16; genus DAOUAT01. The sequence goes on from CAZKEF010000022.1 coordinate 43,638, forward strand.
TCCCGGATCTGCCTGGCATCGCCCAGCGCCTCCCGCAGATGCCGGCTGTCGCCAAAGCCCAGGCCCAGCAGGTGCCCGACAAAGTGGGCCTGCACCTCGGCCTGCCCCCCCTCGCCCAGCGCCTCTGCGAACCCTCTCTCCAGCTTGGCCTGCACCGTCTCCGGCGGGTCCGAGTCCTGGATCTGGAAACGGAAAGCCAAAAGATCCCGAATCAGCGCGTAGGGCATGCCCTGCTGGTCGTGGCCGGCCCGCCCCTTGAACAGGAGGAAGCGCTGCGGGAGCACATCGGCCCAGTTCTCGAACTCGAACAGCAGGCGTGACTTGCCCACGCCCGCCTCGCCGATCACGGTGATGGCCAGCTGGGGCCCACCCTGCGCGATGCTGAGGAGGGCGTCCTGCAACCGCCGCAGCTCGGCCTGGCGGCCAATCATGCGCGTCTCGACCCCCTCCACGCCATGCAGGCCGCGGTGAAACGCACGCGGCCGGGCCCGCGCCACCCGGTAGGTGAGCACCGGCTCGGCCCTGCCCTTGACCATCAGCGGCGGCTGGACCTCCACGTCGAAGGCGCCGCGCACGTGGCGGTAGGTGTCGTGGGAGATGAGGATGCCATTGGGGGGCGCCAGGCCCTCCAGCCGGCTGGCCAGGTTGACCGTGTCGCCGGTGACCGCCAGGTCCCCGGCGCCCGCCGCCTCGGCGACCAGCACCGGGCCGGTGTGGATGCCCACCCGCATCGCCAGGCGGACGCCAAAGCGCTCCTCCAGGCAGACGTTGAGCCGCGGCAGGCCATCGCGCACCAGAAGCGCGGCGCGGATGGCCTTCTCGGCGTCCGCCTCGGTAGCGACCGGCACCCCAAAGACGGCCATCACCGCGTCGCCGATGTACTTTTCCAGGCGGCCGCCGAAGCGGGCGACGGCCTCCCGCCAGGGCTCGAAGTAGCCTTCCAGCAGGTCGCGCACGTCCTCGGGGTCCAGCGACTCGGCCAGAGGGGTGAAGCCCACCAGATCCGCAAAGAGCACGGTCACCAGCTTGCGCTGGCGCTCGACGGGCTCCCGGGTCAGGTCGCTGAGCTTTTCGCACAGGGCCGCGATGGAGGTATCCACGGCGAGATCCCCCAACTGAGCGCGGCGCGCCTCCAGGCTCGCGATGGCGTCCTGGAGCCGGGCAATCTCTTTCTCCAGGGTGGGTGCGGTCATGGCGGGCCTGGTCTCTTTCCCAACGAAAACGCAAGCGCAACCCCTGAGCGGCGTGCGCGCTGCCATCGCGGTGATCCGTTCTGGCATGCCCCCAGCCGAACGCAGACATCGCGCCCAACGCTGCAATCCTGCGAGCATTATAGTATAAGGCGGTGCACGCGACAAGCGAGATGGAGGAGGGATGCCTCGGCCTCGCTCAACTCTGGCCAGCGCTTGCGCAGCGGATAGGCGTCCGCCCACTCCGCCGGGCATGCTCGGCCACGCAGACCACCGCGAAGCCCTCAAAACGCCGCCAGCGGTTCCAGGGTGTTGACTCGCTGATCGGCAATAATGCGTTTCTCAGCCACTGGAGTCAAGGTAAGTTCCGGCTTCCGCCTGTTCGCTGCTGCCTGTCTGGTACGCTCGGGAAGCAGAAAGGAGGGTCAAGTGCCGTCAGCCCGCCGAATAATGAACGGGGCCAGAGGCATCTGGCCCCGTCGACCTATGTGCTCGCCCCGCTCGTTAGTCGCCTACCTCTCATCTATCGCATGTCTGCTCAGGGCAGACGGCGAAGAGCGCGAACGCCGATTTGATACTCCCCACTGTTATCTGCGACCCCCGCGTCACCCACCGCAAAAGTCAGCGGGCCTCCCGGCGCCGTGATGGAAAAGACATATACATGCTTGGGATTGTAAGGGGGGATCGGGTTCACGAGATAATCGGCCGGACCACCGTTGATCCACAGTGTCCAGTTGAAGAATTCCGTGGGGTGCCACGGTTCGATTGGGTTGCCTTCATAATCGGTGAAGATGTAGAACGCATCGGACAATTGACTGCCGGATGCCATGCCGGTACCCATGACCGCGACCGCGGTTGGGCCGCTGTATGAATTGGCCGTTTGCACACCTGCTGGGCCCAGGATGAACGGCACGGTCAAGATCTCTTGCGCCGCACCGCCTAATGCTTGTCCCAACACCGGCGCCTGGGCAGGACGTGCCGCCCCGGCGCTGCCCACCAGCAGCAGGATCAGCAAGGACGTGCTGCACACGACGCAGACTGCTGCGCGCTTCGATCGCTGATGGGACGAGAGCTTGCTCATATCACCCTCCAATGAAAAAACCCATCCCAGATGCGAGCACAGGCCGAAACGCCGGGTTCTTTGAGGTTACGGGGTGCGCAGAGCGTGGTAGCGAATAAGGAACGGTGGGTCAACGCAGGCGCATAACCCTAAGGCAACCATCGCGTTTGTTAAGAATAACTTAGCACACACCAGGGTAGAAGTCAATACCCCAGAGCGAAGTCATGCTGTAGAAGCTGCTCATCCGAATCCACAGGACTTGACTTTTGTCGCGCAGCGCCTACAATAAAACCGGAATTCGGATTAAGCTCTGGGCCGCGGTGCGCATCCTGGAGACCACAGCCTTGCGCCTGGAACGAGTGGTTCCTCCGCCTACAAGCGGTCCTCCTCGCTCACGCAGACGAAATAACCCATCCCGACCCCGATCCAGCGACCCGCCTGGGCTTCTAGAGGAGCGAAATTGGCAACTGAAACCTTCCCGTCTTTGCCGCCGACCGGGCATCTGCCGCTCGGCTTCAACGTGATGCTCAAGCCGCGCGGCGCGCGTTGCAACCTGGGGTGCCGCTACTGCTTCTACCTGGAGAAGGAAGACCTTTACCCCGGCTCAGCGTTTCGTATGTCCGATGCGTTCTTGGAAAGCTTCACGCGGCAGTATATCGCGGCTCAGCCGGGGCCAGAGGTCGTCTTCGCCTGGCAGGGCGGCGAGCCGGCGCTGATGGGGTTGGATTTCTATCGCCGCGCCGTGGCGCTGCAAGGGCAGCACTGCCCGCCGGGCAAGCGGATCATCAACACGTTTCAGACCAACGGGACGCTGCTGGATGACGCCTGGTGCGCGTTCTTCCGCCAGCACGGGTTCCTGGTCGGGTTAAGCTTGGACGGGCCGCGGCGGCTGCACGACCGGTATCGCGTGGACAAGACGGGCCGGCCGACCTTCGACCGGGTCATAGCCGGGCTGGCCATGCTGCGGCGCCACAAGATCGAGTTCAACATCCTCTGCTGCGTGCACGCGGGCAACGCCGACCGGCCGGTGGAGGTCTATCGGTTCTTGCGGGACGCGGCCGGCGCGCAGTTCATCCAGTTCATCCCCATCGTGGAGCCCGCGAGCGGCGGAGAGGCGGCCGCCCCGCCGGTGACGGCGCGCTCCGTGGGCGGCCGGCAGTACGGTGAGTTCCTTTGCTGTGTCTTCGATGAATGGGTGCGGCGGGACGTGGGCCGGGTGTTCGTGCAGATCTTCGACGTGGCTCTGGGGATCTGGCTGGGGCAGCCGGCCTCGCTCTGCCTGTTTGCTGAAACCTGCGGCCGGGCCCTGGCGCTGGAGCACACCGGCGACCTGTACGCCTGTGACCACTTCGTGACGCCGGCCTATCGCCTGGGCAACATCGCGGACGTGCCGCTGGCCGCGCTGGTCAACTCGCGGCAGCAGGCCGCGTTCGGTCAGGCCAAGCAGACAGCGCTGCCGCACTATTGCCGGGAGTGCCCGGTGCGCTTCGCCTGCAACGGCGAGTGCCCCAAGAACCGCCTGCTGCTCACGCCCGACGGCGAGCCGGGGCTGAACATCCTCTGTGAAGGGTACAAGCGCTTTTTTACTCACATCGCCGGGCCGATCGCGCGCATGGCGCAGTTGCTGCGCGCGGGCCGGCCGGCGGCTGAGGTGATGACGGCTTAAGGATTTTGCCGCGCCTCCGCATTATCCTTGAGCAGCCCCTCCGCCAGCGGTAACGATAGCACCAGCGGATTCGCTGCTAATGCGTGCACCATCGCCCGCCAGTCCTCGTGCCGGACCGCCTCGGCGGCCAGCTGTTGGGGCGATCGCTAGTCGGTTTCCCGTATCAAGGCGCGGATGCCCCGGCTGAGTCCCAGGATCGCCAGGAAGCCGAGCGCCAGGGCCGCGCCGAAGCTCAGCGTCAAGCGTGCGCCGGCCGCGGCCCAGCTCAACGCCAGCCCCAGCCCGCTCACGGCCATCAGCCGCCAGAGGCGCCGCCGCGCTAGGTTCGGGCCGCGATCCTCGGCGCCGAGCGCCCGGGCCCGGCTCGTGAAGTGGTGCAGATCCCATGCGGCCAACGCCAGCACCACCGCCGGCGGCGCCCAGGTGCGACCTCCGGCCGCGCCAACACCGAGGGCAGCCAGCACGACGAAGCCGGCGAGCAGCCACGAGGCCAGCGCGTCCCAGCTCTTGCAGTAGCCGGCCAGCCAGAGGCCGCTCATGCCGCCGCAGGCCAGTGCCAGCGGCCATGCGCCGCTGGCTGCCAGGCCGACGGCCGGGATGAGACCTGAGAGGATGATGGTCGTTATCGTCAGTCGTTTGAGCATGGCATATAGTGCTATCATCGTTGTCGGGCCGCCCTGGGCAAGGGGCCGAGTGAGGTCACGATTGCCTGGTCGAGCGGCTTGTCAACCTGCCAGTCCACGACCGCGATGCCGGCCTGACGGAGCCTGCGCAACAGGATCGCGCGCGCCAGCCGAGCGATGCGCTCTGCCAGCGTTCCTTCGCCCACGGGCGCCTCTGCCCCCACCTCGAAGGCGATGGGATCGGGGCTCACGACGAGGAGCTCGTAACCGTGCGCGCGGAGGCGGATCAGCGTCGGCAGGTCTGCCTGGCACAGCGGGCTGACCAGCACAAGCTGTGAGCGGGCCGGAAAGAGGCGCGTCGGCAGGTAGTCAAAGGTTTCGAAGACATAGCTTTCCCCGGTCTGCGCCCATGCCAACGCCTGCAGGATGCGCTCGCGTTGCAGATGGCCGTAGCCGGGGAAGATCCAACTGATCCCTGCGCCGTAGGTGAGCAGCGCCACACGGTTGCCGTCCCGCAGGAACGCATCGGCCAACGCTGCCGTGGCGCGCACCGCGTCCTCGAAGAGGGACTCCCTGCCCGCGCGCAGGTCGTGGCGCTGCCGGGCATCCAGGATCAGCCCGACCTCGGCAATGCGTTCCTGCTCGAATTCATTGGTGTAGATGCGCCGCGGCGTTCGGGCCGTCGCATGCCAGTTGACCCGGCGCAGCGTGTCGCCGGCCTGGTAGTCGCGCACACCGAAGAAATCCACTCCTGCGCCGCCCACGCGCGCCGGGATGAGGCCGGCGCTGGCGCGCGTCCGCAGCGGTCGGATGGCAACCCCGCGCATCCGGCGTACCTCGGGCAGCACAAGGAAGCTGCCAGGCGCGGCAAGCAGCGCCTGGCGGCGGAACAGGCCGAGGTGATCGGCGGCGGTCACTCGTACACGCTGGAAGAGGTAGCGGCCGCGCGGCCCTGTCACCGTGTAGGACAGCTCGACGGCGCTGCCGGCCGGCAGGGTGACGATCTTGTCCGCTTTGCCCTCGATGAGCGCAAGCGCCGGGGGGACGATGTCCTCGACCAGGACCTCTTCCAGCCCCGCGGTTTCATTGCGGAGGGTGAGCTTGACCTCCACGGTCTCGCCGGGCTGGAGCCGCTCGGCGCTCAGCGTGCGCGTCACCGCCAGCCTGGGTGGGTCCGGCGCGTAGAGCAAGGCCGCGGCCAGGTAGACGATGACGGGCAGAGCCAGCGCCAGCAACCCACCGCTCAGCGTCGCCAGGCCGATCAGCAGCAGGCCGTAGACCAGGCCGGCCAACAGCAAGAGCCGGCCCATGCCTAAGCTCCCGCCGCGACCGGCACAGCGACCGAGCGCAGCACATCCGAAAGCACGTCATCCGCGGCCTGCCTCGTCATCCAGAGCTCGGGCTGCAAGATCAGTCGGTGGATCAGGGCCGGGCGGGTGAACAGCTTGACATCGTCGGGCAGCACGTAATCCCGGCCTTGCATGGCCGCCCAGGCGCGGGAGAGCTTGAGCAGCGCCAGGGAGCCGCGCGGGCTGGCGCCCACCGCCACCTGGCGGCGCTGCCGAGTAGCGGCCACCAGATCGATCATGTAGCGTTCGACGTCTGGCTCTACGTGCACCCTTTCGATGGCCTGACGTAGCTCCAGCAGCTCGGCGGCATCGGTGACCTGCTTCAGGTCAAACTCGTCATGGCCACGCATGCGCCGGCGCCGCAGGATCTCCTGCTCGTCGTCGGCCGACGGGTAGCCCACCCCCAGCTTCATGATGAAGCGGTCGAGTTGGGCCTCTGGCAGCGGGAACGTCCCTTCGTACTCGATCGGGTTCTGGGTGGCGAGCACCATGAACGGCTCCGGCAGCGGCAGCGTCTCCCCTTCCAGCGTCACCTGGTATTCCTGCATGGCCTCCAGCAGCGCCGACTGCGTCTTGGGCGAGGCCCGGTTGATCTCGTCCGCCAGGATGATGTTCGCGAAGATGGGACCCTTGCGCAGCACGAAACGGTTTTGTTCGCGGTCAAATACATAACCGCCGGTGATGTCGCCTGGGAGCAGGTCGGGCGTGAACTGGATGCGCTTGAACGCCAGCCCCAAAGCGACAGCGAAGCTTTTCGCGATCAAGGTCTTCGCCAGCCCGGGATAGTCTTCCAATAGCACGTGGCCGCCCGACACGAGCGCGGCCGCCATCAGCTTGTCCAGCAGCGGCTGCTTGCCGACGATGGCCCGTGCCACTTCCTGCACCACCTGCTGGCTTTTCACCGCGACTTGGGGGATGCTAGTCGTCATGCCTGTCCTCCAGCTGTTTTTCCAGGAAGGCGACGGTCGCCTCGGGGGCGAGGCCCAATGGGGTCGGGGTCGGACGCCCGGTGCGCCTGAGCCATGCCCGTCGCCTGATGGGCCGGGCTGGCGGCGCCGCCAGCCCGGCGCGCAGGTAAGCCGCCACCTCCGGCGGCGCGTTCAGCGCGGCCAGCGCATCAGGTCGGGCCAGCCGCAGCGCATCTTCCCGCTCATGATACGCCGGGGAGCCGGGCGTCAGGCTGTCGGCCAGCGCGGTCGAAACCTCCGCCAGATCCCGCGCCAGATACCAGCGGAAGTAATCCCCGCGGTGGCGCGCCAGGGTCAGGCGATCAGCCCATAGGCGCACCGGTCCTTTGACCTGGGATGCATCCCGGTCCGGCCCAGCCGCCTCTCGCTCCGGCCGCCGCAAGCTGCGCCAGGCGATGACGACCGCGATGGACACGAACCAGGCCCACCACAGCCAGCCCGGGACGCTGTTCACGACGAGTTGGGCCAGCCACGCGACGAAGAGGGCCGGCCGCACGACATGGGCGCCGGCGAAATCTCGGAGCGCGAAGCCCAGGGCCAGCGTCAGGACGAGACCCAACGTCAAAAGCACAGCGAACGTTGCCTTCTTCATCAGATTCCGGGCTTCAGCCCTCCGTCCTTCATTCCTTCACTGCTTCCGCGCGTTGCGACACGCGTCGGCGATCGCGGCCAAAGACGCCAGGGCCTGCGCTTCTTCAGCCGCGCCGATCGCCTGCCCGCCGTAGCGCACAGTCTCGAAGATGCGCGTCAGTTCGCGGACGCTGGGGCTGGGCAGCCCGGCGCGCACCAGTTGCTCCTCGAACTCACGCGGCGTGACCTCCCGTTGCCGCGCGATGCCGCGCGCCGCGCGCACGGTCTGGCTCATCGCCACATAGCACCGGATCACCGTGTTGCCCGGGTCCTCGCCGGCTGTGATCGCGGTTACCGCGCTCTCGGCTTGTTCGGCAATCTGTGCCAGGGGGATGGCTGCCTCCCGCGGCCGGGGGCTGCGTTGGGTGAACGCATAGATCAGGCCTGCGGCCAGCCCCACCACGGCGGCGGCCAGGAGAAAGCTCGTCAGGATAACGGCCCAGTCCGGCGGTTGGCTGGTAAACTCTGCCGGCTGGCCCGTGGCCGTTTGGCTGGCGGCGCCGTCTCCGAAGAGTGCGGACAGGTTCAGGCCTCCGAACAGGCCGCCTTCACCCAGCAGGCGGAGTTGTTCGCCCAGCGATGACATGATCAGCATCAGCACGCCGAAGACGATCAGGTTACGTATGAACCGTTTACGGGCCTCGGCAGAGATGAGCAGGTAGAAAATGGAAAAGGGCAGGAGGGTCAGCGTCAGGATCAACCCTACGCGCAGCAGCAGGCGCTGGGCAGACGACAGCTCGGCTGGTGCCCTCTCCGCTGGCGGCGTGACCGGCTCCGCCCGGCGCAGGGTGAACGGCTCGCCCGGCGGCAACCGCACCTGGCCGAGGCTGGCTGCCAGCAGCAAGATCGCCAAGATCGCGGCGCTCAGCAGGATCACGAGGGGCAGTTTGCGTTTGAGCATGGTGGTGCTTTCGCTTTACCGGAGTCGAGTCCAGGCAGCGGTGGTCTTCTGGCGAATCAACGCCAGATCCGGCCCGGCCGCCTGATCCAGTAGCAGCGTATAGGCCAGGTTGTTGCCGTTCATCGCGATGACCGTGAACTTGCGCTGCTGCGCTTCCGAGTGCTTGACGTAACAGCGCGAGCAGATGACGCTGGCGCCCCCGGCCTTACGGAACAGGCGGGCCAGGAGCGAAGTGCAGCCGCAGGCGGCGCAGGTTGGGGGTGGGGTAGTGATGTTTCCTGTTGGCATGGGTGGTTGACCGAGATGGGACATTTGCAGGTGGGCACGCCACGATGTCCATGCATTTCCTTCATCTGAGGGGATTATAGCCCAGAGCTGGCCGAATAGCAATCGGGGCCAGGGACGCGAGTTGTGCGTTTCGTGATGTGCGATGGGGCATGGTGTTCGGCGCGCGCATTAGAACTATAGAACATGCAGTTTGCATTTTTGATACAAACTTGTTACAATCCTCATTCATGGGCGCGCGACCTGCCAGGCGTCAGTTCAAGACCAGCGCTGCGCCTTCGTCAACACATCGACTTTGTTGGGAGCAAACGCCGATGGCCCATACAGCCGATATCTTCCGTCCCTTCCATCACCACACCCTTCAGCCGTACTGGCGGATTGCGGCTGTGCTGTTGCTGCTTATCGGGCTTCTGCCCTTGCCGGCTGCGCAGCCTGCTACCTTCTTCCCGCCGCTGCCCGCGCCGGCGCTGGAACAGCCGCACATCGCATCCTCGGCCGCGGCACAGCAGCTCGGCTCGACCGCCGGGCTGATCGCTTCAGCCGCGGACCTGCGCCAGCTGCCCGCCGCTGTGCTGGGCCTACCTGAACTGCTGGCCCAACGCACGACGCATAGCGCCACTTTCCAGAGGCCGGACGGCAGTTACGTGTCTGTCGTCAGCGCCGAGCCGCTGCACTACCGGGACGCGCGCGGCCAATGGCAGGTGGCTGAGCCGGCCTTCCAGGCCACCGCCAACGGTTATGAGGTCAGGCGCAACGCGGTGCGCAGTCGCGCCGGCCTGACGACCGCCACCCTGGAAGTGGCCGCCGGCAATGCCGGGTTGACCTGGCGGGCGACCGAGTTGGGCGTCTCTGCCGGCGGTCAATTTGCGTCGTTGGCTGCCGCGCTGGAACGGACAACCGAGGCGGTGGAGCGCTCCGCCGACGGCCTGTTGCTGTGCTATCCCGGCGGATGGAGCGACCCCTCGCTCACCGAGGTGATCGCCAGCGCGACCACCTATGTGGAGCACTCCCTGGTGCTGGCCGCCGCGCCTGCCCTGAGCGAAGCCGAAGGGCCGGCCGGTCCGCCGCAAGCCGAGGCGCTGGAGCTGCGGGCGAGCCTGACGCTGCAGCCGGGCGCGACCCTCTGGGCCGACGGCGTCCAGCAGACCGGACCGTTTCAGACCGGCGGTGCGCTGTCCATCCACGATCGGGCCGGCGCCGAAACGCTGCGCCTGGAGCCGGTGCTGGCCTACGAGCAAGCGGCTGCCGAGGTCGCCGTCGCCGGCGAATACCTGCTCCAGCCGGGCGATGCGCCGGGCACATGGCACGTGGCCGTGCGCACACCCTGGGATTGGTGGGCGGCGCCCGAGCGCCGCTATCCGGCGGTGATCGACCCGCAGATGCGCGTCCTCACCAGCACTGGCTACAGCACCGGGCTGGCCTGGGTCAACGACTTTACGCCGGCCGGGTTCAACTTCAACCCCACCCCCGGCTACTACCGTTTCAGCAACCGCATGATCCTGGGCTCGTCGGGGAGCGCGGCGCAGTCCAATGGCTACGTACAGTTCAATGCCATGCCGTTCATGCCCACCAACAACCCGGTGCAGGTGAGCGCCGCACAGCTCGAGATCGTGCCCAGCTACCAACATACCCCGTACTACGAGCTGGACGACGGCCCGGATTACGAGCAACTGAAACTGCAATTCAACACGGCCATGTGGCCGGTGCAGACCTGCCTGGATCCCACGACCGACCCCAACTGCTTCTCGCTCAGCGACAACCGCCTGACGGACCCGGCGTTCAACTGGAACAACCGGCCTGCCGCGCCGGCCAACCTCGATATCGGCGTGTTGTCGCTGGAGTCAGCCATCAGCGGCGGCAAGGGCCTGCCCTATCAGTGGGACGTCACGGCGGCCGTGCAGGCGTGGTACGACACGGCGCACCCGCGGCCGGCCCACGGCCCCGTCTTCGGCCTGGCCCGCACCGACCCGGCCTGCACCGTGTGGCACAGCCAGATGGAGGCGGGCGCCGCGATCATCGTGCCCTACCAGGTGCCGCGTTGCACCCGCATCCAGGTGGCCGCTGGCAACGCGCGGCTGATCATCGCGTACAACGCAATCGTCCTGCCCGATCAAGGGACCAACCTGCTCAACCGCCCCGGCGTGCCCTCGTATGCGGAAGATGCGGCCGGCAAGGAGATCTTCGCGGACACCAACCACCAGTACCAGGTTAAGACCGGCAGCGGGCAGTGGGTCGGCGCGGCCGCGCGCGGGGATCACGCGGTCGGTGCGCCCGCGGGTGTGCCCGTCCAGGCCGCGCTCAAGCTGGTGGATCCGAACGGCGGCACGCTCGGCGACGGCGACGAAGGGTTGGGCGTCACCTCGTGGGTCACTGTGGACGGACGCAACCCGAACGCGCAGAACAAGACGCTGGCCGCCACGGTCATCCGCGATGAGCGCAACAACTTCGACCAGGACGCGGCCCGCAATTACCGCATCCAGCACGCGACCGGCTTCCCCTGGAACCCCAACGACGGCCAGCCGAACCCGCCCCCGCCTGGCGTGCCCGACGGCAGGTGGCGCACCATGACGCTCAACTTCAGCTCCGATGAGTTGATCCGCCTGGTCGAGTTCGATCTTGGGCCGAAGTACAGCGGCGGCATCGTCATCACACCGACCCGGCTGTTGCAGAGCGTGCCATCGGGCCCAGCGCTTGACGCGGTGAAGGCCGCCCTCCTCGAGCCGACCGCGGGCGCGCTGAGCAATGCGGTCCGCACGCCCACCTTCCAGGGCAGCGATGGCGCGCTCACCAACTGGTACAGCGACGCGACCTCCCTTGCGCTGGAGTTCGGCGGGCAAAACGCAAGCGGCCGCTACGCGGTCGCGTTGGTCAACAACGCCGCGCCCTTCCTCGACCTCACGCGCGCGGGCATCTACCAGGTCGAGGTCGCCATCCTCGCCTGCCCCGATGGAACCATCCCGACCCGGCGGCTCGGCTGCCAGCCCATCGTCATCCCGCATAGCCCGCTGGCCGCACCGTACAACTTCACAACGCCCCATCGCACCGTCAACGGCGTGCGCGTCAACAGCGAGGGCGGCTTCGTCAACAACGGCGCGTCGTGGTGCACCACCAACGAGCAGCTCGGCACGCCGCTGATCGGCCCGTTGGGCACGACCGGCAGCCAGCGCTACGTCTACGCAGCGCAAGGCTCGGTCTGCTACGACGCAGGCACATCCACCCTCTACACCACTGACGACTCGGCCGTCGGCCTGGCCTACGCGCAGAGCTACACCCAGCCCGATGGCACCACGCGCGGCCAGCGCGCGCCCAGCGTCCCGCTCTACGGCGTCGCCGTCCGCTACCCGGCGGACCCCAACGCTACCGGCCGCGTCCAGTGCGGTGCGACGTGCAGCCAGCTCACGCCCACCCCCACGACCGAGCGCCGCCAGTTACCCTTCGCGGCCTGGGGCGCCGGCTTCAGCGCGGCCGCCGATGGCATCCACCTGACCGGCATGACCGCCGGCCAGGCGTTCGGCGGCGGCGCACTCAAGCTGGCCGTGAGCGTTGACGTGCAGGCCCCGCCCTTTAACCGTCAATGGGATGTCTCGTGGCTGCTCTACCCTTCGCCCGCTACGACCGACCCGGACCCGGCGACCGCCAGCGACTTCCGCAAGTACTTCTTCAACGTTGGGTTGACGCAGGACGCGGCGCTGCCCGCCATCATGGACCTGGCCTCGGTCGAGCTGCGCTTGCTCGACGGGCCGGATGGCGCGCCGGCCGGTACAGTGAAGGACCACCACACAACCATCCAGTCGGCCGGGCCGGTCTTCCGCGAGCTCTCTGCCCCCTACGCCAAGCTGACCCTCCCGCCGGAGCTGGGCGGCGGCCAGCCCGGCGCGACCAAGAAAGCGCAGGCGGTCATCCTCCCGCCCGGCCAGGCGCGGCGCACCCCGGCCGATGACCCGGACCCGGTCACGCGTTACTGCGGCGGCGCGGACCTCTCGTGTCTGGAGCTGCGGCGGCCGGAGTATGCCTGGAAAAACGGCAACGGCGTCGTGCTGCGCGTCGACCTGCCGGACATGTTCATCAAAGAGAAGCCCGGCACCGTAATGGTCAGTGAAGCCGGCAAGCTGACGGTCTTCAGCGCGGACCACCCCGACGCCGGGCTGCTGGCTCCGAACGCCTTCAGCCAGGAGTTTCAGTTCGAGACGTGGGGCGCCACCGTGCAGTTGAGCGAGGAGGCGTGCGAGGAGGGGTCGAGCGCCATCGTCACGGTGATCCGCGGCACTGCGGCCATCGCCCTGCCGATGCTGGGGGAGGATGGGGCGAACGGTGGGCCGGTCGCGCCGCCCTCAGTGGTGATGAACTTCCGCCTGTGCAAAACCGAGCTGCAATACGCCCGGCTCGAGCTGGACATCGCGCCCGGCTACCTGCCGGTGGGCGCCACCGGGATGGGGGTTGACTTGCTGGGCGGCGAGGTCATCATCGGCCAAAACCACACCACCATCAACCTGGATGTGGGTTTCCGGTCGGTGCCGTCGGACGCCGTGCTCTCCAACGGGTTTGGCCGGGTCACCATTGACACGCGCGGCCTGTTCCAGGTGCAGGCCCAGGCCACCATCGTCGGCGTTGTGGATGCCGATCTGAACCTGCAGGTGGCATGGAACCCGCTCGACGTGCTGTTGGAGGCAGACGCCAGCGCCTTCGGGCTGGTGTACGGCAGCCTGAAGCTGCACGCTTGGGTGGGCCAGGGGTGGCAGAACAAGTATAGCTGGCTGCCGAACAACAACGACTTCCACTTCACCGGCAGTATCAAAGGCTTCGTGCGCCTGGAAGAAGACCTGGTCGCGCCGTACTTGCCGCCGGACGACATCGAGATCGGCGTCAAGATCGCGTTCGGCGAGTTTTGCACCAACGCGTTCTGCACCCAATACGCCTGGGGCATGTCAGCCGCGTTCTCGGTGGCCGGCTTTGAGGTCGGCCTCTACGTGGACGAGGACGGGCCGGAGTTGTTCCTGGGTTCCGATGACCACACGCTGATCGACGAGTTCGGCGGCGGCGCGTTGCTGGCCAGCGCGGCGACGACGGCGCCCGCGGCGCCCCCGCCATCGAACCTCCAGCAAATCCAACTGCCGGGCCAGTTCCAGCCGTGGCTGCAGCAGTCCCCCGAACCGCCCACGGCCGGGTGGCCCACTTATGCGCCCGGCGCGAACCCGGACGGCGCCTGCGACATGGCAAGCCCGCCCAATGCGGTCACCTGCACCTTCGTCATCGCCGCCAATGCCGCCGGCCGCGCGGCCTTCTCGGCCGCCTGGCTGAACGGGGATCTTACCGCGACGGTTATCCGGCCGGACGGCACGCAGATCACGGGCGCGGAGGCAGGCGTCACCTTCACCCAGGATCCGGGCCCCACCGTGAAGCGGACCACGTTCCTGGTGAAACCGGCGTCCGGGGGCGCGCTGCCCGCCGGTGCGTGGAAGTTGCGCATTACCGGCGCCTACCTGCCCTCGGGCGGCCCCGGCGGCGAGCGCCACAACTACTCGCTGCTGTTCGCCACCGACCCGCCGCCCCCCGCGCTCACGTGGCTCACGCCCGCGACGCAGGTGGATGGCACCGGCTCGATCAACCTGAGCTGGACAGCGGACCGCGCCGCCGCGGCTGTGCCGGAGCGGCTGGAGCTGTTCTACACGCCCCTGGCCTACAAGCCGATCACCGACACCGAGGTGATCAGCGCGACTCTGATCGTCAACGGCGTGCAGGCGAGCGCGGGCAGCTACACTTGGGATACGCGGGGCCTGGCCTCGGGCGAATACGCGGTGGCCGCGCGCATTGACGACCACCTGAAGGGCAACGGCCACGTGGTGTCGTGGGCGCCCGGCTCGGTGGTGATCAACGACACCATGGCGCCGCCCCAGCCGGAGCTCCTCGGCGCGCAATCGCTGCCCGACGCATTGACGGTGCTCTGGAAACGCGATGTGTCCACACCTGATCTGGCGGGCTACCTGGTGGAATACACCTACCCCTCATGGGACAACCAGGATCTTACGCGGCAGAAGCTAGTGCTGCCACGGGCCGGCAGCCCCTGGTGGGCCAGCCCCTTCCTGCCCGAGCAGGCGCGTTTGGGCGGCCTGCTGGAGGGGTATACCAGCGAGATCTGCGTGCGCGCCTACGATGCCTCGGGCAACGTTAGCGCCTGCACACCGATCCGCAAGCGCGTGGACAGCGAAAATGAGCGGCCGCCGGGGGCGCCGCGCTTCCCCGCGGCCGAGATGGAACGCTCACCCGTGCGTCTGCGGGTCACCTGGTCGGGGCCGGAGGCCGGCAGGCCTGCCGGTTATCTCCTGGCCTACGAACCGATCGGCTGCCTGTTGCCGGGCGCGAACGAGCCGGCCGCCGAGGGCCCGTCGCCCATTGACGTGGGCAATACGTTCACCTACTCCCTGAGCGGCCTGGCGCAAGGGCAGCGTTACCGGCTGAGCATCTCCGGCTACGATGCGCTCGGGGTCATCGGGCCGGCGGTCAGCACGATGGCCATGTTCCTCGACCCGGCCGACCTGGACGGCGACGGCCTGCCGGACGCCTGGGCCAACGTGTTCGGCGTGAGCGGCAGCACCGCCGATGCAGACATGGATGGCCTGATCAACGCCGAAGAGCTGAACCGGGGCACCTACCCCACCAAGGCGGACAGCGATCGCGACGGCTTCGACGACGGGGCTGAAATCACGGCAGGCAGCGATCCATGCGGTCCCGGCCGGCCGCTCGGCCCGTCCGAGGCCAAGATGCGCCTCACCGGCCCGGCGACCGCGCGCTTCGCCACGCCGGCCAATCTGACAAATGTGACGCCAAAGCGCTACTGGGTGCTGAATACCGGTGCGGGGACGCTCCGTTGGCAGGCGGCCGCGGCCGAGCCGTGGATCACCCTGGCGATCAGCGGGACCACCACCTCGGCCCTGACCAACGTCACAGGCGCGCTGACGATCAGCGGAGACGAGGAAGCGCCCCTGGAGGTCGGCGTTAACGTCTGCGGCCTGGAGCCGGGGCTGCATCGCGGCACGGTCACACTCACCAACCTTTCGACCTCGCCGGATGCGCCGGTGGAGACGGCGACCATCGCGGTAGAGGTTCAGGTGTTGGGCAACAAGATCCTTACCCCCGTGGCCCTGGACATTAACCGCGACGGCGACACCGTGACCCTGACGTGGCCGGCTGTGGGGGCAGACGCCTACCAGGTGTGGCAAAATAGCTCGGACCCGTACTTCGGCCCCGGCCGCGCCTGTGTGGCGCCGGGGTGCATCACAGTCGAAACGCCGGGCTACTCGGAGAGCCTGCCGGCCGGGGATGCGGTGACACGCTATTACTTCGTGCGCAGCGCCAGCCTGTGCGGGCCGACCTCCGATCCCTCCAACCGCGTCGGCGCCTTCGGTTTCAACCTGGCCCCCGGCACGCTGCCGTAGGGACAGTGGCCGCCAAGTTGACCGTTTGATCTGACATGACCTTTTCATGCAGGGCCATGACGAGCCTGGCAAGAAGAGCGACCATGCGCTGCGCTGCCAGGCCAGGATTGCGCAACCATCCTGGCCTGGCGCAAGGAGGCGGCCTGTAGATACGCGGGGAATCATGGTGAACGCGGTGACGCGGGTCACCTATCGGCTGGCGCAACCGGAACCGTGGCGATGATGCGCGTTCCCCGTCCCAGCTCGGACTGAACCTTTAGCGTACCGCCCAATAACCGCGTGCGTTCACGCATGCCGATCAGCCCCAAGTGACCGGCCACGGCCAGCTCCTCGACCGGGGCAGCCAGGGTAAACCCCTTGCCGTTGTCTTGCACGACCATCTCCACAGTGCCATCGTTGAACGTGAGGTTGATGGTGGACCGAGTGGCCCCGGCGTGCTTCTTGACATTGGTCAGCGCCTCCTGGGCGATGCGGAACAACACCAACTCCAGCCCTGGCAGCAGGCGACGATGCTCACCCGAGACCCAAAGTTTCGTGGGTATGCCGTCCTGCTCTGTCATACTGACCGCCAGTCCCTCCAGAGTAGGTATGAGGCCGAGATCATCCAGCGTTGAGGGCCGAAGGGCGCGGCTGAAACGCCGGATCCCTCCGATGATATCATCGGTGGCCTTCCGAAGCTCGTGCAGGCGCTGCACCGTGTTCGGCGCAGCGTTCTCGCTCGCTTGCGCCAACGCTTCGATCTGTCGCGAGAGCACCACCAAGGATTGGATCGTCTCATCATGGAGATCGCGCGCGATGCGCGCCCGTTCTGCTTCTTGGGCCTGGGTGATCTCTCGGGCATAGTAACGGCTGCTGCGACACAAGTATGCGTTTTCTACCGCGGCGCCGACGGCATTCCCCACCGAGGTCAGCAGTTCCATGTCCTCAGAGGTAAAACGCCCCGATCTGGAATCGGCCAATTCCATGATGCCCATGACCCGATTGCGAGATAACAGAGGCATCACGACGAGAGAGCGCATCCCCGTTTCGCCGGCCAGGCTGGTCAACAATTCAGACTCTTGCAGTAGATCATTTACAACCCGCGTCTTACCGGTCTGTACTGCGCGGGCCGAAAGGCCGCTGCTCAGCGTCGTTCGATTGTCTTGGTCGGTTAACGCAGCCGGAGCGCCCTTTCGCGCCATCAACACCAAGTCCTGGCTCACCCCCTGCACCAGGAAGATATCACCCATGTTCACCTGGGTGACCTCCATCACCTTGTCGAGGGCGCCGTTCAAGATGTCTTCCAGCTCCCAAGACCTGTTTACATGTGAGCTGATGGCGTTAATCATTCTCAGACGCGAAACGGCTTCCTGGCGCAGATGCTTCTCACGCTCCTGAGTGGCAATCATCCAGACGACGAGATAACCCACCACAAGGACGGCCAGGATCTCCAGCAACGTGTCCCCTGGGTAGTGAGAGATCAGGAACACGCGTGGCAGCATGATGAGTATGGAGATGCCCAGGGTCACAGCCCCGCCCCGCTGTCCGAAGGCAAAGGTCGCGGCGGCCACAGGTAAGAGGAAGACAATGCGCTCAATCGCATGCCGATCCACGAAACCCACAGAGGCAAGGGTAATCTGCGGCCGGAGGTAGTGCAGCAACGTAAGAATGCCGAGAATCACCACGATGATCCAGAAGCTCCGTTCGCCTGCCAGTTGCCTTAAGCTGCGCGTCCAAGAGCCAGAGCGTGAATTTGATATTTTGTGTTGGCGAGTGGGCATGTTGGTGAACTCCTACAGACACCGTGCAACGGCCTGCCGAGCCCTAAAACGTATCCTCGAGGGTAAGCCAACCCTTCCTGAGCGCCTCAAGCACAGCCTCCGTGCGCGAACCGACGGCCATCTTGCTGAAGATGTTGCTCAGGTGGGTCTGCACCGTGCGAATGCTGAGCGACAACTTGTGGGCGATCTCTTGGTTCTTCAGCCCCCTTGCAGCCAGCCTGAGGACTTCGATCTCTCGCTCGCTAAGCTGTTCGGGGACGCTCGGTTTGCTGTGCGCGCCCTCGGGCGGCCCAAAGCGGCCGACGACCTTGCGCGCGATGGCAGGATGGAGCACGGCGTCACCCGCCACCACCGCCCGAATAGCCTTGACCAACTCATCGGCCCCCACGTTCTTAAGCAGATACCCGGCCGCGCCGGCTTCCAGCAGGGCGAAGACATATTGGTCATCATCGTAGGCGCTGAGCACCAGGACACTGACCCGGGGGACAATCGCTTTGATCTGACGGGTGGCCTCGATACCATTGAGCTTGGGCATCGCGATATCCATGATCACGATGTCGGGCGCGTATTGGCACGCCAGGCTCACGGCTTCCTCGCCGTCGCCCGCCTCCGCCACCACCTCCAGGTCCTGCTCCCGTGCCAGCAGTTCATGGGTGCCCTGTCGCACGACCGCGTGGTCATCAGCCAACAGGATCCTGATCTTGCCCATGGTCACCTCCAGTTGCACTTTCACAACCAAGTCAGATTATATACCCCATCGCAACTACAAGGCAAGTGATATGCGACACAACCACTACGCATTTCTACGTAGTGGCTCCGTCCCCCGATACGTACAAAACTCGAGGCTCACGCTTCCGGGATACGTATTTCGTCTGGGTGCGAGATCAATGGTTCCCCCGATGACAAGCACACTGTCGCATGGTAAGGTTGGGTTGCAGAATCACTGGAGGCAAGCCGTTCGCACCGATGAGGAGGTGTCATCATGGCAGAGTGGCCGCTGATCATCAAATTTGCCGAAGTCGTCATCATGGAAGTTCTGGTGGCGGTGGCCGTCGTGGCGCTCTTGATCGCCGCCGTGCGCGATATCGTAGAAGCGAAAGTGCTGGCATCGCGCCGCAGAGATCAAATCGCCCTGGATGTCGAGACACAAGCGTCAGTGACGCCGGCAGCCGAAGCCCAGAAACCCGTCGCACCCCAGCCTGCCAACCTGACGCTGTAAGCCTCACCGCTGCGGCACGCGCCGGGCGTGCCGCGCCCGAGCGCCTGAGCGCGGCGCCCGTTTGCTCCCCCTGACCGAGGAGCGGTTCAACCGCTCCTCGGTTTCATTGTCCGACCCTCTTCGGTGGCGCCACCTCTCGTCGGCACGGTGTCCCCAGCAATCATCTCGGCCGCGCAGCCAAGTCCATTTGTGCGATTCTCGCGCTATCTGGTATGATTGGCGCCAGCAACAACGCGGCGGCCCGCCATTCAAGCCTATACCAGCTTCATGACAACGGAGTCGTCCATGCAGATCAATGCAATCTTAAGTGACCGCCTCCGCGGCGTCGCAGTCGGTGCGGCGGTCGGCGACGCGTTCGGCATGTCCCTGGAGTTTGGCCCGGCCGTTCCCGTGGATCGGCTGGTGCGCACTATGCAGGCAGGGCGCCTGCCTGCGGGCGCATTCACTGACGACACTGAGATGGCGCTGGCGCTTGCCGAAAGCCTCCTGGCCCACGATCCACTGGACCCGGCCGACCTTGCCCAGCGCTTTGTCGCCTGCTATCGCGCCGGCCCGGCGGATATCGGCCAGCAAACCCAATTAGCGCTCAGGTGCATCGCCCAGGGCGAACCCTGGGCCGCGGCCGTGGCTGCGGTGCAGGCCGAGGATCCCTGGTCGGCCGGCAACGGCTCGGCCATGCGGTGCTGGCCTGTCGCACTGGCCCGCTGGGATGACCCAGATCGCCTGCTGGCTGAGCGCTACCAGGGCGCAAATCTGACCATCGCCTGCGACCTGCCGGAGCGCCTGCCCGCGCTGCCCGCGGCCGTGGAAGTCGCCGCCTACCGCATCACCGCCGAGGCGCTGACCAACGTCGTCCGCCACGCGCGCGTCCCGGGTCCAACTGGCGGTGACTGATAGGGTTGACTTAGCGATCAGCGACGACGGCCGCGGGCTGCCCCCCGACGCCGCCGCGGGCGTGGGCCTGGTCTCCATGCGCGAGCGTGCCGCGGAGCTGGGCGGTGAGTGTGCGGTCACGTCGGGTGCGGGAGCAGGAACGACGGTGCGGGTGCGGCTGCCGTTGCCGTGAAGACGATAGGGCCAGGTCCCGGAATCGAGGCTTCAGCCGGTCTCTCGCGTCGCGCACCAAACCGGCTAAAGCCTCGAGTCCAGCTTCTATGTTAAGCAAGAGAATGTCGAGTCATATGGACAAAATCACCATCCTCATCGCCGACGACTCGGCGCCCTTCCGCGACGGCATGCGCGCCATGCTGCGCCGTGAGGCGGACTTGGTGCTGCTGGGCGAGGCCGTCAGCGGCGCTGAGGCCGTCCGCCTGGCCGCCAGTTTCCAGCCGGACGTGGTGCTGATGGACCTGCACATGCCCGAGGGCAACGGCATAGATGCCACCCGCAAGATCGTGGCGCAGACGCCCCACATCCGCGTGCTGGTGCTCACCATGTTCGAGGACGACGACTCGGTGTTCGCCGCGCTCCAGGCCGGCGCGCGCGGCTACCTGTTGAAGGGCGCGGACAAGGCCGAGATCCTGCGCGCCATCCGCGCGGTGCACAGCGGCGAGGCGATCTTCGGCCCGGCCATCGCGCAGCGCCTGATGGGCTATTTCGCAGCCCTGCGTCGGCCGGCCGCGGCCCGGCCTCCCTTTCCTGAGCTCACCGACCGCGAGCGGGAGATTCTGGCGATGATCACCCGCGGCCGGACCAACCAGGAGATCGCGACGGATCTGGTGGTGAGCTTGAAAACCGTGCGCAACCACGTCTCCAACATCTTTGCCAAGCTCCAGGTGGCCGACCGGGCGCAGGCCATGGACGCGGCGCGCAAGGCCGGGCTGGGGACGGGCACATAGCCATGCCACGGCGTTTTGGGGCGACCTGCCTGTGCGCGGTATGATAGAGGCGAATCATCTGCCAGCTCGATAGAAGCACCACCTATGCTGGCCGACACCCTGCGCATCCACCTGCTCGGATCATTCCGCCTGCTCCACCGCGATGAAGTGGTCAAGGGCTTCGATCAGGCGCGCCTCCAGGAGTTACTGGCGTATCTCCTTCTGCATCGCGACAGCCCTGTCCCCCGGCAGCAGCTCGCTTTCCTCTTCTGGCCCGATTTGGCCGAGGAGCAGGCCTGCACCAACTTCCGCCACCTCTGGCATCGGCTGCGCCGCGCTTTGCCGGATGCCGATCGTTTTTTAGGCGCCGATGAACTGACCGTGCAATGGCGCGAGGACGCGCCTGGTTGGTCGGATGTCGCCTTGTTTGAGACGGGCTTGCGGCGCGTGCAAGCCAATGCGGGCGCGGATGACCGGATAGCGGTGCCAGAGCAAGTGGTGGTCGCCTACAGCGGTGAGCTGCTGCCCGGCTGCTACAGCGATTGGCTGCTGGCCGAACGGGATCGGCTGGCGCAGGGCTATGGGCTGTTGGTGCGACATCAGCAGTGGCGCGCGGCCAACACGGCGAGCGCGCTGCGGATGTATAACCGGCTGAGTCGGGCGCGAGCGGACGACAGGGGAGTTCGCGACGTCATCAACGTGATCGGAAGCCACGCCACGTCATCACGTACTCAAGCGTGATACAAATCGATCACAAGGGAGGAGGTGCTCATGAACCCTGTTTTTCTTGTGGTCGGCGCTCCGGCCGTTGGTAAGAGCACGACAGCGCACGCGTTGGCGTCCCGATTCGAGAAAAGCATCCATATCCCCGTGGATGATGTGCGCGACATGGTGGTCTCGGGATTGCTGTATCCGTCGGCCGAATGGGGGACGGGCCTTATCGAGCAGTTGCGCCTGGCGCGTGAGAGTGTGGCGCAGATGGCACGCACGTATCGCCAGGCCGGTTTTGTTGTGGTGATTGATGACTTCTGGGATCCCAACAGCCGGCTGCTCGAGTATGGCGAGCTACTTGATGAGCCGAACACGCACAAAGTCCTGTTATATCCGACGCAACAGGCGGCGCAGGAGCGGAATCGGAAACGCACTGGTCCAAGCGATGCCAGCGAGTACATCGCAGGTGGCATTCAGGTGGTGTATGAGTATCTGAGCACGGAAGTTGCCGGTCTGGCGTGTCAAGGCTGGATGGTGCTGGATACAACAGACCAAAGCGTCGAGGCGACCGTAGTAAGTATCCTTGCGCAGCATGCGCTGAGTTGACGGTAGAAATCCTCAACTTGCCCTCAGTTTCTCCTTGGCATGCTCACAACACCATAGCACCGCATCTGCCACCAGCACGCCGGCCGCCACCTCGGTGACGACCGTCGCGTTCGCCGGCAGCGCGGCAACAGTCCGTCGCTGTGGCGCTGCTCTCCCGTGTGCTGATCCTGGCCGTCGAGCTGCTTTCTTTGTGGGCATCTGGTGGCCGTTGCAGCGCAGATGCGCGCCCGGCAAGCCTCAACCCCACAATCAGCCTCAAAACCGTGCGCAACCACGTCTCCAACAGCTTAGCCAAGCTCCAGGTGGCCGATCGCGCGCAGGCGATGGATGTGGCGCGCAAGGCCGGGCTGGGGGCAACCTCGTAGTCTTCCGCGCTTATCTTTTGGGTCGGCCAACTCAGAGTTGCCCCTGCTGCTCAAACGCCAGCCGCGCCGAAGACGCCAACACGGCGTAGCGAGCTGTTTCCCGAGGCGAGAGCGGCCGCCGAGATGTCAGGCGCAGCGCATGAGCCTGGCCGGCCAGCGCGGCGGCCTGGCTGGCGTTGCCCTGCGCCAGGGCCAGCTCGGCCTGGAGCAGCCATGCGCCGGCCGCCGCGGCCGGGTCGGGCTGGGCTTGGTATTCGGCCACCGCGCGCGCGGCCAACGCCTGCGCCCCGGCCAGATCTCCCTCGGCCGCGCTGGCGCGCGCCAGCAGCAGCCGCGGATCGGTCACGTAGTGGTCATCCCCCAACGCCTCGAACTGGCGCAGGCTGGTTTCGGCCAACTGCCGGGCCGCGCTGCGCTCCCCGCACTCCCACAGCGTATCGGCCAGGTTGAACGCCACGAACGCGTGCAGCCAGCCGGCCGGGGCCACCTGCGTGGCCGCGTAGGCGCGCTCCAGCCAGCGGCGTGACTCGGCCAGGTCGAGCATCTCCAGGCTGATGATGCCGATGTGCGCCCAGGCCTGCGCCGGGTCGGCGGTCGGATCGGCCGCGACGCTCTCATGCATCCAGGTGATAGCCTGCTGGTAATCGCCCAGCACATAGGCGGTCAGCCCCATGTTGTGCAGCGCCGTAGCGATGCCCAGCGCGTCGTTCAACTCGCGGCGCAGCGCCAATCCTTCCTGGTGACACGCCAGGCTGGCCGCAGGGTCTTCCAAGGCCAGGTGGATCGAGGCCAGGCCGTTGAGTGCCCGCGCCCGCGCCGACCGGTCGGGCGTGGTCAGCCGCAGCGCGGCCCCCAGCAGCTCGCGTCCCAGCGCAAACAGCCCCCGCCGATACCAGAACCACCACAAGTGGCCGGCCAGCGCGATGGCAGTCTCGCCATCCCCCGCGGCCAGCGCCCAACGCAGCGCGGCCAGCAGGTTGTCGTGATCGGCCAGCGCGGCCCCCATCCAAACCGCCTGGCCCTCGCCCAGCAAGCCGCTGAACACCTCGCCCGCGAACGCCGCGAAATAGGTCGCGTGACTGCGTTGCGCCGCGGCCAGACTCCCGGCGGCCGCCAGTTGTTCAACCGCGTACGCGCGCAGCGTCTCCAGCAGCATCACCCGGCCCTCCGCGATGCGGATCAGATTGGCGCGCGCCAGCGCCGCCAGCACGTCCGGCCCGGCGGCGGCCACGGCCCCCGCGGCCGCCGCGGCGCAGCCGCCCGTAAAGGCCCCCAGGTAATAAAACGCGTCGGCCTGCGCGGGCGGCAGCATCCGCACGCTCCAGCCGATGGCGGCCTGCAGGGTGCGATGGCGCTCGGCGATGTTGCGCTTGTCCTGCCTGAGCCACGTCGAAGAGAGCTGGCCGGGGCCACGCAACGCCAGCAATTGCTGCGCCAGTTCGACCGGCGGCAGATCGCGCAGGCGCACCGCGGCCAGCTCCAGCGCCAGCGGCAGCCCATCCAGCGCGGCGCACAGCGTCGCCAGCGGCAGCAGGTTGCCGGCGGTCAGGGCGAAGTCGGGATCCATGGCCTGGCCGCGGGCGACCAACAACTGCATGGCCGGCGACTGCCCCCAGCGCTCCAGGTCGGGCGGCTCGGCCAGGTCGGGCGCGGCCAGCGGAGGCAGCGGCCACTCGTACTCGCCGTAGAGGTCCAGCGGCACGCGGCTGGTGCAGAGCATCTTCACGCCGGGCGCGCCGGCCAGCCAGTCAGCGAAGAGCGGCGCGGCCTCCAGGATGTGCTCGCAGTTGTCGGCCACCAGCAGCAGCCGGCGCGGGGCCAGATGGGCCGCGATGGCCGCTTCGGCGGTCTGCTGCG
The DNA here is from genome assembly GCA_964551735.1 of uncultured Anaerolineales bacterium. Classification (GTDB taxonomy): domain Bacteria; phylum Chloroflexota; class Anaerolineae; order CG2-30-64-16; family CG2-30-64-16; genus DAOUAT01. The sequence continues at coordinate 68,078 of CAZKEF010000022.1, forward strand.
GCGCGGGGGTGACGCCGAGCGCCCGCAGGAAGGCGTAGGGGACATCCGCCGCCGCGGCCACGTCAGCCAGGGGGACGAAGGCGGCGCCGTCGTGGAACTGCGGCAGGGCCTGGTGCGCCACTTCCAGCGCCAGCCGGCTCTTGCCGATGCCCGGCGCGCCCACCAGCGTGACCAGGCGGGCCGTCGCCAGCAGCGCCAGGAGATCCGCCAGCTCGCGTTCCCGGCCGATGAGGGGCAGCAGCGGCGCTGGCGGCCGGTGGGCCGGGGCAGCCGGCGCGGCCGGGGCAGGCAGGGCCTCGCTGGTCACTTCCAGGCGCGTCTGCCGCGTGTGGGTGATCGTCACCTGCTGGCCGCGGCGCGTCTGGCCGACCAACGCCAACAGGTGTTCGGCCAGACGCGACTCGTCCCGCTCGAACAGGGCCGGCACGAACAACGCGGCGATCACCGCCAGGTCAGGCAGCCGCGAGCCGTTCTCCAGCCGGGCGATCTGCTCGCGGCTGTAGCCCACTGCGCGGCCCAGCTCGTCCTGGGTCAGGCGGGCGCGCTTGCGCAGGAAGCGCAAGGCCTCGGGGAAGGTATTCGGGAGCACGTTCAGCATCGGCAAGGTTCCCCATGACCCAGAAGTCGGACGCGGATGAACGCGGATAGACGCGGAAAGCCTCGAAATCCGCGCTTGTCCGCGCTCGTCCGCGTCCCTCTCTTGGATTTATCACTGCACAAAGCTGTCACAAAATGTCACCACGTGTCACGCGATGGATGCTATCATACCCCATAGATGGAGGATGTGAGAAAAATGACCATCCACCGCTTGACGTTGACTGTCACAGTGATCGAAACGACGACCACCACTATCATCCAACCAGGAGAGTGGACCGATGAAACGACGATTGACCTTGTTGACCGCCCTGTTGCTAAGCGCGTTCATCGCCGCGGGGTGCGGCGGTGGAACGACGCCGGCCCCAGCCATACGTCCCCCGGCGACGGCGGAGCTGGCCAGGCCGGCCCAGACCGCGCCTGAGGCCCCGGCCCAAGCGCCGGCCGCAGCCACGTCAGCCTGCGAAGAGTACTTCGGCTTCTGCGTGACTGCCCAAGCCAGCGGCGCGGTGAACGCCGCCGGCGCCGGCGGCTGGGCCAGCAGCAGCAAGACCGATTGTACCGCGCTGGCCGCGGCCGGCACGGCGCGCATCTTGGAGCTGCCCAACCTGCTGGCCGCGGGGGAGCAGCAGATCGCCGCGGCGCTGACGCGCATCGGCGCATACACCGGGCCGGGCACGTACACCCTGGCAGCCACGGCGGCCGGCGGCGCCATGCCCGACATGTTCCCCGTGGTGCGGATCGGCAGCCGCGCGTTCCAGAACGGCGCGGACACCACCGCCACCGTGACGGTCAACGCGGATGGCTCCGGCGCGTTGGCGGCCACCAAGCTGGTGGAGATGGACGCCATGCAGGGCGCCACGCCCGACCCCAGCGCCCGCCTCGATTTCGCCATGCAGTGGACGTGCCAGGGGAAGGAGTGAATCCGATGCGCCAACCGATTTACCTGATCACGGGCGCGCCCGCATCTGGCAAGAGCACGGTGAGCCGCGCGCTGGCGGCCCGGTTCCCGCGGAGCATCGCGATCTGTGTGGACGTTCTGCGCAGCATGGTGGTGGGGGGTGTGGTGCATCCAGGCCCCGAATGGCCTCGCGAGCTGGTCGAGCAACTCCAACTGGCGCGCCGGAGCGTGACGGAGATGGCGAAGCTCTATCAAGACGCCGGGTTCGCCGTCGTGATTGACGACTTCTGGGATCCGCACTCGCGGATGAGCGAATATCGTGAGCTGTTCGACGCGGCCGAAATGCAGCGGGTTGTGCTCTATCCCCAGCAGCAGAAGGCGCACGCCCAAAACCTGCTGCGGACCGGCCCCGGCGGGTTTCAGGAATATCTGGACGGCGGGATTCGGGAGGTGTACGCCGACCTGAACCGTACCGCCGGCGAACTGGCACAGAACGGGTGGATCCTGTTGGATACGACGGATGACACAGCCGAAGATACCGCAGCCCGGCTGCGTGCGTTGGCCGCGGCTTGAGAGGAGACCATGATCATGCAAAGAGCCTTTTTTCCGAAGCAGTTCGTTCTGATGCTTGCGTTGTTGCTGGCGCTGAGTATGGCGTTCACGATCGCGGCGGGGGCGGTCGAACCCGCCGCGCTGCCCGCGGCTGCCAATGCCGTGGTGGGCAATGGCACACCGGCAAGTTGCACCGAAGCCGCCTTCGACAGCACCCTGGCCGCCGTGCAGGCCGATCTCGGCGGCGTCATCACCTTCAACTGCGGCGGCGCGGCCCACACGATTGATATTTATACCAGCGCCACAATCTATACCCAGGTGACGATTGATGGCGGCGACCGCATCCGTCTCTTCGCCCAGGGCAGCGCTCCCGGCTTTGTCAAACAGCGCTTTTTTGAGATCGCACCCGGCGGCTGGCTGACGCTGCGTCACATCACCCTGGAGGGAGCGCGGGGTCCGGCCGGGGATGGCTGGGGGTCGCAGGGCGGCTCGATTGTAGTGTGGGGCAGCGCAGATCCCGAAGAACGCACCGGCCTGGAGTTGTTCAACACCACCATTCTGAACAGTGCCAGCACCGCCTGGGGAGGAGCCATTGCCAACGAAGGGGGATATGTCCTGATTCAGGATAGCACCCTCACCACCAGCAGCGCCAAATGGGGTGGGGCGTATAACGGTGCCAACGGCACCGACTTGATCGTGGCAAGCACCATCACCCTCAACAGTGCCCAGGCGAGCGGCGGCGCAGTGCGCTTCTGGAACTCGCTCGACAGCCAAATCAGCGACAGCACCATCAGCGTCAACACCACGACGACCGGACCCGGCGGCGGGGTGGACAACCTCGGCGGGCAACTGATCGTCAGACGGTCGTATCTCGAAGACAACAGCGCGACCTCCGGCGGCGGTATTTCCCAGGTCAACAACCAGGATCGAGTGGCCAGCCTGCTGGTGGAAAACAGTCGCATCGCAGGCAACTCGGCCTTCCACAACGGGGGCGGCATTCACAGCTACGGTACGGTCACCGTGCGCAGCACCCTGATCCGCGACAACGTGGCGGGCGATTTTGGCGGCGGCATCAACGCCACCAGCAGCCAGGTGGCGCTGCTCGACACGACCCTCACACAAAATGAAGCCACCAATGGCGGCGGTCTCGCTGTCAAAGCAGGCGGGCTGACGCTGACACGGGGTATCGTCAGCCGCAATCAGGCGCAGCAGGGGGCGGGGCTGTATCTGGATGAGATTGTCGGAGCGAATGCCGACAACTGGGCCAGAATCACGGCGACCACGATTGAGGACAACAGCGCGCAGACGGTCGCCGGGGCGATCTTCGTTTCGCAGGCGTATGTCGTGCTGGAACAGAGTGCTATTTACGGCAACAGCGCGGTAGCTACGCGTTTCGGGGCGATATACATCCCGACATCAGCGACGGGCAGCAGCTATGTGACGATCAACCGCAGCGCGATCCACGCCAATAATGAGGGTGGGGTCTACAATAGCGGCACGCTCCTGCTTTCCAACAGCACGATCAGCGGCAACGGGGGCTGGGGGGTGTGGGCGGGGCAGCAGGCGATCCACACCGGGCTGCGGTTTAGCACCTTATCCGGCAGTCTGGCGGGGCAGTTTCGACGCGGTGGGGGGGCGTTGACGGTGGAAGCAACCGTGATGGACGGCAGTTTGCAGGTGTTGCAGCCCAACTGCGTGACGGCGGCCGGGGTTCCGGCGGCGAGTGGCCGGGACAACTGGTCGGGCGACGGGACGTGCGGGGCGCTGTTCCAGGCGAGTGCAAGCCTGAATCTCGGTCCGCTGGCGCTGAACGGTGGGACGACGATGAATCATCTGCCGCAGACTGGGAGTGTGCTGGTTGACACGGCGGCGTGTGACGGGCTGATGGTGGACCAACGGGGGGCCAGTCGGCCGAGTGGCAGTGCCTGTGATGCCGGAGCGATAGAGGTCGGCGCCAGGCTGCCGGTCCAGCGGGTATTCTTGCCGATGCTGGTGCGTTGATCGGCGTCGCGTATCCGTGGAATCGAGGCTGCGCGAAGCCCCTTGAGAATCAGCCGGTTGCTTCCGCTGACAGGAGTGACCGGCTGCCCGCTCTGGCTTCGCCACGCGGGCCAGGGAAGCCTCGATTCCGGGGAATTAGCCGACTTTTATGAAGGGACCAAAAGTCGAAGTCCTTTCGACCGGCGTGCGGGGCGATGCGGAGTTGGCGCAGGTGGGCGGCCAGGTTTGGGTCTTGAACCGGCAGGGCGGCTTCGCCGCGCTGCACCGGGTGGACAAGGCCAGCGGGGCCGTGACCTTCGCCCTGCTGCTGAACGGCGCCGCGCACGACCTGACCGTCGCCACCGCCGGCCTGGCCCTGGGCGCGCGCACCCTGGTGATGTGGCGCGAGGGCGGCACGGTCAACCGCTACGACGCCACAAACGGCGGCGTGACGGTGATCGGCCTGAACGTCACCCACTACACTGCGTAAGGTCGGGTCACGACCTGCGCTGGCGGCGTCTGTACGACTACCAGCTACGTCTTTATGAGCACCGGCACGCAGATCTGGCGCTTCGATAACTCGAACGGCCAGACGGTGCTGCTCTACGATACCGGCAACCCGAATACCACCGTAGCGCACCTGGCCGCCGACGGGACGGACCTCTTCTTCTTCGAGGTTTTCCGCTCGTGCGCGGGCTTCGTCTGCCAGGAGACGGCCACGCTCAAACGCCGCGGCCGCGGGACGACGGGCGGCGCCGACGCGCTGCTGATCCGGCCGCCGGACATCAGCTTCCCCGTGCGGCAGCTCCGGCACGACGGCGACTACCTCTTCTGGCGCGAGGCCAGCGGGCAGATCATCCGCTTCCCCAAGAATGCCGCCGCGCTGCCCGTGGTCAACCTGCGCGTGACCGGCCTGCGGGTGGTGCAGAGTGTGCAGGACCAGAACAACAGCGTGGCCCTGGTGGAGCGCAAGCGCACCTTCGTGCGCCTGCTGGTCCGCTCCGACGGCCCGGCCGTGCCCAACGTTCAGGCGCAGTTGACGCGGGCGAACGACCCCCAAAAGCTGCTGCCCATCAACGACGCCGGCCCGCGCATCACCGTGCTGCCCTCACCCGTTATCAGCGCCACCGAGCAGGCGTTCCTCTTCGAGCTGCCGTGGGCCTGGACCACCGGCCAGAGCGATCTCATCGCCACGCTGAACCCCTACCGCGTGCCGCTGGAGCCGGACTACGGCGACAACACCGCCCAGGTCAACGTCTCCTTCCTACCCTCGCCGTTGCTCTCGGTGGAGTTCTTCAGCCTGAACTACACCCTCGGCGGGACCTTCTATGCGCCGCGGCTGCGCGAGGACGTGCTGGCGACCTATTCCTGGCTGCTGCGCGCCTACCCGCTCGGCGGCGCGCTGGGCCAGAATTTCCGGCCGCGGCTGTGGCCAATCTCCGGCGGGGACCAGTTGGGCGCATGGGTCGAGAACAGCACCGCGGCCTGCGACCTGATCGGCATCGCCGACCGCCAGCTCTGCGCGGCGTTCTACACCAACGGCTGGCTGCAGGAGATCCGCGACGAGGGCCGCATCCCCAACACCACCGGCTTCTACTACGGCATGATCTCGGACGCGGCCGGCCCCTTCCCGAGCGGCCTGGCGTTCGGCGGCACGAACAACTCCGTGGGGCCGGTCGGCAACCCTGCGAACCGGCCGAACATGCGGTGGGGCACCGACACGACCTTCGGCGACTGGTACGCCGGGCACGAGATCGCCCACACCCTGGGCCGCAACCACCCGTCGCAAGGCAATTGGTGCCGCCACAGCGCCAGCGACCCGGCCTATCCCTTCGCCGGCGCCCGCATCGGCCCCGGCCCCGGCTCGGTGGAAGGCTTCGACGCCGGCGCCCCGGCCTTCGGCAGCCGCCCCATGCTGCTGCCCGACAACCTCTGGACCGACATGATGGGCTACTGCCAGAACCAGTGGGTCAGCGCCTACACCTACAGCGCCATCTGGACCTACATGATCCTGCACCCCAGCGCGGCATCGACGGGCGCGGCCGCGTTCCAGGCGCGGCAGCCCGGCCCCCGCTCGTCGCCGGCCCCTACGCCATCCGACAGCGCGCCGCCCGCGGCGCGCTCCTGGCCGACGACGCGTTCACCCCGGCCGCCGAGGACGACGGCGACGCGCTCGGCTTCAACCAGATCGTGCCGCTGGCCGCGGGCGCGCGGGCCGTCGAGATCGTGCGTCTGGGCGACAACCGCATCCTGGCAAGCCGCACCCTCAGCGCGGGTGCACGAGCCGCATATGCCGATGCCGCAGCCGAACTTGGTCCCGGTGAGCCCCAGCTCATCCCGCAGCACCCACAGCAAGATGCGGTCGGGTTCGTCGGTCACCGTAGATTTGATCGTTGATGGCAAGCTCCATGTAGACTCCTTGGATCAGAAGACAGTGGTCACCCACCTGAGGTCTTGCGTCTTTGTTTTGGGGTTATCTCTCAGCGGCGAAAGTCGTGGCAAGCCGCCGATCGGCGTGATGCAGTATAGCACGGTTGGTGGGGGAAAGCTAACCTTAGATCTTGCGAACCCATTGACACGGCCCTCCTTCGGCGCGATAATACGCGCACCACATTACGCGACCGCGCATCGCTGCCCACATCGCACACCCTCGCGGCCATGTTCATCTCCGAAGGAGGCGTTGCATGGAACGTAAAGGCCTTCTCGTCATGTCGGCGGTCGTGGCGCTTGCCGCCCTCGCTTTGGTCGTCGCCCTCAGTGGAGCGAACGCCAGCGCATCCCTCCGCACCGCACTGAACGATCCCGAGCTCCTTAGCCTCGACTTCGGCGATGCACCGGAAGACGCCATCGCCTACCCGGCCCCCGGCGTCCTCGGCCAGTTCCCCACCTGCCAGTTCACCGGCCTAGCGGCGTGGGTCCAGCACACGAACTTCGGCGCGTTCTTCGGCTCCTTCGTGGATTTCGAGCCGGACGGCAACGCGGGCGCCTGCGCCATGCCGCCCTGCTTCCCGCCCTACGACCTGGACGAGTGCTTCCAGGACGGCGATGCGGGGCTGATCTTCCCGGAGCCGTTCACCCTTGACGCCGGGCTGAACGTTGTGCCGTGCCCCAACTCGCAGGGCACGCCCCTGGGCAGCATCTGCCAGGCCGCGGCGTGGGGCGCCAACGTGGATATCCACGTGACCAACCGCATGCCCAACGGGACGGTCGGTTACGCCAACCTGCTGGTGGACTGGGACCAGGACGGCGATTGGAACGATGTTGTCTTTTGTCCTACATTTCCCGGGGTCGCGATCTCCGAGCACGCGCTGGTCGACTTCCCGGTGCCCAACGGTTTCAGCGGCCCGCTGTCACAGCTCACCCCGCCCAACTTCCTGATCGGCCCCAACCTGGGCCACGCGTGGGCGCGCTTCACCATCACCGAAGTGCCGGTGGGCCCGGGGTGGACCGGTGATGGCGGGTTCGAGGACGGCGAGAGCGAGGACTACCTGCTGGCGATCGCCGATACGGACCCCGGGATCAAGTGGTCACAGCTCCCCAACCGCTCCCTGACCGGCCAGCACGCGCACGACTACCTGGACGCCACGGGCGCGCCGGAGTCCCTCACCTGGGCCGACGACTGGCTGTGCCAGGGGGGCGAGGTGACCGACCTGCACTGGTGGGGCAACTACGAGCTGGATGACGCGCAGCAGGAGCGCCGCGGCGCGGGCATCGCCAGCTTTCACCTGAGCATCCACGCCCCGAGCACGCAGGATCCGTGCCTCCCCGCCGAGCCGCCGCTGTGGCAGGCCGCCGTGCCGTTCGGCATGGTGAGCGAGACCGACACCGGCCTGGTGAACATCGAAGGCTCCAGGATTTACAAGTACACCTACTACCTGCCGCAGCCCTTCGCGCAGACCGCGGGCGGCTCATACTGGTTCGACATCTCGGCCATTTCGGTGGACATCAACAACCCGCCCATATGGCGCTGGCAGGAGTCGGCGCGCACGACCAACCCCGCGTTCCCGCCCAATCAGTGCGGCGCGGCGCAGAAGCAGACCCCACCGGGGAACTGGCTGAAGATGGTGTGGGCGCCCAGCCCGCCCGGCGGGCTGCCGCGCTTCAGCGAGATGGCGTTCGAGGTGACCTCGATGGCGCCGGAGCCGGCCGATTGGGGGGACGCGCCCGACGGCGCGGCCGCGCCCGGCTATCCGACCCTGGCGGCCAACAACGGCGCGCGGCACACCCTGGCGGCGGGCGGGCCGTTCATGGGCGCCGCGGTGGACCCTGACCCCGACGGCCAGCCCACGGCCGCGGCCGATGGCGACGACGCGGACGCGGACGGCGACGACGAGGACAGCGTATCGTTCACGCCGACGCCGCTGCGCTGGGCGGACCCCTGGCCCGTTGCCTGGGTTGACTTCAGCGCCTCGCCCGCCGGCTGCTACGTCAACGGCTGGCTGGACTTCAACGGGAACAGCAATTGGAACGATCCCGGCGAGCAGATCGTGAGCGACTTCTGGATGGCTCCCGGTAATTCTTACGGCTGGAGCTTTGCGATGCCCGACACGCCGCCGTTCGCCCAGGGCGTGATCTACACGCGCTTCCGCTGCAGCACCGCGCCCGGCCTGGGGCCCGACGGCCCCGCGGCCGACGGCGAGGTGGAGGATCACGCGGTGCCCGTGGCAGAGCCGCTCGATTGGGGGGATGCGCCCGACACGCCCTACCCCACGCTGAGCTCTAACAATGGCGCGTCGCACCTGGTGACGACGATGGGGCCGCGGTTGGGTGTGCTGGTGGATGTGGAGATGGAAGGTCAGTCGAGCGCCTACGCGGATGGGGATGACCAGCTCGGCCTGGCGGACGAGGACGGCGTCCTCTTCACCACGCCGCTGCTGCCGGGCCGGACCGCGTGCGTTGATGTGACGGTGGATCCGGCCGGCGTCGCCGGCGTGTTGGATGGCTGGATTGACTTCGACGGCGATGGCGCCTGGGCGGCCGGCCCCCCCGAGCAGGTCTTCTCGGCCCAGCCGCTGGTCCTGGGCCTCAACAGCAACCTCTGCTTCGCCGTTCCGGCCGCGGCCCTCCCCGGCTTCACCTACGCCCGCTTCCGCATCAGCTCGCAGGGCAACCTGCCCCCGACCGGTCCCGCGGCGGACGGCGAGGTGGAGGACTACCGGGTCCGGGTCGAGGCGGTCAAGTGGTCCCAGCCGCCGGTGCGCACGGACCCCGACCCGACCGCCTGTTACTGGGGCTGGGACGAGCTCTCGCGCTACGAGGGACAGCAGATCGTGGCCGATGACTGGCGCTGCGAGGACGCGCGGCCGGTTACCGACATTCACTGGTGGGGCTCCTATCGCGAGTGGGAGCTGTCGACGCCGCCGCAGCTCGTGCCCGTCGCGTTCCACCTCGGCATCTGGACCGACGTGCCGGCTAACCCCGAGCCCTTCAGCCATCCCGGCGTCATGATCTGGGACTGGATCGCGCCCTATCCCGAGGTGCACGAGCGGGCGGCCGGCTGCGACTTCCACCCCGGCATGATGCAGTTCCCGGACACTTGCTTCGAGTATCACGTGGATCTGCCGCCAGACGCGTGGTTCTTCCAGGAGCCGGACGACCACGTCTACTGGCTCAGCATCTCAGCCATCTACCCGGTGCCGGGCGGCGAGCCGGTGGCGTACCCGTGGGGCTGGAAGACGCGGCCGCACTTCTTCAACGACGACGCGGTGCGCATCCTCGCGCCGACCGCGCCGCAGCTCGGCATGAGCTACGAGTCCGGCGAGCCGATCATGCTGGGCGAGGAAAGCTGGGACCTGGCGTTCGTGCTGACCACCGCGACGTACGATTACGGCGACGCGGCCGACCCGACCTATCCCACCCTGCTGGCCAGCGATGGCGCGCGGCATGCCCAGGTCGCGGTCGGGCCGCTGCTGGGCCACCTGGTGGACGCGGAAAGGGACGGCCAGCCGGACGCTGGGGCGACTGGGGACGACCTGGCCGGGCTGACAGACGAGGACGGGGTGAGTTTCCTTGGGCAGCTTGAGCCAGGCCAACCAGCCTGGATCCAATTATCGCTCGCGGGTTCACGCTACGGCTGCCACCTGAACGCCTGGATTGACTTCAACCGCGACGGGGTCTGGGATAACTCGGCCGGCTCCGTTGAGCGCATCGCCACCGATTTCTGGCTTTACCCCTACGGCGTTGTAGGGCTGCAGGCGACGGTCCCGTCCTGGCCGATCAGCGCGGTGGGTCTCACGGACGCGCGCTTCCGCTGCGCCAGCGCCACCGGCTTGGGCCCGACCGGCCCCGCGGCCGACGGCGAGGTGGAGGACTACCAGGTGCAGATCATCGCGCCCCCGCGGCCGCCGGTCGTATCCATCGCGATCACCAACACCACCGGCGTGCGGCTCTCGTGGCCGCCGGTGGCGCTGGACGTCTACGGCAATAGCATCACCCCGGACGGCTACCACATCTACCGCGCGACCGCGCCCTACGCGGCGCTGTGGCACGTCGCCTCGGTCTGGGCCCCATTCCCGCCCGGCGTGATCGTCTGGGACGACACGGGCAAGGTGGGGAATCCGGCGGAGAACTACTACTACACGGTGGACGCGGTGTTGAGCGATATCAATGGGTACGAGCTCTACTCGGTGCGGTCGAACGAGGTCGCGGAGTTCGATTTCGCGCTGACGCCGGGCGGGCCGTAAGACGCGCAGCGTAAGTCTAGCCTGCCCTGCGAGGGTGTGCGGGGCAGGCTAGAAGGAAGCGATAGCACTAGTGACGATGTGCTTGCACCTCTGACAGGATGTCGGTCAGGGAGCAGGTCGCCAGCGCCATGACGCGATCGGCGCCACCGTAATAGACATAAACCACGTCATCTCGAACGACATGCCCGCAACTGAAGACCACGTTGGGCACATCCCCCTTGATCTCCCACGGTTCGGTTGGCTCGAGGATGAAATCTGGGCAGCGTGCGAGCACCTTGCTGGGGTCCTGAGCGTCCAACAGCGCCACGCCCAGCCGGTAGACCATGTCCGCGTCCACTGCATGGTAGATCATCAACCAGCCGTCTTCGACGCGCGTCGGCGTGCCGGCCAGGCCGATCTTCTCGTGCTCCCAGGTGTTGGGGATGGGCGACATGACGACCTGGTGGTCGGTCCAACGCCCCGCAGCCGGATCGTCCGCGTAGGCGATCCAAATGTCGGGCACGCGGCGGTGCAGCAGGCAGTAGCGGCCGCCGACCTTTTCCGGCAGGATGGCCGTGTCTTTGTTGGTCTCGTCCGGCAGCATGATGCCCAGCCGCCGCCAGGCGATCAGATTGTCGGACACGGCCAGGCAGGTTCGGACGCCAAGCGGCGAGTAGGCTGTGTAGGTCATGTAGAAGCGGCCGTCGAGATAGGTGACGCGCGGGTCCTCGACGCCGCGGGTCTCCCACTCGTTGCCGGGCCCCAGCACGGGGCGGTCCAGCCGCGACCAGGTGACGCCATCCTCGCTGACCGCGTAACCGATGTACGAGACGTAGTCCGGCCCCTGGCCGCGATAGAGCATGTGGAAAAGGCCGTTATGGTGGATCACGCCCGCGTTAAAGACGTTCAGGGACTCCCACCGAACGAGCGGGTTGGGAAGCAAGATCGGATTGCAGGAGCAGCGTTGTAGGAGTTCCATAGATGATGCCCTCAAAGTCCAGAATAAGGACTGAATTCTACCATGTCTTGGTGTATCTGCCGTAATCCAACGCTGCCTCCAGCATGGCAACCAGGTTGGGCAGCGGTATGTCCCGGGTGATCACTTGGGATGGCCCCAAGAGATAGCCACCTCCCGGCGCGAGCTCGGCGATGCGCTGTCGCACTTCGGCGCGTACATCGTCCGGCGTGCCTTGCACCAGGACGCGCATCTGGTCCACCCCGCCGTCGAAGACGAGCCGGTCACCGAAGGTGCGCTTCATGTCCAGCGGGTCGCTACCGCGCACATAGGGCGGGATCGGGTTAAGGATGTCGGCTCCGATCTCGATGAAGTCGGGGACCACGGAGCGGCAGAAGCCGCACGAGTGCAGCCATACCCTGGCCCCGTGCCGATGACAGATCGCAAGAATCTCTTGCCAGAGCGGCTTATACCACTTGCGCCACAGCCGGGGACTGATGAGCATGTTGTCGTGACCGCCCAGGTCTTCATCCGCGCGGATAATGTCAATCAAGCCGTCCGCGTTCCGGAAGAGCGTCTCGAAATAGGGGATGAAGAAGGCGTGGTTGCGCGCCATGTAATCGGCCATCCAGCCGTCGTCGAGCACGTCGAGCAGCGCATGCTCGTAGCCGCGCATCTGGACGTGGTGGAGCCAGCCAGGGCTGGCGTGGCCGGAGGCGGCGGTTCGATCCTGGCCGCGAATCGCAGCCAGATCGGCCGCGAGACGCGAGAAGTCGAAGTCCGCTACGGTCGGCCACCGATATTCGTCCAGTCGCCTGCCAGCGAGCGGATAGATGCGCTCTCCGACCTTGCCCCAGCAGCCATAGGTCGAATCGTGTGCCGTCACACCGGGCCGCGGCGGGCCGATGTAGACCGGCAGCGCGGCCCAATCCGGCCGCCAGACGGAGAACGCCTCGATGCCGGTCTTTCGATACAACGCCTCCAGGTCGGTCACCCCGTAGGAGTCGCATAGGGCGCGTTGCTCGTCGGGGTAGATGTCGAAGCTGATGGGTACGCGGTCGGGCTCGCGATGAGCCAGGGTGGTGAGGATGCGGTCGCGCCGGTTCATGGTGACATCCCGGCAACAACATTGGACATGATGCACTCACGCATAGCAGGTGCAGTACTTCTCCAGCGCGTCCCAGGCCGCGCGGATGTTTTGGATGGGCGTGGGCGGCCAGGGCTGGTAGGTCAGGCCCAGCCCGCCGGCCGGGCTGCCGAGCTTCAGCACACACTCGCGGATGTGGTCGTCAACGTCGCGCGGCGACCCGTGGACCGTGATCTCCTGGCGGTCAATGTCCAGTTCGATGGCCAGCCGGCCCTTGATGTGTCTGGCGATGTTATCCACCCCGTTGACCAGGTCTTGCAGGTTAAGCACGTCGCCGCCCGCCTCGATCAGGTCATCCACGATCTGCATGATGTAGCCGTCGGAGTGCTCGTGGATCAAGATGCCCTGGCCTTTCACATAGCTTGTGAGGCGGAGGTAGCTCGGCTTGATGTACTTGCGGAAGAGCCGCGGTGAGATCATCAGGCGGTCCTGCGCGCCCAGGTCTTCGGGGATGCCGATCACGTCAGGGCGCAGCGCGACGAAACGCCGGATCAGCGCCAGGTTGAACGCCTCGAGCATGCGGATGACGGTCCACAGCCGGGGGTCGTCATCCATCATGGCGTAGGCCAGCGCCTCGAACCCGATCAGGTCCTGCAGCCGCAGGAAGGTGTGCCCGTGGGGCAGGTAGAGTGCGGCCAGCCCATCGGCAGCTTGCGCCGCGGCGATCCCCTCGGCCAGCGCGGTCCAGTCCAGTGGCAGCAGGCCATCGGTGACGGCTGGATCGGGCGGGGTGAAAGCCGCGGCCAGGCTCAGGTCGGCCAGGGGGTGGCGGCCCACGTGGCCGACCATGCCCGTGTACGCGGTTTCCCAGGTGCAGCCCCAATAGTCGGTGTAGGGCTGGCCCGTGATCAGGTCGGGCCGGCGCTCGACGCGGTTCTCGCGCGGGTCCCCCGGTGCGTAGCCGGGGAACAGGATCGGATGGGCGGCGAAGAGCTGCTGCAGGTCGGCCGGATCGTAATGCTGCCACATCATCGAGGAGAAGCCCGATGCGATGGGGATCCAGGCCGGCCGGGCGAAGCGGTAGGCGCGCAGATAGTTCTCGCGATAATTCATGGCCATCGGCTCAGCCTTTGATGCCGGTGAAACGGATGCCTTCGATGAACTGCTTCTGCGCGAAGAAGAAGAGCACGATAATCGGGATCGTGGTCAGCACGGCCGCGGCCGAGAGCAGGTTCCACGGCACCATGTTCATCGAGCTGTGTCCGCCGCCCAATGACGCGCCCATGATGCCCATCAGGTAGTTCAACCCTTGCTGCAGCACATAATGATCCTGTGACCAGAGATACACCGAAGGCCCATAGAAGTCGTTCCAGCGGCCCAGGAATTGGAGCACGATGAGCGCCGCGATAGGGGCCGTGCTGAGCGGCAAATAGACGTGCCGGAAGATCAGTAGCTCGGTTGCGCCGTCAACGATCGCAGCATCGGCCAGGTCGCGTGGCACCGAAAGGAAGAACTGGCGCAGCAGAAAGATCTCGAACGCGCCGCCGAACAGGGCCGGGACAAGGAACGGGTAAAAGGTGTCCACCCACTTGATCTTCGAGTAGAGGACATAGATCGGGATGGTGACGATCTGGCCGGGCACCATCATGGTGGCCAGCATGATCGTAAACAGGACGGCGAGCCAGCGGGCTTTGAACCGGGCGAAGCCATAGGCCACCAGCGCGGAGGAAAAGACCGAGGCGATGACGGGCGGCACGCTGATGATCAGGCTGTTGCGCAGATAGAGCATGAACGGAAACTTGGACAGCGCCTCGGACCAGTTGCCCAGGTAGAAGGACTCGGGCCAGAACACGGTGATGCTGCGGAGCACGTTGGGCGAGGTGCGAAAGGCGGTCACCACCACCCACAGGAAGGGCAGCACGACCACAAAGCCGATCGCCACCAGCAGCAGGTAGATGATCACGGCCCCCCAGCGGATCGGGCGGCGATGTCTCATTTGAGGCAGGGTCGGTGCAACGGCAGCCATCGCTTATTCTCCCGAGTAATACACAAAGCGCTTCGACAGCAGGAAATTCAGGCCGGTGACCAAGAGGATGCCCAGGAAGAGGATCCAGCCCAGCGCGGAGGCGTAGCCCATGCGGTACGGCGAGTTGAAGCCGACCACGTAGACATAAACGTTGTAAAAAAGCGTGCGGCCGCCCGGCCAGCCCACGTTGCCGCCGAGGACAACCGATTGGGTGAACACCTGGAACGCGCCGATGCAGCCCAGCACCAGGTTGAAGAAGAGCACGGGCGAGATCATCGGGATGGTGATATGGCGGAAACGCTGCCAGCTATTGGCGCCATCTATCGCCGCGGCCTCGAGCAGGCTGCGGGGCACATCCTGGAGGCCGGCCAGCAGGATGATCATGGCGCCGCCGAAGCCCCAGGCGCCCATGATGACCATGGTGATGAGCGCCGTGTCGGTGCTGGCGAACCAGCCGGGCTGCGGCAGGCCCAGTTTGCCCAGGAACGCGTTGATCAGGCCGCGGCCGGGATCGAACAGGGCCCGGAACACCACGATGGTTGCCACCGGCGGGACCAGGGTTGGCAAGAAGAAAAGGGTGCGCCACCCGCTCATCCCGCGCGCCTTCTGGTTCAGCAGCAGCGCCGTGCCGAGACCGATGAGCAGGTTGATCGGCACCGAGAGGATGGCGTACAGTAGGGTATTCTGGATGGCCCGCACGAAGGTCTTGTCGCGCGTGAACATGAAGATGAAGTTCTTGAGGCCGATCCAGTTGTATTCGTCTTCCAAGAGCCGGAAATCGGTGAAGCTGAGATAGAGCGACCGGAGAACGGGATACGCCATCAAGAGCAGGAAGCCGATCAGCCAGGGCGCGATGAAGGCCAGCGCCGTCAGATTGTAAAGTGCTCGCCGGCGCACACGGCCCTGGTGAGTTGTTGTTGTGGCTGTTGTTGCGGCTGTCGAGGTCATGGTGTCGGCCTCCTGACCCGAAAATGGGACGCGGACTACGTAGACGACGCGGACGACGCGGATAAACTTTGCTCCTGTCCGCGTTGCCCGCGGTATCCGCGTCGTCCGCGTTCTCGTTCTGATCCCTGTTTATATCATTTGAATACTTGATTCGTATCAATAGGTCGAGGCGGTGCAGTCAGGATAGGTCGCGTCGAGATAGTCTTGAGCGGCCTGATCGGCCCGTTTCATGCCCTCTTCGACCGTGATCTTGCCTTCCAGGATCTCGTCAATGATGGGTTGGACATGGTTCTGGGTGGCCTCGACGAAGCCCAGGTGGCGCGGCAGGCCCATGCCCAGGTTGTTGGTGAAGGCGCCGAAGATGTCTTCGATCTGCCGCGGGGCGCGGGTGCGCTGATCCATCGGCATGTCGGTGAGCGCCTTCTGGACGTCCAACCGGGAGACCGGGCCGACTGACGTGAAGTACTTGTAGCCGGCGTCGTAGCTGGCGATCCACTTCAGCGCTTCCCAGGCGGCCTGCGGGTTCGGGCAGTCCTTGTGGATGGAGAAGCCGGTCAGCGCCTGTTCGCCGCCCGCTTGCTGCGTCAGCCCCATGGGCAGCGCTGTGACATCGAAGTCCACGCCTGCGCTGCGGTAGGTTGGCCAAAGGCCCGTGTGGCTGCCGTAGCTCATCGCCACCTTGCCGCCCTGGAACCCGCCCAACGAGTCCTCGGTGGGCAGCCAGGAGACTTTGTCCGGCCCGGCCTGCACCAGGGAGACGAAGTACTTCATGCCTGCGATCGCTTCCGGGGTGTCCAGCGTCACCTGGCATGACTTGGTGTCCATCCAGTCGCCGCCGGCCTGACGGAGGAAGATCAGCCAGGAGCCCCACCAGCCGTGGGACATCTCGACACCCCACTGGGTCACCTTGCCCTCTTCGATCTTCGTGAGCTTGCGGGCCGCATCCATGAACTGGTCCTTGCTCCAGTCAGAGGTGGGGTAAGTGATGCCCGCTTCGTCGAACAGCTTCTTGTTGTAGTAGAGCAGGCTCAGGTTGAACCAGGGCGATAACGCCTTGAGCTTGCCGTCAATTTTGAGCGGATCCACGGCCGCGGCCGGGAACTGGTTGAGGTCGAACGACTTGTCGGCCGCGATGAAGGGATCCAGGTCCAGGCTGGCTTTCAGCTCTTTGGGCCACACATCGCCGCCGTCAATGAGGCACGAGGGCGTGCCGGCCGCAGCCAGCTTGTTCTGGTCGCCGTTCCAGATGATGTTCAACTTGATTTCCGGATAGGCGGCCTGGAATTCTTTCCACATCGCCTCATAGATCGGGCCGATGACGGCGTCGTTGCGGAACGCGAACATCAGGTCGCCGGAGACGGCCGGAGCCTTGGGCTCGGGGGTTGCGGTGACCTGCACCTCGACCATCTTTTCGACGACTTGGGTTTCGACGACCTTTACCTCTTGGGTGACGACCTTCTCGACGATCTTCTCCTTTTCAACCACCTGGGGGGTGGGGGCGACGCAGCCAACCACCATCACGACCAGCGCGATGAGGGTGACCAACCTGAAGAGCTTGCAGGATGAGAGATGCTTGGCGGACATGGTTTCTCCTTCTGTTCTATAGGGTAGATTGACCGCCGGTTACGATCATGCCGGCGCGGGAATGTGATAGTCAACGACCACGTTATTGATGAACAGCTTGTTGTCCTTGTAGGATGCCTCACCTCCTGGGGGTGTCAGGGCCAGCACCACGCCGGTATCGGCGGGCAGGTCGAGCCGGGTGGGGCCGCTGGCGTTTTCCAGGGCGAACCGGTGGTTGGTGGCGTCGTAAATGCTCCCCGCCCGGTCGCCGAGGTCCAGCGTCAGGGTCCTGGGCGAGTCATAAGGGTTGTAGTACAGGTAGGTCGGATAGGCAGCCGCGTGGTAGAAATCGGTGGCGAGCAGATCGAGCCGCAGGATCTTCTCGTCCTCGGTTGGGGCGACGATGCTCCCCAGCAGCCCCACATGGGTTGAGCCGTAGATGCCGAAGTCGGTTTTGCCCCAGCCCATCTTGAGCGGGTCGCCGGCCGCGTAGCACCGGACCCCTTTGTCGCTGATCTCCTGCAACCCCTCGTACGCGATCACGTGCTCGGGGTCGCCCTGCCAGAACGCGCTGGACTGCTGGTCGGCCGGCAGGGCGTCCGCGTAGAAGAGCCGCGCGTTGTTGGCCAGGTTGAGCAGCCACTTGCCGATGGCCCGCGCGTAGCGCGTGTCGTAGCGTGCGATGGGGGCCAGCGCACCAGCCCAGGCGAAGGTGTTCATAGCGAAGGCGTAGCCTGAGGCCATGGTGCGCAGCGAGGCCAGCCCGTGGCAGTCGTAATCGCCCCAGCGCCGGATGTTCACGCCCCAATCGTAGCGGTAGTAGCTGCCATCGAAGCACCAGTTGATCAGCTTCGCGGCGTCGTAGGACGCGCCCGCTTCCGCGTTCATGCGGACCGCCAGATAGGCGCCGAAGGGCAGCAGCACCTCATAGAGCGGATTGCGTTCCACGTGATGGAGGAACTGCATACACCAATCCGCGGCTTGCAGGTATTTCTTGTCGCCGAACCGCTGATAGGCCATATACTGGAGCCAGGCGATCCCGGCCGCGGCATCCGGCTCCTTCCACTGGCCGTTGAACTTCGGCTTCATCTCGGCGAAGTCGAACGCGGTGTAGAGGAAGTCCGGGTAGGATGTGTCGCTGCCGCCCATCGCGACGCACGCGTCATACCAACGATCCGCGGTGATGCGCATGATCTCGGCCATCCGGGCCTTCTGCGGGTAGAGCGAGGCCAGGGCGCAATACTCGACCGCAGGGTAGGTCTCATACCAGAAGGTGCGGCCGGTGAGCGCAGAGGTGCCGTTGAGTACCAGATTCAGGCCGTTCGCCGTGTTGAAGTAGTCCTCCAGCATGTCCACCCAATCGTGCCCGCCCTGGGTGGTCTTGTCAATGCCGACCAGGGTCGCGCCGAGCACGGCCGCGATGCAGGTAATCCCTTCGTGCGCGTTGCCCGCGCCCTGCCGGGTGTCCCCCACGTAAGAGGGCAGGCCGAAACCGTCGCGCGCCATGTTGATCCGCGTCTTGTCCCACCAGATCAGCGGCAGATAATCGCCCTGCGCCTCAAAGTCGAAGGCCAGCGCGTCGAATTTGCGCGCCACCGTACGCCAGTCCCGCATCTTGAACGGCTGCGGGATGTTCGGCATCAGCTCCACCTGGGTGATGGGCAACTGGGCCGGCACTGGGGTCGGGGATGGGGCCGGTGTTGCGGGCGGTATGGCAGTGGGCGTCGCGGCCGGCACAGGCGTTGGCGCAACCGGCGCCGGTTGCGCGGCCGTGCAGCCGGCCAGTGCGGCGCCCGCGCCCGCCGCGGCCAGCCTGACGAACTGGCGGCGGGTCAAGGTGCGGCCCAGATTCCCTGCCATCATCTCACCCCTGCTCCTGGCAACCGCAGGAGGCGCGGATGATCAGCTCGGCGTTCACCATGCTGATCACGGCGGCGTCTTCTTCGCCGGGTTCGCGCTTTATCAAGTCAATCAGCCGCCGCGCCGCCAGGATGCCGAGCTGGCGTTTGGGCACGCGCATGGTGGTCAGCGAGGGGCAGACGTGGGCCGCGGCCACGACGTCATCGAAGCCGACGATGGCCAGGTCTTCCGGCAGCGACCGGCCTGCTTCCTCCGCGCCGCGCAGCGCGCCCATCGCCATCGCGTCGTTGATGGCGAAGATGGCGGTGGTCTCGGGGAACGCCTCCAATGCCTGGCGCACGGCGCGGCGGCCGGTGTCAACGGTGGTGTCCTCCTGGCGGATGACGTTTGGGGTCAGCCCGGCGTCCTCCATGGCCCAGCGATAGCCTGCGGCGCGCGCCCGGCTGGAGGCCCACGCCTTCGGCCCGCTGAGCGCGACGATGTGGCGATGGCCGTGCGCGGCGATCAGGTGCTGCGTGGCCTGGTAGCCCGCGGTCTCATCCTCGACCAGGACGGCGTTGATGGGCGGGTTCATCACGGTGTTGTCCACCAGCACCAACGGGATGCCGGCGGCATGGAGGGAGAGGATGAGCTGCTGGGGGAAGAAGGGGCCAACCACGATCAAGCCGTCTACGCGCTTTTCGGCCACCAGTTGGATGCTCGCCGCTTCGGCCATGCCCGGGTAGACGGTGGACACCATCATGAAGTAGCTCTGGCGGGCCAGCTCCTGCTCGACTCCCCGCATCACATGGTAGTAGAACGGATCACCGGCCAGCGGCAGCGAGCGCTCGAACGATAGGAAGCCCACGGTATCGGTGCGCTGGAGCGCCGGATTGCGGCCGGCCGGGCCTGGCACATAGTTCATCTGCCGCGCCAGCTCCAGGATCTGGTCGCGCATCTGCGTGCTTACGCCCGGCTTGTTGTTCAACGCGCGGGAGACGGTGGCCGGCGAAACCCCAAGCTGTTCAGCAAGTTGATCGAGGGTCGGCATAGGTGCGATCCTTGAACGGAAATCAACGTAATTACTGCGCAAAGTATAACGCAATTTCTTGCGCTTGTCAAGGGGTAATTTGAGGCAATTTCAGACGAATTTTGCGTGACGGCTGCTTTCAAGACGCTAAGTGCGGCAGCAGACCGCTGTTTGTCGCGGCGGCAGGGGCTGTTCGGGGAAAAACCGATCCAACAACCGTCATTTGCCTATTGACAAACCCGCAGAAGTGATATATGATCAGCGCAAGGCTTTTCGTGTTTTTGCGTAAAATCTTGCGTGATCCCGATTCTTCATCGTTTGTTGGAGGCCGGTCATGCCCCAAACGGATTTCACCCGCCACAACGAGGAGGTGCGCCAGGTCTGGGACGCGTATCGCGCGGGCCGGCCACGCCGCGTTCCCTTTGCCAATTTCACCATCGGCCCGCGTATCTGGGTGCTGGACCCCGCCCTCAACACCGAGGGCATCACCTGGGAGGCCATGAGCAACGACCCTGAGCTCATGTTCCGGACCTACCTCAACTACAAGCATTACCTGGTCCACAACATCCCGCACGACATCGAGATGGGCGTGCCGGCCGAAGGGAAGTGCTGGGAGATCGGCACGGAGTTCGTCAACGTCTTCGAGGAGGGGTGGCTGGGCTGCCCGGTGATCTACCCGGAGAATCAGGTCACGGCCTCGCTGCCCGCTTACACCGGTGACAGGAAATGGCAGATCCTCGAGCGGGGTATCCCCGACCCCTTCGGCGGCTTCAACGCCCGCGTGCGCGAGTACTATGAATACTTCCTCGACCGCGCCGCCAGCTACGAGTTCCACGGCCGCGGGGTCAGCGTTTACCCGCCCTGCCCCATCGCCACGGGCGGCCCGTTCACGGTCGCGGTCGGCGTGCGCGGGCACGAGCTGCTGGAAGACATGCTGGTGGGTGAGGACTACTACCACCGGCTGATGGACTTCATCGTGGAGGCGACCATCGTGCGCATCCGCGCCTGGCGTGCCTACCTGGGCCTGGACTTGCGGCCGCGGGATGGCGGGTTCGGCGACGACGCAATCCAGTTCCTCTCACTCAAGCAGTACCGCGAGAAGGTGCTGCCCTATCACAAACGCCTGAAGGACGCGCTCTTCGAGCCGGGCGGCGCGTTCGCCATGCACCTGTGCGGCAACGTCCAGCGCCTGCTGCCCACCCTGGTCGGGGAACTGGGCGCCACCTCCTTCGACACCGGCTATCCACTCACGTGGGAGACGCTGCGCGATGATGTGGGTGAGGGGGTGGAGATCATGGGCGGGGTGCCCGTCACGGATCTGATGGCCGAGCCGCCGGAGACCATCTTCCAGAAAGCCAGGACGATCCTCCAGAGCGGCATCATGCGCGGCGGCCGCTATATCATGAAGGAAGGCAACAACGTGCCGCCTGGGATGCCGTTGGCGAACCTGGCGGCCATGTACGCGGCGGTGAAGCAGTTTGGAGTCTATCAGCATTAGACATTATCGGCCGTGAGATTCTTCGCTGGTCTGTTGCCGCAATGAAAGGCTCTGGGCCAACCCGCTCAGAATGACTGTTCTCCCTGATAATCTCTATTGAGGAGTTATTCATCTATGCAACCTTATGGCATTCCCGTGGAACGGTGCAACGACGGCAAGCCGATCATCGCGCCGAGCGAGAACTGGTGGGAAACGGGCGTCACGTTCAACGCGGCCGCGGTCTATCTGCCCCGCTCACCCGAAAACGACGCCATCATCCGGGCGCTTCTGCCCATGCGCACCCTCGATGACCCCGACCTGGCCGAGGGGGTCGTGGCGATCCACTACCGCGCGCGACCGGAGACCGACCCCGGCTCATCCTTCGTCCGCAGCTTCATCGGCCTGGCGCTCTTCACCCCAACGCTGGCGCCGCTCTACCGCTACCGTGAGCCGGTGATCTACCCCGATTCCGCCCCGGATGGCTTCGACCGCTACGGCGTGGAAGACCCGCGCATCACCCGCTTCGGCGACACGTTCTGGATGCTCTATTGCGGGCTGCAAGCCGACCCGGTGACCACGTACCGCGCGCGCCTTTGCCTTGCCCGCTCGACGGACCTGCGCCATTGGGAGAAGCTGGGGCCGGTGCAGGGCGACGTCAACGACGCTTTCAACAAGGACGGCGTGCTTTTGCCCGACGCGATTGACGGCCGATACTACATGCTGCACCGGCCGTACTGGGATGGTCTGCCGCTGGACGATTTCGCCATCCACCTGGCAGCCGCGGCGGAGATCACCGGCGAGTGGCGCGACCTGGGCCTGATCCTCCACGCTTACCCGAACTCGCGCTGCCGCCACTCCTGGGTGGGCGGCGGTTCGGTGCCCATCCCCATGGGCGGCCGGCGCTACGCCGAGATCTACCACACCGGCAACTACCTGAACGATGTGGATCGCGAGTACGATCTGGATGTCGCGCTGCTGGATTTCGACGCGTTCGACCCGGCGCGACCGGCTTCGCTGGTCACGGCCCGCCTGGAACACCTGATGACCCCGGAGACCCCGGCTGAGCTGCGGTCGCGCTCCAGCCTGATGGTGGGCAACGTGCTCTTCGCCTGCGGCTCTTACGAGTACGGCGACGACATTGTGATCATCTACGGCGGCGCCGACACCTACACGTTGGCTGCGCGCGTGGACACAGCGACCCTCTTCGCCGCGCTGGAACGCGCGGGCCTGACCAACCCGCACCTCACGCCGGAGGCAATTTTCTGATGGATAGTTATCTACAAACCCCCGTTGAACCCGATTTCGCCGCGTTCCGCGACTGCATCCTGCGCAAGGGCACGCCCAAACGCGTCCACTACCTGGAATTGTATGAGGACAAAGAGATCAAGGACGCCATCGTCGAGCGTTACGACATCGGCGCAGACCTGGACCCGAACGACCCGGCCTACGCGTGGCAGCGGGAGGTCGCCATCCAGACCTTCCTGGGCTATGACGCCGTTTCCGGCGCGCTGGAGCCGCTGCTCTACTTCCCCGAGGCCGCGCACCAGGTCGAGGCGCGCGTTGCAAGGGATACGACCGAAGCCGGCGGGCAGAGCAAAGGCGACCGGCAGTGGGCCAATGAGCACGATGGCATCATCCGCAACTGGGCCGACTTCGAGGCGTATCAGTGGCCCGACCCGGCCGACCTGGACCTGTCCCCGCTCGATTGGGCGGAAAAGCATCTGCCGCCCAACATGAAAATCTACCTGCCCGTCTATTCGTTGTACGAGTACATCGCCTGGGCGTTTGGCTACGAGAACCTGTGTTACAAGCTGTACGACGAGCCCGACCTGGTGGATGCCGTGGCGCAGAAGGTGGGCGCAATGCGTCTGAAGCACGCGCAGATCGTGTGCGACTACGACTGCGTGGGCATGCTCTTCGGTGGTGACGACATGGGCTTCAAGACCTCGCTGCTGGTGCCGAAGAAGTTCTACCTGCAGAAGACGTTTCCCTGGTACAAGCAAATCAACGCGCATGCGCACGCCAAGGGCAAACTGTGTGTGCTGCACTCCTGCGGCCGGATCGAGTCGCTGATGAACGAGCTGATAGATGATCTGGGCTTCGACGGCCGCCAGTCGTTCGAGGATGTCATTGAGCCGGTGACGCTGGCCAAGCAGCGGTGGGGCCACCGCATCGCGGTGATCGGCGGCATGGACATGGACTTCATGGCGACCGCGACCCCCGAGCAGGTGCGGCAGCGCACGCGCGAGACGCTGGAGGTCTGCATGCCGGGCGGGGGCTATGCGCTGGGCTGCGGGAACACGGTCGCCAACTACATCCCGGTGGAGAACTACCTGGCGATGCTGGACGAAGGCCGCCGCTGGCGCGCGTAGCGCTTGCAAGTACAGAACTTCCCGCATATGTCACCCTGAGCGGGTCTGTCAGCCAAAGCTCGCTGCGGCGCGTCACCAGCGAAGGGTCTGGTGTGCCAAGCGCGAGAGATTCTTCGCTCTTTTGCGCCGTCGCGAGAGACTCAGGGTTGAGGCGCTCAGAATGACGGCGGCGGAACTTATTCTCTTGCGAGCCCTTCGCTACGGGAGGCCCCAATGTTACCTAAAGATCGCGTCCTCGCGGCCCTGGAGCTGCGCCAGCCGGACCGCGTGCCCTGGGGCGAGCACTTCATTGACTACAACGTGTACGAGATGATCCTGGGCCGCCGGAGCCTGATGCACGCCAAGTTCCGCGAGACGCAGGCGTATTGGGAAGACCGCCGCGACGAAGTGGTCGCCAGCTACAAGCGTGATGGTGTAGACCTGGTGCGCGCGCTCGACATGGACATCATCCCGGTTCACCCGGTCCCGCCCGCAGATTACCGGCCAACGCCCTTTGAGAGGCTGACCGAAGACACCTATCGCGATCCGGAGACGGGCCGCCTGCACCAGATTTCGTCTGTGACGGGCGATCTCATGGAGATGCCGGTGAACACCGCCTTCCGCCGAGAGGCCACCGTCGAGGGGATGGAGGCCGAGATCGCGGCGCTGAAGGCCGAAGGCGAGCTCGATCCGGAAGATTCAACCTACGAGGTCGTCCGCCACGCAGTGCAGGCGCTTGGCGAGACCCACTTTGTGCTGGCGCTGATCAACGGGCTGGAATGGCCGCGCTTCGGCCAAACCGAGGAAGAGAGCTGGATGAACCTCGTTCAGCAGCCCGAGGTCTGCGCGAAGATCGCGGAGCTGCAGGGGATCCAGATGCTCCGCGAAGCGCGGGTCTGCGCGCGGCTGGGCGTGGACGGCATCATGGCCGTGGGCGATCACGGTTCCAGCACCGGCCTCCTGGCCAGCCCGCGCCTCTACCGCAAGCTGTGCTACCCCTGGCAGAAGGCGCAGGCCGAGGAGGCGCGCAAGCACGGACTCAAGGTGCTGCGCCACTGCTGCGGCAACGTCGCGCCCATCCTGAACGAGCTGGCCGAGATCAACGACGCATGGGAGGCGATCCAGCCGACCGCGGGCATGGACATCGGCCGGCTCAAGCGGCAGGTGGGCGACCGGCTGTGCCTGTGGGGCGGCATCTGGCACGAGCACATCCACAGCGGCACGCCCGAAGACATCCGGGCGGACGCACGCTACGCGTTTGCGAACGCGGGCCCGGGCGGCGGGTTCATCATGGGGTCATCGCACTCGCTGGCGGTGGGCGCAAAGCTGGAAAACATCCTGGAGATGAAGCGCTGCCGGGACGAGTGGGGGATCTATCCCCTTGAACCGGCCGGGTGGATCTAAACCTAGGGAAGATAAGCGATGCAAATCATCACCTTTGATTGGGCCGGGGCCAGGTTGGTCTTTGAGTGGTTGGTTGCGGCGGGCGGGTACGGCTACCAGCTCGCGGTGCGGGACGGCGAGCGCTGGCGGCCCGTTTCAGCGCCGGGCAACCCCCTTGCCCGCGGGCGCAGCTTCGATCTGTTCCCGCAGCAGATCGAGCGCGCCGCTGATGGCGCGTTGGCGGTGCGCGGCGAACGTCAGGCGGCCGGTCTGGATGGGGCCGCGATCCGCTACGCCTGGACGGGCCGGCTCACCCCCGACCCCGGCACCGGGTGGCTGCACGTAGACCTCGCGCTCGATCTCCCCGCGCCGCTGGCGCTGCAGATGGCCGGTGGGTACGAGCCGGAGGTCACGGTTGATCTCGGCCCCCTGCCGCCCTACGAGCGCGGCGACCACGTCTGGTTCAAGACCAGCATCACCAACCCCACCAAGTGGAACGATGAGGCGTACGGCAACGATTTCCCGGGGACGTACTACTACGACCCCTACCTGCGGCTCGAACTGCTCATGTTCTTCGACATGACCGCCATGAGCTGGATGGGGTTCGATAACATCGCACGCTTCCTGAACTACCGTTGCGGGTTCCGCCGGCGCTACCGGCCGACGCCGGCCGCGGAGGTGGGTCTGTACGCCGATGGCTATTCCGGCGCGTGCTTTCCCGGGGGCTGCCAGCGGATCGCCTACTGGCTGGCGGTCGGTTTCCGCGACGACGGCCAGGCCGCGCCCACTGAGCAGGCAGCGCTGGCGACGCTGGTCCGACGCTGCCTGGATCTCGTGCCGCCGCCCAGCCCGTGGCCCGACCGCGCCACATCATGGCACGATTTCAGCCTGAACTGCGCGCGCGACATGGCGAACGAGCCGCACGCCTGGCGCCGCGATGCCGAGGGGAATGCGTTCATCCTCAACTACGTGGACGGCGCATCACCGGCCTGGGATCAGGTCGCGCAGGCGCGCGGGCGTGTGACCAGCAATCTGCGCCCCTGCTTCGAGTCGGCGCTGTGGGCCGCGTATCCCCTGGCGGCCCTCTGCCGGATCGCGCCCGCGCCGGAATATCGCGACTTACAGGCGCGGCTGTTGGCTTTCATGGCACGTTTGCTGCGCACCGGGGAGTCAGGGCTCTTGGGCGGTCGTCCAAATCGTGCGGCCATGGCCGGGACCTGGCAGTACGTGTACTTCCTGGAGGAGCTATGGCAGGTTTCGCTCTGGCAAGGTGACACGGAGACGCAGGGCAGGATCCTGGAGGAGGTGGCTGAGGTGCTGGCGCCGCTGGCCCAGGGCTTCGGCTACCTGTTCCCGTTGTGCTTCGACAAACACACCCTGACCAAGGCCGGCAACGGCGACAATCATGCGGTTGGCGGCTTGTATGTCTGGTTCATGCTGGCGCTCTACGACGCCACCGCGGAAGCTCGTTACCTCGAGGAAGCCCGGCAGGCGCTGCGGGTGCTCCACAACCTGCCGGTCAATACGGTGTCCCAGGAGGCGTTCCTGACATCGTGCGGCGTGCAGGCTGCTGATCGGCTCTACAACCTGACCGGGGAGCCGGAATACGCGACGATCTATCGCTATCTGCTGAGCCAGGCCTTACGGCTGGTGTACTGGTACAGCGACCACACCTCGCCCGAGGCGAGCCAGGTGAGCATCCTGGGCATGGTGCATGCCTGCACGCCGATCATCTACGCCGCGCTGTTCGAGAACATTGACACGCTGGCCCGCCTTACGCCCACTTTCAAGACCTTCCCGCCCCATCCCGGCATCCTGCGCCTGTTCGATCACGCGCGGCGCAACAACTTCTACTGCTTCCCCCGCTGCCTGCCGGAGAACTGGCACACCTCGCCGCTGGACTACATCCCGCACGAAAACATCCCGCTGCTGGAAGGCCCGAACAGCACCCCTGTCGGCCAGGAGATCTACGGGGCCGGCTTCACGTTTCGCGCGTATTTGCTGTGGGAGGCGCTGGCCTGGTGCGAGGATCGGGACGTGATGGTGCTGAACCTGGACAGCTACGAGGAGCGCGGCCGGCTGGCGGAGCCGGAACCGGCCTGGACCTTCCTGGTCTTCAACCCCGGTGCGGACATCCGGCGTGCGCGACTGCACTTCCCGGTCGCGGCCGGCCGGCCGGCACGCGTCGCTTATGGCCCAGAACTGCCCCTGGGCGCCGCCTCAATTCCGCTGCACGATGGGGTGCTGGAAGTGGATCTGCAGCCTGCCGAAGTCCTCTATATCAGGCTGGTCCAGGTCATTTCACCTTTCTGCAACGTGTCCCTCCCGGCATGATATCGCCGTGGGCCACAGCCGGTTGGTTGCCGCGGCCGCGCGCCGCGCCAGCAGCGACTTCGGCTGCGCTTCCGCCTTTTGCGGATGGGACAGTCCTCACAGGATTGTTGGGATATGGAAATCTCCTATTTGCTGTTGTAGGTGCGCCAGGTTTATGCGGTATCTGTATCGTCCTGACCGGCCCAGGTCACGACGTATTCGCCCGTGCCGCCCGGCGGCGGCCAGGACGGCTGGCGCACCGTCCACTGCCCCGCAAGGCCAAGCGCTGCGGCGGTCAGCTCGAAGTGGCACATGGCGATCCCGATGTCCACGCGTTGCAGGTCGGCCAGGCCCAACAGCGTGAATGGAAGCGTGCCCCGCCCGTAGCCCGGCGTACGCTGCAGGTAGAAATGGTGCGCAGACCCATCCTGAATGACCCGCCAGGGCTGGCGGTTGCTGGCCGACGGCGCCAAGCGCAGCATCTCTAACGGCGTCGCATAGGGCCCGGCAGTTAATGCGTCGAGGGGCGTGTCGCAGCCGGCTTGGTAGAACAGCGCAGCCCACGGCAGGCGGGTGTCGGAACGGGCCATGCGGCGCAGCCGGTCACGCGCGCGGTTGTTCTCGGCCGCATAACCGACCGCGGCCACCGCGGGCACGACCTCAGCTTCGGCGGCGCCGATGCGTTTGGCAAAGCTGCTCTTGGTGAAGTTGCCGCCGAGCCAGCAGGTCCCCAGGCCGAGGCTGGTGGCGTGCAGGATGATGGCCTCCATGCCGTAGCCGAAATCCTCCAGGTTCCGTTCGCCCGGCCCGGCTGCGCCGATGATGAAGCCGGCCGGGTTCTTGATGAGGCCGTATGTGCCCAAGCCCCTGAGCGCGCGGCTGTCCCCCGCCGCGGCCGCAACCAGCGTGAAGCGGAGCGGCGTGCCCAGCGGCCCGGCTGTGACCGCTGCCGCGCACTGGGACAACTGCTCCGCCTGCTCCGGGACAATCGGCGCCCTGGCATAGGCGCGACATGAATACCGCTGCTTGATGATTTCGGTGACGGGGTTGTTGAACGCCAACATGATCTTCCTTTAAGTCTGGCAGCGCGGACAGAAGTAGCACGCGCCGCCCAGGTACTGGATCTTTTCGATGATCGTGCCGCAGGTCGGGCACGGCTGGCCGGCGGCGCGGTTATCCATCAGGCGCCGGTAGCCGCCGGGCCGGTTGTAGAGGTCGAATTCGTCATAGCGGCCGCCCTGGGCGATGGCAGCGGCCACAGTGACGCCGATAGCGTCATAGAGCGCGCGGCGTTGCTCGGCGCTGAGCTGGCCGATGGGATGTTTGGGGTGCAGCCCGGCGCGGAACATGATGTCCTGCGCAATGGCGTTGCCCAGGCCGGGGATGAGCTGCTCTTGCGTGAGCAGCGCTTTGACGCTGCGCTTCTCGCCTGTCGCCAGTTCAGCAATCAGGGTTGTGAAGTAGTCGAAGGTGAAGGTCGGCTCGACCGGGGTGGGGCGCATCCCCTTGATGTACTGGCGTTCCTGCTCCTGCCCGGCCTCGTGAAGCTCGAACGCCCCCCACATCTGGGTCAGCGCCGTGAGCGCGGCGCCGTCAGCGAAAGTCAGCCACAGGTGATACTTCTCCGGCAAGCGCGCGCCCGGCGGATGATACAGCAGCCGGCCCCCACACTCCCCCAGCAGCAGGACGTAGTCTGGCGCCAGCGCGATGGTCAGCCAGCGGCCCTGGGCGCGCGCCTGGCCGGCCGTCCTGCCTGCGACCAGTCCGGCAAACTCCTCATGGGTGCGGTTATACCAGACGAACTTATGCGGTGCGTTGCCCAGCGTCCCGCTGCGGATGATTTTGCCGGCCATCGTTTCGTTGATCTGCCGGGCCAGCGTGATGGTCTCAGGTAGCTCGAACACAGGAACCTCCGTTTAGCCAGTTTACCAGTCTACTGTGCCTGGCCACTCTCGCTCACAGGCCGCGCTCCCCAGCGCCGATTCTAGCTGTTTCCATGTTGAAGGGGGACATGGCCCTGCGGAGACGAGGAGGGGCGATAGGGCGATGGGGCGACGCGCGGCCCTCCCCTTTCACTCCCGCGGCCTCATCACCCGCGGCCGTCAGCCCGCGCAGCGCCGCGATCTCCTGGGCCGCGGCGCCGGCCAGGCTGTATTCCGCCAGCAGGCTGCGGTTACCCAGCGCGGACATGACGCCAGCGACGAGACACAGGCCCAGTAGACCGCCGAAAATGGCGATCAGGACGCGCACTTTACGTTTCATCGGGTGTAGGAAATGCCGGCGCACGAAGCTTGGATCCTGTGCGTTGAATCGGGCTGCCGGCGGTCCGTCGGTGCAAGGATAGTATAGCACGGTTGCCCGGGGACGGCTAGACGTTCATGGATGCGAGAGGAGGTGAGAACAGCGCAGAAAACCGGCCAGGGGATGGCGAGGGCCGCCGCTCAGTGTTCCACATCCGCCAGCGGTGCAGGGGAGCGGAGGAGATGGGGAGACACGGAGATGGGGAGATGGGCCGGCCGCCCGTCTAACGAAGGCCGGTCAGGTGGCGGGCCCGGCGAGTTCGCTGCTAAACGAAATCCAGCATGAAATCCGCGCTCTCAGCCGGTCTGTGACCGGCGGTGGATGCAGATTCCACCTTGAATTCAGTTTCGTCCCCTGCGGGCGCGGCCGCAGGTGGCGGCTCGATGGTCACCGGGCGGTTCAGGTCGCTGAGCACCAGTGCATGGCGCCGGTGCAAATGCAGCTTGACCTGGCCGGCGCACCCCAGGCGTTCGCGTGGGCCGGCGCCTGGCATCCCATCGCCGCCATCGCCAAACGCTGGCGCGTGCGGGCCGGCTGGTGGACGCCCGCAGCCGAGTTCTGGCGCGCGGCGCAGGCGCGGGGCGTCAAGCCCATTATCGGCGCGGAGGTGACGCTGGCCCACGGCTCGCACTTGACGCTGCTGGCCGAGACGGGGGCGGGCTACGCCAACCTCAGCCGGCTGATCTCGGTCGGGCAATTGGCCGGCGCGAAGGGTGCGCCGGTGCTCACCATCGAGGACGTGTCGCGTCACGCCGGGGGCCTGCTCTGCTTAGCCGGCTGCCGGCAGGGCGCGGTGGCGCAGGCGGTCCTGGCCGATGATTGGGGCCGTGCGCGGCGCGCCGCCGGCGTGGGCGTGGCGGCGACCAACAACGTCCATTACGCGACCGTAGATGGCCACCGCCTGCACGATGTGCTTACCGCCACACGACATAATGTGCCGCTCGCCGATCCTTCGACGGGCTCAGGACAAGGCCTGGGCGCGCGGCAGCGGCCGAACAGCGAGTTCTACCTGAAGGGCGCCGCCGAGATGGCCGCCTTGTTCACCGAATGTCCCGCCGCGCTAACTGCCACCCAGGCCATCGCCGAGCGCTGCGATGTCTCCCTCGATTTCTCCCGCCGCCGACTGCCTGCCTTTCCATCCCGTTCCGAAACCTTCCCGCACGGCATCCCGCCGGGTGAGACCGCGTTCAGTCACCTCTACGCCCTGGCCCACGCCGGGCTGGTCGCCAAACTGAGCCCGGTCACGCCGCCTGCGGTCAAGCAGTTGGCCCACGAGCTGGCCGTCATCGAAGCGGCCGGCCTGGCCGACTACTTCCTGATCGTCTGGGACATCGTGCGCGAGGCGCGCGGCCGTGGCATCCGCGGCCAGGGCCGCGGCTCGGCCGCCAATTCCCTCGTGGCTTACGTCCTGGGCATCACGCCAGTGGACCCGCTGGCGTACAACCTGCTGTTCGAGCGCTTCCTCAGCGACCGGACCGATACGATGCCCGATACCGACCTGGACTTCGACCGCGACCGCCGGGACGAGGTGATCGCCTACGTCTACGAGCGTTACGGCCGCGAGCACACGGCGTTGGTTTGCAACGTCGTCACCTATCAGCCGCGGTTGGCGGTGCGCGACGCCGCGCGGGCGCTGGGCTACCCGGCGGAGGAGTTGGGAAGAATCAGCGCATGGGCGATTGAGCGAATCAGCGGGGGAGCGGGGGAGAGTGGGAGAGAGGGCGACGGGGAGATAGGGAGATGGGGAGATGGGCGTACCAGTTACCCAGGCTACCACCCACCAACTGACCGGAGCCATGTGTCATGTTTATTGCAACGCCGCGAATTGAGATCTACGTTGACCGCATCGAAACCAATGCGCGCGCCATCATCGGCCTGTGTAAGGCGCATGGCATCCAGGTGGCCTGCGTCACCAAGGTGATGAGCGCGCATCCCGCCCTCCTGCATGCGCTTGAGGACGCCGGCGCTGACATGATCGCCGACTCACGCATCCTCAACCTGCAATCCATCGCCAACACCGGGGCCACGCTGCCCACGCTGCTGTTGCGCTCCGCCACGCCCAGCCGGGTGGCCGACATCGTCCGCTGCGCCGACTATTCGCTTAACTCATCGGCCGAAGCGATGGAGCTGCTGTCACGCGCCGCCCGGCTGGTGAACCGCGTGCATAAGGTGATCATCATGGTGGATCTGGGCGATCTGCGCGAGGGGATCTGGCCTGACCGGGTCGCCTCGGTGATCCGGGATGCGATTTCGCTGCGCGGCATCGAGATCGTCGGCCTGGGTGTCAACCTGGCCTGCTATGGTGGGGTCATCCCGACAACCGAAAACATGCAGCAACTGGTCGATCTGCGCGATGCCTGCCGGAAAGCCACCGGCCACTGCTCAACCTGCTCTCGGGCGGCAACAGCGCCAACCTGTCCCTGCTGGCCAGCGGCGGTATGCCGCCGGAGATCAACCATCTGCGGATCGGGGAAGCGATTACCCTGGGCCGCAATGTGCTCGACCGCAGCCCCTGGCCCGGCACGCGCCAGGATACCATCTGGGTCGTCGCGGAGGTCATCGAGGTTGAGCGCAAGCCGTCCGTCCCCATCGGACCGCGCGGCCAGGATGCTTTCGGCGGCCAGGCTGAGTTCGTTGACCGAGGCATCCGCAAGCGCGCGATCTGCAACATCGGCCGCCAGGATGTGGTCGTGGATGGGATCGCGCCGGAAGACGAGGGGATCATCGTGTTGGGGGGGAGCAGCGACCACCTGGTGTTGGATGTGGAAGAGGCCGTGACGAACCTGCGGGTCGGGGATGAGATCGGCTTCTTCCCCACTTACGGGTCGCTGCTGGCGGCGACGACGTCACCGTACATGCAGAAGGTGGTCATGAAGGGGTAAGTTTCGCCCGGCGCGCGGCGCCCGGGTTTGGCGCGGCGCCGCCCCACTGCGATAATACG